>DIJC01000020.1:202993-302139 GCA_002421005.1 Enterobacteriaceae bacterium UBA5654 | reverse complement strand
CCCCGGCCCTCTCCCCGGGGGAGAGGGGGGAAACCGACGCCGGACGTCACCCCGCGCTCGGGCAGTTCCCTCTCCCTTGAGGGAGAGGGTTAGGGAGAGGGGGGAAAGCACGCCCCAACCGCTTACGTCAGGCTTCCCCCCCTCTCCGTCCCCAGCAATTCCCTATTTCACCAGCCCGCCAAACTGTCCCAGCACGCGGTCAAAAATCGCTAACCCCTGCTGAACCTGTGCCGTGCTGATGGTACAGGGTGGCACCACGTGAATGCGGTTTTCGACCACAAAACTCAGCACTCCCGCCTCAGTTAACGCGCTTTTGATCGCTGCCATATCCGCTGCCGCGACTGCCGTTTTACTCTGCCGATCGGTCACCAGTTCCAGCGCCTGAAAAACGCCGCGCCCGCGCACATCACCTATCAGCGGGTGTTTTGCCGCCAGCGCCTCCAGACCCGGACGCAATATCTGATCGCCGGTGAATGCCGCGTTCTCCACCACTTTTTCCTCCTTCATGGCATCAATGGTGGCAACAATCGCCGCCATCGCCAGCGGATGCCCGGAATAGGTCAGCCCCCCGGCAAAAAAGTGGTCGTCAAAATAATGGGCGATCGGCTCGCTAATCAGTACGCCGCCCGCAGGGGCATAGCCCGCGTTCACCCCTTTCGCAAAGGTGATTAGATCCGGGACGATACCGTCCTGCTCAAAAGCAAACCAGCTTCCGGTACGACCGAATCCGGCCATCACTTCATCAAGGATCAGTATGATGCCGAACTCATCGGCCAGCGCCCGCACGCCCTGCATATAGCCCGCCGGAGGGACCAGTACGCCCGCCGTGCCGGGAATCGACTCCAGCAAAATGGCGGCGATGGCCTTTGGCCCTTCGCACTCAATCATCCGCCGCAGATGCGCCAGCGCGCGCGTGCATTCTTCCTGCTCATTGCTGGCGTTAAATTCGCTGCGATAAAGATACGGGTTGAAGAAATGGACGTGCCCGCGCGAAAACTCATTCGGTACTCGCCGCCAGTCGCCGGTGGCGGCAATCGCGCTGCCGGTGTTGCCATGATAAGAGCGGTAAGCGGAAAGAATTTTATCGCGCCCGGTATACATCCGCGCCATGCGGATGGCGTTCTCGTTGGCGTCGGCCCCGGCGTTGGTGAAAAACACTTTGCTGAACCCTTCCGGGGCCAGTTCCACAATCCGCTTCGCCGCTTCGCCGCGCGCCAGGTTAGCGGTGGCGGGTGCAATCGTCACCAGTTCATCAAGCTGCGCCTTCATCGCCGCCAGTACGCGCGGGTGCTGATAGCCAATGTTAACGTTGACCAGCTGGCTGCTGAAATCCAGCCAGCTATTGCCTTCATAATCCCACAGTTCGCAGCCCTGCGCCCCGGCGATGACCAGCGGGTTAAGGTTGCCCTGCATGGACCATGAATGAAAAACATAAGCGCGATCCAACTGACGGACATCGTCGTTGGTGATACCCGTTTCGTCCTGAAGTGCCAGTTTCATGCTCTGCCCCTCTGTCTGGTGTGATTGATGTTTTCATCATCACTGCTCGCTCTGGCACGAGGTAGAGCCAGTCCGGTTAAAAAGTTGTGACACAAGTGTCACAACATAATCTGACGACTGGCTCTGTTGTCGGTCCGGCGGGGTTTTTATAGTGGCGGTTATCCCCCGGCACTGGAGAAGAGCATGGCTGTAAATAAGGTTGTTTTTATTACTGGCGCAACGTCCGGTTTTGGCGAGGCGGCGGCGCAGACGTTTGCCGCAGCGGGCTGGTCGTTGATTCTGAGCGGTCGTCGCCTGGCGCGGCTGGAAGCGCTCAAGGAGCGGCTGGCGCAGCAGGTTCCGGTCCATATTATTGAACTGGACGTGCGCGACAGCGCGGCGGTGCAGGCGGCGGTAGTGTCTCTGCCCTCCGCGTTTGCCGATATCACCACGCTGATTAACAACGCGGGTCTGGCGCTGGCTCCCCAACCCGCCCAGCAGGTGGCGCTGGAGGACTGGCAAACGATGATCGACACCAATATCACCGGGCTGGTCAACGTCGCGCACGCCGTCCTGCCCGCGCTTATCCGCCACGGTACGGGTGCCACGATGATCAACGTTGGCTCCATCGCCGGGCAATGGCCCTACCCTGGCAGTCATGTCTACGGTGCCAGTAAAGCTTTTGTGAAGCAGTTCAGCTATAACCTGCGCTGCGATTTATTAGGCACCGGCGTGCGGGTAACGGATCTCGCGCCGGGGATCGCGGAAACGGAATTCACGCTGGTACGCACCAAAGGCGACCAGGCCGCTTCGGATAAACTGTATCAGGGAACCACGCCGCTAAGCGCCGTCGACATTGCCGATCAAATGTTTTATATCGCGACGCTGCCGGATCATATGAATATCAACCGCGTGGAAGTGATGCCCGTGCGCCAGGCGTGGCAACCATTTGCCATCGATCGCGACTGAAAACCAGCATCTTTTCTGACGAAATCCCCCCGCTATCGCGCCATAAAAAAGCCTGAAAAAAATTTCAGGCTATGTGCGCGGTGCGCGGGTTTTATCCGATTGGAAGTGTTCAACCAATCCCCACTTCCAGCGCCAAAAACGCCCTAAAAAACACATCCACTCCCAGCGCAGACTTTTCCGGCTGAAAGTCGCAAAAACATTGCTGGCTATGACCCCACGTCCAGCGCCAGACACATCCCAAAAAACACACCCACGCCCAGCGCAGACTTTTCCGGCTGAAAGTCACAAAGCCATTGCTGGCTATGACCCCACCTCCAGCGCCAGACACATCCAAAAAAACACACCCACTCACAGCGCAGACTTTTCCGGCTGAAAGTCGCAAAAACATTGCTGGCTATGACCCCACTTCCAGCGCCAGACACATCCAAAAAAAACACACCCACTCCCAGCGCGGACATGTCCGGCTGTCAATCGCCGAGTCGTTTCCTGGAGGCCGGGGCGACGCGCATGGACGCGCGTCGAGGGCGTGTGCTTTACAGGATGTAAAGCTCGCGCCCGACCCGAAGCCGGAGGGAATAAGACGAGGGAACCGCGCAGCGGCGATTTACGTGCCGGGAGCCGGGGTCGCCAGGGCGGCGGCGACTGAGCCGCCCTGGCACGTTCACCGACGCGGCAACCCCGTCGATCCCAGGAAAGCAAAGTGAACGGAATTACCGCCCACGCCACATGTATCCACCCGTTACGGCAAACGACATCCCTCTTCACCGACAATTCTGCAAAAACCGCCTCACCCGCTCTGAATCCGGCTGACTAAAAAACTTCTCCGGCGGCGCTTTCTCAATCAGCAGCCCCTTCTCCAGAAAAACCACCTCGTCAGACACCTGGCGGGCAAACTCCATCTCGTGCGTTACCACCACCATCGTATACCCCTCGGCGGCAAGCCCTTTCATCACCCCCAGTACCTCATTCACCAGTTCAGGATCGAGCGCTGACGTCGGCTCATCAAACAGGATCACTTCCGGCGACATTGCCAGCGAGCGGGCAATTGCCACCCGCTGTTTTTGCCCGCCGGAAAGGGTAATTGGCCAGGCGTCGGCCTTATGCGCCATGCCGACTTTTTCCAGCTGGCGCAGGGCGATTTCATTCGCCTCGGCGCGCTTCATGCCTTTCACATGCAGCAGCGCTTCGCTGACGTTTTGCTGCACCGTCAGATGCGGCCAGAGATTAAAGCTCTGAAACACCATCCCTACCCGAGCGCGGATGTGCGACAGTTCACGATGCGACATACTTTTCCCCGATGCCTCGTCCACGCCGATACGCTGCCCGCTAATGCGGATCTCGCCGCGATCCGGCTGCTCCAGCCAGTTCATACAGCGCAGCAGCGTTGACTTCCCGGAACCGGATGAGCCGAGGATGCTGACCACCGTTCCCTTCTCCACCGTCAGATTGATATCGCGCAGTACCTCAATATTATCGAACTGCTTGGAGACGTTTTTTACGCTTACCGCCGTGGTTTCAGGCATGGGTGACTCCTCTTTTCGCGCCATATAAACTCAGCCGCTTGATCAGCAGCTCCAGCAGAATGCTAATGCCCCAGTACAGCGCAATGGCGACAATAAAAGCATTAAACGGAATAAACCAGGTGGCCTGCACGCTATTTGCCGCCGCGGTGATCTCCTGCACAGTGATAATGCACAGGAAGGCAGTGTCTTTCAGGCAGATAATCAGTTGATTACCCAACAGCGGCAGCGCGGAAGAAAAAATATTGGGCAGAATAATCCGCCGGAAAACGTTGTAGCGGGAAAATCCCTGGGCTACAGCCGCTTCAACATACCCCGCAGAAAATATCCGCCGCTGGCTGCGTAAAATCTCAAAGAAATACGCCCCATGATAAATAATCAGCGCCAGCATTCCCGCCGTCCAGGCTTCCATGCTGATGCCAACCTGCGGCAATCCGTAATAAAGGAGATAGGCAAGAATTAAAAATGGCACCGCGCGCATCAGGCTGACAAAAGCAATAATCAGACGGTTAACGACCTTGTATTGATATTCCTGGATATAGGTCAACAGTACGCCAATCAGCAACCCTGCCAGCGCCGCGACAATAAAAAGCTCCAGCGTTGCCAGCAGGCCGTTGATAAAACTCTCGCGTGCTGACCAGATAATCGCCCATTGATTCATAATTCCTCCTGAAATTATCGCGCCAGACGTTTGGCTTTACGCTCTGCCATTCCCTGAAGCTTCAGCAGCAGGCCAATAATGATGATATACAGCAGCGCCGCCGCCAGGATCGGTGACAGCGGCTCATAGGTAACGGAGGAAATACGATTGGTGACGCGGGTTAAATCCACCACGCCAATCACCGCAATCGCCGGGCTGCCTTTAATCAAAAACGACATCTCGTTTACCAGCGCGGGCAGGCTTTCGATCCACATTTGCGGCAGCATAATGTAGCGGAATCTGGCCCACGGGCGCATCCCGACCGACTCCGCCGCCTCGCGCTGTCCACGCGGAAAATTACGAAATGCGTTGCGCCAGATTTCAGCATTAAAAGCCGAGGTATTGAGGGTTAGCGCCACGATTGCCGCCACGGTTTTATCCAGATTGATGCCAACCGTTGGCAGTGAAAGAAACAGAAAAAGCACCAGCGTAACCAGCGGCGTGGCGCGCGCCAGGCTGATATACACCACCAGCAACTGATCGATAACCGGCAGCTTCATCATGCGGATAAAGGCAATGACCAGGCCAATAACCACGCCAGACGCGATAGCCACACAGGAGATCCAGAGGGTCGTCCATGCGCCTTCAATTAATAACTGCCATGCCATTGAATCCATGTTGCCCTCCTTTTTATTGCGTTTTTATTGCGTTGCGGGTATTACAGACCGGCGAATTTGTGGAACTGTTCCGCATTGGTGATCGGCTCTGTCGGCAGATCGTCATAGGTTTCGCCAAACCATTTTTTCTGTAGCTCCGCCAGCTTGCCGGTTTCACGCAGGTGATTAATAAATTTCGTCATATACGCCAGCAGCTCCGGCGAATTTTTGGGGATCGGCCAGGCCATATATCCGGCCCCGGAAACCGGCAGACCTTTGGCAAAAACTTTCGGTTTCGCTTTCACCAGGTCGTTTACCGAAATCACCACGTTAATCACATAATCAACGCGTTTATTCGCCAGGTCCGCATACGCTTCGGGATACGACGGATATTCCACTACCGGCCCCAGCTTGCCACCGGTTTTCTCCAGCATCGCCTTCAGTTCCGGCAGACGCGCCAGCAGCGCGCTACCCGCCTGAACGCCAACTTTTTTCCCGCTAAGTGCGGCAATGGTATTTAACGAGTCATCGCCAGCGCGCTTCACAAAATAATGCTGGGCGGAAGCCCACGGCGGGGTGAAATTAAACACGTTAAGGCGTTCATCAGTAATGACCGCGCCGGTCAGCGCCATATCATATTGCCCGGTAGAAACCGAGGCTAATAATCCGGTCCACGGCAGAATGCTTTGATCGACATTAAATTTGGCGTATTTGCGTAACTCCTCCAGCATATCCTTGTTAAAGCCATCGGTTTTGCCGTTAGTCATAAAATTGAACGGCGCGTAATCATCCTCGGTCGCCACTTTCAGGGTGCCGGATTTTTCAATCGCCGGTAAATCCGCTGCCATCGCGTGACAGGAAAACGCCATCGTCACCGCGGCTGCCAGATAATATGCGCCAACTAATTTTCTCATTTTGCCACCCTCACGTGTTGTACCTGGATTATTCATTCCGGGAACGCTGAAGCCACCGCAAAATATCTCTGCAAGATATATGCCGACTTAAAGCGCCATCCGTAAACGTTGAAGTCGTTTTTACTGTAGGGAGCGTTTTGCGCATTTGAATAGAGCCAGTTTGCCCGCCTCGCTGTGTCAGTCTGTGCGGGGATGGTATGAATATTGCTGCATGACTACAGGCAGATTTCAGAGGAGAGCAGCATGATCCGACACCTGATGCATGTGGATTTCGACCCACAGCGCGGTCTGCAGGAGCAGGTCCGGGAATCGCTGATTAGCGCGATATTAAGCGGCCTGTTTCCTGCCAATACCCCGCTTCCCTCCTGCCGCCAGCTGGCAGGCCAGCTACACGTCTCACGTAATACTACGGCCCTGGTGTTTGAAAGCCTGGTCAGTGAAGGGTATCTGGTCAGCCGTCCACGCAGCGGCTATTACCTCAACCCGGATTACCATCCCTCCTGTCAGACGGTGGTGCCAGGCGCACCGCAGAGTGATGAGAATGCACCATGCTGGAGCACGCGGATGAAAATTGCGCCCAGCCAGCAGGAGTCGATCCTCAAACCCGCTGGCTGGATGCACTACCGCTACCCATTTATTTACGGTCAGCCCGATACGCGCCAGTTTCCGCTGGCGACCTGGCGCTCCGCCTCCCGCTGGCTGTATGGCGGCGTGCGCGAGCCGGACTGGGTGGTGGATCATATCGATCAGGATGTGCCGATGCTGATTGAGCAGATCCGCACGCGGGTGTTACCGAAGCGGGGGATTGCCGCCGCGCCGGATGAAATTCTCATCACCCTTGGTTCGCAGAATGCGCTTTACCTGCTGACCCGCCTGCTGATGAATCGCGAGACCCGCGTGGCGGTGGAAGATCCGGGTTTCCGCGAGGCGATTAATACCTTTCTGCTGAGCGAAACGGCGGTGATACCGCATCCGGTTGACGGCGAAGGCATCGTGCTCGACGACAGCGTTTGTGATTATTACTACGTGACGCCCGGCCACCAGGTGCCGACCGGGGTCACGATGAGCCGCGCGCGCCGTCAGCAGTTACTGACTCACGCCGCGCGCCATGATGCGGTGATTATCGAAGATGATTACGATTCCGAAAGCAATTTTATGCTTAATCCGCAGCCTGCGCTGAAGGCCAGCGATCGCAGCGGGCGGGTGGTTTATATCAGCAGCCTGTCAAAAGCGCTGTCGCCAGGGCTGCGGCTGGGTTTTATGGTCGCCGATCCCGATCTGATTGATGAAGCCCGCGCGCTGCGCCGTCTGATGTATCGTCATCCGCCAACGAATATTCAGTATCAGATGGCGCATTTTCTCGCTCAGGGACATTACGAAACACATTTACGCCGCTATCACGACGATTCGGCCCGCCGCTGGGATCGTCTGCACGACGCCCTGCGCAGCGCGTTACCGGAATGCCATATGATGCCGGGGAGCGAGCACGCCAACGCCTTCTGGCTGCGTACGCCGGAGCATATCAGCACCCGGCAACTGACGTGGCGCGCGGCACATGCGGGGGTGCTGATTGAGCCGGGAGCGCGTCACTTTCTCGGCGACACGCCGCCGGATCACTTCTTCAGGATGGGGTTTCACGCGATTGACCCACAGGCGATTGCGCCCGGCGTCGAGGTGCTGAAAGGGCAGTTGATGCGAATGGGGTAGCGGGTTTTCCTGGGTGGGGGAATGTCTGTCCCACGCCCCCACCGACGTTCACCGGACGCGCCTCCCGCTACACCACCCGCGCATACTCCAGAATCACCTGCAACAGCACGTTTGCGCCTGCGGTAACGTGTTCCGGCGAAGCGTATTCGATCTCGTTATGACTAATCCCATCTTTACAGGGAATAAAAATCATCCCGGTCGGGGCGAGATAGCTGACGTATACCGCATCGTGCCCGGCCCCGGAAACAATCGGGCGCGAGGGGTAGCCAAGCTGCGCCGCCGCCCGGCTGATTGCCGCCTGGCAGTCGGGATGAAACGGCGCGGCGGGATAATGACTGACCTCTTCCAGCGCAATGGACATTCCCGTTTTCCGGCTGACGCTGTCAATATACGCCCGCAGCGCAACGTCCATCTCCGTGACCGCCTCATCGCTGATGTTGCGCATATCCACCGAGAATTTGACCTCGCCAGGCACCACGTTGCGGCTGTTAGGATGCACCTGAACCATCCCCACCGTGCCGCGCCCCTGCTCGCTGCGCTGCGCAATGGCCACCACTTCCTGCATAATCCGCGCGGCGACCTGCATGGCATCCTGGCGCAGATGCATCGGCGTTGGCCCGGCGTGCGACTCCTGCCCGGTGACGATACAGTCATACCAGCGGATGCCCAGCACGCCCTGCACCACGCCGATGATTTTGTCCTCATCTTCCAGAATCGGCCCCTGTTCAATATGCGCCTCAAAATACGCGCCAATGGGATGATCGCCCGGCGTCTGGCTGCCGATATAGCCGATCTTCTCCAGCTCCTCATGCACTGTTTTGCCGTCGGCATCGGTGGCGGCGTAGATAGTTTCCAGCGGAAAGACGCCCGCAAAGACGCCGGACCCCATCATCACCGGGACAAAGCGCGATCCTTCTTCATTGGTCCAGAACACCACTTCGACCGGCGCTTCGGTTTCAATGTTGAGATCGTTAAGGGTGCGGATCACTTCCAGACCCGCCAGCACGCCGTAGTTGCCGTCGAATTTTCCGCCGGTGGGCTGGGTATCAATATGACTGCCGGTGACGATCGGCGGCAGTGACGGGTTGCGTCCTTCGCGGCGCATAAAGACGTTGCCGATTTTATCGACGGTGACGGACAGCCCTTCGTCTTTCGCCCAGCCGATCACCCGATCCCGTCCCTGACGATCTAAATCGGTCAGCGTCAGCCGACAGCAGCCGCCTTTCGGCGTCGCGCCAATGGTCGCCAGTTCCATCAGCGATCCCCATAAACGGTCGCCATTGATGCGTGAAGCGTGAATGTCGGCGGCCAGGGCGCTTAAAATGTCACTCATAAAGTTCCTCCTGCATAAAGTTGCGTCGCCAGCGAGACCAGCAGGCGGTCGCTGCCGCGCGGGCCAAGTAATGAGATACCCAGCGGAACACCGTCGATCGTGGCGACAGGCAGCGTGACCTGCGGGCGCTTTGTCAGTACCGACAGCAGCAGCAGATCGTGGGAAACGCGCCGCGTGGTTTCGATTTCTTCCGGCGTTGCGCTGAGTCGCGGCGCAACGTCGGTGACGGTGGGCATCACCAGAATGGCGTCGCCCAACTGCTCGTCCCACCAGCGGGTAAATTGCTCGCGTATCTGGCAGGCATGGTCAAACTGCTCTGCGCTGACCGCCTTGCCCCATAAAAAGCGCTCGCCGACATCCGGCCCCAGTTGCAGGCCGTAGCGTTCGATGGTTGCGCCCTGCGATTGCCAGGCCTCATAGCCCTGAATCTGGCGGAACGCGAGGTAGATGGTGTCGATATCCGGCAGGGTCGCCGTCAGTTCGCGCATCTCGCCAAAGCCTGCGATGACTGCCGCCAGCGCCTGCTGGCTGTGGGCGGGCAGTCGTTCGAACAGTCCAGGGTGCCAGGCCAGCCGCACGGTGGCGGGTGCAGGGCGATCTTCTCCCAGCAGGCAATCGGCGACGGCGTTGAACACATCCGGCGTGCGGGCAAAAAATCCACAGGTATCCATGGTCGCGCACAGCGGCTGACACCCCGCCAGCGAAATGCGGCCGTGCGTCGGACGCAGGCCAAACAGTCCGCAATAGCTGGCGGGGGTGCGCACCGAGCCGCCGGTGTCGGTGCCGAGGGCAAAATCGCACAGCCCGTTAGACACCGCCGACGCCGAGCCGGAGGACGAGCCGCCCGGAATACGGTCGTGGGCCGCGCCGTTACGCGGCGTGCCGTAGTGGATATTGTGCCCGCTCATTGAGTAGGCCAGTTCGCTGGTGTGCGTTTTG
The DNA here is from genome assembly GCA_002421005.1 of Enterobacteriaceae bacterium UBA5654. Classification (GTDB taxonomy): domain Bacteria; phylum Pseudomonadota; class Gammaproteobacteria; order Enterobacterales; family Enterobacteriaceae; genus Superficieibacter. The sequence goes on along the minus strand of DIJC01000020.1, from coordinate 291,982 downwards.
CCGATAAAGCGCGCGCCGCTATCCAGCAGGGTTTGGACCACTGGCGCATGGCGGGTTTTGATACCGGAAAGCGCCAGCATATGCGGATTGCCGCCGCCGGTGGGGTAGCCTGCAACGTCAAAGAGGTCCTTCACGGCAAAGCTCAGACCGGAAAGCGGCCCGCTGGCGGCGTGTTGCACCGGCGCGGCGGGGTAAGGCATAAAAGCGCGAACGTCATCCTGCATGGGTTTTCTCCTCGGGATCAGGCGGTGGCAAAGTGTTGGGTGGCGGTCGCCGACAGTTCGCGCCAGCGGTGGCAGCTCACGTTATGCCGCTCGCCCGCCTGCTCGATAATCGGCTGCTGCTGCGTGCAGACGGGCTGCGCATGCGGACAACGATCGGCAAAGGCGCAGCCCGGCGGCAGGCGGGAAAGATCCGGCGGCGAACCGGGGATGCAGCGCAGGGCATCGCCCTTCTTCAGACCCTCTTTCGGTCGGCTGCCCAGCAGTACGCGGGTGTAAGGGTGACGCGGATGCCGGAGGATCTCTTCAATGGGTGCTTCCTCAACGATGCGTCCGGCGTACATCACCGCGACCCGATCGGCGATTTCCACCGCCGCGCCGATGTCGTGGGTGACAAAAATAATCGACAGGCCGCGCTGTTTTTGCTGCTCGCGCAGCAGGATTAAAATCTGGATCTGGACCGTCGCGTCCAGCGCGGTGGTCGGTTCGTCTGCCAGCAACAGTTGGGGATTACAGGAGAGCGCCAGCGCAATCATCGCCCGCTGGCGCATCCCGCCGGACATCTCATGCGGAAAAGCATCCAGCCGCCGTTCCGGGCTGGGAATGCGTACCTGACGCAACGCTTCCAGCGCCCTCTCCCGCGCGGCCTGGCGTGATAATCCTTCGTGACGGCGCAGCCCTTCACAAATTTGCTGCCCGACGGTGTACACCGGGTCGAACGCCAGCAGCGGCTCCTGAAAAATCATCGCGCAGCGCGCGCCGCGATAGCGCCGTAGCTGTGCGGCGTTCATGTCCAGCACGGACTCCTCACCCACCTGCACCGTCCCGGAAAGCACGGCGCTTTTCGGCGGATGCAGGCGCATCAGCGCGCGCAGCGTGACGCTTTTACCGGAGCCGGACTCGCCGATCAGCGCCATCACCTCGCCTTTTTTTACGTCGAACGAGACGCCGTTGACGGCATTGACCGTCTGCCCGTCGCGGCGAAATTCCACCTGGAGATCGCGAATATGTACATAAGGTTCAGGCAACATGGCTCACCTCCTGGACGGTAATGTCGCGGTGCCAGGCGGAGCCAGGCTGGGCCATGAGGCAGGCGCTCTGGTGTCCCTGGCCGACCGTTTCCAGCCGGGGATGTACCTGTGAGCAGACTGCTTTTGCATGAGGGCAACGGGTATGAAACCGGCAGCCGGAAGGCGGCGAAATCGGGCTGGGCGGATCGCCGGAGAGCGGCGACACCAGCGTGCGGCTGGACGGGTCCATCGACGGCATGGAGCTTAGCAACGCGCGAGTATAAGGATGCGCCGAGGCGGTAAAAAGCTGCTCCGCCGGTCCCACTTCCACCACCTCACCGAGATACATCACCAGAATGCGGTCCGACAGCCAGCGCACCACATGCAGGTCGTGGCTGATAAACACGTAGGTCAGATCCAGCGTGCGTTTGAGATCCTGCAACAGTTGCAGCACCTGCGCTTCAACCGATTTATCCAGCGCCGAAACCGCTTCGTCGAGGATCACCAGCCGTGGCTTCATCGCCAGCGCGCGGGCGATGTTGACCCGCTGGCGCTGCCCGCCGGAAAGCGCATGCGGATAGCGATGGGCGAAGCGTCCCGGCTCCAGGCCGACATGCGCCAGCAGATAGCGCGCGTACTCGCTGGCCTCTTTCTGGCTGACGCCGTGAACCCGCTGACCGAAGGCGATGCTTTCTTCCATCGTCATGCGTGGATTCAGCGAAGCGTAGCTGTCCTGAAAGACCATCTGCACCTGACGGCGAAAAGACTTCATCGGCAGGCGCGACGAGCCAACTTCCAGCCCGTCAAAAATCAGCTCGCCGCTGTCCTGATTAAGCAGTTGCATCAGCAGGCGCGCGGTGGTGGATTTGCCGCAGCCGGACTCGCCGACCACGCCCAGCGTTTCGCCTTTAATCACCTCAAAGCTGACGTCATCTACCGCCCGCACCACGTCGCGTCCCTTACGCGTGCCTGAATGAAAGTGTTTCACCAGATGATCCACTTTCAGCAGCGGCTGCGCCGGTCCGCCAATATCGACATTCACAAAAGGTTGCATCGCTTACTCCTTAATCGCCATTGCGGCGCGCAGGCGGTCCGCCAGAATATTGAAGGAAATAGAGGTGATAAAAATCATCACCCCCGGCAGCGCGGCGACCCACGGCTGGGTATAAATCGCCGTGCGCAGCGTGTTAAGCATCAGCCCCCATTCCGGCTCCGGCGGACGCACGCCAAGCCCGAGAAATGACAGGCCAGAGGCGAGGATCATGCACACCGAAATCAGGCCGGTAGAGAAGACAAAAATCGGCCCCAGCACGTTGCCCAGCACCTGCACGCGGATAATGGTCAGCGGGCTGGCACCGGTGGCGCGCGCGGCCTCAATGTAGTCCATATGCCGCACCTGGGCGGTGACGCTTTCGGCAATCCGCGCCACCTGCGGCACAAAAACCAGCGTCAGCGACAGCAGCGCATTGCCGATGCCCGCCCCCATCGCGCCGGAAAGCGCAATCGCCAGCAGCACCGACGGAAAGGTGTAAAACACATCGATGGTCCGCATGATGAGGGTATTGGTTTTTCCCCCGGCATAACCGGCGATGACGCCAATCGCCCCGCCGATAAAAAACGCCAGCACCACCGGCACGATGCCCATAAACAGCGACAGGCGCGTGCCGAGAATGAGCCGCGAGAGCATATCGCGCCCCAGTTCGTCTGAGCCGAGCGGAAAGCCTTCGCTGCCAGGCGCTTTCAGGCGCATAAACATGGAGGTCTGGTACGGATCTTTGGTGATGAGCCACGGGCCAAACAGTGCCAGCATCAGCAGCAGAAAAATAATGCCGCCGACCACCACGCCCGTCGGGTCGCGCAGCAGGCGCATCAGCACGCCATACCAGTAGCCGTGTGTCGCCGCGAACGGTGCGGCAGCCGGGGCCAGTTTCGGCGTTACGGTGTCCACCATAATCAGCTCCTTTTAATACGCGGATCGAGTGAGGTCTGGAGGATATCCACCAGCAGATTGAGCAGGACAAAAAACAGCGCCAGCACCCAGATCGTGCCCTGGAGCAGCGGTAAATCGCGCTGGAAGATAGCGGTGTTGAGCAGCATCCCGGTGCCGGGCCACGAGAAGACCGTTTCCACCAGAATCGAGCCGCCCATCAGGTAACCGACCTGTAGCCCCATCACCGCCAGCGCGGTAGGCGCAGCATTTTTAACGACGTGCAGGAAGATGCGCGATTCGTTCAGGCCGCGCGCGCGCAGGCCCACAATAAATTCCTGGCTTAAAATATCCGCCACCTGCGAGCGCACCGTGCGGGCGATAATCCCGGTCGGGATCACCGATAGCGTGATGGCGGGCAGCAGCATAAATTGCAGGTGCTCCCAGTCCCACTGCCAGCCGCTCTCGCCAATCGGCCCGCCGCCGGTCGCGGGCAGGAGGGCCAGCTTGACGCAGAACACGATCACCAGCAGCATCCCCAGCCAGTAATGCGGAACGCTGACGCCAAATACCGACAGCACCGACGCCAGGCGGTCAATCACACTGTTACGAAAATAGCCCGCTACAAAGCCAAACAAACTGCCAAGCACAAAGCCCGTCAGCGTTGCCAGTAGCGCCAGGCGCAGCGAGTAGCTGACCGCGTTCATCACTTCATCAATGACCGGTCTGCCGGTAGCGACAGAGAGTCCGAGATCGCCATGCAGCGCCCGCCACAGCCAGTGGGCAAACTGCATCGGCAGCGGTTTATCAAAACCGTAGGCCTGCATCAGCGTCTGGCGCAGCGCTTCGGACGCATCCGGCGGCATGACCGATACCAGCGGATCGCCCGGCGCTATCTGCACCAGCAAAAAGCAGATAACGGCAACCCCCAGCATGGTCGGAACGGCAAGTAAAACGCGATAAAAGAGCGTGCTGATCATGGGATCTCCTCGTAACGGTTACTCTTTTTTACTGACCAGGCTTAAGTCAATAAACCAGCTTTGCGGCTGAACCACGCCGGTGACGGCGGGAGAGATGGCGCGCGGGCCGACGTCATGCGCCACGTACAGGAACGGCACCTGGTCCACCATGGCGGCGTGCAGTTCGCTGGCGGCTTTATCCAGCTCGGCGGGCGTGAAGGCATGTTTAACCGCCGTCGCCAGCTTTTCGGTTTCCGGCGTCGAGAAATAGCCCCAGTTGGTCGCCACCGGCGGAAAGGCTTTTTCCGTCGCAAAGCGCAGCATCCCGAAGTAAGGATCGTTAACCGCCGCGCTGACGTTGATTGCATCCACGCCCTTCGCCGCCGGATCTTTCGCCCCCAGACGCCAGTTGGTGAACAGGGTGTTCCACTCGGTCACTTTGATATCGACATTAAAGAAGCAGCTTTTCAGGCTCTGCTGGATGTATTCGTTCATCGGCAGCGGCTGCATCTGCCCGGAGCCGGACGCGGAGGTGGCGACCGTTACGTGCAAAGGCTTACTGTTGCTGAAGCCCGCCTCGGTCATGAGCTTGCGGGCGGTATCGGGATCGTATTTGATCTGGAAGGTCGGCTTGCCGTGCCAGGGGTTATCCGCCTCGTAAATCCCCGTCGCTTCGGTCATATAGCCGCCAAGATAGCTTTTCAGTTCGGCGCGGTTGAGGCACAGGTTAGCCGCTTTGCGCACGCGGATATCTTTCCATGGCGATCCTTCGAGGAAGGAGAACTGCCACGGCCAGATGTGCGGCTGGGTATTCGCGTATATTTTATAGCCCTGGGCTTTGATCTGATCGACCGCATCCGGCGCGGGCGCTTCGATCCAGTCCACCTGTTTCGATAACAGCGCGGCGGTACGGGCATTGGCCTCCGGCAGCGGGATCAGCACGACCTTATCCACGCGCGGGATGCGATCTTTATTCCAGTAGTCCGGGTTTTTGGCAAGAATGAGCTGCTGGCGCGGCACCAGCTTTTCAACTTTAAACGGTCCGCTGCCCACCGCATGGGCGGCAAATTCCGTCCACGCCTGCTTGCTGCGGGCGGCGGTATCGCCGGTTGAGGCCGGAACCGCGTCGTAGATTTTCTGCCACGCGCCAGGCGAGACAATAAACAGGTTAGTGACGTTATAAGGAAGAAGCGCGTCCGGCTCTGAGGTGGTAAGCACGACGGTATGGTCATCGATTTTCTCCGCGCCAGTGAGGGTCGGCATTCGCGAGAGGGTGTTGCCAATTTGCCCCGGTGCATACTGCGGGGCATTTTTATCCAGCACTTTGCCGACGTTCCAGACAATCGCATCGGCGTTGACTTCAGTGCCGTCATGGAATTTCACCCCAGGACGAAGGGTAAAGATCCAGCGGGTCTGATTCTGCGGATCGACGTGCCATTCCGTCGCCAGGCCCGGCACCAGCCCGCTGGGCTTTTCGCCCTGCGACAGGTCCCATTGAACCAGGGAGTCATAAATGGGAATACCGGTAAAGCGGTTGCCCTCATACCCCTGGTCAGGCTGACCGAAAGTCAGGGGAATATCGGCGGCGGTCATGGCGATACGCAGCGTTGACGCCTGCACAGCACCTGAAAGCGTTATCGCCCCGATTACCGCAGCAAGATAACGTTTACGCATGGAGAAACGGTTCATCAGCATCACATTTTCCCTGTTAAATAAGTGGCGTAATTAACAGGCAAGATGCGTACCAGTTCGTCTATTGGCGAAATTAACTGTGAACCAGCCGATAAAATCAGAATTAATTATCGTAACGGAGAAATACCAGTCCGATATATTGTATATGCTTATCGAAGGTAATTTTCCTGCACCGGGGATGGGAATTATGTTGCGGGAATGCACCATTGATAACGCCAGGGTTATTGTTGCGGCAAGGGATTATTTTAATATGAAGAGTGTTATTAATATCTTTAATGATGACGGCAGAGATATAAGGCGAAAGTTTTTTTAGCCAGTAGCTAATGTTAATCCGCCTGTTCAGCATATTGACTGTTAATTTCTGTACGGGGATATTCACTGCATAATTAATTATCACTTTAACCCTGCGGCAATCTTTCCCAACGCGACGCTCGCTACGCCGTTATCCCGTTGAAAAATCCGCCTGTCCGAAAATGCATTTTCTGCGAGCTTTCTCGCGAAAAACGCCCCTGCTTTCTTGCCCTCTCTCGCCTCCTTCTATACTTAACGAAACACATTAATATGAGGCGATTTATGCCCTTACCTGATTTTCATACCTCCGATCCTTTTACCCTCGGCATTGAACTGGAGCTACAGGTGGTGAATCCGCCGGGCTACGATCTCAGCCAGGATTCTTCCACGCTGATCGATGCCGTGAAGGCCGGGGTGACCTCCGGCGAAGTCAAGCACGACATTACCGAAAGTATGCTGGAGATTGCGACGGGCGTGTGTCGTGATATCCACCAGGCGGCGTCGCAGTTCTCAGCGATGCAGCAAATTATTCTGCGCGCGGCGGAAAAGCACCACCTGCAAATCTGCGGCGGTGGCACGCATCCGTTTCAGACCTGGCAGCGTCAGGAAGTGTGTAAAAGCGAGCGCTACAAACAGACGCTGGAATATTACGGCTATCTGGTCCAGCAGGCGACGGTGTTTGGGCAGCATGTGCATGTGGGTTGCCAGAACGGTGACGATGCGATTTATCTCCTGCACGGCCTGTCGCGCTTTGTGCCGCACTTTATCGCCCTGAATGCCGCCTCGCCTTATCTTCAGGGGGCAGACAGCCGCTTTGCCTGCTCGCGGCTGAATATTTTTTCTGCCTTTCCCGACAACGGCCCGATGCCGTGGGTGAGCAACTGGCAGGCGTTTGAAGGGCTGTTTCGCCGCCTGAGCCATACCAGCATGATTGAGAGCATCAAAGATTTGCACTGGGACGTGCGCCCCAGTCCGCATTTTGGCACGGTGGAAGTGCGGGTAATGGATACGCCGCTGACGCTCGCCCATGCGGTTAATACCGCCGGATTTATTCAGGCGATTGCCCACTGGCTGCTGGCGGAGCGTCCATTTAAGCACCAGGAGCGGGACTACCTGCTGTATAAATTTAACCGTTTTCAGGCGTGCCGCTACGGGCTGGAAGGCGTGCTGACGGATGTGCATACCGGCGAGCAGCGCAGTATTGCCGAAGATATCACCAGCCTGCTGGACACGCTGATGCCCTATGCGGACAAACTGGGTGGCGGGAGTGCGCTGGAAGACATTGCCCTGACGCTGAAATCGGGCAAGAGCGAGGCGCAGCAAATGCGCGATTTTATCGCCGACGGCGGTTCGCTGATTGGACTGGTGCAAAAGCATACTGAAATCTGGGCGGCATAGTAGCCGCCTCACGCGTCAGGCTTTACAATGCGCCATCCGCTTTTTAACAGAAGATTAACGCTGCATGAAACATCCGCTCGAATCCCTGATGAGCGCTGGCGGCATTTTGCTGCTGGCGTTTCTCTCCTGCCTGCTGCTTCCCGCGCCATCGCTCGGGCTGGTACTGGCGAAAAAACTGATGACCACTTTTCATCTGACGGATCTGAATCAGCTATATACCCTGCTGTTTTGCCTGTGGTTTCTGGCGCTTGGCGTTATTGAGTATCTGATTATCCGCTTCGTCTGGCGTCGCTGGTTTGCGCACACGGTTTAGGCCAGTGAAGTCGCGCATTCCGGCCACCAGCGCTTCGCACCAGGCCGCATAGTCGTGACCGCTGGACCACGGATGGAAGCTCGCCCGGTAGCCTTTGTCATGCAGTACCCGCGCAAAATTCTCGGTGTTGCGGAAAATCCCGCCGTCCGGTCCCTGGCTTTCAAAACGTCCGGCCTGAAGCCAGAAGCGAATCGGATAGCGCGGCGACTGCTGATACTGGCGGGTCAGCCAGCCTGCGTCCTCTCCTTTCGGCGACCACCAGTACGAACCGGAAAGACTCAGCACATTGCCAAACAGACGCGGATAACGCAGCGCCACCCACGACGACGCAAGGCCGCCATAGCTGGAGCCTGCCAGCACCGTTTTCTGGCGCTGAACCGGGATGCCCTTCTGCTGTAGCCACGGCACCAGCTCATGCGCCATAAAATCGGCAAATGCCGGATTCGGCGGCAGCTCCTGACCACGGCGAGCGTGATCGAGACTGTCGATAAAAACAATATTCACCGGCGGCACGATGTGGCGGGCGATTAAATCGTCCATCACGCTGGCGAAGCGGTATTCATCCTGATAAACCTGACCATCAAACAGCAGCAGCGTCCAGCGGGCGGGCTGCGCCACGCGCGGACGGTAGAGAATAATGTCGCGACGGTTATTGAGGATCTGGCTGTAAAGCGTTTCTCTGCTGAGCACCCCGTGGCGCACCGGCCGGGCCATGCGCTGCGGCGTACAGTAGCGGGCTGGCCCCAGCGCCAGCAAAGAGTAGCGATTAAAGCGATCGGCCTGACGGGTGTTCATGGTCGCGGGATTCAGCGGATCGGCCTGGGCGCTGACCAGAATCGCCCGCCGCTGGTCGCGCGGTGTGCCCTGTACCTGCGGCACGTCAGGGGCCAGCTTGTACTGCATCAGCGTATCGGCGGGTACTACATAACTGCGAAACCAGACGTCTGAGCGACCGAGGCGAAACAGCGGGTCGTGATCGCCTGCGGGCGAACCCAGAATAAAGACGTTGTTACGCGCCCCGCGCCACAGGAACGTGACCCGCTTGTGTGTGGCATCCACCGGCTCCACCAGCGGCGTTCCCTGCTGCTGCCGGTCGTGCCAGAAGGCGTCGGTGGTGCCACCGCGCGCCAGTTCCCGCGCCAGCTTTTGCAGCAGCGGGCTGACCGGCGCAAGCACCTGGGTACGCGGCAGCGACGACGTTTCTTTAATACGCCAGCGAAAATGCCAGCGCGCGCCCTCTTCGCCGTGCAGCACCAGCGAGGAAGGCTGATTCACGGGAAGCGAAAACAGTAGCGTCTGTTCGCCATCCACTGGCCCGGCCTCCAGCAGCGAGCGCAGGCGGCGGTTTTGCCGATCGAGCAGCCGCGCATCCGTCACCCCGCTGAGGGTGGCGGAAACATAATTCTCGCCCAGCGCCGGTAGCTCAAAACAGACTTCGCCGCTGGCATCAAATTTACCCTGCTGTTCACCCTGTACGGACATCGCCTCACAGCCTGCCGCCAGCGCAGGCGTTGCACTCAGACCAATCAGCAAACCACTCCATGCCATTTTCATTCGTAAAACTTTCCCGCTGAAATTTGTAACAACGCTAATGCAAATGATAATAATTTGCAATATTATCTACGCCGTTTATGGTTACGCATCCGGCTATACATTTTTTGTATACGGGGTGTTTTTTAAAAACATCATTCACGGGGTTTTACTAAAAAAATGTTCAAAAATAATAAGATAATGCATCTCTGGTTAATGAGTATAGCGACCACGGCCATCAGCCATCAGGCGCTAGCTGCGGAAGAGACGATGGTAGTCACCCAGGGCAACAGTGAAGATCCCACTGCACCGCTGAAAGGCATGGTCGCCACCAAAACGCTGTCAGCGACCAAAACCTCGGCGGAGCTGGTGAAGACGCCGCAGTCGATTTCCGTCGTCACCCGCGATCAAATGAACGCCCTCGACGTGACCTCGGTTTCCGAAGCGTTGCGTTACAGCGCCGGGGCATTTACCGAATATCGCGGTTCTTCCAACCGTAACGATGAAGTTTTCGTGCGCGGCTTCAGCTACGTGCCGAAGTTTCTCGACGGCCTGAGCTACGGGGCGACCGCCTCGTCGCAAACCGGCACCGTCGATCCCTGGCTGCTGGAGCGCGTCGAACTGGTGCGCGGCCCGGCATCGGTGCTGTTTGGTCAGGTCAACCCTGGCGGTCTTATCAGCATGACCAGCAAACGCCCCACCAGTGAGGCGATCCATGAAGTGCAGTTCCGCACCGGTAATCATGATCTGGCGGAAGGCGCGTTTGATTTTGGCGGCCCGCTGAGCGATGACGGACGCGTGCTGTATCGCCTGAACGGGATTGCCCGCACCCAGCATAATCAGGTCGATGACTACAAAGAAACGCGGATGGCGATTGCCCCGGCGATCACCTGGTTCCCCAACGATCAGACGCGCTTCACCCTGCTGACCAGCTACCAGAAAGATCCCGATGCGGGTTATCGTAACTTCCTGCCGTATTACGGCACGGTAGTGGATGTTGGCGGGCGGTATATTCCGCATGATTTTAACGTCAGCGATCCGAACTACGATCAGTCATGGCGCGAACAAACGATGATCGGCTACGAGTTCGAACATCAGTTTAACGATGCTCTCACCTTCCGCCAGAACGCCCGCTACGCCACCATCAAGCAGAAATACCGCTATCTGGTGTACGCCACCAGCCCGGCAAACAGCTCCCTGCTGACCCGTCGCGCCCAGCGTGAGGATCGCAAGACCGATGAGTTCGGCCTGGATAATCAGCTTGAAGCGCACGCCACCACCGGCGCGCTCGATCACACCCTGCTTGGCGGATTTGATTACAAGTCCAGCCGCGATAATCAGTTCCTCGCACGCGGGGCAGGTGCACAGTACAACCTCGACTGGCGAAATCCGGTTTACGGGGTAAATGTTGATGAAAGCACCTTCAGCACGATGACCGACGAGCAGCAAAATCTCGATCAGATGGGCGTTTATTTGCAGGATCAGATGAGCTGGAACAACTGGGAGCTGCTGCTTTCCGGGCGCTATGACTGGTCCGAAGTGCGCACCACCGATTTTACGGCGGCGGAGAAAATCCAGCAGAACGACAATAAGTTCACCTGGCGCAGCGGGCTGCTTTACGCTTTCGACTTTGGCCTGTCACCGTACGTGAGCTACAGCACGTCGTTTGAGCCAAATCTGCAAACTAACCGTGCGCCGGGCACCGCGCCGTTTGCGCCGACCACCGGCAAGCAGGTGGAAGCGGGTCTGAAATATCAACCGGTACAAAATACGCTGATGAGCGTGGCGCTGTACGACCTGCGCCAGAACAATGTGCCGACCTATAACAGCGCGCTGGGCTGGTTTGAAAATGCGGGCGAAGTGCGTTCGAAAGGCGTTGAGACGGAGATCCACTCCACCCTGTGGCAGGATACGGTCAACCTGATCGGCTCGTACACCTATACCGATGCGGAAGTTGCCAGCACCACGGTTGTCGGAACCCAGGGGAAAACCCCGGCCCGCATCCCGACGCATATGGCCTCGGCGTTTGCCAGCTACACCTTCCCTGGCGGCCCACTGAAAAGCTTAACCGCAGGCGTGGGGATGCGCTATATCGGCACCAGCTATGGCGATGCGAAAAACACCTTCAAAGTACCGTCGGTGGATTTGTATGACGCGATGGTGAGCTACGAACTGGGTGAACTGAACAGCAGCCTGAAAGGTGCAACCGTCAAGTTCAACGTCAATAACGTGGCGGACACCAAATACGTAGCCTCATGCGCCAGCGATAGCGCGTGCTTCTATGGTATTGGCCGCACGATGACCGCTACGCTGGGCTATTCCTGGTAACAAAAAGGGCCGCGCGCCCTAGTGCGCGCGGCTGTGATTTTCTTTACGGTAGGCTCCCGGCGGCTGGTTGAAGGTCCGGGTGAAAACGCGGGTAAAGGTCTGCTGCGACTCGTAACCGTATTTCAGGCAGATGTCATACACCCGCTGGTCGGTATCGCGCAGATCGCGCGCTGCCAGCAGGAGCTTCCTTTCCCGGATATAGCGCCCCAGACTCTCCCCTTTGTACTGTAAAAACAGGCGCTGCAAATGCCATTTGGAATAACCCGCGTGACGGGCGATTTCTTCAATGCGCAGCGGCTGATGCAGATTGTCATCTATCCACTCGACGATGGTGTCGATAACCTGAGCGGAAATAGTCATATGGCTCCCCCCTCTGTTGCGAAAATGGTGGCTTATTCCCACCAGGCACTAAATTGATGCGAATGGTCGCTAATATTCACCGTCTCCCCTAACTGAGGCGTCAACAGGCGATAGTTTTTATCCCGACTGGCCTGTGCCAGCCGTTTGTACGGGTCGTCCCAGGTATGTTTTGCCAGCACAAAGCGCCCGGAATGACCGGGCAGAATGGCGCGGGCGTTGAGATCTTCTGCAGCCTGCGCGGTCTGTTCCGGCATCATGTGAATGTATTTCCAGTCCTCGTCGTACTGACCATTTTCCATTATCGCTAAATCGACCGCGCCGAACTGCTCGCCAATGGCTTTGAAATGCGGGCCATAACCGGAGTCGCCGCTGTAGTAAATTTTCTGCGCTGGCGTGACGAACATAAAGCTGCCCCACAGCGTCTGGTTACGCTTCAGGCCGCGCCCGGAAAAATGCCTGGCGGGCAGAACGTGAACGGTAAGCTGCTCATCAATCGTCAGCGCGCGGTTCCAGTCCGCTTCAGTAATAATGTCCGGGTTCATGCCCCAGTAGCGCAGATGCGATCCCACGCCCAGCGGCGTAATAACGCGATGAATTTTGGGCATCAGCCCTTTGATGGTGGCGTAATCCAGATGGTCGTAGTGATCGTGAGAAATAATCAGCAGGTCGATCTCCGGCATGGCCTCGGCCGTCCACGGATAATCGCCGTCAAACGCTTTATTCAGAAACGAAAAAGGGGCGGCGTAGGGGCTGAAAACCGGGTCGATCAGAATGCGTTTTCCGCCCAGTTGCAGATACCAGGACGAGTGGCCCAGCCAGACGGTGACATCCCGATCTCGCGGGATGGCCGCCAGATCGGTTTTCACCAGCGGCAGCGGCTGTGCCGGTCTGGCGTTTTCCCGCCGGGTCACCAGAAACTCCCACCACGCGGCCAGCATATTTTTCTTACCGGTAAACCCCGGCGTCGGGAGCTGATTGTGAAACTGTCCGTCGCGATAGTGCGGCGATTTTTCGACTTCCGTCAGCCCTCTCCCCTGGGGAGCCTGACCAAATCCGGCATTCAACACAAACGGTAAACTTGCTGCGCAGGCGATCAACATAACGGCAACCACACTTATTATTAGAGGCTTCATATCCTGACCAGAAACACGCCCTTTCCGTAGAGGCAGTGCGATGAGACTTGATTATGAGTGAGTAAGCACTCATTATAGAAAGAGACCGAATGCCGTCAAGACGTTTTTCGTTTTTTGACATTCGCCGTTGAAGTGCCGCTAAGGGCATGTTTCAATCAGGGTTTTCCAGACATAAGGTAAAGTGCAGTGGCTCGTCCGAAGAGTGAAGATAAGAAAAAAGCGTTACTGGAGGCGGCAACGCTGGCGTTTGCCCAGTCCGGTATCACGGCGTCAACCGCAACGATTGCCCGCAGTGCGGGGGTTGCCGAAGGAACGCTGTTCCGCTATTTCGCCACTAAAGACGACCTGCTTAACGCGCTGTATCTGCACCTCAAACAGCAGCTCTGTCGCGCGATGCTGGCCAATCGCGATCCGGCGGTGGTCGACCCGAAAAAAATCACCTTCCACATCTGGACTAACTACATCGACTGGGGCGTGCGTAATCCGCTCGGCAACTGTACCGTGCGCCAGCTGGCGGTAAGTGAAAAAATCACCAACGAAACCAAACAGCAGGTAAAAGATATGTTCCCGGAGATGCAGACGCTGTGCCGTAACTCCGTGCTGCCGATCTTCAAAACGGAAGCGTTTAACGCCTTCGGCGACGCCTGTTTTCTGGCGCTGGCGGAGACGACGATGGCGTTCGCCGCCCGCGAACCCGCGCGAGCCAGCGAGTTTAATGCCGTTGGTTTTGAAACCATGTGGCGCGCGCTGAACACCGATAAACCCTGATCCGTTTGTCGCTCAAAACGATAATACTTATCTGTTTTTGCCGCTTTATTTATTTCTGCCGGTAGCGCTACTCTGTTGCCCGGCAAACGCACCCGCGCGGTGCGCGTTAAAAAAACATCAGGAGTCGTTATGGATATTGTTTCAGTTGCCTTAAAGCGTTATTCCACCAAAGCCTTTGATTCAGGCAAAAAGCTGACCGCTGAACAGGCAGAAAATCTGAAGACGCTGCTGCGCTATAGCCCGTCGAGCACCAACTCCCAGCCGTGGCATTTTATTGTTGCCAGCACGGAAGAAGGTAAAGCCCGCGTGGCGAAATCTGCCGCAGGCACCTACAGCTTTAACGAGCGTAAAATTCTCGACGCTTCGCACGTCGTGGTTTTCTGCGCTAAAACCGCGATGGATGATGCCTGGCTGGAGCGGGTGATCGATCAGGAAGAAACCGATGGCCGCTTCGCCACGCCGGAAGCCAAAGCCGCTAACCACAAAGGCCGTACCTACTTCGCCGATCTGCATCGCGTTGATTTAAAAGACGATCATCACTGGATGGCGAAACAAGTTTACCTGAACGTCGGCAACTTCCTGCTCGGCGTTGCCGCCATGGGCCTTGATGCCGTGCCGATCGAAGGTTTCGACGCGGCGATCCTCGACGCCGAGTTTGGCCTGACTGAACAAGGCTATACCAGCCTGGTCATTGTGCCGGTAGGCCAGCACAGCGCGGAAGATTTCAACGCCGCCCTGCCGAAATCACGCCTGCCGTTCAGCACCACGCTGACCGAGTGCTGATCAGTCTGCGCGCGGCTGCTCTGCCAGCCGCGCCAGCGCATGTTCTCCTGCCTCATCAACCGGCAAATAGACCAGCATCCGCCAGCCGTTGCGCGGTGCGGAGTACCAGTACATCTGTTGCAGACTGAACTCGCCGACCAGCGGATGGCGGAAGCTTTTAAGCTGGTTTTCCACGCCGCGCACGTCGTTGCGCTGGTGCCACAGCGCTTCAAACTCTGAAGAGGCGGCGATAAAGCGCGCCAGTTTATCTTCCCATGCCGCATCGCCGCGATGCTCTGCCATCGCTGCGCGAAAATAAGAGACAAACGTCGGCAACGCGTTCGGGTTATTCAGGCGGCTGCGCCAGGTGGGATTGGTCAGATACTGGTAGATGCAGTTGCGATCCGCGTCCGGCAGAGTGGCAAAATCAATTCCCATCAGGCGGCAGAAGCTGTCATTCCACGCCACAATGTCAAAATTGGGTTTTTGAATGCTGGCGGGCTGCGGCATCAGGCTATCGAGCATCCGGCGGGTGCCCGCGCTGACGCCCTCACACTGCGGTAGCTGGAGATTTTCCTGCGGCACGAGTCCGGCGAGTACAAACAGATGGCGCGTTTCCAGCGGCGAGCATTGCAGCGCGGCGGCAACCGCATTCAGCACCGACGCGGAAGGATTCACCTCTCTGCCCTGCTCCAGCCAGGTGTACCAGGTGACGCCGACATCCGCCAGCATCGCCACTTCTTCACGCCGTAGTCCCGGCGTGCGCCGTCTTCCGCTGCGCGGCAGGCCAAGTCTGTTCGGATCCAGGCTTTCTCGCCGCGCCCGCAGAAACGCGCCAAGCTGCTTGCGCGTGTCAGTGCGCGCCTGCACCGGCGCTTCGCTTATCAGGCTCATTTTTACTCCTGCTTTTATCCAGCATGGTAGTGCCAGTACCCGTATAACCAGGAACTGGTACCCGTTTAACGCATGACTCATGCTACGTCCATCCCATGAATGACGCAACGGAGTAACGCATGAAGTCGTCTGCTGTTTCACCCGGCCGGATGGCCCTGATTTTATTACTCACCGGCCAGATGCTGCCGCTGATTGACACCTCAATCACCAACGTAGCGCTGGACTCCATCACCCGGTCTCTGCACGCCAGCGCGACCCAGCTTGAACTGATCGTCGCCCTGTATGGCGTGGCGTTTGCCGTCTGTCTGGCGATGGGCAGCAAACTGGGCGACAACTACGGTCGCCGCCGTCTGTTTATGTGGGGCATCGTCGCTTTTGGCGTAGCCTCGCTGCTTTGCGGCATCGCAGGCTCCATTGATATGCTGCTCGCCGCGCGCATTTTGCAGGGCGCGGGCGCAGCGCTGATTGTGCCGCAGATCCTTGCCACGCTGCACGTCACGCTTACAGGCCGCGCTCACGCCAGAGCCATCAGTCTGTACGGCGGGATCGGCGGCATTGCTTTTATCGTCGGGCAGATGGGCGGCGGCTGGCTGGTGTCGGCGGATATCGCCGGGCTGGGCTGGCGCAACGCGTTTTTTATTAACGTCCCGATCTGCCTGCTGGTGCTGGCCTTAGCCCCGCGCTACGTCCCGGAAACGCGGCGTGAGAAGCCATCGGCTATCGACTGGCAGGGCACCTTTATCCTGGCGGCGATCCTCTGCTGCCTGCTTTTCCCGATGGCGCTGGGGCCGGAACTGCACTGGCCGTGGTTTCTTAAGCTGGCGCTGCTGGCGACGATCCTGCTGGGACTGTGGATGCGCGTCAGCGCGCAGCGTCAGGCGAATCCGCTTTTACCGCCGCGCCTGCTGCGCCTGCCCAGCATCCGTTTCGGGATGGTGATTGCGCTGCTGTTCTTCAGCGCGTGGTCTGGCTTTATGTTCTGCATGGCGCTGACGATGCAAAAAGGGCTGGGAATGGCACCGTGGCAATCCGGCAACAGTTTTATTGCGCTGGGGCTGGCCTATTTTGTTTCCGCGCTGTATGCCCCGCGCCTGATTGCCCGCTACAGCATGGGACGCATTTTGCTGACCGGTCTGACGATACAAATCATCGGCCTGCTGGCGCTGATGTTCACCTTCTGGCGATATGCCCATGAGACGACGACGCTGATGCTGGTTCCCGCCACCGCGATCGTGGGTTATGGTCAGGCGCTGATTGTGAACAGCTTTTATCGCATTGGTATGCAGGATATCAGCGCCTGCGATGCCGGAGCCGGAAGCGCCATTCTCAGCACCTTGCAACAGGCCTCGCTGGGTCTCGGCCCCGCTATGCCAGGAGCCGTTTTTCTGATGCTAACGCGCCATGCGCACGGTCATCACACCCAGGCGATGGTCGGTTTTCTCGGCGTGGAAGTGGTGATGATGCTGTTGCTAAGCCTCACGGCGCTGTTTTATCGCCAGCGGCTGTTCAGCATGCCGCCATGCGGCTGCGTGGCGGTAAAAGGATGATGCCCTTTTCTGTCGGATAATGAAGTGATTATGGAGGCTAACCGCCTACCAATTATAAGGATGCGAAAGTAACGCTTTCGTATCCTTTCTTTTTTTACCTGCTATAAATCAATAAATTATAAGGATTTAACTTAAGCTCACCCACCACGTGCTCATTCCCAACCAGGAGCATTCTTATCTCACATGTAAAAAAATATGTCTTAATATGTCGCTACGCTGGAGCTTCTCCATTATTTAATTCCTCTGAAACAGGATGTTTTCTATGGTTCATCTTAAACCTGCGATTTTACTCTCTGCCTTATTCCTGGCTGCCTGCGGCGGCGGCGGCGGCGGCGGTGGTCATCACGACAATGATAATGCGACCACTACCCCGAGCCAGCCGGACACCGGTACCACCACGCCCGCGCCGGAGCAGCCGCAATCGCCGCCGGAAAGCAAGGCCACGCTGGGCAGCATTTCCGGTGTGACCTACACCACGCCGGATGGCATCGAATATCAGATGCGCCGCAGCGGGATCACCTTTGGCGGGACCTGGACCGAAAGCCTGGTCAAAGCCGACGGCACGCCCGTCTCCAGCACCTCCTGGTGCTGCGGCCCGATGAGCTACACCCAGTTCGGAAGCTGGACTTCCACCGAAAAAGGCGAGCACGGCGTGTTTTACAGCGGCGAAGCCACCGCTGCCGCCAACGTGCCGACGCAGGGGACCGCGACCTATGCAGGTTCCGGGATGCGTGACGGAGTACGCACCGACGCCAGCTTTAACGTCGATTTCGCCGCCAAAACCATTGATGGCAATATCACCGGCAACAATGAGTTTGGCCCGGCAGTCGCCATGCAGGGCAAACTGGTTGACGGCGGTTTTAACGGCAGCGCGCAGTCAGCTGGGGAAAACGGCACTTTCGTTGGACATTTCAACGGCCCGGCCGCAGAAGAGTTGGGCGGCGTCGCTGAATTTGCCGACACCAGCAAAAGCGCGGCGTTTGGCGCGACAAAACAGTAATATTTTACCGGTCAGCCTCGCTGACCGGTTTTCCTGATGATGGTAATTTCCGCTATGTTTGCCCCGCGCCTTTGCTTCCTGCTGTTGCTGCCTGCCGTCGCGACTGCGGCTCCTGACGATAATACGCTGATCCCGGCCGCGCCCAATTTCGACCGCCTGACGCCCGCATCCCTCGCCATCGATGGTTCCGCCAGGATGATGCGCGTTAATAATGCGCAGCTTGCAAACCAGCCGGAACTGACCAAAGCGCTGCTGGATCAGGCGGTGCGCGACGAAGCCTGGCCTGCGGTTAAAACGTTACTGCCGGTGTATACGCGCGCGCCCGCAGCGGATGCAGTGCTGATCCATTACGCCAAAGCCGGGCTGGCGCGTAGCGAAGGACATTATGGCGATGCCATTGGTCATTATCGCGCCATTTTAAGCGAGCATCCTGATTACGCCGCCGTGCGGCTCGATCTGGCCCGCGCGCTGTATGAAGACCGCCAGTTCGACGCGGCGGAATATCATTTTCAGCGCGTTCAGGGAATGGCCCCGCCACCCGCCGTGGCGGAAAGTGTTCAGCGATATCTTCAGCGTATTCAGTCGCAGGATCGCCTGAGCGGGAATATCAGCGTCAGCTATCTTAATGACAGCAACGTGAATAATGCCTCAAACGATAAATATATTCGCGTTGGCGATAAACTGTTTATTCGCAATAAAGACGCTTACCCGCAGCGCGGGGAAGGTGTCTGGTTTAACGGCGCCCTGCAACAGGATGTGCCACTTCAGGATCGGCATTCGCTGCGCTTTCTCGGCACGGTAACGGGGAAAAGCTACTGGAATAATCACCGCTTTGACGATATTACCAGCCGCCTGTATGCCGGATATCGCTGGCAGGATTTCCGTCAGCAGTTTTCGCTGCTGCCCTTTTATGAAAAGCGTTGGTACGGAACAGAGGCATATTCCGCCGGACCGGGCGTGCGCATGGAGTATAGCTATTTACTTTCTCCGTCATGGCAAATCAGCCAGGTCGTGGAATATCAAAAAATGCATTACGACAATGCGCTGTATGATTATTTAGCGGGCGATAACCGCTATATTTCCACCACCCTTTCGCACGTGGTGAATGCCCGGCTCTCCGTATTTATGGGTGGCGATATCGCCTGGCAAAATACCACGACCGCCAGCGAAACCAACCGCCGCTACAGCCTGCGCAGCGGACTGGAAACCGATCTGCCGTATGGTCTTTCAGCGGGCGTGATGGGCGCGCTCGCCAAACGGCATTACGACGACGATAACGATATCTTCGGCGTGCGCCGCCAGGACGATGAGCGTATGGGGATGCTGTCGCTGTGGCATCGCGATCTGCATTTTATGTCGGTGATGCCGAAAATTAACCTCGTCTATAAGAAGGTCAACAGCAATATCGATTTTTACGACTATACCCAGCGTAATGTCTGGCTGACCTTTGATAAACGTTTTTAAGCGCTGGCGCGGGAAATAAAATGCCACGCCATCATAATGCGTTCCGGGCGCGAGTCCGGGTTGTCGATTTTATTCAGCAGCAGCCCAACCGCCTTGCGACCAATCTCCCGCGACGGCTGCTCGATAGTGGTGAGCTGCGGGGAGATCATCTCCGCCAGATCGGTTCCGTCAAAGCCCACCACCGCAATATCTTCCGGCACGTTTAGGCCGGCCTGTTCAATAGCGCGAATGGCCCCTGCCGCGAGGGTGTCGGAGACGGCAAAAATCGCATCCGGGCGCGGCTGCGCCGCCAGCAGTTTTTCCATCGCCGCTTTCCCCGCCGCCGCACTTAGCTCGCTGGCATACTCCACCGCCTGATACGCCAGACCACGGGTATGCACCACGCTTTTATATCCGCGCTCGCGCAGGCGGGCGTATTTATAACTCAGATCGTGGTTGATCAGCGCCACCCGCTGTCGCCCGCTGTCGGCGAGATACGACACCACATGCTGGGCCGCGTCCACATCGTTGATCCCAACGCAGGAAACCGCCCCGCTGTCGGCATATTCGGCGCACTGCACCCACGGCGCGTCGCCAATCAGCGTGCCGAGTTCCGGTAGTCTGGAGAAGGCATCCATGGTGATAATGCCATCGACGATTTTACCGGACAGCAGCTTCAGGCCGGAGCGCGAGCGCTCGATGTCCGAGCCGGAATTGCACAGCAGAATACGGTAGCCGTTTTTCTCTGCTTCTTCTTCAATGCCCTTCACCACGGCGGCGCAAAACGGGTTGGCAATGTTGGAGACCATCACCAGGATCATTGAGCTGCGCGCGGTACGAAGCTGACGCGCCAGCAGATTCGGCTGGTAGTTACTTTCCGCAATCGCCGCCAGCACGCGCTCGCGGTTTTGCGGTTTGACGGTATCACTGTTATTGAGCACGCGTGATACCGTCGCCACCGAGACCCCGGCAAGCTGGGCAATTTTTTGAATGGACATCGTGACGACAAATCCTGCGGTTGGCGTTAAGAGTTGCAGGCTATCACAAAACGGATGCCCGGCGAACCGGGCAATCGCTTACGACTCAACGCGCACCCAGCGCTGCTCAAGGTGGCTTTTCATAATGGCATCAATAATATGCATTACGTTTGCGCCATCGTGGAATGACGCGAATGACGGATTTTCCGGCATGTGACCGTCCTGCACCGCCTGATAAAACTGCGCAATCATGTTTTTAAAGGCGTCGGGCCAGCCTTCGATATGCCCGCCGGGAAAATGGGCGCTGGCAGCGACATCGTCGTTCATCAGGCGGGGATCGTCGCTTAACAGCTGATTAGGGCGCAGGCGCTCGCCGATCCATAACTGCTGGGGCGTTTCCTGATCCCATGCCAGCGAGCGTTCGCTGCCGTTGATTTCAAAGCTCAGCCGGTTTTTCCGCCCGGCGCTGACCTGCGAAACGAGGAAACTGCCTTTGCTGCCGTCGGCAAAGCGGATCAGTACCGAACCGAGATCTTCGGTGGAAACCGGGCGCGTCACATTGCCCGCCTTGCGCGTTGGCCAGACGATCGACAGATCCGCCATCACCTCGCTAATCCGCTGGCCGGTCACGAACTGGACGGTGTCGCACCAGTGCGAGCCGATATCCGCTACCGCCCGCGAGCGTCCGCCCAGCGCGGCATCCACCCGCCAGTTGTCGTCGGTTTCCAGCAGCATCCAGTCCTGCAAATAGCTGCCGTGCGCGGCAAACAGCCGTCCGACGCTGCCCGCGCGCAGCATACTCGCCGCCTGCTGAACCATCGCAAACTGGCGATAAACAAAGCTGACGCCGTGAACTACCCCCGTCTGCTCCGCCAGTTGCACCAGCTCGCGTGCCTCTTCGCCGGTCATGCACAGCGGTTTTTCCGAGAACACATGCTTGCCCGCCAGAAGGATTTGCCGGTTAACGTCGGCATGCAGGTGATTCGGCGTGCAGTTATGCACCACCTGCAACCCCGGATGCGCCAGCAGATCCTCAACGCGGCCGTAAGCGTGCGGCACGTGCAACGCCCGCGCTTTTTGCTGCGCCCCCTCCAGCGAGCTGTCGGCGAGTGCCACCACCTGCACATTCCCCAGCCGCCGCAGGGCTTC
Source organism: Enterobacteriaceae bacterium UBA5654 (assembly GCA_002421005.1). Lineage (GTDB taxonomy): Bacteria > Pseudomonadota > Gammaproteobacteria > Enterobacterales > Enterobacteriaceae > Superficieibacter. Next base: position 270,280 of record DIJC01000020.1, on the reverse strand, counting down.
AAGGTGTGCCGGACCGATAAACCCGCTGCCGATGATGCCGACCTGGATCATTGCCGTACCCCGCTACCCGCGGCGAAATCATCAAACGCCCGCGCCGAGACCGGGATGATATGGCGGCGGATAAATTCGCTGCCTTCGCGCGCCCCGGTTTCGCCCTCTTTCAGGCAGCATTCCCATTCCAGCACCGCCCAGCCCGGATAGTCATACTGGGCCAGCTTACTGAAAATGGTGTTGAAATCGACCTGACCGTCACCCGGCGAACGGAAGCGTCCGGCGCGGTCGATCCACGGCTGGTAGCCACCGTAAACGCCGCTGCGCCCGTTACTGCGAAACTCCGCGTCCTTGACGTGAAACGCTTTAATACGCGAATGATAGATGTCGAGCCAGGCCAGATAATCAATGTGCTGCAACAGCAGATGGCTGGGATCGTAGAGCATATTGCAGCGCGGATGGTTATCCACCTTGTGCAGAAAGCGCTCGAAAGTCGCGCCGTCGTGCAGGTCCTCGCCCGGATGGATTTCATAGCACAGATCCACACCGTGTTGATCGAAGGTGTCGAGGAGGGGACGCCAGCGCCGCGCCAGTTCGTCAAAGGCATCTTCCAGCAGCGCCGCATTGTGCGGTGGCCAGGGGTAAAAATAGGGCCACGCCAGCGCGCCGGAAAAGGTGGCGTGGGCGGTGAGTCCCAGCCGGGAAGAGGCCGCCGCCGCCTGGCGGAGAGTTTGCGCTGCCCACACCTGACGCGCGCCTGCGTTGCCGCGCAGGTGAGCGGGCGCGAAACCGTCAAACGCGGCATCATACGCCGGGTGTACGGCAATCAGTTGCCCTTCCAGATGCGTCGACAGCTCGCTAATCACCAGCCCGTGCTCTGCCAGCATGCCGCGAATTTCATCGCAGTAGGTCTGACTTTCCGCCGCGCGCGGCAGATCGAAAATCGCTTTGTTGTGACAGGGGATCTGTAACGCCTGATAGCCCAGTCCCGCCGCCCATGCCGCCAGCCCCTCGAGACAGTTAAACGGCGGCTTGTCGCTGATGAACTGCGATAAAAACAGTCCTGGCCCTTTGATGGTTCTCATACGCCCTCCTCTTTTTCATCGCGATAGTGGAAAGAGAAAAGGAAAATCAGGGCAATAACGGCGGCGGCAATCGCCGGGATCCACCAGAACGTGACCCACGCCTGCGGCACGGTTTGCCCGGCCACCAGACGGTTGTACAACGCCCCGGAAATCTGCGAGCCGAGCAGCATCCCGATCCCGTAAGTGAACATCACAATCATGCTCTGGGCCTGGCCTTTGACCTTCTCCCCCGCCACCCGATCGGTATAAATAAAGCCGACCACGAAGAAGAAATCGTAACAAACGCCGTGCAGCAAAATCCCGAGATACAGCAGGATGCGCCCCTCTTCGCTGACGCCCAGCGCAAACATCGCATAGCGCACGAACCAGGCGAACATGCCGATCAGCAGCATGTATTTCACCCCCAGCCGCCGGAACAGCAGCGGGATCACCAGCATGAAAAAGATTTCCGACATCTGACCGAAGGACATTGCGGTGCTAACATCGCCCACGCCCGCGTCCGCCAGATACGACGCGGTATAGGCATAATAGGTGCCGAGCGGCACGGAAATCAGCGTGGCGCATAAAGAGAAGATAAAGAAGTGGCGCGTTTTCAGCAGGGCAAAGGCATCGGCGCAGAACAGATCGCGCACTTTTACCGGCAGCCCTTTCGCCGGGGCTGGCGTATGTGGCAGGGTCAGACTGTAGAGCGCGAGGATCACCGAGCAAATCGCCGCCAGAGTAAAGATGCCGGTGGTGTCTGAAATGCCGGTCACGCCGATGAAGATCCCGGCAATAATCCAGCCGATGGTGCCGAACACGCGCACGACCGGGAAGGTTTTGTCGATGTTCGCCAGGCTGTGGAAGGCAATATTATTGGTCAGCGCCAGGGTTGGCATGTAGCACAGCGTATAGCCGAAAAGCAGACCAATCAGCAGCGCGCCGTTTTGCGCCACCAGCGCCTGCGGCACAAACCAGAGGATCGCCGCACCGAGCAGGTGCATGACCGCCATTACCTTTTGCGAGGCGAAGAAGCGGTCCACCAGCATTCCCAGCACGAACGGCGAGAGAATAGAGGCAATCGGTCCCGCCGAGAACGCATCGCCAATCAGTAGCGACATGTTGTGCTGGGTCATTACCAGCCCCAGCGTAACCGACCAGCTTCCCCAGATGAAAAACTGTAAAAACATCATTAATGACAGACGGGGCACAAGAAGCCGATGCTGCACGCCTCCCCTGCCGTGGGTTTCAGTTGTCGTAACCATTTTCGCCTCACCTTTAAAAAGTAATCGATTACAAATCATCTCAATTGAAAAGTAATCGATTACAAAATAAAGATCCTGCGTCAGACGACAGATCCGCGAGTTGGCTCACAATAAAACGCAGGGGAGATATTGTCCCGCTGTCAACCAGCGGGACAGGGAGATCAGGCCGCTTTACGACGCAGACATTTAAAGGCGATGAACAGGAAAACGATCCAGACGGGAAGCAAAATGGCCGACAGGCGCATTTCGTCCATCGTACACATCAGCCCCAGCACCATCATCAGAAAGGCAATGCACAGGTAATTACTGCCCGGCGACAGCAGCGCCTTAAACTTCGGCAGCCGCCCTTTGCGCCGCATTGCCGCGCGAAACTTCAGGTGCGCCAGGCAAATCATGATCCAGTTCAGCAGCAGCGTTGCCACCACCAGCGCCATCAGCAGGCCGAAGGCTTTTTGCGGCAGCAGGTAGTTGATCAGCACCACCAGCGAGGTGATCGCGCCCGACAGCAGCAGCGAGTTCACCGGCACCCCGCGATGGCTGATGCGGGTGAGAAACTTCGGCGCGTTGCCCTGCACCGACAGGCCAAACAGCATCCGGCTGTTCGAGTAAACGCCGCTGTTATACACCGACAGCGAGGCCACCAGAATGACAAAGTTCAGCGCCGAGGCCACCAGGTCGCTGTTCAGCTCGTGGAAAATCATCACAAATGGGCTGCTGTTGGATTTAATTTCCATCCACGGATAGAGCGCCAGTAGCACCACCAGCGAGCCGATGTAAAACAGCAGGATGCGGTAGACCACCTGATTGACTGCTTTCGGGATCGACTTTTCCGGGTCGCGCGCTTCGGCAGCGGTAATGCCAATCAGCTCCAGCCCGCCGAAGGAGAACATAATGACCGCCAGCGACAGGATCAGCCCGTGCCAGCCGGTTGCCAGGAAGCCGCCGTGGGCCCACAGATTGTCAATCGTTGCTCGCTCGCCGCCGTGACCGGAAACCAGCATCCAGATACCGAAGCCAATCATCCCGATAATGGCGAGCACTTTGATCAACGCAAACCAGAACTCGGTTTCACCATACAGACGCACATTCACCAGATTGACCGCGTTGATGATAATGAAGAACACGGCGGCCCAGATCCACGTCGGCACATCCGGTAGCCAGTACTGCATATAGATGCCCGCCGCCGTCAGTTCCGCCATGCCAACCAGCACGAACATCACCCAGTAGTTCCAGCCGGAAAGAAATCCGGCGAACGGTCCCCAGTATTTGTAGGCGAAATGGGCAAACGAACCGGAAACCGGTTCTTCAACCACCATTTCACCGAGCTGGCGCATAATCAGGAAAGCGATGATCCCGGCAATCGCGTAGCCCAGCACCACCGCCGGGCCTGCCATCTGGATCGCCGGACCAATACCGAGGAATAGCCCGGTACCAATGGCCCCGCCGAGCGCGATTAACTGGATATGTCGGTTTTGTAAACCCCGGTGTAATGTCGGACTGCTGTCCGCAGAGACATCCGCAGAATGACTGGATGCCAGCGACGCGTTTTTCACGTCTAACCCCTGTGTTGTTTTAGTAAGGGGCACCTTTTAACACTTATGCACGCCAGACATCAAGTCGCGTGGAAGGTGCGGGCGTCCCTGCCCGCCTTACGAGGATCAGAAGTCGTAGCTCATGGAGACTTTCAGCGTACGCGGCTGGCCCTGGAAGACGTAAGTGCCGTTGTCTTCCACGCTCGCCCAGTATTTCTCATTGGTAACGTTATCGACGCCGACGCGGACCACCATATCATTCTGCTGCTGATTCAGGTGCATACGGTAGCGGACGCCCAGATCCAGCGTGGTGTAGTCGTCGAGTTTTTTGGTGTTTGCCGCATTCGCGTACTGCGAACCAGAATGGTTCACTTTGGCGGTGGCGGTCAGACCGTCAATCGGTTTGATGTCATATTCCGCGCCGAGCACCATGTAGAAGCGCGCCACGCCGATAGCATCTTTACCCTGATTGGTCCCGTCTTTGGTTTTGGTCATTTCCGGGTCCAGCCAGACGCTACTGCCGTTCAGACGCAGGCCCAGCATCGGCTCACCGAAGACGTTCAGTTCAACGCCACGGTTTCGCTGTTCGCCATCCAGCGCGTAGATCCCGGTCACGCTGTCCTGGATTGCCGACGGTTTTTTAATTTCAAACAGCGCCAGCGAGCCGCCCACGCGGTCGTAATCCACTTTTACGCCCACTTCATTTTGTTTCGAGTGCGCGATCCCGGTGCTTTTACCGTAGTTGGTGGCCGTTCTTGGTGCAACGCTGCCCGGCTGTAATGCTTCGGTGTGGTTGGCATACAGGGAAACTTCTTCCAGCAGTTTGTAAACCACGCCGTAAGTCGGCATCCAGCGACTTTCGGTATAGCGGCTGGAGGTGTCTTCCGCGCCGGTGGCGTTGCTGTAGTTACGCACCACCACTTTCTGATGACGCGCGCCAGCGGTGAACAGCAACTGGTCATCCAGCACGCCGAGGGTATCGCTTAACAGCCAGCCCTGCTCGCGGGTGCGGGTGGTGGTCAGCGGATCGGAATAGTTGCCGCCAAAGAAGGCGTTAGCGGGGATCGGTACATCCTGCGGATTATAAATATTGGTGGTCGGGTTTACCGACGACATCCGCCATGCGGTTTTATCCTGTTCGATTTGTGCGGAATAGCCGACGTTGACTTTGTGCGACACAAAACCGGTATCAAAGTCGCCGCGAATGCCACCCATGCCGCTGTAAGCGTCGCTGATGCGGTTGGTATCCAGACGACCGACCGAGACATCACCGTTCTTATTGAGCACTTTTGGCGCGCTGTACACCCCGGTTTCGTGCGCGTGCTGCATTCCGAGCGCGGCGTAAGCGGTCCAGTTATCGGTCAGATCGTATTCACTTTTCGCCATCCCGAATTCGTTTTCGATATCGCTGAAGGCCCACTTCTGGCTGAAGCTTTTGGTGGTGTCCGGCACGGACGGGATAAAATCGACGCCGCTGATGTTCAGGCCGGTTTCACCGCCGTGGAAGGTCTTTTTCTGATAGCCGAAATCCAGTGAGGAACGCAGACGGTCGCCACGGTAGTCCAGCCCGATAGCGGCAAGCGTGGTGCGGTGCTTATCATCTTCAACGGCGGTTTCGCCTTCACGATGCACCAGGTTCACGCGCGCGCCAAACTGATTGTTATCGCCAAAACGACGGCCCAGATCCAGCGTGCCGCCGACCTGAGAAGCGGAAGTGTAATCAACGCCCACGGTGGCGTTCGGGGTATCTTCCGCACGTTTCGGCTCAAGGTTGATCATCCCGCCGACGCCGCTGGACGCCGCGCCGTTAACCAGCGAGTTCGCGCCTTTAAAGACTTCAACGCGCTCCAGCATTTGGGTGTCCATCACCTGACGCGGCACCACGCCCGGCAGGCCGCCGAAGGTCATGTCATCGCCGTAAAGGTTGAAGCCACGAATGCGGTACGTTTCCGCAAAATTGCCGTAACCCTGCACTGCCTGCACGCCCGCGTCGTTGCGGGTCACGTCGGAGATGGTTTTCGCCTGCTGATCCTGTACCAGTTTCGAGGTGAAGCCGATGACGTTAAATGGAACGTCCATCGCTTTCTGCTCGCCCAGCATCCCCAGGCGGCCACCGTGGGCAATCTGCCCGTCCAGATAAGCAGGCACCAGATCGTTGCCACCGGCTTTGAAGTCGTCTTTCGGCGCAGCCTGCACCACAAGCGTCTCTTCTTTATTGTTTTTCGTTGTGTCCGTCGCTGCCGCGAAGACGGTATGGGTTGCAGCACCCACGGCCAGCGCAAGCAGGGTCTTGCGCAGCGGGAATGAGGAGTGTTTGGTGTTGTGCATAATCAATCCGGAGATTAAAAGTGAAAAAAGGCCCGTTTCCGGGCCGGATCGTTATTTATTCAAATCAATACGGACAACGCTATCAGGTCCGCTGGTTGAATGGTCTTTGTTGAACTTCTGCTTCACCGTTACGTACAGCGTCTGTCCGTCAGCAGAGAGCGCAAGGCTGTTTGGATTCGGCGGCAGATCCCAGGCTTGTTTCACGGCGTAGGTGGTGCCATTGAGGCTCAGCACCTTGCCGGTATCGCGTTGGGAGATATAGATTTCGTTGCGTCTGGCGTTGTATTTCACCGACAGGGAATCACCAACATCCAGCTGTTTAATCACGTTGCCGCTGTGGATATCCAGCACCAGAGTCGTTTTCGCTTTTGAGTTGTCGGTGACGAACAGGCGTCCGGTTTCGCTGTCTTCAGCGATATTGAGCAGCAGCGCCGGTTTATCGCCCAGCGGTTTCCAGCGCTGTTCGATGCGGTTGTTGCGCGGGTTGATCACCAGGATCTCGCCACCGCCGTTGGCGGCGTACAGCCGGTCGGTTTTTTCCGAGTAGTGCAGGCCGGTCATCCATTTGCCGGTATTTTTGATGCGCGTTTTCAGCTTCAGCGTTTTCGCATCCAGCACCCAGATGATGGCCGGATCGGCCACTGCACCAATGTAAAGGGTGTTATTGTGCAGCAGGATTTGGCGTGCGCCGTAAGGGAAACCTTCAGGATTACGTTCCGGGAACAGCACGCGGTTTTTCACTTTGCCATCCGCGACGTTAATGGCGCTGACACCGCCATCGAGCGAGTTGGTAACGTACAGCGTTTGTCCATCATCGGACATCGCCAGGGCGAAGTTTTTCAGATCGGTATGGCTGGCGCCGATCGTTTTCAGGGTGCGCGGATCGAGCTTATAGATCACCCCGCCCTGCACATCTTTGAAGCCTTCGGAGCTGGCGACGTACAGCGCGTCACCTTTCGGGCTTAACGCCACTTCATACAGGCCATCCGCCAGATCGCGTTTTTGTACGTTTTCAGGCTGCGCAGCGGCAGTCGTTTTCGGGCTTTCAGCGGCGGGTTTAATAGCAGAGGTATGTTGGGCCGTACAGCCGCCCAGCGCTACCGTCATCAGCAGCGCCAGCGCAGAGATTTTCATTTTCATCAGGAGAAATCCTTCACCTTCAAAATAAGCAGAAAAGTGGAGGCTACCCCGGATTATGGTTGTGAATTCCGGTATGTCGTGACGCGCGCTCCACCATGTGCCTCAGTGTTTCCCTGTGAAACGAGTTCACTGCGTAGCAGGAAGATCCTTGTCGCGCCTGCGAATAACAAAGAGAATGAGAACTATACTCATTCTCTATGCATTTTCAACTGAATTGTTTCCGGGTTTAACGGGGTGTAATGAAATGCATGAGATGGTGTGAATGGGAGAAACGCAGGCCCGGCGAGGGGAATTCGCCGGGCGGGGAAGATCTTACTTGCCGCTTTCGGCAATTACCGTCAGCTTGCTGTCAGTCGCCTTCTCTTCCTGGAGAGTTTCATCCAGCAGTTTTGCGGCTTCTTTATAGCCCAGCTTGAGAGCCAGCGTTTTCAGCGTCCCGTAGGAGGCAATTTCATAGTGTTCCACTTTTTGTGCCGCACCGATCAGCCCGGCATCGCGTACCTCTCCCGCTTCCACGGATTCAATAATTTCCTGCGCTTCTTCAGCCAGACCTTCCAGCGCGTGACACTTCATACGTTTGATGCGCACGCCTTCAGTCACTTCCACCAGTTGATCGATACGCTCAATCTGTCCACGGGTTTCTTCGAGGTGCGCTTCAAACGCGGCGACGAGTTTCGGCGAGGTGGCGGCTCTGGCCATTTTGGGCAGGGCGCGGGTAATTTGCTTCTCGGCGCTGTAAATATCTGATAATTCATGAATGAATAGATCGTTAAGATTTTTGACCGCTGGCATTATTATTACCTCGTCGTTGAATTTTATGATAAAGCGGCGCAGAAGAGATATTCAGGAAAGCGCCGCTTAATAACAAATTACAGTGAATAAATCATTTCAGCATTACCGTTAGCTGACTTCCTGACGTCCTGAATTGATTAATGCGCTGAAGAAAATATCAGGAGGAAGAACGTCCGCCGCTATGGCTATTTTTCCCGCCTTTTTTACCAGCTTCAGAGGCACGCTGGGGATCGTTTTTGAAGTTACCGCCGCTGGCCTGACCACCTTTGCGCCCCGCTTCCGCTGCACGGTTTTTGTCTGCTGCGAAATTACCGGAACCGCCACGATGCTGAGTCATATCAATCACCTCATTACCTGTTCTGGGTTTAAACATTTGGGCAGCGCCCTTGTAAGCAGATTTAATATTAGTTGCTGCGGTCAGCTTCGCAAGTCCAATAAAACAAAACGAGTCGGAGCAATCTTATATTTTTACCCAATTTGTAATCTATGGAAATAACGAAGCGGCACAAGGCTAAATATTGCAAAATATATTTTCAGTACTAAGGCGTGCATGATGAATTTACTCAAGAAACCCGCGTTGCCGCTTCGCTACAGGCAACCTGTCCCGCGACGCTTTTCCGCTGCTGCGCCGGAGGTGCCTGTTGCGAAAAGATCCGCCAAAAAGTAGTAATATTTCAAATGCCTGGTATATTTTGGGTAACTACAGCAAGTTCAGGAAGTTCTTATGAGATTCAAGGGTCTGACCAAAGGTTTTTTTATACTGATACTGATTATTGTCACCTGGGCGTTTTTCGACGTGCTCGCCCCCTACTACTCGGCGATTTTATGGGCGGCGATACTGGCGATCATTTTTCATCCACTTAAAAATATTTTACGCACTAAACTCGGCGACCGAAATATTCTGTCGTCATTCCTTACGCTGGTGATTATATGCCTGATCGTCTTTACACCGCTGACCATTATTCTCTCGTCATTAGCCTTTGAAATAAATCTGGTTTATGGCAAGTTGCAGCAGCATAACACCCAGTTCCCGGTGGTCATTGCCAGTCTGTTTGAACACCTTCCGTCATGGGCGCGGCATTTTCTTGCCGAGCACGATCTCGATAACGCCACTCAGATCCAGCAAAAACTTTCCGGCGTGGCGCTTAAGGGTGGGCAATATTTAGCGGGCAGCGCGTTCTTAATTGGCAAAGGTACGTTCGGCTTCACCATCAGCTTCGGCATTATGCTGTATCTGCTTTTCTTCCTGCTGAAAGACGGCCCTTACCTGGTTCGCCTGACGCTGGAAGCGCTGCCGCTGTCGAAATATATGAAGCATCACCTGTTCGCTAAATTTGCTGCCGTGTCGCGGGCGACGGTGAAAGGCACGGTGGTAGTGGCGATTGTGCAGGGCGTGCTCGGCGGGCTGGCATTCTATATTGCGGGCATTGACGGCAGCATCCTGTGGGGCGCGCTGATGGCGTTTCTGTCACTGGTTCCGGCGGTCGGTGCGGCGATTATCTGGGTTCCGGCGACCCTCTATTTGTTCGCCACCGGTCAGCTCTGGCAGGGTTTCTTTATGATTGGCTTCTTCGTGGTGATTGTCGGTCTGGCAGACAACATTCTGCGCCCGATTCTGGTCGGTAAAGATACCAAAATGCCGGATTACCTGATCCTTATCACCACGCTTGGCGGGCTGGAAGTTTACGGCATCAACGGCTTTGTGATCGGCCCGTTGATTGCCGCGCTGTTTATCGCCTGCTGGAATCTGCTTTCCGGGCGCGATCATCCGGGTAACGCCGATGAAATCGACGAAATCGTGATTGAAGAAGGGTTAAATCACCCGGACGGGGAAGAAAAATAGTCAGCTAATCAGCCCGGTGCGCCGGGCTTTTTTATGCGCTGACGTTGGCTAAATCAGCCCTTCGCGTGGCGAGGCTCCACCAGCATGAATTCCTCAAAAACCAGTTCCATCTCTTCGCTAAAACAGCCAGCACGTTCAAAAAATTCCTGATGCGCCTGCCGCCAGTAGCCCAGGCTTTTATCGCCCTCGCCTTCGCGCGCGGCCTGTTCCGGCGACACCTCGTTAAAGCGGATCAGCGTCAGGCGGGTGGTTCTGATCACGCAGGCAGGCTCCCCCCGACCATCCAGCACAATATGAAAATCACCGACCCCAGCCTTTCCGTCGGGTAACTGATAAGCCTCATAAGAGGAACAGGACGCGGTTTTATGACCGGCAATGACCAGTTGCGCCAGTTCATCCGCCATTTCAGCGGAGTCACCAAACGCCCAAACGTGCGCCTGCGGATAACGTTGTTGGAGTTCTGTCAGAGTGGAGATCACCGGGTAAGTCCTTTTGACGAATTCAGAAGCAAATGACATTAGCACAAATGTGGGGCAGGAATAACGGCTACGTCAGCCTTAAAAAGATAATTAAAACCTTAGATAACAGGTTTGACGTCAGAAAACGGGCGCAGACTGCATCGCTGATGAAACTGACTCAATGCTTCTATATAAGTGAAAAGTGCTGCTTCAGTTGCCTTGATGTTCACAGGACACAGGCAACTGTTTTTTTTGAGGAATTATTATAAAAAACCGAACCAGCACCATCCGGTTTTAAATCAACATTTAGCAGATTGAACCAACATTCTACAGATTGCGGTCTCATTGAAACGCAAAACCCCTAATCGTTGGATGTCCAACTTTCAGGGTTCACTTCATGAAGGCGGTTTGTATGAATTGGCTGAAGTAAGATGATTAGGTATTACCTCAGAACAGCCTCTCCAACGCTTTCATGTTCTGTCAACGTCGGGCAAAGTTCCCCGCAGGCGTTTGCGATTTTCTGACAGGCTGATTCCAGCAGGGCATCATCCAGCGCATAAGCCAGACGCAGATACCCCGGTGTACCAAACGCCGTTCCGGGTAGAGTGGCAACATGAGCTTCGGTTAACAGGTAATCGGCAACCGCAATGTCGTCCCTGAGCTGAACACCCGTGGGGGTTGATTTACCGATAAGGCCGGAACAATTTGCGAAGATATAAAACGCGGCCTGCGGTGCCGTAGCGCTTAACCCATCGACCTGGTCTATCATCGCCATCACCCGATCGCGGCGCCTGACGAGGGTAGCCAGCCACTGCGGCAGAAAATCGGCGGGTTGGGTCAGCGCGGCAACACCCGCCGCCTGCGCGAGTGAGCAAGGGTTGGAGGTGCTTTGTGACTGAAGCGTGGTCATTGCGGAAATTAACCATTCAGGCCCGGCGGCATAGCCTAAACGCCAGCCGGTCATGGAAAAACCTTTTGAGAACCCGTTCACCGTCAGGATACGCTCCCGCAACGCTGGGGCAGCCTGAGCCAGGGTACAGAAAAGTGCGCCGTCGTATCGCAGCGCCTCATAAATATCGTCCGCCAGAATCAGTACCTGTGGTGCGGCCAGTAGTATTTCTGCCAGCGCCTGCAGCTCCTCGCGACTGTACAGCGCACCCGTTGGGTTGGATGGCGAGTTGAGAATAAGCCAGCGGGTACGCGGAGTAATGGCTGCGGCCAGGGATTGCGGTGTGAGTTTCCAGCCTGCTTGTTCCTGAGTTGCCACGATGACGGATTCACCATCCGCCAGTGCCACCATATCGGGATAAGAAACCCAGTAAGGTGCGGGAATAATGGCTTCCAGGCCGCTGCTCAGCGTGGCCTGTAGTGCATTAAAGATCAGTTGCTTAGCTCCCGTGCCAGCAATAACCTCCTGGGCGGTGAAATGCAGGTCGTTGTCGTGGCTGAATTTATTAATAATGGCGGCTTTTAGGGCGACGGTGCCGCCGACCGCAGTGTACTTTGTTTCATCCTGACGGATAGCATCAATACCCGCCTGGCCAATCGCCGCAGGCGTAGCAAAGTCCAGCTCACCGAGGCCAAGACTAATAATGTCGATTCCCTGCTGCTGCAGGGCGCGGACCCGGTCGGCGATAGCGGCCGTCGGCGACGGGCGAACTCGCCGCATACGCGGCGCGAGAAATTGTGCTGACATAGTGCTCTCTTTGGTTAGACGCCGCATGCAATCGAGCGGCGTATTCGTTTGTCTCAGGGGATTCAGGCCGGTAGCGTGACGCCGCTGCGCGCATCGGCGGCAAGTCGCAGAAGCTCCGCCTGAGTTTCGGCAATCACCTCGGGGGTGATATCGATCAGCGGTGAACGTACATGTCCGCCGTTAAAGCCGCGCAGATTCATCGCTGCCTTCACCAGTTGCGGCTGACCATGGCGACGCGCGAGGGCACGGAAGCCGTACCACAGGCGGTGCAACTCTCTGGCGGCGATGGCATCGCCTCGCTCCAGCGCCCGGAAACTGGCCAGTACCAGTTCAGGCAGCGCACCGCTGTTGGTGGTGCTGATCCCATCAAAACCGCACATCATTGGGCCTAAAAACGCCAGATCTGAGGCGCAGAACAGACGCAGACGGCCGGACAACCGATTGGCAATTTGGTCAATAACAGTTGGACTCAGGTCGCCCTGCTTGATGCCCACGACCTCCGGGATACCCGCCAGCTGCTCCAGAAGCACAGGGGGAAGAGTAATGCCAATGCCCGGCGCGTTGTAGACCAGAATCCCGGTCTTAGATAACGGTGCCATTTCCCGGAAGAAGCTCACGATTTGCGCGTCGGTGACTTCCGAAACAAAAGGCGGCGTGACCATCGGCAGGCCACCGAGGTCACCTGCCAGCGCGGTCAGTTCGCGAACTACCCGCGCATCTGAACCTGCGCTACACAACATCACCGGAACGCGATCGCCGACCACCTGCATCACATGGCGGAAAATTGACGCTCGCTCTTCAGGGTTCAGCGCAGGGAATTCGCCATAGGTTCCGCCAATCAGGATGCCGTCATAGCCGAGGCCAATGACGCGCTCAATATTGGCGGTCAGTCCGGCGTAATCAATCTCACCCTGTGCGGTAAAAGGGGTCACGGTGATATTGAAAATTCCGCGCAGTCTTTCACGGCATTCAATCCTGTCTTTCATCTCTTTCTCTCCTTTACAGGTCACACCACGGCGGCATGACGATGGTTTTGTTTTTCACGACCGACGGCTGCCTGTCGATGGTGCAAATGTGCACAATGAGTGAGCGTTATTTGTTCATTCATGTGGCAACGGCTCACAGATGAGCCAACTGGCTAAGCGGGCGAATGACGACACCAGCGGCGGTCAGACGTTCGCGCAGCGCGCGTGCAATAGCCACGCCCTGCGGGTTATCGCCGTGAACGCAAATGGTGTGAACGGGCATCGGGATTTTGACGCCGCTAATGGTACGAATTGCTTGTTCTTCAATCATTTGTAGCGCACGGCTGGCAGCACGTTCGGGGTCGTGAATGATGGCATCCGGGAGATGGCGCGCCAGGGTGAGTCCGTTTTCACCGTAGCTGCGGTCGGCGAACACTTCGCAGGCGACGCGCAGCCCGGCTTTGCGCGCCGCGCGTTCTGTCGCATTACGCGGCGTGGTGACCAGCACGAGTTGGCGGTCCACGGCGAGAATGGCGCTGACGATGGCCTCAGATAAAGCATCGTCGGTGAAGGCCTGGGTAGCCATCGCGCCGTGTAGCTTGACGTGAGTCATTGCGTGGCCGCAGACCCGCGCCACGGTCTGCATGGCACCCAGTTGATACACCACAATTTTGCCGATGTCCGCCGGGCTGTCGCCGATAATGTAGCGCCTGCCGAAGCCCCACAGGTCAAGGAACCCTGGATGGGCACCGACGTCCAGCCCGCGCGCTCTGGCGTGGGCGATGGTGCGGTGCATCACCAGCGCATCCCCGGCGTGAAAACCGCAGGCGACGTTGGCTGAAGTCACCAGATCCAGCATGGCTTCATCGTCGCCAACGCTGAATTGACCAAAACTTTCACCCAGATCTGAATTCAGGTCCACTTCTTGCATGATTGCTCCTCGATACACTTGGTATACCAAATGCATGCAATGAGAATGCCAAAGGGTAAAAGCCATCATGACACCGCAGGCGAATGCGCCGATAAGCGAATGTTTAACCAGGAGAGAGTGAGCAGATGAAACCATCAATTAAAGCAGGCTGTCTGACATTGGGCCTGTTGACCATGAGCTATAGCCTGTCCGCCAGCGCGGATGAGCTCTATTTTGCCAGTTGGGGCGGAGCCTATCAGGACGCGATCCGCGAAGCCTGGCTGAAACCCTTTAATAAAGAAACCGGTATTGATGTCGTGGAAGATACCGATCCGCAGGTCAGCAAACTGAAAGCCATGCAGGATACTAATACCGTGTCATGGGACGTGGTGACGGAAAATAGCTCGCGCCTGGCCCGCGGCATTAAGCTGGGGGTATTTGAAAAGATCACCCCGGAAATGGTGAATCAACAGCATGTGATCCCCGGCGCGCGCAACGATTACGGCGTTCCCTCAGAGATTTTCTCCACCCTGATAGGCTTCTCTGGCAAGGCCTTCCCGGATGGCAAACCGCAGCCGAAAACCTTTGCTGATTTTTGGGATGTGAAGAAATTCCCCGGTAAACGCACCCTGCAGGACGAACCAGCCACAGTTATCGAAGCCGCGCTCATTGCCGACGGTGTCAAGCCGGAAGATGTCTATAAAACGCTCAGTACCCCGGAAGGGGTCGACCGGGCGATGAACCAGATTAAGAAAATCAAACCTTACGTAGCGAAATGGTGGAAGAGCGGCGCGGAACCGGTGCAGGCGCTCTCCAGCGGTGAAGTAGTGATGGCTTTGGGCTGGAACGGTCGCTTCCAGTCGGGCATTGACTCCGGCGTACCGATCAAAATGTCCTGGGATGACTCCGTCGCTCAGGTCGGTTATTTCGCGCTGGTCAAAGGGGCGCACAACCGGGACGCGGCGCTGAAGCTGCTCAACTACATTATTTCGCCGCAGCATCAGGCGGAGTTCAGTAAGTACATCGCCTATGGCCCGACCACCAGTGAGGCGATGCAGTATATCGATAAAGCGCGTCAGGAACGTTTGCCGTCCACCCCGGAACGGTTGCAGCACACCCTGTTTATGGATGCCGGATGGTGGGACAAAAATGGCCCGGCCATCATTGAGCGCTACAACCAGGTGCGGGCGCAATAAAGACGTGCGAAACATAAGTTGATTCAGTGAGTAACTGGATGGACGGGATATCTCCGACGGTGCCTCGTCCAGAACGGAGTGTGTTATGGTGGCAACGATATTGACCGACAACCTTACCCCATCCCGGCGGATCCGATGGCCCGGGCTGTCCCTCGTGGCGACGCTACCGTTGCTGCTTTTTTTACTGCTGTTTTTTGTCTGGCCGATTGCCGGACTGCTTAAACAAGGTTTCTTGGTGCAGGGGAACTTTAGCCTCGAAAACTATCTCCACCTGTGGGATACCCCTATTTATCGCATTGTGCTGGAAAACACCTTTGTTATCGCGGTGGCGGTGACGGTCGGTTGCATTGTGATGAGCTACCCTCTGGCCTGGCTGATGGCCTCGGTGCGACCAGCGATGGCGAAGCTGCTTTTCTTCGCCGTTCTGCTACCGTTCTGGTCCAGCGCCCTGGTGCGCACCTCGGCGTGGATCGCGCTGCTGCAGCAAAACGGCCCACTTAATAATCTGTTGATGACCCTGCAAATCACTTCGCAGCCGGTGGCATTTCTCTATAACTTTACCGGCGTGCTTATTGGCATGGTTCATGTTCTGATGCCCTTCGTCGTGCTGCCGCTTTACGCCTCATTCCGTTCCCTGGACAGCTCATTGCTGCAGGCGGCGCAAAGTTTAGGCGCAGATTCGCTAAGCGTATTTACCCGCATCATCCTGCCGCTGACGCGTCCTGGCGTTGTTGCTGGCGCGGTCATCGTATTTATGAACGCAGTCGGTTACTACATCACGCCGTCGCTGATGGGCGGACCGGCACAGCGCATGGTTGCGGAGCTTATTTCGCACAATATTACCGACGAGCTGAACTGGGGCATCGCCGCCGCGCTGGCCTGCGTATTGCTGATCACCACGCTGGTCGCGCTATGGCTGTTTAATCGCCTGTTTGGTCTTGATAAGTTGATGGGAGGCTCCAGCGGTAAAGGCAGCCAGTCGGTTGTCGTGACGCAGCGCAGCGGCGGCGGTCGTATCAGCGCAGGTGCAGGCGTGCTGGTGGCGCTATTTCTTATCCTGCCGATTGTTGTCGTCATCCCGATGAGCTTCGGCACCGCCAGCTTCCCTACTTTCCCTCCTGCTGAATACGGCGTGCGCTGGTATGTTAACTTTTTTACCGACCGTAAATGGATGCTGGCGCTGGGCGAGAGCGTGCGGATTGGGCTGATCGTCACCATTCTGTCGATGGTGCTGGGAGCGACCGCCGCGATGGGGATCCATAAACTTCGTTCGCCGCGCAAAAGCTGGTTAGAGACGCTGTTTATCATTCCCATGTCGGTGCCCGCCATTATTACTGCGGTCTCGCTTTATTATCTGTGCGGACCTTTAGGATTGATCAACAATTCGGTGGCGCTGATCCTCGGCCATACCGTTCTGGCCACCCCTTATACCTTTATTACGTTACGTGCGGCGCTCAAAGGATTCGATCCCAGCCTTGAGCTGGCGGCCTATAGCCTCGGAGCCAGTCCCTGGCAGATGTTCCGCCGGATTATGTTGCCGATTCTGCTCCCCGGCATGATCGGCGGGGCGGTGTTTGCTTTCGTAACCTCATTTGACGACGTTGTGATGTCGCTATTCCTTACCACTATCCGTAATCGAACCCTGCCAAAACTCATGTATGAAGGACTGGCATTCGATTTTGACCCGACGGTGATTTCGGCTTCCTGCGTACTGATCGCGGCGACGGCGGGGATCCTGATTTTGCAGAGCCTGATAAAACGTAATGGAGGCAAACATGCGTCAAATGCAGGGTAAAGATGTCAATCTTAACGCCATTCGCAAAACCTACGGTTCAACGGTAGCGCTGCCGCACATCGATCTTCAGGTGGCACGCGGCGAGTTCTGTACGCTGCTGGGCGCTTCCGGCTCCGGAAAAACGACGCTGCTGAAAGTGATTGCCGGGTTTGAGCGCCCTGATGGCGGCAGCGTACAGATTGCCGGTAAGGACGTGACTCGCGAACCCATTTCTGACCGCAATATCGGCATGGTATTCCAGAACTATGCCCTTTTCCCGCATATGTCGGTATTTGAGAACGTCGCCTTTCCATTGCGTATGCGCCGCCTGGCGAAGGTTGATATTGAACGGCGGGTCGGTGAGGCGCTGGCGCTGGTGAGTCTGGAAACGTTTCGCAAACGCCTGCCCGGAGAGCTCTCTGGCGGTCAGCAACAGCGCGCCGCATTGGCCAGGGCGCTGGTCTTCAATCCGGATATTTTGCTGATGGATGAACCGCTTGGCGCACTGGATAAAAATTTGCGCCAGTCGATTCAGATCCAGATTAAACAACTGCATCAGGAGCTGGGGCTGACGGTGGTGTTTGTCACCCACGATCAGGAAGAAGCGATGAATCTCTCCGATCGGATAATCATTATGGATAAGGGGGAGATTGTTGGTGATGGTTCTCCGCAGACCCTTTATCGTCAGCCGGATAGCCGTTTTGTCGCCGGCTTTCTCGGCGAGTGTAATTTCATCCCCGGCGAGCACGACGGAATGCTGGGCATTCGGCCCGAGCATATGCTGGTTGGCCGCGCCAGCGAGAAGGCGTCCAGGCGCTACAAGGGCAACATTATGATGGCGACCTTTTGCGGCCTGCACTGGAAGTTATTGATTGAGTATCAGGGGCAGATGGTAGTGGCTTACGCGCCGGTCGATCTACCACCCGAAGAGCGTATTTCCGGTCAGATCATCAGCTTTGGCTTTCAGCCGGAACTGGCGATGTCTTTCAGGGAGTCTGCGTGAACGGCTATCCACGTTTAATCGCCGTGGGCGAACAGGCGCTATTAGTTGAATTCGGCGATAGCATCGACGACCAGTTGAATGCCCGGGTGCTGGCGCTTGCGGCTGCGCTGAACGGTACGACCGGTGTGAGCGAAATTATTCCCACCTATCGCTCTCTGACCGTTGTGTTTGACCCCTTAATGCTCACCTGTAGCGAGCTTTGCGGGCAAGTGACTCTCTTGATGAACCAGCCCCCTGCGATGCATTCAGTGCGCCGCCGCTGGCGTGTGCCGGTGTGCTATGGCGGCGATTATGGCGAAGATTTGTCTGCGCTGGCGCAGGGGCACGGCCTAAGCCGGGAGCAGGTGATTGATTTACACAGTACCGCGCGCTATCGGGTTTACATGGTGGGCTTTATGCCGGGATTCGCCTATCTCGGCGGCCTGCCAGAAATGTTGCATACCCCGCGTCGGGCGTCGCCGCGTGCGATGACGCCCGCTTCCAGTATCAATATCGGCGGCCAGCAGACGGCAATCAGCTCGGTGGCGGGTCCCAGCGGCTGGCACCTTATTGGTCGCACCCCCTGGCGTACATTTGATGCGCTGCGGCAAAGGCCATTTTTGTTTCAGGCCGGGGATGAAGTTTGCTTTATGCCCATCACTGCGCATGAGTTTTCTCGCCTCGACGACGAGTGTCGGGCAGCGGATTGGTACCCTGAGCCGGAGATGGCGTGATGCGCTGGCTGGAAGTGATTTCTCCAGGATTATTGACCACCGTGCAGGATAAGGGACGCTGTGGTTTTGCCCATCTGGGCGTACCGGCATCCGGGCCCATGGACATGATTGCGTTTCGATTAGCGAATGCCGTCGTTGGCAACGGACCGGAGTGCGCGGCCCTGGAATTAACGGCGCTGGGTGGGCGATACCGGGTAATGGGGGGTGAATGCATCGTGTGTCTCGGCGGTGCGGTCGAAGCGCAGGCGGAGGGTCGGGTGCTGGAACCCTGGGTCGGTCACCGGCTGGCCCAGGGCAGTGAACTGGTTGTTGGACGCATACAGCGCGGGCTGCGCGCCTATCTCACTTTCGCTGGCGGTATCGCTACGCAACCTGTCCTAGGCAGCCGTGCCACGCTGAGCAGGGCATCGCTGGGCGGCCTGAATGGGCGGGCGCTGGCAAAAGGCGATCGCTTGCCGCTGGCGGAACAAACCGATATCGGACGCCGCCGCTGTTTGCACGCGCATCTGACAACGTTGTACACCAGCGGCCCGCTATCCGTGGTGATGGGGCCGCAGCAGGAGGCCTTCACCGAAGCTTCGCTACTCACGTTTTTACAGGGTCGCTATCGGGTTAGCGCCCATGCGGACCGAATGGGATACCGGATGGTGGGGCCTGCGCTGGCGCATGTGTACGGGGCCGATATGGTTTCCGATGCGGTGGTGCCCGGGAGCATTCAGATTCCCGGTAATGGTCAGCCGATTATTGCGCTGCACGATCGTCAGACCACCGGGGGGTATCCCAAAATCGCCACCTTAATTGGGGCGGATCTGCCGCGCGTTGGGCAACTGAGGCCGGGGCAGAGCGTGGCGTTTCGTGCGGTCACCGTACCGGAAGGCGTTGCACGCTGGCAGCGTTTGCAAAAGGGCATCGCTGCCTGTTTACAGCATATTCAATCAACGGAAGTGAGCTGGCTATGAGTGAAACACAGACTGATGTAGACAATATTTTCCTCAATCCGGGCAGCGAGGATCTCACAGAAGCGACCTATCGGCAGCTACTGGAAATGATCCAGCAGGGACGGATCCCCACCAACATGCCGTTGCAGGAGCGAGCGCTGGCGGCTGCGCTGGGGGTGTCGCGCACGCCGCTGCGTGAAGCCTTCAGCCGTCTGGTCGGCGGCGGCTTCGCCATCCGGGGCGGACGCGGGCAGCTCATCGTGAAAGAGCCCACGCTCCGCGAGTATCTGGAGATCCTGCAACTGCGCATTCTGCTTGAGGGGGAAGCGGCGTTCGCCGCCGCAACCCGTATGCCGACGGTACAGGCGCAATCGGTGATTAGCGCACTGACCGCCCATCGACAGGCGCGGGATTTTTCCGCCTCTGAGAACCATCGTATCGATAACCTGGTTCACCAGACCATTGCTGCCCACTGCGGTAACGCCATGCTTGAGAGCATGATTTTTGATTTACGCATTAAAGCGCGCACCTTTGACCAGAACAGCACCGTCGCTCGCTTCGAGCCCGGCTGCCAGGAGCATATCGCGCTGATGGAACGCATTCACGTCGGTGATGCGTCGGGGGCCAGAGAAGCGATGGTCTTTCATCTGACCCAGGCGCGGGCCGGTATCGTAGCCCGATTTACGGCAATCTGAGTAGGGAAGAAAGGTAATGAGCAAACTGAACGAACAAGCAAACGGCGTATACATTATTTCCGCCACGCCGTTTACTGACCACGGCGAGCTGGATTTAGCCAGCGCGGACAGCCTGATCGACTTCTATCTCGAAAAAGGCGTTAGCGGGATCACCATCCTCGGCATGATGGGCGAGGCGCATAAGCTTACCGAAGAGGAAGCGTTAAGCTTCATGCAACGGGTACTGGCGCGGGTAAACGGACAAGTACCGGTGGTGGTCGGCGTCAGTCATGCTTCCCATCGTCATGTAGAACGTCTGGCGAAAACGGCGATGGATAACGGCGCTGCGGGGGTCATGCTGGCACCGGGCCCGAATCTGGCAACCGACCCGCAGGTGGAAAACTACTATTTAAGCGTGGCGCAATTGCTTGGCAACGAGGTGCCCATTTGTTTACAGGACTTCCCGCAATCGACCAGGGTTCACACCTCCGTTCCGGTCATGCTGCGCTTAATTGAGGCGCTGCCGCAAATCGTGATGCTTAAGCACGAAGATTTGCCGGGAATGCGCAAACTTAGCCAGCTCCGCAGTCAGAGCGAGGCTCTCGGGCTGCGCCGTATCAGCGTGCTGGTGGGTAATGGCGGGCTCTTTTTGCCGCAGGAGCTGGCGCGCGGGGCTGACGGGGCGATGACCGGCTTTGCCTGGCCGGAAATGCTGGTACAGGTGTGCCAGGCCTATGCCGAGGGTAACCCGGGCCACGGCGAAGATATTTTCGATTGCTACCTGCCGTTGCTGCGCCATGAGTTTCAGTACGGCATTGGGCTGGGGCTGCGCAAAGAGGCGCTGCGTCGGCGCGGGGCGATAAAAAGCGCCGCCGTCCGCCAGCCGGGGCCGGTTCTCGACCGCATCGACCTACAGGAACTGAGCGGGCTGATGGCTCGCCTGGAACGTAAACTGGCAGATAAGGGGCTGAACTAATGGATTTTATGATTAGCGGAAAAACGGCGCTGGTGTGCGGTGCGGGAAGCGGCTTAGGTCGCGCTATAGCCCAGGCGCTGGCCGCTGAAGGCGTGAAGGTCGCGGTAACCGGGCGCAATAAAGAAAAGCTGGCGGAAACGGTGGCGCTCATTACGCAGGCCGGAGGGGAAGCCCGGGCCTGGCAGCTGGATCTGGCAAATCCGCAGACCTTTGATGCGGTACTTGGCGAGATCCGTCAGCGCTTCGGTACGATCACTATTCTGGTGAATAACTCTGGCGGTCCCGCCCCTTCCACCGCCTCTGGCGTTAATGCGGAGATCTGGCAAGAGCAGTTTAGCGCAATGGTCAGTTCGCTGATTCAGTTAACCGATAAGGTGCTTCCCGATATGCATGCGGAGGGATGGGGGCGCATTATTACCAGTACCTCTTCCGGCGTGGTCGCGCCAATTGCCCGGCTGGGGGTGTCAAATACGCTGCGTATGGCGCTGTTGGGCTGGTCGAAAACACTGGCCGCGGAAGTCGCCCCCAGCGGAATTACAGCGAACGTGCTGGTGCCGGGGCGCATTGCCACCGAGCGCGTTGGTCAGCTTGACGCCGCGCGCGCCGGGCGTGAAGGCGTCAGCGTTGAGACGGTACGTAGCAACAGCCAGCAGACGATCCCGGTCGGGCGCTATGGCCGTCCGGATGAGTATGGTGCTGCGGCAGCCTTCCTTGCCAGTCAGCAGGCGTCGTTCATCACCGGCAGCGTGTTGCGGGTTGACGGCGGCATGATCCCCTCTCTTTAACGTGGAGAAGTCGATGAATGAGGCTATACGCAGTAAGGCGCTGGTGATTCGTAACGTGCTGCTGTTTGATGGCGGTGGCGAGCCGCCGGTACCCGCGGATGTGGCGATTGCTGGCGAATATATTACGGCCACAGGCTCACCGGGCTCGCTGGCCGGGGAGCATATCATTGAGGGGCACGGTCTGGCGCTGGCGCCGGGGTTTATTGATGTTCATACCCATGACGACCGGGCGCTGTTAATGCCGGGGATGATGACCGCGAAGCTGTCCCAGGGCGTGACGACGGTGATTACCGGCAACTGCGGCCTGAGCCTGGCCCCTGCACGGATGGCGAACGTTCCCGCGCCACTGGATCTGATAGCGACGCCTGAATGGCTGCGCTTCCCCCATTTTTCCGACTATCTGGCGGAGCTGACCAGTAGCGGTATTGCCGTCAACGCCGCCTGTATGGTGGGGCATACGACGCTGCGGGCCGGCGTGATGGGGGATTCTCTGGACCGTAGCGCCAGTGAGGACGAGTGTTCCCGGATGCGGGAACTGCTTGAAGAGTCTCTTGCCGCCGGTGCGTTTGGTTTCTCGACCGGGACTTTTTATCCGCCCGCACGGGCTGCCACTATTGATGAGATTGTTGCGGTGGCTGAGCCCCTGGCGCGCTATGGGGCATTCTACGCGACCCATATGCGTAACGAGGCTGAAGCAGTGCTGGACTCACTTGATGAAACCTATGAGATTGGTCGTCGGTTGGGGGTGAGAGTATTGATCTCTCACCATAAATTAGCCGGCGTGAAAAACCATGGCCGTTCGCGGGAAACGCTCGCCAGTATTAAGGCCGCCCGCGCTCGCCAGCCGGTATCGCTGGATTGTTACCCCTATAACGCCTCATCCACAACCTTAAACCCGGCATTTATCGCAAGAGCGGCAAAGGTGCTGGTGAGCTGGTCGACGCCGTATCCACAGCTTGCCGGACGGCTGCTGGCGGAGATTGCGGCCGAATGGGACGTTAGCGATGAAGAGGCGGCACAACGGCTAATGCCCGCCGGGGCTATCTATTTCATGATGGATGAGGACGATGTCCAGCGTATTCTGGCTTTCCCGCCGACGATGATCGGCTCTGACGGCATGCCGCACGATAACCATCCGCACCCGCGCTTATGGAGTACTTTCCCCCGCGTGCTGGGTCATTACAGTCGTGAACTGGCGCTGTTCCCGCTGCACACGGCGGTCAATAAGATGAGCGGCCTTCCCGCTACTGAGCTGGGTATCGACCGTCGCGGGCGGATTGCCGCCGGGTATTATGCCGACATGGTCCTGTTTAACCCGCAGACGGTACAGGACAGCGCCACTTTTGCGCAGCCGTGTACCCGGGCTGAAGGTATTGAGAAGGTATGGGTCAATGGCCACCTGGCCTGGGATGATGGTGAAATTCGCCATCAATCAGCCGGGCAGGTCATTCACCGGTAAACGGGAACAAATTTGGGGGCATCGACTTTATTGAACCCAGGAATGCCCCCATTCAGGTGTGGATTTTAATCGACGTGAGTAGACCCTGAGAGAGTAAAATTTATGGCCCCTACAGGATTCGAATGTGATAATTATCAATATGTTTTATATGGATAAAATCGTGTTCAGTAGGTGTCCTGAAATCATCCCTTGATGTGGGATTTGATGCTGATGGGACGCAGGTTCTTCCAGTACAGGTACGAATATCGGGTGCAGTTGGAGGGTTTCAGATACCTCTGAATCGTTGTGGCTGGCAGGCTGTAAAACTCACTACTGCAGCAGAGTCCGATACGTTCTTTCAGCTACATGCCAGAATCTAACCCGTTATAAAAAAACGACAGGGCACCGCTGTTATTATCTATGTTTTAAGACCTGAAATTTCTTATGTCGATTTAAAAAACGAATCATATAAACACCATGCAAATATATGTCAACACTTTCATTCATCTCGTGAATTAATTGCGCAAGAAATTGATGTTCCCGGACTGTGCAGTAAAGATTGCCTGATATCAGTCAACGTCAGATAAAATGCGGATGTGACTTATTTTGGATTTGTCAGCCAGTTCATCTCATTCCGCATTCAGTGGCAGTGCCCGCGTTTATATCGACACCCTGTTGCAGGATACTTATCTGTTCGTGATGGATATTCACCATCAGCCTGCACTGGTGCGTGACGAGGGGCTGTATAACCGTGCGGTGAAGCTAATGAAGAACGTCACCTTCATTATGCCGACCCTGCCGCAGGCCGCTTACCGCCGCACGATTGCCCCGGAAGCTGGGGCTTTACGATAAACGGATCTGAGCTAATGCCATCTTTGGAAACCATTGGGACGATTACATCAGTTATCAGCGATCTTGCCACAACAACAGGAGCGCCAGGTGGTTTGATACTGGCATGGCGTTGGCTGCGTCGCAGGGATCTGGAGAGGGCGCATGATGCGACCAATCGTTTCTATGACGAGTTGCACCTGCTTTTGCCGGGTCTGCTGGATTTTCAGTTGAGTGTGGCGCAATGCATGGCTCTGATGGTGGCTGTTGAAAATGATGACGCTTTTTCGCGCCAGAAAAATGAGGTCGAAAGGCAGTGCCTGATTCTGACAAATAACATTCACCAGATAAAACTCCAGTTTTTCGCGCGTTATGCGCTGGTGATCCGCCGTGGGGTGAAAATTAAACCTGAGGCGCACCCGTTGTTTTAATTGGCATTGATCACATTTTGCGATGAAGCATCTCTTTGCCTGCAAAAACTATCCACCCGGTTAATTCCGCTGACTGAACATACTGATTATATCCACGAAATCGGCGTGTTCAGATTGTCGTTTACGAGAATTCAAAAATTATCGGATGAGGTGAACATCGCGTTCAGTCGCGTGATGGAGATTGATTATCGTGACTATTTCACTTTTCCATCCATGAAATTTTGATCGAAACGAGAGCGAAGTTATGGAGAAAGAAATGAGCGGAATGCCGGGGAGTACAAAGGTTGTGACGTCGCTGTTTAATTATTGCTGGATGTACTTTTTTCCTGGCAGGCGTCAACAAAAGGCGTGGCTCGATACGCTGGGGCATATCAATCATGCAAAATGCCTGGTTATTTGAGCATTATGACAGTGGGCACAGGATTGTTTTGAAAGAGAAAAATGCGGCAAGAATAAAACTGTGGCTTTTGCTTTTTCCTCTTCTGGTTGCATTTATGTGCGTAGTCGGCATTTTTACCTCCATGATTCTTCAGCCGCTTCCGCCCCTGTCACAATGGTCAGTAGTGTTTTTAGTGCTTATGCGATTTTGTTTGTCCTGCTGGCCTATGTGACGACAATTAAAAATCATCAATAGTGATGGATTATGGCTTATTCATTTATTAAGTGAATGTGATGCTGTTAGTTATTTTATCTTTGAATGTTTGTTGTTTTTTAACATTTTGATTTGTATTCTGAAACGATGTTTCCACCCACACTTTACGGGAGTATTATTCGGGGAAGTATTATACAAAAAGGATATTTGGTTATGTCAGGACGATCTGATACGGCGCAGCAGCAGGATACCTTAAACCGCTATTTGCTGTATTTTCCACGAAGTAAAACCGTTTCACCGGATATTCATTCTTTTTCCGGTGAAGAAGCACTCAGTAAACCCTATCGCTATACCATCCGCTTCACCAGTCCTAACCAGAACATCGTCGTAAAAGACGTTCTCAACCAGCTGGCTGAATTTATTCTGCGTGCCCCTAACCCGAAAGCAGACTGGCACAACCAGCAGCGCTGGTTGCCGGTGCGCCAGATAAACGGGGTGATCACGTCGTTTTCTCGCCTGAGATCGTCCCCTGATCAAGCTCTGTATGAGTGTGTGCTGGAGCATGAACTGGCGCTGCTGGACAAAAACTTCCGTTCGGCTGTCTACATGAATGTGACGGTGCCTGAGCTCGTCACGCAACTGATGAAGGACAGCGGACACTTCGACGGCTACAACATCGATTTTGACCAGCTGAGCCACAGCTATCCCAGCCGGGAAATGATTATCCAGTGGAAGGAAACCGATCTCCAGTTTATCCGTCGCCTGCTGGCTGAAGTGGGGATCTGGTTCCGTTTTGAAAATCACGACAAAGTGCCGGGTGAAACGGTGGTTATTTTCGGTGATGGGGGCCATCGCTACGTCTTCAGCAATAAGCAACTGCCGTACGTCCGTCATTCCGGTATGACCAGCCATGAAGAGTACATAACCGACCTGGAAGAACAGTATCAGCTTATTCCTGAAAATGTGCTGGTCCGCACTTACAACTATCGCGATCCGCTTTCTCACCAGGCGGATAAGACCATTATCAGTAATGACATTCCTGACGGAATCACCAGTGGGAAGCAGTATCACTATGCCGATCACTATCTTGCTTCAGGTGATTTTTACGGGGAAGAGGCGGAAACAGCCACGTTCTACGCCCGACTGCGTTATGAACGTCTGCTGAATAAACAGAGCGTGCTGGGGGTCACAACCAATGATCCGGCACTGTTGCCCGGTGTGATGTTTCACCCGACGGGGAACATTCCTGACGGATTTAAGCCGGGCGTCATCATCACTGCGATGACGCTCTCTGGCAGCCGCGCACAGCATTACAGCGCCACTCTCGAAGGTATCCCTTATCTGAATGGTTATAGCTTCCGTCCGGACTATCTGCCGCGTCCGGTGATAGCCGGAACGGTATCCCCTTCTACTGGGGATATAAACCAGTCACGCATGAGGATTATGTGACCGATCAGAAGCGTTATCGGGAGGAAGTCGGCAAGATGAAAGATACTGCTCACCTGCCGTTTGATGCGTATCAGGAAGATAACGCCGATAAAAAGGCCGATCTGGGTAACGACGGGAAAAATACGCTTAAATATCAGAATGATAATTTTGGTAATGCGCTGGAAGTGAACTTTGCCAAAGGCGGCGGCACGTTCGCGAATGCCACGACCAATATCCCCGATATGCTGGGACCTGGCGCTGGTGGCGTGGCTTTAGGGGCTACGGGATTTTTTTCCCTGCACGCAAACGGTGGTGACTTCACGCACCCTATCTTTGATAACCCGCATCGCATCTATCAGTTTTTTGCCGCCCAACGTCTGGCTGATTTGATTATTCAAATTCGGCAACCATTGGAAACTCGTGATGATGTTATCAATGTTGTGGCGCACAGCCAGGGCACCATCATCACCATGTTGGCAAATATGCTGGTGGTGCAAGCCGGTTTAAAGCCTGTTAACTGCGTGATCCTTAATCATTCCCCGTATTCGCTGGAATCCCGCACCGCCGAAGATTTACTGCCCGGCCATCACCAGACGGATGAAGCTCGTCAGAAGACGTTTAAAAACTTCTGTAGCCTGATGGCCGCGCAGTACAAAGGCGGGGTACTGGATGAAACCGAACTGAAGGAAATGGAAGGATCGTGCGCATTGCGTAAAGCGTCCGATAACCCGTTACGTAAGTATCCTCTTTATGCCCGCGATAACAACGGCAAGGTTTATAACTACTTCTGCCCGAATGATGGTGTCGTGTCCCTGAAAAACGTCCAGGGTTTTGGCTGGCGGGGTATTCCTGAGACTATTGCGACGGGCATTCCTAACTTATATCAGCGAGTTTTTTATCAGCATGGCGAAGTCGGTCTGGCACCGACGGGAACAGAGTTTACGCTTCCGCCGCGTAAAACGGGTGATGCGGATTACACCGGTATTGCAAACACCAGTTATTCACCAAGAAATTTACTCACCCTTCTGAGCGTTACATGGCAATTTCGTCGTGGGGAGGGGGATTTACAGTTTCAAAAGATTACGGAAAAACCTGGCGTGGAGCTCATTACTCTCCTGGAGAGAATGAACCAAACGGGGATATCTGTGTAGACCTTCATTCTGACGAAGAAGAGTCTAAACAGATGGAAAATGTTACTGCACTTCTCTTCACGAATTACTACGTCAAAACAGAAGGAGAAAAACCGGTTTATCTTTATCAGCCGATGACGGGGGTCACAGACGTTGAAGCAACAGTACCTGTTTATCTGCGAGCGGAAGCTGTCAGTAAACTAAAACAACTCTGGTATACCGGACTCTCCCGCACGGAGAAGTACCCGCTGCTGGAAGTGCTGGATGAGAAAAAGGCCGTTCCGGACAGGCTGGAGCTTGAAATGTCACTCGGCGAGCATTCTGCCGGGTACCCCTGGCTGATGCTGGCACTGGCATCGGATGCGGTGGTATATGCGCAAGGTGATCAGCTGGTGGCCACTTCCGAACAGAACCAGTTTTCAATGACGGCTCTGTCGTCCCGGTTAACTCGCCAACCTGATTATCCCCAGGAGAAAAGATACACGACGCCGTGGGAAGTTTGCGGTATCGCCGGTCTGATGTTCTTTTTTGGAATTATGCTAATCATTGGCAGTTCTGGCGATGGCGGTAAATCCATATCAGGCTGGTTTATAATTATACTTGCTATTATCTGCACAGTTGTATTTCTGGGTATGGGGACATTTTTTACCTGGTTCTATGGTGACAAAGCCCGTGAGCATATGGGGATGTGATGATGAATGAAATAATTTCTTTAATTCTACCCCACAAAGCTGTTTTTTATTATGATTCTGTGGCAGCCGGCATATTACTTGCCATTATAACTGTGTATGCAGACTGGTCTATGTACTTTGCTAACAGAAAACATTGGTGCAAACATAATAAAATAAAATCCATAAAGGATAATCCGGAGATTTACCGGTTGTTTACAGAGATTAACAATGGCGCAAGGAAGCATTTTTATCTTACTGCCCCATTAAAATTTTTTACTGATTACAAAATATTTTTAACAATAGTGATTCTGTATTTGTGTGTTACGGGGTTAACGCTGGGATATGTTAGCTACGCGCTGGTGGCTACAGAATTTCCGCTTCCACGACCTCAGACACACCTGGGCAAGTTGGTTGATTCAGGCCGGAGTTCCGTTGTCAGTACTACAGGAGATGGGAGGTTGGGAAAGCATCGAAATGGTGCGTCGTTATGCTCACCTCGCACCGAACCACTTAACAGAGCATGCGCGGCAGATCGACTCGATATTTACCATCGATGTCCCAAATATGTCCCATACTGAAAATCTGAAGGAGGCGAATGAAGGTTAACTTGCTGATATTAAATGGTACGCCCTACAGGATTCGAACCTGTGACCCACGACTTAGAAGGTCGTTGCTCTATCCAACTGAGCTAAGGGCGCGTTGAGGAAGGTGAAACGCGTGGAATTATACGGTCAACGCCTGCTGAGTCAATGGCTTTGCAACCGGATGGTCGGTAAATAAGCGCTTTCACCCCTGCGGTCCGGTGAAAAGTGACGAATATCAAAAACGATACCTGACAGCACGCCGCGCTTCTGACAAAATATAACCATCCCCCTTATGTTTTCTGACAGATGGAATCCTCTCTCTGATGGCAGCAAAGATTATTGATGGTAAAACGATTGCGCAGCAGGTGCGCTCTGAAGTTGCGGAAAAAGTGAAGGCGCGTCTGGCGGTTGGATTTCGCGCTCCGGGGCTTGCCGTGGTGCTGGTCGGCAGCAACCCTGCCTCGCAAATTTACGTTGGCAGCAAGCGCAAAGCGTGTGAAGAGGTCGGATTCATTTCCCGCTCTTATGATTTACCCGCCACCACCAGCGAAGCTGAACTGCTGGAACTGATTGATAAGCTCAATGACGACACCACTATCGACGGCATTCTGGTGCAGCTTCCCCTGCCTGCCGGAATCGATAACGTAAAAGTGCTTGAGCGCATCCGGCCGGATAAAGACGTTGACGGCTTCCATCCCTATAACGTTGGTCGTCTGTGCCAGCGCGCGCCGCGTCTGCGCCCCTGCACCCCGCGCGGGATCGTCACTTTGCTTGAACGTTACAATATTGATACCTACGGTCTGAACGCGGTTGTCATTGGCGCGTCCAATATTGTCGGCCGCCCGATGAGCATGGAACTGCTGCTTGCAGGCTGCACCACTACCGTAACGCATCGCTTTACTCGCAATCTGCGCCATCACGTTGAAAATGCCGATCTGCTGATTGTTGCCGTGGGTAAACCCGGTTTTATTCCCGGCGAATGGATCAAAGAAGGTGCGATTGTTATCGATGTCGGCATTAACCGGCTGGAAAATGGAAAAGTGGTGGGTGACGTGGTGTTTGAAGACGCCGCCGCCCGCGCCTCTTTCATCACCCCGGTTCCGGGCGGCGTGGGGCCAATGACGGTCGCCACGCTTATCGAAAACACGCTCCAGGCGTGCGAAGAATATCATGATATTGAGGGCGCTTAAGATGGCGACATTTTCTTTAGGTAAACATCCCCACGTTGAACTGTGCGATCTGCTGAAGCTGGAAGGCTGGAGCGAAAGCGGCGCGCAGGCGAAAATCTTTATCGCCGAAGGCCAGGTGACGGTGGATGGTCAGGTTGAAACCCGCAAGCGCTGCAAAATCGTGGCCGGTCAGACCGTGGCATTTGATGGACAAAAAATCACCGTTACCGCCTGATCCCCTCCCCCTTTAGCCCTTAGCAATAAGGGCTAATTTTCGATCAACTTCAAAGAATCAGAATTTTGTCAGACCGGCAGTGAAATTTCAGTTGCCAGCAATCCGGCGATCTCCCACGATAAGTAGAACGTTCTACTAAAACGTTATACTTAAAATAAAATAAGACGGCGCGTTACAGTGCCAACACCGGGGGAAGTCAGCATGAGTCTGATATCAGGGTTTGTAAAATCGCTTTCAAAGCTATCGATGATTGGCCGCGCGTTAATGCTGCCGATTTCACTCCTTCCGGCGGCAGGCTTACTGCTGGCGTTCGGGGATAAGTTCCACTTACCGCTAATGATGAACGCGGGCGGGGTTATTTTTGATAACCTGCCGATGCTGTTCGCCATTGGCTCTGCCGTCGGGCTGGCGTCGGAATCCGGTATTGCCGCGCTGTCGGCGGCGGTGTCGGTTTTCGTTACTAACATCACCATCAGCACGATGCTGTCCATCACGCCGGAAATGGCCTCGCAGGGCGGCAAATACGCGATGGTGGTCGGTATTCCAACGCTGCAAATGGGCGTTTTTGGCGGCCTGATCTGCGGTATTCTGGCGGCGTGGTGCTATAACAAATTCCACACCCTGCAACTGCCGGAGTTCCTCGGCTTTTTCTCCGGTAAGCGTTTTGTCGCGATTGCTACCGCGTTTTTGTCATTCATCATGGGTCTGCTGCTTCCTTACGTCTGGCAGCATATTCAGGCCGGGATTGACGCGCTGTCGGTGATTGTTAATGGTGATAACCAGGCTGCCTCGACCTTTATTTTTGGTCTGGTCGAGCGCGCGCTGATCCCACTGGGTCTGCACCACATCTGGTATCCGTCGTTCTGGTACTCGTTCGGCGATTACACCACCCAGGCCGGACAGGTGATCCACGGCGACCAGACTATCTGGTTCAAAATGCTGGAAGAAGGCGTTAAATCGTTCAGCAGCGACAGCTACCAGAACGCTGGCAAGTTTATGCAGGGCGAGTTCCCGCTGATGCTGTTTGCTCTGCCTGCGGCCTGTCTGGCGATGTATCAGGAAGCGCACACCCGCAACAAAAAAATCGCGGCGGGTATTCTGTTCTCGGCGGGCTTAACCTGTTTCCTGACCGGGATCACCGAGCCGGTTGAATTTACCTTTATCTTCGTGGCACCGGTACTGTACGTGTTTAACGCGATCATGGCGGGACTGTCGTATATGTGCATGTATCTTCTCCATGCGCATATCGCAAAATCCTTCTCCGCCGGGCTTATCGACTACATCTCGTTTGGTATACTGCCGTCGTTTAACGGCTATCAGACCAACTTCCTCAACGCGATTATTGTTGGGGTGCCGATGGCGGCGATTTACTATTTCACATTCCGTTTTGTGATCCGCCGCTTCGACGTGAAAACGCCGGGCCGCACCGACATTACCGCTGATGCCAGCGATAAAACCGATGAAGAGCTGGCGACAGAGATTATCGGGCTTATCGGCGGCGCGCAGAATATTCAGTCCGTCGGCGCATGTATTACTCGTCTGCGTCTTGAAGTGGCGAAGGGCGATGCGGTAGATAAAGACGGGCTTAACGGTATCGGCGCACGCGGCGTGGTATATGTAGGGGACCGGGGCGTGCAGATTATTTTCGGTGCCCGCGCCCAGTTTATCGCACAAACCATGACGACGCAGTTAGGCCGATAGCCCTACACTCGTCACACCGTCTCCCGCCTGCGCGGGAGACACTTTTATTCAGGGAGCGGAATTGAAGAAAGTCAGCATTATTGATGTCGCACGCGAGGCAGGCGTTTCGGTCTCCACCGTGTCGCTGGTCCTGCGTCAAAAGGGAAAGATTTCCAGCGCGACTATCGAGAAAGTTCATCTTGCCATCAATAAGCTGGGCTACATTCACAACGTGGCAGCCGCTAATCTGCGCGCAAATCGCTCTAATCTGATCGGCCTGATCCTGCGTGACTTCAGCGACAGTTACTCCATCAAAGTGATGGCGAGCATTGTTCAGGAGCTGGAAAAACAGGGATATATGGTATTCCTCGGCCAGCCGCTCAATGAGAATGACCATCTTGAACGCTGCCTGCTCTCCTTCAAGCAGCAGGGCGTCGCGGGGGTGATTTATCTCTCGTCCGATACCACTTCCGCCAAACTTCCCGCGCAAATCCGCCACTGTCCGCTGCCGTTAGTCGTCGTCTCACAGTCGCTGCTTGAGGAAGAGTGCAATCTGGTGATGCGCGATAACCGCCAGGCCGCCAGCCTCGCCACCCGCTATCTGATTGAGCGCGGGCACCGCAGCATTGCCTACGTCGGCGGCAAAGAGAATGATTTGATCCGCCAGCAACGGCTGTCAGGCTTTCGCAGCGCCCTGACCCAGAACGGGATGGTGTATCGGGAAGAGTCCAGCGCCGCCTGTAGCGAAGATACCCGCGCGGTCAGCAACGCCACGCGGCATCTGCTGGAAAAAAATAACACCATCACCGCCCTGCTGTGCCATTCCCCGGATGCCATTATCGGCTCCATCAGCGGCATTCATCAGGTGGGGCGCACCATTGGTAAAGATGTGTTCCTGACCCAGCAGGTCGCCCTGCTCGGCTTTGAAGATATGCTGCACGTCAACCTGACCTCGCCGTCGTTTACCTACGTTTCCTCCGCCAGTGAAGAGTCCGGACGTCAGGCCGCCGCGCTGATAATCCGCAAAATCAATCAGCCAGAGTTGCTGAATCAGCGCATTACCCTGTCCGGGCAACTGGTGATACGCGAATCGGCGTGATGGACGGTGTACTGAATAACCCGCACGACGTATAACGGAAAGTAAAAGGCCCGGCGAAAAGCCGGGCCTGACACATTTATTTCCGTCGCCAGGTCGTACCCTGCGGGCCATCTTCCAGCACGATCCCCATCTCGTTCAGCCGGTCGCGTGCTGCATCCGCCGCCGACCAGTCTTTGGCTTTGCGTGCGTCCAGACGCTGTTGGATCAACGCTTCAATCTCCGCCACTTCGCTGTCGTCGGCCTGCGCGCCGCTTTGCAGGAACGCTTCCGGCTCCTGCTCCAGCAGCCCCAGAATGTGAGACAGTTTACGCAGGTGCGAGGCCAGGGCGTTTGCCGCCTGCCCTTCTTCCGTTTTCAGGCGGTTAACTTCACGCGCCATATCAAACAGTACCGAGTAGGCTTCAGGGGTGTTGAAGTCATCGTTCATCGCCTCAACAAAACGGGCTTCGAAGGCTTCGCCGCCCGCCGCTGCGACCGACGCATCCGTGCCGCGCAGCGCGGTATACAGACGTTCCAGCGCTGAGCGCGCCTGCTTCAGATTCTCTTCGCTGTAGTTAAGCTGGCTGCGATAGTGACCGGACATCAGGAAGTAGCGCACGGTTTCCGCGTCATAATATTTCAGCACGTCGCGCACGGTAAAAAAGTTGCCCAGCGATTTGGACATCTTTTCGCGGTCAACCATCACCATGCCGGAGTGCATCCAGTAGTTCACATACGCGCCATCATGCGCACAGGTGGACTGGGCGATTTCATTTTCATGGTGCGGGAACATCAGATCCGAACCGCCGCCGTGAATATCAAAATGTGAACCCAGCTGCTTGCAGTTCATCGCCGAGCACTCGATGTGCCAGCCCGGACGCCCCTCGCCCCACGGCGAAGACCAGCTCGGCTCGCCCGGTCGGGACATCTTCCACAGCACGAAATCCATCGGGTTACGCTTCACGTCAACGACTTCAACGCGCGCGCCTGCCTGGAGCTGATCCAGATCCTGACGCGATAGTTTGCCGTAGTCGGCATCAGTTTCTACCGAAAACATCACGTCGCCGTTATCGGCAACATAAGCGTGACCGCGCTGGATCAGGCGTTCGGTAAGTTCAATGATTTCATGGATGTGCTGGGTGGCGCGCGGCTCGCTGTCCGGGCGCAGGATATTCAGCGCATCGAAATCGGTGTGCATCTCTTTCACCATCCGGTCAACCAGCGCCACGAAGTTCTCGCCGTTCTCGTTGGCACGCTTAATGATTTTGTCGTCAATATCGGTGATATTGCGCACATATTTCAGCTTATAGCCGAGAAACCGCAAGTAACGCGCGACAACGTCGAAAGCCACAAAAGTGCGACCATGACCGATATGGCAGAGATCGTAAACGGTGATACCACACACGTACATGCCGACTTCCCCGGCATGAATAGGTTTAAATTCCTCTTTTTGGCGCGTCAGAGTATTAAAAATTTTCAACATCGATGATTCCATGTGGTAGACGTGTGTGGATTGTAAAGTCCGTATAATAACCATAATTTGCAGACGAAGCAGCACACTTTGCGGGATGATCGAACCTCCTGCTTATGCTATAACATGCGCTTATCTGTGACCCGCTGTCGGGTTGAAGTGCCACTATAACGGAACAGGATACAAAAATGGTTACATTCCACACTAATCACGGCGATATCGTAATCAAAACTTTTGACGATAAAGCGCCTGAAACAGTTAAAAACTTCCTGGATTACTGTCGCGAAGGTTTTTATAATAACACCATTTTCCACCGTGTAATCAACGGCTTCATGATTCAGGGCGGCGGTTTTGAACCGGGTATGCGTCAGAAAGAGACCAAAGAAGCGATCAAAAACGAAGCGAACAACGGTCTGAAAAACACCCGTGGTACGCTGGCAATGGCCCGTACTCAGGCACCGCACTCTGCAACCGCACAGTTTTTCATCAACGTCGCCGATAACGACTTCCTGAACTTCTCCGGCGAAAGCCTTCAGGGCTGGGGCTACTGCGTATTTGCTGAAGTGGTTGAAGGTATGGACGTTGTTGAAAAAATCAAAGGCGTATCTACGGGTCGCAGCGGTATGCATCAGGACGTTCCTAAAGAAGACGTTATCATTACCAGCGTGACCGTCAGCGAATAAGCGTGACGACACTCTTTATTGCAGATCTTCACCTCTGCACGGAAGAACCGGCGATCGTCGCCGGTTTTCTGCGTTTTTTAGCCGAAGAAGCTCGTCAGGCCGACGCGCTGTACATTCTCGGCGATCTTTTTGAAGCCTGGATTGGCGATGACGATCCGGTTGTGCTGCATCGACAAATCGCGGCGGCAATCAACGCGCTGGTTGATTCCGGCGTCCCCTGTTATTTCATTCACGGCAATCGTGATTTTCTGCTCGGTAAACGTTTTGCCCGTGAAAGCGGCATGATCCTGCTGCCGGAAGAGAAAATCCTCGACCTTTACGGACGCCGGGTGCTGATTATGCACGGCGACACCTTGTGCACCGACGACGCCGGGTATCAGGCGTTTCGCGCCAAAGTCCACCAGCCGTGGCTTCAGCGACTGTTTCTCGCGCTTCCGCTTTTTATCCGCCAGCGTATCGCTGCCAGAATGCGGGCGAACAGCAAAGCGGCGAACAGCACGAAATCGCTGGAAATTATGGACGTGAATCCGCTGGCGGTCGTTGATGCGCTCGAAAAACATCATGTGCAATGGCTGATCCATGGTCATACACACCGCCCCGCCGTGCATGAATGCGTGGCAAACGGACAGCCTGCATTCCGCGTGGTGCTGGGCGCGTGGCACAGCGAGGGATCGATGGTTAAAGTCACGCCGGGCGACGTTGAGCTGATTCATTTTCCGTTTTAATGCTGACCTGATACTGCCGAACATCCTCCTACGCAACCGTTTTCCTCCCCGGTTTTCCATGCTATTCTCTGTGGCCTTGTCAGTCGTGTGAAGCACACCCACAGGAGTTTTGAGACGCATGTCTTCCCGCAACAATCCGGCACGTATCGCCATCGTGATGGGGTCCAGAAGTGACTGGGCAACCATGCAGTTCGCCGCCGAAATCCTTGATGCCCTGAATGTCACGCACCACGTCGAAGTCGTCTCCGCACACCGCACCCCCGATAAACTGTTCAGCTTCGCCGAAGGCGCGCAGGATAATGGTTTTCAGGTGATTATTGCCGGTGCGGGCGGGGCGGCGCATCTTCCTGGGATGATCGCCGCTAAAACGCTGGTGCCGGTGTTGGGTGTGCCGGTCCAGAGCGCGGCCTTAAGCGGTGTGGATAGCCTGTATTCCATTGTGCAGATGCCGCGCGGTATTCCGGTTGGCACGTTGGCGATTGGCAAAGCGGGCGCGGCGAATGCAGCGCTGCTGGCAGCGCAAATCCTCGCCCAGCATGATGCTGAACTGCTGGCGCGTCTGGTCGAGTGGCGCAAAGCGCAAACCGACGAGGTGCTGGATAACCCGGACCCGCGAGGTGCGGCATGAAGCAGGTCTGCGTACTGGGCAATGGTCAACTGGGGCGGATGCTGCGCCAGGCCGGTGAACCGCTGGGCATTGCGGTCTGGCCCATCGGACTGGATGCTGAACCGGAAGCGGTGCCCTTTGCCCAAAGCGTCATTACCGCTGAAATTGAGCGCTGGCCGGAAACGCCCCTGACCCGCGAACTGGCGCGTCATCCCGCCTTCGTCAACCGCGACGTTTTTCCGGTGATCGCCGACCGTCTGACGCAGAAACAGCTATTCGATAAGCTGGAGCTGGCTACCGCACCGTGGCAGTTGCTGGCGAGCGCAGACGAGTGGCCTGCGGTGTTTGAACGTCTCGGCGATCTGGCGATCGTCAAGCGCCGGGTGGGAGGCTACGACGGACGCGGGCAGTGGCGCTTGCGCGCGGCGGATACCGCACAGCTTCCGCAGGACTGCTACGGCGAATGTATTGTTGAGCAGGGAATTAACTTCAGCGGTGAAGTATCGCTGGTGGGCGCGCGCGCGCAGGATGGCAGCACGGTGTTTTATCCGCTGACGCATAACCTGCATCAGGACGGGATTTTGCGCACCAGCGTGGCCTTCCCGCAGGCAAATGCCAACCAGCAGGCGCAGGCCGAAACCATGCTTTCGACCATTCTGCACGAACTGAATTATGTCGGCGTGATGGCGATGGAATGTTTTATCACGCCAGGCGGGTTGCTGATAAACGAACTGGCTCCGCGCGTGCATAACAGCGGTCACTGGACGCAAAACGGCGCGTCGATCAGCCAGTTTGAACTGCACCTGCGGGCGATCGTCGGGCTGCCGTTGCCGCAGCCGGTGGTGGACAGCCCGTCGGTAATGGTGAATTTGATCGGCACCGATCTTAACTATGACTGGCTCAAGCTGCCGCTGATCCACCTGCACTGGTACGACAAAGAGGTGCGCGCCGGGCGCAAAGTGGGGCATCTTAATCTGACCGACAGCGACAGGGATCGCCTGAGCGCGACGCT
The DNA here is from genome assembly GCA_002421005.1 of Enterobacteriaceae bacterium UBA5654. GTDB lineage: Bacteria > Pseudomonadota > Gammaproteobacteria > Enterobacterales > Enterobacteriaceae > Superficieibacter. The sequence continues at coordinate 232,475 of DIJC01000020.1, read as the reverse complement.
GGAAGCGCTGACCCCGCTGCTGCCACCGGAGTACGCCAGCGGTATTGCCTGGGCGCAGGGTAAGTTAGGGTAGTGTGGTCTTTTTATTCTGAGAAAAAGAGGGAATTCCATTCCCGGACGCCCCTCTCCCCGGCCCTCTCCCAAAGGGAGAGGGAGAAGTGCGTACCACGGTTGAAGTTGAGTGGATCGCTTAGCCTGAGTCGGGTGACAAATCCCATCGCACTATCGGGCGATTCCCTCTCCTGAGGGAGAGGGAGCAGGGCATACCACGGTTAAAGTTGGGTGGATCGCTTAGCCTGAGCCGGGTGACGAATCCCATCGCACTATCGGGCGGTTCCCTCTCCTGAGGGAGAGGGTCAGGGTGAGGGGGAAAAACGACTCCCAAAGCCGCATAATTCACGCTTTTAAACCTGTCCCCCAGAGTAATGGGGAATATCGTCCCCCGGACTCCCCTTTCCCGGCCCTCTCCCAAAGGGAGAGGGAGCAGTGCGTACCACGGTTGAAGTTGAGTGGATCGCTCAGCCTGAGTCGGGTGACAAATCCCATCACACTATCGGGCGGTTCCCTCTCCTGAGGGAGAGGGTCAGGGTGAGGGGAAAAAACGGTTCCCAAAGCCGCATAATTCACGCTTTTAAACCTGTCCCCCAGAGTAATGGGGAATATCGTCCCCCGGACTCCCCTCTCCCCTGCCTCTCCCAAAGGGAGAGGGAGCAGTGCCTACCACGGTTGAAGTTGAGTGGATCGCTCAGCCTGAGCCGGGTGACAAATCCCATCGCACTATCGGGCGGTTCCCTCTTCTGAGGGAGAGGGTCAGGGTGAGGGGAAAAACGATTCCCAAAGCCGCATAATTCACGCTTTTAAACCTGTCCCCCAGAGTAATGGGGAATATCGTCCCCCGGACTCCCCTTTCCCGGCCCTCTCCTGAGGGAGAGGGTCAGGGTGAGGGGAAAAAAAGATGCCTAAAGCCGCATAATTCACGCTTTTAAACCTGTCCCCCAGAGTAATGGGGAATATCGTCCCCCGGACTCCCCTCTCCCGGCCCTCTTCCAAAGGGAGAGGGCGCAGTGCGTACCACGGTTGAAGTTGAGTGGATCGCTCAGCCTGAGCCGGGTGACAAATCCCATCGCACTATCGGGCGGTTCCCTCTCCTGAAAGAGCTTTACCATCCCGCCCATGCGCCCGCCTTCAGCATTAAGCCTGGCGTGGCATAAAAATCACTCCGGCAAAGCGGTCACTGACATTGTCGATTTATTCCGTCGGCGCCAGCCGGAAGCGGTTGGATTTCTGCGCGACCTGGACAGAACAGGTGGTTAAAAATCAATAAACTATCGGCAACGGCGCGTAGAATGGACAACTCCGTTTTTTGAGGCATTTTTTATGATCCAGCAATCTCCACTCCGCGCCCTGCTCACTGCCGATACGCCGCTCATTGACGTGCGCGCACCGGTCGAATTTCAGCAGGGCGCGATGCCCGGCGCGCGCAATCTGCCGTTAATGTTTGATGAGGAACGCGCGGCGGTGGGCACCTGCTACAAACGACAGGGGCCGGAGGCGGCATTGGCTCTGGGTCACAAACTGGTGTCCGGGGAGACACGCGCTCGCCGCATTGGGGAGTGGATCGCCGCTTGTCAGCAGGCTCCGCAGGGCTATCTGTGCTGCGCGCGCGGCGGGCAGCGTTCGCATATCGTTCAGCACTGGCTACGCGAACACGGCGTGGAGTACCCGCTGATCCCCGGCGGCTATAAGGCGCTGCGCCAGGCCGCGATGCAGGCGACGGAAGAGCTGGTGCAGCATCCGATCGTTCTTGTCGGTGGCTGTACCGGCAACAACAAGACGCATCTGGTACGCGAGCACGCCTGTGGAGTCGATCTCGAAGGGCTGGCGCACCATCGCGGCTCCTCCTTCGGCCGCACTTTGCAGGCACAGCACAAGCAGGCCACCTTTGAAAATCATCTGGCGGTTGCACTGCTGAAAAAAGCCCGTCCGTCGGTGCGCTGGGTACTGGAAGATGAAGGGCAAACGATCGGCGCAAACCATCTGCCGGAATGCCTGCGCGCGCGAATGGCGCAATCCCCGATCGTGGTGGTGGAAGATCCGTTTGAACTGCGGCTCGAACGCCTGCGGGAAGAGTATTTTTTACGGATGCACCGGGAGTTCACCCAGACGTTCGGGGAAGAGCAGGGCTGGCAGGAATACCGTGAATACCTGCATCACGGCCTGTTCGCCATCCGTCGCCGTCTCGGTCTGGAACGCTTTGCGCAGTTAACATCGCGGCTGGAGGCGGCCCTCGTCAGTCAGCACGCCAGCGGCAATACCGACGCCCACTTTGGCTGGCTGGTGCCGCTGCTGGAGGAGTATTACGATCCGATGTACCGCTATCAGCTTGAGAAAAAAGCGGAAAAGATTGTGTTTCGCGGGACGGGGATGGAAGTCAGGGGATGGCTGGGAGAAGAATAACGGGGCGATACGCCCCGTAACTGAACTTACCCCTCGTTAATCTCTTTGCGGGCATAGGCCGAGCGAAAATACTGATCCAGGAGTTCACGTGCCTGCGAAGCGTTCATACTGACTGTCTTTTTGCCAACCTGTTTACGTAAATAGCCGGTAACAGAGATTGAAACTCTCCGCTCTTCAACCGAAATATCAACATCGCTGAAGGCGCTACGGGTTGGCGAAAGTTCAGGAGCGGGGCTGCCGTCGCGCCAGTAAAAATAAATGTGAAAAGGTCCCCCGCCTTTTTCGACAACTTCGCAGGCTTCAATATCGGTGAGAAGAACCGGGCGAGTCAGATCCACACTGGTAAGATCTTTTTCGGTCAGGGAAAATAATGCTTTATTTCTGTTACGAAAAGAAACCCAGCCAATAAAACCGCAAACAAGCCCAAAGGCGATCAGCCCCAGCGCAATAGTGATAATACCCGCAGGCACAGGTTTTGAATCGACAAACATTAATCCGACTATCATCAGACCTGTCGCTAAGCTCATAATGCCCAGACCGGCTCCCCACATCCATACGGCAGTTTCCGCACCATAAAATGTCAAGGATTCGGTGGCCTGCTGCGCCTGCTCGACCATTTCCTTGTGATACTGTTCGCGTAACTGATTGACCTCCTGCGCGATTTCCTGCGTCATCGCCACAGATAACGTCTGCTGTGCGGAAAATAACTGAGTGGCGGCCTGGTAATCGCTCTCGTTAACCCGGCGTGAAGCTCTGCTTAGCAGCGTATCATCCAGGGGCACGCCAAGCGCCTCAATGCGCGAACGCGTTACCGGGTGGCTATCCGTCGGATGCTGCGAAACATTTTCCAGGCACGCACTGATGTCGAGCGTGTCAGACTTTTGCGCGACGCGAAACAGGCTGGCGATCCAGTCATCGGTGGGCTGCTTCTCATCGAATAACGTTTCAACATGCCGATCGATAATTTCACTTAGCGCTGAAACGCGCAGCAGGGCAGAAGCCAGAGCCTGCGGCGTGCCGACGCGCGCGCCGGTTTCATCGGCGGCATACTCACGGCTCCGGCTCCAGTGGCTGACCGCTTCATGAAAGCGCGTCAGAAAGCTGCAACCTACGCACAACGCCGGATACAGCACCACCCGGTCAATGTATGACACGCCTGGGGAATGACTCATCAGTTGATTAAGGCTGTTGTACAAGCCCGCATAGAGAGGTGCAAATTTCAGGCTGTACTGCGTATCCATGCCGGTAAAATGCCCCAGTTCGTGTCCAATAACCGAGGCCATTTCCTCTTTATCCATTAACGATGAATAGGTTAATGGGAAATAAAGCGTATTGCCGGTAAGACGCGGGCCATCAACAATTTGCACTGCATTTGCGGTGACATAAAAGCAATCAAAAAAGCCAACGACAATATTATCCGGCACCGTGACCGCGCCGCGCTGCGCCAGTTCTTTCACCCATTGCCACAACTCCGGCGCCTGTGATTGGGTGACATTACTGCCGCGAATCGGGTGATCCTCCGGTTTAAAAAGAGCAAAACATTTTTTTATTGATGCCAGGCTTTTTACCAACATCCAGAGAACGGAGCCAATCGCACATAATACGATTATCAACACCTTAAAACTGCCACCGTTGATTGAAAAGTGCGTGATAAACCATACCACTTCCGAAAGCGCCAGCAAAACAACGCCCAGCCCGCAAAAAACGATCTGGCTAACCATAATAAAAGGGAGGACTCGTTGGCACAGGGTAAAACTGGTAATCAGCATATCCTGCGAAATACGCGATTTCACGCCTCTGGAATGACACAGTACCAGCGCTGCGCCGCTAATGACGATAGCGATCCCCCCTGCCCATATGCTGCTTTGCGCTAATTTACCGCGAAGAATAATGACGGCAGCGTCGACACTGGGATGGAGCCAGGCAGCATCCATGAGATCGCTAACTCTCCAGTACTGCAGCAATCCATAAATAATAATCAACGCAGGGATAACAAAAACCCCATTAATACTTTTCATTTCCATAAGCTAAAAGTCCATTTACACGCTGCTACGCAGCCTAATAACGAATTCTCGTTAAGTGTATTATGAATAATTATTAACTTCCACTTGATTGGCAGAGGACTATTTCTGGATTTTTTAGTGATGGGATGAATATAAAATTTAAATTAAATTCACTTACCGAATATTAAAGGAGAGAAGGAAAATATAAAAACCTAAGAGGTGCGGCCCGATTAACATGGCTAATCAGGCCGCTTTTTACTACCGCCGATCCCGTTTGTCCGCCCGCTGCGCCAGCCAGTCGCCCAGCATTTGCACAATTTGCACCAGGATAATCAGCGCCACGACGGTCACGATCATCACTTCCGTCTCGTAGCGGTAATAGCCGTAGCGGATCGCCAGATCCCCTACCCCACCGCCGCCGACAATCCCGGCCATCGCCGAGTAGCCGATTAAACTCACCAGCGTAATCGTCAGGCCGCGCAGCAGTCCGGCGCTGGCTTCCGGCAGCAGGACGGTGCAGATGATGCGCATCGGGCTGGCCCCGAAGGCTTCCGCCGCTTCAATAATGCCTTTGTCCACTTCGCGCAGGGCGCTGTCAACCAGCCGGGCGTAGAAGGCAATCGCAGCAACCGACAGCGGCACCGAGGCGGCAATCGGGCCAATGGTGTTGCCCAGCAGGAACTGGGTCAGCGGCAGCAGCAGTACCAGCAGGATCACAAAGGGCACCGAGCGGATGATATTAACCAGCACCGAGGTGAACAGGTAAACTACGCGGTTTTGCCAGAACAGATGGCGGTCGGTGACGAAAATCAGGAAGCCAAGCGGCAGGCCGCCAATAATTGCCAGCACCGTCGAGATGCCGAGCATCTGGAACGTTTCATTAAACGCCAGCGTTAAATCAGGTAATAAATCATCCACGGATCACCTCCACCTGGGCGGTACGATGACGAATATGCTCCACCGCCGCGTCAACGGCTGAGGGATTGCCCGGCGCGGTAAGCTGCACCACCAGAATGCCCAGCGCACGTTCGGCGATGTACTCGATTTTGCCGTGCAGAATATTCACCGCGACGCCAAATTTAACCGCGACCTCAGAAAGTACCGGCTGCTCGGCAGAATCACCGATAAACAGGATCTTCAACAGTTGCCCCGGCAGGTGCTGATGCAGGCGCTCCGGTAGCGTAAGGTTCAGCGTATGCGACACCAGTTGCCGGGTAAACGGATGCTGCGGATGGGCAAAAACATCGAACACCTCGCCCTGCTCCACCACTTTGCCCGCCGACATCACCGCGACCCGGTCACAGATCGTTTTGATCACGTCCATCTCATGGGTGATCAGCACGATGGTGATCCCCATTTGCTGACTGATCTGCTTTAACAGCGTCAGAATGGTGGCGGAGGTTTCCAGATCCAGCGCCGAAGTGGGTTCATCGCACAGCAGCACATCCGGGTGATTAGCAATCGCGCGGGCGATGCCGACCCGCTGTTTCTGCCCGCCGCTGAGCTGCACCGGAAAGCGCCCGGCTTTATCCGCCAGGCCGACCAGTTCGAGGATCTCCGCCACGCGCGGGGCGATTTTACTGCGCTCCCAGCCCGCCGCCTTCAGGCTGAAGGCAACGTTCTGCGCCACGGTACGGGTGTGCATCAGGTTAAAATGCTGGAAAATCATGCCGATGCGCTGACGCGCCTTGCGGAGATCGCTGCCTTCCAGCGCGGAAATCTCCACGCCGTTGATTTTAACGTAGCCTGCGCTCGGACGGGTCAGCGCATTCAGCGTGCGCAGCAGGGTGCTCTTCCCGGCCCCACTGGTGCCGACAATGCCAAAAATTTCACCGGGCGCGATGCGTAAACTGACCTCATCCACCGCCCTCGTGGGTGATGCGCGGCCAGCGGTGAAATCCACGCAGACCTTTTCTATTTCAATCATGCCAACCTCAGAAATGCACAAAGGGCAGACCAGGCTGCCCTTTTTGATCAACCGGACGCTTACTGTTTTTCAGCCGTCATCCAGCTGGGTTTCTGGAACGCGCTGTAGATATTTTTCGGATCGTCGATCACCGCACGATAAGCCGGAGATTTCACTACCGTCACAATATCTTTGGCGAACGGTTTGTCCGCATCTTCGCTGCGCACGGCGATGATATTTTTCAGATTCTCGTCGAGCTGTTCCTGCTTGATGGCGCTGGAAAGATCCAGACCCGCCGCTACCGCAAAGTTACCGTTTACCAGCGAGGCGGTAACGCCGTCCAGCGTGCGCGGGAGCTGCGCGGCTTCCAGCGGTTTAAACACCAGTCCTTTCGGGTTGCTGGCGATGTCACGCTCGGAGGCTTTGGTCGGATCGATATTTTCTTTAATGGTGATAAGCCCCAGCGATTGCAGGAATCGCAGGCCGCGCGCGAGGTTGGTGGGATCGTTAGACAGCGTGATCACATCGCCTTTTTTCAGCTCGTCGAGGCTTTTAATTTTACGCGAGTAGAAGCCCATTCCGGCGGTCGGTACGGTAATCAGGTTGCTGAGTTTCAGCCCTTTATCAGCGGTGAATTTATTAAAATAGAGCGTGTGCTGGAAAAGGTTAGCGTCGATGCTGCCGTTGGACAGCGCCATATTCGGCTGCACGTAGTCGCTGAATTCGCGGACCACAACCTTATATCCTTTGTCTTTCAGGGAAGGGGCAATCGCCTGTTTCACCATGTCGCCATACGGCCCCGGCGCAACGCCGAAAACAATGGTGTGCGGGTCGCTGTTAGCGTGAGCAAACTGTAAACCACAGGCCAGCAGTAACGCGCCGGTGGCGATGCGGAGGGATCTCATAACGACTCCTGGATCGAATGTTGTCTTGCCGTGCGCGCGCCGTACAATGCGACGCGCTTCTTTTTCCCCTGGCGAGCAGAGGGGTAATCTAAGATGGCATAATCTGCTAACTGGCGTAATTGAAATTATTTCATGATGTTTTGAAGTATGTCACTGAACGGCGAAGCATTATGGATTAGGGACACGCGCCGGTAAGGAGACCGGCGCATGTCCCTGTTAGCCGTTGAACTGGCGGAACAGCGCCCGCCCCTTCAGCAACCGCACGCCCAGCCAGCCGCCGCACAGCGACAGCAGCACCGCGCCGCAGAACGGTAGCACCACCCACAGCCGCCAGTCAGGCTCCCACGGGAAGTCGAAAACGCGGGTTTGCAGCACCGCCAGCGCGGTTTCCGCGCCGATAGCGGCCACCGCGCCCGCCACCAGTCCCAGCAGGGCAAACTCACACCACAGCGTGGTGCGCAGCAGGCGCTTTCCGGCTCCCAGGGTGCGATACACCACCAGTTCCTGATGCCGCTGACGCATCCCGACCTGAATCTGCGCCAGCAATAAAAGCACGCCGCACAGCGTCACCAGTACCACCATCACCTCCAGCGCCCGGCTGACCTGCTGGAGCACCTGTCCGACCTGTTTGAGGATCGCGCCGATGTCCAGCAGGCTGATGGTCGGAAACGCCCGGTTCAGCTCCGTCAGCATGGCGTTGCCATTGTCCTGGCGGAAGCTGGTCAGCCAGCTTTGTGGCTGCCCGTCAAGGGTTCCCGGCGGGAAGATGAAATAGAAGTTGGGGCGCAGGCTTTCCCAGTCCACCTTGCGCAGGCTGGTCACTTTTGCGGTGAAATCCTGGGTGTCGCCGGTGAACGTGACGCTATCGCCTAAGCTGATATCCAGCCGCTTCGCCAGCTCCTGCTCCATCGATACCTCGCCTGCCGCTGGCGGCCAGTGTCCAGCGGTGATGGGGTTATGATCCGGCTTGTGGCTCTGCCAGGTCAGGTTCAGCTCGCGGTTAAGCGCTTCGTCTTTATTTCCTTCCGTCGGCTGACCGTTAATCTGCGTCAGACGGGCGCGCACGACAGGATAAAACGTTGACGGCGTCACCTGATGGCTGGCGAGGAACGCTTTTACCGGCTCCACCTGCTCGCTGGCAATGTTAATCAGGAAATAGTTGGGACTCTCCGGCGGAAGCTGCTGCTGCCAGCGGTCGAGTAAATCCCCGCGCAGCACCAGCAACAGCGCCAGCAGCATAAAGGAGAGTGAAAACGCCGCCAGTTGGCTGAGCGTGGACCACGGCTGGCGCAGCAGGCGATTTACCGCCAGACGCAGCGGCAGCGCGTTAATTGTCAGGCGCTTCAGCACGCTGAGTAGCATCCAGCCCAGCACGCCGCACAGTAGCGCCAGCACCAGCGCCCCGGCGAGCACTGCCCACAGCAATGTACTGCCACCCATCAGCCACGCCAGCAGCGCCACCACCACAACCGTGACCACCGGCAGATAAATTTTTAGCGGCCAGACGCTGGCAACCACGTCGCGCCGTAGCACGCGCAGCGGTTGCGTGGCCAGCAGCAGCCGGTACGGGCGCAGGCCCACCAGCAAAGAAATGACCGTCATCGCGCCGGTCGCCCACAGCCACGGCCACAGGCTGGCAGCAGGCAGCGCCACCGGAAGCACCGGCTTAAGCAGGATGATTAATACCTGCTCAAACAGCAGCCCCAGCGCCCCGCCGGTGATGACCGCCAGCAGCATCAGCAGCACCCACTGCCCGATGATAAGCTTGCGAAGCTGCACCCTGCCCGCGCCTAAGGTTTTGAGGATCGCCACCAGATCGTAGCGGCTGCGGCAGTAGTGGCTCATCGCCACCGCCACGGCTGCCACCGCCAGCAGCAGCGTTAATAGCGCTGAAAGCAGCAGGAACTGCTGCGAGCGCTCAAGCGACTTGCCGAGCGCGCCCTCGTCCTGCTCCAGCCCGTACCAGCGATGCTCCGGCTTAAGCTGCGGCAGCAGCCACTTTTCATACGCCGCAATCTGTGACGGCGTACCGGCGAATTTGTAACGCCAGCTTACCCGGCTGCCGGGCTGCACCGCCCCGGTCTTCGCCACGTCCGCCACGTTCATCAGCAGACGCGGGGCCATCTGGAAAGGATTGAAACCGGAATCCGGCTCCTGCACCACTTCGCCGGTGATACGCAGCGTGGTGTCGCCCACGTCGATAGAATCGCCGGGCTTCAGCGCCAGCAGCGCCATTAGCCTGGGGGCCAGCAGCGCCGTTCCCGCCGCAGGTTTCAGGCCGGGCGGATCGGTTTGCAGCTCGCCGTACATCGGATAGAGATCGCCAACCGCCTTGACGTTCGCCAGTTGCGGCGTGTCGCGGGCAAAGGTCATGGTGGCGAAGGTGATTTGCTCATCCACTTTCAGCCCCAGCCTGCGGGCCTCGGCGATCCAGGCCGGGGAGACCTCGCGGGAACTGCGCAGCGCCCGGTCGCCCGCCATAAAATCGCGGCTTTGCTGGCTCAAGCCTTTTTCCATTCGATCGCTGATATTGCCCAGCGCCAGCACGCAGGCGACCGCCAGGCTTAGCGCCAGCCAGACGATCAGCAGCGAAGGAGAGCGCCACTCGCGCCAGAACCAACGGGCAATCATGCTTCCTCCTGCAACTGACCGTTAACCAGCCGCAGACGGCGGTCGCAGCGCGCAGCAAGCTGGGGATCGTGAGTGACGAGGATCAGCGTGGTGCCGTGTTCGCGGTTGAGCGAGAACAGCAGGTCGGCAATTTTATCCCCGGTCTGGCGATCCAGATTGCCGGTTGGCTCGTCGGCAAACAGCAGACCAGGGCGGCCGTTAAAGGCTCTGGCCAGCGCCACGCGCTGCTGCTCGCCGCCAGAAAGCTGCGCGGGAAGATGATCGAGACGTTTCCCCAGCCCCAGTTGTTCCAGCAGCGCTTTGGCCTGGACGCGGCTCTGGCGGCTGTTTTCGCCGCGCAGCAGCGAGGGCAGCTCGACGTTTTCCAGCGCGTTGAGCGTCGGGATCAGCATAAAGGACTGAAACACGAAGCCAACGTGCTGCGCGCGGAGCGCCGCCCGCGCCTCTTCGTCCATCTTATGCAGCGGCTGCCCCAGCAGCGACACTTCGCCGCTGCTACCGTCGTCCAGCCCGGCGAGGATCGCCAGCAGCGTTGATTTACCGGACCCGGATTCGCCAATCAGGGCGATGGTCTGGGATGGTTTGACAATAAGCTCAACTCCGGTAAGGATGGATAGTTCATGCTCACCCTGACCGACGGACTTCTTAAGATGATGAACTTCAACAATGTTTTCCGCTGGCATTTGCCGTTCCTGTTTCTTTTTCTGTTAAGCTTCCGCGCTGCCGCAGCAGACACGCTGTTGATTCTGGGTGATAGTCTGAGCGCCGGTTATCGCATGGCGGCAACCCGCGCCTGGCCTGCGCTGCTGAACAAAAAATGGCAGCCGCAAACGTCGGTGGTCAACGCCAGCATTAGCGGCGATACCTCGCAGCAGGGGCTGGCGCGTTTGCCCGCCCTACTTACACAGCATAAACCACGCTGGGTACTGGTGGAGCTTGGCGGCAACGATGGCCTGCGTGGTTTCCAGCCACAGCAGACCGAAGCGACGCTGCGCAAAATTTTGCAGGGCATCAAAGCCGCAGGCGCACAGCCGCTGCTGATGCAAATTCGCCTGCCCGCTAACTATGGTCGTCGTTATAATGAGACCTTCAGCGCGATTTATCCAAAGCTCGCCGCCGAGTTTGATATTCCTCTGGTGCCGTTTTTTATGGAAGAGGTTTATCTGAAACCACAATGGATGCAGGAAGATGGCATCCATCCCAATCTCGACGCCCAGCCGTTTATTGCGGACTGGATGGCGACGCGACTGGCACCCTTAGTAAATCATGAGTCTTAATCCTTCAGGGGCGCAATCAGGTAAAGTTATGCAAAAATCAGTCTTAATAACAGGATGTTCCAGCGGCATTGGTCTGGAAAGCGCGCTTGAACTCCAGCGGCTGGGGTTTCAGGTGCTTGCTGCCTGCCGCAAGCCGGATGACGTGGCGCTGATGACCAGCCGGGGGCTGACGGGAATTTTACTGGATCTGGATAAGCCACAGAGCGTGGATCGCGCTGCCGATGAGATCATCGCCCTGACCGGCAACCGCCTGTACGGGATTTTCAATAACGCGGGCTACGGCGTTTATGGTGAGCTGACCACCGTCAGCCGCGAACAGTTAGAACAGCAGTTTTCCAGCAACTTTTTTGGCGCGCACCAGCTGACCATGCGCCTGCTGCCCGCGATGATCCCGCACGGCGAAGGGCGCATCGTCATGACGTCATCGGTGATGGGGCTGATTTCCACACCGGGACGCGGAGCCTATGCGGCGAGTAAATACGCGCTGGAAGCCTGGTCAGACGCGCTGCGTATGGAGCTGCGCCATACCGGCATCCGGGTCAGCCTGATCGAGCCTGGCCCCATCCGCACCCGTTTTACCGACAACGTAAACCAGACCCGGCGCGATAAACCGGTAGAAAATCCGGGCATCGCCGCCCGTTTTACCCTCGGGCCAGAAGCCGTGGTCGAAAAAGTGCGCCATGCTTTTACCAGCGCCCATCCGAAAATGCGCTATCCCGTCACGCTGGTGACGCACGCGGTGAGCGTGCTTAAGCGCCTGCTGCCGGGCCGCCTGATGGATAAAATTTTGCAGGGGTGAGTTGAAGCCCACGCGCTGGCCCCCATGTATTAAAAAAATCATTGAAGAGAGTGCTCTATGTCCGTACAGAATATCGTCAATATTAACGAAACGAACCTGCAACAGACGCTGGAACAGTCGATGACCGTGCCGGTGCTGTTCTATTTCTGGTCCGAACGCAGCCAGCACTGTCAGCAACTGACGCCGGTGCTGGAAAGTCTTGCCGCGCAGTATAACGGCCAGTTTATTCTGGCAAAACTGGACTGCGACGCGGAGCAGATGATCGCCTCCCAGTTCGGTCTGCGCGCGATCCCGACGGTTTATCTGTTCCAGAACGGTCAGCCGGTTGACGGCTTCCAGGGGCCGCAGCCAGAAGAAGCCATTCGTGCCCTGCTGGAAAAAGTCCTGCCGCGCGAAGAAGAACTTAAAGCGCAGCAGGCGATCCAGTTAATTGAAGAAGGGAAACACGCCGAGGCGTTGCCGCTGCTGAAAGAGGCCTGGCAGCTTTCCGCTCAGAACAGCGAAATTGGCCTGCTGCTGGCAGAAACGCAAATCGCGCTCAACCGTTCGGACGATGCCGAAGCGGTGCTGAAAACCATTCCGCTTCAGGATCAGGATACCCGCTATCAGGGGCTGGTCGCGCAGATTGAATTACTGAAACAGGCTGCCGATACCCCGGAGATCCAGCAGCTTCAGCAACAGGTTACGCAGAACCCGGAAGATGCGGCGCTGGCTTCGCAGCTGGCGCTCCAGCTACATCAGGTAGGTCGTAATGAAGAGGCGCTGGCGTTACTATTCAGCCATCTGCAAAAAGATCTCGGGGCAGCAGACGGTCAGGCGCGTAAGATGCTTCAGGAGATCCTCGCGGCGCTGGGCACGGGCGATGCACTTGCCAGCCAGTATCGCCGTAAGCTTTATTCGCTGCTCTATTAATTAGTCCGTTTCTGGACTGTATAGGGACGGCGGATTAACGATAGAGTTGAATGATTCATAACAGGAGGTTAGGTCAATGTTAATTGTTATTCCCGTCGTCATTCTGGTGGCGCTGATTGTTGTCTTCGCGGGCGTCAAAATTGTTCCGCAGGGTTATCAATGGACGGTTGAACGTTTTGGTCGCTACACCACCACGCTGCAACCGGGGCTGAGCCTGGTGGTGCCGTTTATGGACCGGATTGGTCGTAAGATCAATATGATGGAGCAGGTGCTTGATATTCCCTCGCAGGAAATTATCTCTAAAGATAACGCCAACGTGTCTATTGACGCGGTGTGCTTTATTCAGGTGATCGACGCGCCAAAGGCCGCGTATGAAGTCAGCAATCTGGAGCTGGCGATCATCAACCTGACCATGACCAACATTCGTACTGTGCTCGGTTCCATGGAGCTGGATGAAATGCTTTCCCAGCGCGACAATATCAATACCCGCCTGCTGCACATCGTTGATGAAGCCACCAACCCGTGGGGCATCAAAATCACCCGTATCGAAATTCGTGACGTGCGCCCGCCAGCGGAGCTGATCGACGCGATGAACGCGCAGATGAAAGCAGAACGTACCAAGCGTGCCTATATTCTCGAAGCGGAAGGGATCCGCCAGGCGCAAATCGTTAAAGCGGAAGGTGAAAAGCAGTCAAAGATCCTGACGGCGGAAGGCGAGCGTCAGTCGGCATTTCTACAGGCTGAAGCGCGTGAACGTTCGGCTGAAGCGGAGGCTCGCGCCACACAGATGGTGTCTGAAGCCATCGCCGCCGGGGATATTCAGGCAGTGAACTACTTTGTGGCGCAGAAATACACCGAAGCGCTGCAAAAAATCGGCTCGGCAAATAACAGCAAAGTGGTGATGATGCCGCTGGATGCCAGCAGCCTGATGGGGTCGATTGCCGGGATCAGCGAACTGATCAAAGACAGCGCCAGCGAGCGGAAACGCTTATGATCGAACTCATTCTGGCGCATCCGCACGTTTTCTGGCTAAGTCTCGGCGGGCTGCTGCTCGCCGCTGAAATGCTTGGCGGCAATGGCTATCTGCTTTGGAGCGGCGTTGCAGCGGTGATTGTCGGACTGGTGGTCTGGGTTCTGCCGTTAAGCTGGGAATGGCAGGGGCTGATGTTTGCCCTGCTGACTCTGCTGGCCGCGTGGCTGTGGTGGCGATGGCTGGCGCAGCGCGTGCGCGAGCAGAAACCGGCCGACAGCCAGCTTAATCAGCGCGGCAACCAGTTAATTGGTCGCCGCTTTACGCTGGAGACTACGCTGGTTAGCGGACGCGGGCATATGCGCGTTGGCGACAGTTCATGGATGGTCAGCGCGGATGAAGATCTTGCTGCTGGCACGTCGGTAGAAGTTATCGCCGTAGAAGGCATCACCCTAAAAATCAGGGCATTACCTCCTTTACGCTAACGGTTTAACAGCAGGATGATTTATCCGTTTGCCGTGAGTTAACCTTAACAAACGTTAACTCACGGTCAGCAAAAGGAAAGTGAATGCGCCTGTGGAAAAAAGAAACCACCGTCAGGTTAATTAAACAGACGCCGACGGGGATCATTTTTGCGGTCCGCCACGGCAAAAGATTGCTGCGGGAACAATGCGCCGCCGGGCTTTATACGTTAACCTGGCAGGACACGCCGCTGATCCGCCTGTGGCCGGATGAATGCCCGACCTGTGCGGGCATGGTCTCTGCCGGATTTGATGCAGGCAGCAACGGTGCCGCGCAGTTTCTGTCATCACTCGCCCGCTGGAACGCGCCTTTTGTCGATCTGGCGACCTCTTTCTCGCATCTTGAAGCCCTGTTTACCCTGCTGCCGTCCGGCTATTATTCGCTTGAAGATCGCACGCTTTACCCGTCGGACGGTAACGGGCATTTTTTCTGGGCCGTCCCGCAGCAAAAAACGCGCAACCCCGCGACGGTGAGCATCTGGGATCGGGAGCTGGAATACCACACTGCCGGGCCGCTTTATTTGCTGCCAACGCAGTCGCCAGCGCATTTTAACCCCGCGCGTGCCGACTTCTACCGTGATAAACCAGACATCCGCGCCATCGCCTGGTATTTTACCGATTCCTGGCTTTGCGCGCTGCTCGACGGCCACCACAAAGCCTGCGCGGCGGCGCTGGAGCAGCGTCCGCTGAAAAGTCTGGTGATTGCGCCCGCGTACCGTTTCTATGATCAGCAAAAACGGCTGGAATTTTTCAACGGCCAGTCGCTGAGCGAAGCCGAGCTGATTAAGGGCGTGCCGCCTTTACCCACCCCGCAACGCCTGACTCCGGCGCAAGCTGAGTCATTGCGCAACGCGCAAAGTCAGGACGCTTTTCCCTGGCCTGCACCATTCACGCAAAGCGCTGCCAGCTGGCCAGATATCAGCGCAGCCGGAGCGATTGTTGAAGCAGGCGATCTGAGCGAACAGCGAGTGCGCAGGACGATGGACGACCTGGCGAAGTATGACCACAATGAACTGCGCGCGCTGTTGCAGGCGCTTTACTACACTCAGTCCTCGCTGTTTATGCCCTTCGCCTGCCTCATCGCCGGGCAAAGCGACGCTGATTTACGTTATCAGGCATATTCACTGCTGGCACAGCGCCCCTGCAGGCAGGTGGACGATGTGTTTGTCGAGTTTCTGATTGACGACGACGGTTATCGCCCCGATTTCACCCAGCTGGTGGATGACTATTTTCGCCAGCGGGCGCTTAAACCCGATGCTGACAGCAACCCGCCAGATTATTAATAATCGGGCAGTCGGCGCTGTCATCGCCGGGACAGCTTTCCGCCAGCGTCAGCAGTTGCTGGCGCATCTCCTGAAGCTGCACGATATGCTGTTCAATCTCAGCGACTTTTTCCAGCGTGCGCTTTTTCACGTCAGCGCTGTGGCGGGCCGGGTCGTTAAACAGATCCACCAGCTCCCCACACTCTTCGAGATTAAAGCCCACCAGCCGCGCCTGGCGCAGCAGCGTAAGCTCTTCAATATGCTGCTGGGTGTAGCTGCGATAACCGTTCTCGCTGCGCAGCGGCGGCGTGACCAGCCCCTTCTCTTCGTAAAAGCGAATTGCTTTGCTGGTTAAGCCTGTTCTTTTCGCCACGTCGCTGATATTCATTATTCCCCCTTGACCTTCCCCTTGCGGGAAGGTTTAACCTTATTAAGCATTAGCTAAAGTCGTGACAAAGATCAATCGATCCTGAAGGAGTTTGAATATGTCTCACACAATCGACCTGACGCTGGACGGCCTTTCCTGCGGCCACTGCGTCAAACGGGTGAAGGAAAGTCTTGAGCAGCGCCCTGACGTTGAGCAGGCGGACGTCACCATTACTGAAGCGCACGTGACCGGCAGCGCCAGCGCCGACGCGCTGATCGACACCATCAAACAGGCGGGCTACGGCGCGGAGTTACGCCACCCAAAATCTGAACCGCTGACGGAGTCATCAATCCCGTCGGAAGCGCCGACAGCGGTTTCCCCAGAGCTTCCGGCAGCCCAGCCCGACGATGACAGTCTGCAGTTGCTGTTAAGCGGGATGAGCTGTGCCAGCTGCGTGTCCCGGGTGCAAAACGCGTTACAGGGCGTACCGGGCGTGACGCAGGCACGGGTCAATCTGGCGGAACGCACGGCACTGGTCATGGGCAGTGCGTCCGCCGCTGAATTAGTCCAGGCGGTAGAGAACGCGGGCTACGGCGCAGAGGCCATTGAAGACGATGTCAAACGCCGCGAGCGCCAGCAGGAAACCGCCGTCGCCACCATGAAACGCTTCCGCTGGCAGGCGATTGTCGCCCTGGCGGTTGGTATTCCGGTGATGATCTGGGGCATGGTGGGTGACAATATGATGGTCACCGACGCCAACCGTAGCCTGTGGCTGGTGACAGGTTTGATTACCCTCGCGGTCATGATTTTTGCCGGGGGACATTTTTATCGCAGCGCGTGGAAAAGCCTGCGTAACCGCACCGCGACGATGGATACGCTGGTCGCGCTCGGCACCGGCGTGGCATGGCTTTATTCAATGAGCGTCAACCTGTGGCCGCAGTGGTTCCCGATGGAAGCACGCCACCTTTATTATGAAGCCAGCGCGATGATTATCGGCCTGATAAACCTTGGCCATATGCTGGAAGCGCGGGCGCGTCAGCGCTCCTCTAAAGCGCTGGAAAAACTGCTCGATCTGACGCCGCCCGTCGCCCGCGTAGTGACAGACGAGGGCGAAAAAGAGGTGCCGCTGGCCGACGTTGTGCCAGGGATGATCCTGCGCCTGACCACCGGCGACCGGGTGCCGGTTGACGGTAAAATCACCCACGGCGAGGCCTGGCTCGATGAAGCCATGCTGACCGGGGAGCCGGTGCCGCAGGAAAAAGGCGTCGCGGATGACGTTCACGCGGGCACCGTAGTGCAGGACGGCAGCGTGCTGTTTCAGGCCAGCGCCGTTGGCAGTCAGACAACGCTGGCGCGCATTGTACGCATGGTGCGTCAGGCGCAAAGCAGCAAGCCGCAAATCGGCCAGCTTGCGGACAAGATCTCGGCGGTTTTTGTGCCGGTGGTGGTGGCGATTGCGCTGTTCAGCGCGGCTATCTGGTACTTTTTCGGTCCGGCTCCGCAAATCGTCTATACGCTGGTGATCGCCACGACGGTGTTGATTATTGCCTGCCCGTGCGCGCTGGGTCTCGCCACGCCAATGTCGATTATTGCAGGCGTCGGGCGCGCGGCGGAATTCGGCGTGCTGGTGCGCGATGCCGACGCGCTTCAGCGGGCCAGCACCCTGAATACGCTGGTGTTCGATAAAACCGGCACGCTGACCGAAGGTAAACCGCAGGTGGTCGCGGTAAAAACGGCGGGCGGAATGGATGAAGCGCAGGCGCTACGGCTGGCGGCGGCGCTGGAGCAGGGGTCAAACCACCCGCTGGCCCGCGCGATTATCGAAAAAGCACAGGCCAGCGCGTTGCCGCAGGTGAACGGCTTCCGCACCCTGCGCGGGCAGGGCGTTAGCGGCCAGGTTGAAGGACACGTGCTGCTGCTGGGCAATCAGGCGTTACTGAATGAACAGTCCGTCGCGACCGGTGAACTGGAAAGCGATTTCCATGCCCTGGCCGCTGAAGGCGCGACGCCGGTGCTGCTGGCCGTTGACGGTCGGGCCGCCGCGCTGTTCGCCATTCGCGATCCGCTACGCAATGACAGCGTGGCGGCGTTGGCGCGTCTGCATCAGGCGGGATACCGGCTGGTCATGCTGACCGGCGATAACGAAACCACCGCACGCGCCATCGCTAAAGAAGCGGGCATTGATGAAGTGATTGCGGGCGTTCTGCCGGACGGCAAAGCCGACGCCATTAAAAAACTCCAGCGCGAAGGTCGCCGGGTGGCGATGGTCGGCGACGGGATTAATGACGCCCCGGCGCTGGCCCAGGCGGAAGTCGGCATTGCAATGGGCGGCGGCAGCGATGTAGCCATTGAAACGGCCGCCATCACCCTGATGCGCCATAGCCTGATGGGTGTGGCAGACGCGCTGGCGATCTCCCGCGCCACGCTGCGTAACATGAAGCAGAATTTGCTGGGCGCGTTTATCTACAACTCGCTGGGGATACCGGTCGCGGCGGGGGTCCTCTGGCCGCTCACCGGGACATTGCTCAACCCGGTGGTCGCGGGCGCGGCGATGGCGCTGTCGTCAATTACGGTGGTCAGCAACGCGAACCGGCTGTTGCGGTTTACGCCGAAGGCATAATGATTACCGGTTTGCACAAGGAGATAACGCGCGCTAGCATGTGATTTTACGCCACCGGAGTTCACATGAGTTTGTTTAACCGACTGAAAATAGTGTGGCGTAAGCTACGTGGCAATCACTATTCCTGGCCCGCGCTGGATATCTCTCTGCCCGGCAACCGCGAATTTCATCTGGTGGGCAGTATTCATATGGGGACGCAGGATATGTCCCCTCTTCCCGCCCGGCTGCTGCAAAAAATTCAGCAGGCGGACGCGTTAATTGTCGAAGCCAATGTCGCCGACAGCGAAACGCCCTTTCGCGACCTGCCCGTTTTTGCGCCGCTGGAAGAGCGACTGGGCGAGGAGCAGCTTCATGCGCTGGAGAAGCGGGCCAGCGATCTTGGCTTATCGCTTGCGCTTTTCAGCACCCAGCCTTTGTGGCAAATCGCGATGGCGTTGCAGGCGACCCAGGCGCAGCAGCTCGGCCTGCGCCCGGAATACGGCGTTGATTATCAGCTATTGCAGGTGGCGCAGTCTGAACGGATCAGGATTATTGAACTGGAAGGTGCGGCGCGGCAAATTGCGCTGCTTTGCGCGCTGCCGGATAACGGCATGGCGCTGCTGGACGATACCCTCACCCACTGGCACACCAACGCACGGCTATTGCAGATGATGATCGGCTGGTGGCTGGAGCGCCCGCCTGCCAGGCCGGGCGTCACGTTACCGAACACCTTTAGCGAAGGGCTGTATGATGTGCTGATGCATCAGCGTAACCGCGCCTGGCGCGATTTTCTCCACGCGCTGCCAGCCGGACGCTATGTGGTCGCCGTCGGCGCGCTGCATCTGTATGGCGAAGGCAGCCTGCCGGAAATGATGGCGTAAAAAAATGGCCAATATTGCTATTGGCCCGTCAAAGAGGAATTTCATCTTTATTATTATGCCGGAGCGAACTCCGGGTGCTTAAATTGTCGCTCAAAGCATCGTTACTGCCAATACTAATAAGCAAGATTGTACTATTTTTTCGTGCGGTTTCAGGCGTAAGCTTAGGGTATTATTGGCTTGTTGCTTGTAAGGATGACCATGACCCCTGCCGTTAAGCTTCTTGAAAAACAAAAGATTTCCTTTCATATCCACGCCTACGATCACGATCCCAGCGAAACAAACTTTGGCGACGAAGCGGTAAGCAAGCTGGGGCTGGATGCGGACCGGGTATATAAAACGCTGCTGGTTGCGGTAAATGGCGATGCGAAAAATCTGGCGGTCGCGGTAACACCGGTGGCAACCCAGCTGGATTTAAAAAAAGTCGCTAAAGCGCTGGGAGCAAAAAAAGTCGACATGGCCGATCCGCAAATCGCCCAGCGCACAACCGGGTATCTGGTCGGTGGAATCAGCCCGCTGGGACAGAAAAAACGCCTGCCGACGCTGATTGACGCCCCGGCGAAAGATTTCCCTACTATTTTTATTTCCGGCGGCAAACGCGGGCTGGATATTGAACTGGCAGCCAGCGATTTAGCCAGAACGCTGAACGCCACCTTTGCAGAAATTGCCCGCCGGGATTAAGCGGCAGAAAAAGACGATTTAATGTGGCAAAGGTCACCCGGACGTTACAGGTCAGGGATATTCCTGACAAATATCAGTAAACGGCGGCGTCCCGTAGCAGGACGCCACCCGCCAGCCTTACTGCCAGCTTACCTCGCCCTTCGGCTCATAGGCGTTAACATCCAGCGGTGAGTTCTGCTGGATAAACTGCTTCAGCACTTCCGCATCAATAAAGCCGGTATTCACGTAGCCCGGTTTATCGTCCAGACGCGGATAGCCGTCGCCGCCGGTGGCGTTAAAGCTTAGCGTCGCCACGCGGTATTTTTTCGCCGGATCGACCGCTTCGCCTTTGATTTTGAGATCGCTCAGCTTGCCGTCTTTTGCCACAAAACTGACGTTAGCAAACTGCGGATACGCCCCGGAATCCGGCTTCATCTGCGCGACGGCGGTGAGGTAATCAATCACCTCCTGCCCGCTCAGATCGGCATACACCACCACGTTACCGAATGGCTGTACTTTGAGCACGTTTTTATAGGTGATATCGCCACCCTCAATGGAATCACGAATGCCACCGCCGCTCATCACGCCAAAATCTGCGTTGGTACGGGCGATTTGCGCCGCGAGGATCAGATGCCCCAGGTTGGTCTGTACAAAGCGGACTTTGCTGCGGTCGCCTTCCAGCTTGCCACTGACGTTACCAATTTTCACATCCAGCTGCGCTTTGCCTTTGTTCTGGAACGGCGTCAGCATCGACAGCACCTGCGGATTTTCAGCAATTTCCGGGGTATACAGCACGCGTTCACTTTCGCCGTTATCCCAGGTGACTTTCTTCTTCAGGTTGACCGGGATCAGCTGATAATTCACCAGCTTCAGCTCACCGTTGCGGAATTCGAAATCGGCGCGGCCAACGTATTTGCCCCACTCATGCGCCTGAACAATCCAGATCCCATTCTGACGATCCGGCGCGCACGGCGTTCCGGGCACATAATCCACCTGCTTTTTATTTTCCGTCGCCATACAAACCGGGTCCTGCGAATGGCCGCCGACAATCATTGCCAGCGATCCGGCGGGCAGACTGCGCGCCATTTCGACATCGCCCGGCGCGTTAGAGCCGTGCTCGCCGTTATCGTAATGCCCCATATGGGTGGCGGCGATAATAAAATCAGGCTTCTCTGTTTCATTCAGTTCCTGAATGACCAGTTTCGCTTCGTCTGCTGGCTTACGAAATTCAATGTCGGTGAAGTATTCCGGGTTGCCGATTTTCGCCGTATCGTCGGTGGTCAGGCCGATGACGGCGATTTTCAGATCCTGGCGTTTAAACAGCGCCCAGGGTTTAAATAAACGCTCGCCGGTGCTTTTTTGATAAATATTGGCGGAAAGGAACGGGAATTTTGCCCATTTTTCCTGCTGGCGCAGGACGTTAAGCGGGTTGTCGAATTCATGGTTGCCCACCGCCATCGCATCGTAGCCGACCAGGTTCATGCCGCGAAAATCTGGCTCGGCGTCCTGCAGATCAGACTCCGGCACGCCGGTGTTGATGTCGCCGCCGGAAAGCAATAGCACGCTGCCGCCTTCCGCCGCCACATCTTTGCGAATACTGTCGACCAGTGTTTTTTGCGCGGCGAGGCCATATTCGCCGTACTCGCTGCGCCAGAAGTGACCGTGGTGATCGTTGGTATGCAGAATAGTGATTTTGTAGGTTTTATCCTGCTCATAAGCCTGTGCTGGCACGCTTGCCAGCGTCCAGGCCGCCAGCATCGCCAGCGCTACGCCCCGTTTCAAAAACGTCATGTTCCTCTCCCTGACTAAAATATGTAGTGGCGAAATTACCGCTTTATCAAATAGTAGACAACTTTGTTTGCAGAATGCGACTTCCTTCATTTCTTTCTGGCAAGTATCTTAGCGGGATAATAATTACCATCAGATAAACTCCTGCACTGTACAACAGAGAAAAGTGAAACCTATGGCTATCAGTTCTCCATTGCCGGAGGCCTCCGCGCCGCCGCAGAAAAACCGTACCGCATTCCGTATCCTGGGCGCAATCAGCCTTTCCCATTTATTGAATGATATGATCCAGTCGCTGATTCTGGCGATCTACCCGCTTTTGCAGGCTGAATTTTCACTGACCTTCGTGCAAATCGGCCTGATTACCCTGACCTTCCAGCTTGCTTCATCGCTGTTCCAGCCGGTGGTTGGTTACTGGACGGATAAGCATCCGATGCCGTGGTCACTGCCCATCGGCATGTGCTTTACATTGAGTGGGCTGGTGCTGCTGGCGCTGGCGGGGAGCTTTGCGACCGTCCTGCTGGCGGCGGCGCTGGTCGGCACCGGCTCGTCAATTTTCCACCCTGAATCTTCCCGCGTGGCGCGTATGGCGTCCGGCGGACGCCACGGGCTGGCGCAGTCCATATTCCAGGTCGGCGGCAATTTTGGCAGTTCGCTCGGCCCGCTGCTGGCGGCGGTGATTATCGCGCCGTACGGTAAAGGGAACGTGGGCTGGTTTGTGCTGGCCGCGCTGCTGGCGATTGTGGTGCTGGCGCAGGTCAGCCGCTGGTATGCCGGACAGCATCGTGTGAATAAAGGCAAAGCATCAACGCCAGTGATGAATCCGCTGCCGCGCAATAAGATTGTGTTAGCCGTTTCAGTGCTGCTGATCCTGATTTTTTCAAAATACTTCTATATGGCGAGCATTAGCAGCTATTACACCTTTTATCTGATGCAAAAGTTCGGGCTTTCGGTGCAAAACGCACAAATACACCTGTTCGCGTTCCTGTTTGCCGTCGCGGCGGGAACGGTGATTGGCGGGCCGGTGGGCGATAAAATTGGCCGTAAATATGTGATTTGGGGCTCTATCCTCGGCGTGGCACCTTTTACCCTGCTTTTGCCCTGGGCCAGCCTGTACTGGACGGGGGTTTTAACGGTGATTATTGGTTTTATCCTCGCATCGGCCTTTTCTGCCATTTTGGTTTATGCACAGGAGCTGTTACCGGGGCGTATCGGTATGGTTTCCGGCCTGTTTTTCGGGTTTGCTTTTGGTATGGGCGGGCTTGGCGCGGCGGTGCTGGGGGTGATTGCCGACCATCACGGTATCGATCTGGTCTATAAAATCTGTGCTTTCCTGCCGCTTTTGGGGATGTTAACGATATTCCTGCCTGATAATCGTCACAAAGCGTAATTTTTCGCGGCCAAATTCTTTTTTTGGCCGCTGCCTCCCCCTGTATTTACGCCTCTTACCTGTACGTGAAGCCTGAATTTTTTCGTTCTGTGCTTTTAAGCCGTCAGATCCCGATTTTGTTCAAAATTCAACAATAATTCATCTACAAGATGACTCATTTTGTCATAAACTATTACTCGGGTTTTTGGTTTGTACACCCTAAATAATTCGAGTTGCATGCAGGCGGCAAGCAAGAGAAGCCCCGGGGCTTACTCCAGTCATTGACTGGAGTGAGTGAGCCCAGCCAACGCACAGGCAACTTGAAGTGTGACGGGTACAGGCCAAAAATGGATCCACACCTGAATGAAAGGAGACGGAATGCATCACGCCACACCGCTTATTACCACCATTGTCGGCGGCCTTGTGCTCGCTTTTATCCTCGGCATGCTTGCCAATAAACTGCGTATTTCTCCACTGGTGGGCTATTTATTAGCGGGCGTTCTGGCGGGGCCGTTTACGCCGGGTTTTGTTGCCGATACCAAGCTGGCACCTGAACTGGCGGAACTCGGCGTGATCCTGCTGATGTTTGGCGTGGGTCTGCATTTCTCTCTCAAGGATTTAATGGCGGTAAAGTCCATCGCCATTCCCGGTGCGATTGCGCAAATAGCGGTCGCTACGCTGCTGGGAATGGGGCTTGCCGCACTGATGGACTGGTCGCTGATGACCGGCATCGTTTTTGGTTTGTGTCTTTCTACCGCCAGTACCGTGGTGCTGCTGCGTGCGCTTGAAGAGCGACAGCTTATCGACAGCCAGCGCGGGCAAATCGCCATCGGCTGGCTGATTGTTGAAGATCTGGTGATGGTGCTGACGCTGGTGCTGCTGCCTGCGGTGGCGGGCATGATGGAAAAAGGCAACGTCGGGCTGGCATCGCTGTCGCTGGATATGGGGATCACCATCGGCAAGGTGGTGGCGTTTATCGCCATTATGATGCTGGTGGGCCGTCGCCTGGTGCCATGGATCATGGCGCGCAGCGCGGCGACCGGCTCCCGCGAACTGTTTACGCTCTCCGTGCTGGCGCTGGCGCTGGGCATCGCGTTTGGCGCGGTTGAACTGTTTGACGTCTCCTTCGCGCTGGGCGCGTTCTTTGCCGGAATGGTGCTGAACGAGTCAGAGCTAAGCCACCGTGCTGCACACGATACCCTGCCGCTCCGCGACGCCTTCGCGGTGCTGTTTTTCGTGTCGGTCGGGATGCTGTTCGATCCGATGATCCTGCTGGAGCAGCCGCTGGCGGTGGTCGGTACGCTGGCGATTATTATTTTTGGTAAATCGGTAGCGGCATTTTTTCTGGTGCGGATGTTCGGCCACTCGCCGCGTACCGCGCTGACCATCGCCGCCAGCCTGGCGCAAATCGGTGAGTTTGCGTTTATTCTCGCCGGGCTGGGCATGGCGCTGGATCTGCTGCCGCAGACCGGACAAAACCTGGTGCTGGCGGGGGCTATTCTGTCGATTATGCTCAACCCGGTGCTGTTCGCGATTCTTGAGCGTTATCTTGATAAGACCGAAACGCTGGAAGAACAGACGCTGGAAGAAGTGACGGAAGAAGAGAAACAGATCCCGGTGGATATTTGTAATCACGCCCTGCTGGTCGGCTTTGGTCGCGTCGGCAGCCTGCTCGGTGAGAAGCTGATGGCAGAGGGTATCCCACTGGTGGTAGTGGAAACTTCCCGCACCCGCGTGGATGAATTGCGGGAGCGCGGTATTCGCGCGGTGCTGGGCAACGCCGCCAATGAAGAAATTATGAATCTTGCTCATCTGGACTGCGCCCGCTGGCTGCTGCTGACGATTCCGAACGGCTATGAAGCTGGTGAGATCGTGGCGACAGCGCGGGAGAAATGCCCGAATATCGAGATTATCGCCCGCGCGCATTATGACGATGAGGTGGACTACATCACCGAACGCGGCGCGAATCAGGTGGTAATGGGCGAGCGTGAGATTGCTAATACGATGCTGACGCTGCTGGGCAAGCCCCCGCTGGAAGAAGCGGTGACGGGTTAAGCGGGATAAGGGTTTGTGTTTTTATGGGGCTGAGTGCCGGTTGCTTTCCCTGTACTTACCTTATTTCATCAGCTCCCCCCTCNNCCCCAGCCCTCTCCCTCAAGGGAGAGGGGGCGGTAAGTGCCTCGGGCCAGGTTATTTGAACGACTCGGTCTGCGTAACGATGACATCTCCTGTCGCGACACCAGACGGTACCCTCTCCCTTGAGGGAGAGGGGCGGTAAGTGCCTCGGGCCAGGTTATTTGAACGACTCGGTCTGCGTAACGATGACATATCCGGTCACGACACTGAACGGTTCCCTCTCCCTTGAGGGAAAGGGGCGGTAAGTGCCTCGGGCCAGGTTATTTGAACGACTCGGTCTGCGTAACGATGACATCTCCAGTTGCGACACTGAACGGTTCCCTCTCCCTCAAGGGAGAGGGGCGGTAAGTGCCTCGGCCAGGTTATTTGAACGACTCGGTCTGCGTAAAGATGACATATCCAGTTGCGACACTGAACGGTTCCCTCTCCCTTGAGGGAGAGGGTTAGGGAGAGGGGCAGTACTATCCCCAGTATCAGCAAAGTACGTCCCCCAGTGTCAGCAAGACTACGTCCTATCGCTCCCAGTACGACTCCTCAAGGCTATCTTCCCGCTCCGGCAGGCCGCGCGTCAGGCGTGGTGAATGCTGATTGAGCACCTGATAACTCACGCGGTTAGCGTATTTACACACCTGCGCCAGCGAAGAGTAAGTCAGCCAGGTGTACTTGTGTTTGCTGGAATTCGGCACGTTGCTGCGGTGATAATTATTGGCGGTGATATCGTGCAACAGCGCTGCCAGCGCGCCGTCTCCCGCGCCGTTAGTGTTCATGATCTTCTCCGGGCCACCCATGTACGGGGCGATATGCGAGAAAATACGCAGCGGGTTAATACAGTCTTTGTGGCGCATCGCCCGACTAAATTCGTACTGGTTGAATTCGGCAATCGCGCCCGGCAGCAGCGGGTGCTGGGTTTTGCGTTTTGCTTCGTCTTCGGTAAAGCCCGCCATGTACAACCCGACCGGACCGGCGGTGCAAAGGACCAGATCGACCCAGTCCAGCGCTTTATCAGAAGCCAGCAGCGGATCGCTTAACCCCGTCAGCGCTTCGGCCTCCTCCTCGTTCATGGCGAGGATCGAAACGTGCTCTTTCAGAAAAGCCTGCCACCACTGCGGGTTATCGGCGATAACGAATTTCGTGCCCAGCGTCAGCACCACCGGCACGTTGTGTTTTTTCGCATATTCGATGGCTTTCATCGTCGCTTCCGGCATCGGCTCGCCCGGTTTACAGCGCACCAGATAGGAGGTCAGCACCAGCGCCGAGGCTCCGGCAATCACCGATTCCGGCACGCTTTCGGCGCGGAACTGGTTCATGTGACCGGGGCTGATGGCAAACGTTCGCTCGCCGCTGTCGCTGATCAGGGTGAAGCAGCGCCCAATCGGGCCATCAACGCCCTGCAAATAGTTGAGATCGGTGCGGCTGGAAGTGTTACACAGATAGCGGTAGGCATATCCGCCGATTTCAATGTTGCTGCACATCACGCCCAGCAGTACCGAACGGTCATCCGCCAGCACCGAATAGTTGTGCATCGTATTGCCGATGGTGCCGCCCGCAAACTGATGGGTAATAAGGTTATCGCGCATTAATTCCTGATAAACCGCTTCGGCAACCTCGTCGTCAATCACCAGTGAATGCCCGGCGCTCAGCCCATAACGCGCGACAAAATCATCATCCACTTTGGCTTCGATATCGACCAGCGTCTGGTCAATGCCGACAATCCACGAGGTGCCGGTTTCGCTTTCAGGCTGAATTTGCTGAAGCAGCGGATCGCGGGCGTTAACGGGGAAATAGTGTTTAGACTTGCGTTTACCGGGAAATTTCATGGGGCGGATTCTGATGGCAGTGAACAGGCGGAGAATAGTAGCATACTCCCCGCCAGTCGCGCGATCAGCGATACGGAAGGGTAATTTCGTCCATCATGGCGATATGATCGGCTGAATCATTGAGTGCCGGAATGTATTCATACTTTTCGCCGCCCGCTTCCATAAAGAATTCCCGGTTCTGGACCGCAATTTCTTCCAGCGTTTCGAGACAGTCCGCCGCAAAGCCTGGGCATATCACCTGAATATGCTTCACGCCCTTCTCGCCCAGCATTTTTAGCGTCTCGTCGGTATACGGCGTCAGCCACGGCTCGCGCCCGAAACGCGACTGGAAGGTCATCATCACTTTATCAGGATCGATTTCCAGCGCCGACACCAGTTCGCGGGTGGTATCGCGGCAGCGCTGCGGGTAATCATCGCCTTCGTTAGCGTAGCGCTGCGGAATACCGTGATAGGAGAGCAGCAGTAAATCCGGCTCGCCGTGCTGCGCGAAAGAGGCGCGCACGCTGTTTGCCAGCGCGTTGATATAGGCGGAGTCATCGGCGTAGTCGCGGATCAGCGTGATCCCGGGCACACGACGGTTTTTCGCCAGAATACGTCCCAGTTCATCCCACACCGCCGCCACCGTCGAACAGGAATATTGCGGGTACAGCGGCAGAACGACGATATGATCGACATGATTTGCTAACAGTTCGTCAATCGCGCTGGCAAGCGACGGTTTGCCGTAGCTCATTCCCAGCGCGACGGGAACATCCGGCAGCCGCGCCGCCAGCGCTTTTTGCTGCCGACGGCTGTAGACCATCAGCGGCGAGCCTTCTTCCATCCAGACGGACTGATAGAGCTTCGCCACGCGCGGAGAGCGGATCGGCAGGATCACCCCGCGCAGCAGCGGCCACCACAGCACACGCGGCGTATCCACCACGCGTCTGTCGCTTAAAAATTGCCGCAGATAGCGCTTAACAGCACCGGCAGTGGGTGCTTCAGGGGTGCCGAGGTTAGCCAGCAGAATACCAGTTTTGGTCTGACGCATTACCGCCTCTTATCCATTAAAACGGCTGATAATTGTAGCTGAAAAGTGAACGAGGGGAACTAATTGCTGCGAAAGGTGAAATTCACCCGGCTTAAGCCGGGTGAGAAAGGCATTATCCGAGGATCTTTTCCAGTTCGGCGCGAACCGCGTTGACCGCCTGAGTGCCGTCAACTTTGGCGTACTGGGTGTTGCCCGCCTGCGCTTCTTTCTGGTAGTAGCCGATCAGCGGCGCGGTCATCTGATGGTATTCCACCAGGCGCTTACGCACGGTTTCTTCCTGATCGTCTTTACGGGTGGTCAGCTCTTCGCCGGTCACATCGTCTTTACCTTCCACTTTCGGCGGGTTGAATTTGATGTGATAAACGCGGCCAGAAGCGGCGTGAACGCGGCGACCAATGATGCGGTCAACGATCAGTTCGTCAGGCACGTCGAATTCAAGGACGTAATCCACTTTAATGCCCGCCTCTTTCATGGCGTCAGCCTGCGGAATGGTGCGCGGGAAGCCGTCAAGCAGGAAACCGTTACGGCAGTCTTCCTGAGTAATACGCTCTTTGACCAGCGCGATGACCAGTTCGTCAGTAACCAGCTTGCCAGCGTCCATGATTTCTTTCGCCTGCTTGCCCAGCTCGCTGCCGGATTTTACTGCGGCGCGCAGCATGTCACCGGTGGAGATTTGCGGAATGCCATATTTCTCCATGATGAACTGAGCCTGAGTTCCTTTACCTGCGCCGGGAGCGCCAAGCAGAATAATACGCATTACGAAAATCCCCTTAAAGGTTGTCGATATTTTTGAACAAAGCGCTAAAAGATACCACCAGACGGGCAATGGCTCAAGGAAGGCGCTCACGCTGAAACGGTTAATGAGGAGATTATTGTGGAAAAGCGCAGGGATACCCTCCCCCCGCTGGAATGCCCTCTCCCCAGCCCTCTCCCACAGGGAGAGGGAGTAAAACGTGCCACGGTTGAGGCTGGGTGGCTCGTTTAGCCTGAAAATACGATAACGACGCCAAACGGTTCCCTCTCCCGGCGGGAGAGGGTTAGGGAGAGGGGGAAACCACGGACTCCGAATCTCCTCCCCTGCCAAATGGTTCCCTCTCCCACAGGGAGAGGGAGTAAAACGTGCCACGGTTGAAGCTGGGTGGTTCGTTTAGCCTGAAAATACGATAACGACGCCGGACAATTCCCTCTCCCGGCGGGAGAG
>DIJC01000020.1:0-202949 GCA_002421005.1 Enterobacteriaceae bacterium UBA5654 | reverse complement strand
GGAAACCACGGACTCCGACTCTCCTCCCCGGCCGGACAGCTCCCTCTCCCACAGGGAGAGGGAGTAAAACGTGCCACGGTTGAAGCTGGGTGGTTCGTTTAGCCTGAAAATACGATAACGACGCCGAACGGTTCCCTCTCCCGGCGGGAGAGGGAGTAAAGCGTGCCACGGTTGGACTGGGTGGTTCGTTTAGCCTGAAAATACGATAACGACGCCGAACGGTTCCCTCTCCCGGCGGGAGAGGGTTAGGGAGAGGGGGAAACCACGGACTCCGACTCCCCTCCCCTGCCGGGGAGGGGAAACGATGTGATTACGACACCAGCAGTTGGTTCATCCGACGGATAAACAGGTTCGGATCTTCCAGCGTGCCGCGCTCGGCAAACAGCGCCTGATCCAACAGCAGTTCCATCCACTCTTTGAACTGGCCTTCGTCCTCGGTGTCCGCCGTGCGTTTTACCAGCACGTGATCCGGGTTCAGTTCAAAGATGTATTTCACTTCCGGCACTGCCTGACCCGCTGCGGCAAACAGTTTTGCCATCTGGGTGCTCATTTCGTCGTTGTCGGTGGTGACGATGGCTGGCGTGTCGGTCAGACGGTGGGTCAAACGCACCTCTTTCACGCGCTCGCCCAGCAGGTTTTTGACGCGTTCAACGAACGGCGTCAGCGCTTTTTCCGCTTCTTTAACGCTTTCGTCAACTTCGTCGGCCAGCTTGTCCAGCGATTCGTCCGCTTTCGACACTGACTGGAACGTTTTACCGTCGAACTCGGTCAGGTAGTTCATCATCCACTCGTCGATGCGCTCGGAAAGCAGCAGCACTTCGATGCCTTTCTTACGCAGCAGCTCCAGATGCGGGCTGCTTTTCGCCGCCGCGTAGCTGTCGGCGGTGATGTAGTAGATCTTCTCCTGCCCTTCTTTCATGCGTGAGACGTAATCGGCAAGCGACACGGTTTGCTCGGAAGAGTCGGTATGGGTGGAGGCAAAACGCAGCAGTTTGGCGATCGCTTCCTGATTGCCGTGATCTTCCGCCGGGCCTTCTTTCAGCACCAGACCAAACTGTTTCCAGAAAGTCTGGTATTTTTCACCGTCGTCTTTCGCCAGTTTTTCCAGCATTTGCAGAACGCGTTTGGTCAGCGCGCTGCGCAGGTTACGGGTGACGGTGCTGTCCTGAAGGATTTCACGGGAGACGTTCAGCGGCAGATCGCTGGAGTCTATCAGGCCGCGCACGAAGCGCAGGTAGTTCGGCATAAACTGTTCGGCGTCGTCCATGATGAAAACGCGCTGCACGTACAGTTTCAGACCGTGCTTGTGATCGCGATTCCACATGTCCCACGGTGCCTGCGACGGGATATACAGCAGGCTGGTGTACTCCTGCTTCCCTTCCACGCGGTTGTGGCTCCAGGTCAGCGGATCGGTGAAGTCGTGGGCAATGTGCTTGTAGAACTCGGTGTACTCTTCGTCTTTGATTTCAGCACGGTTACGAGTCCACAGCGCCTGTGCTTTGTTGATTTTTTCCCAGGAGACAACGGTTTCCCCGTCCTGCTCTTCCTGTTTTTCAATCTCAACCGGCAGCGCGATATGGTCGGAGTATTTGCTGATGATCGAACGCACGCGCCAGTCGTCGAGGAACTCGTCTTCGCCTTCACGCAGGTGCAGCGTGATTTCTGTGCCGCGATCCGCCTTGTTGATATCGGCAACGGTGTATTCACCTTCGCCAGCGGATTCCCAGAACACGCCGTTTTCAGCCGCATCGCCCGCCGCGCGGGTGCGCACGGTCACTTTGTCTGCCACGATAAAGGCAGAGTAGAAGCCCACCCCAAACTGGCCGATTAACTGGCTGTCTTTCGCCTGATCGGACCCCATTGATTCGAGGAATGATTTGGTACCGGATTTGGCGATGGTGCCCAGGTGATCGATGACATCGTCACGGTTCATCCCCACGCCGTTGTCGGCGATGGTCAGGGTGCGCTGCTCTTTGTTGAAGGAGACGCGCACGCGCAGTTCGCCGTCGCCTTCATACAGATCCGGGTTCGACAGCGCGCGAAAACGCAGCTTGTCCGCCGCATCTGAGGCGTTGGAGATCAGCTCACGCAGAAAGATTTCTTTGTTGGAATAGAGAGAGTGGATCATCAGATGCAGAAGCTGTTTTACTTCTGACTGGAAGCCGCGAGTTTCTTGTCCTTTCATGTCGAAAATACCTCAATGCCAATTACAAGGTAAAAAAGCGTTGAGAGGGAAATGGGGATAGCGGAGAGGTATTTCAAGCGGGAGCAAAAATTTCTGCTCCCGTTTGGTTAAAAACGAATCTTGTGACGCCCGGCGAGCGAGTGCGACAGCGTGGTGCCATCGACCATTTCCAGCTCGCCGCCTACCGGCACGCCGTGGGCAATGCGGCTGGCTTCAACCCCATATTGCCCGCAAAGTTCGGCGATGTAGTTGGCGGTGGCTTCACCTTCCACCGTCGGGTTGGTGGCGAGGATCACCTCTTTGAGCTGCTCGCTTTCCAGACGCTGCTCCAGTCGGTCAAGGCCGATATCACCCGGACCGATACCGTCCAGCGGCGAGAGGTGGCCCATCAGCACGAAGTAGCGCCCGGAAAACTGGCCGGTCTGCTCAATGGCGTAGATGTCCGCCGGACTTTCCACCACGCAGATTTGACCGTTTTCCCGCCGACGCGGATTCGCGCAGATGTTGCAGACTTCCTGCTCGGTGAAGGTGCGGCAATCGGCGCAGTGGCCGATTTCCGACATCGCCTTCGTCAGCGACTGTGCGAGGCGCATTCCGCCGCTGCGATCCCGCTGCAACAGCGTAAACGCCATGCGCTGCGCCGACTTCGGGCCGACGCCCGGCAGGCAGCGCAGAGCTTCCATAAGCTGAGTTAACAGCGGGCTGGTTTGCATCAGAACGGCATCTTCATACCCGGCGGCAACTGCATACCGGAGGAAACCGAGGCCATTTTCTCTTTCTGGGTTTCATCAATACGGCGCGCCGCATCGTTGAACGCCGCCGCGACCAGATCTTCAAGCATATCTTTGTCGTCTTCCAGCAGGCTTGGGTCGATCTCCACGCGACGGCAGTTATGCGCACCGTTGATGGTCACTTTCACCAGACCCGCGCCGGATTCGCCGGTGACTTCCAGCTGCGCGATCTCTTCCTGCATTTTCTGCATTTTTTCCTGCATCTGCTGGGCCTGTTTCATCAGGTTACCCAGACCGCCTTTACCAAACATAGGCTTCTCTCTCATTGAGGGTGGACGACCGCACGCCGGGCGCGCGATCAAATGGGGCGAATACTCTCTTCATCCAGATCCGCATCAAAGAAACGACGCAGCGTCTGGATGTTGTTATCCGCATTAATAGCCTCACGCGCCTGCGCGAGTTTTTCTTCATAGATCGCCTGCCGCCACTCCAGCGGCGTGCGAATCGCCGGATTATCATCTTCAATGATAGTGAGTTCAACCGGCTTACTGTATAAAGCGCTCATCGCTTCCGCCAGTCTTTGCTGCGCACCGGCGGAGTTGAGATGACGCTGGGCAGGACGCAGATGCAGGCAAACCGCATCGCCGTTCTGCTCTTTCCAGGCGTTCAGCGCCACCTGTTCAACCAGTTTTGGCAGCTGAAGCTGTTTTACTTCCGCCGCCCACGGATCGCGCTCCATCGCTTCGATCGCCAGTTTTTCTGCCAGCTCCGGCGTTTTTTCATGTTCCAGCGCTTTTTTCAGCGCTTTCGGTGTGGCGACGACTTCTTTCACCACGTCGTTGACGATGGTCGCCTTCCAGCGATACGCCTCTTTTTTCGCCGGGGCCGCATCCTGCGCGGCCTGCGCCGGGCGGGACTGAATACGTTCAGAGACCGAAGCCAGCCTTTCCAGCGCCGCATTATTCACCGGCCGCGCGCGGGAGGCGGCAGCCGGTTCATTCTTTTTTGGCTTTGCAGCCCCCTGCGCACGCTGAAGCTGATGACGGGCCGCCAGTACCTGACTGGTGGTTTCCGGTAGGGCTTCATGCGCTGGCGGCGGTGCGGCTGGCGACGGGGGAATTTGGGTCGGCGACATCACCGCCGTCGGCGCTACCGGGGCAAAAGACTGCTGTACCCCTTCCGGCTCTGGCAGCGGCATTTGCGGATGGAAAGCCAGCGCACGCAGCAGCGTCATTTCCACGCCCATGCGCCGATCCGGGGCATACGGCAACTCTTTGCGACCTATCAGCAGCGTCTGGTAATAAAGCTGGATGTCCGCTGGCGGCACAATCCGCGCCAGTTCGCGCATCCGCTGCTCAATGGCGGCCATATCTGCGCCCAGCGCCGACGGCGAAAGCTGTACCATCGCGATGCGATGCAGCAGGCTTTGCATTTCGACCAGCAGCGCGTCCCACTCAATACCGCGCAGCGCGGCGTCGTTGACCAGCGACATGACGTTTTCGCCGTTGGCGGCAATCAGCGCTTCAATCAACGACAGCGCCTGATCGTCGTCCAGCGTGCCGAGCATGGTGCTGACGGCGGCGGTCGTGAGCTGTCCGTCGCCGCTGGCAATCGCCTGATCGGTGAGGCTTAGCGCATCGCGCAGGCTGCCGTCCGCCGCGCGGGAGAGTAACTGTAGCGCGCGCGGTTCGTGGACGATTTTTTCTTCATCCAGGATGTGTTCAAGCTGATGGCGAATTTGTTCGACATCCAGCGCTTTAAGATGAAATTGCAGGCAGCGCGACAGAATAGTGACCGGCAGCTTCTGCGGATCGGTGGTCGCCAGCAGGAATTTCACGTGCGCGGGCGGCTCTTCCAGCGTTTTTAACAGCGCATTGAAGCTGTGACGCGAGAGCATATGGACTTCATCGATCAGGTAGACCTTGAAGCGTCCGCGCGCGGGAGCGTACTGAACGTTGTCCAGCAGATCGCGGGTGTCTTCAACTTTGGTGCGCGACGCGGCATCAATTTCGATGAGATCGACAAAGCGCCCCTGCTCAATTTCACGGCAGTTGTCGCAGACGCCGCACGGCGTAGCGGTAATGCCGGTTTCGCAGTTCAGCCCCTTCGCCAGCAGACGGGCGATAGAGGTTTTACCGACGCCACGGGTGCCGGAAAACAGGTATGCGTGATGAATGCGCCCTAACGATAAGCCGTTTGCCAGGGCGGTCAGCACGTGTTCCTGGCCGACAACGTCAGCAAAGGTTTGTGGACGCCATTTTCGGGCTAAGACCTGATAACTCATTGGCTGGCTCTGAAAGGCTGGAAGGTGGATTCACGAAGGGTAATGCTATCACAACCTCACAAAGACAGCGAGGTCATGTCTGCGCGTAATACGCAGGTGTTATCGTTGCCGCCAGTTTGGTTACGGCCAGCGCGCAGAAATCAGAGCGTACAGAGAGTACGTGAGGATTTCGAGCCCTGCCCGGAACCAAAATGGCAAAGAAGATAGCCTGAAGATCAATGACCGGGGAAGGAGACCAGGCTGTAGCTGGTAATACCCTGTTTTTCCAGACGCTGCTCACCGCCCAGATCGAACAGATTAATGATGAACGCGGCATCGGTCACTTCGCCACCCAGACGGCGGATCAGCTTGACGGTGGCTTCAATAGTACCGCCGGTCGCCAGTAAATCGTCCACCACCAGCACCTTATCGCCAGGCTGAATCGCATCGACGTGGATTTCCAACTGGTCGGTGCCGTATTCCAGTTCATAGCTTTCAGCGATCGTTTCACGCGGCAGCTTACGCGGCTTGCGGACCGGAACAAAACCGACGTCCAGGCCGAGCGCAACCGGCGCGCCAAACAGGAAGCCGCGCGCTTCGGTGCCGACGACTTTGGTGATCCCGGCGTTTTTGTAGCGCTCCACCAGCAGTTCTATGCTGAGAGCATACGCTTTCGGGTCTTCCAGCAAGCTGGTGACATCGCGGAAAAGAATGCCAGGTTTCGGGTAATCCTGGATGCTTTTGATGCTGTTTTTCAGAAATTCAAGCTGCTGTGCAGTTGCGGTCATAGATATATGCCTGATTCATACGGTGTTACTCACAGCGCAGCCGAAAGAGATCAAAAGAAACATTTGTTTAACCTTTGACCAGGCGCGCCCGTGCTCGAAAACGGTCGAATTTACTGGCTGCGCGCGACAATTGCAACAGTGATTATGGCACTTCAGTGCTTTTGTTGTTTTGCATCAACCACCGGGATCCGCCACATGAAAATCAGCAGGCAGCTTAAAATCACCAGCAGCAGGATGCGCACCCAGAGGATTTTGACCAGCCACAGGGAGAGAGCAAAAGTCAGGATAATGACGATAATCGCGCGCGGCTTAGCGCCGGGCGGCATTGCACGATACGTCTGCCAGTGGCGCAGATAACCGCCAAACCATGAGCGGTACAGCAGCCAGTGATGAAAGCGCGGCGAAGAACGCGCAAAACACCAGGCCGCGAGTAAAATAAAAGGCGTGGTCGGCAACAGCGGCAGAAAAACGCCGAGCGTGCCAAGGACTACCGCCAGCCAGCCAATGATGATTAGAATAGTGCGTCGCATAGACCGAATCGTTACGTAACTGAATGGCTAATGTAGCATAGCTGTTGTCATTTTCATGGAGAGTATGATGAAAACCACCCGGCTACTGCATATTCTGCATCAGCAGCTCGAAGAATTACGCGCCCGCGTAGCGCCGCTGGGCCATCACGCGACCCTGAGCGCCCGCTTCGATCGTCATCTTTTTCAGACTCGCAGCACGCGCCTTCAGTCCTGCGTTGATGAAGCCGAAATGCATTACGAGGAACTGTGCCGGGCGATTGAGCTGCAGCAACTGCCGCAGGTCGCGTGGCTGGCAGAACATCTGAGCGCCCAGATTGAGGCCATTACGAAGGAAACGGCCAGCTGGTCGCTGCGCGCCTGGGACAGCGGTTCCCCGGTTATCGCCAAATGGCAACGCAAGCGGCTTCAGCATCAGGAGTTTGAACGCCGCCTGGTTGAGATGAAGCAGCTGCGCATCCGGCAACATGCCGAAGCCACGACGTTAAGCGATCAGCAACGGCTGGCGCGGGAAATTGAGGTGTTTGATGGCCGCATAACCCGCTGCCGCCAGGCGCTGAATGAAATAGAACAGGTTCTGGCGCGCCTGATGCGCTGACCACAGGAGAGAGCATGTCACTGGAAAACGCCCCGGATGAGGTCAAACTGGCGGTAGATTTAATTATGCTGCTGGAAGAACACGCGATTGCGCCGGAGACGGTGTTGAAAGCGCTGGCGATTGTGCAGCGCGACTTTGAAAAAAAGCTTGCCCCGCCACAGGACGTCTGAAGCAATGGGGCAGCGCACGTCTGTAATGCCAGTCACTTAAAGCATTTTTATGAATAAAGATTCATATTTATGCCTGAAAATAAAGCGAAGGAGTCAGGCTTTCAGCCAAATTTATCTTCTTCTGAGGCTCGAGTCATCGGGGCTGGTTTTCTTCAGTACCTGGTCCAGGGAGAGGGGAGGCTCTGTACCCACAACTCCCCCTCTCCCCAACCCTCTCCCTCAAGGGAGAGGGGGAAGGACGTGCCCCGGGGTTAGGTTTGGCAGACCACTTAGCCTAGGTAAAAGTGACAAATCCAGTCACGACGCCAGACTGTTCCCTCTCCCGGGGGAGAGGGAAAGACGTGCCCCGGGGTTAAGTTTGGCAGACCACTTAGCCTGAGTAAAAATGACAAATCCAGTTACGACGCCAGACTGTTCCCTCTCCCGGGGGAGAGGGTCAGGGAGAGGGCGGAAAACTATCTCCGCACTCAACCAATTTCACCACACGTGCCCCGGAATTAGGTTTGGCAGACCACTTAGCCTGAGTAAAAATGACAAATCCAGTCACGACGCCAGACCGTTCCCTCTCCCGGGGGAGAGGGTCAGGGAGAGGGCGGAAAACTATCTCCGCACTCAACCAATTTCACCACACGTTCCCCCTCTCCCTCAAGGGAGAGGGGGAAGGACGTGCCCCGGGGTTAAGTTTGGCAGACCACTTAGCCTGAGTAAAAATGACAAATCCAGTTACGACGCCAGACTGTTCCCCCTCCCGGGGGAGAAGGCGAAAAATCGACATCAGACTTTCAGCCAGGTTTATCTTCTTCTGAGGCTCGAATCATCAGACCTGTTTTCCTTAACTCACCAGCATTACAGCGCACGTCTGCCCCCTTT
Organism: Enterobacteriaceae bacterium UBA5654; assembly: GCA_002421005.1. Classification (GTDB taxonomy): domain Bacteria; phylum Pseudomonadota; class Gammaproteobacteria; order Enterobacterales; family Enterobacteriaceae; genus Superficieibacter. The sequence goes on along the minus strand of DIJC01000020.1, from coordinate 194,817 downwards.
CGCTTAGCGTATTGCCGCTGCCGGATCGTCACCGTTAACTTCGCGCTTCACTTCCAGATGCTCCTCGCCCTTTTCATTACGTAAATGCACTTCGAGCTGATTGAAAGCGATATTAATGTTGTTTTCACGGCACAGCCTGTCGATGGTGCGGTTAAGCTCGTCAACGGTATAGCTACGGTCGCGCAACTCGCGCACATACAGGCGCAGTTCATGATCCAGCGTACTGGCACCAAAAGTGGTAAAGAACACCGATGGCTCAGGATCGTGCATGACTTTCGGGTGATCTTTCGCCGCCTTTAGCAGTACCTCTTTGACTTTATCGAGATCGGAACCGTAGGCCACGCCGAGGCTTATCACCACGCGGGTAATGGTGTCGGAGAGCGACCAGTTGATCAGCCGTTCGGTCACAAAGGCTTTGTTCGGGATGATCACCTCTTTACGGTCAAAGTCGGTGATGGTGGTCGCGCGGATGCGGATATTGCTGACCGTTCCGGAATAGGTGCCGATAGTGACCGTATCCCCAATACGCACCGGGCGCTCGAAGAGGATAATCAGGCCCGCTACAAAGTTACCGAAAATCTCCTGTAAGCCAAAACCCAGCCCGACCGACAGCGCCGCCGCCAGCCACTGAAGTTTATCCCATGAGACGCCGAGCGATCCGAAGACCGTCATCGTTCCCACCACCAGAATGGCATAGTTGAGAACGGTGGTAATCGCGTAAGACGCCCCCTGACGCATGTTCAGCCGCGAGAGCACCAGCACCTCCAGCAGACCCGGCAGGTTGCGGATCAACGCCCACGCGACCATCGCCGCCACCAGCGCAAACAGCAGGCTGCCCATAGTGACGTTTTTAATCACGCTAACCCCGGCTTCGCTGGCGTTGTAATGCCACAGCGTGATGCTGTCGAGGTAGGTAAAGACGGTGATTAAATCCGACCAGATTGTCCAGAACACCACCGCGAACAGGGCCAGCATTACCAGCATCGTGATGCGCAGGGTTTGCTGACTGACCTGTTCCAGCGCCATCGCCGGGGCATCCAGCGGCTCTGCCCCCTCAGCACCTTCTTTAATCAGGTGCTGACGGCGGGCCAGCGCACGACGCCAGGCAATACGCCGCGCCGCCACGCTTAACCCACGCAGCACCGTCTGGTAGAGCAGATACCAGACAATCACCAGATACACCGTTTCGATCCAGCGACCGGCCAGGCGCAGCGTGGTATAGAAATACCCGGTCGCCGTTAGCACCATCAGCGCAATCGGCACCATCGACAGCACGGAGATCGTCACCAGGCGGATGCCGCGTGATTCTTTATCGCGCCAGCTATCGACAAACACCGGCCAGGTCAGAATGGTGATCACCAGCAGATTGAAGAAAATCACCAGTTGCCCAAGCACGTCATCCATCAGATGCAGCGGCGAAAGCTCAGAAACCACCGACCAGAAATGCAGCGGTAGCAGCGCCAGGCTGATACGCACAATCTGCCGCCGCCAGTGGCTGGTAAGCTGGGCGGGCATATTAAAATGGCGAATGGCAACGCCGTCTTTTTCCAGCACCTTCCAGCACAGGCCGAAAATCAGCCAGTACATGGTGAGTTTTTTACTGAACGCCCACAGCACGTCGCTGATGCTCAGCTGCATGGTCAGCAAAATCAGTCCCAGCGCCAGAATGATCAGACACACCGGCAAAGCGCGGATCAGATCAATCAGGATCGCCTTCGGGGTGTGAAGCTGGCTGTCATGGCGCAACTGCCCAACCTCGGAGGCCAGTTTTGCCTGCCACCCTTTCAGCCAGTGCAGCCGCCAGCGAATCAGCCCCGCGATCAGCAGTAAAGGCAGACCCGCAAGGAACGCGATAAACACGGCGGGCCAGGCTTTTTCCCAGTTCACGGTGATTTTCATGGCCTTGAACTGTTCATGGACACCACCCGGAAAGGTTTTGAACCAGTCCCAGTTCATCGGTTTATTACTGCTAACCCAAAAGATTTGCTGGGTCAGAATATCCTTTAGATTTTTGGACACGCTCATCAGCTGCTGCTGATTAATTTGCAGGTTGATCGCCATCATCAGATGATTGCCGAGCTGTTTATTCAGTTGATCCAGCAATTCCCGGCGCATCTCGACGATCTGAAGTAACGCATCGTGCTCTTCAGGACCGGTTTCTTTTTCGTGCCCCTCTTCCAGCTTTGCCACGAAGGTGTCGCTCTGGAAAAGCGCGTCGCGCTGCTGGTTAATTTCAAACTGCTCGAGACGCAAATCGGCAATGCGGTTGGTCATATCTTCCAGTTCGTCTGCCGACGGTAGCGTCTGCTGCTGCTGATATAAAATCCGGGACAGTAACAGGCTGCCTTTCAGCACGGCGATCTGTTCTTTAATATTGCGCTCCGACTGTAACGCCCGATCCAGCCAGTTTTTGACTCTGATATTGCGTTGGACCAGATCGTTGCCGCTTTCGGTCGCCTGGATCAGACGCTGGCTAAGCTGCTGGTTGACGTCCATCTCCTGCTTCACCAGCGGATTCATCTGGATACGGGCGGTTTCGTCCGGCGTAACCGCTTCTTCCGCCGTTTTTTCGGTCAGGGTCAGACGCTTATTATTTACTGCCGCCTGTAATAGCTGAAGCTGATGCTCGAGGCGGTTACTGTTGGCGGTCACGTAGTCGCGCTGCTTTTGTAGCATATCCTGAAGAACGGTATTGCCTTCGAGGCTTTTACGTTGCTGATCGAGCTGGGCGCTGAGCAGCGCCTGCTGCGCCGTCAGGAGCGCTTGCTGTGAGGGCCGCAGCGCTTCTTCCCCGGAGATATTAAGGTGATTGCGGATCTGCTGAAGCTGCTGCGAGGCGGTAGACATGGCGTTTTGCACGCGCTCCGGCTGGGTTTGCAGCGACACCAGCTGGCTGTTGTAGGTCGCCAGCTCGTTTTGCGCAACCTGCAAATCATCCAGCGTCTGGGCGACCCGCGCCTCAAGCTGACGCAGTGAGAGCGTGGTCAGCGTTTTACGGGTTTCATCGTCATTATCTTTGTCGCTCAGCGCGCTCAGCCCCTCGGCGACCTGGCGCATTTTTTCGGGAGCCTGCGCCACCCGCTGCTTTAATTGCGCGGTTTCATCTTTTACGCGTTCGATTTTATCGAGGACATCCAGCGTCTCGGTCAGATCCTGCTGGATGAGTTTGTCCTGCGCGGAAAGCTCTTTTTGTTTGCTCAGATTCGTTAACTGCGTCTGGATTTCCGCGCGGTCGCTAAGCTCATTCGCCGCCTGGGCACGCGCCTGAACCTGTGAAAAACAGCCGAAAAAAAGCACCCACACCAGCATTATTATGCGGGTGGTATTTGGTAAATTTGCGTTGTGCAGCATAGTATTAGCGTGATTTGTGAATAAACCGGCATACCGGAGATTATGGCGCTGGCAGAATATCACGGCGCAGGGAGCCTGAGTAGCATCCCCTTTAAAAATCGTGGTTAAGCGTTGAGTGAATCAGGCTGGCTTGCGCAAGGTGGGACAATGCTGAAACATTTCCAGCAAAATCTCGACGAAATCGTGGGCGTCCTTTTTTAAATCGAAAGAATCGGGCGCAAACAGCCAGTTTTCCATGATGCCCGAAATATAACAGCGCATCAGGATCGCGGCGCGGCGGGTCAGCAAACTTTCCGGCAGCACGCGGGCCTGGATACACTGCACCAGCGTTTGCTCGATCCGGTCATAGCTTTCGAGGCACAAACTGCGCTGGGCCTGCTGTACCACCGCCATTTCGCCCACAAATTCACATTTATGGAAGATAATTTCCATCATTAAGCGCCGCCGTTCAACGACCACCGTCGCTTCAAGGATATAAATTAATATCTCTCTTAACACTGACAGTGGATCGCCGGGGAATTTTGCCTGATACTCAATCTCGAGGTCGGCAATGCTGGACTCTGACAATTCCCATATTTCACTAAAAAGTTCAGACTTGTTTTTGAAATGCCAGTAGATAGCACCACGCGTCACCCCTGCGGCTTTGGCAATCTCAGCCAGCGAGGTTGAAGAAACCCCCTGCTGAGAAAACAGACGCATCGCCACGTCCAGAATGTGCTGGCGTGTTTCAAGTGCTTGTTGTTTGGTTTTTCGTGCCATAAGCGGGTGAATTTACACAGGTCAGATTTACATACATTTATGAATGTATGTACCATAGCACGACGATAATAGAAACGCAGCAATGGGTTGGTGGATGCGTGATCCATTGATCAATTTGAAATCGGACACTTGAGGTTTACTTATGAACAAAAACAGAGGGTTTACGCCTCTGGCGGTCGTTCTGATACTTTCAGGCAGCTTAGCCCTAACAGGATGTGACGACAAACAGGAACAACAAGGAGCACAGCAGATGCCGGAAGTCGGTATCGTCACGCTCAAATCTGAACCTCTGAAAATAACAACTGAGTTACCAGGCCGCACCAGCGCTTTTCGCATTGCGGAAGTTCGTCCCCAGGTCAGCGGTATCATCCTGAAACGTAACTTTACTGAGGGTAGCGACGTTAAAGCCGGTGTCTCTCTTTATCAGATCGATCCCGCCACCTATCAGGCCGCTTATGAAAGTGCGAAGGGAGATTTAGCCAAAGCAGAAGCTGCCGCGAAAATTGCCCAGGTGACGCTGAATCGTTACCAGAAACTGATCGGCACGCAGTACATCAGTAAGCAGGATTTCGATAGCGCCCAGGCCGATGCTCAACAGGCCAGCGCTGCCGTGGTCGCTGCGAAAGCCGCCGTTGAAACCGCGCGGATCAACCTTGCCTATACCAAAGTGACCTCCCCCATCAGCGGCCGGATTGGTAAATCCTCCGTGACCGAGGGCGCGCTGGTGCAAAGCGGGCAGACCAACGCACTGGCGACCGTGCAGCAACTCGATCCGATTTATGTTGATGTGACCCAGTCCAGTAACGATTTCCTGCGCCTGCGTCAGGAAATGGCCAACGGCACGCTGAAACAGGAAAACGGCAAGGCGAAAGTCGAAGTCATTACCAACAACGGCGAGAAATACGCCCAAAGCGGCACGCTGGAATTTTCCGACGTGACGGTCGATCAGACCACCGGTTCAATCACCCTGCGCGCCATTATTCCGAACCCGGATAACACGCTGCTGCCAGGCATGTTCGTGCGCGCCCGTCTGGAAGAAGGGACCAACCCGAACGCGCTGCTGGTGCCACAACAGGGCGTGACCCGCACGCCACGCGGTGATGCTACCGCAATGGTGGTCGGTGAGGGCGACAAAGTTGAAGCCCGGCAGATCACCACTTCCCAGGCAATTGGCGACAAATGGCTGGTCACCGATGGCCTGAAAACCGGCGATCGCGTGATTGTGACAGGACTGCAAAAAGTGCGTCCGGGCGCTCAGGTTAAAGCCCAGGAAGTCACTTCTGACAAAAAAGAGCAAGCTTCGGCCGGTGCCCAGTCAGAACAAACTAAGTCTTAACTTAAACAGGAGCCGTTAAGACATGGCTAAGTTTTTTATCGATCGCCCCATCTTTGCATGGGTCATCGCGATCATCATCATGCTGGCAGGGGGGCTTGCGATCCTCAAATTGCCGGTGGCGCAATATCCAACGATTGCACCGCCAGCCGTTACGATCTCAGCCACCTACCCAGGCGCAGATGCGAAAACGGTGCAGGATACCGTCACGCAGGTTATCGAACAGAATATGAACGGTATCGATAACCTGATGTACATGTCCTCCAACAGTGACTCCACCGGTACGGTGCAAATCACGCTGACGTTCGATTCCGGGACGGATGCAGATATTGCCCAGGTACAGGTGCAGAACAAATTGCAGCTGGCGATGCCATTACTGCCGCAGGAAGTTCAGCAACAGGGCGTAAGCGTTGAGAAGTCGTCCAGTAGCTTCCTGATGGTCGTCGGGATCATTAACACCAACGGCACCATGACCCAGGAAGATATTTCTGACTACGTGGCCGCCAATATGAAAGACGTCATCAGCCGTACTTCCGGCGTGGGTGACGTGCAGCTGTTTGGTTCGCAGTACGCCATGCGTATCTGGATGGACCCGAACAAGCTGAATAACTTCCAGCTAACGCCTGTGGATGTGATTGCGGCGATTAATTCGCAGAACGCCCAGGTTGCCGCCGGTCAGTTGGGCGGTACGCCTCCGGTGAAAGGCCAGCAGCTTAACGCCTCCATTATCGCGCAAACCCGTCTGACCTCAACGGACGAGTTCGGTAAGATCCTGCTGAAAGTGAATCCTGACGGTTCTCAGGTTCGCCTGAAAGACGTGGCAAACATTGAGCTTGGCGGTGAAAACTACGATGTGGTGGCTAAGTTTAACGGTCAGCCCGCCTCCGGTCTTGGGATCAAACTGGCGACCGGCGCAAACGCGCTGGATACCGCCACCGCGATCCGTGCTGAACTGAAGAAAATGGAGCCGTTCTTCCCGTCAGGGATGAAGATTGTTTATCCGTATGACACCACGCCGTTCGTGCAGATCTCGATTCACGAAGTGGTGAAAACGCTGGTCGAAGCGATCATTCTGGTGTTCCTGGTCATGTATCTGTTCCTGCAAAACTTCCGCGCGACGCTGATCCCGACGATTGCGGTGCCGGTGGTTCTGCTGGGGACATTTGCCGTGCTGTCAGCCTTTGGCTATTCCATCAACACCCTGACGATGTTCGGGATGGTGCTGGCGATAGGCCTGCTGGTGGATGACGCCATCGTGGTGGTGGAGAACGTCGAGCGTGTGATGGCGGAAGAAGGACTGCCGCCCAAAGAGGCCACGCGCAAATCGATGGGGCAAATTCAGGGCGCGCTGGTCGGGATTGCGATGGTGCTGTCTGCGGTATTTATCCCGATGGCCTTCTTCGGCGGCTCGACCGGGGCCATTTATCGCCAGTTCTCGATTACTATCGTTTCGGCGATGGCCCTCTCGGTACTGGTGGCATTAATCCTGACGCCTGCGCTTTGTGCCACCATGCTTAAGCCGGTTGCTAAAGGCGGGCATGGTCATAATAAAGGCTTCTTCGGCTGGTTTAACCGCACCTTTGATAAGAGCACGCATCATTACACCGACAGTATTGGCAACATCCTGCGCAGTACCGGACGTTATCTGCTGCTGTATATCATCATCGTGGCGGGTATGGCGTTCCTGTTCGTTCGTCTGCCAAGTTCGTTCCTGCCGGATGAAGACCAGGGCGTATTCCTGACCATGGCCCAGCTTCCGGCGGGTGCCACCCAGGAACGTACCCAGAAAGTGCTGGATGAAGTGACCGATTACTATCTCAATAAAGAGAAAGCCAACGTTGAATCGGTGTTTGCGGTTAACGGCTTTGGTTTTGCCGGTCGCGGTCAGAACACCGGTATTGCCTTCGTTTCCCTGAAAGACTGGGGCGATCGTCCGGGCGATGAAAACAAAGTCGGCGCGATCACCGGCCGGGCGATGGGCACCTTCTCGCAGATTAAAGATGCGATGGTGTTTGCCTTCAACCTGCCAGCGATTGTGGAGCTGGGGACAGCCACCGGCTTTGACTTCCAGCTTATCGATCAGGGTGGTCTGGGGCATGAGAAGCTGACGCAGGCGCGTAACCAACTGCTGGGCGAAGTGGCAAAACATCCAGACATGCTGGCGGGCGTGCGTCCGAACGGCCTGGAAGATACGCCGCAGTTCAAGATCGACATCGATCAGGAAAAAGCGCAGGCGCTGGGCGTTTCCATCAGCGATATCAATACCACGCTGGGCGCAGCCTGGGGCGGTAGCTACGTTAACGACTTCATCGACCGTGGTCGCGTGAAGAAAGTGTACGTGATGTCGGATGCGAAGTACCGTATGTTGCCGAGCGATATCGACAACTGGTACGTGCGCGGCAGCGATGGTCAGATGGTGCCGTTCTCCGCCTTCTCAACAACGCACTGGGAGTATGGCTCTCCGCGTCTGGAACGCTATAACGGTCTGCCGTCAATGGAAATCCTTGGTGAAGCCGCGCCCGGTAAGAGTACCGGTGAAGCGATGGATCTGATGGAAGAGCTGGTCGGCAAACTGCCTACCGGGATCGGCTATGACTGGACGGGGATGTCCTATCAGGAACGGCTGTCCGGCAACCAGGCTCCTGCCCTGTACGCCATCTCGCTGATCGTCGTCTTCCTGTGTCTGGCTGCACTGTATGAGAGCTGGTCGATTCCGTTCTCGGTCATGCTGGTCGTTCCGCTGGGGGTCATCGGTGCGCTGCTGGCGGCCACCTTCCGTGGACTGACCAACGACGTTTACTTCCAGGTGGGCCTGCTGACAACCATTGGGCTATCGGCGAAGAACGCGATACTGATCGTGGAATTCGCCAAAGACCTGATGGAGAAAGAAGGCAAAGGGCTGATTGAAGCCACGCTGGAAGCGGTACGTATGCGTCTGCGTCCGATCCTGATGACCTCACTGGCGTTTATCCTTGGGGTTATGCCGCTGGTAATCAGCAGCGGCGCAGGCTCCGGCGCGCAGAACGCCGTCGGTACTGGCGTAATGGGTGGGATGGTCACGGCAACCGTGCTGGCTATCTTCTTCGTTCCGGTATTCTTCGTGGTGGTTCGCCGCCGCTTCAGCCGCAAGAATGAAGATGTAGAACATTCTCATCCCGTAGAACGGCATTAATCTCGCTGTTGCTAAAGGGCCGCATTTGCGGCCCTTTTTATTTGCCTGCTCATGATTATTTATGTCTGACAATTAACGGCGTAAGTTTACCCGTAAAGTATTAAGATATTTCCTGGTAATACGACTGTTTCTATAATGTATTCATTTCTGCATTTTCTACCCATATCTGAATTTCGCTGCATATCCTTTACCCACTGGCATTGAGAAAAGTATTAAAATGTCAGAATTGTAATTTTTCGTTCCAGAGCGGTGAAATCTTTTTGAGAGTAGATTATAGTTAAGGCATCAGGAGTGAGCGTTAGCTTCAAGGTTAGTGAGTTGTACCATCCCAAACGGTGTTCGCCAGTCGTTGTTTAAAACATTTATAAGGGGTGCGTTATGGACGAATACTCGCCAAAAAGACATGACATCGCACAGCTTAAATTTCTCTGTGAAAACCTGTATCATGAATGCATCGCCAATCTCGATGAGAGCAATCATGGCTGGGTAAACGATCCGACTTCTGCGATCAACCTCCAGCTTAATGAGCTTATCGAGCATATTGCTACCTTCGCACTTAATTACAAAATTAAGCACAATGAAGATAATAATTTGGTCATGCAAATTGATGAATATCTGGACGACACTTTTATGTTGTTCAGCAGCTATGGCATTAGTACGCAAGATTTGCAGAAGTGGCGCAAATCCGGTAATAACCTGTTTCACAGCTTTGTCAATGTGAGCCAGGCTAACCCGGTGAGCCTCTCCTGCTAAAATGATGATAATCAACAAGGTACATCTATGACTGACAAGGCATTAACAAAAACTGATTATTTGATGCGTTTGAGGCGCTGTCAGACAATTGACACGCTCGAACGCGTTATTGAGAAGAACAAATATGAATTATCAGATAATGAGCTGGCCGTATTTTACTCAGCCGCCGACCACCGTCTGGCTGAACTGACCATGAATAAGCTCTACGACAAAATCCCTCCATCAGTCTGGAAATTTATTCGTTAATACGCTTTTTATTTTTCAGGATATGAATTACGTCATGTTTCCCCCTTTTCCGTTTGTCTGCCAGATAAAATGTGAGTAATGTCACACCGGCTGATGGGGAACGTTCCCTGCGGCAGCAAGACCTTTTAAGGTATACCCCTTTAATGAGGAGTGCCGTATGAGTGAAGAAAAACGCAAAATGATTGCCGGTGAGCTTTATAGCCCGCAGGATGAGACGCTTAAGGCTGACCGTCTGCGCGCCAGGCATCTTGTTCATCGTTATAACCACACCGATCCTGACGAAGGCGCAGTACGTAAAGCGCTGCTGGGCGACCTGCTCGGCAAGGGCGAAGACGCGTATATCGAACCCAGTTTCCGCTGTGACTATGGTTACAATATCCACCTCGGCGCAAACTTTTACGCCAATTTTGACTGCGTGGTGCTCGACGTCTGCCCTGTCCACATCGGCGATAACTGTATGCTGGCACCCGGCGTGCATATCTACACCGCAACGCATCCGCTGGACGCCACCGAGCGTAACAGTGGCGTGGAGCTGGGTAAGCCAGTGGTCATCGGCAACAACGTCTGGATCGGCGGTCGCGCGGTGATCAACCCCGGCGTGACGATTGGCAATAACGTTGTCGTCGCTTCCGGTGCGGTAGTGGTAAAAGATGTCCCGGATAACGTGGTAGTCGGCGGCAATCCGGCGCGGATTATTAAAAGCATATCCGCGTAACTGTTATGCTTTTTCGCAACTAATCTGTTACTTTTTGTTGGCTTTATTACAACCTAAAATGGGATGCTTCCCTGCGTTTGTAGAATAAGAAAGGCCAAAAATGACAGAAATACGGCGATTGCTGACCGATACCATTAATGAAATCAATACCCGCGAAAAGCGCGATAACCGTCCGCGCTTTAGCATCAGCTTTATCCGCAATCACCCCGGCCTGTTTATTGGTATGTACGTTGCCTGGTTTGCCACGCTGGTGGTGATGCTGCGCTCGGAAACCCTCGCCGATTCGGTGTGGCTGCTGGTGGTGCTGTTTATCCTGTTTAACGCCTTTTTCTTTTTTGACGTCAATCCGCGCTACCGCTACGAGGATATCGACGTGCTGGATTTCCGCGTCTGCTTTAACGGCGAATGGTATAACACGCGTTACGCCCCGCCGCAGCTTATCGAAAGCATTTTGCATTCTCCGCGCGTGGAAGCGCCGTATAAAGCCCAGCTTGAGAAAATGATCGCCACCAAAGGCGACCTCTCCTTCTACGATATTTTCACCCTCGCCCGCGCCGAAGCCGCTCATTAGCGCTGTACCCTGGCTTTTTATGTCAGCATAATCAGCTATTGATGCAGAAGGAGAATATGATGAGCCAGCTTAATCAATTTGGTCAGCCGGTAGGCGATGCGCTACCGGACTGGCAGCCGCGTCCACACCCGGAACGGGTGACGCTTGAAGGGCAATACTGCCGCCTTGAGCCGCTGGATATCCAGCACGCCAGCGCCCTGTTTGCCGCCCATGCCAGTGCTGAAGATAGCCGTAGCTGGACGTGGCTACCGCGTGAGCCGGAGCAAAGCGAGGAAGAATACGCCCGCTGGGTTGCAAGCGTGCGCGCCCTCGGCGATCCGATCCATTTTGCGGTGATTGATAAGCGCAGCGGTACAGCGGTGGGAACGCTGGCGTTAATGCGGATTGATGCCAGCAATGGCGTGATGGAAGTAGGACACGTTCACTTTTCACCGCTGCTTCGTCAAACGCCGATGTCCACCGAAGCGCAGTGGTTACTGATGCACTATGCCTTTGAGACGCTGGGCTACCGACGCTACGAATGGAAATGTAACAGCCTGAATGAACCTTCGCGCCGGACGGCGCAGCGACTGGGCTTTCAGTATGAGGGGCGTTTTCGTCAGGCACTGGTCGTTAAAGGCCACAACCGGGACACCGACTGGTTTTCGATTATTGACAGTGAATGGCCGGAGATTAATCGGGCGCTGCAACGCTGGCTTGCCGCCGACAATTTTTCTGCCGACGGCAATCAGAAGCGCACCCTGCAAAGCCTGCGCGAGGTTTAACGTCTTTTCTTACGTCCCTGCACCGCTTTAAAGCGCGGATTCGATTTGCAGATGACGTACAGCCGCCCCTTGCGTTTGACGATCTGGCAATCGGGGTGGCGCTGTTTTGCGCTGCGCAATGAATTAAGAACCTGCATGGTTAGCCCTTCTTAGCGTTAAGAAAGCGACCGTAGCGCTGCTGGAATCGTGCCGCGCTGCCTTCGGTATTCAGCGTTTTCTGTTTCCCGGTGTAATACGGATGGGAAGCGGAAGACACATCCAGCGTTACGTAAGGGTATTTCACTCCTTCCAGCTCGATTTCCCGATCCGTTTTAATGGTAGAACCCACTTTAAAATATTCGTCAACGCTGGTGTCGTGGAAAACCACGGTGCGATAGTGTGGATGGATATCCGGTTTCATGGCAACCTCGATTTATATGTTATAACATAACAATACGGTAGCGCGTTGCCGGATAAAGATCAAGTGGGTTGTCGAAACGGAAAAGCGATCTGCGCGTAATGCGCAGATCGTGAAGAGAATTATTGCTCTTTCCCCACCAGCACGGTGGTCAGAACGAAGGAAAGGATCAGCGCTATTGCCACACCGGAAATAGCAAAGATAAAGTACGGGCCGATATAGGCAGGCAGGCTGAAAATGCTCGATAAAATATAGCCATACAGCCGCACGCCAAAGAAAGCGATAAACGCAGAGGCCAGCGAACTGGCTACCGTGGCGGCGATAAACGCTTTCTTATAGCGGGTCAGGACGCCAAACAGCGCAGGTTCGGTGATCCCCAGTAATGCTGAAATAGCGGCGGACAGGGTCACGGTTTTCTCCTGGCGGTCTTTGCTGATGCGCCAGATAGCAAAGGTCGCGCCCGCAATCGCCATATTAGCCATAAACATCATCGGCATCAGCATATCGTAGCCGCGATCGCTGAAGTTCTGTAGCGCGATGGGCGTCATGGCGTGGTGCATTCCGGTGAGGATCGCCACCGGGCGGATCGCCCCGACAATCAGCCCGGCAAAACTTGCCGAAACGCCAAATAATCCCTCAATAAAATACGCCAGCGCTTTACCCAGCCAGATGCCAATCGGTCCGATAATCACCAGCGCAGCCAGCGCAGCCAGAAACAGGGTCAGCGTGGGGGTAAATACCGTTTTAAGGACATCCGGCATAAAGCTGTCAACCCAGCGGTGGATATAGCTGAGCGCCAGTATTGAGAAGATCACCGGGATCACGCTGGAGGCGTAGTTGAATACCGACACCGGCAGCACGTCCAGCAGCCAGAAGGCGCTTACCGCGCCGTCCTGATGGGCCGCCAGCGCTTTCGCCGCCTCAATGAGCGACGGATACATCAGGCAGGCCGCCACCGCCGCCGCCAGATATTCGTTGGTTTTAAAGATTTTCGCCGCCGATACCGCGAGGAAGAACGGCAGGAAATAAAATACGCCGCTGGCGATCAGGTCGATCACCACCACGGTATCACTTTTGGCAGGCACCAGTTGTAACGCAATCAGCCCGGCCAGCAGCCCTTTGATCATCCCTGCCCCGGCGATAGCCGGCACAATCGGCCCAAATACGCCGGAGACGGTATCCATAAACAGCGACACCAGACCTTTACGCTCCTGCTTCTTCGCCGCCGGTTTCGCGCTTTCGTTATGCCCCAGCACCGCCAGCAGTTGCTCATACCAGCCGTTCACCTTCGGACCAATAATGATTTGAAACTGGTCGCTCTGAAGCTGCGCGCCCAGCACGCCGGGCAGCTTTTTAATTTCATTTTGATCAACTTTATTATTATCAACCAGATCAAAGCGCAGCCGCGTCATACAGTGCCAGACGTTGTTAATATTCTCTTGCCCGCCGACCAGACGGATAATACTGGTGATTGCTTCATCCATTCCCATACAGACTCCTGCCGGATATCGGGTTGTTCTCATTCAGTTAATGAGAGTAGAGAAACTGTGAAAACAAAACAAACCAATAAAACATGAAGCGGCTCACATTTTGCCGCTGTAAAGCATCATTAAGCGCAATTTTTATTAAATTGGTCTGGTTTTTAATTGTTTTACCAAACAATACCTGACCAAAAAAAATATTAAAAAAAGCATTTACCCATCGGTAAATTCTGGGTGATGATAATTGCCATATTTTGCTTAAGCTGAGAATTAACGTCGCACAGGAGTATTTGCCGTGACCCCAACGATCATTAAAAACATTGAATGTTTTATTACCCGCCCGGATCGCCATAACCTGGTAACGGTGCGCGTCACCACGGACAAGGGCGTGACGGGACACGGCTGCGCGACCTTCCAGCAACGCCCGCTGGCGGTCAAAACGCTGGTCGATGAATATCTGGTTCCGCTGCTTATCGGACGCGATGCGAATCATATTGAAGATCTGTGGCAGATGATGAATGTGAACGCTTACTGGCGCAATGGCCCGGTGATGAACAACGCCATTTCAGGCGTGGATATGGCGCTGTGGGATATCAAAGGCCAGCTCGCCGGAATGCCGCTTTATCAGCTGCTCGGCGGCAAATCCCGCGATGCCATCGCCGCCTACACGCACGCCAGCGGCGACACGCTTGATACGCTTTTTAGCGCCGTGGACGGACTGCGCGCGCAGGGTTATCAGCATATTCGTTGCCAGCTCGGATTTTACGGCGGCACGCCTGCCAGTATGCGCACCCCGGAAAATGCGGGCGATGGCGCGTATTATTCGCAGCAGGAATATCTCAATAATACCGTCGCCATGTTTAAAGCGCTGCGTGAAAAGTACGGCTATTCGCTGAATATTTTGCACGACGTGCATGAGCGGTTATTTCCCCAGCAGGCAATACAGCTGGCAAAACAGCTTGAGCCGTATCAGCCGTGGTTTATTGAAGACATTCTGCCGCCGCAGCAAAGCGCCTGGCTGGAACAGGTCCGCCAGCACAGCAGCGCGCCGCTGGCGATGGGCGAATTATTTAATAATCCGGCGGAGTGGCACGATCTGATCGTCAACCGACGCATTGATTTTATTCGCTGCCATATTTCGCAGATTGGCGGCATCACGCCCGCCCTGAAGCTGGCGGTGCTGTGCCAGGCTTTTGGCGTGCGCCTGGCCTGGCACGGTCCCGGTGATATGACGCCGATAGGCGTCGCGGTCAACACCCATCTGAATATCCACCTGCACAATGCCGCTATCCAGGAATTTATTCCGCGATCCGCAACCACCGATGCCGTTTTCCCTGGCGCACCGCAGGTCAAAGAAGGCTTTATTTATCCGCCGGAGCAACCCGGTATTGGCGTCTCTTTTAATGAAGCGCTGGCGCAGCAGTACCCGGTGGTGTATCGCCCGCATGAGTGGACGCAAAGCCGCCTGGCGGATGGGGCCATCCACACTCCCTGAGGTCAGGCACCGCCCTGACGCCACGCCAGATTATCCCGGTTATGCGGGATCACATAAGTGCAGGTGTAATTGATATCGATAATATCGCTGATTTCATACACCTGCCCGCCGCTTAAAATACCGCGATTATTAATATGCATGGCCGGGCTGCCTTTTTTACAGCCCAGCAGCGCCGCCTGCTCGCGGCTGACATTCACCGCCCGGTAGCTGGTCAGCAGATGGGAAATTTGATATCCCTTGCTAAGAACGTATTGCTGAAGCGAGCGTTCAATGACCTGCTGGTTAAGATCGGCAAAAAAGGTCACCGGCATACGTGAGACTTCAATTTGCACCGCCGCGTCATCCACATAGCGCAACCGACAAAACTGCCAGATAAAAGACTCTTCGCTAATGCCAAAAATCTGCTGCTCGTCGCGATCCGGGCGTTTCTTGTGCAGGCTGATGGTGCGAAAGCGGATCTGATCGAAGCGCTTTTCGGTGATCGAGTTATACACCAGCGGATTATTGCGCGCCGACTCGTTGATCCAGATCCCGGACCCCTGCACGATACGCACGACGCCGATTTTAACCAGCCTTTCCAGCGCCTGACGGATGGTAAATCGCGAGACGCCGTATTCCTGCGCAAGCTGGCGCTCCGGGGCAAGCTTGCGCGGACCCGCTTCCTCGTTCTGATATATTTTGCTAAGCAAATCCTGAGTGACAAACTCGCTTTTCTTCATTGCGCTCTCGCTGGCTAAAATCAATGTACGATAGCGCAACCAACGCTATCCTTTCAGGATACCTGTTTTTATCTCCGTTAAAGAAGAACCATTATGCGATCCCGGTATCTGATCGTCCCGATCTCCGGCCTCCTGATCCTCACCGCCCTCCTGCCGGTCAGCCTGAGCGTCTGGATGGCGCAGCGACACGCCTCACAAGCTTTTAACCGCGAGCTGGAAAGCTTTTCCTCGCGGGTGCTGCTGCGTACCGAAAAAGTGGCGGATCAGGCTGAAGACGCGTTACAGAATCTGGAGATTCTTCAGTCCACCTCCTGTAGCGGGCGGCACCTGCTGGAAATGCGCCGCGTCGCCTATACGCGGCGCTATGTTCAGGAAATCCTCTTCATGAATGGGCTGCAGCCGGTCTGCTCGTCGCTCGAAGGCACGAGCACAGGCGAAGCGTTTTCCCCGCCGCTGGCGATGACACCAAAAGGCTATCGTTTCTGGTATACCGCGCAAAGCGATCTGGGGATCAAGCGAAATATGGTCGCGCTGGGCAGCGCCCGCTACGTGGTGATGATTGACCCGGAATCATTAATTGATGTCGTGCCTTATGGCTCCTGGCCTATCAACGTCGCCCTAATCGGCGTGAAAAGTCATTTGCTGATTGCCAGCAGCAGTCCGCTTGCCCACGGTATTTGGCAGGAGGCGGCCCGCACGGGCCAGACACAGTTTCGCCAGAACAACATCCTG
Source organism: Enterobacteriaceae bacterium UBA5654 (assembly GCA_002421005.1). Classification (GTDB taxonomy): domain Bacteria; phylum Pseudomonadota; class Gammaproteobacteria; order Enterobacterales; family Enterobacteriaceae; genus Superficieibacter. Next base: position 178,329 of record DIJC01000020.1, on the reverse strand, counting down.
TACCATGTCACCCGTTACCCGGATCTGAATATTGCCACCGTGACCTGGGCTTCCACCGTACCGCTGGATGAATACTGGCGGCAGCAGTTGCTGTACTGGCTGCCCTTCGGTGGCTCCATCAGCCTGCTGGCGGCCTGGCTGATCCTGCGGCTCCAGAGGCGGCTTCAGTCGCCGCGACAGCGTTTGCAGGATGCGATCCGCTCACGGGATATTACGGTACATTATCAGCCGATTATGTCGCTGAACAGCGGCGAGCTGGTGGGCGCTGAAGCGCTGGCCCGCTGGCAGCAGCCCGACGGCTCGTTTCTGTCGCCGGATATTTTTATCGCGCTGGCCGAACAGACTGGCCTGATGGCGCCGCTTACCGAGCTGATTATTGAACAGGTTTTCGCGGATTTGGGCGAATGGCTGCACCAGCACCCGCACCGGCACATTTCAATTAATATCGCCGCCAGCGATCTGATCTCCCCTTCCCTGCCAACGCTGCTGGCCGCACAGCTCATACACTGGCAGGTTCAGCCAGCTCAGATTGCGCTTGAGCTGACCGAGCGCAGCTTTGCCGACCCTGAGATCAGCGCGCCGTTCATTGCCCGCTACCGGGCGAGCGGTCACGCGATATACATTGATGATTTCGGCACCGGCTTTTCCAGCCTGAGCTATTTGCAGGAGATCGAGGCCGATCTGCTGAAAATCGATAAATCCTTTATCGACGCGCTGGAGTACAAAAATGTCACGCCGTACATCATAAAGATGGCAAAAACGCTTAACCTTGAAATGGTGGCGGAAGGTATTGAGACGCCACAGCAGGCGTCCTGGCTACGTGAACACGGCGTGCAGTACGGTCAGGGCTGGCTTTACAGTAAAGCGCTTGATAAACAATCGTTTATTAAATGGGCCGAGAGGAGATCGTCTTCATGAAAAAGCAAAACTGGCCATTAGAGGATGTCCGGCACTGGCTGGAGCCGGGTCCGGTGGTGCTGATCAGCAGCCGCTGGCAGGATCGACAAAATATCATGACCCTGGGCTGGCACACCATTCTGGCGTTTTCACCGTCACTGGTGGGCTGCATGATTTCAGCGGGCAACGCCAGCTTTGATTTGATCCGTCAGAGCGGCGAATGCGTCATCAATCTGCCGGACGCAGCGATAGCGGATACGGTGGCAAAAATCGGCAACTGTAGCGGCGACGACACCGAGAAGTTTGAGGCCTTTTCGCTGACGGCAGAGAAAAGCGAGCAGGTGAGCGCGCCGTCGATCGCGGAATGTCACGGTAATTTTGAGTGTCGGCTGTACGACGATGCGATGGTCGATCGCTATAACTTTTTTATTTTTGAAGTGGTGGCTGCCCGCGTGAATCCCAGACCCGCATGGCCACAGACCCTGCACTACGCGGGAGACGGGAAGTTCCGCACCGACGGCGAGGTGATCAATCGCCAGAAGTTATTCACCAAAGTATCCTGAATCAGCAAATAAAATAACGGCGGACCTCGCGGCCCGCCTTAAATTTCTTCCCTGTACAAGATGAGGTGGTCATATCGCTTTCTTATTGCGGTCATTATCGCCGTGAATAATTTCACTTTAATGACGCGGTATTATAACTGGGGAGGAATGGGGAATCCCTTCAGCGAGATAATAAAACTGCCGCCCTCTTTTTTAATTTTTGCGCCGGTATCGCACCAGTCTGACGCAATACGAAAAAACTCATCGCTACCCACATTCCAGTTAAGACGAACCTGTTTCACATTCCCGGAGCGTAGCAACTCGCAGGCCTCTTTATAATTTCGCGCTACCGACGTTTGTGGTTTCATTTTTTCTTCTTGAGGATTTTTCGTAATGCTTTGATTTCTTTAGAAGTCAGCGGGGATGGCTCTTCTTCAGTGTGCTGACTGTCGATGTCATCTTCCTGGATATCCGCATCATCAACGACGTCAAATGCCGTGATCAGTAGCTTTTCCGTGGTCGTGCTTAAGTTTTCATTATTTGCTTCTGCATACTGACGAAGCCTGTCTTTAAGCGTTTCATCAATTTTGACATTCAGGACTACATGGGTCATGGTTAACGCTTCCCGTGGCAGGTAATATAAAAAGTGAGTTATCGTTGGGTAGATAAATTATCTGAATGCTTTATCCCGAAATCTAATCCCATTATTATTCTGCCGGGCTTTTATGACAAAAGGATGAAGGATTTACTGCGTTTCCGTGACAATAAAATATGATTACCGGATTAAGAAATAAATAATCTGAAGGCGCGACAGTTTTGAATTGATGAAGAAACCGGTTTAACGCGGAAAAATGGCTTTGCAGAATTGGGTGGGGGCCCTGCCAGCTACATCCCGGCACACACGTCATCTGCTCTGGCTGCTTCCTTCCGGACCTGACCTGGTAAACAGAGTAGCGTTGCGGGAGAACCAACAGAGCCCCCATTGAGAGCGTTGTTAACCAACGCGCAGGCGCATTATCACTGCTGTGGTCGGCAATTGCAAGCCAGGGGCAACCGGATGCTGGTTTATTGCGCAGGCCAGGCAGCGTCATCGCCAGTCCGGCACCGCGCAGGCACGGCCCCCGCCAGGGCAGAGACTCAATCGCCTATTTCATTTCATTGAGAATCACGCACGGATCGATAGCTAATAAGCGACAGATATGCACGAACTCCACGATATCCAGCCGCCTCTCTCCCCCCTCAACTTTTGCGACAAACGACTGTTTTTTTCCCAACTGAGAAGCGACCGCTGCCTGCGTCAACCCCCTTTCACGCCTTGCGTTGCGGAGGATTTTTATAACCAACTGATATTCATCAGAATAAATAGATGACATAGGTATGATCCGATATATATCCCAAAATCGAATATCAGCCATTTACAGGATTATCCCAAAACGGGATAATCGCCCCGCTTTAAAGGGTAGAGGTAAACGGAAAGCCCCACCAGGCTGATACCCGCTCCCCCAAAAGAACCCCCTGACTCCGGGGCATTACGCCCCGCGCCGTGAGTGACAGGACGCATTAACCAACGCCGCCTGAAAGGAAAGTTGTTTATGCCCACTGAGCCACCAATGCCCGTCTCCCTGACGGCTGCAGGAGAGTGTCCGTTAACCCTCTTCCCTGCCGCCTGTCTTCCGCATTTCATCCTCACCGTGAAAACCGGGCCGCCACGCCCCGCGCGTACGGCTTAAGCCTTTCACGTTTATCACGATCAAAAATTTACAGGCGCAGAACGCCTGCGGGCACCGCTACGCGTTGTCCGGCCTGCCATACGCTACATAAAAGGGAATTAACTATGGAAATCAGCAATATGCTTCTTAAAAACGCGGATTTTGCCACCGACGATAATCTGGCCTGTTCCGGGCTGGATGAGCCGCATGAGCGCTACTTTGGGGCGGTCAGTCCACCCATTATCCAGACCAGCCTGTTTGTGCAGAAAAACTACCAGGCCTACTGCGATGATATGCAGCATGAGGCCGATCGCTATATTTACTCGCGCGGGTTAAATCCGACGGTCCAGATGGTGGAGGAAAAGCTGGCAAGGCTTGAGCGCGGCGAGGCCTGCCGCTGTTTTGCTTCAGGGATGGGGGCCATCAGCGCGGTGTTGATGGCTAACCTGCGCAGCGAGGATCATATTATCCTCGCCAACAATGTCTATGGCCCGGCTTTGGCGCTGGTCAAACAAATGGCAGACAGATTCAACGTCCGCTATGACCTGGCGCTAACAGGCACGACGGAGGAGATCGCCCGCTATATCAGACCCAATACGCGCGTCATTTATACCGAGTCCCCCGGCACCATGACCATGAACATGGTTGACCTGACGGCCATCGCTGCGCTTGCCAGGGCGCACAATATTACCACCGTTATCGATAACACCTGGGCCACGCCGCTGTTTCAAAAGCCGCTGACGCTCGGCTTCGACATCGTCATTCACTCCTGCACCAAATATCTCGGTGGTCACAGCGATTTAATCGCCGGGGCGGTGATCACCTCTCACCAACGAATGACCGCCATCCGCGATTTCTCCCACCAGCTACTGGGCGCGGTGCTGTCGCCGTTCGCCGCCTGGCTGCTGTTACGAGGGCTGCGTACCCTGCCGGTGCGGATGCAGCGCCATCAGGAGAATACGTTGCAGGTGATTGAGTACCTGAAAACCCGCCCGGAGGTGGACAATATCCGCCATCCCAGTCTGGCAACGCCGGTGCAGCAGGCGCTTATCCGCCGACAGATGCTGGGATTTTCCGGGCTGTTTTCCTTTGAAATTCGCGACGGCAATTTTGCGCGGGTGAAACGGTTTATCGACGCCTGCCGGGTGTTTAAAATCGGCTGTAGCTGGGGCGGCTATGAAAGCCTGATTATCTCCCCCAACCGGGGCGACAACGCGTCGGCGCTTGCCGCTGACAATATCGCCCCCGGCCTGATCCGCTTGTCTGTCGGCCAGGAAAGCCCGGCGCTGCTGATCGCCGACCTCGACGCGGCCTTTACCGCCATCGCGGATCTGCAGCAAGGAGAAGAATAATGGATGCCCAAAAAGCGCCGTCATTCGGTTCCGCCCTCGGTCTGCTGGCGGTGATCTTTATTCTCTTTGCCGCCGGTATCGGCCTGCTGAATTATCCGGTCGAGTTCACGTTAATCTGCATCACCATCGTCACCTGTTTCTACGCCCGTTACTACGGCGGAGGCTGGAATAAGGTGATGAAAGCCCTGGTGGGGAAAATTAAAGATGCGGTGCCAGCCATTCTTATCCTGCTGTCCATCGGGATGCTGATTGGCTGCTGGATGGTTTCCGGCACTATTCCCCTGATGGTGTATTACGGGCTGGCCGCCATCAATCCGGCGTACCTGTACCTGACCGCGTTTCTGGTCACGGTCTGCATCTCCACCTTTACCGGCACCTCATGGGGAACGGCGGGCACCATCGGCGTGGCGCTGATGGCCGTCGCCTCGGCGATGAACGTGTCGCTGCCAGTGACCGCAGGCGCGGTGATATCGGGAGCCTATTTCGGCGACAAGCTCTCGCCGCTCTCCGACACCACCAACATGGCCGCTATTGCTGCCGGGGCTGACCTGTACCAGAGCATCCGCAATATGCTCTATACCGCCCTGCCCGCTTTTGCTATTGCCTGCGGCGGATTTTATGTGCTGGGCAGTCACCTCCAGAGCGGCACCGATGGACAGATGGCGGCGATTGCGGTGATGAAACTGGCGCTGTCGCAGTTGTTCTGGCTAAGCCCGCTGCTGCTCTGCCCGGCGCTGCTGGTCTTTGTGGGTGCTATCAAAAAATGGGACTCGGTGATTGTGCTGGTTGCCTCGGCCCTGTCCAGCATCGTGCTGGCGGTGCTGTTTCAGGCCATTACGCTTCCCGACATTATCAGTGCGGCCATCAACGGCTTTAAATCGGAGATGCTGCCTGGCATACAGACGATAGCGCTGGACCAGGCCACGGCCAACAATATTAATGTGCTGCTGAACCGGGGCGGGATGTACTCGATGACCGGCCCGATTGTGGTCATGCTGTGTGCATTTATATTCGCCTCGGCGCTGGACGTATCGGGTGCCCTGGCGGTGATCCTCAGCAGGCTGGTGAAGAAGCTCCACACCGTTACGCGAACGATCCTCGCCACTATCGGCACCAGTTCGCTCCTGGTGGCCTGCACCGGCAATGCGGTGATCAGCTTCTTTATCGTCAAGAGCATGTATGACCCCTGCTACCGGGAGAAAAAACTCCATATGGTCAATATGTCGCGGGCGATGGAATCCGGGGCCACCCTGCTGGAAGGGCTGTTTCCGTGGACGATATCCGGGATGTTTATGGCGAAAACCCTCGGTGTGGCGACGATGGATTACGCGCCGTATGTGCTGTTTAATCTGTCATGCCTGGCGTTAGCCATTATCTTTGCCATCATCCCCCGCTGGACGAGTTTTGGCACCCGCTATGTCACCCAACCCGCTTAATTAACCGCAAGCCGCACTCATGACGGGGAAAATCACTTCCCCGTCATTCAGGCTACACCACCTTATCTTCCCACGCTTCCCGGCACCGTTTATGCTATTCCCCTCCACACTAAGGAACGCATTATGGATCCTGAAGACTCATTCCCGCAGCGCGTCTGGCAGATTGTTTCCTCAATCCCAGAAGGCTACGTCACGACCTATGGCGATGTGGCGCGGCTGGCGGGATCACCGCGTGCGGCAAGACAGGTTGGCGGCGTGCTTAAGCGCTTACCGGAAGGCTCGACGCTGCCGTGGCACCGGGTGGTTAACCGTCACGGGGCGATTTCATTAACCGGACCGGATCTTCAGCGGCAAAGACAGGCGTTGCTGGCAGAGGGTGTGCAGGTGTCGGGGAACGGGCAGATTGATTTACAGCATTATCGATGGCGATATTAAATCGCCCCCACCCGTAAGGATGAGGGCGTTAACATCAGAACTGGGTTGGTGCGGGCGTCGCGCCCGACGGGGTAATTTGCGTCGGCGACGTTGACGGCACGGTCGTCGCTGCGCCACCGCTGGACTGCAACGGTACGGCGGTTTGCGGCACCGGTACCAGCGTCAGATCGACTTTCGTCCCACCCTGATTGATAACCGGTTTCACACCATCAGTAATAAAGACCAGTTTGTCTTTAACCGTTATCGCGGCGCTCAGCAGAATGCGGGCATTCGGCTGAATATCCGCCGGGTTAAACGGCAGGATGTAGCTGTACGGCGGCTGTTTACCGTCAGTACGGACCGCTTTCTGCGCGATCACTTTCGATGGCGCATCAGACTGCGAAGCATCAGAAACCGTCACGGTAAGCACCGCATCAGGCGGTAAAGCGACTTTCTGACGGATCCACACCGTACCAGAAACGTTTGGCTGCTGTATGACAGACTTAGAGGCGACACCAGAAGTATTTGGGTTTAGCGCTGGCGTCTGGATATCTGCGCTTTTATCAGCACAGGCCGACAGAGCAACCGCTACGGCAATACCACTTAACATGTGCACGACTTTCATTACGTTCTCCTTATACGCTATGCACTGCGAGATAGATTCCCACCAGATGAGTGGTTAACTGAAAGACAACGAGGTTAAGTGTGGCACATGTCACTTATTTTTGCCTGGAATCAGGCCGTTAATCAGATTTTTGCACCCGTCCGACCACTTGCTATTCTGAGTTAAATACCCTAAATAATTCGAATCGGATGCAGGCGGCAAGCGAGGGAAGCCCCGGGAGCTGTGACTGGGGTAAGTGAGCGCAGCCAACGCACAGGCAACTTGCAGTATGACGGGTATAATCAGCCTGTAACCACGACCGCTTTTTATTAACTGGGGAAAACTATGAGTCAGGCGCTAAGCAATTTGCTGACATTATTAAATCTGGAAAAAATTGAAGAAGGACTTTTTCGCGGCCAGAGCGAAGATTTAGGTCTGCGCCAGGTTTTTGGCGGTCAGGTAGTGGGTCAGGCACTGTATGCCGCCAAAGAAACCGTGCCCGAAGATCGGCTGGTGCATTCTTTTCACAGCTACTTTCTGCGCCCCGGCGATAGCCAGAAACCGATTGTGTATGACGTCGAAGTGCTGCGCGACGGAAACAGCTTCAGCGCGCGCCGCGTTGCCGCAATACAAAACGGCAAGCCGATTTTTTATATGACGGCCTCTTTCCAGGCACCGGAATCCGGCTATGAGCATCAGAAAACCATGCCGCCCGCGCCCGCGCCGGACGAACTGAAATCAGAAACTGATATTGCCCGCTCGCTGGCGCATCTGCTTCCCCCGCAGGTGAAAGACAAATTCCTCAGTGATAAACCGCTGGAGATCCGCCCGGTCGAATTCCATAACCCGTTAAAAGGCCACGTTGCCGAACCCACTCGCCAGGTATGGATGCGCGCTAACGGCGCGATGCCGGAAGATCTGCGGGTGCATCAGTATTTGCTGGGCTATGCGTCGGACTTCAACTTTTTACCGGTAGCGCTTCAGCCGCACGGCGTCGGTTTTCTGGAAAAAGGAATGCAGGTGGCAACCATTGATCACTCCATGTGGTTCCACCGCCCGTTCAGTCTGAACGACTGGCTGCTTTATAGCGTGGAAAGCACGTCTGCCTCTGGCGCGCGCGGGTTTGTACGCGGGGAATTTTATACTCAGGATGGGGTGCTGGTAGCGTCTACCGTGCAGGAAGGGGTAATGCGTAACCGGGGTTAGTCACATTTCCCCCTCCGGGGAGGGGGAAATGATTAACGTATCTTATGCGTTATACGCATTCTCGCCGTGGCTGTTGACGTCCAGCCCTTCGCGTTCCTGCTCTTCCGGGACACGCAGACCGACGGTCATATCCGCCAGCTTGTAGCCGATAAAGGCCACGACCGCAGACCAGACGATAGTAATCGCAATACTTTCCAGCTGCACCAGCACCTGGTGACCCATCGTCACGCCTTCCGCATAACCCACGCCGCCCAGTGAGGTCGCCGCAAAGATGCCGGTCAGGATACAGCCGACAATACCGCAAACGCCGTGAACACCGAACACATCGCAAGGATCGTCCACACGCAGCAGACGTTTCAGCATGGTCACGCCCCACAGCCCTGCCAGACCTGCCGCGATCCCGACGATCAGCGCACCGCCGACACCGATGTAACCGCAGGCAGGCGTTACGCCAACCAGCCCGGCAATCGCCCCGGAACAGGCACCCAGCAGAGAAGGTTTACCCCGCGTAACCCACTCGCCGAAGACCCAGGCAAGGATTGCACCTGCCGTGGCAACCACGGTATTAACGAAAGCCAGCGCCGCGATTTCGTTAGCCGCGCTCGCAGAGCCAGCGTTAAAGCCAAACCAGCCCACGTAGAGGATCGCCGTGCCGGTGAAGACCATCGGCAGGTTGTGGGGCTTGAAGGCTTCTTTGCCGAAGCCCACGCGTTTACCAATCAGATACGCGCCCACCAGCCCGGCGATAGCGGCGTTAATATGCACCACCGTCCCGCCTGCAAAATCCAGCGCGCCGTGCGAAGCCAACAGTCCGCCGCCCCACACCATGTGGGCGATCGGCACGTAGGAGAGCGTCAGCCAGACCACCACAAAAATCAGCACCGCGGAAAAACGAATACGTTCCGCCAGCGCGCCCACAATCAGCCCGACGGTAATGCAGGCAAACGAGCCCTGAAACGCGACATGAATATACTGGTAGAAGCTGCCCATCACCGCCGTCAGCTCGATATTTTTCAGCATCGCCCAGTTAAAGTTACCGAAGAAGCTGTTGCCTTCGCCAAACGCCAGCGAGTAACCGTAGACCACCCACAGCACGCAGACCAGCGCGAAGGTGACGGTGACCTGGGTCAGCATAGAAAGGACGTTTTTGCCACGGATCAGGCCGCCGTAAAACAGCGCGATCCCCGGCACGGTCATAAACAGCACCAGCGCAGTACAAATCATCATAAAAGCGTTGTCTGCTTTATCTGCCACCGCTGGCGCAGCCATCGCCAGACCGGGGGCCAGCATCAACGCGGCTAAACCTGTTTTCATCGTTGCTATCTTCATTTTTTTGTTCCCTATCACTGTGTGCCAGGAGTCAGAGTGCCGCTTCGTCGGCTTCGCCGGTACGAATGCGAATAACGCGTTGCAGCTCAGCGACAAAAATTTTGCCGTCGCCAATTTTTCCCGTGTAGGCCGCTTTGCTGATGATGTCGATCACTTCGTCGAGCTGGTCGTCAGCGATAGCCACATCAATTTTCACTTTCGGCAGAAAGTTAACGCTGTACTCCGCACCGCGATACAGTTCGGCATGTCCTTTCTGGCGTCCGAAGCCTTTCACTTCGGTCACGGTCAGCCCCTGAATACCAATAGAAGAGAGCGCCTCGCGCACGTCTTCGAGTTTAAATGGCTTGATTACCACTGTTACCAGCTTCATAGATCCCCTCCAGTCAGAATTCAGTCAAGGCCGCATTTCATACGCAGGAGATAAAGCAAGCGGCGTGCCAGGAATGATCGGAAGCGTCGCAATGGCGGATTGGCTGGCGGGAAAAAGTGTGACCGGGGTTCAGATTGTGACAGGTCAAAAAAAACGCACCATGCTGGTGCATGATGCGTCCGATTATTGCACCAGCAGATCCCGGTGCCTGAAAATAGTGCGTCAGGCGGAAAGAGATCCCTCATGCGCGCTGGCCTGAAGCTCTTCCCCGGCAAGCTGCAACTGATACATTTGCCAGTAGCGGCCTTTGGCAGCGAGAAGCTGCTGATGCGTTCCGCGCTCCACGCCCTGCCCGCGATGCAGCACCATAATGGTATCCGCTTCCACAATAGTGGACAGGCGGTGGGCGATCACTACAAGCGTAGTGCGCTCGCGTACGGCGGCCAGCGCCTGCTGGATCGCGCGTTCGGTGCCAGAGTCAATGTTGGCGGTGGCTTCGTCGAGGATCAGGATTTGCGGCGTCTCAACCAGCACCCGCGCCATCGCCAGCAGCTGTTTTTGCCCGACCGAAAGATTATTGCCCTGCTCGCCGAGCGGCGTATGTATACCGTCGCTCATACTGCGCGCCAGATCCGCCAACTGGACGGTTTCCAGCGCCTGCCAGACCGCCTCTTCGCTGATATTGCGCCCCAGCGTCACGTTGGTCAGGAAGGTATCGGCGAGCACCACCGGGTCCTGTTGCACCATCGCCACACCCTGGCGCAGGGTGGCGTGACTGAGCGAGGCCAACGGACGACCGTCCAGGCGGATCTCACCGTCAGTAAGCGGATAGTTACCCATCAACAGGCTGGCGAGCGTGCTTTTGCCGCTGCCGGTGTGCCCTACCAGCGCCACGAAGCTGCGGGACGGAATGTTAAGCGTGATGTCCTGCAAGACCAGCCGATCTTCGTGATAGGCAAAAGAGACATGCTCAATGTCGATAGCCCCACTGCCCAGCGGCCGATCGTCCGTGCCGTAGGACTGGCGCGGTCGGTCCATCAGTTCAAACACGCGCTCTCCGGCGACCACCGCCTGTTGCAGCATCGACTGCTGCGTCGTCAGCTCGATCAGCGGTTCATTAAGACGCCCCAGATAGCTGATAAACGCATACAGCACGCCCACTTCAATGGTGCCGACGGCGGTAAAGCCGAACAGCATCAGCAGCCCGCAGAGGATCAGCGCGGAGAACAGGCTGAGCAGCGGGCGCAGCAGAAAACCATCCAGCCTGAGGGTTTGCATTCGCGCCAGATAATGCGCATGGCTGGCCTCGCGCATTCGCTCGCCGAAACGGGCCTGCTGACGGAACTGCTGGATCACGCTCATACCGTTAATGGCTTCGTTAAAGCCATCGTTGATTTGAGCCAGCCAGGCGCGCACCCGTCGCACAATCGGCGTGCTGTAACGCTGATAAATCAGCATGACGATCATTACAGCCGGGAAAATGGTGATCGCGACCAGCGCCATTCGCCAGTCGAGGCTGAACATCGCCACCAGCATTGCGCCGACCAGCGCCGCGCTGCGCAGCACGGTAGCGACGACAGTGACGTAGAGGTCGCGGATCACCTCGGTGTCGTTGGTGACGCGCGAAATCAGTTCGCCCACCGGCTGGGTATCAAAAGCGCTGAGCGGCTGGCGCAGCGCTGCATCCATCACATCGGTGCGCAACTGCTGCACCACGCCCACCGCCGCACGGTTAAACAGCAGCGACTGGGAATAATGCAGCCACGCGGCGAGAATTTGTAATCCGACGTAGGCGGCAGCCAGGCCGCTAATCAGCCCCAGCGGCAGCCAGCGCTTCGAAACCATATTGTCGATGAAATAGCTGATCAATAGCGGGCCACTGACTTCGGCAATCGCCGCAATCCACATCATCACCACGGCGATGGTCAGCGGTTTACGCCACGGAGATCCATAGGCCAGCAGACGTTTCAGCGTCGGCCATAATTGTCCAAAACTACGCATTGATGGCCTCCTCTGGCTCGTCGTCCAGCGCCGCTTCGAGTTGCTGATAGCGATACATATCCCGATACCAGCCGGGCCGGGCGACAAGCTGCTCGTGATCGCCGCGCAGGGTGATATGCCCGTGCTGCATCACAATGATTTCGCTGGCTTCGGTGAGTGCGGAGAGACGATGCGCGCTGATAATCACCGTACGGTCGGTGCCCCACTGGCGCAGATTGTGGAGGATCTGATGTTCGGTGCGCCCATCCACCGCCGACAGCGCGTCGTCGAGGATCAGGATCTCCGCATCCAGCAGCAGCGCCCTGGCAATCGACAGCCGCTGTTTCTGCCCGCCGGAAAGCATCACCCCGCGCTCGCCGACTTCAGTTTGATAGCCGTGCGGCAGGCGCAGGATATCCTCATGCACGCTGGCAAGCCGCGCCACCTGTTCAATTTCCTCCTGCGTCGCGCCGGGCTTGCCGAGGGCAATATTGCTGGCGACGGTATCGGAAAACAGGAACGGGGTTTGATTGACCACCGCCAGGCGGCTGCGCCAGTTATCGATCTGCAACCGCGAGAGGGAAATATCGTGAAAGCGAATATCGCCTTCATCGACGTCAAAGTGGCGCTGGATCAGCGCTAAAACGGTACTTTTCCCGGCCCCGGTCGGGCCGCAAATGCCCAGCATCTGTCCGGGCCTGAGGGTAAAGTTAACCTGCGTCAGGGTGGGCTGCGCCGCGTGCGGGTAGCGGAACTGACCGATGGCGACATCCAGCGTGCCGCGCTCCGGCGGCAGGGTTTCGCTGCCGTCGTTGACTACCGGCGCTTCGGCAAGCAGCGCGCGGATCCGGCTGTAAGCGGCGCTGCCGCGCTCGACGATATTGAACATCCACGCCAGCGCCAGCATCGGCCAAATCATCAGCCCCAGGTACATAATAAAGCTGGTCAGTTCACCCAGCGTTAAGACGTTGTTGATCACCATCCAGCTTCCGCCGCCGATGGCCAGCAGGTTTGCCGTGCCAATAGCAATGTAAATGGTGGGATCAAAACGCGCGTCGATACGCGCCACGCGCATGTTTTTCGCGCCGGTATCGGCAGCATCGGCGGCAAACATCGCCGACTGGCGATCTTCCAGACCAAACGCTTTGATCATGCGGATGCTGGTCATGCTCTCCTGAGTGCGGTCGTTAAGCGAGGAAAATGCCGCCTGCGCCAGCTTGAAGCGCTCATGCAGGCTGTCGCCGTTGCGTTTGATCATCAGCGCCATGACCGGCATCGGCACCAGCGCCAGCAGGGTGAGCTGCCAGCTGATTTGCGTGGACATCACAATCAGCACCGCGCAGCCCATCACCAGCGAATCCACCAGCGTCAGCACCCCTTCCCCGGCGGCGAAAACCACCCGATCGACATCATTGGTGGCGCGGGCGATGAGATCCCCGGTGCGGTGGCGCAGGTAAAATTCCGGGTGCTGGCGGCTGAGCTGACGGTAATAATCCTCCCGCAGCTCAACGGCGAGCTGATAAGAGGCACCGAAAAGCAGCACGCGCCAGACGTAGCGCAGCAGATAGACGACCACGGCAATCAGCGCCATTAAACCCAGCCACATCAGCACCTGCGTTGCGCTGTAGTGCCGCTGCGTGACGCCATCAACGATGATCCCCACCACTTTTGGCGGGATAAGTTGCAGAATAGCAATGATAATCAGCAGGGCGACCGCACCGAGATAGCGTCGCCACTCCCGACGGAAGTACCAGCCTAGTTGAGCAAATAATCGCACGCGATAAAATCCTGAGTTCCTGCCTGGCCCGGCGAAAATGCCGGGAAATTAGTCGATGGGAAGCGCCGTCGTATACTTGATTTGTTCCATCGCAAAGCTTGATGTGACGTCAGATAAGCCTGGCACGCGGCTGACCAGCCGTTTATAAAAATCGTCGTAGCGTTTCATATCCGCGACCTGCACCTGCATCAGGTAGTCGTACTCGCCCGCCATCCGCCAGACGCCCAGCACTTCGGGCATTTCTGTCACCACCGTCACCAGTTGATTATACCAGTCACTGCTGTGGTGCTGGGTTTTGATCAGCACAAACGCCGTCAGGCCCAGCCCCAGCTTTTCGGCATCCAGCAGCGCCACTTTGCCGATCAGCACTTTGTCATCTTCGAGCTTTTTCAGCCGCTTCCAGCAGGGAGTGGTGGTCAGATTAACGGCATCTGCCAGCGCCTGCAAAGACAGGGTGCAATCCTGTTGCAGCAATGAAAGCAGTTTACGGTCAATTTTATCTAACATCGCCGCCTCCGGGAGAATAAATTTCTCTTTCAATTGTAATTTAAAGGGTAAATAGCAACAATTTTTTCCGTGCTATTCGCTAATCTGGGCACAAAATGACAAACGGAAAACGCTCATGAACCGTAGCTGGATCAATCACGCTATCAGCGAAATCAACGCTGATTACCAACGCTCTGCCGATACCCACCTTATCCGCCTCACCCTGCCGGGGTTTGCGGGCATTCCGCTGTATCTGAAAGATGAAAGCACGCATCCGACCGGCAGCCTGAAGCACCGCCTGGCACGCTCGCTGTTTCTGTATGCGCTGTGCAACGGCTGGATCAAAGAGGGGACGCCGATCATTGAAGCCTCGTCGGGATCGACGGCGGTTTCTGAAGCCTACTTTGCCCGCCTGCTGGGGCTGCCGTTTATTGCGGTGATGCCGTCCTACACCGCGAAGCGCAAAATTGAGCAAATTGAATTCTACGGTGGGCGTTGCCACTTCGTACAAAGCGCCTGCGAAATTTATGCCGCCTCTGAAATGCTGGCGCGCGAGCTGAACGGGCATTATATGGATCAGTTCACCTTCGCCGAACGGGCTACCGACTGGCGCGGCAATAACAACATCGCCGACAGCATTTTTCGCCAGATGAAAAACGAGCCGCACCCGGTCCCTGCCGCAATTGTCATGAGCGCCGGGACGGGCGGCACCTCGGCAACTATCGGACGCTACATCCGCTGTCAGGGCTACGATACCCGGCTGGTGGTGGTCGATCCGCAAAACTCGGTATTTATGGACTACTGGCAAACGCGTAACGCTGAGATCCGCAGCGCCGTCGGCAGCAAAATCGAAGGTATCGGTCGTCCGCGCGTGGAACCGTCCTTTATACCGGACGTGGTGGATGAGATGCTGCGCGTGCCGGACGCCGCCAGCGTTGCCACCGCACAGTGGCTGGAAAGCCAGCTGGGTCGTAAAGTCGGCGCGTCAACCGGGACCAATATGTGGGGTGCGCTGAACATTGCCGCCAGAATGCGCGATGCGGGCCAGACGGGAGCGGTAGTCACGCTACTTTGTGACAGCGGCGAACGCTATCTGGAAACCTATTACAACGCCCAGTGGGTGCAGGACAATATTGGCGATGTGGCACCGTGGAAAGCTGAAATTGCCCGGCTGGTGAATTAAAAAAAGCCAGACGCGAAGTCTGGCTTGCCGGAACAACGCTTGCTATTCGGGGGAATAAGGAAGGTTGGGTGTGTCCAGCCAGTGGGTCAAATAGTGCGAAACAGCCTGCGTCTGGCAGTGCCCGATCACCGTCAGATGCGGCAATCCCTCAATCAGCTGCGGCATGGCATTGCCCATAATCAGCCCGTGGCCGACGCCGGACAGCATTTCGCTGTCGTTCATCGCATCGCCAAACGCCATGCACTCCTGCATCATGATGCCGAGGTGCTGGCTGAGTACGCTCAGCGCCGCGCCTTTGTTACAGCCGGTCGGCAAAACTTCCAGGCAGTGAAAAGCGGAAAAGCACAGGTGCGCGCGCTCGCCGAGCGCATCCTGAAGCTGAAACTGTAAACGGCACAGATCGTCATGCTCGCCGCAGAAGCAGATTTTTGTGACTTCACGCGGCGAAACGCGCCGCAGATTGCAGATCTGATAGCGAAAGCCGCTGAAAACGTGAGCCTGGAGTAACAGCGGGATTTCTTTATCGGTGAACCAGCCGTCATCGTTGAAAATGTGCATACTGGCGTCGGTCTGCCAGTTGCCGTGCAGCACGCGCTCCGCCACGGCGGGATCTAAATCCTGACGGTGCAGCACCTCCCCTTCCAGTGAGTGAATGCGGGTGCCGTTACCGGTGATCAGAAAAGCGTCCAGCGCCAGATTGCCGATAATATGCTGCATTTCCAGCGCGTGACGACCGGTGGCAAAGGTCAGCGTAATGTCGCGCTCGCGCAGGCGTCGCAGGGCCGCCAGGGTTTTCTCTCCCAGACGGTGATCCGGCATTAACAGCGTGCCGTCCATATCAAATGCAGCGAGTCTGACCATAGGTATTTCCCGGTAAGTAATGAATTTCTCTTGTCCTCCAGTATCCGCTGAGATATACGGAAGTAATAGTGAATAGTTGATGAATATTGTTCCGGGTTTCTTATGCGCCTGCTTAACCGACTTAATCAGTATCAGCGTCTCTGGCAACCTTCCGCCGGAGCGTGCCAGTCAGTCACCATCGCAGAACTGGCGGCGCGCTGTTTTTGCAGCGAACGCCATATGCGTACCCTGCTGCGCCAGGCTCAGGAGGCGGGCTGGCTGAACTGGCAGGCACAATCCGGGCGCGGCAAGCGCGGCGTGCTGACCTTTCTGGTTTCGCCCGCCGCGCTGCGCAATCAGATGATGGAGCTGGCCCTGCATAAAGGGCAGCAGCACGCGGCGCTGGAGCTGGCGCAACTGGCCCCGGTTGAACTGCGCGCGTTGTTGCATCCCTTTCTTGGCGGGCAATGGCACAACGACACGCCGACCCTGCGCATCCCCTACTACCGCCCGCTGGAACCGCTGCATCCCGGCTTTTTACCGGGCCGGGCGGAGCAACACCTGGCCGGGCAAATTTTTTCCGGCCTGACCCGGTTCACGCCGGATTCGCCGCTGCCCCAGGGCGATCTGGCGCATCACTGGACGGTTTCGCAGGACGGGCTGCGCTGGCAGTTCTCCATTCGCTCAACGCTCTGGTGGCACAATGGCGACGCGGTCGCCACCGAACAGTTGCAGGCGCGATTGCTGATGCTGCTGACCCAGCCCGCGCTGCGCAGGCTTTTTGCCAGCGTCAAACACCTTGAAGTCACCCACGCCCGAAGCCTGACGTTTATTCTGCACCGCCCCGATTACTGGCTGGCGCACCGGCTGGCCAGCTATTGCAGCGTACTGGCGCATCCTGACCATCCCGCCATCGGCACCGGCCCGTTCTGCCTGAAGATTTTTGAGCCGGATTTGGTGCGGCTGGAAAATCACGATCGCTATCACCTGACCCATCCCCTGTTAAAAGCGATTGAATACTGGATCACCCCGCAGCTTTTTGAACAAAATCTGGGCACCAGCTGCCGCCATCCGGTGCAGATTGCCATCGGCGAGCCGCAGGAACTGGGCCAGTTAAGACTGGTGAGTAACAGTATCAGCCTCGGTTTTTGCTACCTCGCCCTGCGTCAAAGTGAACGGCTGAGCGAGGCGCAGGCGCGGCAGGTGATCGACCTGATCCACGCCACGTCGCTGCTTCAGACCCTGCCGCTGGATGATGACTTAATTACCCCCAGCGAGGAATTGCTGCCCGGCTGGGCGATCCCTCCCGGCTCGGCCCAGCTTACGACGCCGCTGCCGCCGACCCTGACGCTGCTTTACCATTTGCCGGTGGAATTGCATACGATGGCGGAACAGCTTAAAACCGCACTGGCCGAACAGGGCTGCGAGCTGACGCTGATTTTTTTCGATGCCAAAACCTGGGAAGGCTGTGGCGATCTGGCAAACGCGGATCTGATCATGGGCGACAGGCTGATCGGCGAGTCGGCAGAATACACGCTGGAACAGTGGCTGCGCTGCGATGCGCTCTGGCCCGCCCTGCTTTCTGCCAGCCAGTTCGCGCGGTTACAGCGTACCCTTGACGACGCCCAGCAGCATCAGGACGATCCAGCACGCGGCGCCGCGCTCCAGAGTGTTTTCAACACGCTGATGGAGCGCGCCATTCTCACACCGCTGTTTAATTACCAGTACCGGATCAGCGCCCCGCCGGGGGTAAACGGCATTCGCCTTAACGCGCGCGGCTGGTTTGATTTTTCCGCCGCGTGGCTGCCCGTTGCTGGATCATGAAGGACTGGTCGCCACAGGCGCGAGACGTTACCATAGGTTTTTAGGTTATTACTGGAAAGAAACATGAAACGCGCCGTCGTTGTTTTTAGCGGAGGACAAGACTCCACCACCTGCCTGATTCAGGCGCTGCATCAGTATGATGAAGTTCACTGCGTGACGTTTGATTATGGTCAGCGCCATCGCGCGGAAATCGATGTCGCGCGGGAACTGGCGCTGAAACTGGGCGCACGGGCGCACAAAGTGCTGGACGTTACCCTGCTCAATGAACTGGCGGTCAGCAGCCTCACCCGCGACAGCATCCCGGTGCCGGATTATGAACCCGACGCTGACGGCATCCCGAATACCTTTGTGCCGGGGCGCAATATTCTGTTTCTGACCCTCGCCTCCGTTTATGCTTATCAGGTGAAAGCGGAAGCGGTCATCACCGGGGTCTGTGAGACTGACTTCTCCGGCTACCCGGACTGCCGGGACGAGTTTGTTAAAGCGCTGAATCAGGCGGTCAATCTGGGGATGGCAAAAGAGATCCGCTTTGAAACGCCGTTAATGTGGCTGGACAAAGCCGAGACCTGGGCGCTGGCGGATTATTGGGGCAAGCTGGATTTAGTGCGCAGCGAAACGCTGACCTGCTATAACGGCATCAAAGGCGACGGCTGCGGACAGTGCGCGGCGTGCCACCTGCGTGCTAAGGGCTTAAACCACTATCTGGCAGATAAAGCCGGCGTGAGCGCAGCCATGCGCAACAAAAGCGGCCTGAAGTAATTCCTGCCCGGCAGCCCCGCTGCCGGGCGTAAACGTGGCTTCCTCAGGCGGCGTTTTCTCCCGGCATCATCGCCTCCAGTTTCTCCCGCAGCTCCCCTTCCAGCGCCAGCGCTTTCTGGTTTTGCAAATCGATACAGACAAAAGTGATCAGCGCATCGGCGACCACCTGTCCTTCCGGCTCCAGCGTCACCACCTGACTAAGCACGCCGCTTTTACCGTTAAGCTGGCGCAGTTCGCTGGTAATGGTCAGCAAATCGCTTAAGACTGCCGGGCGTCGATAGTTAATATTGATATTGACCACCACAAACGCGATGTTATTTGCGGTCATCCACTGAAAACTGTCGCTGTTCTCCAGCCCGTCCCAACGCGCCTCTTCCAGAAATTCCAGATAGCGGGCGTTATTCACGTGCTGATAGACATCGAGGTGAAATCCCCGAACTTTGATTTGAGTTTGCATAGCGCACAAGCCTTAATTGTTTTAATAGGGAGACAGAGGCCATACCACTGGTATGACCTCTTTAGTCTGGCAAAAATTTGCCGCCGTGCAACTTATTGCGCGAAATTTACAGCGTCAGATGAGCAAGATTCCGCTGCACCAGCGAGCTGCCCATCCCCGGCACCTGCTGGAGGTCGTCGAGAGACTTAAACGGACCATACTCTTCGCGATAGCTGACAATCGCCTGCGCTTTTTTCAGCCCGACGCCGTTCATGGCCTGGGCCAGTTCTTCGGCAGAAGCGCTGTTGACGTTAACCCTGGTTCCTTCGTCATCGCTGGCCTTTGCCGCCTCCGGCGCTTTCACCTGCGTTGCGGGCTGGGCGTCAGATTGGGTTTTTACCGCCTGCGCTTTAGCCGGGGACTGGGCAGCAATGGCCTGACAGCTGAGTCCGGCATATGCCAGGGCGACGGTGATAAGAGCGACTTTGATTCCACGTTTCATGCTGTATTCTCCTTGTGTGTTGACAGCGAAGCCACGATAACGGCAGGGAAAACAGGAAACAAATGGCGAATGTTAAAAATGGAAAAGGCCGCGAAAGCGGCCTTTGTTTGTTGCAACGCGTTGCATAATTCTGGAATGCGCCTCGTTATTGTTGCTGCTCAATAACGTCGCCCATCTTAATTTTGGCTTCTTTGCGCAGGTTGCTCATCAGCGCTTCAAAGGCAATTTCCGCGTTGTTACGGGTGATGCCCTGGATCATCGCCTGCTTCTGCTCATCCGGCATGGTGCCCGCTTTAACGTCGTCCAGCGCCAGCAGAACAACGTTGCCCTGCATATCGCTGGCGACGCCGTAGCTCGGCTTACCTGCGGCTGGCTGCGCCAGGTTAAAGGCGGCCTGGCTTACCGGGTCCAGCGCGCTACGGTTAAGCGTTTTCGCTTCGCCAAAGCTCAGACCGGCCGCTTTCAGCGCGTCATCGCCTTTACCCGTTTGCAGTGCGGCCAGCAGCTTGTCCGCATCCAGCTTCGCCTGCTGGATCGCTTTCTCAAGCTTGACGGTGTCCACTACCTCGTTCTTCACTTCAGCCAGCGGCTTCACGGCTTCGGCTTTGTGCTCGTTGATGCGCACCACAAACGCGCGGTCGCCATCAACGGTGATGATGTCAGAGTTGCTGCCCGGTGCACCGTTCTGCCCCAGTAACGCGCCGCTGAATATGGCATCGGAAACCGGTTTAAAGTTCAGCTCTGCTGGCAGATGATTACGGTCGAACCAGCCGGTTTCCACGGCTTTGACGCCCGCAACCTGTTCGGCGCTGGCCAGCGATTCGTTGTCGTTGCTGGCCGCTTCGCTGACTTTCTGTTGCAGGGCGAAGTAGGCGTCGAGCGCTTTTTCCTGCTTCACTTTCGCGGTAATGTCGTCGCGGGCTTCAGCGAACGGCTTAACCACTGCGGGCTGGGTGTCGTCAAGACGAGCCACCAGGAAACCGACGGAGGATTTGATTACCCCTGACAGCTGGCCTTTTTCTTTCAGACCGGCGTCTTTCAATTCCGGCAGAAGCCCGGCATCGTCCATCCAGCCCAAATCGCCGCCGTTACGCGCGGAGATGATATCGGCAGATTTCTCTTTCGCCAGCGCGGCGAAATCCGCGCCCTTGTTCAGCGCATCCAGAACGGCTTTGGCCTCAGCTTCAGTTTTAGTCTGAATGACGCTGAAGCGATAGCGCCCGGCCTGGGTGAACTCATCCTGATGCTGATCGTAGTAGGACTGGAGATCCTGATCGGTCACGGTCTGCGGCATCGCAGCGGCATCAAGTTTGATGTAGCTTACGCGGAACTGTTCCGGGGCCACAAAGCGGTCTTTATTCTGGTCGTATGCGGCCTGAATTTCTGCATCGCTGACCTGCTGTTTCGCCGCCAGCGCGTTCACGTCAATTACCGCCTGACGAACGACGCGCTGCTGGGCGACCAGGGCGGCTAATTGATCGGTTTCACCCGGCAGGATGAAGTCAGTACCGGCGACGGCATTGATCAGTTGCTGGGTGAGCAACTGATTACGCAGCAATTGCGCGTACTGGTCAGGGCTCATGCCCATCCGGTTAACCAGTTGAACATAACGCTCATTGCTGAACTGGCCGTTTTCCTGGAATGCCTGGGTGGCGAAGATGGCTTTTTTGACCTGGTCGTCGCTGATCCCCAGTCCCAGCTCTCTTGCGTACTGGTCGAGCAGCATCTGGTCAATCATGCGATTGAGCACCTGACGACGCATATCTTTGATGTAGCTTTCGTTAGACGCCAGTTCGGAGAACTGTTCTTTCATCCGTTCCTGGCGCTCATTGCGCTCGTTGGCAACGGCATTTTCGAACTGCTGACGACCAATTTCCTGGCCATTAACTTTAGCGGCATAAGTATTGTTACCGCCAATCAGGTAGCTGCTCACGCCGGTCAAAATGAACGACACGATAATGATACCGAAAATAATCTTGAGCACGAGACTGTTAGCAGCCGTGCGTAAGTTGTCCATCATGGTGTAACAACACTCCGCTGTAGATGACTTTATACGTCGCGCAGCATAACACGAACCCTGCACGTAAGGAGGTATTGTGACAAGAAAACGGGGGCGTTGTCAGCAGCAAAAGCAGAAAACCCGTCTCACAAATAAAAAAGGCACATCAAATGATGCGCCCTCGTACTGTGTCACCTTCCCTTGTGGGAAACGATCAGTTTACTGCGTCTTTCAGCGCTTTACCCGCACGGAAACCCGGGACTTTAGCGGCAGCGATGGTGATCTCTTTACCTGTTTGCGGGTTGCGACCAGTACGGGCAGCACGCTCTTTCACAGCAAAAGTACCAAAACCTACCAGCGCAACGTCATCTCCGGCCTGCAGAGATTCTGTTACTGAAGCAATTAAAGCATCTAACGCACGTCCAGCCGCAGCTTTAGAGATATCAGCCCCTGCAGCAATTTTATCTATCAGTTGAGATTTATTCACTGTTCTCTTCCTCTCTTTATAATTTATATCGTACCTGAATCCTTCATGGTACGACCGCGCAGCAGTTATAACAGGACTGACATGCCCTTACAACACCAGTTGCCGATGACATACCAGACCAGCAATCTAAATTAGCTATACAAAAAAAGGCTGGCAAGTAAGAATTCACCTGCCAGCCCTGTTTTTATTAACGCTCTTTGCGCGAGGTCACTATTTTGCGCTTACAACCTGCATTCCGCTCGGTTCGTTTTGCAGCGCAAGAGTCAGAACTTCCTCAATACGCTTAACCGGGTGGATCTCCAGATCGGCGATGACATTATCCGGGATCTCTTCCAGATCGCGCTTATTTTCATAAGGGATCAGCACGGTTTTAATACCGCCGCGATGCGCCGCCAGCAGTTTTTCTTTCAGACCGCCAATCGGCAGCACCAGACCACGCAGGGTGATTTCACCGGTCATAGCAACGTCGGCACGCACCGGGTTGCCCGTCAGACAGGAAACCAGCGCGGTACACATGGCAATACCGGCACTCGGACCGTCTTTCGGCGTGGCCCCTTCCGGAACGTGAACGTGGATGTCGCGTTTTTCGTAGAAGTCGCCGTTAATGCCGAGCTTCTCTGCACGCGCGCGCACCACAGTCAGCGCTGCCTGGATGGATTCCTGCAT
This sequence comes from Enterobacteriaceae bacterium UBA5654, assembly GCA_002421005.1. GTDB lineage: Bacteria > Pseudomonadota > Gammaproteobacteria > Enterobacterales > Enterobacteriaceae > Superficieibacter. The sequence goes on along the minus strand of DIJC01000020.1, from coordinate 155,531 downwards.
CACTTCGCCGAGCGAACCGGTGTAGGTGAGCTTGCCTTTACCCGGCACGCAGGCCGTTTCAATGGTCAGCAGATCGCCGCCCACTTCGGTCCATGCCAGCCCGGTGACCTGACCGACGCGGTTTTCGTTATCCGCGCGGCCGTAGTCAAAGCGCTGTACGCCGAGGAAATCTTTCAGGTTTTCACCGTTGATCTCAATGTGCTTCAGCGATTTATCCAGCAGCAACTGCTTAACCGCTTTCCGGCACAGCTTGGAGATTTCACGCTCCAGGCTACGCACGCCCGCTTCACGGGTGTAGTAACGAATGATGCCGACGATAGCGCTGTCATCAACCGTAATTTCGCTGCTTTTCAGGGCGTTGCGCTCGATCTGCTTCGGCAGCAGGTGACGCTTGGCGATGTTCAGCTTTTCGTCTTCGGTATAGCCGGACAGACGGATCACTTCCATACGATCGAGCAGCGGTGCCGGAATGTTCATGGAGTTGGAGGTCGCCACAAACATCACGTCGCTCAGATCGTAGTCCACTTCCAGATAGTGGTCGCTGAACGCCACGTTCTGTTCAGGATCAAGTACTTCCAGCAGCGCAGAAGCCGGATCGCCGCGCATATCCGAGGACATTTTGTCGATCTCATCCAGCAGGAATAGCGGGTTTTTAACGCCCACTTTCGCCATTTTCTGAATCAGTTTGCCCGGCATGGAGCCGATATACGTGCGGCGGTGACCACGGATTTCCGCTTCATCGCGCACGCCACCCAGCGCCATACGGATGTATTTACGTCCGGTGGCTCTGGCGATGGACTGGCCCAGCGAGGTTTTACCCACCCCCGGCGGCCCGACCAGGCACAGAATCGGCCCTTTCAGCTTGTTCATACGGCTTTGTACCGCGAGGTACTCAAGGATGCGGTCTTTGACGCGCTCCAGGCCATAGTGGTCGGTATCGAGGATTTCCTGCGCCTGACGCAGGTCTTTTTTGACCTTGCTACGCGCATTCCACGGAACCTGCACCATCCAGTCGATATAACCGCGCACTACGGTAGCTTCCGCTGACATCGGCGACATCATCTTCAGCTTTTGCAGTTCGGCCTCGGTTTTTTCTTTTGCCTCTTTCGGCATTTTCGCCGCGTCGATTTTGCGTTTCAGCGCTTCGTTTTCGTCCGGCGCGTCATCCATTTCACCGAGTTCTTTCTGAATGGCTTTCATTTGCTCATTCAGATAATACTCACGCTGTGATTTTTCCATCTGCTTTTTGACGCGGTTGCGAATACGTTTCTCAACCTGAAGCAGATCGATTTCCGATTCCATCATCGCCATCAGATATTCCAGACGCTCATTAACGTCGAACATCTCCAGCACGGATTGTTTATCGGCCAGTTTTAACGGCATGTGTGCGGCAATGGTGTCCGCCAGACGTGCCGGGTCGTCAATGCTGTTCAGTGAAGTCAGCACTTCCGGGGGAATTTTTTTGTTCAGCTTGATATAGCCTTCAAACTGCCCAATTGCGGTGCGTACCAGCACTTCCTGCTCGCGCTCGTCCATCGCGGGCGACTCAAGGTATTCGGCCTTCGCGGAGAAGTGCTCACCATCGTCAGATAACGCGGTGATACGCGCACGCTGCAACCCTTCTACCAGCACTTTGACCGTGCCGTCAGGCAGCTTCAGCATTTGCAAAATAGAGGCCACGGTCCCGACGGTGAAAAGATCGTTAACACCCGGCTCATCCGTTGATGCTTCTTTCTGCGCGACCAGCATGATTTTTTTATCATGATCCATGGCGGCTTCGAGGCAACGGATAGACTTCTCCCGCCCTACAAATAAGGGTATGACCATGTGCGGATAAACCACCACATCGCGCAACGGCAATACGGGGATTTCAATGCGTTCAGAACGCTCAGGATTCATAGAGCTCTCTCTTAGTTTAGTGTCCGCCAGGTAATCAGATGGCATGACTTTGCTTCATGCATCTTTAACATGTGATTCAGTATATGGGGATGATTCCCATACATTCAACGCTATGTTTGAAGGAAAAATAAAAGGGGAGATAAAATCCCCCCTTTTTGATTAACTGATTGTATGGATTGGCTAATTATTCGCCAGATGCCTGCTGTGCTTCAGGCGTGCCATAGATAAGCAGCGGTTTGCTTTGACCGTTGATAACCGACTCGTCAATAACCACTTTTTCGACTTCTTCCTGAGAGGGAAGATCGTACATGGTATCAAGCAGCGCCGCTTCAACGATAGAACGCAGACCACGCGCACCGGTTTTACGCGCCATCGCTTTTTTCGCGATAGCATCCAGCGCTTCGTCACGGAACTCCAGCTCAACGCCTTCCAGATTAAACAGCGCCTGATACTGCTTCGTCAGCGCGTTTTTAGGCTCTTTGAGGATCTGGATCAGCGCTTCTTCGCTCAGCTCGCTCAAGGTCGCAACGACCGGGAGACGACCGATGAATTCCGGGATCAGACCAAATTTGATCAAATCTTCCGGCTCTACCTGCGCCAGCAGTTCGCCTTCGCTCGCTTTATCAGACTGCGCTTTCACCGTCGCACCAAAACCAATGCCGGAGCCGGTTTCAACGCGGTGAGAAATGACTTTATCCAGACCGGCAAACGCGCCGCCGCAGATAAACAGAATTTTGGAGGTATCAACCTGCAAGAATTCCTGCTGCGGATGCTTACGACCACCCTGCGGCGGAACGGCAGCAACTGTCCCTTCGATCAGCTTCAGCAGCGCCTGCTGTACGCCTTCACCGGACACGTCACGCGTAATGGACGGGTTGTCTGATTTACGCGAGATTTTGTCGATTTCATCGATGTAAACGATGCCGCGCTGGGCTTTCTGCACGTCGTAGTCGCATTTTTGCAGCAGCTTCTGGATGATGTTTTCAACGTCTTCACCCACATAACCGGCTTCGGTCAGCGTCGTGGCGTCAGCCATGGTGAACGGAACATCCAGCAAGCGCGCGAGCGTTTCTGCCAGCAGAGTTTTACCGGAACCGGTCGGGCCGATGAGCAGGATGTTACTTTTACCCAGCTCTACGCCGTTACTGGTGTCGCCGTTACGCAGACGTTTGTAGTGGTTGTATACCGCAACCGCCAGCACTTTTTTAGCCTGCTCCTGGCCGATAACGTAATCGTCCAGGTGATGGCGAATTTCGTGCGGCGACGGCAATGCGCTACGTTCGCGATGCGGTGCCACCTCTTTGATCTCTTCGCGAATGATATCGTTACACAGGTCGACACATTCGTCGCAGATATACACCGACGGTCCGGCAATCAGTTTACGCACTTCGTGCTGGCTTTTGCCGCAAAAAGAGCAGTACAACAGTTTGCCCGATCCATCTTTGCGTTTATCTGTCATGAGTAAAAACCTCTTTTTAAGTTCTTTGTGCCGCACATCACGACGCAAATGCCATTCTTAAGCGCAAGCCGCTTCGCAAGCGTTGTGCCGCCGTAGCTATAGTATAGCGGCACACTTACTGCCTGGGCATCAATTACGTTGGGTCAAAATAGAGTCTACCAGACCGTATTCAACTGCTTCAGAAGCAGCGAGGAAGCGATCGCGCTCGGTATCACGTTCGATCTGCTCAAGTGATTGACCCGTATGATGTGCCATAAGTTCATTCATGCGCCCTTTCACTTTCAGGATTTCACGCGCATGGATTTCGATATCCGTAGCCTGACCCTGATAACCGCCCAGCGGCTGGTGGATCATCACACGAGAGTTGGGCAGGCAGAAACGCTTGCCTTTTGCGCCTGCGGTCAGCAGGAACGCGCCCATTGACGCAGCCTGGCCCATACAAATGGTGCTAACGTCGGGTTTGATGAACTGCATGGTGTCGTAGATGGACATCCCGGCAGTGATCACCCCACCCGGTGAGTTAATGTACAGGTAAATATCTTTTTCCGGGTTTTCCGCTTCCAGAAACAGCATTTGCGCGACGATCAGGTTTGCCATGTGGTCTTCAACCTGGCCGGTCATAAAAATGACGCGTTCTTTAAGCAGACGGGAGTAGATATCAAAAGAACGTTCGCCGCGTGAGGTCTGCTCAATGACCATTGGCACCAGGGCCATGTGCGGTGCAAAATTATCTCGTTCGCCACTGTATGACATTTCCGTCTCCTGGATATATTTGAAAAAGCTGCCGATTGTTACCTTGTAGACGGATTATACACTTCATCCCTCAGGCTGCCTCACCATTAGAGGCGCTCGATCAGACAGAATTTTAACCGTGTCTCCCCTTTATGGGGTCGACATCCCCCTGGTTCAAGCATAACAATCTTTTGCTGTTACGCTAACACTGAAATACCGTTTTGGCACTCTTTCAGAGCATTAACGCTGGCAAAAAAAACCCGCCACCGGAGGGTGACGGGCTTTTGTACAAACTTCGAACAAAAGGCGGTGAAAATTACGCCTGCTGGTTCATCAGTTCGCTGAAGTTAGTGGCTTTTTCAGTGACTTTAGCTTTCGCCAGAACGGTTTCAACAGCCTGTTCTTCCAGAGCAACATTACGCATGTTGTCCATCAGTTCTTTATTTTTGCTGTAGAACTCGATCACTTCTGACGGATCTTCGTAGGCGGAAGCCATTTCTTCGATCAGACCTTTTACGCGATCTTCGTCAGCTTTCAGCTCGTTGGTACGAATCACTTCGCCCAGCAGCAGACCCACGACAACGCGGCGTTTTGCCTGCTCTTCGAACAGTTCACGCGGCAGTTCCAGAGCCTGTTTCTCGTTGCCACCGAAACGCTGTGCGGCCTGACGGCGCAGCACGTCGATTTCGCTGTCGATCAGGGCAGCAGGAACGTCGATTTCGTTCGCTTTCACCAGGCCTTCGATAGCCTGAGTTTTGATGCGGTTACGGACCGCGCCTTTCAGCTCGCGCTCCATGTTTTTACGCACTTCAGCACGCAGACCTTCGGTAGAACCATCCTCAACGCCGAAACGTTTGATGAATTCTTCGGTCAGTTCCGGCAGCTCGCGCTGTTCAACTTTTTTCAGGTTGATAACGAATTTCGCCGCTTTACCTTTCAGGTTTTCAGCGTGGTATTCTTCCGGGAAGGTCACGTCGATAGTGAATTCTTCGCCCGCTTTGTGGCCTTTGATGCCGTCTTCAAAGCCCGGGATCATGCGGCCCTGGCCCATTGCCAGAACGAAGTCAGAGGCTTTGCCGCCTTCGAATTCTTCACCGTCTACGGAACCGGTAAAGTCAACGGTCACGCGATCTTCTTCTTCTACCGCGCCGTCTTTATCAGACCAGGTGGCCTGCTGCTTGCGCAGGGTGTCGAGCATAGTGTCAACGTCAGCGTCGGTCACTTCAACAACCGGTTTTTCAACTTCGATGGTTTCCAGACCTTTCAGCTCAACTTCCGGGTAAACTTCGAACTCTACGGAGTAGGTGAAGTCTTCGCCCAGTTTATATTCGCCCGGAATATAGTTCGGCGCACCGGCCGGATTGATTTTTTCCTGGATGATCGCGTCAACAAAGTTACGGCTCATCAGGTCGCCCAGCACGTCCTGGCGAACAGAAGCGCCATAACGCTGAGCCACGACGTTCATCGGTACTTTACCCTTACGGAAGCCGTCAATACGTACTTTCTTCGCAACGTTGACCAGCTCGCTTTTTACAGCGGTCTCGATGCTGTCAGCAGCGATTGTAATAGTCAGGCGGCGGCCAAGGCCCTGAGTGGTTTCAACTGAAACTTGCATCTTGTTACCTCAAAAAATCACAGTGCTCGGTCAACTCTACCTGGAAGCATATTTATGTTTCACAGTACCGGGATGTTCTCTCGAATCAGAAACCCATTCCCTGCGTCAGAATCATCCCGAAGACATTCCGAAAAATTAGACGCCGCATTATAGCGGCATCACTTTTATGAGTCGAGAACGGTTATTGCGCGCACGGCGGCACTTTTCACAATTCACGGCTAATTTTTGTCTGAATACTGGACATCTTGCGCAAAATTCAGGCAAAACAAAACGGCCCGCAGGCCGTTTTCACATATTCAGTAGCAACATACTGGAAAAGTTCCGCCTGTTGCAAATGGGATTTCCTAGGCGATGCTGCCTGCACCACGACACGGAGGGGACGCGAAGAGGGTATCCTGCAACCCTTCCCACTCTTTGTGTGTATAAGTATGCAGCGCCAGCGCGTGTACCGTTGAGGCAAGTTCTGTCTTAAGCGTGCCGTAAATCATGCGATGACGTTGTAAAAACCGCTCACCGGTAAAACAGTCGCTGACCAGAACGACTTTAAAATGACTTTCTGAACCAGCAGGCACATTGTGGCGATAGCTTTCATCCACAACCTCGAGAAAAACGGGATTGAACGCTGCCCTTAATTTGTCTTCTATTTGTTCACGTATCATCATGAATTTACCCCTCCGACAACGTTGAGATGTCGCCCATCCCTTTAAATCGTAGCCGCTTTTACCGCTTTCATTACATTTTGACAACAAAAAATTAGCCTTCGCCCTCTTTCTTGCGCCAAAGGGCTGAAGTTAACGGTCAATGGGCGCTGATTTATCACGGGAATTGTAAGTTAACAGGGGAAGAGGTCAGAAAACGGACAGCGTGGTGAATTTAGCTGCGCTAACTACTTCCCCTAATTGTTAGCAATGTTATGATGGCGACAATTTTTCTCTTAAAAGTAAACCATGCGCTGAGAACTCAAAAATGTTTAAAAAATTACTCTTTCCATTGATGGCTCTCTTTATGCTGGCTGGCTGCGCCACCCCGCCGACCACCATCGACGTTTCTCCGACTATCGCCCTGCCGCAGCAGGATCCCAGCCTGATGGGTGTCACGGTGAGCATCAACGGTGCCGACCAGCGTCCTGACCAGGCACTGGCAAAAGTGACCCGCGATAATCAGCAGGTCACCCTGACCGCTTCCCGCGATCTCCGCTTCCTGCTTCAGGAAGTGCTGGAAAAACAAATGACCGCACGCGGTTATATGATTGGGCCTAACGGCGCGGTCAATCTGCAAATCATCGTCAATCAGCTGTATGCAGACGTTTCCCAGGGTAACGTGCGCTACAACATCTCTACCAAAGCTGATATCGCCATCATTGCTACCGCTGCAAACGGCAACAAGATGACCAAAAACTATCGTGCTAACTATTCCGTTGAAGGCGCATTGCAGGCTTCCAACAAAAATATTGCCGATGCTGTTAACAGCGTAATGACGGATACCATCGCCGATATGGCGCAGGACACCAGCATTCACGACTTCGTTAAACAGAACGCGCATTAATCCTGTTCGGCGACCCGGTATCGTCCGGGTCGCTGCTCATCACTGATGTCCAGCCACTATTTGCATCTCTTTCGGCAGCCTAAATCTGCCATTCTGCTGATCCTGGGTTTTGCCTCAGGCTTACCGCTCGCGCTCACCTCCGGCACGCTTCAGGCGTGGATGACCGTTGAAAATATCGACCTGAAAACCATTGGCATCTTTTCACTGGTCGGTCAGGCGTATGTGTTCAAATTTCTCTGGTCGCCGCTGATGGATCGCTACACGCCGCCGCTTTTTGGCCGCAGGCGCGGCTGGTTGCTGGCCACCCAGGGATTGTTACTGCTGTCGATTGCCGGGATGGGCTTTTTGGAACCGACCAGCCAGCTACGCTGGATGGCGGCGCTGGCGGTAGTTATCGCGTTTTGCTCCGCTTCGCAGGATATTGTTTTTGATGCCTGGAAGACGGATGTCCTGTCCGCCGAAGAGCGCGGCACCGGCGCGGCAATCAGCGTGCTCGGCTACCGGCTGGGGATGCTGGTTTCCGGTGGGCTGGCGCTGTGGCTGGCCGATCGTCTGCTGGGCTGGCAGGGAATGTACTGGCTGATGGCGGCGCTGTTAATCCCTTGTATCGTCGCCACGCTGCTGGCCCCCGAACCTACCGACGCCATCCCGGTGCCGAAAACGCTGGAACAGGCGGTAGTCGCCCCGCTCCAGGATTTTTTTGGCCGCAATAACGCCTGGCTAATTCTGCTGCTGATCGTGCTTTACAAGCTGGGCGACGCCTTTGCGCTCAGCCTTACTACCCCGTTTTTGATTCGCGGCGTGGGCTTTGATGCCGGACAGGTCGGAATGGTGAACAAAACGCTGGGGCTGCTGGCAACAATTATTGGCGCGCTGTACGGCGGCGTCCTGATGCAGCGCCTCTCGCTGTTTCGCGCCCTGCTTATTTTTGGCGCGTTGCAGGGAGTCTCTAACGCTGGCTACTGGCTGCTCTCCGTTACCGATAAAAACATCATCAGCATGGCGTCGGCAGTGTTTTTCGAAAACCTGTGCGGCGGCATGGGCACCTCGGCGTTTGTCGCGCTGCTGATGACCCTGTGCAACCGCTCATTCTCGGCGACCCAGTTCGCCCTGCTCTCTGCGCTTTCGGCGATTGGCCGGGTTTACGTGGGACCGATTGCAGGCTGGTTTGTTGAAACGCACGGCTGGTCAACGTTTTATCTTTTCAGCGTCGTCGCTGCCGTGCCAGGGCTGTTACTGCTGCTGCTGTGCCGACAGACGCTGGAGTATACCCGGCTTCATGCAGACTTCCTGCCGCGCAGACAGTTTACCGGCGCTTATCGATTCGCCCTGTGGCTACTGATGCTGGGCTGCGTGCTGCTGGTGCTGTGGCTGGTCGCACTGGCGATGAGTATTGCGGCGGCTCCTCTGCTGCTGTCGTGCGGCGCAAGTCTGGGGGTGAGCGGCGTACTGCTCGGTGCCATGCTGGATTACCTGGCGCTGCGCAAAATGCCTGCGCTTAAATGATAAGAAAATGTTATTTGCCGTTGTAGTTACCGCCAGTAATTATAACGGCGCACGCTTTTTTCTTTTTTGTCAGTATTTGTTGTTTTGTGCGTTATAGATTTCTGGAAATTATTGGTACGTTGCCAGAAATATAATATTTCCTAAACCGATTCAGCCGGACAAAAATTAATTTTTGGTGTGTTAATTGTCTTTTATTTGATATGCATTTGTTAATTATTTGTGTTTTTTAAGCAATGGTTATACCAATTGCCCTCTCCACCCCCGCTTTCCTCCCTGTTTCGTTATAACCCCCGCCATGCGCCCCGCACTGGTTGAAATTTAGACACAATGCGCAACATGTGTGACATGTACGGCAGAAGACGGTAACACTTAGCTGACACCGCTCCATTCATGTTTACAGTAATGTAACCTTCCCTTAAAATGACCATACTCTTTAAACGCCACCAGATCCCGTGGAATTGAGGTCGTTACATGAGACTTTGGAAATACAATAAAAGTTTGGGAGGGTTGTCATTATTTGCAGGCGCTTTTTTACTCAGCGGCTGTGATTCTGCACTCCTTGACCCAAAAGGACAGATCGGACTGGAGCAACGCTCATTGATACTGACGGCTTTTGGCCTGATGTTAATTGTCGTTATTCCCGCCATCTTGATGGCTGTAGGTTTTGCCTGGAAGTACCGTGCGAGCAATAAAGATGCGAAGTATAGCCCTAACTGGTCACACTCCAATAAAGTGGAAGCGGTGGTCTGGACAGTGCCAATTCTGATCATCCTGTTCCTTGCCGTGCTGACATGGAAAACCACGCACGCGCTCGAACCCAGCAAGCCGCTGGCTCACGATGAACAACCTATTACCATCGAAGTTGTTTCAATGGACTGGAAATGGTTCTTCATTTACCCGGAACAGGGCATTGCTACCGTGAATGAAATCGCCTTCCCGGCGAACACTCCGGTCGCGTTCAAAGTGACCTCGAACTCCGTAATGAACTCGTTCTTTATCCCGCGTCTGGGCAGCCAGATCTATGCGATGGCGGGTATGCAGACCAACCTGCACCTTATCGCGAATGAAGCGGGCACGTATGACGGTATTTCCGCCAGCTATAGTGGCCCAGGTTTCTCTGGCATGAAGTTCAAAGCTATCGCTACACCGGACCGTGCAGCATTCGATCAGTGGGTTGCGAAGGCGAAACAGTCTCCGAACGCGATGAGCGATATGGCGACGTTCAACAAGGTTGCAGCGCCCAGCGAATATAACAAAGTGGAGTACTTCTCCAGCGTGAAACCGGATTTGTTTAAAGACGTTATTAACAAATTTATGGACCACGGGAAGAGCATGGACATGACCCAGCCGGAAGGTGAGCACACCTCGCACGACGGCATGGAAGGCATGGACATGAGCCACGCGGAATCCTCTCACTAAGGGGCCGAGGAAGAAAACGATGTTCGGAAAACTTACACTGGATGCAGTGCCGTACCATGAACCCATTATCATGGTTACGATCGCGGCTATTATCGTCGGGGGTCTGGCGCTAGTTGCGGCGATCACTTACTTCGGTAAGTGGTCCTGGTTATGGAAAGAGTGGCTAACTTCGGTTGACCATAAACGACTCGGTATCATGTACGTCATCGTGGCGATTGTCATGCTGCTGCGTGGCTTTGCCGATGCCATCATGATGCGTAGCCAGCAGGCGCTGGCCTCCGCCGGGGAAGCAGGATTTCTGCCGCCTCACCACTACGATCAGGTCTTCACCGCTCACGGCGTGATCATGATCTTCTTCGTGGCGATGCCGTTTGTTATCGGTCTGATGAACCTGGTGGTTCCGCTTCAGATCGGTGCGCGCGACGTGGCGTTCCCGTTCCTGAACAACCTGAGCTTCTGGTTCACGGTAGTTGGGGTGATCCTGGTAAACCTGTCACTGGGCCTGGGCGAATTCGCGCAGACCGGCTGGCTGGCGTATCCGCCGCTTTCGGGAATAGAGTACAGTCCCAGCGTTGGGGTCGATTACTGGATCTGGAGTCTCCAGCTATCCGGTATTGGTACGACGCTGACCGGTATTAACTTCTTCGTCACCATCCTGCGTATGCGTGCGCCGGGCATGACGATGTTCAAAATGCCGGTATTTACCTGGGCGTCGCTGTGCGCCAACATCCTGATTATTGTCTCGTTCCCGATCCTGACCGTCACTGTCGCGTTGCTGACGCTTGACCGCTATATCGGCACCCATTTCTTTACCAACGATATGGGTGGCAACATGATGATGTACATCAACCTGATCTGGGCCTGGGGCCATCCGGAAGTGTACATTCTGGTGCTGCCGGTATTCGGGGTGTTCTCCGAAATCGCCGCAACCTTCTCGCGTAAGCGTCTGTTCGGTTACACCTCGCTGGTGTGGGCAACGGTCTGTATTACCATTCTGTCGTTCATCGTCTGGCTGCACCACTTCTTCACGATGGGTGCGGGCGCGAACGTAAACGCCTTCTTTGGTATTACCACCATGATTATCGCCATCCCGACCGGGGTGAAGATTTTCAACTGGCTGTTCACCATGTATCAGGGGCGTATCCAGTTCAACACTGCCATGATGTGGACTATCGGCTTTATCGTCACCTTCTCGGTGGGCGGTATGACCGGCGTACTGCTGGCGGTGCCGGGCGCAGACTTTGTGCTGCATAACAGCCTGTTCCTGATCGCCCACTTCCATAACGTGATTATCGGTGGTGTGGTGTTCGGCTGCTTCGCGGGCCTGACCTACTGGTGGCCGAAAGCCTTTGGCTTCACCCTGAACGAAACCTGGGGCAAACGCGCCTTCTGGTTCTGGATCATCGGCTTCTTCGTGGCCTTCATGCCGCTGTACGTGCTGGGCTTCATGGGGATGACCCGTCGCTTAAGCCAGCAGATCGATCCGCAGTTCCACTCGATGCTGATGATTGCAGCGGGCGGCGCAGCGCTTATCGCCTGCGGTATTCTCTGCCAGCTGATTCAGTTCTACGTGTCTATTCGCGACCGCGATCAGAACCGTGACCTGACCGGCGATCCGTGGGGTGGTCGTACCCTGGAGTGGGCAACCTCTTCGCCGCCGCCGTTCTATAACTTTGCCGTCGTGCCGCACGTTCATGAACGTGATGCCTTCTGGGAAATGAAAGACAAAGGCGACGCGTATAAAAAGCCTGAGCGTTATGAAGAAATTCATATGCCGAAAAACACTGGCGCGGGCATCATCATTGCTGCCTTCACCACGCTGTTTGGTTTCGCCATGATCTGGCATATCTGGTGGCTGGCTATCGCGAGCTTCGCAGGCATGATCATTACGTGGATTGTGAAAAGCTTTGACGAAGACGTGGATTATTACGTGCCGGTAGCGGAAGTCGAAAAACTGGAAAACCAGCATTTCGATGAAATCACTAAGGCAGGGCTGAAATAATGGCAACGAGCACTTTTAACCAAACTACGGCCCATGCGCACGATCATGGGCATCACGATGCAGGATCGAACAAAGTTTTCGGTTTCTGGATCTACCTGATGAGCGACTGCATTCTGTTCTCGTGCCTGTTCGCCACTTACGCAGTGCTGGTCAACGGCACGGCGGGTGGTCCGACCGGCAAGGACATTTTTGAGCTGCCGTTCGTGCTGGTCGAAACGTTCCTGCTGCTGTTTAGCTCCATCACCTACGGCATGGCGGCGATCGCCATGCACAAAGACAACAAAAGCCAGGTCATCACCTGGCTTGCCCTCACCTTCCTGTTTGGTGCCGGGTTCGTGGGAATGGAAATCTATGAATTCCATCACCTGATTGTTGAAGGTTATGGCCCGGATCGCAGCGGCTTCCTGTCGGCGTTCTTTGCGCTGGTCGGCACCCACGGACTGCACGTCACCTCAGGTCTGGTATGGATGGCTGTGCTGATGTTCCAGATCAAGCGTCGCGGTCTGACCAGCACTAACCGTACCCGTATCATGTGCCTGAGCCTGTTCTGGCACTTCCTGGACGTAGTGTGGATCTGCGTGTTCTCTGTAGTTTATCTGATGGGGGCGATGTAATGAGTCATTCAACCGATCACAACGGCGCGTCCCACGGCAGCGTAAAGACCTACATGACAGGATTTATCCTGTCGATCATCCTGACGGTGATCCCGTTCTGGCTGGTAATGAGCGGTGCCGTGTCGCACGGTGCGATCCTCGGAACCATTCTGGTTACTGCGGTGGTACAGATTCTGGTGCATCTGGTCTGCTTCCTGCACATGAACACCTCTTCTGAGGAGCGCTGGAACCTGACGGCCTTTGTCTTTACCGTGATTATCATCGCTATCCTGGTAGTGGGTTCAATCTGGATCATGTGGAACCTCAACTACAACATGATGGTTCACTAAGAGCGGCGTGTATGTTTAAGCAATACCTGCAAGTAACGAAACCAGGCATCATTTTTGGCAACCTGATCTCGGTGATCGGCGGATTCCTGCTAGCGTCAAAAGGCAGCATCGATTATCCGCTGTTCATCTATACGCTGCTTGGCGTATCTCTGGTGGTCGCCTCTGGTTGTGTTTTCAACAACTATATCGACCGTGACATCGATCGTAAGATGGAGCGGACGAAAAACCGGGTGCTGGTCAAGGGGCTGATCTCGCCAAAAGTCTCGCTGGTGTACGCCACCTTGTTGGGTATTGCTGGCTTTATGCTACTGTGGTTTGGGGCCAATCCGCTGGCCTGCTGGCTGGGGGTCATGGGGTTCGTGGTGTATGTGGGCGTCTACAGCCTGTATATGAAACGTCACTCCGTCTATGGCACCCTGATTGGCTCGCTCTCCGGCGCTGCGCCGCCGGTGATTGGCTACTGCGCGGTGACCAACCAGTTTGACAGCGGCGCGGCGATCCTGCTGGCGATTTTCAGCCTGTGGCAGATGCCTCACTCCTACGCCATCGCGATTTTCCGCTTTAAGGATTATCAGGCGGCGAACATTCCGGTACTGCCGGTGGTGAAAGGCATTTCGGTCGCCAAAAACCATATCACGCTGTACATCATCGCGTTTGCTATCGCCACGCTGATGCTGTCGCTGGGCGGTTACGCCGGGTATAAATACCTGGTGGTCGCAGCGGCGGTGAGCGTGTGGTGGCTGGGCATGGCGCTACGCGGTTATAAAGTGGAAGATGATAAAGTCTGGGCGCGCAAGCTGTTCGGCTTCTCCATCATCGCCATTACCGCGCTTAGCGTAATGATGTCAGTCGATTTTATGGTGCCGGATTCACACAGCCTGCTGACTTACGTCTGGTAACCAGGTAACAAAAAAGTAAGGCACGCCCGTGCCTTACTTTATTCACCCCGTCAATTTCCGTACTTCGCAGTTTCTCCCGTTAACGCCGCTGGTTATTTATTACAAAACTACCCGGTTTTATTAACTTCAAACTAATAACATTCCCCTCCCGCCAGAATGAGCAACCTTTATGAAATATGTTTTAAACAATCATCTGTTTACCCTCATTCCTGCCCGCACTACACTATCCCTGGCTTTTACATTGAGGTGGTAATGAACGATTACAAAATGACGCCGGGCGAGCTGCGCGCGACCTGGGGTTTAGGGGCCGTCTTCTCCCTGCGTATGCTCGGCATGTTTATGGTTCTGCCCGTTTTGACCACTTATGGCATGGTGCTTCAGGGGGCAAGCGAAGCCCTGATTGGTCTGGCGATTGGTATTTATGGCCTCGCACAGGCAGTATTTCAAATTCCTTTTGGCCTGCTTTCTGACCGCATCGGGCGCAAGCCGCTGATCGTCGGTGGGCTGGCGATTTTCGTTATCGGCAGCATGATTGCCGCCCTGTCACATTCTATCTGGGGCATTATTCTCGGGCGGGCTCTGCAAGGCTCCGGGGCGATTGCCGCTGCGGTAATGGCCCTGCTTTCAGATTTAACCCGGGAACAGAACCGCACCAAAGCGATGGCGTTTATCGGCGTCAGCTTTGGCGTGACCTTTGCTATCGCCATGGTGCTGGGGCCGATCATCACCCACAAACTTGGGCTGAATGCGCTGTTCTGGATGATCGCTGCGCTGGCGACGGCAGGCATCGCGCTGACCATCTGGTTTGTGCCGGACAGTAAAAATCACGTTCTCAACCGCGAATCGGGGATGGTCAAAGGCTGCTTCCGTAAAGTGATGGTCGAGCCACGACTGCTGAAGCTTAATTTCGGCATTATGTGCCTGCATATTCTGCTGATGTCGACGTTTGTCGCCCTTCCCGGCCAGCTGGAGTCGGCGGGGCTGGCCTCAAACGAGCACTGGAAAGTCTACCTGGCGACCATGCTGATTTCGTTCGTCTCGGTGGTGCCGTTTATTATTTATGCCGAAGTGAAACGCCGGATGAAACGGGTGTTTCTGGTCTGCGTGGCGATCCTGCTGATTGCAGAAATTGTGCTCTGGGGCTCCGGTCCGCACTTCTGGGAACTGGTGGCAGGCGTGCAGCTGTTCTTCCTCGCCTTCAATCTGATGGAAGCGCTGCTGCCTTCGCTTATCAGCAAAGAATCTCCGGCGGGATACAAAGGCACCGCGATGGGCCTTTATTCCACCAGCCAGTTTATTGGCGTAGCGATTGGCGGTTCTTTCGGGGGCTGGATAGACGGATTATTTGACTCGCAGACGGTGTTTCTCGCCGGTGCGCTGCTGGCGACCCTCTGGCTGCTGGTGGCAAGTACCATGAAAGAGCCGCCCTACGTCAGCAGCCTGCGGGTGGAAATCCCCCCGGAAATTCATGCCGATGACGCGCTGAAGGATCGCCTGTTGGCAACGGCTGGCGTCAGCGAAGTGCTGGTCGTTGCCGAAGAGCATTCAGCCTATGTCAAAATTGACAGCAAAGTCACTAATCGTTTTGAGATTGAGCAGCGCATCAGCGCAAAAGAAGCCGCGTAGCTCTGGCTACGGGTGTGAGCGTGGCACAGCGTCCCTGACAATCATCGCATCCCGCAGCAGGTCCACCCGCTCACGCGGATGGACCTGCAATACGGCTGATTAATCGCGGAAGTTTTTAAACTGGAACGGCTGTCCCAGATCGCCACCGCGTACCAGCGCCATCACGGATTGCAGATCGTCACGGGATTTCCCGGTAATGCGGATCTCTTCCCCCTGAATTTGCGCCTGCACTTTCAGCTTGCTGTCTTTAATCAGCTTGACGATTTTCTTCTGGATTGCGCTTTCGATGCCCTGCTTCAGCTTCGCTTCCACAAACCAGGTTTTACCACTGTGGACGAAGGTTTCCGGCACGTCCAGCGAAGTGCCTTCAATGCCGCGCTTGAGCAGCTTGGCGCGCAGAATACCCAGCAGTTGATTCACCTGAAAATCGGATTCGCTCAGCACCTTAATGGTCTTATTAGCGTCGTTCAGCTCAAAAGTCGCCTCAACGTTGCGAAAATCGAAGCGTGACTCAACTTCACGGCTGGCGTTGTCAACTGCGTTACGGGCTTCCTGAAGATCAACTTCAGAGACAATATCGAAAGATGGCATCTTTTCCTCTCCCTTAGTTTCTTTTGCGATGCATAATACCCGCCACACGGCATAACTCAACTTGTTCTGTCCAGAAGCGTAGTCGAAAGCGCCAGAGTGGATCGGTGACAAGCGAGGAGGATCAATGAAAATTACCGTACTCGGATGCGGTGCAATGGGACAACTCTGGCTGAACGCACTTCATCAGCATGGGCATGACGTTCAGGGCTGGTTACGGGTGCCGCAACCGTATTGCAGCGTCAATCTGGTCGAGCTGGACGGCTCAATCTTTAACGAATCCTTGATAGCCAACGATCCCGACTTTCTGGCCGACAGCGATCTCCTGCTGGTCACACTGAAAGCCTGGCAGGTTTCTGACGCCGTGCGAGCGCTTGCGGCGATTCTCCCTGAAACGACCCCCATTCTGCTGATACATAACGGGATGGGCACCGTGGACGAACTGCGCAGCGTCAGGCAACCGCTGTTGATTGCCGCGACCACCCAGGCCGCACGGCATGATGGTAACGTCATCGTTCATGTGGCGAGCGGAATTACCCACATCGGCCCGGCAAGAAGTTATCCGCAGGATCTTAGCGGGCTGGCCGACGAACTGCAAAAAGTGCTGCCCGACGTTGCCTGGCATAATAATATCCATTCCGCCCTGTGGGGCAAGCTGGCCGTCAACTGCGTGATCAACCCGCTGACGGCGCTCTACAACTGCCGCAATGGCGATCTGCGCCAGTACGCGCCGTTAATTGCGTCTTTGTGCCAGGAGATCGCGGCGGTGATGGAGCGGGAGGGGTTTCATACCTCGCAGGAAAATCTGCTCTATTATGTCTATCAGATCATCGACAGCACGGCGGAGAATATTTCCTCCATGTTGCAGGATATTCGCAGCCAGCGTCACACAGAAATTGATTACATCAATGGTTATCTGCTCCGGCGCGCCCGCGCGCACGGGATTGCCGTTCCCGAAAATACCCGCCTGTTTGAACAGGTAAAACGAAAGGAGAGTGAATATGAGCGCATCAGCACTGATATGCCTCGCCCCTGGTAGTGAAGAAACTGAAGCCGTCACCACCATTGATTTACTGGTGCGCGGCGGCATTGACGTCACGGTTGCCAGCGTCGCCAGCGATGGCAATCTCACCATCACCTGCTCACGCGGCGTGAAGATCCAGGCAGATGCGCCGCTGGTGGAAGTCGCCGACGGTGAATATGACGTGATTGTCCTGCCCGGCGGCATTAAGGGCGCGGAGTGCTTTCGCGACAGCCCCTTGCTGGTCGAAACGGTAAAACAGTTTCACCGCTCCGGGCGTATCGTTGCCGCCATTTGCGCCGCTGCGGCAACGGTGCTGGTTCCACATGACATTTTCCCGATTGGCAATATGACCGGCTTCCCGGCGCTGAAGGATAAAATCCCGGAAGAACAGTGGCAGGATAAACGCGTGGTGTGGGATGCGCGGGTAAAACTGCTGACCAGCCAGGGGCCGGGCACATCAATTGATTTTGGTCTGAAGATTATTGACCTGCTGGCCGGACGCGAGAAAGCGCATGAGGTGGCTTCGCAACTGGTGATGGCGGCAGGAATATATAATTACTACGAATAATCAATGATTTCAGGGTGGTGACGACACAACCCTGAAATCATTATCACTTGTGCCCTTCACCACAAACGGCATCATCTCTTCCACGCTTCCCTTTCTCTGTATCTGCATTTAAAAATAGCGCTATGCAAATGCCAGGCCCGGTATCGCAATACGATACCGGCTTTGCTGCGGTGAATGACGCACGCTGCGTAAACCTCCCTGTTTACATAGTTAAGGCCGGTACACCTTCACGTTGTTAAAGCCCTGCTCGCGCAGATACAGCGCCTGCAAACGGCTCATCACGCCGCGCTCGCACCACAGCAGGTAATTTTTGCTCTGGTCGAGATCGCCGAATTTGGTGCTGAGTTTATAGAACGGCAGCGAGGCAATTTCCACGCCTTCCAGCTTAAGCGGCTTGTCGTCCTGCTCGTCGATGGCGCGGATGTCGAGGATCACGTCGCTGGCGCTGAATCCGCTGACGGTTTCAACTTCCACCACCGCCTGCTGCGTCTGCTGGGCAATTTCGCGAATGTCGATATTGGTGGCTTCCTGCACCACTTTATCGAGGATTGCAAAATCGAAATGCGTTTCTTCCGCTTCGATTTTTGCCTTCACCGCTTTCACCGTCGGGCTTTTGGAGATCACGCCGCAGTATTCCGGCATGGTACGGGCGAAATCTTCGGTGCCAATTTCACGCGCCAGATCGATGATGTGCTCTTTATCGTGCGAAATCAGCGGACGCAGGATCAGCGTATCGGAGACGTTATCGATCAGGCGCAGGTTCGTCAGCGTCTGGCTGGACACCTGCCCCAGCGCTTCGCCCGTCACCAGCGCCTGCACGCCGTAACGTTCGGCAATCTGTGAGGCGGCACGCACCATCATGCGCTTAAGCACTACGCCCATCTGCCCGTCGTCCACTTTCTCGAGGATTTCGCCGACGACCGGTTCAAAATTAATCGCCACAAAGCGCACGCGGTGCGAGCTGCCGAAGCGGTTCCACAAATAGTGGGCGACCTGACGCACGCCGATTTCATGCGCCGCGCCGCCGAGATTGAAGAAGCAGTAATGCACGCGGCAGCCGCGACGCATCAGCATGTAGCTGGAAACGCCGGAGTCGAAACCGCCGGAAATCAGCGACAGCACGTCTTCCTGCGTACCAATCGGGAAACCGCCCAGCCCTTCCACGCGCTTGTTCACCAGCAGCAGACGGTCGTTTTCAATTTCGAGATTCACGGTGACGTCCGGGTGCGTCAGCTTCACGCGCGCGGATTCAATATGCTGATTCAGGCCGCCGCCAACATAGCGTTCGACTTCAATCGAGCTAAACTCGTGAGTGCCGCGACGTTTTACGCGCACGCAGAAGGTTTTGCCTTCCAGCCGTTCACGGTACAGGGCCAGCGCTTTTTCGAAAATATCGTGCAGAGACGTATACGGAACGTCCTCCACTTCCAGCACGTGGTGGATCCCCGGAATGCGGGTCAACGCTTCCCGGATAACCGGGCGCTGGTTTTCGTCTTTCGCGCGGACTTCGATGTGATCCCAGTGACGAACGACGGCAAGATCTTCGTCGTAGTGTTTCAGAACGTTACGAATGTTACCGGTTAAAATTTTAATAAAGCGCAAACGTACAGATTGGCTTTTGATAGTGATTTCCGGGAACAATTTAATGATAAACTTCATGGCGGCAATGATTCTTCAGCAAGTCATTTACGACTTGTACAGGAAAAGAGTACAGCAACCGCAGTTGCGGCTGCATCCAGGCGCGCAAGTATACCACCATCGCGGTCATTCTGTGCATCTGCCCTCACCATTGCGCGTTATTTGCTTATCCGTTCGAGTCCGTTACCATAAACCTCGTGCTGAAATAACTAAGAGTCAGACCTTACTATGCCAAAGAAAAATGATGCGCCTGCCAGTTTTGAAACTGCATTAAGCGAGCTGGAACAGATTGTTACCCGTCTGGAAAGTGGCGACCTGCCGCTGGAGCAGGCGCTGAATGAATTTGAGCACGGCGTGCAGCTTGCCCGTCAGGGGCAGAAAAAGTTGCAGCAGGCCGAGCAGCGGGTGCAGATCCTGCTGGCGGACAGCGAAGATGCCCCTCTTACCCCTTTTGCACCGGACGCTGAGTAGATGGATTTCAGCCAACAACTGCACGTTTGCGTGGAGCGAGCCAACGACGCGCTGCGCCGGTTTATCGAACCGCAGCCGTTTCAGAACACTCCGCTGGTCGAGGCCATGCACTATGGTGCATTGTTAGGCGGTAAACGGCTGCGGCCTTTCCTGGTGTATGCCACCGGCAAGATGTTCGGCGTTAGCCAGCAGGCGCTGGACGCGCCAGCGGCGGCCATTGAGTGCATCCACGCCTATTCGCTTATTCATGACGATCTCCCGGCAATGGACGATGACGATCTGCGCCGGGGCCAGCCGACCTGCCATATCAAATTTGGCGAGGCAAGCGCGATCCTCGCGGGCGATGCGTTACAGACGCTGGCGTTTTCTATTTTAAGCAGCGCGCCGATGCCCGATGTCAGCGATCGCGACCGTCTGGCGATGGTGGCTGAGCTGGCGCAGGCCAGCGGCGTGGCGGGAATGTGCGGTGGACAAGCGCTTGATCTGGCGGCGGAAGGTCAGCATGTGGACCTGGCGGCGCTGGAAAAAATTCATCGTCACAAAACCGGTGCGCTGATCCGCGCGGCGGTTCGCCTTGGCGCACTCAGCGCGGGTGACAAAGGACGTGACGCACTGCCCATTCTTGATACATATGCAGAATCTATCGGTTTGGCGTTCCAGGTACAGGATGACATTCTGGATGTGGTAGGCGATACTGCCACCTTAGGGAAGCGTCAGGGTGCCGATCAGCAGCTTGGCAAAAGTACCTACCCCGCACTTTTAGGCCTTGAGCAAGCCCGCCATAAAGCGCGGGATCTGATTGATGATGCCCGCCAGTCTCTCAGCCAACTGGCCGCGCAGTCTCTCGACATCTCTGCACTGGAAGCACTGGCGAATTATATAATCCAGCGTGATAAATAAACAAAACACCGCGATGAGTCTCTATGAGTTTTGATATAGCCAAATACCCGACCCTGGCGCTGGTCGACTCCACCCAGGAGTTACGCCTTTTGCCAAAAGAGAGCCTGCCGAAGCTGTGCGACGAGCTGCGTCGTTACCTGCTCGACAGCGTGAGCCGTTCCAGCGGACACTTTGCCTCCGGGCTTGGCACGGTTGAGCTTACCGTGGCGCTGCACTATGTCTATAACACGCCTTTTGATCGCCTGATTTGGGATGTGGGTCACCAGGCCTATCCGCATAAAATCCTGACCGGTCGCCGGGACAAAATTGACACCATCCGCCAGAAAAACGGGCTGCACCCGTTCCCGTGGCGCGGTGAAAGCGAGTATGACGTGCTTAGCGTCGGTCACTCCTCCACGTCTATCAGCGCGGGGATTGGCGTCGCCATTGCCGCTGAAAAAGAGGATAAACAGCGCCGCACGGTGTGCGTCATTGGCGACGGCGCGATCACCGCAGGTATGGCGTTTGAGGCGATGAACCACGCGGGAGATATTCGCCCGGACATGCTGGTGATCCTCAACGACAACGAAATGTCGATTTCCGAGAACGTCGGCGCGCTGAATAACCACCTGGCCAAAATTCTCTCCGGCAAGCTTTATTCCAGCCTACGCGAAGGCGGCAAAAAAGTGTTTTCCGGCGTGCCGCCGATTAAAGAGCTGCTTAAGCGTACCGAAGAGCACATTAAAGGGATGGTGGTGCCGGGAACGCTGTTTGAAGAGCTGGGCTTTAACTATATCGGCCCGGTAGACGGTCACGACGTGCTCAGTCTGGTCAGCACCCTGAAAAATATGCGCGATCTGAAAGGCCCGCAGTTCCTGCATATTATGACCAAAAAAGGGCGCGGCTACGAGCCTGCCGAAAAAGATCCCATCACCTTTCACGCGGTGCCGAAATTCGATCACACCAGCGGCGTGCTGCCCAAAAGCAGCGGCGGCTTGCCGTCCTATTCGAAAGTCTTTGGCGACTGGCTGTGTGAAACGGCGGCCAGCGATGACAAACTGATGGCGGTAACGCCCGCCATGCGTGAAGGCTCCGGCATGGTCGAGTTTTCCCGCAAGTTCCCCGATCGCTATTTTGATGTCGCTATTGCCGAGCAGCACGCGGTGACATTTGCGGCAGGGCTGGCCATCGGCGGCTATAAACCGATCGTGGCGATCTACTCCACCTTCCTGCAACGCGCCTACGATCAGCTTATTCACGATGTCGCGATCCAGAAATTACCGGTGCTGTTTGCTATCGATCGCGCAGGGATCGTCGGCGCGGACGGTCAGACGCATCAGGGCGCGTTCGATCTCTCTTTCCTGCGCTGCATCCCGGATATGCTGATCATGACGCCGAGCGACGAAAACGAATGTCGGCAGATGCTGTACACCGGCTACCATTATGCCGACGGCCCGAGCGCGGTGCGCTACCCGCGCGGCACGGGAACCGGCGCGACGCTTGCGCCGCTGGCGGCGCTGCCCATCGGTAAAGGCGTGGTGAAACGTCAGGGTGAAAAAGTCGCGATCCTCAACTTCGGCACCCTGCTGCCCGACGCGCTGGTGGCCGCAGAATCGCTGAATGCCACGCTGGTAGACATGCGTTTCGTCAAGCCGCTGGATGAAACCCTGATCCTGCAACTGGCGCAACAGCATGAAGCGCTGGTGACGCTGGAAGAAAACGCCATTATGGGCGGTGCGGGCAGCGGCGTGAATGAGGTGCTGATGGCCCGTCGCAAAGCGGTGCCAGTGCTGAATCTTGGCCTGCCGGATTATTTCATCCCGCAGGGAACCCAGGAAGAAGCACGCGCCGATGTGGGCCTGGATGCGCCAGGCATTGAAGCCAAAATCCGCCGCTGGCTACAATAACTCCCCTCCCCACTCCTGCTATGCTTACAACTACCCTTATAGCAGGAGTGGAACCATGCAATACAACATGTTAGGAAAAACAGACCTCAGGGTTTCCCGCCTTTGTCTCGGCTGTATGACCTTCGGCGAACCGGATCGCGGTAAGCACGCCTGGACCCTACCGGAAGAGAGCAGCCGCCCGATTATTCAACGCGCGCTGGAAGGCGGCATTAACTTCTTTGATACCGCCAACAGCTATTCTGACGGTAGCAGCGAAGAGATTGTCGGCCGCGCGCTGCGCGATTTTGCCCGTCGGGAAGAGATTGTGGTGGCGACGAAGGTCTATCATCAGGTAGGCGATCTGGCGGAAGGTCTTTCGCGTGCGCAGATCCTGCGCTCGATTGATGACAGCCTGCGCCGTCTGAATATGGATTATGTCGATCTGCTGCAAATCCACCGCTGGGATTACAACACTCCGATTGAAGAAACCCTTGAAGCGCTCAACGACGTGGTGAAAGCCGGTAAGGCGCGCTACATCGGCGCGTCTTCGATGCACGCCGCCCAGTTTGCCGACGCGCTGGCGCGACAGAAACAGCACGGCTGGGCACCGTTTGTGACCATGCAGGATCACTACAATCTGATTTACCGCGAAGAAGAACGGGAAATGCTGCCGCTGTGCTATCAGGAAGGCGTGGCGGTGATCCCGTGGAGCCCGCTGGCGCGCGGTCGGCTGACGCGTCCGTGGGGCGAAACCACCGCTCGTTCGGTTTCTGACGAATTTGGCAGCACGCTGTATAACACCACGGAAGATAACGACGCGCAGATCGCTGAACGGCTAACCGGAGTAAGTGAAGAAACCGGGGCGACGCGCGCACAGGTGGCGCTGGCCTGGCTGCTCAGCAAGCCGGGCGTGGCCGCGCCGATTATCGGTACGTCCCGCGAAGAACAGCTGGCAGAGCTGTTGCAGGCGGTGGATCTGAACCTGACCCCGGAACAGATCGCCGAGCTGGAAACGCCGTATCAGCCGCATCCGGTGGTGGGATTTAAATAATCGTCGCTAAGACCTGCCGGACGTACAGTCCGGCAGGTCTTCAGGCAAAGTGATCGTAACCTTTCCAGTCAAAAGTCACCGGCGCACCGTTGCGGACAAACTCCAGCCCTTCACTTTCCGGCACAATCTGGCCGATGCAGGTAAACGCCGCGCCGAGATGCCCCAGCGCCACATCCAGCGCACCGCGATTCAGTTCCGGGACGGTAAAGCACAGTTCGTAATCTTCGCCGCCCGCCAGCGCCCAGCGCAGCGCCTGGTCAGGCTCAACATGGCGCTGCATCTGCGCAGACAACGGAAAAGCGTCGAGATCGAGACGTGCCCCGCAGCCGCTGGCTTTGAGGATATGACCGAGATCGGAAATCAGACCGTCGGAGAGATCGATAGCTGAACTGGCGCGATCGCGCAGCGCCTGACCGTGCAGAATGCGCGGCGTCGGCCGGATATGCCGTTTCACCAGATAAGCCGCATCCGCCGGGTCATTCACCTGGAGCCGATCCTGCAAAATCGCCAGACCTGCCGCACTGTCACCCGGCGTGCCGGTCACGTAAATCCAGTCGCCAGGCTTCGCGCCGGAACGTTTCAGGGCGCGGCCCACCGGCACGTAGCCGTGAATACCCAGGGTCATGGAAAGCGGACCGCGAGTGGTATCGCCGCCAATCAGCTGCATATCGTAGTAATTAAGCTGTTCAAACAGGCTGTCGCTAAAGGCGGCAAGCCAGGATTCATCGACTTCCGGCAGGGTCAGTGCCAGCGTTAACCACGCCGGATCGGCACCCATTGCCGCCAGATCGCTGACGTTCACCGCCAGCGCTTTATACGCCAGATCGGCAGGATCGATATCCGGCAGGAAATGCGTCCCGCATACCAGCGTGTCGGTGCTGATTGCCAGCGTCTGTCTTTCAGGAATATTGAGTAGCGCACAGTCGTCGCCGATGCCGGTTTCAACATCACGGCGGGAGCTTCTTACGCGGTCAAAATAACGGGCAATCAGGGAAAATTCGCCGCATGCCATACGTTAAGCCTCAGCAGTAAAAAGAAAAGGCCGGGAGCAGAGCGAAGACCGCCCTGCTGTTCCGGCCTGGAGATTACTTTTTGCGGGGACGGATCGCCGGGGCTGCTTTATCCAGCACGCCGTTTACGAATTTGTGGCTGTCTTCTGCACCAAACGTTTTGGCCAGTTCAATGGCTTCGTTGATGGCGACTTTGTACGGTACATCATCACGTTTGGACAGTTCGAACAGCGCGATACGCAGTACGGCTTTCTCAACCTGGCCCAGCTCTTCAAGCAGGCGGGACAGGTACGGCTTCATCAGGCCGTCGAGATATGCGCTGTTAGTCGCCACCCCGGAGAGCAGTTCACGGAAATACACTACGTCAACATCTTTGACGTCCTGTTCCGCCAGGAACTGGTATTCGACATCAGCGATGTCGTTCTGGGACAACTGCCAGGAGTAAAGCGCCTGGACGGCACATTCACGGGCGCGGCGACGAGCAGCAGGTTTCACGGAATTCCCCTTACAAAATTCAGGCCTTGATGGCTTTCAATACATTAATCATTTCAAGCGCGGTCAGTGCAGCTTCTGCACCTTTGTTACCGGCTTTTGTGCCAGCGCGTTCGATGGCTTGTTCAATACTTTCAGTGGTGAGTACGCCGAAAGCGACAGGAATTTCTGTTTCCTGTGCGACGTGCGCCAGACCGTTGCTTGCGCCGCCCGCGACATATTCAAAGTGGGCAGTACCGCCACGGATCACGGTGCCGAGTGCCACTATCGCATCGTACTTACCGGTTTTCGCCAGCGCACCGGTCGCCAGAGGCAGCTCGTAAGCGCCGGGCACCCAGACAACGGTGATGTTTTCATCTTTCACCTGACCAATACGCTTGAGAGCGTCAATCGCGCCTTCTAACAGGCTGTCATTGATGAAATTGTTAAAACGCGCAATGGTGATGGCGACGCGAGCGTCCGGGGCAGCAACGTTAGCTTCAATAATGTTCATACTCTTCCTTTGGGTTCATTTGGCCCCGCAGGGGGGCGGATTTTATCATAATAATTCAGGCGCTGCTGCTGTTTATACCGCAGGCGCTACAGGTTAGTCAGATGGAGACAAATATCCGGGCCAACCTGTCGTATCTCATTGAATTTAAAATGGGGCGCATCGGCGAGCTTCTCAAGCCCCGGCAGCACGCAAAGTGCGCGGGCATCGCTGCCCAGCAGTTTGGGCGCGAGGTACACCAGCAGTTCATCGACCAGCCCGGCCTGAATCAGCGCGCCCGCAAGGGTTGGACCGGCTTCCACCCAGACGCTGTTAATTTGCTCGCGTCCCAGTTGCATCAGCAGCAGGACCAGATCCAGATGCCCGTTGTGCGCCGGAATGCTCAGCGTGCGCACGTTTGCAGGCCAGACGCGATTATCCTGTTCGGTACGCGCAAACCAGGTTTCTCCCGCCTGCTGAACGATGCGGTGTTCCGGGGTCACGCGGTTGTGGCTGTCAATCACCACGCGCACAGGCTGGCGCAATTCATCCTGCGGATAGCGCGCCAGCACCTCGGCGGAAAGCGCATCGCGGCGGACGTTCAGCTGCGGATCGTCCGCCAGCACCGTGGCACTGGTGGTCAGAATGGCGTGACTTTGCGCGCGCAAACGCTGCACATCGCGCCGCGCTTGCGGTGAGGTGATCCACTGGCTTTCGCCGCTGTGCATTGCCGTGCGTCCGTCCAGCGACGCGCCAAGCTTAAGCTGCACATACGGAAAGCCGGTGCGCATTCTTTTCAGGAAGCCTTTATTCAGCGCTTCCGCTTCGCTCATCATCAGCCCGTGACTGACCTCAATACCTTCCTGTTGCAGACGGTACAGACCGCGCCCGGCCACCTGCGGATTGGGGTCCTGCATGGCGACGACAACGCGCGCGACGCCTGCTGCAATCAGCGCTTCGCAGCACGGCGGCGTGCGGCCATGATGACTGCACGGCTCAAGCGTCACATAGGCCGTTGCGCCACGGGCCTTTTCGCCCGCCATACGCAGGGCATACACTTCCGCATGTGGCTCGCCCGCACGCTGGTGAAAACCTTCCCCGACGATGTCGCCTTCTTTGACAATCACACAGCCCACGCGGGGATTGGGATGGGTGGTAAACTGACCGCGCTGCGCCAGCTTCAGCGCCCGCGCCATGTACACTTCATCCTGCATGAGTTAATCCTGTAAGCGGGCGATCTCTTCGCCAAATTCTTTGATGTCTTCGAAACTGCGGTAGACGGAGGCAAAACGGATGTAAGCCACTTTATCGAGCTTTTTAAGCTGCTCCATCACCAGATTGCCGATCATCTTACTGGGCACTTCGCGTTCACCGGTTGCCCGTAATTGCGATTTAATGTGATTAAGCGCCATTTCGACGTCATCCGCACTCACCGGGCGCTTTTCCAGCGCGCGCAGCATACCGTTGCGCAGTTTATCTTCATTAAAGGGTTCGCGGACGTCGTTGCTTTTCACCACTCGCGGCATCACCAGTTCCGCCACTTCAAAGGTGGTGAAGCGTTCATTACAGACCAGACACTGCCGACGACGGCGCACTGAAGAGCCTTCCCCCACCAGACGGGAGTCAATTACTTTGGTATCTACGGCTAAACAGAATGGGCAGTGCATAACGCGTCCTGACGAGTGGTGAATGTGGCCTATAGTTTACCCTGAACTGGCGGGACTACAAAGGAAGAGCTTTTTTGAGACTATGGATCGATGGCAGGCGCGCCGTTATCCTCTACCCTAATGATAATAATTGCCCTTTTGAAGGAATCGACGCTATGACAAGAGGTTATCTGAAAGCTTTGACGCTGGGGAGCCTGTTTACTCTGGCCGCCTGCGCACCGCACAGTGAAGTTCGTCAGTTGCATCAGAGCGTAAGCACGCTCAATAAAGAAATGACGGAGCTGAATAAAGAAACGGTAAAAATCACCCAGCAAAATGCGCTGAATGCGAAATCGGCCAGCGGCGTTTATTTACTGCCCGGCGCAAACACGCCCGCCCGCCTGAACAGTCAGATCGGGATGCTGCGGATGTCGCTGACCAATATCGCGCCAAACGCCGACGGCACGCGGGCGACGCTGCGTATTCAGGGCGAATCGAACGATCCGTTACCGGCCTTCAGCGGCACTGTAGAATGGGGACAGCTTCAGGGCACCACCCAGAACTATCAGGAAGTTAACGTGCAGAGCCAGTTGATCAACGCCCCTGCCAGCACCCTGGCCCCCAGCGATGTCGATGTTGCCCTGCAACTCAATGGCATTACGCCTGAGCAGTTAGGTTTCATTCGAATCCATGACATTCAGCCCGCACAACAACCTTAATCCTGCCAGGGCGGATCATTTTCCGCCCGCTTTTCCCCGTATTTCGTAAGCGAATATTGGCAACCCACGCAGTTGCCAGTACAATCGCCGCCGTTAAAGTACGCAAACGTGAACGCAATCGATTACGTCAATGAGAAGAATGTGAAACAACACATATTTTTGTGAGCAGGGATTCTTATAATAGGCCCCACAGAAAAATTGAAACATTTAGCAACGCGTACTCATCTTTCGTTCCCGTGAGGGATTTTTAAACAGTGGCATAACTATGAAATATACAATTCTTGCAGCAGGCGCTGTGCTGGCGCTCTCTTCCACTTTTTCGGTGAACGCCGCAGAAGAAGAAAAACCGCAGTTCCTTTCCGATTGGTGGCATCAGAGCGTCAACGTGGTCGGCAGCTATCACACCCGCTTCGGACCGGCGCTGCGCAACGATACCTACCTCGAATACGAAGCCTTCGCGAAAAAGGACTGGTTTGATTTCTACGGCTATGTCGATGCTCCACGCTTCTTCGGCGGCGACGGCGATTCTCGCGGTATCTGGAATCACGGTTCCCCGCTGTTTACCGAAATCGAGCCGCGTTTCTCCATCGACAAGCTGACCAACTCCGATCTGAGCGTTGGACCGTTTAAAGAATGGTACTTTGCCAACAACTATATCTACGATATGGGCCGCAACGAGTCGGGCCGTCAGAGCACCTGGTACATGGGTCTGGGCACGGACGTTGAAACCGGCCTGCCGATTGGTTTGTCGCTGAACGTTTACGCAAAATACCAGTGGCAGAACTACGGCGCGTCAAACGAGAACGAGTGGGACGGCTACCGTTTCAAAGTGAAATACTTTGTGCCAATCACCGATGTCTGGGGCGGCCACTTAAGCTACATCGGCTTTACCAACTTCGACTGGGGTTCGGATCTGGGCGACGATCAATACCGCACCAGCAACTCTATCGCTTCCAGCCACGTGCTGGCGCTGAACTACGACCACTGGCACTACTCAGTCGTCGCGCGTTACTTCCATAACGGCGGCCAGTGGAACGATGGCGACCAGCCGGTCTGGCAGGCCGAGCCGATCAAATCTAACGGCTTTGGCTGGTATCTGGTCGCAGGCTACAATTTCTGATGTCATAACGATGTAAAAAGCCGATCTGTGGATCGGCTTTTTTTTATGTCGCACGCCTGGAAAACATTCACCACAATTTTATATATAGACTAATTTAATCACCATACAAATATTATCATAAAAATATCTCATTCATTTTTAATATATATACCAGAGGAATATTTCGGTATTTTATTCACCCTGCCAATATATATTAAATTGTATAAATATTACCTCAGTCACATTATTACCCCACCAATGAAGACAATTGTGATCTTTTTCTCACTCTGGTTATAATTTAATAGGAAAACGTTTTCCTTTTCTTATATCCTCGCCGCATTCAAAATAACCTGGCCTCCTCTAATGATGAAAAAAAGCAAACCAGGCACTCGCGTCACGATAAAAGACATTGCCAGTGCAGCCAATGTCAGTATTAGTACCGTGTCAAAAGTCATGAACGGCACCGGATCAATTAGTCGGCAAACCCAGGATAACGTTAAGAGAGTCATTAACGAACTGGATTACCGACCGAGCGAACTGGCACGCGCGCTGCATCAAAAGAAAACATACACCATTGGATTATTATCCAGCGATAATTACGGACGTTTCAGTCTGCCTATTCTTAATGGAATAGAGAACGCGCTGGCGGAAGCGCAAATATCCGTGTTCCTGTGCAATGCTGGCGGCTGCGAGCAGGAACTTAAAAGACATGTTGATTCTTTACTGGCAAAACGCGTTGACGGCATTATTGTCACCGCTGCTAAAACGGATACCCGCCTGCCGCTGCCAATGAAAAAGAAT
Organism: Enterobacteriaceae bacterium UBA5654; assembly: GCA_002421005.1. GTDB lineage: Bacteria > Pseudomonadota > Gammaproteobacteria > Enterobacterales > Enterobacteriaceae > Superficieibacter. The sequence continues at coordinate 125,545 of DIJC01000020.1, read as the reverse complement.
CAGACGCCGGTAGTCTATGCCTACACCGACGTTGAAGATGAAAATGCCCTTTGCGTCCTGCCTGATGATATCGGTGCGGGCCAGCTTGCCAGTCAGCATTTGATCACCCAGGGCTGCAAACATATTGTGCAAATTACCGGGCCTGCACATTTTATGGCGGTCCGCCAGCGCGATGCTGGCTGTAAAAGCGTGCTATCTGCTCACGGCTTAAAACATTATCCGCTGCAATACGGTCCGTGGAATTCTGAACATGGCTATGCCGCTGCACGGGAAATTCTGACCCGGTGTCCTGAAGTGGACGGCATTATTACCGGAAATGATTTAATCGCCCATGGCGTATTACAGGCATTACATGAACATCATCGCCAGGTGCCAAAAGATGTGGCGGTCGTGAGTTACGATAACTGGCAGGTAATTACCGAACTCTGTCGCCCGACGCTTAGCAGCGTTGATTTTGAGTTAAAAGAATTAGGCCGGATCGCCGGTAAATGTTTAATAGAAAAAATTGATGGGCAGGTCCACCGGGGAAAAATTATCGTTCCCTGCTACCTGCAAATGAGTGAATCAAGTTGTAGATATTCCATAAGTTAACAAAACCGAGGTGTTTATGTTTTCAAAGGCTCTACATACCACTCTTGCCGCCTGTATTATTTCTGCGACATTGGGTAGCATTGCACACGCAAAAGAAACTGTTACCTTCTGGGGGCGCTCTAATCAGACGTCACTGGAACTGCTGGTTGCGGCTTATAATAAATCCCAGGATAAAGTCAATATTAAGCTGAACATGATCCCCGGCGAGAGCATGTTAACCAAGCTTAGCTCATCGATTGCCGCCGACAGCGCCCCGGACCTGGTGGCGCTGGATGTCTCTTTTCTGCCGCAGCTTCATGGTTCTGAACAACTGGTAGACCTGACGGATAAAATTGGCGACCGGGATTATATTAAGCAACTCAGCGGCTCCCTGAAAACCATCGGCGTCTCCAAAGGACGTCTCTACGGCGTGCCATTTTCTGCCGAGTCTTCCTTCTTATTTTACAACAAAAAGATATTTCGCCAGGCGGGGTTAGATCCTGAAAGACCGCCAGAAACGCTACAGGAATTAAGAGAGTATTCCGAGAAAATTAATAAGATTGGCGACGGATACTACGGCTTTGCTATCCCCGGCACCTGCTCTGGCTGCCTGGCATTTACTCTCCTGCCCTATATGTGGGCCAATGGCGGCGACGTCTTTACTGATGAGGGTAAGCAATCCGTTATTAATTCAGAAAGTAATAAACGCACCCTGTTATTTTTCCACAAAATGTATACTGACGGCCTGATGTCTCCTGTTTCCAGAGGGGATAACTCGCTGATTGATAGTTTTGCTTCAGGGAAAATCGGTATGGTCGGTTCGGGTGCTTTTGTCTTTAAAGTCTTCAAAGACAGCTACCCGCATATCGAATATGGCGTAGGGTATTATCCGGGTGAGAAAAAAGGCGACTGGGCCTCTTTTGCGGGAGGGGATGCGCTTGCCGTCCCTGTCAAAAGTAAGCACCAACAGGAAGCCATCGACTTTATCGATTGGGCGCTATCTAAAGAAACACAGATCGAACTGCTGGCAAAAAATGGTTTTGTGCCTACGCGTATGGACGCCAGCGATAACCCGTATAACCAGAAAGATCCCAGGTTTCTGTTAGCAACCAAAGCCCTGGCTAACGGACGCTCTGTCTATTTGCCTGCATATAACGAAGCCATTAGCGCGCCCAGTAGCCCATTCCTGACCATGTTGCAGAAATCTATTTTTGAAGGGGATGTGGATAATGCACTGAATACCGCCGATCAGAAATTCAAACAGATTATAAAAATGTCGCAGGAATAAATACCAGGAAGATGATTTCAGCGTAATGAAAACCTGTTGAAATTAATTATCAACAGGCAAGGAGTACACGCATTAGTAAATTGACTCTGCGTCATTTTACTAATATCCCATCGATAAAGCCAGGCGCACACTGTATTCATTTTACGCATTGTGAAGCTACGCGCTCAGGCTTTTAACAATTAAATACGAAGAGGTGTTTATGGTTTCAAAAATTATATACACTACCGCAGCGGCCTGTTTGATAACGGCTTCATACAGCCATTTCGCGCAGGCCAAAGAGGTCGTTAACTTCTGGGCCCGTAGCGATCAATCCGCTCTGCCGATGCTGGTTAGTGAATACAATAAATCGCAGGATAAAGTTACCGTTAAGTTAAATGAGATCCCCAATGCGCAGATGTTAACGAAGCTGAGTTCAGCGATTGGCGTGGGTAATCCACCCGATATTGTCGCCATTGATCTGGTCTATTTCCCTGAACTTAATCGTTCCGAACAGCTTGTCGATCTGACGGAAAAAATCGGCAAAATGGATTACGTGAGCCAGTTCAGTCCGACACTGAAAGGAATAGGTACTTATAACGGCAAATTTTACGCCGTGCCGTTCGCCGCTGAATCCGCCCTGCTGTTTTACAATAAAAAACTGTTCCGTGAAGCGGGTTTAGACCCCAATCATCCCCCCGAAACGCTGGCGGAATTACGTGAATATTCGGAAAAAATCCGTCAGCTCGGTAAAGAGTATTACGGTCTCAGCATTCCGGGAACCAGTTCCGGCGGCCTGGCCTTTACTTTTATGCCGTATCTGTGGGCCAACGGCGGAAGTGTTATTTCCAGCGATGGCAAAAAATCCGTCGTTAACTCTGAAAATAACAAAAGAACGCTGACCTTTTTCCATAACATGTACAAAGACGGCCTGATGTCGCCGATGTCCCGGCTGGATGCGTCTCTGAACGATTATTTTGCCTCCGGCAAGATTGCCATGGTCGGTAGCGGCGCATTCACGTTCAAAGTATTTAAAGAGCAATATCCCAACTTTGAATACGGCGTTACCTATTTCCCCGGCGAGAAAAAAGGTGACTGGGCGTCTTTTACCGGCGGCGACGCATTCGCGTTACCGGTAGGCAGTAAACATCAGGATGAAGCGATTGATTTCATCAACTGGACGCTGTCAAAAAATACCCAGGTCGAACTGCTGGCAAAAAATGGCTTCGTTCCGACGCGCATGGATGCCAGTGATAACCCGTACAGCCAGCAGGACCCCAAATACCTGCTGGCCAACAAAGCGCTGGCGAAAGGGTATATTCCTTTCCTGGTTCCTTACAATGAAACCTTTAACGCCACCAATAGTCCCTGGCTGACCATGCTGCAAAAATCGATATTTGATGGCGATATTGACGGCGCACTGAAGACGGCGGATCAGAAAATCAACCAAATCATAAAAATGGCAGAAGAGTAAGTTTAAGTTTTTTTGATTCAATAAACACATAGGTCGTCTGCCGACAACTTTCCGTAGACAGATGACCTGCTGAGGTGATGAGAATGTTTGCACAAAAGGAAGTTCCGCAATCACATATTTTTCAGAACGCTGCCCTGCCAAAATTCAGGAAAAACAACCGCAAGGGATATTTAGGTTTTTTATTTATTTTACCGGTACTAGCGATAATGGTATTTTTCTTTGTCATTCCGCTCATGATGACCGCGTGGATGTCATTCTTCAAATGGCCAATGTTTGGTAAAACCAAATTCATTGGCTGGATGAACTATACCAATATTTTCCAGGATGATGTTTTCTGGCACGCGCTAAAATTTACCTTTGCCTACGCCCTTATCGTGACCCCGCTTATTTTTATACTGTCGATGTTTCTGGCGTCGTTAGTCAAAAACAGCGGCAGGCCCGGCGTCGCTTTCTTTCGTAGCATCTATTTTCTTCCGACGGTAATCGGCTTCGGCACCGCCAGTATCTTATGGAAATGGCTGCTGGATATTCGTTTCGGTTTACTTAACCACCTTGCGGTTTCCCTTAATCTGGTTGAATCGCCGATCATGTACCAGGACTCGCTCAGCATGAGCCTGATCGTGGTCATCACGATGGTGTTATGGAAAACGCTGGGTTTCAATATGATCCTGCTGCTGGTGGGGTTACAGGGGATCAGTAAAGATATTTATCATGCTGCGCAGGTCGATGGTGCGGTTGGCTGGCGACGTTTATTCTACATTACGCTGCCGCTGATGCGGCGCACGTTTATGCTAACGCTAATTCTCTCCGTCACCGGTTCACTGCTGGCCTTCGATCAGTTTTATATCATGACCAATGGCGGCCCGATGGATAAAACCCTTACCAGCGTTTTCCTGATTTACAACAATTCGTTTATTAATGGCCGACTGGGTTATGGCGCAGCGCTGTCAATTATTCAGCTACTCATTTTAATGGTCGTGAGTATTTTGCAAATTTGGCTATTACGCGATAAAGAAGGACGAGCTTAATCATGAATACGGAAGTGATCCTGCATACCCAGAGGAAGAAAAACCGGCTGCTGGAAATTTTATTCTATGCGGTCAACGCCGGTATGGTTATCGTTTTTTTGTATCCGCTTCTCTGCGTACTTCTGGCATCGATGAAACCGGCGGCGGAGTTGGTACTGATGCCGCCGCGCTGGTGGCCCTCGGTATTTACTCTCGATAATTTTAGTAAACTGCTGCTGTCTAATAACAATATGTCGCGGGCCATCATGTTGTCAGGAATAGTTTCTTTTCTGACGGTCATCGGCACCGTGCTGTTATCGACGTTAGCCGGATACGGTTTTTCCCGCTTTCACTTTCGCGGTAAAAACGTATTCTTTGTGCTGATATTGCTCACGATGATGATCCCCTCCCAGCCGATCCTGACGCCATTATTTATCATCATTACCAAACTGGGTTTGCAAAATAATATCCTCGGTCTGGTGCTGGTTTATATCACCTTCCAGCTACCGTTTAGCATTTTTATGATGCGCAATACCTTTGACAGCATTCCCAAAGAAATTGACGAAGCCGCGCAGCTCGACGGCTGCTCACCGGTGAAAATTCTTTTCCGTGTGATGCCGCGCATGGTGTCGCCAGGGATTGTCACCGTGGTCGTCACAACCTTTATTGCCGCATGGAATGAGTTTCTGGTGGCGCTGATATTTATGACCGACTCCGACAATTACACCATGCCGATTCTGTTGCTGATGACCAGCGCGGGTAAATACGGTTCGGTTGACTGGGGACTATTACAGGCCTGCACCGTGTTTGCCATGCTGCCGTGCATCATTATTTTCCTGTTTTTACAAAAACATTATGTCAGTGGATTAACCAGCGGCGCGACCAAAGGTTAAGCAAATAAAATTTTATTCATGGAGATTTCACATGAAGCTAAATACCGTACCCTATATTCCGCAAACATTATCCTTTATTAACCCCGGTCAGATTACGCCTGCGGGCTGGCTTAAACGGCAGTTAACGTTACAGGCCGAGGGTTTGTCCGGGCAACTGGAAGAAATCTGGCCCGATGTGGGCGCAAACAGCGGCTGGCTCGGCGGCAGCGGTGAAAACTGGGAGCGTGGCCCCTACTATCTGGACGGGCTGGTGCCGCTGGCGTACTGCCTGCAGGACGAGAAGCTGATTAAGAAAGCGCAAAAATGGATCGAGTGGATGCTCGCCAGCCAGGACGCAGACGGTCAGTTTGGCCCGACGCAAAATAACGACTGGTGGCCGCGCATGGTGGCATTAAAAGTATTAATGCAGTACGCCGATGCCACTCACGATCCTCGCGTGGTGCCTTTTATGCAGCGCTATTTTCATTATCAGCTTCAGCATCTGCCTGCGCGCCCGCTCAGCGACTGGGGCAAAGCGCGCGCGGCGGATAATGTGCTGTCGGTTTTGTGGACGTGGAAACAACGGCCGGATGATGAACAATTACCGGCGCTGGCGAAATTACTGCTCGAACAGGGCGACAACTGGCCGGACTTTATTATTCACCACCTGCCGACCGGCCCGGTCAATTATTTCTCGCACTTAACCCACGTCGTCAACGTGGCGATGGGCATGAAATATTCGGCGATGCATGACGCCGTCCACCAGCAGCGCGAGCGTCTGGCAGAAATTCACCGCTGCTTTGCCGAGCTGGATCACTATCACGGTCAGCCGCAGGGGATGTTCTCCGGGGACGAATGGCTGGCGGGCAACGCGCCGGAACAGGGCGTGGAGCTGTGCGCCATCGTCGAACTCATGTTCTCGCTGGAAAACCTGCTGCGCATTTATGGCGATGCGCAGTTTGCTGAACGCCTTGAACGCATCGCGTATAACGCCCTGCCCGCCGGGATCACCGCCGATATGATGGCGCATCAGTATCACCAGCAGCCGAATCAAATCGCAGTAAGCATCGCCAAACGTAACTGGACCTACAGCGGCGACGACTGCAATATTTTTGGCCTGGAACCCAATTTTGGTTGCTGCACCGCCAACTATCATCAGGGCTGGCCCAAACTGTGCAACAGCCTGTTTATGCAGGCAGGCAGCGACGATCTGGCCTGTATGGTTTACGGCCCTGCGGAAGTGGTTTCCGGCGACTGGCAGATTTCCCTGCAAACCGACTACCCGTTCAATACCGATCTGCGGCTGGACATTCGTTGTGCCCCCGCAGGCGAAAAAACCCTGTGGCTGCGCATTCCGCAATGGAGTGAAAACACGGTCTTTACCCTCAACGGCGAAGAGATTACCTGCGACGGCAAGGGCTATCTGCCGTTGACCCGCCACTGGCAGGAAGGCGACACGCTGAGCATCACTTTTGAACGGCAGCCACGTCTGGAACGACGTCCGCGCAATGCTGTCGGCGTTTATTATGGCCCACTGCTGATGGTGCATACGCCTGGCGAGATCTGGGAAAACATCCCCGGCGGTTCGCTGAGCGGCGACTGGGAAATCCGCCCTCGCAACTGCTGGGATTACGCGCTGGACGTGCAGCCAGGCGAAGGGTTAATCGTGCGCAGTATTAGCTGCTGCCCTTCCGGTGATCAGCCCTTCGCGCTGGAAAATGCCCCCGTCACCCTTCGCGCCAGCGCCCGCCGGATGCCGACCTGGAAGATGATGGATAACTCGGTGGCCCCGATGCCTAACAGCCCGGCCTACGACGCGATGTGCTGCCCTACGCTTGCCACGCTCGTTCCCTACGGCTGCGCGCGTTTGCGTATCGCTGAATTCCCGTGGGTCGATGGACGCCAGAAAACCGCTGAAGCACATTAAAGGGTGAAGTCATGGCAACGATACGACTAGAGTCCGTCTACAAAGCGTACTCGGCAAAACAGATTGTCGTTAACAACATTAACCTGACGATCGATAAAGGCGAGTTTTGCGTGATTGTCGGTCCTTCCGGCTGCGGTAAGTCAACGCTGCTACGGATGATTGCCGGTCTGGAAGAGATATCCGCAGGCGAGCTTTATATTGATGATAAGCGCATGACCGAAACGGCCTCTTCTGAAAGGGGCATCGCGATGGTTTTCCAGAACTACGCGCTCTATCCCCATATGACCGTGGAGGAAAATATGGGATTCGCGCTGAAAATGGCGAAAATGCCGACCGATGAGGTCAAACGATACGTCGCGGCAGCGGCAAAGTCGTTACAGCTTGAAGACCTCCTGCTGCGCAGGCCCGCCGCCCTCTCCGGCGGTCAGCGCCAGCGCGTGGCAATTGGTCGCGCCATCGTGCGTAAACCCGGCGTCTTTTTGTTTGATGAACCGTTATCAAACCTGGATGCCGGTCTGCGCGCACAAATGCGGCTGGAAATTGGCCGCCTGCATCGCGAATTTGAAAATGTGGCGACGGTGTATGTTACCCACGATCAGGTTGAAGCCATGACGCTGGCCGATAAAATCGTCCTGCTCAACAGCGGTGAAAGCGTCAACAAGTACGGCAGCGTGGCGCAAATTGGCACGCCGCTGGAGCTGTACGAGTCCCCGCGCAATAAATTCACCGCCAGCTTTATCGGCTCTCCGCGGATGAATTTCCTGCCCGCGAAGGTGGTCAGCGTTCATGCCGACCATGTGGAGGTCAAACTTCCCGGCGGGGAAACGCTGGCGGTTAACGTCAACGGTGAGCGCCTGACTTGCGCGGAGGATGTGACGGTCGGCATCCGCCCGGAACATATTTCTCTGCAGAAAGAGGACGGGCCAAACAGCCTCGTTCGCAGCGTCCATTTTGTGGAGCAGCTCGGCGATGCCACCTGCCTCTATTTTGAAGGCGATTTCACCGCCAAACTCAATGGCTACCACCAGTACGCTTATTACAGTGAAATAAGGTTACATTTACCGGCTGAATGTTGTCATCTGTTCGATAGCAGCGATCAGGCCTGCCCTCGCCTGCTTAACGCCACGGCACACATGGAGACGACCGCTCACTGATCTTCACTCTGCCCTCCGGTTTCCGACCGGAGGTGTAGAAACGGGCGGAATACGGGGAGGATCGCAATGGAGCGAGGCATCATATTTGATCTCAAAGAGTTCTCGGTCTTTGACGGGCCGGGCATCAGGCAAACGGTTTTTCTGAAAGGATGCCCCTTGCTATGCAGCTGGTGCCATAACCCGGAAGGGCAGAAAAAGCACCCGCAGGTGATGGCTACTCAAACCGAATGCCGGTACTGCCATCTGCAGCAATTTATTCAGGAAAATAACCGCTGTTGCCGCTGCGCAAAGATCCTTCCGGCATTAGCCAAAACGTCAGGTGAAGAAATCAGCTCCGCCGATCTGATCGAAAGACTGCGCATTAACAGTGGCTGGTATGCGAAATACGGCGGCGGCGTGACCTTTTCTGGCGGCGAACCACTCATGCAGCCCGCATTTTTACTGGATGTACTGCAACACATTCCCGATATGCATACGGCCATCGAAACCTCAGGGTATTGTGACAGTGAAATCTTTACCCGAATTATTGCGCAAATAGACTATGTGATGCTGGATATCAAAATAGTCGATGCTGAATGCCATAAAAAATACACCGGTCATAGTAATGACAAAATACTTCACAATCTGCATACCCTTTGTAATAGCGAGAAACCTTTTACCATCCGAATCCCGCTCATACCGGGCGTCAACGATAACGAACATAATTTCCGTCAAACCGCCGAATTAATTCATCAGGCTAAATCCTTAATTAAGGTCGAGCTTCTCCCCTATCACCGGACCGCTGGTGCGAAATATGCACAGATCGGCAGAGCGTATCAGCCAGGTTTTGACGAGCAAAAAGCGATTCATGCGCCAGTGAATATATTCCGCGATTTTGGCATACGGAGTGAAATATTATGAATGACCGTATTGCGCTGCTACGCCAGCAATTTATTACTGATAAAATCCAGATCCCCTGGCGGCAGCAGCCCGAAGACAATGACGCGTTAGCCGGGACATTCAGCCGGGATAATCTGAGTCATACCCGGCGGGAGGCGTTGCGTCTGATCCATATGCTCAGTAAAGAAACGCCCGTCGTGTTTGCCAATGAGCGTATTGCTTTTACGCGCACGGTGCCTGCGGTGCCGGCCCTGTTAACCGCGCGCGAGATGGCGGAATTAAAAGCCACACATTTCGTGCATGGTGAAGTCTCTAATTTAAGTCTTGATTACACCCGGCTTATCCGCACCGGTCTGCGGCCTAAGATCGCCAGCCTTGAGGTGCTGAAAGCGCAGTTCCAGCAGCACAATCAATCAGAGCAGGCCGGGTATACCCAGCTGCAAATTGAGATCCTGGAAAGCATTCTCGATCTTTCAGAGCGCTACCGGCAAACCGCGCAATTGCAGGGCAATAAGGTGGTGGCGCGCACGCTCTCCCGCGTTCCGGCCAACCCGCCAGAAAATTTCCTTGAAGCTCTACAGATGTTTCGCATTTTGCATTTTACCGCGTGGTGCGGCGGGCACTGGCATAATACTATTGGCCGTCTGGATCAATATCTCTATCCGTGGCTGGAACACGATCTGCAAACGGGGGCGCTGAATGAAGAATCGGCGCTGGAATTGCTGGAAGAGTTTTTCCTGACCTTTAACCGCGACGCGGATATTTATCCCGGCGTCCAGCAGGGAGATAACGGTCAAACGCTGATGTTGGGTGGACTCAACCCGGACGGCACGGACAGCTATAATCTGTTGTCGGCGTTGTGCCTTAGAGCCAGCCTCAATTTAAACGTCATCGATCCGAAAATTAATCTTCGGGTACACAGCAAAACCCCAATTGAAACTTATATTCTGGCGACCCGCCTGACCAAACAGGGTCTTGGCTTTCCGCAATATGCGAATGATGATGTGGTTATCCCCGGCCTGATGGCGTTGGGATACAGCAAAGCAGACGCTTATAATTATGTTGTTGCCGCCTGCTGGGAATTTATTATTCCGGGTCGGGCAATGGATATCCCGAACATTGACGGACTCTCTTTCGCTGAGGCGGTTCTTGATACGGTCGGTAAAAAACTCGCCGCCTGCGCCAGCTATTCCGAGCTTTTCACCCATGTTAAAAGCACCATCGCCAGCAGAATTGATACGATTTGCCAGCAGATAAAAAACCTGTATCTGTTTCCCGCCCCTTATTTTTCACTGATGATGGAGGGCTGTACGGAAACGGCGAGGGATATTTCGTTGGGCTGTATCTATAATAACTACGGGCTGCACGGCACCGGATTATCCACGGCGGCAGATTCTCTCGCCGCCATTAAAAAATTCATTTTTGATGAGCAAATTATTACGGCAGAGGAGATGCTCGCGGCCTTAAAAAATGATTTTGTCGGTTATGAGGATTTGGCAAATCAATTACGTTATCTGACGCCTAAAATGGGGCAGAACGATGATTATGTCGATAGCATCGCCGTTGATTTATTAAACTGTTTTGCCGATGAACTTCAGGGGCGGAAAAATGAACGCGGCGGTATATTCCGCTCAGGTACGGGGTCAGCCATGTATTATATCTGGCACTCGTCAGATCTTCCGGCAACGCCCGACGGCCGGTATCGCGGTGAAGGCATTGGCTGTAACTATTCCCCCGGCCTTTTCACAAAATGCGCCGGGCCGGTTTCGATTATTAAATCCTTCACCAAACCGGATTTAAAACGCACCATCAACGGCGGGCCACTGACGCTGGAACTTCACGATACTCTGTTTCGCACCGCAGACAGCATTGCCAAAGTCGCGTTAATGGTTAAGTCGTTTATCGAGGCAGGCGGCCATCAGATTCAGCTTAACGCCGTTAATCGGGAGACGTTAATCAATGCGCAAAAACACCCGGAAAATTATCGCAACCTGATAGTCCGCGTCTGGGGCTGGAGTGGTTATTTTGTCGAGCTGGATAAAGTCTATCAGGACCATGTTATTCAGCGGATGGAACTGGTGATCTAAATATTAAGGAATTATTTATCAATGAAGATACAAGACCGTGAATTTATCAATGTCTGTAAAGAACAGATTTTACGCCTGACCGGCAACGAGAAAATTGCCGCGATTCTGGAGCGCGCGCTGGCCAATACTCTGGATACCACCCTGCAAACCAGCGAGCACGGCGTGTTTGCCATCACCGGCGATATCCCGGCGATGTGGTTGCGGGACTCGGCGTGTCAGATGCGTCCCTATCTGCTTTTCTGCCAGCAGCATCAGGAATTACAGGCGATGATCGCGGGGGTGATCCAGCAGCAGCTGCACTTTATTACTCTTGACCCCTATGCCAACGCGTTTAACCGTCACCCGGACGGCTCCGGTCATCAGAGCGATCTCACCGATATGCAGCCGCAAATTTGGGAGCGTAAATATGAAATTGACTCGCTCTGCTATCCGCTCCAGCTGGCCTGGCTTTTCTGGAAAGTGACCGGCATTACCCGCCACTTTAACGAGACGTTTGTTCAGGCCAGTAATCTGATCCTCGATCTGTGGGAGACGGAGTTGCACCATGAGGAACAATCCCCTTATCGTTTCCAGCGCCCCAACCCACCAGCGCCCACCGATACCCTGACCCACGAGGGTAAAGGCGCACCGGTGAGCTACACCGGCATGACCTGGTCGGGCTTTCGCCCCAGCGATGACGCCTGCCGCTGGGGCTATCTGGTGCCTGCCAATTTCTTTGCGGTGGTGGTGCTCGGCTATCTGGAAGAGATCGCCCATGAGGTGTTGCATGACGAAGATTTACGGCTCCGGGCGGTCTGGCTGAAAGACACCATCCGCACCGGCATTGAGCGCTTCGCCGTCACGGAGCATGAAAAATACGGTGCTATGTACTGCTATGAAACCGACGGGCAGGGGAATGCATTATTGATGGATGACGCCAATATCCCTTCCCTGCTCTCGCTGCCGCTGCTCGGCGCGCTGGCGAAAGACGATCCGCGCTATCTGAATACCCGGCGCTTCATTCTCAGCCCCGACAATCCTTCTTTTACCGCCGGGCACTTCGCGCAGGGCGTCGGCAGCCCGCATACGCCAGAAGGCTATATCTGGCCGATTGCGCTGGCCGTGCAGGGACTGACGTCAGACGATGCGGCGGAAAAACTCGCCATGATCCAGATGCTGATCGCCACCGACAACGATACCGGGATGATGCATGAGTCCTTCGATCCTGACGATCCCTCACGCTTTACCCGTCCGTGGTTCTCCTGGGCGAACGCCATGTTCTGCGAACTGGTGCTGGATTACTGCGGCCTGCGGCTTAACGATTTAATTAATACCAGGGAGTGATCATGTCTGTAACCATTAAAAACCCGATCGTCGATGGCTGGTACGCCGATCCAGAAATCCGTTTTTATGACAACCAGTACTGGATCTATGTCACCCGATCCTTCAGCGATTATCAGCAGCAGATGAACATCGACGCCTTCTCGTCGCCGGATCTGGTCCACTGGGAGAAACATTCAGGGATTATTCAGATGACGGATTTTCCGTGGATCTGGCGCGCGGTATGGGCACCGACTATTGTTGCCCGCAACGGCAAATACTATCTGGTCTTCGCGTCTAACGATATTCAGGGCAATGATGAAACCGGCGGGCTGGAGATCGCGGTGGCCGACTCTCCCGCTGGCCCTTTCCGCGCGCTGCTGCAACAGCCGCTGATCGGCCGTTTTATTCACGACGCGCAGCCCATTGACGCGCACCTGTTCGCCGATGATGACGGCAAAATTTATCTCTACTACGGCGGCTGGGGGCACTGCAATGTCGCCCTGATGAACCCGGAAATGAACGGCTTCGTGCCCTTTGAGGATGGCTCGGTGTTTCGCGAAATCGACATTCCCGGCTACGTGGAAGCGCCGTGCATGATTAAGCGTCAGGGCCGCTACCACTTTATGTGGTCGGAAGGTGGCTGGACCAACGGCACCTATCACGTTGTCACCGCCGACAGCGACTCGCCGTTTGTTTTCCCTGGCCCAAAAACAACGATTCTGGATGCGCAGGACATCGCTGATGGCCCGGGGCACCACGGGTGTATTTCCCTGAACGGGGACGATGGCGACGAATGGCTGATCGCCTACCATCGCCGTATTCCCGGCGACCTGGAGGCGGGACACCGGATGCTGTGCCTCGAGCGGATGGTGTTCAAAGACGGGCAGATCCAGCCGATTGTAATGACGGCGCAAACGGAAATTTAATCGCGTTCAACTCGGCGGATGCAGACCAATATGGAAGGGCTGCTGACAGCATACCGTCGGTCATGAGGAGGAAAAGAGAATAAAAAAATCCCGGCCTTGCGACCGGGATTCAGATCTTCAGAACTGCGCAGTCTTAAGGCAGAATTGACGGCTGATCCGCCCCTTCTTTCTCAACTTTCTGCTGGAGCATATGCTCGCGCTTCATCCCAAGCTTCAGCGCCAGCGCCGAGGCCACGTAGATGGACGATGCGGTACCGATGGAAACACCGATAAGCATCGTCAGCGAGAAGCCTTTCAGCATCGCACCGCCAAAGAGGTAAAGCATCAGGATCACCACTAAGGTGGTTCCTGAGGTGATCAACGTCCTGTGCAACGTCTGGGTCAGCGAGACGTTGAAGATCTCGTAAGGCGTGCCGCGACGGATCTTGCGGAAGTTCTCACGGATACGGTCCGAAACCACGATGCTGTCATTCAGCGAGTAGCCGATAACCGACATCAGCGAAGCGACGATCGTCAGGTCGACCTCAATATGGAACAGCGAGAGCACGCCCATCGTGATGATCACGTCGTGCGCCAGCGCGATAACCACCCCGGCCGCCAGACGCCACTCGAAGCGGAAGCCGACGTAAATCAGGATGGAAATCAGCGCTACCATCAGCGCCATTGCACCGGTTTGTGCCAGATCGGCACCCACGCTTGGCCCGACGAACTCAATGCGTTTTACCGCTGCGTTCTGGCTGGTGGACTGGTTAATCACCTCCAGGACCTTGCTGCCCAGCTCCTGTCCACCGGTTTCACCGTGAACGGGAGGCATACGCACCATGATATCGCGGCTGCTGCCGAAGTTCTGGAGCAGCGGCTCTTCAAAGCCCGCTTTGACCAGCGCTTCACGCATAACATCAATTTCAGCCGGTTTTTCAAGGGAGATTTCAATGACGGTACCGCCAGTGAAATCCAGACCCCAGTTAAAACCACGCACGCCAATCACGATGATAGAAATAACCAGCAGCAGGCCAGAGATGCCAAAGGCCCAGTAATCCCAGCGCATAAAGTCCCAGACTTTACGCCCGTGGTTCAATTGTTCAACAGTATATTCCTGTGCCACACCGCACTCCTCAGATAGACAGCTTTTTAATGCGTTTGCCGCCGTACACCAGGTTCACGATGGCACGGGTACCGACGATCGCGGTAAACATTGACGTCGCCACACCAATACCGGTAGTAATCGCAAAACCTTTAATCGCCCCGGTACCCACAGCGTACAGGATGATGACTTTGATCAGCGTCGTGATGTTCGCATCGACGATGGAACTGAACGCGCCTTTATAACCTTCATCAATGGCCTGCTGTACTGAACGCCCGTTGCTCAACTCTTCTTTGATACGTTCGTTAATCAGTACGTTGGCATCGACCGCCACCGCAAGGGTTAAGACGATACCCGCGATACCCGGCATGGTCAGCGTCGCCCCTGGCAGCAGGGACATAATACCGACAATCAATACCAGGTTAGCCAGCAACGCGGTGGTCGCGATTAAACCAAACTTCTTGTAGAAGAAGATCATGAACAGAATCGACGCAATCAGGCCAGCCAGACACGCTTCCAGACCCTGGACGATATTCTGCATACCCAGCGTTGGGCCGATGGTACGTTCTTCAACAATCTGGATCGGCGCAATCAGCGCACCCGCACGCAGCAGCAGAGCCAGCTGACGCGCTTCGTTCGGGTTGTTGATGCCGGTGATGCGGAAGCTGTTGCCGAGGCGAGACTGGATGTTCGCAACGTTAATCACTTCTTCCTGTTTCACCAGTACCGAACGGCCTTTGGCATCTTTTTTACCGCTGTCTTTGTACTCCACAAACAGGGTCGCCATCGGCTTACCGATGTTGTCCTTGGTGAAGTTAGACATGATGTTGCCACCGGCGCTATCCAGCGAGATATTTACCTGCGGCTGGTTGTATTCATCCTGGTTTGACGTGGAGTCGGTGATGTGATCGCCGGTCAGGATCACACGTTTGTACAGCACAACCGGCTGGCCTTCACGCATGTTCTTGACTTCCGAGTCGCCCGGAATACGGCCAGAAGCGGCAGCGGACTGATCGACGTTGGTATTTACCAGACGGAATTCCAGCGTGGCGGTCGCCCCGAGGATTTCTTTCGCCCGTGCGGTGTCCTGCACGCCCGGCAGTTCGACCACAATACGCTCTGCGCCCTGACGCTGTACCAGCGGCTCGGCAACACCCAACTGGTTCACACGGTTACGCAGGATGTTAATGTTCTGCTGTACCGCGTATTCGCGCGCTTCTTTCAGACGCGCGTCCGTCATCACCGCACGCAGCGCATTATCACCCTGTGCGGAAATCACCAGGTCCTGATGGACAGGGGACAAATAACTGACGGCTTTATCACGCGTGGCGCTGTCGCGGAACGCAATGCTCATGCCGTAGTTATCTTCTTTACGCACGGTGGCGTAAGGAATGCCTTTCTCACGCAGATTACTGCGCAGGCTGTCGATGTTTTGTTCCTGGAGTTTACCCAGCGCGGTTTGCATATCGACTTCCATCAGGAAGTGTACGCCGCCACGCAGGTCGAGACCGAGTTTCATCGGCTCGGCTTTAAAGGTGGACAGCCAGCGCGGGGTTGCAGGCGCAAGGTTCAGCGCCACGACGTAGTTGTCGCCAAGCACGCTCATCAGCGCTTCACGCGCACGCAGCTGTGTATCAGTGGAGTCAAAACGCGCCAGAATAGCGCCCTCTTCCAGCGCGACAGACCTGGCGGTGATTTTTTCTTGTTGTAACGTTTTCTGGACCTGGATCAGCGTTTGCTCACTGGCGGCGACGCCGCGCGCGCCAGTGACCTGAACAGCCGGATCCTCACCATACAGGTTGGGAAGTGCGTAAAGCAGGCCGACGACAATGACGACGACCAGCATAATGTACTTCCACAAAGGATAACGGTTTAACACGGCAGTTCCCTTTGGGAAAACAATAAATTACAGCGCCTTCATCGTGCCTTTCGGCAGAACGGCAGCTACGAAGTCACGTTTGATAACCACTTCAGTGGTATCGTTCAGGGCAATAGCGATATAGCCAGTTTCGGTGACTTTGGTCACGCGGCCCACTAATCCACCGTTGGTTAATACTTCATCACCCTTGGCGATGGAGCTCATCAGGTTTTTGTGTTCTTTGGTACGTTTCTGCTGTGGACGTAAGATCATGAAATAGAAAATCAGACCAAACACCACCAGCATCAGGATCAGAGACATCGGGCTGCCCTGCGATGGTGCTCCGGCTGCTGCTACCGCATCAGAAATAAAAAAGCTCATTCAAATTCCCTCATTATTAAAATTAATCAACGTTTACAGGTGGAACGGGTCGCCCCTGACGTTGGTAAAAATCGGTCACGAAGTTCTCTAATTTACCCTCTTCAATAGCCTTGCGTAAACCAGCCATTAAACGCTGATAGTATCGCAGGTTATGAATGGTATTGAGACGCGCACCCAATATTTCGTTACAACGGTCAAGATGATGCAAGTAAGCGCGTGAATAATTGCGACAGGTGTAGCAATCACACTCAGCGTCCAGCGGGCTGGTATCGCTTTTGTACTTCGCATTACGGATTTTTACCACGCCGTCGGTCACAAACAGATGACCGTTACGGGCGTTGCGGGTCGGCATGACGCAGTCGAACATATCGATGCCGCGACGAACGCCTTCAACCAGGTCTTCCGGCTTGCCGACGCCCATCAGGTAACGCGGTTTATCTGCCGGAATTTGCGGGCAGACATGCTCCAGAATGCGGTGCATATCTTCCTTCGGCTCACCCACAGCCAGACCGCCGACAGCGTAGCCATCAAAGCCAATCTCTACCAGACCTTTGACCGAGATATCGCGTAAATCTTCGTAAACGCTGCCCTGAATAATGCCAAACAGCGCGTTTTTATTGCCGAGGCCGTCAAAGCGGTCGCGGCTACGTTTCGCCCAGCGCAGCGACATTTCCATCGAGCGTTTAGCGTAGTCCCAGTCCGCCGGGTACGGCGTGCATTCGTCGAAGATCATCACGATATCGGAACCGAGATCGTACTGAATCTCCATCGATTTTTCTGGATCGAGGAAAATGGGATCGCCGTTGATCGGGTTGCGGAAATGCACGCCCTGTTCGGTGATCTTACGGATGTCGCCGAGGCTGAACACCTGGAAACCGCCGGAGTCGGTGAGGATCGGGCCTTTCCACTGCATGAAATCGTGCAGATCGCCGTGCAGCTTCATGATTTCCTGGCCCGGACGCAGCCACAGGTGGAAAGTGTTGCCGAGAATAATTTGCGCGCCGGTCGCTTCAACTTCTTCCGGCGTCATGCCTTTCACGGTGCCGTAGGTGCCCACCGGCATAAAGGCTGGCGTTTCCACTACGCCACGATCAAACACCAGGCGGCCACGGCGTGCGCGTCCGTCGGTGGTATCCAGTTCGAATTTCATTTTCTCTCCTGCGCCAGAAAAACAGTCTGACGTTTACACCAGTGCCGGAAATTTATTCCCCGACACGTTCATTAATAGCCGACGGATTGTACGTGATATACATCGCATCGCCATAACTAAAAAAGCGATATTCGGCTTTAACCGCCTGCTCATAGGCGTTGAGGGTATGTTTATAACCCGCAAAGGCGGAAACCAGCATGATCAGCGTCGATTCCGGCAGATGGAAATTAGTCACCAGCGCGTCGATAATCTGATACTGATAGCCCGGATAGATGAAAATCTGCGTGTCGCCGAAGAACGGTTCGATGAGGGCGTTTTTCGCCGCCTGCGCTGCGCTTTCCAGCGAACGCACGGACGTTGTACCCACCGCAATCACCCGATTGCCGCGCGCTTTTGCCGCCAGCACCGCGTCAACGACGTCCTGCGGCACTTCGGCATATTCGGAGTGCATGATGTGATCTTCAATGCTCTCAACGCGCACCGGCTGGAAAGTGCCCGCGCCAACGTGCAGGGTCACAAATGCCATCTCAATGCCTTTATTGCGCAGGCGCTCCAGCAGCGGCTCGTCGAAGTGCAGCCCGGCGGTCGGAGCAGCCACCGCGCCCGGCTTCTGGCTGTAGACGGTCTGATACAGTTCGCGGTCGGCGTCTTCGTCCGGGCGGTCGATGTACGGCGGCAGCGGCATATGCCCGATAGCATTGAGAATATCCAGCACCGGACGTTCATCGTTAAATTCGACTTCAAACAGCGCATCGTGGCGGGCGGTCATGGTCGCGTTAATACTTTCATCATCGCCCAACAGCAGTTCTGCGCCAGGCTTCGGCGCTTTGGATGCGCGAATATGTGCCAGAATACGTTTATCGTCCAGCATCCGCTCGACCAGCACTTCAATCTTGCCACCGCTGGCTTTACGCCCGAACAGGCGCGCCGGGATCACGCGGGTATTATTAAAGACCAGAAGATCGCCGGGGTTGAGCTTATCGAGCAGATCGGTGAAAGTACCGTGCGTCAGCGCACCTGTCGGCCCGTCCAGCGATAACAAGCGGCAACGACTGCGTTCCGGTTGGGGATAGTGGGCAATCAGGGATTCAGGTAACTCAAAGGAAAAATCGGCAAGGCGCATGACTCTGACTCAGTGCTTAATAAAGAGGCGGGTAGTCTAGTGCCGGGAGGTCTTCCCTGCAACCGTTCGCCTCTACGGGATAAAAACAAATCATGAATTTTCTTGCGCACCTGCACCTCGCTCATCTCGCTGACAGTTCCCTGTCGGGAAATTTACTGGCGGATTTCGTTCGCGGCGATCCGCAGTCGCTCTACCCTGATGCGGTGGTAGAAGGCATTCACATGCACCGGCGCATTGATGTTCTGACCGATAACCTGCCGGAAGTGAAAGAAGCGCGGGCGTGGTTTCGCCCGCAAACGCGCCGCGTGGCCCCGATTACGCTGGACGTGATGTGGGATCATTTTCTTTCGCTGCACTGGGCGCGGCTCTCCCCGCACATGCCGCTGGCGACATTTATTGACTATGCGCGCACGCAAATCAGCGACATCCTGCCCGATTCGCCGCCGCGCTTTGTGAATCTCAACCAGTATCTGTGGTCCGAACGCTGGCTGGAGCGCTACCGGGATATGGCCTTTATCCAGAACGTGCTGAACGGTATGGCCAGCCGCCGTCCCCGGCTCGACGCCCTGCGCGACTCCTGGCACGATCTGGACGCCCACTATCCGCAGCTTGAACAACAGTTC
Source organism: Enterobacteriaceae bacterium UBA5654 (assembly GCA_002421005.1). Lineage (GTDB taxonomy): Bacteria > Pseudomonadota > Gammaproteobacteria > Enterobacterales > Enterobacteriaceae > Superficieibacter. The sequence goes on along the minus strand of DIJC01000020.1, from coordinate 105,864 downwards.
TGGCAGTTTTATCCGCGCATGATGGCGCAGGCGAAAAACAAAACGCTGTGATCCGCCTGCCCGTGCGGATTAATTCCCCTGCCACACCGATGCCGATACCGCAGGCAGGGTCAGCAGTTCATCAGTGAAGGTGCCTTTGCCTTCTTTCAGATGCCAGGCTTTGACGTTCAGCAGCGGCGAGCGACCGAGGTTCACTTCGCAGGCTTCACCCCGGTTAATCGCCACCAGCACGCGCTGCTGCTTCAGCACCCGCACAAACACCACCACGTTGTCTTCGGCATAAATGACCTGACAACCGCCGTGGCGCAGCGCCTGACTGCGGTGACGCAGTTTAGCCATCCGCTGATACAGCGCCAGCAGTTCGCCGTCCTGCTTGTGTTTATCCCACGGGAAAGGTTTACGGCAGAACGGATCGTTCGCGCCGTCCAGTCCGACCTCATCGCCGTAATAAATGCACGGCACGCCGGGCCAGCTAAACAGCCAGACCACCGCCAGCGGCAGACGCGCTACGTCTTTACCGAGCAGCGTTTTGAAGCGCGACGTGTCGTGGCTATCAAGCTGATTAAACATACGCAACTGCTGCTGGTGCGAAAGCGAAGCGCGGTAGTTATCCATCCACGCCACGCAGGTGCGGGCATCAATATTTTGCGGATCGTATGAGAGATCGGTATTCGCCAGAAATGCCCATAGCGGCTTGGTGAAGCCCATATAGTTCATCGCCGAATCTTCCGCATCCATTTGCAGCCACTGGCGGGCGTCGGCAAAGTGCTCGCCGAAGACAAAGGCGTCAGGCCGCGCCTCTTTCGCCGCCCGGGTAATGCCGGAGACGTGATGCAAATTGTTGCGCGCGCCGCCGTCCTCACCGAGCATATGCACCACGTCAAGCCGCCAGCCATCCATGTTCCACGGCGCTTTCAGCCAGTGGCGAACGATGCTGTCTTCGCCGCGATAAATCTCGTCAACCAGCGTGGGCGAGCGGAAATCCAGCTTCGGCAGGCTGGCGTAGCCCAACCAGTCGAGCGCCCGTCCGTCATCGGAAAAACTGTACCAGTCGCGCCAGCGGGAATCCGGGTTGTGGCACGCGCCGCCGGTGCCCCGGTTATGGCGATCAAACCACGCGTGGGAATCGCCGCTGTGATTGAACACGCCGTCAAGGATCAGCCGCATCCCTTGTTCCAGCGTGTTCTGCCGCAGACGCATCAACGCCACGTTGCCGCCAAACTGCGGATCGACCTGGCGATAATCTTCGGTATCGTATTTATGCACGCTGGGTGCGGAGAAGATCGGATTCAGGTACAGCGCGGTCACGCCGAGCTTTTTCAGGTACGGCAGTTTTTCGCTAATGCCATCAAGATCCCCGCCGTAGAACGTCGATCCGCCGGCTTCAGCGGTAACGGGTTCATCCCAGTCGCGCAGGACGATCTCCTGTCCGGCGGCGTGATGATAATAGACGTTGTCCTGATTGACCGGCTGCGCCCGGCCCCGCGCAAAGCGGTCAGGGAAGATCTGATAAAACACCTGATCCGCCACCCAGTCCGGGCCGCTGTCCGGTAGATCGAGCGCAAAACGCTCCAGCTTCGCAGGCGGAAAACGGCTGAATCCCTGCGGGGTAAACCATAGCTGACGATCGTCCCACAGCAGCTTAAAGCTGTAGCGACGACGCGGCTGCCCTTCGTTGAGTTTAATATCCGCGCGCCACGCCACGATCCCCGGATGAGGCGCGTGAGCAGAACGGCGCATGGACAGTGAGATTTCTTCGTTATCCAGCTCACTGCGCAGCACTACGCGCGTGGGCAGGTTTTCGCCACGTAGCCACAGCGTTACCGTGAGCCGATCCTGTCGCTGCGCGATAAAAGGCGCAACCGGAAGATGCCAGGCATTTAACATCGCTAATCCTCTTTCCACAAAATCACGTCACCATGCCACAGGCTGAAAACGCGCCCCTCCTCTTTTGTCTTTTTTTGAGGGGATGAAGACAGGGGCGCAGAATTTTCCCGCGCGCATTCGCGCCGATGCACGACGTTTCAGGATAAGTCAGTTTTTATACTGGACGCCACAGAAAGGCGTGCTGACGCTGCCCGGCGGCAACGCCACGCCTGATGCCGGCGGGATTAGGTCGAAGGGAGTCGTGATTACCATCGCGGGCGATCGCGCCAGCGTAAATGCAGTGACCGGGGCGTACCCCGGTCAACGTAGTCAGACTTTAGCGCGGCGCTTGAACAGCCAGCCGATCAGCAGCAGCACGATCCAGCCGAAGCCCACGTACAGCGAAATGCGCGTGTCCGGGTGATAGCCAATCAGCGCAATAATAAAGACCAGGAAAATCAGCCCGGCAATGGTCGTTGCCACGCCGCCCGGCACTTTAAATTTCAGCGCACGGGTTTCTTCCGGCGACAGGCGACGGCGGAAAGCAATCTGCGACAGCAGGATCATGATCCACACCCACACCGTGGCGAAGGTCGCCAGCGACGCGATCACCAGGAAGACGTTTTCCGGGATGATGTAGTTCAGATACACCGCCAGCAGCAGGGCAAACGTCATCACCACCACCGTGACCCACGGAATACCGCGACGGGAGGTTTTAGCGAAAACCTTCGGCGCGCTCCCCTGCTCCGCCATGCCGTGCAGCATACGCCCGACGCCGAAGACGTCGCTGTTAATCGCCGACAGCGAGGCGGTCAGCACGACAAAGTTCAGGATGCTGGCAGCGAAGGTGATCCCCAGATGCTGGAACGTCAGGACAAACGGGCTGCCGTTGGTGCCAACCTGATTCCACGGGAAAATCGACATAATCACAAACAGCGTACCGACGTAGAACACCAGAATACGCATCGGCACAGAGTTGATAGCGCGCGGGATGGATTTTTCCGGCTCGTTGGCTTCACCGGCGGTGATGCCAATGATTTCAATCCCGCCGTAGGCAAACATCACCATTTGCAGCGACATCACCATACCCATCCAGCCGTTGCTGAAGAAACCGCCGTTGCTCCACAGATTATGGATGCCGGTCGGTTGCCCGCCGTTGCCGATCCCCCAGATGATGATGCCAAATCCGGCGACAATCATGATGATAATGGTGGCGACTTTGAAGAAGGAGAACCAGAACTCCAGCTCGCCGAACACCTTCACGCTCATCAGATTGATTGCGCAGATGATCATCACCACGCTCAGCACCCAGATCCAGTGCGGCACGTCCGGGAACCAGACGCCCATATAGATGCCGAAAGCGGTGACGTCGGCGATGGCGACGATCAGGATTTCAAAGCAGTAGGTCCAGCCGGTGATATAACCCGCCAGCGGGCCGAGGTTATCCTGCGCGTAGCGTGAAAAGGAGCTGGCGGACGGATTATGGACCGACATTTCCCCCAGTGCGCGCATGATGATATAGGCCGCGACGCCGCCGATAATGTAGGCCAGCAGCACGCTGGGACCCGCCATTTTAATGGCATCTGCCGAGCCATAAAAAAGGCCGGTGCCAATTGCCGACCCGAGTGCCATAAAGCGGATATGGCGGGTGCTCAGCCCCCGCTTCAGCTTGTTAGTACTTTCCATCGTTTCAAATGCCATTCAACACAAAAAATAAAAAACCACGGAACCCTAAGCCCCGTGGTTAAACGAACCGCCGCGCAACGATTAATGTGCGCTGGAGGTTACCTGACGCCCCGCAGAGCGATCCCAGATAACAGCCAGGACGATCATCACTATCGTTGGCATCAGCCAGGCCAGCCCCTGTGCAGAAAGCGGTAAGCTCTCGGTCCAGGCAGGCAGGACATCTTTCAGCGCTGACCCTTTAATACCGTCAAGGATACCAAAGATCAGGCTGATAAACATGGCGGGCGCAATCACGCGCGATGAATTATGCCACCATGAGCGGGTGAAGCTTAACACAACCAGTGCGATACACGGCGGATAGATCGCCGTTAACACCGGGACAGAAACCTGAATCAGGTGGCTCAGCCCCAGGTTGGATACCGCCATCGAGAAAATGCCGAGGATGAAGACCAGCGTGCGATAAGACAGCGGCAGATACTGGGCAAAGAATTCGGCGCAGGCGCAGGTCAGGCCCACCGCCGTAACCAGACAGGCGATGAAAATCAGCGCCGCCAGCATCAGACTGCCCGGCCCACCAAAGGTATGCTGAACGTAGGCGTGCAGAATAGCCGCGCCGTTTACGGATTGATCGACCAGCGTGGAGCTATCGGAACCCAGACGGAACAGCGCCAGATACAGCAGCGTCAGGCCCACCCCTGCCATGATGCCAGCCCAGACGGTATAGCGCGTCAACAGACGGGCTTCGGTCACGCCACGCGAACGGGCGGCATTAACGATAACAATCCCGAAAACCATCGCGCCCAGCGTATCCATGGTCAGATAGCCATTTACAAAGCCGTTAGAGAACGGCGCGGTCTGATACGCCTCCATCGCGTGGCTGATCGGGCCTGCAGGCCACACCAGCGCCGCAACGGACAGCACCGTCAGCGCCACGATTTTCATCGGCGCGAGGAAATTGCCCACCGTATCAAGCAGCTTGCCCGGATAAAGCGATACGCAGATCACCAGCGCAAAGTAAATCACGCTATAGATGAACAGCGGCATTGGCCCGTCACCGGTCAGCGGCGCAATGCCGACTTCAAACGAGACGGTTGCGGTACGCGGCGTGGCAAACAGCGGGCCGACCGCCAGATAACAGACCGTCGCCAGCAGAATGCCCGCAGTTTTACCGACAGGCGTGCTGAGGCTGTCGATGCCGCCGCCCACTTTCGCCAGCGCAATCACCGTCAATACCGGCAGACCGACCGCAGTGATCAGGAATCCCGTCGCCGCCGTCCAGACGTGCTCGCCTGCCTGTAAGCCAACCATGGGAGGGAAAATGATATTGCCAGCGCCAACAAACAACGCAAAGGTCATAAAGCCCAGAGCGATGATGTCGCGAGATTTTAACTGATGGGTCATAAATTAAACTGCCTGTGGATGTGGTGTTGTAAATGAATTGTTGCCTTCCCTGTGAAACAATACAGCAGCAATTGCATAAGATTTCAGCGGGATATGCTCCCGGACTGGCGTGAAGAAGTATAGTTTTTCGATTTATCACGCAAATGCAGTCGGTATGACAGCATCTGGGGCGCAATTTAAACGCTTATAACGTTTTAAAGCAACCCGCGATCGCGAAACCAGAGGATTATGCTGGTTCGTAACATCTGATTAGCACGTTAAACCAGATATAAGAAAAACTTACGGGCGATAGTTCGAACAAAAAAGCAGCAAACGTGAGGAAGTGGCGTCCGCTTCGCTGGCCTGCAAAGTAAACGGCGCGCACGGAGCGGATCTGCGGAAAGTTAGCCTTACACGCATCGGTGTCAGGCTATTTTTTGGCAATTAAACGTTCCGGCAGGAGAAAACTAAAGCGCGTGCCTTTCCCCGGCTGGCTGTCGATTTGCAGGCGACTGTCGTGATGATTTAGCGCGTGCTTCACAATCGCCAGCCCCAGACCGCTGCCGCCGGTTTGCCGCGAGCGGGCCTTATCCACGCGATAAAAACGCTCGGTCAGACGCGGAATATGCTCAGCGGCAATCCCTGGCCCGTCGTCCTCAATAGAAAACTGTGCGCCGTGGGGAGCGCGCTGCCAGTTAACCGAAATGGTGGTGCCCGCAGGCGTATGGTTCACCGCATTGTAGACGAGGTTGGAAATAGCGCTGCGCAGCTGCTCTTCGTTACCCAGCACGCTTAAGGTGTCATCAACGGTAAAATGCAGGCTATGCCGCCCGTGGCTTAAGGTTTGCGCTTCGCGCTCGATCATCCGCAGCATCATCGGCACATCAATTTTTTCATTCAGCGCCAGCGCGGGCGCAGCTTCGATTCGGGAGAGGGTCAGCAGTTGCTTCACCAGCGACTCCATGCGCTGGGTCTGTTCGCGCATGGTATGCAGCGCTTTTTCTCGCGGCGCGCCCTCCAGCGTCTGCTCCTGCATCATTTCCAGATAGCCCTGCAAGACGGTTAACGGCGTGCGCAGTTCATGGCTGACGTTGGCAAAAAAGTTGCGCCGCGCGCCTTCAAGCTGATGCATCTGGGTGGTATCGCGCGCCACCATCAGCCGCTGGTTTTCGCTGTAGGGCATAACGCGAAACTCCAGGTGGCGACCGTTATTCAGCACCAGATTCAACGGCTTGCTGAAATCGCGGTTCTTCAGATACAGCGTAAATTCCGGGTAGCGCAGCAGGTTGAGAATATTTTGCCCGTTGTCATCCGGCCAGCGCAGGCCCAGAAGCTGCTGCGCCAGACCGTTACACCAGAAAATCGTGCCTTCTTCCGTCGTCAACACCACCGCATCCGGCAGCGATTCCGCGCCGCTGCGAAAGCGCTTGATGAGATTACCCAGCTCGCGGCGGCGCTTTTTATTGCGTAGCTGCATCTGGTGCAGGCCGTAGAGCAGCGGCTCCCAGCTACCGCGACCCGGCGGCGGCGTCATGCTGCGATCCACCCACAGCCACCAGGAGAGTCCCAGTAAATTGAGAAAGTGCCAGATGAGCAGCCCGGTCACGGCCGCCAGTAAAAACCACGGCAAATGACCGAAGAATGCCGCCAGCAGCAGCGCGGGCAGACAGCAGACGATAAGCTCAAGAACCAGCCTTTTCCATGACAGACGTTCCAGCACGCGTCACACTCCTGTGTCAGATATCAGAAACGGGTGGAGAAACGATAACCCGTACCGCGAACTGTTTGCACCATTCGATCGTGACCGCTCAGCTCCAGCGCCTTACGCAGGCGGCGGATATGCACGTCCACCGTGCGGTCCTCGACATACACATTGGTTCCCCAGACGTGATTCAGCAACTGTTCACGGCTATACACTCTTTCAGGGTGAGTCATAAAGAAGTGCAGTAATTTAAACTCGGTCGGCCCCATATCCAGCGGGCTTTCACCGGTCATCACCCGATGTGAAGAGGGATCGAGGCTTAGCCCCTGCATTTCAATCACTTCTTCAACGGCCATAGGTGAGATGCGGCGCATCACCGCTTTGATACGCGCAATCAGCTCTTTAGGAGAGAACGGCTTCGTGATGTAGTCGTCGGCACCGGTTTCCAGCCCGCGAACGCGATCTTCTTCTTCGCCGCGCGCGGTCAGCATCACTACCGGGATATCGCGCGTCAGCGCTTCACGCTTGATATGTTTGATAAACTGAATGCCGGAGCCGCCCGGGAGCATCCAGTCCAGCAGGATCAGGTCAGGCCAGGGTTCATTGAGCTGATTCACCGCGCTGTCATAATCTTCCGCTTCTACAGGCTGAAAGCCATTTTGCTCGAGGACAAAGCACACCATCTCGCGGATCGGAGCTTCATCTTCAACGACCAGAATACGTCTCGCCATTTTTTACCCTGTTTTATCATCATCATTAGTGATAGCGACGTCATTATGCGTCAGATTTGTGACAGATTTATGAAAATAATGACTATGAGGTGATCCATCCAGTCGTTATATGACAGACAGACTTCGCCCCCGCCTGCCGCAGGGTTTATAATCCGCCCTACGCTTTTTTGCCACGGAACCGACATGCGCATCATTCATACTTCAGACTGGCATCTCGGCCAGAACTTCTACAGTAAAAGCCGTGCCGCCGAGCATAAAGCTTTTCTCGACTGGCTGCTGCAAACCGCCGAAGCGCAGCAGGTGGACGCCATTATTGTGGCGGGCGATATTTTTGATACCGGTGCGCCGCCAAGCTACGCCCGCGAGCTGTATTACCGTTTTGTTGTTGATTTACAACAGACCGGCTGTCATCTGGTGGTGCTGGCGGGCAATCACGATTCCGTCGCCACCCTGAATGAATCGCGCGAAATTCTCGCCTTCCTGAATACGACCGTGGTCGCCAGCGCGGGCAGCGAGCCGCACATTTTGCTGCAACGCGACGGCACGCCCGGCGCGGTTTTCTGCCCGGTACCGTTCCTGCGTCCGCGCGATATGGTCACCAGTCAGGCCGGGCATTCCGGCAGCCAGAAACTTCAGCGCCTGCTGACCGCCATCACTGATTATTATCAGCAACAGTATCAGCGCGCCTGCGAACTGCGGGGCGATCGACCGCTGCCGATTATTGCCAGCGGTCACCTGACCACCGTCGGGGCCAGTAAAAGCGACGCGGTACGCGATATTTATATTGGCACGCTGGACGCGTTCCCGGCGCAAAACTTTCCCCCGGCAGATTACATCGCCCTGGGGCATATCCATCGGGCGCAAAAAATCAACGCCAGCGAGCATATTCGTTACTGCGGCTCGCCCATCTCCCTGAGCTTTGATGAAACCGGTAAAAGCAAAAGCGTGAATCTGGTGACCTTTGCCGGAGGGAAATTAGCAGAAGTCACGCCGCTTGAGGTGCCCGTCACCCAGCCGCTGGCAGTCATAAAAGGGGATTTTACCGCCATTTGCCAACAACTTGAGCAATGGCGCGGTGCGCCAGCCAGCCCCGCCGTGTGGCTGGATATTGAAATCACCCGCGGCGGCGAGTATTTGCATGATGTGCAGCGGCGTATTCAGACGCTGGCGGAGGAACTGCCGGTCGAAGTGCTGCTGGTCCGCCGTAGCCGGGAACAGCGCCAGCGAATTCTGGATGGCGAACTGCGCGAAACGCTTAGCGAACTGAAAGTGGAGGACGTATTTGCCCGTCGTCTGGCGCAGGAAGATCTTGATGAGGCGCAGCAGCAACGGCTGTTTACTCTGCTGGCGCAAACGCTGGAAACGATGGCCGGGGAGGATGAAGCATGAAAATTATCAGCCTGCGCCTGAAAAATCTTAACTCGCTGAAGGGCGAGTGGAAAATCGATTTTACCGCCGAGCCTTTCGCCAGCAACGGCCTGTTTGCCATTACCGGTCCGACCGGCGCGGGAAAAACCACCCTGCTGGACGCCATCTGCCTCGCGCTGTATCACGAAACCCCGCGGCTGAGCACACTGTCGCAGTCGCAAAATGATCTGATGACCCGCGATACCGCTGACTGTCTGGCGGAGGTGGAATTTGAAGTCAAAGGCGAGGCGTACCGCGCCTTCTGGAGCCAGAACCGCGCGCGCAATCAGCCGGACGGCAACCTTCAGGCTCCCCGCGTGGAGCTGGCGCGCTGCGCCGATGGCAAAATCCTTGCCGATAAAGTCAAAGATAAGCTGGAGCTGACCGCCACCCTGACCGGGCTGGATTACGGACGTTTCACCCGCTCCATGCTGCTCTCCCAGGGGCAATTCGCCGCCTTTCTGAATGCCAAACCGAAAGAGCGCGCCGAGCTGCTGGAGGAGCTGACCGGCACCGAGATCTACGGGCAAATCTCGGCAATGGTGTTTGAAAAACATAAAGTCGCCCGTACCGATCTGGAAAAGTTGCAGGCGCAGGCGGCGGGCATGGTGCTGCTCAGCGACGAGCAACAGCAGGCGCTGCAACAACGTTTGCAGGCGCTCACTGACGAAGAAAGCCAGCAGTCCCGCCAGCACGCGCAGGCCCAGACCCACGTAAACTGGCTGGTCCGCCAGCAGGAACTGCACGCGGAACAGCAGCGCTCGCAGGCCGCGCTGACTCAGGCCCGGCAGGCGCTGACAGAGGCGCAGCCGCAGCTGAACGCACTGCAACTGGCGCAGCCTGCCGAACAGTTACGCCCGCTGTGGAACCGCTGCCAGGAGTACGCCAGCGCCGCCGACCAGACCCGGCGACTGATGCAGGAAGTGAACACTCGCTTACAAAGCGCGATCGCCCGACGCGCGCAGATCCGCGCCAGCGCAGAACAAAAATCGGTGGCGCTGCACCTCACCCGTACCACCCTGACCGCGTGGCTAACCGAACATGAACGCTACCGCTTATGGAGCAGCGAACTGGCAGGCTGGCGGCACGCGTTCAGCCAGCAGGCGCGCGATAACGCCCAGCTTCAACAGCGACAGCAGCAGCTGAGCGGCCACCAGAAAGCGCTGGCGGCCCTGCCTGCGGTGACGCTGGACCTGACCCCGGACGCTGTCAGTCAGGCAATCGCGCGCCATGCCGCACAGCGTGCGCAGCGTCAACGGCTGGGCGCGCTGCACGCACGGTTCGCGCCACTGAATGCGCGTTTGCAGCAGCTCCGCCAGAGCGTACAGACCGGGCAAAATGAACAAACCACGCTGAACGAGGCGCTGGCCCGCCTGCGCCAGCAGTATAAGGATAAGCATCAGCATCTGACTGACGTGCGCACCCTCTGCCAGCAGGAAGCGCGGATTAAGGATCTGGAAGGCCAGCGCGCGCTGTTGCAGGCCGGGCAGCCGTGTCCGCTGTGCGGCTCCACCTCGCATCCGTCCGTCGCCCACTATCAGGCGCTGGAGCCAGGGGTGAATCAGGCCCGGCTGGAGGCGCTGGAAAAAGAGGTTAAATCGCTGACCGACGAAGGCGGCAAACTGCGCGGGCAGCAGGAAGCGCTGATCCGCCAGCAGCAGCGTGATGAAAGCGAGGTCCGCACGCTCGCCGAAGAGGAGCAAGCGCTCACTCTGGAATGGCGGGAGCTTGGCGCAACGCTTAACGTGGCGCTGCAACCGACGGAAGATATCGCGCCGTGGCAAAACGAACAGGATCGCTACGAGCAGCAGCTTTACCAGCTCAGCCAGCGGCAGAATCTGGAGAAGCAGATTGCTGATGTTCAGCACCAGATAACCGAGTATCAGCAGCAGATAGCCGACCAGCGTGCCACGCTTGCGATTGCGCTGCGCGCGATGGCGCTGGAATACCCTGAAGCGGGCAGCGAATCAGCATGGCTGAGCGCGCGCGAAGAAGAGGCGCTGGCGTGGCAAAACCACCAGACGCAGCTGACCACCGTTCAGGAAGCGCTGGCGCAGGTGACACCGCTGCTGGAGACACTCCCGCAAGACACTATTCCCCTCTCCGGTGAGCCGGTGGCGCTGGACGGTTGGCGCAGCGCGCACGACGATTGCGTCAAATTGCACAGCCAATGGCAAACGCTCCAGCAGCAGGAAACGCTGGAGAAATCACGGCTGGAACAGGCGCAGGCGCAATTTACTACGGCGCTTGGCAACAGCCAGTTTGCCGACCTGGAGGCCTTTCAGGCCGCGCTGCTTGATGAGTCCGTCCGCCAGCAACTGGACGCCTTTAAGCAGAAGCTGGAAAGCCAGCTCCAGCAAACTCAGGCGCTGGCGACCCAGGCGCAAAACCAGCTTGCAGCCCATCAACAGCAGTTACCCGAAGGGCTGACGGCAGAGCACAATGTGGCGCAGATCCGCCAGGTGCTGGAGCAGCACACGCAGCGCCTGCGGGAAATCAGCTCGCAGTTGGGGGAAATCCGCCAGCAGTTAAAACAGGACGCAGACAACCGCCTGCACCAGCAGGCGCTGATGCAGCAGATTGCACAGGCGGCGCGGGAACTGGAAGACTGGAGCGTGCTGAACGGTCTGATTGGCTCGCGCGAGGGCGACAAATTCCGCAAATTTGCTCAGGGACTGACGCTGGATAATCTGGTCTGGCTGGCGAATAAGCAGCTTAACCGTCTTCACGGACGCTACCTGCTTAAGCGCAAAATCAGCGAAGCGCTGGAGCTGGAAGTGGTTGATACCTGGCAGGCGGATGCCGAGCGCGATACCCGCACCTTGTCCGGCGGCGAAAGTTTCCTCGTGAGCCTCGCGCTGGCGCTGGCGCTGTCCGATCTGGTCAGTCATAAAACGCGAATTGATTCGTTATTTCTTGATGAAGGTTTCGGCACGCTGGATAGCGAAACGCTGGACGCCGCGCTGGATGCGCTCGACGCGCTCAACGCCACCGGCAAAACGATTGGCGTGATAAGCCACGTAGAAGCGATGAAAGAACGGATCCCGGTGCAGATCAAAGTGAAGAAGGTCAACGGGCTGGGCTACAGCAAGCTGGACAGCGCCTTTGCGGTGAAATAATCAAAGGCCCGGCACCGGGTGCCGGGCGGAAGCATTATTTTTCCTGCGGCCACAGCCACGCGGCACCGCGCACGCCGCTGGAGTCGCCGTGGATCGCTTTACGGATCGGCGTTTCACACTCGCCGCCGAACACCCAGTTTTTCACCTGCTGCGGCACCGTTTTATACAGCCTGTCGACATTGCTCATGCCGCCGCCCAGCACGATGACGTCCGGGTCGAGAATATTAATGACGTGGCTTAGCGATTTTGCCAGCCGCAGTTCATAGCGGCTGAGTGCCAGCTCGGCCAGCGGGTCCTGCTCTTCAACCAGACGGATGATTTCATTGCCCTTCAGCGACTTATGACTTAAGCGCTGATAGTCTCTGGCAAAACCGGTTCCTGAAATAAAGGTTTCGATGCAACCCTGCTTCCCGCAATAGCACGGAACTTCCTCCCGGTAGCGCAGTTCATCTTCATCCATCCACGGCAGCGGGTTATGCCCCCACTCACCCGCCGTGCCGTTGCCGCCGATGTGCGCACGACCGTTCAGCGCTACGCCTGCGCCGCAGCCAGTGCCAATAATCACCGCGAATACGGTTTGCGCCCCGGCTGCCGCGCCGTCCACCGCTTCGGAAACGGCCAGACAGTTGGCATCGTTAGCGAGGCGAACGTCGCGCTCAAGGCGCGCGCTCAAATCCCGGTCGAAAGGCTGACCGTTCAGCCAGGTGGAGTTCGCATTTTTCACCACTCCGCTGAAAGGAGAAAGGGAGCCGGGAATACCGACGCCCACCGTGCCACTTTCGCCAGTGGCCTTTTCTGCCATCGCCACCAGGGTGGCGATAGTCTCGATGGTCTGCGCGTAATCATCACGCGGCGTCGGTAAACGATGACGAAATCGCTGTTCGCCCTCCTCACCCAGCGCAATAACTTCCGTTTTGGTGCCGCCTAAATCAATCCCTATCCGCATACTCTTCTCCTCAATCTCGCTGAATATCAAAAAGTAAAACTGCCCTTCCTGATTAGCAATGCAAGCACAGCGACAATTCGCTATCATGCCCGCTGGATTTAACAACAACCTCGTGGAAATTGTCATGCTGTGGTTCAAAAATTTAATGGTTTACCGTCTTAGCCGCGATATCTCTTTGCGTGTGGAAGAGATGGAGAAACAGCTCGCGGAATTTTCATTCACGCCCTGCGGTAGCCAGGATATGGCGAAGACCGGCTGGGTGCCGCCGATGGGCTCACAGAGCGACGCCTTCACCCACGAAGTTAACGGTCAGATTGTTATTTGCGCACGTAAAGAAGAAAAAATCCTGCCGTCGCCAGTCATCAAGCAGGCGCTGGAAGCAAAAATTTTCAAGCTGGAAGCCGACCAGGGTCGCAAGCTGAAAAAAACCGAAAAAGATTCGCTGAAAGATGAAGTCCTGCATTCCCTGCTGCCGCGCGCCTTCAGCCGTTTTAACCAGACGATGATGTGGATCGATACCGTCAACGATCTGATCATCGTGGACTGCGCCAGCGCTAAAAAAGCGGAAGATACGCTGGCCCTGCTGCGCAAAAGCCTCGGTTCGCTGCCGGTGGTGCCGCTGACGCTGGAAACCCCGATTGAGCTGACGCTGACCGAATGGGTACGTTCCGGCAGCGCAGCGCAGGGTTTTCAACTGCTGGACGAAGCCGAACTGAAAGCGATGCTGGAAGACGGCGGCGTGATCCGCGCGAAAAAACAGGATCTGGTGAGCGATGAAATCGCCGTGCATATCGAAGCGGGTAAAGTGGTCACTAAGCTGGCGCTGGACTGGCAGCAGCGCATTCAGTTTATGGTCTGCGATGATGGCTCAATTAAGCGCCTGAAATTCGCCGACGAACTGCGCGATCAAAACGATGATATTGAGCGGGAAAACGTTGCCCAGCGTTTTGATGCCGACTTCACCCTGATGACCGGCGAGCTGGCAGCGCTGATTAAAGGTCTGGTAGAAGGTCTGGGCGGCGAAGCCCAGCGCTAATCGCCGGTTTCCCTCTCCGCCACGGAGAGGGAACGCAACGCGTTACAGGTAGCGGCAAAGATAAGACGTCGGCTCGGCGACCTGCAAATGAAATTCACTGTGTCCCGGCACATTGAAAACCTGCCCGGCAGCATAAACTTTCCATTCCGTTTCACCCGGCAACAGCACGTTCAACGCGCCGCTGACCACGCTCATTTCTTCAGGATCGGCTGTGCCAAAGGTATATTCCCCCTGGGCCATCACGCCCACACTGGCGCGACCGGTGCTGCTGCTGGTAAAGCCGATCGATTTCACTTTTCCTGAAAAATACTCGTTACTCTGAAGCATGACAGACCCCTTTTTTATGCTGGAAAGTCATCAATATAGGGGGCAGGCTCCCTGCCTGTCACGCAAAATTAACCTTTGGACCCCTGGCGGTAGCGCTTAAACCAGTAGCTCGGAAGCCAGGCGGGTGATCAGCACGTTTGAGAGCAATACCGGCACGTCGAGCGCCTTTTGCAGCAGATCGCGATGGCGCTGGTAAAAACCCAGGCAGTCGAGCATCAGAACATCCGCCCCGCGATCGATCAGTTCTTTCCCGGCGGCAATCAGTTCTTCTTCAGAGGAATAAAGAGGATGGGCGAGCGAGTAAAGCGGCGGATGTTCCAGCACCTGCCATTTGATTCGTTGCGTCGCGATCAGTTCTTCCATCGGCACAATGACTCCCACCTGATGCCCGTCGACAATGGAGGCGACCAGCGGAGGAATAATACGTAGCGGTTCGAGAAGGATGGCATTGTGCGCTTTCATACCGATAATCTGCGCGGTGCTCATCAGAATGATGACGTCGTAGCCCTGGTTATCAAGCACCTCAATCACCGACTGTAAATCACGTTCGACTTTAGAGCGGGAAACCTCGGCGGGCTGGAGGTCGCTAAGCATCGTCAGCAGGGCTTCTTCTCCCGGCTCCACGGCGTAATCTTCCATGACGTCCTCGCGCGACATTTTACCGAGCAGGCTGATATGCGTAATTTGATCTTCGCTGATATGTTCAGTTAGTAGCGGCAAGACTTCACGAATGGGAACTACGCCGATCGTTAACATTGCCAGAGTCGCACTCATTTCTGTCACCTTATTCACTGCTATTACTGCATAACGACTACAGATTTGCTACACGCACATTGGGTGAAAATAAACGCTCATCAGCACGCGGGAGATGAGCGATTAAATACCTGTAAATTCCAGAACCTGTCTTAAAAATTGATACTAGCGGTTTGTTAGCATTTTCCATAGTTGAAAAACGTGATGTACCGCCAGTTATGCAGGGTTTAGGAATTTATTGAGATCCTAACTTTTATCGGGATCTTCATAGCGCCGTTTAGCATCCAGCGCTTCCTGCTCGGTGTTGTGTTCGCTAATCAGCGAATCTGGCTCTGGATGATCGGCACGAAGCTGATACCAGGTGACCGTTTGATTATCAGCCCCTTTCTCAACGGCGACGATACGTGCTTCACGTGGGTACGGAGGTTTCGTTGGCATAGTTGTTCCTCATTGCTCGCTATCAGAACTATGAGTATAGACGCAGGCCGGATGACGCGGGCGTGCTTAACACTGCCAGCACGTCGGCGATAATCCTCTCCAGAGGCTGCGCGGCGTCGATAATATAATGTGCGGTTTCGCTGTACAGCGCTTCGCGTTCCGCCAGCACGTCGCGGATTTCTTCACCCAGCGGTTTGCCGGTCAGAGCCGGACGCTGACCCTCTTCGGGAAACGCCTCCAGCCGCGCCGCCAGCACCGACACCGGTGCGCGCAGGTAAATAACCCGTCCTGCTTCGCGCATAAAGTGGCGATTCACGTCGGCCAGCACCATGCCGCCGCCGGTTGCCACCACGGTTGATGGCGCGGCAACGCTCTGAAGCGCCTGTGTTTCTCTGGCGCGGAATCCTTCCCAGCCTTCTTTTTCGACTATCGCCGCCACGTTCATTTGCGCCCGTTCCTGTAACCAGTGGTCGGTATCAACAAAATCCCAGTTTTGCTCTCGTGCCAGCGCCTGGCCGACGGTGGTTTTGCCGCAGCCGCGTGGGCCAATGAAGAAAACGGGTTGCGTCATAGATCGGAAATCCCCCAGATGCCGCAAAGCGGTAAAGTAGTTGTCGCGCAATGAGAGGCTATACTATCAAGCGAGTACAATAATATCTGTAAATTTTTCGTTACGATGCATTTATAAGCGCCGATTTACGGCAGCAACGCAACCAAGGAGTGTAAACATATTCTTGCATAATGGTTTGCCGCTGGCTGGCCTGCAAGGATTATTTCGCCTGTTGCAGCAGCCATTTATCCAGCTCGGCCGCAAAACGCTGGCGGTCGCGCTGGGTCAGGCTGTCCGGCCCGCCGGTCTGGATGCCGCTGGCGCGCAGGGTATCCATAAAATCGCGCATGGTCAGGCGCTCGCGGATGGTTGCCTCAGTGTAACGCTCGCCGCGCGGATTTAACGCCGCCGCGCCTTTGGCAATAACTTCCGCCGCCAGCGGGATGTCCGCCGTGATCACTAAATCCCCCGCCTCACACAGACGGACAATTTCGTTATCGGCCACATCAAAACCGCTTTCAACGCGCAGCGTGCGGATCACCCGCGACGGCGGCACGCGCAACGTCTGATTCGCCACCAGCGTCAGCGTGGTCTGCGTGCGCTCGGCGGCGCGGAACAAAATCTCTTTTATGACGTTCGGACAGGCGTCCGCATCTACCCAAATGGCCATCGTGGCTCCTGTTTATCACTTTACACGGCGCGGCCTGCGGACAATACGCAGGAAGCTTTAGCCCTGAAGAATAATCCGCGTTAAGCTTATCGCCCAGACAAAATACACGCGGAGAAGGGTGATGGAAAAAAAAATTGGTTTTATCGGCTGCGGAAACATGGGTAAAGCGATCCTCGGTGGCCTGATCGCCAGCGGCCAGGTACAGCCGGAAAACATCTGGGTCTATACCCCCTCACCGGAAAACGTCCGCGCCCTGCATGAGCAGTACGGCGTGAACGGCGCGCAAAGCGCGCAGGAAGTCGCTCAGGCGGCAGACATTGTTTTTGGTGCGGTCAAGCCTGGCATTATGGTGAAAACCCTCAACGATATTGCGTCGAGCTTTAATAAAGAGTCGCTGGTCATTTCGATTGCGGCGGGCGTGACCCTGGCGCAACTGGCGACCGCGCTGGGCCACGATCGCAAGATTATTCGCGCCATGCCGAATACGCCTTCGCTGGTCAATGCGGGGATGACCTCGCTGACGCCAAACGCGCTGGTGACGCCGGAAGAGACGCAGCTGGCGCTGGATATTTTCCGCTGCTTCGGCGAGGCCGAGGTGGTAAGTGAAGCCATGATCCATCCGGTCGTCGGCGTGAGCGGCTCCGCCCCCGCCTATGTGTTTATGTTTATCGAAGCGATGGCGGATGCCGCCGTCCTCGGCGGAATGCCGCGCGCGCAGGCGTATAAGTTTGCGGCTCAGGCGGTAATGGGATCGGCGAAGATGGTGCTCGAGACGGGTAAACATCCCGGCGAGCTGAAAGATATGGTCTGTTCGCCCGGCGGGACGACCATTGAAGCCGTGCGCGTACTGGAAGAGCGCGGTTTTCGTGCAGCGGTCATTGAGGCGATGAGCAAGTGCATGGAAAAATCAGACAAGCTCAGTAAATCCTGATGAAATAACGGGTGAGGCGCATTTGCCCTCACCCGTTATATTCAGGCGGTTTTTTTCAGGCAGCCGCTCATAAATTTACTGCGGTCTTCGCCTTTCAGCGATTGTTGCGTGGCCTGCGAACTACAGTCGCGCATTTTAAGCTGCTGCGGGGTCAGTCCTTTCTTATCGTCAGACGCTTTATTGCCTTTCAGACACTCGCTCATATAACTTTTCCGCTCGTCCCCTTTCAACGTTTTCTCTTTGGCCTGTTGATTACAGGTGGCCATCCGTTGCTGTTGCGGCGTCAGCGTTTTTTCCGCCGCACCGACCGTTGAAAGAAAGATCATGCCAAACACCAGGGTTATCAGCACTATTATTTTCATTATTCTGTCCTTCAGTAAGTTGTTCATCTTAAGTCTGGTCTCTGCGGCTAAAAAAACCACCTGATGCAGCAAATTTCGTCAGGACAGAAGAACACCTTTCGGTGAATATTGCGGGTTAATGGCGAGGATGACGGAGGAGTTTTTTAATATACTGATGCAAAAGCTGGCTGTCGTTATCAGGGACATGTAAATCGGGCCGGGCACTGGCCATCGCGGTTTCGATGCCTTCGATAAGCCGCTGCTGTTCCTCTTGTGCCATATGGCGTACCAGCGCCGTGACGACGATTTCCAGCGCTTCAACCTGCGCCAGCAGTTCCTTGGATTCCTCTTCCTTTTCTCCCAGCTTGACCAGCAATTCGGCAATAAGATTTTTCATGGCGTAACACCCTTAATGAATACTGGTTTAACATGCTGTTAACGAGAATACTAAATACAGGATAGCCTTCGTTTTTTCAAGATCGTGCGCATCATATAAATAATCGCTTCAGCATAATTAAGCACGGCTAAAAGGAATATTATCGGGCGGATAAGATCGCCCACATTTATCGTGCTTTGGTCTGCGGGGTGCGGCGCAGCATAATCACCAGTTGCCAGAGATTAATCAGTACTACGATTGCCGTGGCGACAAACACCCAGCGAAAACCTGCCACGGCAGAGACGGACGCGCCCATCAGCGGCCCTGCGACATTTCCCATATACATAAAGGACTGGTTATAACCAAAAATACGTCCGGTCACCTGGTCGCTGCAATATTTCAGCAGCAGCGTTTGCACCGCCGGAAGCATGGCTCCGTCGGCAAAACCAAGCATAAAACGCAGGATACCTAACTGAAGTGGAGAGGTGACAAAAGACATGGCGAAAAAGATCACCACCGCCAGAGCGAGCGTTGCCACCAGAATTCGCCCGGTGCCAATGCGGTCGCCGAGCTTACCGAGGCGTGGCGCAGAAATCAGCGCCGAAACACCGGGAACAGCGGCGATCATGCCGCTTAAAAAAGCAATATTATCGCTGTCAGGGCTCATCGCTTTGATAAACAGCGCGAGAACAGGACCGACCGAACCATTACACAGCTGGATCACCATTGTGGTGACAAACAGGCTGATCACCAGTCCCGGATAAGGCAGGGTCGCAAATACCGCTTTGCCGGTCAGCCGGTCGGCTTTACTTACCTGCGGTCTGACGCCCTCTTTAATCAGAAACAGCGTGACCAGGAAACTCACCGTCAGCAGCAGGGCGGTAATGAAGAAAACCGCACGCAGGCCAACGTGATCCGCCAGAAACCCGCCGAGCAGCGGCCCACCGATAACGCCGCTGATTTGCGCCGTGGATAGCGTGCTTAAGGCCCAGCCGCTCCGCTCGCGCGGCACCTGCGAGGCCACCAGCGCCATCGCGTTAGGAATATAGCCGGAGGTTAATCCCATCACCGCACGCAGAAAAAATAGCTGCCAGACGTTAGTCGCAAACGCCTGAAGCAGGATCGCAATCGCCATGCCCAGCGAGGCGCGCAGAAGCATAAGCTTACGGCCTTTACGGTCGGCGAGGCTGCCCCACATCGGCGAGACAATCGCCGAAACCAGAAACGTCACGCTGAAGGTCAGTCCCGACCACATCGACAACGCCTCGTGCGAGGTGACGCCGAGCTGGGAAACATAAAGCGGCAGGAATGGCAGGATTTGGCTGATTGCCAGCCCCGTAAAAAAGCAGCCAAACCATACGGAAATAAGATTAACTTTCCAGGATTCCATAGACCGTCATATTGATTAAGGATTTACTTAGCGCGCTTAGATTAACAATTTCTCTCCCTGCTGTCCGAACCGGACATGTATTTATCCATTTTTTGTTGTTATCGGCTTAACGACACAGGCCGTAACCGCGCATCCCCAGATGGAAATGATTGGCGTGAGCCGCGTTATATTCCGGCCCTAACCCGTTACCGTAATAGTTGCAGCTGCTGGCGAGCAGCGCCCGCAAAAAAGGCTGTGTTTCCGGGCGCGGCCAGCCTTTCAGCACCGTTACGCTTTTGCCGTTGGCGAAGCGAAAGGCGCTGATATCCAGCGCATCGGCGGTGGCATGCTCACTCAGGCGTGCATTCTCACGATGATAAATATTGCGGCAGGCGTAGCTGCCAAAGTGATCGATCTGCCGCAGGGGGCTGCCCATAAGCTGCTGCGCGAGCGGTTTAGCCTGCTGCTCAACAAACAGTGCGCTACTGAGCGCCAGCGGGCAACTGGCAAGAAAACTGCTGCTTAAGCGGACGTCGCCGAAATCACGGACTCTGACCACGTTGGTTAGCGGACACGCCCCCGCGCTGTCGGCGACCTTCTGGCTGGTAATAAGATGGCGCTGATTGGCCTCTGCCAGCAGCGCCTGGCACTGTTCGGCAGAAAGGCGGCGTAGCTTGAACTGCGTGATCCGCCCCGGCGGATCGCTAAGCTGAAGAGACGCAAAAGGGTTATAGTACGGCGGCAGAGAGCGGTAGCCCAGCCACGCCGCGCCGACCAGCAGCGCGAAGACGATTACACCTTTTCCTTTCACTGCACCTCCTTTGTCGAATTACTTAAGATTATGGCAGAAGGGGCGATTTTGACGTGATATGTTATGTGTTTTACGTTTACCAGGAAACAGTGTGGAAATGGCTAAGTTGCGGGTGGGTATCGTTTTTGGCGGTAAATCAGCAGAGCACGAAGTGTCGTTGCAGTCGGCAAAAAATATCGTAGAAGCAATTGATAAATCACGATTTGAGGTTGTCCTTCTGGGCATTGATAAGCAGGGCGGCTGGCATATTAA
Organism: Enterobacteriaceae bacterium UBA5654; assembly: GCA_002421005.1. Classification (GTDB taxonomy): domain Bacteria; phylum Pseudomonadota; class Gammaproteobacteria; order Enterobacterales; family Enterobacteriaceae; genus Superficieibacter. Next base: position 85,173 of record DIJC01000020.1, on the reverse strand, counting down.
TGACGAAAGCCACTACCTGCTCAACGCGCACGATCCCGCGCATATCGCGCTGGCTCCGTCAGCCTCCACCCTCGCCCATGTTCCCGGTAAACCCGTTCAGCAATTTATTGACGCCGACAGCGGCCAGCCGTTGGCAAACATTGACGTTATTTTTCCGATTGTTCACGGCACGCTGGGTGAAGACGGATCGCTTCAGGGACTTCTGCGGATGGCGAATGTGCCTTTTGTCGGCTCGGACGTGCTGGGATCGGCCGCCTGCATGGATAAAGATGTGACTAAACGTCTGCTGCGCGATGCCGGGCTGGCGATTGCCCCTTTCATCACCCTTACCCGCGCCAACCGTCACAGCCTGACGTTTGCCGACGTGGAAGCCCGTCTCGGTCTGCCGCTGTTTGTGAAACCGGCCAATCAGGGCTCGTCGGTCGGCGTCAGCAAAGTCACCAGTGAGGCGCAGTATCAGCAGGCCGTCGCGCTGGCCTTTGAGTTCGACCATAAAGTGGTGGTGGAACAGGGAATTAAAGGTCGCGAAATTGAATGTGCCGTGCTGGGTAATGATTATCCGCAAGCCAGCACCTGCGGTGAAATTGTGCTGAACAGCGAGTTTTATGCCTACGACACAAAATATATTGACGATGTTGGCGCACAGGTCGTGGTGCCCGCGGCGATTGATGCTGCCGTTAACGATAATATCCGCCACATTGCCATTCAGGCCTATCAGACGCTGGGCTGTAGCGGGATGGCGCGAGTGGATGTATTTCTGACGGACAGCAACGAGGTGGTGATCAATGAAATCAACACCCTGCCCGGTTTTACCAATATCAGCATGTATCCAAAACTGTGGCAGGCAAGCGGACTGGGCTATACCGATCTGATCACCCGTCTGATTGAACTGGCGCTGGAGCGGCATCAGGCCAACGCCAGCTTAACCCGCACGATATCCCATTAATCGGCTTCGTTCGCCGCTGCCTCTTCCGGGCGGCGGCGAATAATTAATCCGGCAAGCCAGAAGCTTATTACCCAGGTCACCAGCCCAACGGCATAGGTCTGCCAGCCTTTAGCTTCAAAGCCCAATAATCCCACCACCCCGTTCAGAATAAAGATCAGGCCAATGGCAAACGCATAATAGTGCCAGTCACGGCGGATTTTTCCAGGCAGCTTCATGACAACTCCGACAACATAAAAACTCATCCTCGCATATTTTCCACCCGTCGTCTGTGCGGTCTGCGGAAAATCTGAAACCCTATAAAGTTAAATATTAGTTAACAATTTGTGACATAAGTCTAACTTATGTAACCAGGAGAATTCTTGCGCTGAATTTACCATGAATCCGATATTGACAATGGAAATGACCTGTCACACTAAGCATCAGTACAGGCATGAAGTCTGACAGTTGAGAAGTCCGGGAGGTCTGTATGACAGAGTTCACCTTTTCCAAACCTATGCTACGCGGGAAAAAGAGGGATCGCTCCACTCCAGGGAATATCGCCTACGCGCTGTTTGTCCTGCTCTGCTTTTGGGTAGGCGCACAGATGCTGAACCTTGTGGTACATGCGCCAGGGGTTTATGAGGAGTTAATGCAGATACACGATACCGGCCGACCCCATGTGGAAATGGGGCTGGCGGTAGGCACGCTTTTCGGTCTGGTTCCCTTCCTGGGCGGCTGCATGATCCTCGGCGTGATCGCGTTACTGCTGCGGTGGCGTCGATATGATTAATTCTGCGCCATACATTTAGCCCGTCGATCGTCGACGCGTTTCGCAAACCAGGCGGTGGTGAGATTGCGCGTGATCTTCGGGCTTTCTAATTGAATACCCGGTAACATTTCCTTCGGCAGCGCCTTGCCACTCTTCTTCTCCGCCAGCTTATACACGCCGGTATAGAGATCGGTTTTCTCGAACGAGAACGCATCGCCTTTTTCCAGCTGGCTGCGGATTTCACCGTTGCTCATATCAAGCTGCGACGCCAGTTTTCTGATCGCCAACTCGGTTTTGCCTGCTTCACGGCTGTCATAGCGGATCAGATCCCCGTCCAGCGCCAGCTTAACGCCGCTGGCCTTGCTGACTGCATTCTGAAATGCCGCATTGCGGCTGGCATACCAGCCCGCGTTAAAGTCGGCAAAGCGGTACAGCGGCGCGGAGTAGCTGGCGGGATAATTCAGCAGATGATACGTGCCGAACCACAGGCCGCCACGCAGCGTAAAGACTTCCTGGCGCACGGTCCCTTCCCGCTTCCACGGGTAGCCCTGGGTATGCGCTTCGGCAAACGCGATGCTGACCTGCATCGGCCCGCCGGTATGCACCGGGTTAAAGGAGCCAAATAGCTGCTGTCCTAACGGGACGGTATCAATCAGATCGTCAAAGATGGCGCTAAGCTGCTTTTCCGTTCTCACCGCATCCAGCCGGTCGCTGTAGCTTTTGCCGTCCGGCGATGTCATTTTCAACGCCGTATGGACCAGCAGCGCCGGGATATGCAGTTTGGCCGCCCGCCGTTCGATTTCCTGCCAGGCAATTTTATTCAGCCCCGGCACCGCCGGATCGGCCTGGTAATTTGACTCCTGCTGCGCCACCGCCAGCACCGAACAGACATTTTCTTCCGTCGGGGCCAGCTTTTGACTCTCAAATGTGCGGGCGATGTTTTGCGCCCAGGCATCGCGGTTTTTCACGCTGGCGGGCATTTTCTGCCGGACCACGCTCGCCACATCTATCGCTTTTTCGCCTTTCTTTAACGGCGTTGTTTCGCTGCTACAGCCTGCCAGAACCAGTGCGGCAACGATGAGCGTTGGGGCAAAACGAAATTGCGGTGCGGCCATAATCCGGGCATCCCTGTAAGCAATTAAAATGTATGGATGACTTCCTCCACGTCCGGGCGTTCCAGCTCGCGCTCGAAGGCGCGCAGACGTTTGTAGATCGACATCAGTTCCACCAGCCCCGGCCATGAGTTAATGAGATACTGAAAAGATTCGCGTACCTGACCAAAGACGTCGAGGATTTGACGCATCAAACCCAGGGTGACTGTACCAGCAATGATAGACGGAAACAGCAGTAACAAACCGAAAACGTTATCGACCTGAAGATAAAGGATCCGCGCAATATTGAAGTACATGTAATGAAAATAGAGGCGGAAATAGTTATGGCAGACAGCGTTAAATAGCTCACGCAGCGTCGGCGGCGTGGCACGTTTTGGGTCATCCTCACCATAAACCAGCTCTTTACGATACGCCGCTTCAACACGCTGGTTTCTGAATTCCAGACCGGGAAGCTTAATGCCGACGCCCGCCAGCAGCACCGTTCCCAGCAGCGACCAGACGATCCCGGCGATCACCAGGCCATAGTGTAAATGACCAACCAGCGGCAGTTCAGGAACGTGCGCGGACAGCGTCACCAGCACCGGCAGGAAGGCGATCAGCGTCATGATGGCGTTCAGTAAGCTGACGCCCATATCCTCCAGCGACGTGGAGAAGCGCATGGTATCTTCCTGCACACGCTGGGCCGCGCCTTCAATATGCCGCAGCTGCGGCCAGTGCCCGGTATAATATTCGTTCATGGCGCTGCGCCAGCGGAAAATGTAATGGCTGATAAAAAAGTTGTTCAGCACGCCGATAACAACCGCGATTAACGCAATTCCCAGAAAAACCACTATACCGTGGTAGAACTGTTCGATGTTGACGCTGTGCGGTGCATCCAGCGATTTCTGGATCAGGTCGTAAAAAGGTCCGTACCAGGCGTTGACCGCCACTCCCACTTCAACCAGAAACCAGGTGACAAAAATAATCAGCGCGGTGCCCCATACCGACCAGCGCTGCCAGCGGTGCGGGCTGAACACCTGCCAGAAAAGCGCAAAAATACCGACGCACGCCGCATAGAACGCGTAAAACACCAGGTAGCCGGGCGACCAGAATCTGGCGGCGCTGATCGGCGCGTCGGCGGTGGCAGAAAAAAGGTGCAGCAGCCATTTACCGCCTCCGGTTTGCCAGAAGATGACGGCGGCCAGCGCCCAAAGAAAGGCCGACAGAAAAAATGGCCCCGGCTTCGGGAAAAAAGATTTGAACATGTGCTCTCCTGCAAAAGGATTATCGACATTACGTGCGCTTGTCAGCTAAACGCAGCAGCAATCGCTCAACTATACGTAGTCTGGCTGACTTAATTTCTGTTCCACTCATGAAGAATTGTTTCGACGGATTTCAGGTGGTGCCGGTTACGCAGGAGGAAGCTGATGATTTTCCGGGAAAAAAATGCCGTCTTTCCAGGATTTATTCTCAACCTTGCCGATCCGTCTTAAAGGCGCTTTGCAACGGCCGGAGAAGTAGTATAAATAGGCATAGTTCTTTCTATTTCATTGATGGATGCCTGCGTTGAAACGTTGTTTAGCCCTTTTTGCCGCACTTTATGCGGCTGTGCTGCCGGTTGCCCATGCCGCGCAGACCTCACCCGATCCGGTGTTTGCTTCTGATATTGTCGATCGCTACGCCAACCATATTTTCTACGGTAGCGGCGCGACAGGCATGGCGCTGGTGGTGATTGACGGTAATCAGCGGGTTTTCCGCAGTTTTGGCGAGACGCGACCGGGCAATAATATCCGTCCGCAGCTGGATTCGGTGATCAGGATCGCCTCACTGACAAAATTAATGACCAGCGAAATGCTGGTGAAACTGCTCGATCAGGGCGTGGTGAAACTCAACGATCCGCTGAGTAAATATGCACCGCCTGGAGCGCGGGTGCCCGGCTATCAGGGCACCCCGATTACGCTGGTGAATCTGGCGACCCATACCAGCGCCCTCCCCCGCGAGCAGCCTGGCGGGGCAGCAAATCGTCCGGTGTTTGTCTGGCCAACGCAGGCGCAGCGCTGGAGCTGGCTCTCCACAGCAAAACTAAAAACCGCGCCCGGCTCGCAGGCGGCCTATTCAAACCTGGCCTTTGATTTGCTGTCCGACGCTCTGGCGAACGCCTCCGGGAAACCCTATACCCAGCTTTTTGAGCAGCAAATCACCCGCCCGCTCGGGATGAAAGATACGACCTTTACCCCGTCACCGGATCAGTGCAAGCGCCTGATGGTGGCAGAAAAAGGGGCCAGCCCCTGTAATAACACCCTGGCGGCCGTCGGCAGCGGCGGCGTATATTCCACGCCCGATGATATGATGCGCTGGATGCAGCAGTTCCTGACCTCTGATTTTTATACCCGTACTCATCAGGCAGATCGGATGCAGACGCTGATTTATCAACGCAGCCAGTTGACGCGCCTCATCGGCATGGACGTGCCGGGGAAAGCCGATGCGCTGGGACTTGGCTGGGTATATATGGCACCGAAAGACGGACGCCCCGGTATTATTCAGAAAACAGGGGGCGGTGGCGGATTCATTACCTATATGGCGATGATCCCGCAGCATAATATTGGTGCCTTTGTGGTGGTCACGCGCTCTCCGCTGACCCGATTTACCAATATGAGCGATGGCATTAATAATTTGATCAGCGAGCTGAGTGGAAATATTCCGCTGATTCCGCCCGCGTCCTGATTGTTAATAGTCATAAGGCAGACGGTTGATGCTGATCAGTTTGCCTTTATGCATCTCGATATAGCTTCCCTGACGCAGCGCTGAAAGCACTTCAGCAATCACCGAGCGGGAGATATGGGTGCGCCGCTGAATGTAATTTATCACGCCGATGCGTGAACGCAGCGCGTCATCCCATTGCTCCATCGTCAGCAGGGTGGAGCGGATCTGATTGTAGTTGTTGGTGCCAACCAGGTGCATATCGCGTTTTTCCAGCATCCGGTGCTGCCAGGTCAGCCAGTAAAAAGCCTCACGCCACAACTGCCCCTGATCTAACAGACGAAGCGTTTCCTCCGCTGGCAGATAATAGCCACAGCATTCATTTTCGGCGCTAATTACGTAGTCAATACTATTTTTGATTGCGCCAGCAGAAAGCCCGGCGATAAAAGGAGCGGCCAGGAAACCCAGTAAAGTGTCATTATATTTTCGGCTCAGAGAGATGATGCCCTGTTGAATAATCACGGTGTGATTTGATGTCTGGTCGTCACCGAAAGAGAGCGACTCACCTTCGTGACAGATAAAATGGGTACCATATGCAGAAAGGTGTTTATCAAGTACGTTGAATTCGTTTAACGGCTTACACAAATGGGTCATTTCACTGCGTCCTTTGCGAAAAATGCCCGTCCTGTCCATGACAGGCATTACCAATGCTATAGCTACCGGTAAGAATAGAGGGGAGTTTCCTCCCCTGGTCTGCCAATTACCAGGTGTATTTAACACCCGCGTTAGCTGCCCAATCCTGGTCAACATCGCCGCCACCGACGTAGTTAACACCGGTATAGCCGCTGAAGTTTTTGGTGAAGCTGAACTGGCTACCCGCACCAACACGTACCGCAGAGCCTTTCACGCCGTTATCAATGTCATCGCCATTGAAGTCGGAATCGTTGTCAGAGTCATCGTAGACGTAGGCCAGGTCGAAGTAAGGAGTCAGCGCCTGGTCACCGTAGTTGAAGGTGTAACCGGTATTGACACCCAGCTCATAGCGCAGGCTGTCGTAGCTCTGATCGCCGACGCGGGCGTCGTTGCTCAGACGATAGCTGTCGCCAGACTGGAACAGGCCATTGATGCTGCCGTAAGGCGTTACGTAACCGGCTTCGTTAACGTTGAAGTCGTAACCCAGTTTCAGACCGAAGCCCCATGCATCCGCAGTGCTGTTACCGTCAACATAAGCACCGTTGCTCATGGTGGCAGTCAGGTCGCTGTCGAAACGGCTGTAGCTTAAGTTACCATCAACAAAGATGTTGTTCGCGAAGTGCGCTGAAGAGTAGAAGTAGGCAGACTGGCTGTCTTGATCTACCTGACCAGTACGGTCGCTCAGGTCGCCTTTACCGAACGCTGCCGCAGCACCGACGATCCACTCAGCGTTGTTACCGTCAACGTTGGTATCCACACCGACCATCAGACCGTGAACGTCCTGATCGTAGGAGATGGTGTCGTTGTCAGCATCGAAGCTACCGCCAAAGTAGCTCACCCATGCGCCGCCGTTGTCTTCAAAACCGTGACGAGCAGTAGTCAGACGGTTGGACAGAGTATCCTGTTGCAGATTCCAGATGTTGGTGTTTGCAGAAGGAATGCTCAGTGCCATGTTAGCGTAGTCGGTCAGTTCCATCTGTTGCAGAACAACAGTGTTACCCTGCTGCTGAGCCTGATAGGTGTAAGCACCGAGATCAGCTTTGTTAGCCGCGCTGAAGGTGGCGTTAGTGTTTACGTCGTTGACATAGATAATTTCTTTACCTTTGTAGTCAGCGATATCACCAGCGCCAGTCGCGTTGTCGATACGCACGTGGTAGTTACCAATTGCGGCTACAACACCGTCGGTGGCGCTGTTATCCAGTTCGTCACCGCTGTTGATATCGCCGTTACCGTTGATAGTCAGATGACCGTCAGAGTTCATAGCAAGAGTACCGTAACCGTAGTTAGCCTGCGTTTTATCCCAGGTACGGTCGTTCACCAGATCGGCATTCAGTACATAGTCGCTGCTGTGGATGTCGAAGACACCGGATACAACGTGGCGATTGTTGTCAGCATAATTGCCGCTGGTCACTTGCAGAGTATCAGTCTGGAACGGGCTGGCATCAAACTGCTCAACGTTCACATCCAGCAGACCGCCATTGGTGACGGTGATGGTGTTTGCGTACAGAGCCGCACTTGTAGACCAGCCGACGGAGGCATCCAGATCAACGGTACTGTAGGTATCGATAGTCAGGCGATCGGTGGCAACCAGCCCTTGCTCGCCGATGTTCACAGAAGAACCATTGGTGAGGGCGATGGTGTCAGAAAGCAGGCTGGAATTAGAAACGTTTACCTGTGAGCCGTTGTTGACCGCCAGGGTATCGATGTTGGAAGCGTTAACAGTGTCCCACTCGGAACCGTTATTCAGGGCTACGTTGAATACGCCGCTCTGGAATACCCGATCGTCAATTGCACGACCCCAGTTATTTGCTTCAACAACGACGCCAGGGAAAAGGCTGTTACCCGTTACATCATACCAGTCAGTAGAAGCAACAGAATGCTCATCAACATTCATGCTGGCAGAGCCAACCCACTTACTGCCGTTGTCCAGCGTAATGTTCAGTTCATCAACGTTCAGGGAGTCTTCAGCCCAGCCGCCGTTGGTATCAAGAATACCATCACCATTGCTGTCATGACCTTGCGGATAGAAGTTCGCATTCCAGGTACTGCTGAATACCACATCACCCAGCAGTGTAGAATTGCTGAAGTTCACGTTGTTTTTCATGGAGTAACTGGAAGCGGCGCTATCGCTGAAATACAGCGCAACGTCATTGGCTCCGCCATTACCCGCATAATCACCTGGTTCAGCGGAATTGCCGTAGAAACCGTCGCCTTCCAGCGGCGTTACTGACCCAGAGGTAACAGTAGAATCCGTTACGCTGATGTTGTTATCCCAGGTATGGGATTCAGTGGTATAGGTTGAATTAGTCGTGTTGCCCTGTACCAGGCTAATACCCGCAACGCGAGAATTATTGGAAATATTAATGTTACTTTCTACGTCAATCTGAACAGCAAGGCCCAGACCTGCGCTTTCACCCGTGGCGGTGTACAGGGTTTCATGGGTATTTTTGCTGACATCACCATTTAAATACGTATCGGTGAAGTAAAGTCCTTCATAATCATCGTCAATGGTGGAATTAGCGATATTTAGCGTGAAGACGTCACCGTCATGCCAGGTTTCGTCGATAACAGCATCGCCAGCCTGATAGAAATAATAGCCACCATCATAATTGGTGCCACCATTATAACCATAATAGCCTTCAGGTAACATTGAGGTGATGGCGCCATGAATCACTGAATTAGTCACATCCAGCTGATTTGGATTACCGTTGGTGCCGTCGGTATAATCATGATTCAGATAATAGGTCGACATCGTGCCGTTAACAGTGTCGCCTTTGAAGGAAGTATCAAAGTCACCGTTCGCATTATTGTAGTAAACAAAGCCGTTATAAATCACATAGTTGCCATCAGAGCCTGGGGCATCCATGTTTGCCCAGTCAAGAGCAGTAGCGGTGTTATCGTGATACCCCCAGGTATCATAAACAGTCGCATTTGCCTGAGAAGCGATTGCCAAAGTGCAGGCCAATGCTAATTGAGATACTACAAGTTTCTTTTTCCAGGTTTGCATTTGTCATCCCTCCTCAGGGACGTAATCCAGTTGATCCATCAATTATTAATGCAATCAAAACAAGTAAGGTTACATTGCAGGCTGAATTATGCGGTTTAGACGGGAGAAGGTTCAATTAATCTTTACCTAAAGTCCGAATACGGACTATTAACGCGCTGGGGTCATCACAGGATAATTTAATAATTCCTTATATTACAAGAGCATTCTCATAAAACATCAAATACATAAACAATGGCTCAATGAATAAATAAACAAACTCATATAACCCTCATGAATGCACACAGAATACTCGTTAAAAAAATAATATACCCCGGAATGAGTTAACAAAAAAATGTCGCTATTGATTGGTTATAATCCATTTTAACAAAAGTCCCGATTATCTGTTATCAATTGAAATTGAGTATTTATATATTTAATAACTCTGATAATGGTAATAACATTTCGCTGGCTTATTTAAATAATCAAGCAGCGCAACGGTAAATGCATGTTCCGCAGCCAGCCATGCTTATCCCGTCCTGAACGACAACTTTGGTAAAACATACCCGTGATGTTTAAGGTACAATAACGTCATATTTCACAAACATCAGGCATAACATGACCGATTTACTGCACCGCCCCCGTCGCCTGCGCAAGTCTCCCGCGCTGCGCGCTATGTTTGAAGAGACAACACTGAGCTTAAATGACCTGGTGTTACCGATTTTTGTTGAAGAAGAGCTGGACGATTACAAAGCCATCGAAGCCATGCCGGGCGTGATGCGCATCCCTGAAAAGCATCTGGCGCGGGAAATTGAGCGCATTGCCAGAGCCGGTATCCGCTCGGTAATGACCTTTGGCATTTCCCATCATACCGACGCGACCGGCAGCGATGCCTGGAAAGAAGAGGGTCTGGTGGCGCGAATGTCGCGCATCTGCAAGCAGGCCGTGCCGGAGATGATTGTGATGTCCGATACCTGCTTCTGCGAATACACCTCTCATGGTCACTGCGGCGTGCTGTGCGAGCATGGCGTGGATAACGACGCTACGCTTGCCAATCTGGGTAAACAGGCGGTGGTCGCAGCGGCGGCGGGCGCGGATTTTATCGCCCCTTCTGCAGCGATGGATGGACAGGTACAGGCGATTCGTCAGGCGCTGGATGCCGCTGGGTTTTCTGATACCGCGATCATGTCCTACTCCACCAAATTTGCCTCTTCCTTTTATGGTCCGTTCCGTGAAGCGGCCGGAACCGCGCTGAAAGGCGACCGCAAAACCTATCAGATGAACCCGATGAACCGCCGGGAAGCGATCCGTGAATCACTGCTGGACGAAGCGCAGGGCGCGGACTGCCTGATGGTGAAACCGGCCGGTGCCTATCTGGATATTCTGCGCGATATTCGCGAACGTACCGAACTGCCGCTGGGCGCGTACCAGGTGAGCGGCGAGTACGCAATGATTAAGTTCGCGGCGCAGGCCGGGGCGATTGATGAGCATAAAGTGGTGCTGGAGAGTCTGGGCGCAATCAAACGCGCCGGAGCCGATCTGATTTTCAGCTATTTCGCACTCGATTTAGCGGAAAACAAAATCCTTTAAGAAGGAACGCCATCCGCCCTGAAAGCGGATGGCGCAGGTCATGCATTAATTGTTAACCGGGATCACCGCGCCTTTGTATTTGGTGCGGATCCAGTCCTGAATCTCTTTTGAGTGCAGCACTTTCACCAGCTCAACGATATCTTTTTTCTTCTCATCGCCGCGATGTACGGTAATGATATTCGCATACGGGTTGTTTTCACCGCTTTCTACCGCAATCGGATCATGAACCGGGTCCAGACCAGCATCAATCGCATAGTTGGCGTTAATCACCACGGCGTCGCCTTCATCGTTGTTATACATCTGCGGCAGCAGCGCTGCTTCAACGTTAGGCTGGAATTGCAGTTTTTTCGGGTTCTCAACGATATCACTGATGCGCGCGTTGACTTTATCCACGCCCGGTTTCAGTTTGATCACGCCTTCTTTTTCGAAGATGGAAAGAATACGTCCTTCTTCGGAAACCGCATCACGCATAATCACTTTCCCGCCCTGCGGCAGATCTTTCAGTGATTTATATTTTTTCGAGTAAATACCGATCGGCTCAATATGAATCGCACCCGCGCTGACGAAATCAAACGTCTTATCGCCCGCATGATCTTTCAGCACGCTGTTCAGGTAAGGGATATGCTGGAAGTAGTTGGCGTCGATGTCACCGCTGGCCAGCGCCGTGTTCGGCAGGATGTAATCCTGGAACGGTTTAATTTCCAGGTCGATGCCTTCTTTCGCAAGGATGGGTTTAGCCTGCTCCAGAATTTCCGCGTGCGGGACGTTGGACGCGCCCACGGTCAGGGTATCTGCCCAGGAAGCGAAGCTAATGGCACTCAGGGTTGCTGCGGCGATCAGGGTCAACGTTTTAGTCATGATGTTGGTTTCCGTATTATTAGCGTTTGTCTAACAGAGAGGTGATAACGTCGCCGCAGAACTGGATGATGAAAACGATGATCAAAATAGTCACCGTCGCCACCAGCGTGACGTCGCTATGGTTGCGCTGGAATCCTTCCAGATAAGCCAGGTTCCCTAATCCGCCCGCGCCAATCACGCCTGCCATTGCACTGTAGCTAACCAGCGCAATCAGCGTCACCGTAATACCGGACACTAAAGCAGGCGAGGACTCGGGCAGTAAAACTCTAAAAATCAGGGTGCTGAGACGTGCGCCCATTGAGCGCGTTGCTTCAATCACGCCTTTATCGACTTCACGCAGGGCAATTTCAACCAGACGCGCGTAAAACGGCGCGGCCCCGACAATCAGCGCCGGAAGCGCAGCGTTCGCGCCCAGAATGGTGCCGATAATGGTTTTGGTGAAGGGGATCAGCAGCACGATTAAAATAATGAACGGGATGGAGCGGAACACGTTCACGATAATCGAAATGACGCTGTAGAGCGTCCGATTCTGAAACAGGCCGCCCCTCGCGGTTAAAAACAGCGCCAGTCCAAGCACAATCCCCAGAACAAAGGTTGCCACCCCGGAGAGCGCGGTCATATACAGCGTTTCCTGCGTTGCCGCCCAAAGCTGTTCCCATTTCAGATGGGGTAATAGTTGATCAATCATGTTTAATCACCTCGCATTCAATACCGCTTTGCTGCAAATCCGCGAGGATGTTGTTCAGTTGATCCTGGTTTGCAATAACGTGGAGCCACAGGTGTCCGAAGATGCCATGGGCGGTTTGCGCCATTTTGCCGTGCAGAATATTAAACGGCAGACCGTAGCGCAGCGTCAGTTCCCCGACCACCGGCTGATGCGTGCTGACGCCGGTGAAGGTCAGCTTGATCACCGCCCCGTCCAGATCGCTGGTCAGTTCAGGGTTAAACGACTCTTCTTCTTTATACTGGCTAACCTGACGCACAAACTGCCGGGTGATCGGCTGCTGCGGGCGGGTAAAGACCTCCAGCACATCGCCCTCTTCCACCACCCTGCCATTTTCCATCACCGCGACCCGGTCGCAAATCTTGCGCACTACGTGCATTTCGTGAGTGATAAGCACGATGGTCAGCTTAAAGCGACGGTTGATATCAAGCAGCAAATCAAGAATTTGATCGGTCGTCTGCGGGTCCAGCGCGGAGGTCGCTTCGTCACACAGCAGCACGTCCGGGCTGTTAGCCAGCGCGCGGGCGATACCGACGCGCTGCTTTTGCCCGCCGCTTAACTGGGAAGGATAAGCGTCTTCACGCCCGGTCAGTCCCACCAGCTCGATCAGCTCCGCCACGCGAGCGCGAATTTTAGCTTTTGGCGCACCGGCAATCTGCATCGAAAAAGCAATGTTTTCCCACACGGTACGCGACCACAGCAGATTAAAATGCTGAAAAACCATGCTGATTTTCAGCCGTGCCTGGCGCAGCGCTTCACCTTTTGCCGACGAAATGTCCTGACCGTTAATGGTCACCGACCCCGTGCTGGGCTTTTCCAGCCCGTTGAGCAGGCGGATCAGCGTGCTTTTTCCTGCTCCGCTGTAACCGATAATGCCGTAAATCTGCCCCTGTTCGATCGTTAAATCTACGCTATCCACAGCGACCACGGGCGTCTTTCCGTGGTCAAAAATCTTCGAAATATTGCGGAGAAGGATCATCTTTATTTGTTACCCAATGCTTCTTATATGTTTCGTGATTGTGATACGAACGGCAGTTTAGCAGTATGGACGTCCATATGATAGTAATCAGCCAAAATTATGTTTGAAACAAACTGATTGATATTAGTTATAACTTTTAACACTAAATGACGGTTTCTGCGGGCTGGCTGGCTTAGCGAGAATTCAGCAATCCATATTCAGCGAATGAATAACTGCCGTAAAGACGAAGCGGCAGGAGCGGCTGTAAAGCGCATTCTTCCGTTGTATTTAGCCGTCGATACATCTGCACTACCGCACGGCTTTCCTTCCTGACGTCTGATTAGTCTTTTATATTACGTTTTGGCATAAACCACAGAGAAAGGTTCTTTATCAGCGTTTTTTGGCACGCCTATTATTCCGCCATGTCCCTGAACTCTGGTGAAATACGATGACCGTTTTTCATTCCGTCACCGATTTAATCGGTAATACCCCGCTGCTCCAGTTACATAAACTGGATAGCGGTCCCTGTGAATTATTTCTGAAGCTGGAGAATCAGAATCCGGGCGGGTCGATCAAAGATCGCGTGGCCCTGTCGATGATTGCCGAAGCGGAACGAAAAGGATTGCTGCAACCCGGCGGCACCATTATTGAAGCGACCGCTGGCAATACCGGCCTTGGGCTGGCGCTGATCGCCGCGCAAAAAGGCTATCAGCTTCTGCTGGTAGTGCCGGACAAAATGAGCCGCGAGAAGATTTTTCATCTGCGTGCGCTGGGTGCCCAGGTAGTTCTCACCCGCTCCGACGTGGTTAAAGGCCATCCGGCGTACTATCAGGATTACGCCCGGCGGCTGGCAGACGACACCCCCGGCGCGTTTTATATTGACCAGTTCAATAACGCCGCCAATCCGCTGGCGCACGCCACCACCACCGCCCCGGAGCTCTTTGCCCAGCTTGAAGGCCGCATTGATGCGGTGGTCGTTGGCGTGGGTTCGGGCGGTACGCTGGGCGGATTACAGGCCTGGTTTGCCGAACACTCTCCGCACACGGAATTTGTGCTGGCCGATCCCGCCGGTTCGATTCTCGCCGATCAGGTGGAAACCGGGCGTTATGGCGAGGCTGGCTCGTGGCTGGTCGAAGGGATTGGTGAAGACTTCATTCCGCCACTTTCCCATCTCGACGGCGTTAAACAGGCGTTTCGCGTCGGCGACAGCGAAGCATTTAACACTGCGCGGGAGCTGCTGAAGACAGAAGGCGTACTGGCCGGATCGTCCACCGGTACGCTGCTGGCGGCGGCGCTGCGCTATTGCCGGGCACAGACGACACCAAAGCGCGTCGTCACTTTTGCCTGCGACAGCGGCAATAAATACCTGTCAAAAATGTTTAACGATGACTGGATGCGCCAGCAGGGGTTAATCGCCCGCCCGCAGGCCGGGGATTTAAGCGATTTTATTGCCCTGCGTCATGATGAAGGTGCCACCGTCACCGCCGCCCCGGACGATACGCTTGCCACCGTGCTGGCCCGCATGCGTCTGTACGACATTTCCCAGCTTCCGGTGCTCGACAAAGACGACGTGGTGGGGATCGTTGATGAGTGGGATTTAATCAGCCACGTGCGCGGCGACAGTCAGCGTTTCTCGCTCCCGGTTAAAGAAGCGATGACCCGCGACGTCGAGATCGTCGATCGCCACGCGCCGGAAAGCGCCCTCAAATCCATTTTCGATCGCGGTCTGGTCGCGATTGTTGTCGATAACCACCGCTTTCTGGGTCTGGTGACCCGCAGCGATGTTTTAACCACATGGCGCAACCGCCTGTCGCACTAAGGATATTTTATGAAAAATCTTGCCACGCTTAGCGTTCACAGCGGCGCGTTTAACGATCAGCACGGCGCGGTGATGCCGCCGATTTATGCCACCTCCACTTATGCCCAGCCCGCGCCCGGTCAGCATACCGGCTATGAATATTCCCGCAGCGGCAACCCGACGCGCGACGTGCTGGAAGCCTCAATCGCGGAGCTTGAAGGCGGCACGCGCGGCTATGCGTTTGCTTCCGGGCTGGCCGGGATTTCAACCGTGCTGGAATTGCTGGATAAAGAGAGCCACATCGTGGCGGTGGATGATGTCTACGGCGGCACGTACCGTCTGATTGAGAACGTGCGCCGCCGCACGGCGGGTTTACAGGTGAGCTGGGTAAAACCGGACGATCTGGCGGCGCTTGAAGCGGCCATTCGTCCTGATACGCGGATGATCTGGGTAGAAACGCCGACCAATCCACTGCTTAAGCTGGCAGATCTGGAAGCGATTGCCGCCATCGCCAGACGCCACAAACTCATAAGCGTGGCGGATAACACCTTTGCCTCGCCGATCCTGCAACGTCCGCTGGAGCAGGGTTTTGATATCGTGGTTCACTCCGCCACCAAATATCTTAACGGCCATTCGGACGTGGTGGCCGGGCTGGTGGTGGTGGGCGATAACCCGGAACTGACGGAAAAACTCGGCTATCTGCAAAACGCGATTGGCGGCGTTCTCGATCCGTTCAGCAGCTTTCTGACGCTGCGCGGCATCCGCACGCTGGCGCTGCGCATCGAACGTCACAGCAGCAACGCGCTGGCGCTGGCGCAGTGGCTGGAGCAGCAGCCACAGGTGGAAAAAGTGTGGTATCCGGGGCTGGAGTCGCATCCGCATTACGCGCTTGCCCGGCGGCAGATGTCGCAGGCGGGGGGCATGATTTCGGTTGTCGTTAAAGGCGATGAGCAACAGGCCGCCGCCATCATCAAAAAACTCAAACTGTTTACCCTTGCAGAAAGTCTTGGCGGCGTGGAAAGTCTGGTGAGCCAGCCATTCAGCATGACGCACGCGTCGATCCCGCTTGAGCAGCGGCTGGCAAACGGCATCACGCCCCAGCTTATTCGCCTGTCGGTCGGCATTGAAGATGCCAGCGACCTGATCGAGGATTTGCGTCAGGCGCTCGCCGGGTAAAAACAACTCATTCAATTTACCTGGGCTTAACATCGCTTTTACTTATGGTTTTTTTGATATAGATAAGAACTTTTTCTTCTTTGTCGTCGAAGAAACATTGTGGGAGCGTAGCGCTACAAAACAAAAACAGGGTACGCAGAGGAATCTATGGCACATCAATTACACACACTGAAGACACTCTCACTGGCGCTGGGTTTGCTGACGCTGGGAGCTGCCGCATATGCCGATCAGCTGGCTGATATCAAAGCCGCTGGCGTAGTCAAAGTGGCAACGTTTGACGCGAATCCGCCGTTTGGGTCGGTCGATCCGAAAACCCATGACATCGTGGGCTACGATGTTGATTTCGCCAAAGCGCTGGCAAAATCGCTCGGCGTAAAGCTGGAGCTGGTGGCGACTAACCCGGCCAACCGCATTCCGCTGCTGCAATCCGGCAAAGCGGATCTGATCGTCGCGGATATCACCATCACCCCGGAACGCGCGCAGGTGGTCGATTTCTCTACCCCGTACTTCGTGACCGGGCAGCAGTTCCTGGTGCCGGTTACATCGCCGGACAAACTGGACGAATACAGCCGCGTGCGGATTGGTGCCGTGAAGGGCACTACCGGCGAGCAGGCGCTGCATCAGCGTTACCCGCAGGCGCGCGTGCTGGCGTATGACGATATTCCGCTGGCGCTGACCGCACTGCGCAACGGTAACGTGCAGGCCATCACCCAGGACAGCACCATTCTGGCGGGTCTGCTGGCAGAAGCGCCGGACAAAGCGAAATTCAAAATCCTGCCGGATCTGCTGAGTAAAGAAGAAATTGGCGTGGGCGTGAAAAAAGGCGAAACGGCGCTGCTGAAAGCGGTGAACGACGAGCTGGTGAACCTGGAGAAAAACGGCCAGGCCGCCAAAATTTACGATACCTGGTTTGGTCCATCCACCAAAACTCCGCAGCCACGTTCATTCACTATCGAAGCAAAGTAATATGCTGTCAGGCTTAATCTCTCAATCCGCAGCAGGGTCTGCGGATTTTTCACGTCTGGAACATGCCAGCGTCGAATTTCGCGACGTGGTGAAAGCCTTTGGCGAGCACCGCGTCCTGAACGGTATCAACTTAACGATTAACCCCGGTGAGGTGGTGGCGATCCTCGGTCCATCGGGATCGGGAAAATCCACGCTGATCCGGCTGATCAACCAACTGGAATCGCTCAGCGGCGGCGAGATCCTGATCGACAATAAACCGACCCGCACTCTTCAGGGGCGCGCGCTGCGTCAGTTGCGCAGCCGGGTCGGGTTTGTCTTTCAGCAGTTTAAT
Source organism: Enterobacteriaceae bacterium UBA5654 (assembly GCA_002421005.1). Lineage (GTDB taxonomy): Bacteria > Pseudomonadota > Gammaproteobacteria > Enterobacterales > Enterobacteriaceae > Superficieibacter. Next base: position 67,611 of record DIJC01000020.1, on the reverse strand, counting down.
CTGTACGCCCATCTTAACGCGGTGCAAAACATTACCCTCGCGCTGGAGGCGGTCCACGGCTGGAAAAAAGCCGATGCCGAAAAACGCGCGCTGGAACTGTTAAACCAGGTCGGGCTGGCGGACAAAGCGCAGCATATGCCCTCACAGCTCTCCGGCGGGCAGCAGCAGCGCGTGGCGATTGCCCGCGCCCTCGCCTCTTCACCGCAAATCATTCTGTTTGACGAGCCGACCTCGGCGCTGGATCCCGAAATGATCGGCGAGGTGCTGTACGTAATGAAAACGCTGGCGCACAGCGGCATTACCATGATTGTGGTGACGCACGAAATGCAGTTTGCGAGAGAGATCGCCGACCGGGTGGTATTTATTGACGGGGGTGATATCTGTGAAGTGGCTCCACCGGCGGAGTTTTTCTCCCGGCCGCGTCATCCGCGCGCGCGTCGCTTTCTGCAAAAGGTGCTGGACCCGCTGCACCAGGAGCGCCCGGAGTGAATCAGCTACTGGACTGGCAGGGGGTGCTGACCGGACAGCCTCTGCAATGGATTATTTCCGGTTTCCTGACCACGCTGTGGGTGACGGTGGCGGGCATAGCGCTCGCTACGGTGCTGGCGGTGCTGTTTCTGGCGCTGCGGCTGGCGGGTGGGCGTCCCGGCAATGCGCTGGTCGCCGCCTGGGTTTCGCTGTTTCGTAATACCCCGCTGCTGGTACAACTGCTGTTCTGGTATTTCGCGGCCTGGAATCTGCTGCCTTTAGCGGTACGTAATTTTATCAACGCCGATCATAGCTGGTCGATCCTGCCGGGCAACGTCTGGTGGCTGACCCCGGAATTTATCTGCTCGGCGTGGGGGCTGGCCGTTTTCACCTCAGCTTTCCTGATTGAAGAGATCGAATCCGGCCTGCGCGCGGTGGCGAGCGGGCAGCGTGAAGCGGCGCTGGCGCAGGGGTTTTCCACCTGGCGGCTGTTTCGCCTGATCCTGTTACCGCAGGGGCTGGCAAATGCCTGGCAGCCGATTATTGGTCAGTATCTTAATCTGATGAAACTCTCTTCGCTGGCGAGCGGTATCGGCTTTGCCGAATTAACCTATCAGGTGCGGCAGATTGAGAGCTACAACGCCCACGCGCTGGAAGCGTTCGCCGTCGGCACGGTGCTGTACCTGCTGACCGGGATCGTTGCCGGCATGATTCTGGTCCGTCTCGGTCCTGCCCACGCCCGCGTCGCGGTAAAAAGAAGGAAAGCCTGATGCTGGCGAATTTGACCGTTATTACCGATAACCTTGATTATCTGCTGTGGGGCCGTCTCGCGGACGGGCAGCCCGGCGGCGTGGTGCTTACGCTGTTGATGGCTATTGGCGCGGGCATTCTCGCCCTGCCCGGCGGCATCGCGCTGGCCTGCGCCGCATGGCGTTATCCCGGGATCGTGCGCCGCATTTTATTTCTGTGGGCGGAGTTGATTCGCGGTATCCCGCTGATTTTTGTCATCTTCTGGCTGTGGTATTTACTGCCGATGCTGACCGGCAGCGATCTGCCCGGCGCGGTCACCGTGACGCTGGCGCTGGCGTGGTTTACCGCCGCCTCAGTGATGCACTCGGTGCTTGCCGGTTTACAGGCGCTGCCCGTCGGGCAGTATGAAGCCGCGCAGACCCAGGGCTTCAGCCCCGGCCAGACGCTGCGGCTCATTTTATTGCCGCAGGTGCTGCGTAACGTTCTGCCTTCGCTGGTCGGCATTTTTATCAGTCTGCTGAAAGATACTTCGCTGGCATTTATCGTCAACGTGCCGGAACTCACTACCGTTGCCGGCCAGGTGAATAACCGGGTTCAGATTTACCCTACGGCGATCTTTATTTTTACCGGCGTTGTTTACTATTTATTATGTAGCGGTCTGGGTTTACTGGCAAAACGCTGGCAGCGCAGAGATGCGCGCCTCAACGGGGTAATGACCTGACGATGAGAATTTTCCGGGACTGCCCACAAACATGCACAGGGCTCCTATACTGAAAGGACACACGTAGCTAAGGAGCCTGACATGTTCGAGAAAGCAGAAAATAAAGTTAATGAAGCCGCAGGTAAGGCACAGGAAGTATTTGGCCGTGCGACCGATAACCATGACGACACCGTAAAAGGTGCGACGCGCAAATATGCATCGCAGGCTGGCTACGCAGTACGTGACGCGGCGGACACCGTTCGCGATCAGGTATCTTCTAACCCGCTGGGTGGTCTGGCTATTGCCGGTGCCGTAGGCATCGTGCTGGGCTTCCTGCTGGCGCGTAAATAATACGCCATCAGTTGTGAATCGGGATCGTCGCAGGACGGTCCCGATTTTTTTTGCCTTTTTTCTGTCCGGGACGTGTTATTGGAGCCTGAGCAATAGCGTCAGAAGAATAGAAAAGTTATGCAGATATTCATCTAAGCCCCTGCGGTGACGGTCGGTTTCATATATGGGATATTGAATATTCACCGTAAAAAGAGAATATTTTATGTCCCGTAATGAAGACGAAGCGGTATTACCCGCCTGCCCGGCAGCGCCTTTTTTATATGAGGAAGCGCCGGATTTTGCTGCCCGCTCAACCCACGGCGACATCCGCCTGAGCGATTATCGCGGTCGCTGGGTATTATTATTTTCCCATCCGGCCGATTTCACGCCGGTCTGTACCAGCGAACTGATCGCCTTTGCCCGTAGCGCGGCGCGTTTCGAGGCGCTTAACTGTCAGCTTCTGGCGCTGTCTGTGGATGGTCTGTATGCCCATCTGGCGTGGCTTAACAGCATTAAAGTTAACTTTGCTATCGATGTCACTTTTCCGCTGATTGAAGATCCGTCGATGGCGGTTGCCCGCGCCTTTGGGATGCTGCCGCGTCATTCGCATGCCTCCGGCACCGTCCGGGGCACGTTCCTGATCGACCCGCGCGGCATTATCCAGGCGATCAACTGGTATCCCATCTCGACCGGGCGATCCGTGGAAGAGCAGTTGCGCCAGCTGGAAGCCATTAAGCTGAGCTACGAATTTCCCCTGTATACCCAGGCGGAGTGGCAGCCGGGTGACGATACCATCGTGCCACCCCCGCGCACGGTAGAAGGTGCCAGAGCGCGGCTGGCGGATAGCAGCGCGCCCGACTGGTATTACAAAACCTGCGCCAATCCGTGGCGTAACGGAAAAGGAGAATGACGATGACCAGCCCCCGCCATGATCAGCTCGCCGCGCTGCTGCGACTGCTGAGCCATCCCGTCCGCCTGCACATTACGCTCCTCCTGCGCCAGCAGCCGCAAACCGTTTCTGCACTGGCGGCGATATTGCGCATCCGCCAGCCGAGCCTGTCACAGCATCTTGCCGCCCTGCGCGATGCGGAGCTGGTGTACGCCACCAGAGAAGCAAAATGCGTGGTGTATGCCATCAGCGATGGACTTCCCGCCCGGTTGATTAACGCGCTCGCCGCCCTGACTACCGACACCGCCCCGGCAGCGGAAAATCCGGCGTCGCGGCAGGGAGATGAACTGGTTTTTGCGACGCTGCGTTTTCCGGCGGGCAGTTGATCGCCCTGAATACGCGGCAGCGGGAAAGCATTTTTCTTTGTTACGATTGCAAAAAGCAGTGGAATTCAGCTCATTGAAAGGCAAATGCGATAACCGCATTAACATTCTATTTATATATATTTATATTTTTTAACCTTAGCCTGTAGGTTGAGAAAACACATTCCATCTGAGCTAAATGGTTATTCAATTTCCTGAATATATCAGGCTCACTATATGACAGGTGTTTTCAATGAGTTCTGATCTTATTCATTTGCATCAACCGCTCGACCCTGAATTTAATCAGCCGCCGGTTCTTGATCCGCAAACATTTCGTCGGGAGCCGGAGGTTTTCCAGGATATTCGTATTCGCCCGTTTACGCCGGTAGTGGGAGGGATAGTTGAAGGTTTTCAGCTAAATGAAGGCGAACAGGTTTCTGACGCCGTGCGCGAATTTCTCTATCAGGCGCTGCTGAAATATGGCTTTTTATCGTTCGTTCCCGGCTCAGTCAATGCCAGTACCTTTGAGCACTTTTCACATCTGTTTGGTTCACCGCGTTTTGCCGGTAATCCGCAGGCTCCGCGCACCGGTTCCGGTGAAATGAACGCTATCGACTCTTCGCGTAAAAAAACGCGCACCAATTATATCTGGCACATCGATCAGGCTTATCGCCCTAATCCGCAAAAATTCACCGCGCTACATGCAGTAAAAGCACCGGGTTTTGGCGGTGAAACTATTTTTACCGATGCCACTGCCGCCTACCGTCTTCTGGACCCAACGCTGGCGGCCTGGCTTGATACCCTGAATATCATTAATAACGGTGACCAGATGGGCTTAATTTCCATGTCGTATCCTGAAGCGGAACTGTTATTTGAGGCCCGGCAGAAAACGCCGCCGTTACAGGTGCCGCTGGTGCGGGTTCATCCTGAAACCGGGGTAAAACAGCTTTTTCCCTGTGAACTGTATGCGCAGCGCGTTCTCGGCCTGCCGCGCATTGTCAGCGATCATGTTCTGCATATCGTTTTTGAATATTTACGCTCGCCGGAAGTGCTGGCCCAGTACTACTGGCAGGACGGAGCCACGCTAATTTGGGATAACCGGATTGTTCATCACCGGGGCGTATTTAATTACGGTGGGCAGGAGCGCGTCCTCCACCGTGCGGTTATCGATTAAGTAGCGGATAATAATGATGAATTACTTTAAAAATTTATTTCGCGGCGTGGTTTCCGCCCTGCTGCTGATGACTTTTCTGGCGTCCGGCGTAAAAGCCGAAACGGTGCCGGAATTAAATATCACCGTATTTGCCGCGCCGTCGCAAAGCGTCTGGATCCCGGCGTTAATTCAGCAGCTGGCGCTGGATAAAAAGCACGGTTTCAAACTGAACGTGACCCAGAAGCCGTCTAATGTCGCCTATACCGATTTCGCCACCGGTAAAGATCCGTTCTGCTACTGCGCCGCTATTCCTGCGGTATCCCGTTTTAAACAACAGGGCGCCGATATCGCGCTGCTGTGGAACGTATTTAATTTTGAATCGGATATCGTGGTGAAAGATCCGGCGATTAAAACCCTTAATGATTTACAGGGTAAGACGTTGCTGACGGATACCATTTCCGGCGGCTGGGCATTATCCAAATGGTTTTTTGAACAGCAGGGACTGGATATGCAGAAAATAACCGTCAAATCCTCCAGCGTGCGCGGGGCGGCTTTTCTCGCCGAGCTACAGCTTAACCGGGTCGATGCGCTACTGGTGAATCCGATTGAAGGCGCGGCCGCGGTGCAGCAAAGCCACGGTGAATATCACACCATTGCGGTCTTTAACCAGGCGCTGTGGAAGAAGATTTCCGGCACTGATTTTGTTCCGCAGGTGACGACCGGGGTTTCACAAGCGTGGATCGCTAAGCCGGAAAACCAGGATCTGGCACGTCGTTTTTACAGCGCCAACCGCGAGGCGGCGGAGTTCATTGCCGCGCATCCTGAAGAGGCCGCGAAGCTGGTGGCAAAAGACGCGAAGCTGGATGTCCCGGCGATGGAACAAGTGCTGCGCCGCTATCGCAATCTTATTCGCATCGAACCACTGGCACCGCACCGTCAGACCATCGCCCTGCTGACCCAGAAGCTGCTGCCGGAAGCAAAACTCCTGCCCCGTCCGCTGACGGATGAGGAACTGAAGTCTCTGGTGCCCGATTTTAACGTTGCCCCTTAACGCGCGAGCAAAAGCCTGTGAGCCAGATATCGAATCACTCTGTGAAAATCACCGCCCGCGAGAAGCGGGCGGGCAGACGAAAAACCCGCCGCCTCCCCTGGGAAGGTGCGCTGGCGATTGCCGTACTGCTGGGAGGCTGGATGTGGGGATCGCACTACTCCACGCCGATGTTTTTCCCGTCGCTGACGCAGATCTTCACCAATATCGTCACCCTGCTTTCCAGCCCGGAAGGCTGGTCTTCCGTCGGGACGACCTACGCACGCATTCTGCTGTATCTTGCCGGATCGTTTGTCATCTCTTCCCTGCTGGGACTGCTCGCCGCATGGAATGTGCATATCGAGCGCTTTCTGCTGCCGCTGATCGAGCTTAAGCAGGGCATTCCCGCCTTGTGCTGGGTGCTGTTTGCCATTATCTGGTTTGCCGACAGCGAGGCGCGAATTGCTTTCGTGGTTATCACTTCCGCCCTGCCCACGTTCTTTTATCAGTCGCGCGATGCGCTGCGCAGTATTCCGCGCGACTGGGTCGAGCTGGTGCATTCCCTGCGCCCCTCCGCATGGCAGAAAGCGCGTATTTTGTGGTGGCCTGCCATATTGCCCGCGCTGCTGACCGGCTGGCGTATCAATATTGGCAATGCCACCCGCGTTACCATTATGGCGGAACTGCTGGGTGGCATTACCGGGATTGGTCATGAGCTGCGGGTGTCACAGGAGATGTTCCGCATGGATCAGACGATTGCCTGGACGGCGGTGCTGGTTCTGTTCGTGATTGTCAGTAACGCGGTGATAAGCCTCGCTGAACGCCACTATCTTTTTTATCGTCATGGCGATGGAGTACGCGATCATGTCAACTGAACCGGCTATCACGTTCTCGCACGTCGCGCGCCACTTTGCGCGCAGCGGCGAAGCGAACGGAACGACGGCCATCACCGATCTGCATTTCAGTATCCGTACAGGCGAGCATATTTGCGTGGTGGGCCGCACCGGCTGCGGCAAATCCACCAGCGTCAACCTGTTGCTGGGCTTACTGCCCGCCTCTTCTGGCAGCGTGCGGGTGCTGGGTGTCGATCCGTATCAGGATTTTCAGCGCCTGCGCGGGCGTATCGGCTGCGTCTTTCAGAGCGACCGACTGCTGCCGTGGCGTAGCGCAATAGATAACGTGCTGATGCCGCTGGAAATCTTGCGTACCCGCAACCGCGCAACCTTTGCCAGCGCGACGGAGTTGCTCGCCAGAGTTGGCCTTGCCGGATATGAAAATGCCTTTCCGCATCAGCTTTCCGGCGGTATGCGCCAGCGGGTCGCCTTTGCCCGGGCGTTAATCACCGAACCGGATATTTTGATTGCGGATGAAGCCTTTGGTCATCTTGATGAAGTGACCGCCAGCGCGCTACGTCATGATTTCAAACAGATTGCCCGCGCGCGAGGCCAGACGGTGTATCAGATCACCCATTCGCTGGATGAAGCGCTGGAAGTCTCTGACCGGATCTTGGTGCTGGATCGGCCTGGCAAAGTGGTGGGGATCTTTACCCGTCCGCAGTGGGAAGGCGGCCCTGATCTTCAGCGCCAGGTGAAACAGGATCTGCGCCGTCTGATTGCAGGCCAGGAGACGACCACTGAGGAGGCGCAATGACGACGGTCAGCGCGTCGGAAGAGCGCGTGTCGCCGCCGCTCTCTCCGGCAACGCGCCGGGTGGCGTGGATCATCTCGGCGGTTTTTTTTATTGAGCAACTCGATTCGTCGATCGTTGCGCCTGCCCTGCCCGATATGGCGATCGGTCTTGGCAGCGACGTGATTACCCTGAGCGCAACCATCACCGCCTATCTGCTGGGGCTGACGGTGCTGATCCCGGTCAGCGGCAAGCTGGCCGAACGCTACGGTGATAAGGCGCTGTTTTCACTGGCTATCGCTGCGTTTATGCTGGCTTCTGTCGCCTGTGGCTTTGCTAACGATGCGCAGTTGCTGATTGTGCTGCGCTTTGTTCAGGGTCTGGCTGGCGCGCTGATGGCACCGGTCGGACGGCTCATCGTCCTGCGCTCGGCGGCCCGGCATGAACTGGTCGAGGCCATGGCGCTGGTGATTTTACTCGCCATGATTGCCCCGGTGATTGGCCCGTTTCTCGGCGGGGTGATTGTCACCTGGCTCAACTGGCGCTGGATCTTCTGGGTGAACGTGCCGCTGTGTTTACTCTCTCTGGCGCTGATATGGCGCTTTTTACCCGCCACGGCCGGGGATCGTGAGGTCCGGCTGGATAAAACCGGCTCGCTCCTGACCGGGCTGGGCTTCTCCTGCCTGATTTACGGATTGATCGCGCTCGGTGAAGCGCAGCATGAGCCGCTAAGCGTGGGCATCGCCATTGCTGCCGGATTGCTGTTTATGATCGGCTATCGGCTTCACGCCACGCGGGTCAGTTCCCCGGTGCTCAACCTGTCGCTGCTGAAGCTTTACAGCTTTCGCGCCTCGATGCTGAGCGGGTCGATATTTCGTATTGCGGTTGGCGGGCTGCCGTTTCTGCTGCCGGTGACGCTGCAGAAAGGGTATGGCTACAGTCCGCTGTACGCCGGGATGGTGGTGCTGATCCCCGCTGCCGGAGGACTGTGCATGAAATTTTTCAGCACCCGTCTGCTGCGCAGGCTGGGCTACCGTAACGGTCTGGCGCTGCACGGCCTGCTGGCAACCCTTTGCCTGGCGCTGGCGGGCGTTCTCCATCCGCAGGATGCAGTGGTGGTTTATGTTCTGGCGCTTTTTGGTTTTGGCTGGGCGCGCTCATTGCAGATGAACGCCTTCGGCACGCTGGCCTATGCCGACGTCAAAAAGCCGCAGCTGGCCTCGGCGACCAGCTTCTTTTTATCTATCCAGAATCTGACGACGGCGCTCGGTGTGGCGCTGGCGGCACTGCTGCTGCGCTTTTTCAGCGATCTGCCCGGCGAAACCACGGCTGACAGCCTGCTGTGGACCTGGCTGCTACTGGCGTTACTTGCCCTGCTGAGCGCCGTGATGTGTTTACGTATGCCATCTGATACGGGCAATGCCCTGTTGAAAAAATGAGGAAATGCGATGACTGTCTCCCCTTTTATAAGCCGCCCACCCGCGAATGCCCGGCGGGTATTCATCACCGAGAATGACGCACCGCCAGCGGATCTGTGGCCCGGCTCGCTGATTGCCACGCTGATCCCTCACTATGCGCAGGCAGGCGGCGGGCGGCGTGGGCGGCTACCGCTACCGGAAAAACAGGCCGTTCAGGACTGGCTTGCCGAAGCCGGTATTGATAACCAAACGCCAATCGTCGTGTATGACGCCGGAAACGGTAGCCAGGCGGCACGGGCGTGGTGGGTGCTGAACTGGGCCGGGCATAATAACGTCTTTATTCTGGCGGAAGGCAGTGAAGCCGCGCAGCCGCCTGGGCAGACCGCAACGTTTCGCGAGGTGACTACCGACGACATTCTGCGTCATGCAGACGACGTCCAACTGGTGGATGCGCGCGGTACAGCGGCGTTTGAGGAAGGGCATTTGCCCGGCGCGATTTCGCTGCCGGTCGCTACGTTTCAGGACGGACCAGGAAGGCTGTTGCCGCGCGCGCAACGGCAGGCAAAACTGGCGGCGCTGGGTCTGACCGATAGCCGCCCGCTGGTTGCCTACTGCGGGTCGGGCATTGCCTCTGCCTGGCTGGTTGCAGCGCTGCACGACGCGGGTCTTGATGCGGCGCTGTACGTCGGCTCATGGAGCGCGTGGAGCCAGCGGGACGCCTGAAAAAAACCGTCAGGGCGATGTCCTGACGGTGAATTTCATTAATGATGCAGCATTTCGTCAACCACTTCCGCTTTGCTTAACTGGTACGGATAATAAGTCGGCCAGTTATCCATCTCTTTCAGCAGAGCATCCTGCGACGTGTTACCCATGAAAATATGGTAATGCGCCGACTTGCGCGGGGCGATGATATGATCGCTGAACTGTACGTATTTCGGCGCTTTACTGTTGGCGTCTTTACACTCAAACAGATAGCGCACGCCTTTTTTACCGGAGGTATAGGTCAGGATCTTGTGGCCCGCGTAGTCGTACTTACAGCTACTGACCTTATCGCCCACGTGAAACTCCATCACGCCATTCTCAATGCCGATCATCCCGACATCCGTGACGTAACCTTTACGATAATATTCTTTGATTTGCTCAGCCGTTTTGCCTGATTCTTTCTGCGCTTTCTTTTTGAAAACCGGATCAAGATCGCCGCTTTCTAACAGCGGATAAACCGACTGCCATACGCCGTCCCAGTCGGTCAGGCTTCTGTCTTTCACGTTCTTATCGTCAAAAACGCCTTCTGCCGCTTTCTGTTCTACTTCGGTCAGCGGCGCACCGTGTGAGTGATGCGCATGCGCCAGCGCCTGACCACTAATAAACAACAGACCGACTACCAGCGCACCCTTTTTAAATTGACCCACCAGCATTCCCCCTCAATTTATTCTCGATATGAATTGTTACAATATAACATAACGCGCATTATGGCAACATCACGGCCCCTTTCCTTCGGCGTCAATGTTAATGCTTCACTATGTGAAGCGTTTTTCAGGCGCAATCTATGACCCGTTTCACGCAACCCGGCACTGCATTCGCCAGCAAGCCTGCGATCTCTACACTCAGCGTACCAATAACAAAACGATACCCTGCTTAACCTTCTGGAGGTTACATGGCTCAAACAGGAATTCACTACGCCGGGGATGAGGCTGGCGGTCAGCAAAAAGTCCCCGCCAGACGCACCGCCAAAATCATGCTGTCGGCGGGCGTCGGCCATTTTATTGAGTGGTTCGACTTCGGGCTTTACGGCACCCTGGCGGCCATTATTGCCAGTAACTTTTTTGTCAGCGACGATCCGGCGGTGGCGCTGTTGAAATCTTTCGCTGTTTTCGGCTCCGGCTTTCTGATGCGGCCGATTGGCGGGCTGTTTTTTGGTTCGATGGGCGACCGCCTCGGACGGCGCAAGGTGCTGGTGACGGTAATCGTCATTACCTCCATTTCCACCTTTGTGATGGGCATTCTGCCGACCTGGGATCAGGTTGGTATTCTTGCCCCGATATTGCTGGTGCTGACCCGTCTGGTGCAGGGCTTTGCCGCAGGCGGTGAAAGCTCCGGCGTGATCACCTATCTGGCAGAAAGCGCACCGCCGCATCGCCGGGCGACGCTCACCTGCTGGAGCGAAAACTTCAGCTTTATGGCCTTTGTTTGCGGCTCCGGGCTGGTGCTGTTCCTGACCCATATGCTGGGTGAGACAGTAATGAACGACTGGGGCTGGCGCATTCCTTTCCTGCTGGCGGCACCGCTCGGACTTGGCGGTCTCTACATGCGCCGGAACATGGAGGATTCCGCAGAGTTTCATAAACTGAAAGCCAGCGGCAAGCTGGAAAAATCACCGCTGCGCAAAACGCTGTCGACCTCCATGCGCGCGCTGCTGTTTTGTACCGGTTTTGTGGTGATCAAGGCGGTGAGCAGTTGGGTGCTGCAATCGTTTATGCCCGGCTATCTCTCCACGCATCTTAATTACAGCCGCACGGACTCCTACCTGATTACCACCCTCGGCCTGCTGAGCGTGGCGATTTGTATGCCCATCACCGGTTATCTCTCTGACCGCTGGGGTCGCCGCCCGCTGATGCTGATGGGCTGCGTGGGTTTTATCCTGCTGACCTGGCCTGCGATGCTGGTGATGAGTCAGGGATCGGTGGCCTCCTCGATTGCTGCCATGAGTATGCTCGGCGTCTTCGTGGCGATGTTTAACGGTGGCTGCGGAGCGGCAATGGTGGAATTGTTCCCGACCGCCATCCGCTACGGTGGGATCGCCATCGCCTATAACCTGACCGTCGCGGTGTTCGGAGGCGTGACGCCGCTGGCCTCGGCTGGCCTGATTTCCCTGACCGGCGATCCGCTCTCGCCCGCGTGGTACGTGATGATCACCGCGCTCATTTCACTTGTTGCCGTGTGGCTCGCCAAAGAAACCGCCGGAAAGATCCTCGATTAATGTGACCTGGAGTTGTTATGAAAATCAGCCACGTAGAATGTTTCCCATTAAAAATTACCCCTCGTCAGGCGTATCTGGGCGGTAATGTCGACGAGGAAGAAAACGATTATTACTACCGCCCCGAATACCGCTGCGTGTATTCACGCAAGATGGAAACCTGTCTGGTAAAAATCACCACCGATGACGGGTATGTCGGCTGGGGCGAGGCGCTGGCCCCGGTGGTGCCCCAGGTGATTGCCGAACTGATCGCACACCTGTTTACGCCGCTGCTGAAGGGCCAGTCTCCCTTCGCCAGCGCGGTACTGAATTCTCAGATGTACGATGCGATGCGCGATCGCGGGCATATCACCGGCTATCACGTTGATGCCATCGCCGCCGTGGATATCGCGCTCTGGGATCTGAAAGGCAAGATCCTCGGGCAGCCGGTGTATCAACTGTTGGGCGGCGCGTACCGCGAGACGATCCCCTGCTACGTTTCCGGCCTGCCGGAGCCGGATCTGCCCGCGCGCTGTGCGCTGGCAGCACGCTGGCAGGAGCAGGGATTTAACGCCGTCAAACTGGCGCTGGGCTATGGCGTAAAAGAAGATATTGCGAATGTCCGCGCTATCCGCGAAACCCTGGGCGACGAGGCGCAGATCTTTCTTGATGCCCACTGGAACTACAGCGTTACCGAGGCGGCGGAACTGGCGAACGCCCTGCATCCGCTGGGATTAGGCTTTCTGGAAGCGCCGCTGCTGCCGGAAGATATCGCCGGTCATCGCGAACTGCGCGCCCGCAGCCCGGTGCCGATTGCGCTGGGCGAGACCGAACGCACCCGCTATCAGTTTAAACCCGTTATTGAGCAGCGTGCCGCCGACATTCTCCAGCCAGACGTTGGGCGTACCGGTATCAGTGAACTGATGCACATCGCATCGCTGGCGGAGACGTGGAATCTTCAGGTCGCGCCGCATCTGAGCGTGGGGCTGGGGCCATGCATTGCCGCCTCCATCCACGTCGCCGCCGCAATTCCTAATCTGTTTATGCTGGAGTACCAGCCGCCGGTGTTCGCCATCGCTAATCAGTTACTTAACACGCCGCTGGTCTGCGAGCAGGGACATTATCACCTGCCGGAAGGCAGCGGGCTGGGCATTGATATTAATGAAGATCGCGTTCGTGAATCTGTTATGGGGGCTACATGTTAAAAGGTAATGTGCCAATTCTGGCGACGGCGTTTGATGCGCACGGCGACGTTGATTTCGCGTCAATGGAAAAGCTGGTGAAGTTTCTGCTGGCGCAGGGCGTTGACGGTCTGGCGCTGTTCGGCAATGCATCGGAGGGGTACGCGCTGACCACTGCTGAAAAAGAAGCGCTTTTTGCCTGCGTTAAACGGCTTACCAGCGATCTGCCGCTGGTGGCGGCGGCGGGCGGCGCATCTTCGGCGGTGGCGATTGAAGATATTCAGCGCGTGCAGCGCTGGGGCGCGCAGGTCGCGATGGTTAACCCGCCGTCAGTCGTCAAACCCGGCCCGGAAGAGATTTATCACTTCTGGCGCGATATCTGCCGTGCCTGCGATATTGACATCATGATCCAAGATGCGCCGCTGATGACCGGAGTCACTCTGCCGGTCCCAACGCTGGTAAAGCTGTGCGAAGATTTCCCGTCCATCAAATACATCAAAGTTGAACAGCCGCCGACCACGCTGAAGATCACCGCCCTGAAAAACGCGCTGGGCGATCGGGTGGGTCTGTTTGGCGGGCTGAACGCTGGCTTTCTTTATGAAGAGCTGCGCCGGGGCATTATTGGCACCATGCCCGCCTGCGAATTCCCTGACGTGATTAATGCGATCCTGCGTGCGTGGCAGCAGGATCGGCGCGAGGCGCAGGCGCTGTTTTATCGTTATCTTCCGTTCCTGCGCTACGGCGTGCAGCCGGGCATTGGCGTGGCGATCCATAAGACGGTGCTGCATCAGGCGGGGATTTTTGCCACCGACGTGGTTCGGGAACCGGCAAAAAGGATCGATCGGGTGACGCAGGATGAACTTCGCGATCTGACCGATGCGCTGGCGCTGGCCGTTCTGGAGGCGGGGAAATGAACTATATTGCCGTGGACTGGGGCACCAGCAATTTTCGCGCGCTGAGCGTGCGTGAGGGGCGAGTGATCCGCAGCGTGGAAGATACCTGCGGCGTTGGGCGGTGCCAGCGCGAGGCGCTGCCGTCGATTCTGCGCGAGCAGCTTTCGCGTCTTGAAGACGCCTTTGATGACCAGTTGCCGGTGCTGCTGTGCGGCATGATCGGCAGCAATATCGGCATTGCCGACGCGGGCTACATGGAACTGCCGCTGAGCTTTCGCGATCTGACGGCCAGAGGCCGCGAACTGCCGGGCATTCTGCCTAATCCGCTGACCCTGCGGCCCGGCATCTGCGACCGGCGGGCCAATGAGATTTGCCGGGGCGAAGAGATGCAGTTGGCGGGCGCACTCGCCCTGACCGATAACGCGATTTTTGCGGCGGTCGGCACTCACAGCAAGTGGATGACGGTTAATCGCGCGCAGCAGCGGGTGGACAGCCTGCGCACGCTGATGACCGGAGAGCTGTGGAATCTGGTGCTGCATCAGTCGGTGGTCGGCAAAGGGCTACCCGTTCAGGCGACCTCCGGGGCAGCCTTTTTTGACGGCGTGGCGACCGCGCAGGCCGTACAGCGCGGCGACAGTACGCTGGTCGCTGAACTGTTTCGCTGTCGCGGGCGCTATATTCTGGGAGAGCTGGAACCGAAGGCGGCAGGCTCGTGGCTTTCCGGGCTGCTGCTGGGGCATGAGGTTTTACAGGGCCATCCCGGTCAGCAAAAGGTCTGTTTTATCGGCAGCCGCGCGCTGTTGCCGCTTTACCAGAATGTCTGTGACGCGCTGGAATTGCCCTGCGCCACGCTGGCGGCAGAAACCGCGCTGATTGCCGGTCTGAATGAGGTTTTTCGCTATGACGCTTAACGCCCGGATCGTTGCCATTCTGCGCGGCATTACGCCGCAAGAGAGCGTGGATCAGGTCGCCTGTCTGCTGGAACACGGCATCGCCACCGTTGAGATCACCACCAATTCTCCCGACTGGGCTACCAGCCTGGCGCGGGTGCATAAGGCATTTGGGCATGCCGTACAATGCGGGGCGGGTACTGTTCTTACTCCAGCGCACGTCGCGACCTGCGCCCAGGCGGGCGGGCAATTTATCCTCACCCCTAATCTGGACGCGCGGGTGGTGAAAGCGGCGCAGGACTACGGCCTGCGCGTCTGTGCGGGCGTTTTTACCGCCACTGAAATTTTTACCGCCTGCGAGCTTGGCGTGGACGTGCTGAAGGTTTTCCCGGCGGGCGCGCTGCCGTTCAATTATCCGCAGATTATTAAAGGCCCGTTGTCTGGCGAGGTGCATTTTTCCGCCGTGGGCGGCGTGGAGGTGGAAAACGTCGCAGATTTTCTGCGCCATTACGATAGCGTCGGGGTCGGTTCAGCATTATACCGACCGGGCCAGAGCGTTGCCGCCACCGCCGAGCAGTGCCGGAAACTACTCAACGCCGCTGATTTTTCGCGCCGCTGACATTAAGAACTGGCGCAGGCTGTCAATATTCAGCCTGTCGCCATGAATATTGGACAGCGCTATCGCTGCCTGCATGCCCGGAATAATACACGCCAGCCGATAATCCTGCTCCGAATAGGCTTTACCATACACCTGATGATGCCGCGCGTTTTCAATGTCGTTTTTCAGCAGGTGATAATCATGAATACCCAGCCGATCGATAATTTCTTCATCGCTCATGGTTGCCAGCAATTTAATACCGATAACAGAATCGCGAATCGGCACGGATTCATAATTACCAATTGCGCGGGCAATACTTTTTCCGCCGCGCGTATGCAGTAAATACACCACGTTATTGCCGCTCAGCACGCCAATAACAATGGATACCGAATGACTGCCCGTCTCTTCCAGCATATTCAATACCGCAGTATAAAATGCCGAATTGTGGATCGCGCTGGCCGACAGTCGATGTATTCCCATCCCCAGACTGTATTTACGTCTGGCATCCTGCTGCACCATTTCGAGCTTCAGTAGCGTCTGCATCAGCCGGGTAACTTTCGCTGAATCCAGCCCCAGCAGGCGGCCGATTTCCCTGATCCCAAAAGAGCGGTTTCCCGTTGCCAGAAGGTTGAGGCAGCGAAAGGCATCATAGACGGTGCTGTTCATTGTGCTCGCTTATCGGTTGTCGGAAAGTCAGGATTAAGGGTTGGTACATAGTAGGTGATTTAACGCATGAAAGGTATCAGACCCGACAGAGAATATATTTTGCCGTAAATCACAATGAAACCGCTCTGGTTAAAAGCGGCTTCATTACGTTCTGCAGTAATAGATTATTACTGATTCTGCTCGCGCCATTGTTTGACCATATTCTGCGTGACTTCGTCTTTATAGCACAGGGGCGCATATCCTCCCGCCCTGCTCCATGCGCTTCGCCGTCCGCAGGAACTGCCGTTTCTGGCCCGGTTAAAGGGACAGGCACAGGTGCCGGGATAAGCCGCCACAGAGTCATTGATAATTTGTTGTTTAACCTGATCGTCAGACAGACGGGTCGTTTTAGCGAAAACGGGATTGGAGATAAAAACACAAACGATAGCCAGCAGGATCAAAACCAGAGCATTCACGTTCATGATCGCATGTCTCATAAGAGAGGGAGAGGTTAGTTTAAATACTCGCCAGGAGGGCGGAGTTGATCTTTAGCAAAGATCGTTAACGACAGCATAAAAGAATTTAAGAGCGTGCGGGAATTATTTTACTTAAGTAGCGGGGAGAACCACAATACAGCGTTATACTTGTATTTCTCGCAGCCCGAAATGACCAGACGCTGTCAGAGGTACACGTAAATATCACCACTCCCGGCCCGCGATGACCGTTTTCTTCGGCAGATGAAAGGTCATGCAAATCCGCCTCCGGTATAGGGTATTCCTAATCCCCAACGTATTGCAAAATGGGCTTCATACTTACGAATAAGGTCAGGCGCATTTTTAATTACCAGCAGATTTTCACTGTTGGCGTTTTCAGCAAGCGTGGTGTAATTAAATGAGCCAGTTTCAAGCGTATTGCCATCAATAATCATCACTTTGTCGTGCTGTATGTGATAATGACTGTCAATGCGTATGTGTACCCCATGATCAGTAGCCGACTGTATAGCGTTCAGCGCTTTTATATTTCTGCGGTTACATCGGGCATCAATGACCACATCAACACGCACACCGCGTCCAGCGGCATGATTGAGAGCATCCACCACATCCGGCGCCTGGAATTCATAGGCCATCATGTCGACAGAACGTTGCGCCTGATTGATAGAGCGCAGCACCAGTTTATGGGCGGAGCCTTCAGGTGAAAAACCAGCGGTAATGACTGGAGCGGCTGATGCCGTTGCGGCAACGCTGATCGTTGCGATAAAAATCATTGTTCGCACAGGGATAACTCATAGCAAGGGAAGCTGACCGGTTGCTCACCGGGAGCCATTTAATGCCGCCAGAATCTTACGAATGCGGAATGTCTGAGTTGACAGCGATCAAGGTCGGAGTGTGGGCTGTCGTGAATTGATGGGATGTTTAACTGTTGTTGATATTTGGGGCGGTGGGAAAGGCTTATGTGGTGCCGATGTTTCAATCCCTAAAGCTTTAATTGACAACTCCTGAGGTGTCCAGGCCGCTCCTGACCTCAATTCTGACACGCATCAACAATATTCATTGGAGAGTAGATAACGGGATAGTTATTATGTGGAACATATAGAGGGCGCAAATAAATTCCCTTGCCACCCTCTATCAGATTGTTACTTTAACTTAATATTATTCTTTGCTCGCCAGCTGAAAAATTACTGGTCGTTGACCCAGCCTTTCTTATTGTAAACTCAATATTAGCGTCGGTGACTAAACCATTAGCCGCTATTTTTTGTGATGCGTTAGGAAGCCATATCGGCGTACTATTACCAGTTACAGCGATGCCTGAGTTCACAATTTTACCCTTAACGATTGCGGTTGGGTTACCTGAAGAGACTCCATATCTAATCTCCAGACCATGAGCATTCTTTGCAATATCACGTAACATATCGATCTCAATATCTGTAACGGGATATTTAGCTGACCCACCATAATTATGGATGAGCCTTCCTACATTTTTAATTTCTATTAAACCAGACAAAGAAACATTACCACCGATAGTCATGTCGCTGTCAGCCACTGCGCATCCCTGAACTTTAATAGCGCCAGATACAGCGGAAATAGTCCCTACGCAGTTACCCCCGGACTGCTTAATGAACAGAGCGGTAGCATTTTTGATATAATAACTAACATTTGCATTATCAATTTCCATAACCCGAGAAGCAGCCTGACTACTCTTAACAAACACATTAAAACCATCAGCATTATTCAGCCCGTCAATACTAATAAATCCGTCTCTGACATCCTGTGAAATAACATCCCCAACGGCATTATCGGCACCATCAATAGATGTCCTGTCGGTAACACGTGTTGTACAGTTTACGATTTTGAGTTTCCCTCCAATATGGCAAAATGCACCCGATGTAGGCACTAACCCCGATCCTTCAAGGTAGGTTTCTGACACAATTACTCGATCGTTATTATTAGCAGATATATAAAGCGCACCATGTAGACCACCTATACCTTTGCATTGTGATATTGTTACATCTATGGGCATTAATGCCCGACCACCAAACCTAAAGGATGCAGATAGCGCATTGTAAACATTACACTTATTAATTTTCAGGCTAAAGTATTTAACTCCATAGGGGATAAATGACTCAGTTGATGTAGTATTCATAGTGATCCCATAATGAGTAACATCAAAGACACTTAGTGAGTCAAACATTGTTCCTTCTGAATTTTCAGACCAAAATCCTGCATTATATTCAGTTGCCGTTGATACGTTATTATTGTCTTTATAAAGTATTGAGGCATCATGACCATTTTTTGCAACGCAAGCAATGTAGCATCCGTAGTGACTTGCGCCCTCTGTAGTAAATCCAATACGAGTGAAGTCTTCTGCATGGCTTCCAATAACGCGCGTATTAGTTGAGCCGCGCTGGTAAAATCCATCACCAAAACGACCGCGTGAACGTTTCATTGTGCAGGCAAAAACTAGTGTATTATCACAGTTAAGTAGTGAAAGGCCACGCCCCACATAACCACCAGCATTCTGGAATCCGCAACGAGATATGGTTATGTTTTTACAACTCTTAAAGAAAAGGCCAGCACCACCTCCAAATGTATCAAAATTAGATGCGTCCCAGGAGACCGGATCGTTTGTCGCCCCTCCGTCAAAGGTCATATCACTGAAAAATAAGTTATCGGCATTTTCTACAACACATGGCGGATTTACATCGGTAAGACGAGACTGATCTGTATTTTTTATGATACTTATTCCGCGTCCCTGACCTGTCCATGAAGTGGTTGGTTTTATCTGCGATCCATATTTTATAACGCCTGAAGGAAACTGTAGCGGCTTGCCTTGTGCCTTCGCTGCCGCGTCTGCCTGAATGATATAAAGCGAGTTATCTTCTACATCTTCACTTACGCCAAAATCTGATGCATCGATTGTCTCAATATTTGCATCATAAGCAGTACGAAGCGAAGTTTCATCCAAGGACCGTTTAACGCAGCCGAATGTCTCGCGATCCTCTTGCCCAGCGCAGCTATCACTCTGCGTAGCGGTGAAGGGAAATTTTACTTTAGGTTCCGAGATGGATTTTCCCCGCAAAATACTACGTTTTGATCTACTCATTATCCGTATCTCCTCGATTTTAATATAACTAATGAGACCACCTGAAGCTTTCAAATCGTTAGCGGTCTTTTATAGTTTAGTAATTTGGTCTTTCATCGTATGCGACATTTTTGCCAACATAGCGGCAGGATAGAGAATGTAATTTTTGACGGCAGCAAAGACCTGGTAGTAAGGGAAATGCGTTATGACTAAAGATAGTCTGGCGCGCGCAGCACTGCGCTGTGCTGAAATTGAAGGTTTCCGTTTTCATTATTTACGGCCCCCGTGGGTAAGCTGATGAGTTCATGCCGGGGTAACGATATCAGTTTTACCGGAAATGGGGGGATGGAAGTTAATCGAAATGGTTCTTTGATATGCTAATCTTGCACCGAATCATCTCACGGAATATGCAAAGCAGATCGATGCTATTTATGGTGTAAGTATCCCAAATCTGTCCCACATAGGTATGCAGGAAGGGATGAATGGCTCATAACTGATTGATTTTAACCATGATAACAGGAACCAACAAAATACGGTAATGCAATGATTTAGAAAGAAATTTATCATTCGAAAAATAAAACTATACATACTGGCGATGGTGTTCAATTTTTGAACTTGTTGATGCGTAGGAAAAAGTTTTTTGCATTTAATTGTTCACACTGTTCACCTTTGATTTTTTACAAAGAATTTCATACGGTTACATGCTGAACATACGGTGTAGGGTGAACAGTGGATCGTTCACCCTAAAGATATGTTTAGAAAGAAAAAGACCGGCTGTTGCCGGTCTGAGGTTGGTTAAGCCGTTGCGGGTTTGGCGTCCTGTAGCTACTACTAAGAAAGGGCAAGTCTGCGCACCGTCATCAGGAAATCGAATGGGGTTGAATCCCACAACTCAGGCGAAAAATCAAATCCATACCGGCCTTTGAACTCATCATCCAACCTGTCTCGGTAAAGCTCAATGAAAGAATCAACCTCTTCGGCTAACTCTTTTAACATCCAGTTGGGAGCTGTTTTTTTATACAGTTCAATAGTGCCCTCAACAGTATCCTCCCCCTCATTTATGAGGTCATGATCCTGATTGAAATAACCCTGAATCAGCTGATCAAGATGATAGAAACTTTGCATAATCCACCTGTCCTATGGGGTCGGGAATGCTGTAAGGATATAGTAAGGTTTTCCGTTATACTCTTGCAGTTCGATAACAATCCTCACTCCACGCATGCTGATGCGCTGTGTGTTGCCTCGCGTGAATCCGTACCCAACCTCCTGACCGGCAGGATAATTGATGGTAAGGCGTCCACCGTTTTTACCACCACCGAGTAAGGACTTGATATTTGCTCGATTAAGATAGACCGCTCTCGAAATAACATTTTCAGCAACATTTAAATCTTTAAACGTTGAAGACATAATAAGTCGCTTATTTTGCTCTAATCGGGCAAGTAACTCACTGTCAGTTTTTCCGATATGATTTGCGAGTGTGTGTCCCCCGGGTTTGAGACCTGTAACTGATTCATGCTGGATCAATTTGATGCGACCAGCTTTAATTGCAGCTACCCGGACGGCACCAACAGCCGCTGCAAATCCAAGCGGAACGGCAATATCCACTGTCATCCCGATATTGAGAGCTGTGTTTTCATCGGCACCAAGTTCTCTTGCTGCGCTCACAGCAATCTGCCAGGTGGCTGAGCGCGTATCACGACCTGTTATCACCTGTCTGGCTGCGCTTTGAACGGCGTCAAGACTATGTGCACCAACAACCACACATCCCGCTTTCGTTAGTCCAGTTGGTTCTGGCGCGATACATAGTACCGTAGCACCGGCCATTTCTACCGCTCCGAGTAAAACGCCAAGTCCACCCAATAGTCGGTTACTCAGCGTTTCCGCCTCTGTGACGCTCTTATCTGAAAGCACCGCCGCCAGTTGTACTGGCGACATAACAACGACCATTCCACCTTCTTCCATAACAGTATCCCATACCCTCATATCCCTACTCGATAATAGCCAAAACTTTCTTCGGTTGATAAGAATAAATTCTTAGCCTTTCTTATTTATTCAATCTCATCATATTTAACTGATATAAAAAGACCGGCTGTTGCCGGTCCTGGATAGACACCAAGCGAGATCATTTTAGGTTTACCGGCATAACGATAGCGAAACCGCCAGCTCTTGCTTCGATTAGGTTCTATAAGTAATGACAGCCCTTGCCCATCTCCAGGTGTATAGGCTTTAGCTTCAGGCTTAGCGCGACGAATCTGCATATCGTTTAAAGGCATGTGTATAGGAATCCAGATCGAATAGGAATATATACACATTCAGTACCGTATTCTACTGAATGGTTACGGACCACTATGGACTTAAAAGAATAAAAAACGTTATAAATCAGATATTTTATGGACAAATACGGACATTTGAGGAAGTTGAGATGGTGCCGATAAAACCCGAAAACAGCGTTTTTACTAATTCCGGAGTGCACCATGACAACCCTGACCCTGAAACAGGCGTATGACGCCTGTGAAACAAACAAAACCGCCTGGCTGCACTACAAGGCAGCGCTGGCCGCCGCTGAACAGGAATACCGTGAACAGACCACGGCAGGCACTGACCACCCCGACGGGCGTTTGCAGGCGTTGCGTGAGATTACCGACATCAAAAAATAGGAAATTAACGGGGCCGCCGGGCGCTATATCTGCTCGCACGAGGCGGTGCAGTATATCAGCATCCGCGATCGGCTGGATGAGTTCATGCAGCAGCACGGCGACACGCTGGCGTCCATTTTCGCCCCCGAACCGATGGCCGTGGCGGGACAGACCGGCACCGTACAGGGCCGTGCCGTCGACCGGTCAGTGATTTATCTGCGTGAGGCACTTTCTCTCTGGCTTGCGGGCGGAAAAAAACCGGCCTACAGCGAACAGGATGCAGCGATTTTAACGGCCATCGGACTGAGGCCCGACGCGGCCTCGCGAACCGACAGTCAGGAAAGATACACCCCGGCGCAGCACATGATTTATGCCCGCCGCCGGGCTGATTTGACCGCGCCGTAGCCCGTCAAAAAAACCGAAAAATCCCGCCATTTTTGCCGAAAAAAGTCATGCATTCACAGAGTGCATGATTTTGCATGCAAATCCCCGTATTTTTCATCCCCCGCCAAGCCAGCACCGGCGCGCCCTGCGCCGTTTCATGCACATGCATTTAAAACGCCTCCTTAAGCGGGCAGGCGTGGCGGGGAGAGCATTGCGCGCAAGACATTCAATGGGATATGTATATACTCATGTCTTCATAGCTCTATATATGCTAATTGTATATATACGTGAAAAATAATACAAAATGGTTGTGGAGAGTTTAACATGAATGAACAGGCACAAACCATATTATTAGACGATTCTGCCATTGCGCTTTTTGAAATGCGTGCAGATGAAGTAATTTCTAGCAACTTAATAAATGAAATTATTGGATTTATAAATGCAATTGAAAATCCAAACTATGTATTTTCAAATGAAATAATCAAATCACGATATTACTACACCATTGCCAACTGCCAATCCGCAGCATTCACCAAAACAAATACAAATTGGCATTCAGAAGAATTAGGGAAGTCAGTCATAAATTACAGGAAAGCACTGAATGCATTACAGCATATAGAAAACACAGACAAGCACATAATCAATCTGAAAAGTCGAATAGAAACCAATCTGGGCAACTATCTATGTTCACAAGGCCGTGTCCTTTGCTGTAAAAATCATTGGGAAATGGCAATCTCTTTGGATAATAACCCCGTCGCAATAATAAGAAAAGCATATAACAACTTAAATCTAGCAGGCCTTTTATATGATGAAGGCCATTCCTACTATCATTACTATGAGGCTTACAAATCGATTAAGGAAGGACTGAAAGAATTCGACACATTAGATCCAGAATTATCTTCCGCATATAATAAAAACGGAGGCTTAATTAAATTCAAAAACTGGTTTGAAACGAACTTTGAAGAATCAGACTTTCACTTAATTGAGAGTTACAAAGAGAAGTTTGAATCAAAGGAACATTTTTCTTATTTAAAATGGTGTGGAGATAACACGCTTTTCTTAAATGAATTAAACGATGAATATAAAACTGAACTCGTATTCACCGACTGCATCACCTTACCCGGTCACACTACTATTATGAACCAAACATTAACCATGAGTGAAGATTTGACCTATCATGGTAATTTTGATGAAATAAAAAATGATTATATATATGCGCGTTATTTGATTTTTATCGCACACAATATACCCAATGACAATAATCACTTTTATAACACGACCTATCAACATACCGATGATATGTCTCATGCTATAACCAACCTCAAAGTACAACATTACAGATCTGCTTTTAAAACTCTTTATGCAATTTTTGATAAAATTGCATATTTCCTTAATTCATTTTATGACTATAATGATGTTGATGCAAAAATATACTTTCATAATTTTTTTGGAAAATTTGAAAATGGGAGACTTAAACCGCACTCAAAATTAAAAGAGAGTAATAATCAATTTCTTCACGCATTATTCTATATACTGAAAGATATAAGAGACTCAAACCACAAAGACAATAGCTTTGATAGTGAATCCTATTGGTTAGACCCAGATGCAGAGCAATTTTCAAAAATTAGAAATGCAATAGAGCATAAATCTTTGAAAATAATTGATAAATTTGGTTATAGATTATTAAAAACAGAAACTGATTTCTATGAAAAAGCTCTCACAGAAGAAAAAAACAATCTAACACATCTCGAGAGTGAAATTACAGTAATTTGCAAAGAGATCAAAACATATAAAGACAATCATCATCAAGAGAATTTAAAAGAGCTAATTGAACAGAGAGATAAACTATCAAGGAAAATAACGCTTTCTAAAATAAAAATAAATGAGAAAGTTAAACGCGCAAAACACTCCTTGATGATTTGCGAAACGGATTTCGAATCAAGACTAACATTACTTATGAAATTAGTAAGAAGATCAATTATATATTTATCATTAGCTATTCATTGGGAACAGCAGAAAAGCAAGGACAATAATACTGTTTTAATATCAAGAGAAGTGCCATTAAAAAAATAATTTAATTTCTAATAATGCCCATAGTTGAAACTAACTACAAATGAAGGTACGCCAATGTACCTTCACTCACTATCAGCGCGGTGTTGTTTCAAAAGCCTTAAAATATGCTCATGCATAGCTCGTGCTTGTTTTTCTTTTTCAACCCATTCTTTTCGATTCTTAGGCTTTCTTCCGTATTCATCTTGTGTGGCGATCAACTCTCCATTTTTACCACCCAAAAACATTTCCACTTTATCGCCTAATAATTTGCTACTTTTCGATATGAATATTTTATCAAAAGAAGCCCAATCGGTGTTTTTTAGTACTTTCTCTGGATACAGCCATTCAGGATTTGACGCAGCTATATAACGCTCAGCCCTAGCTTTAATAATATAATTAATCGAAGCGACCATTTTATCGGTAAAATAACGTTCTCGAATAAAATCATGATAATTAATAACAGTAGAATCAAAATACCTTGCGTTTATCCTGGTTTTTTTTGCTTTAAACTTCCCTGGTTTTCGCGCAAATTGTTTATGAGTGAGAATAATGCAATGCTCTGAGTCAAGAGGAAATATTGTTCTAGTGCCCTGTAAAGCCAAGGAGGGATCAAAAGGATATTTACACGAGATATTACCTGGATATATTTCAGAATTATAAAATGTCACAGGATTATCACTAACTAAAAATTTGATTGAGGATTTTTTTGCGCTGACGACTTCCAAAGAGGCTTCAGCCCACATAGTACAGTGCATCTTACGAACACGCTGCATATCAATCAATAATTCGTTATGATCCTTTGGATTAAACTGTTTAGTTAACCAATTAAGCCCTTTTGGGGTTCTCAACCTCTGAGCATCAATATATTCATAAAGATTTATAACATGGTCATGAATTTTCTCCATCCAATTATCATTCGTAAGAACTGCTAGCGCCAAAGAGCCCTTAGAATCTA
This sequence comes from Enterobacteriaceae bacterium UBA5654, assembly GCA_002421005.1. Classification (GTDB taxonomy): domain Bacteria; phylum Pseudomonadota; class Gammaproteobacteria; order Enterobacterales; family Enterobacteriaceae; genus Superficieibacter. The sequence goes on along the minus strand of DIJC01000020.1, from coordinate 42,122 downwards.
TTGCACCAAACAGATATCTTTCAATATCATCGTTTTCGACACCAAAATATTTTGTTGTATATAAATCTATTTGGTGAAAAAATTTTGTAGGTCCCTTTCGTAAAATCTCAGACTTCCGAATAATATCCCCCTGGGGCGTTGTTACTATTTCAGGGTGTAAATCCAATCTATAATAGGAAGTATCGCCTTTAGAAAGGAACCTACGTTGATACCATTCTGGAACATAATGATGCCTACGAGATTGTTGCATTTCTTATCCTTATTGTTAATTAATGATAAAATCAGAATACCATTGAAGCATTAATCTCCTTTGAGAAAGATATTGAGCATGATTGTAGGTTCCACGAATACTGTTTTTATCAACATGGGCTAATTGGATTTCTATCCACGCCGATTCATAACCCTGCTCATGTAAAATCGTAGACAATGAATGCCTGAAACCATGGCCTGTTAACTTTCCACCGTACCCAATACGCTTGATAACTTGGTTAATACTCGCCTCACTCATAGGCTTGTTCGGATCATTCCGCCCCGGAAAAACATAACGATAGTTCCCTGTCATGATCTTGAGTTCATTGAGTAAATCTAACGCCTGAGTAGACAATGGCACAAGATGTGACCTACGCATTTTCATCCTTTCAGCGGGAATTTCCCAAATAGTGTTATTCAGATCAAATTCTGGCCATAAGGCCGCACGTAATTCGATGGTTCTAACACCCGTAATCATGAGTAATTTAGTGGCAATCAAAACAAGCCGACTTCCGGTGTAACTGTTTAAGGCGCGCAGGAAATCAGGGATCTCATCAGCCTTTAGGAACGGGAAGTGATTTGATTGGTGTACATCGAGGGCGCTTGAAAGATCCGCAGCAGGGTTAAACTCTGCCCTTCCAGTAGCAATGGCATAGCGGAAAACTTCTGAGCATCGTTGTCGAACTTTGCGCATTTTCTCTAGTGCACCGCGCTTTTCGATTTTACGTAGCACATTAAGCAGTTCTAGCGGTTTAATTTCGCCTACTGGTCTCATACCCACATAAGGAAAAATATCGTTCTGAAACGCTTCCATGATGTCTGAGGCATATCCTGCCGACCATTTGGCAGACTTCATCTGATGCCTTTCTCTGGCTATCTTTTCGAAGGCATTCTCTGACTCTGTTTGCAGAGCCAGCTTTTGCTCATTTCTAACCTCACTAGGGTTCTTTCCTTCTGCCACAAGTTTTCGAGCTTCATCACGACGGGAACGAGCATCTGCTAATGTGATCGTTGGGTTGACGCCAAGCGAGATCATTTTAGGTTTACCGGCAAAACGATAACGGAACCGCCAGCTCTTGCTTCAATTAGGTTCTATAAGTAATGACAGCCCTTGCCCATCTCCAGGTGTATAGGATTTAGCTTCAGGCTTAGCGCGGCGAATCTGCATATCGTTTAAAGGCATGTGTATAGGAATCCAAGACCGAACAGGAACATATACACATTCTGTATCGGATTCTACTGGATGGTTACGGATAACGATGGACTAAAAAACGGTAAAATCGTTATAAATCAAGGTATTTATGGATGAATACGGACGTTTGAGGAACTTGAAATGGTGCGATAATAGGAACAATACCTATTCGATATTTCATTGATTAGTAGTGTAAATTACCTGTTTCATCTTTGGTGATACCCCCAAAGATACCCCCAATGAATTTTGTGTCCTGCTTAGACGGGTATTTTTTAACCAACTTAATGCTTCATCCTGAACGCTTCGGCTATCATCCCGATCTTATGCATATGGTTATTGTTGCGTGCCATTTTATGCGCTTCGAGTTTCAGGATGATAATCAGCAAGTAGGCATCGGGATCCATCGCACCTTGGCAGTATACCAAATGGGCCTGATCGCTGGTTCGTTTGAACTGACGTAAGAACTTAGGGAAAGGGGCATCTGCATCGGCAAGATGAATGTGGGCCACCAGCTCTTCTTTTACCAAGGGATAGGTGCGGTCATCATCATATTTACCTTCACGTAATTATTAATTAGCAAAAATAAAAAAGTGGTCAATAACAAAAAGACTTATTATTGCATCTAATAAATGGTTCTGTTTATATAAAGCACATTCTAAATCGTTATTCATGGATAAATAACAAATTGGCTACCGCACCCTCTGGGGCTTACTCAACAGCTCACCGACCTAAAAACGAGTTTTAGGCCGGTTCACCGTTCTGACGTGAAAAACATGATTAGGACTTGGATTTATTTAAAACGCTTTCGATATAGGCTTGGCCTTGTGCTCTGTAGGCATCAACATCACTTTCATGAAGATTCGGGATATCAAGCAGAATTCCAAAGACCAGATCCTTATCTACATAACCAATATCACATCCTAAGACTTTGGCAACCTCTGCACCGAAAATAATTTTCTGACGGGTATTTTCTTTTTTCGTTTGTTGTTTCTTTTTAGCTTCCAAGAAGTATAGGCGTTCCTGCGCTGAAGCAATTTGCTGTTTGATCGTTTTTGTTGTCATTGTTTATCTCCCCAATGTTTTTTCTTGTTGGAATAAGGGATGTCAGCATAATCACAGCCATTTCCAATTTGTTTCTTGATTGATTTAATTTTCATCTTAAACTGTTGTTTAATCTGGCGCTGCTTTGCTTGTTCCCTAATATTTATTACTATCTTTTCTGCTTCTAAATAAGCTTGTTCTGTATCGGTATAGATCCCATCATCAAGAAGTCTTTTTGCTTCCCAATCAATGGCTTCATCATTGTTTTTATACATTGAACCTCCTTGCATGTGTTGTTCATTATCCTTTACCACATTTTGGATAATTATCAATATCACAAGGCATTTTTAGTTAATAAAATTCAAACCAATCAATCTTAAATGCTTTCCAAATATCATAGAATTTATTGTCGTTAAAATTAATGCTGTTTCATCCGACTCATCGCGTTTCATATAGTTCTTCTTTTATTTCACTCCTGTTATCATCCATTTTATTTTTTAAGTTGTAAAATTAGCAGTCGATATTTCATTAGTTTATGTTTTTTCAATTTAAACATTACTGCTGTGTGCCTGAATAGGATAATCATTCAATATTAAAATATAAGTATAGATATGATATATGGTTGAATTAACTATTAGTCATAGAGAATACTTTGGTAGCAAGATATTAGCGAGAGAGCGACTCTAGCTTTTTCCGGTGTAGATGAAGTAGTTCAATAAGGAGATCGACTGGGCCCCATATAGGTGATTACACAGCATGTGATGCTAGTGGGTATGCTGCGGCTGTTGAATATAAACTGAGGCTAGAGTAACTATTACTTTTTATCCTGTGGGTCGAACCCCAAGACAATCCCCATGTGTCTAACTTTATAAGGCAATCCTGAACGCGCATGTGTATGCTGCGAGTAGAAACTTAATCCCTGTCTATTCTCACACTCAGAAGATGAATAACCATTAAGTCCGGCACCATTGAGGCGATTGCTCCATTCAGAAATAACGGCAGCAGCATTATTGTTCCTAATATAAATTAACATTCCACCATTACAGTTATTATTAGTACCTGATGAATAGCGAGTACATAACTGATTAAACCCTTGCATTAAATAGTCATAACCAGAATGAATTTTAGCTTCTCCTAACCACATATAATCCCTATATCTGATCACAACATCAGAGTGTCCACCGACCATTTCATCATGGCTAGCATGATAGCCCTTAGCTCTGAAATGGTGAATGACATCTGTTGTTAAACGGTCTTCTCCATCATTCTGTCTAACTCTCGGATCCTCTTCCATGAATTCTATGCATTCGGTCATATCTTTATAAAAAAGACATAAAAACTCATCATAAGAAGAGCACAATAATTGCCCCAAGAAATGTTGTGTATTCCTATCAACAAGAGCGATAGCTTTTAACTGAGCAATTGTAATATTTTCATCTAATTGCATTCCACTTCCCACCCTAATTTTGAAAGTGAGAAGTACATAAATATTTTTGATTCAAAATCTTTAACTAATTCACCAGTTTCTGGATGATAATACTTATTATCTAATTGAGTTTGTCGGAAATCGTCAATGCTAACCTGTTCTATGAAATCATCTTCTATAAACTCGAAACAAATATTGATAATGGGTAATGAATCACCAGAAAAATAGCGAGCAACATTTATAACCAAGCTATCATCATGAGTATCAATTACTTTTTTGAAATTGAAAAAAGCAATATGTTTGAGATTATCTTTTGATGACGTACATATATACTCAATCACAGAATGGCAGGCGCGACAAACTTCAGGATCTGACCTGAAGTCTGTATCTATCATCTCAACGATCTGCGCCCTAGTTAACATTATTACAAGACCTTTGAAATCAATAAATTGAAATCATCCTCAGTAATACACCCTTCCAGTGTAACACAATCGACTTTAGGATTCGAGCGAGCAGCCAGTGAAACACCACCGTCGATTGTAAGTTTCAGACAACTACCACACTCCCCATCCCATTGTTTAGTAATACAAAAATTATTAGTATCACCATCAATAGCATCTAACCCAGCCTGATGGAATTGCTCATCTCTGAGGTCATCTTCGCGTTTTCTCATCTTTTCGGTTTTGACAGAACCTGTTGCTGTGGCATGTTCAAGATTATGAATTCTACCATCGCCGCTATCATACAACTCATCAATTTTAGAGTGAATATTTATACTTTGCATTGGGATAGAAACACTATTCATATCTCGATATCCATCCATCAGCATATGACGATAACGACGAGCAGCACTATCCATTTCATCTTTTAAAATATTACGACTATGGTCTATCTGAAATTGTATTATTCCAGTGTTTTTATCTAATTGAACACAATCGAAAGATTGCGCTCTGCCAGATTTAATTCCTATGATTTCTTCAAAACCACTAAACTGGCTTCCTTCATCACTCGACAAATCAATTTCAGAAATATCAATTATTACTCTTTCTTTATATGCTCTCGGATATGTAAATATGATTCGTAACATATCATCAGTTTCATCAAGGTAAACTGGGCAAGGATTAGTCAGAGGAACTGACTGCAACTCATCGTAACCAATTGGCAGTGGATAACTATTCCTATAAAGAGATAGATTCGTATGAGTTGATGAATGAAATATCTCTTTTATTACACTACATACATTAATGATATTAACAGAAAGGTCATTATGCTCATCTTCAGATATCTGACTAAAATATACCGTCCTTTGTCCAAAAAAAAGCTGAGATAAATATAATTCTTTTACCGAATTGTTAATATCTTCACTGCTAATTTCGGAGTAATGTTCTAATAATGGCTCCCATCCTCTTGCTGATGAAAGATTGCTGAATTTCAAGCCATGTTGAACAACCCTGAAAGATACGCCCTTTTCTCTCATCAACGATAAATAGCCCAACGCATTCATAATAAATATCTCTTCCAAAATTAAACTAATACATATTAAGCCCTGTCAGCTTTCTTCCCTACCCCCAGTTGCGCAAGCGCAGCGCTAACCGTATCAAGGATAGACCTATGCTCAGGCGTGGAGGCCCGATATTTTTCAACCAACGCACTCTCTTCGCTGGACAACTTAGCTACAGGGGTGCGGTTACCGGTCAAAACATACAAAACGTCAGCTCCCGCTGCCGCTATCCCAGCGAGATAGTCGCTGTCCGGCTTGCGCACCCCATTCTCATAGTTACTTTGTGCATTTTTCTTCACGCCCCCAAGCTGCCCAAAACCGTCTTGATCAAGGCCAAGTCGAATACGTTCTTCCTTCAAACGGATGCCAAATCTTTTCATTTGGATATAATTATCATTGATAATTCACTCAATCGAGGGAATTATAGATTGTGTGATGTCAATAACCACAATATACCACCATGAAAGCAAATGAGAACGCCTTACGCTCACGAACACCTAGCGGGGTGATGTCGAACAAACCCGTGGCTATGTGCCTGCTCCCTGCTGAAATCGTGGAAATATAAGTATTAACACTGGATCAGAACCGTTTGATGTCCAGCATGGCAAGGAACATTTTTTTGAACACCATCACACTATTTTGTCTTGTCAGTCAGTTAACGAAAAGTGGCAGTGCTTCAGTTAGTTGAATGTGGCAAAAGAGATCTGACATGACCTCATAATCTTCACTTTCATTATTACTCATAGCTATAGCAAGTTGTGAAATATTGTCATCAGTATCCAAAATTTTTTCTACCTATGATTAAATCAACTTTCATATTATCCATCGTTTTCCTTATTTAAATGCATGTGTAATGTATTTTCTTGTTTTTTTCAAATAACAGTGTTTCGTGGTCGTTAAAAAACCACATTACTTAAAACAGGTCAAACCCAAAAAAGCTAACGGTAATAAAATGAATCGAAAAATTAAATTTAAAAATACAGTATGCAAAATCATCCTATACTTAAAACTGCGTTCTCTCCGCGTTACTTCTTTTTGTTCATTAGTGCTTTTATTTCCACCTGCTAATTTTCATTTATGATTTCACACTTTAACCTGTGAATTGTGCAACAGGGAAAACGCCCGGCTATAAAACTATTTTTTTAGTGCTTTCACGTCTTACGGCGGGATAAACTAATAATCTTATTGTCCTTCGGAGAACATCCAAAGCCCCTCTGTTTAATATAGCGGAATACTTCGCCATTTCATCTAGATTGCGCCGCTTAATTCGGCGTTTTGTTTTACAGGCATTCATATATTTCGTATTAATTAAGTAAGGGTTTTACATTGTTAGAAAAAACAATGCCCAATTATACACTCACTTCGTGAGCGTGTGGGCCCTACCGGGGGTTGCCTGCCGCAGGCTAAAAGAAAAACCAAGGTCAACACAAAAGTTTTTCTGACGAAAAACTAACAGCAGCATGGTTATATTGAGGTATGTATTTTATGGCGATTTTTCATCTTGAGTTTAAAATTGTGAAACGTTCTGGGGGCATGTCTTCCTGTAGGAAGGCTGCTTATCATGCGCGTTGCAGAATAACAGATGATCGCACTGGCAATACCTATGATTTCAGCCATCGTGCTGATTTATTCCATCATCAGATATTAGCCCCTGTTTCAGCACCTGCTCATATTATCGAAAGCTCAACAGCACTATGGAATGAAGTTGAGAGAGTTGAACGTCAGAAAGACGGTCAAACAGCCCGTTATTTTGATGTAGCTATTCCCTGTGAACTGAGCAATCAAGACAAGATAAAACTGGTTGTTGAATACTGCCAAAAAAATTTCGTTGATAAGGGAATGATTGCTGATATTGCTTTTCATGATCTCAATGGTGAAAATCCCCATGTGCATGTGATGTTGACATTAAAACCGATCACCGCTGATGGCTTCGGCAAAAAAGAAAGAAGCTGGAATGACAAGAAAAACGTAATCCTTTGGCGTGAATCATGGTCTGTGATTGCCAATCGCTATCTTGCCGCTGCTGGCAGTAATGAACGTATTGATCATCGCTCTATTGATGCTCAACACGCCGAAGCACTCGAAAACGCCACTATTACCTTGGATGTTGAAGAAAAAGCGCTATGGCTTGCCAAAGCTACGTTAACCAGCCGTCCACCAATGCAGCGTGTTCATCGTGCCAAGTGGAACAGTAAGAGTGTTCAGGAAAAGCGTGCTGCTGAACAGGCTGTTCGTGATGAGATGAAACAAGAAGCTCAGGCCACATACAACACCTTCAAAGATTTAGATCTGCAGATCGTTGTTGACCTTAGAAGCTTCACCGTATCAGAAATGCCTGAGCCTGTTGAAATCGTATTGCCTGAAACAGGTTCGCAGTCGTCATCATCCGAAGAGCAACAGCCTGTTCTGGTTGCCACTACACCTCATACACGCACTACACTGAAAACCCCATCCTCTACAACTGCCAGAGCGGTTAAACGCGCTCCTGTTAAAAGTAAGAGAAAGCAGGTTAAACCTCGTCAAGATGGTTTGTTCAAGCGTTTCACCCTACTGGTGGTTGAATATATAAGGGAGAAATTCGTCTGGGCCAAGAAGAAACCAGCCCCGGTTTCTGTTGAAGCTGATCATGATAAGCGCATTGCTGAAAAATATGTGTTTGATGAGGTACAAGGCATCTATGTACCACGCGCTGAGCATGAGAGACGTGCTAGATTTAACAGTGACACTTATAGTCCAACACCAGATGAGATCAGGCGTTTTCCAAGTCGCGCAACCAAAGACGAAGTACCGGACGCAGATTTTAACCACACACCAACTCTTCGTACGGACAATAAAAATGCCTTACCAAAGCTAAAACCATCTCGATTTGATAGAGGCTGATTCAAATTATTTTTCGAACATGATTTTGGATTACATTGACTTTTTATCATAAACACACGTATATTTTTATAAAATACACGGATTAATAATCCATACCACAATGTTTATACATCGACAATAATTAACAATCAGGAAAGCATGACAATGGGAAAAAGTCTATATCCAAAAACATTCCTTCACTTTACAAAAAGAATACATGCATTAGAGTCAATACTTATTGATGGCTTCTTCAAACCATCTTATGCGAGAGAACGCATATACGGCAGAAAGGGATTAATTCGATACTTTGGAATACCAATGGTGTCATTCTGTAATATAAGACTCTCTCTGCTATCAGAACATACTAAAAAATATGGTTGCTATGGTATCGGTCTAACGCAGGAGTGGGCAGCGAAAAACAATCTAAATCCAGTCCTATATATGAGTAAAAACTCCGATACTTTCGAATTATTGGATGAACAATTAAGAATCATAACAAAAGGAATTGATAAAAATGAACAAACTGTTGAAACCTTCACTAAAATGAAGAACTACATCTCGCTTGTAAATATATTACGTTATATGAAAAACCATACCGGCCCATTAAGAAGAAATAACAAAAAGACCGTTGAGTATTGTTTTGCAGATGAAATGGAATGGCGCTACGTCCCTTCAATAAATGAAAAAGGAATTATCCCAATAGCTCTTCTGAAAAACATAAGAGATTCAATATCTAAGCAAGAATACAATGATAAAGTAGAACATATTCATCTCGAATTTGGAATCGATGACATACGATACATTATTTTGAAAGATAAAAATCAATTAAATCCTTTTATCAAAAGGTTAAGAAAAAGAGAATATTTAATAAATGATGAATTCGTAAGTAAAATATTTTTTTCGAACCACATAAGCGAGGATTTATGAACGATTGAATCACTTGCGGTGTGTTTTTAACGGGACAATGATAGCACACCGCAATGAATACATAAAAACTGAAAAAAACCAGAATTGAATGATCAATTATCGGTATATCTTTTTTCAATACTATCTCTATAGCGCTGTTGCTCAACAATACTCAGATTAGGATCAGACAGCACACTCCGCCCCTTAACAGCAATATCGTAATCAATTTGAGATTGTGTTTCATATTCTTTAGTAGGTTTAAAATAATCGGATTGTGGTGCAGATGACGACGCAGAAGAACCGGAGTATGTTTTACTTCCAGCACAACCTAGATAAGCCAGCAGGCAGGCAAACAAGAAGAAAAATGTCCACACCACATTGAATCCGTTAAGCGTATATTCACTATCATTCCCAACTGAAAACACGCCGTGAAATCTGATCGCGTAGATAATCAAGAATGATGAAAGGATAACCGCACGGCTTTTACCTACGGTTAAATGCTTACGCAGAAATTTTACCGTTGGCACCAGCATGACCACAAATAGTCCAACGGTGGCAAACACAAGCCATACAGGGAACAACCCGTATTTTTGCGTAGTATTTTGCGATAACGTCATCAGCGACAGCACCAAGAAAGTGTTAAGCAGGTAAAGTCTGACCGCCATCGAAACCTTCACCTGTTTTTGTCTATTCCTGAGAAACAGCACAGGTGCCAATGATGGTATGTTCATCAGCAGACCAATGATAAGCACCCCATAGATAGAGTTCATAGCGTTTTTTCCTGTAATTACCGAGCGACCCAGCCGTTATTGGTCTTGACCAGAACAATTTTGGCTTCTTCTGGTTCAGCCATCCCTTTCACACCAGAGAACGCATTTTTATCAACCCAGCCCGGAACGCCGTCGAGTTTCCATCTATAGGTCACTTGCGTAATTTTAGCGCCAGCACCATCACTCGGTTCAGTCCAGCTTGTGATCTCAGCAACAATACGATGACCCACGCAGGCACCTTCCTCACGGTTCCAAAAATCAACCTCTTGTCCTTTGTTGGTGACTTCCAGAACATCAACGCTACTAAAGCCGTTAGACTGTTGTGAAACAGTGAGCAGCCCCTGCTCAACAAGACCTTTCAGGATTTCATCGCTGGCATTGTATCCAACAGAACGATAGCCATGATTAACCTTTACTGGAAAACCTTTGTTGAAAGCAAAGTCATTGTTTTGAAGTGAGTAGCACACCTTTGATTTTGAAATTTTCGCGTTAATCGCCTTCTCAAAGTCGCCTTTCTCCCCACATCCCGCCAGAACAAGAGCTGTGCCAGCAACAAGTAAAATCTTCTTCATCTTCCTATCCATCCTAATAATCAAAAATGCTGTTATGTAGAGGTTATCTGCAGCGCATCTGTAGTCGTTAAGGCTTGTTCTTACTGGCATAACGCAACAAAACCACCTGATTAACCAATTGATAGGATTAAATTATTTTTGTGGGCCGTCATATCGTTTGTAACGATCAAAATCAAAATAATGATAGCTAAAATCTATCATTAAATACATATCGATCGATTAAAACAATTAAAACACCGATCGATAAGGAATGATTAATCGATTATAGCTATCAATACCAATTTATCGATCTGCAATACCGATCATTTTCTTGCTAGATGAATCTTTACTGGATAAAGTGAACAGAAGGATCACTGGACCGTTTGTGGGTTGGTTCATGGGTATAGAACGTCAAACCCAATGACCAACAGCCAGCACTGCCCTATGGACCTTTCTTGGCCTTTATTAATGCAATATCAGGGAAAACAATCATGAGGGATGCCGTTTGCTGATTAGATAGAAAAACTAATAGGCTTCTGATAAGCGGCTTTCTTCACTATTGATTTACATGAGTCTTAATAGCCAGATGCGGCACAACGCTGGCTCCGGCTCCTTTACGCTTATTTTTTCGTTTACTGTTTATATGGAGTTAACATGAAAAAACTGTTTATCGCTGCGTTGGTGATCCTGCCTCTTACCGCTTGCACCACCTATGGCAACAAATCCCTTAAAGACGAATCCCAACAAACCGTAAAAACCAAAATCGTCAAAGGGAAAACGACCCAGCAAGATGTTATTAACGCATTCGGGCAACCACAAACGCGCGCGACCAATGATGGTCAGGAAATGTGGTCCTACTACAGCATGTCAGGTGAGAGTCAGATATCAAACTACATTCCCGGTCTGGCCCTGCTTAAGAACAGCAACACGGCTCACATGAACTCCCTTGAGATCTGGTTCAAGGGAAATGTTGTTGACCGATATAATTTCAGCCAAACGGCGAGTAAGGTTTCGCGTGGGTTACTTGATTGATATTACTAGCATTTAAGTTAAACGATATGATTATTCAAAGCTAACTATGCGCTCAACAATTTTTTCGCCATTATCAATGCCTTCCATAATCTTGAGACAAGCAGCTTGATTGATGCAAATCATTAAGTTAGTGTATAAAACACTCTTTACGCGATAGAGGCGTATCTGCTTCATCTGGTGTATCACCGGAACTTGTTTATTGTGGTCATTTATGCCACGGCCTTCCCAAAAATCTTCGATTTTTACTCAGGCCGTGCCCTTCTAGGTAAAGAGCAGAACCCCGGTAAACCGGGGTTTTTTATAACATAAGCGGCTGCTCAATGGACGATATCAGAGACGATTTCATACTCTGCATCGATGCAGAAGAACTAAGGTTAGAAAACCTACCTAATTTTGTGTTCATTTGTGGCGGTGTACGTAACTCAGTTGATGTCGATAATCCCGGCTCGATGCGGGATGCTTTATTACGCCGCCTTGAGCACACTGATAGCAAGCTAAGTTCTCGTATACGTGAAGCAGAAGAGTTTCAAGATTGGCTTGAGCATTCAAAAATAGATAACTTAATTGATCTTGAAATTGTTCTAGCTGATTTAGCAAGTGCTGTAATTTTAATAGTCGAAGGATTAGGTGCGTATGCAGAACTTGGCGCATTTAGCATCATTGAATCAATATCAAAAAAATTAATCACTATTTTAAACACAAATACAATAATTGAAAAATCCTTCATAAATCTAGGTGTGATTAAGTATCTTGAAGATAATAAGCAAGTTATTTTAAGATACGAATGGAACGTGGAGTATATACCATCAGGAGATAGAAAAAAGGTCAACCTTCGCTTTTCTGACACTAATCAAGTAATTTATAACAAAGCTGATATTATATTAGATAAATTAAAACAAGAAATTGAACAAAAAACACAATCAACAGTAAAATTTGAAAAAGACCGAAAAGGTCATATCTGCCTAGTAATCGCTGATCTTATTTATATTTTTTCAGCATTGAAGGTTGGTGAGATTAAAATATATTTATCCGTTGGTTTCTCCATTGACCTTAGTGTTAAAAAGATAAAAGAATACCTTTATATTCTCGAGAATCTAGAATTAATAATAAAGGTCAATTCTGGAGATATATTCTATGTCGCATCTCATAACAACTATGGTTTTATAAAATATAGATACAACAATAATAAAAAACAGGTATCATCCTTTGTAGATGCTGATGATGCTAAAACCAAAGTTATTCTCTTCTATAGAGAAGGTGATATTTCTAGAAACGATGCTTTGAATAGATAACAGGAGGAAGAAATGAGTTACATAGATGAGTTGTCTAAAACATTAAATTGTACCCCTAAGACCATAATTTCTGGCTATATTAAAGCGCCAAAAAAATACAAAGTTTTCTTTATAAAGAAAAAAAATGGTAAAGGCTTAAGGGAAATAGCACAACCATCGCCTGATGTTAAAAAGGTTCAACGTGCAATAGTAAATTCCTTACTTTCATTATTACCAGTGCATGAATGTGCCACTGCTTATATCGAAGAAAAATCAATTTTTGACAATGCGGAACCGCATAAAAAAAACGAATACATCCTTAAGATGGATTTTGAGAATTTCTTTTATTCTATTAAACCACAAGACCTTAATTATTTTATTTCAAAAAATGATATAAAACTTAACCAGTTTGAATATGAAGTTATTAGTCATTATCTTTTCCGAAGAAAAAAGGGAGAAAAAAAACTACGATTATGCATTGGTGCTCCTTCATCACCCATGATATCAAATATTGTCATGTATGATTTCGATGAAAAATTGTTCAACCACTGTAAGGAAAATGATGTTATTTATACGCGATATGCAGATGATTTATCTTTTTCATCTGACAGTTTTGATAAACTTAATGATGTAAGGAATTTTGTTATTAATTTAGTGTCTATTCAAAAAAAACCAGAGCTAATAATCAACACAAGTAAAACAAAGTTCATAGGTAAAGGAAGGTCTCGTCGCATAACAGGTGTTGTTATTTCGAATACTGGTGATCTAGGAGTAGGAAGGTTTTTACGAAAAAAAATAAGAGCATTATTTTATTTATATTCAAATAATAAAATCAATCATAAAGACATACCTTATCTATTGGGTATGCTGTCTCATATTAAAAGCATCGAACCAGATTATTATTACAGTTTGATAAAAATTAATGGCGAAGACAAACTAAAACAACTTGGTAAAGATTCCTTTTCTGTTTTACAAAAAAACAATGACTGATTATCTTTTAGTTAATTCTGGTCACTCGCCTTACTTTAGATGTTATCCCAATCTAATGGTTCTTCTGGTGGCACTAAGCTTATGTTTTCATAAGAGGTGCTTACTTTTATACTTTCGCACTTTGCGAATCCCTGCGACTTTTTAGCTTGTAATCTGGCGATTAATACATCGATATCTTCTTTGTTGTTTACATTTTCAATGACTGACTCAATAGACTTACGCTTATCCTCATTTTTAGTATAGTCTCCTCCGCTATCAATAATGCTTTCAACCTGTTCAATGCCAATTTCCTCTTTCTTTTTTCTGATCTCTGAAACAAAGCGAGCACGATCACCGTTGAAAACAATTGCAGGATTTATGAAATACCAGTTCTTTTCATTAGTTTTAGCAATAATGCGTTTCTCGATGAGTTCCTTTATCCCACGGTAAAAGATAGATTCAGATAAGACAAAATGATCTATCTTTTCCGCTAAAGACATTGCCTTTTTACAGCTCAGGTAGAAATGATCTTTACCTATCGCATCTTGATAAATACGTAAAAAAATAAAAAATACTTTGTATGCTGTTTTCGTGAGATCAAAGTAGGCTTTTATTTGTGATGTATAGAGCTTGATGAACTCTTCTTTATCAACCTCTTGTGTATGCACAATATTAGCAAAGTAGCTTCGACTGGCATCTTTTCTTTCGATAAGTTCAGTTCCCCTTGAAACAGTCAGATTTTTCTTTCTTGTCTCAATATTTAGTTCTGTTTCAAAGCAAAAAGGATTTAAGCCTAACTCCAAGTCAACTTCCATTTTTTTAATCATATTATCACCTCTTATTATTTTATTTATATTAAAGTAAATACCATGCACGAAATAGATATCAAGTTTTTTGCATGCTTTTTTGCAAAAATATTTTATAAATCGCAAGTTTTCCAGTGACGATGATTTAAATCACTGTCATTTTTTAGCGTAAAAATGATATAAGAACTGACTACAGAGTCAGGAAAACTTACTGTGCAGTCAGTGATGCTGACCATAGAGTCAGTAATACTAACCGTATAGTCAGCCGTTGTTTTCCACCACAAGCCTTATTCCCCAAGGGATACAGGCCGTTTTTGTCTTAAATTAATTTTGCAAGAAGTAAGAGATAATACTTAAGAGGATTAAAAGAAACCGGGCGATTTTTATGATCGCCATACAGGGTTTCTAATAATTTATTGCTAATTATTCCTTTCTATTTAACTAAAATCTTTTTTTTGAAAATCCCCACCATCTATGAGCTAACGCTCATGTGCTGACGCACGGCTACGCCCTAATGCTGATATACAAATATTTTTCCTATTGGATCAAAACCATTTATCAAAGCAGCACTTGGTGATTGTCGCCAACAATCACTTTGCTGGACAGGGCTTGCCCCTATTAATGATGGATTTATTCATTAATGATCGTGGCGATAGCCGCTAATAACAAAATGTAAAATTTAAATATTAATAGCCACCAAACTTCCGCAAACACCAACTTTACTAATTTTTCGATAGAACTTAATGAGTATATTTCTTGTAGACTGGCTACTGCCAGTTACATAGTTCCTGTGGTAAAATACCATCTCGCGCCATCAACTTGAGGAGCCTCTTCATCCTCAGCTTACGCACCTTCTTTTCACCAATCTCCTGATAATACTCCTCACGCCGCTCCTCTACCACTTTTCGGAACTTCTTCAAAAGCTGATTCAGTGTTTTGATATCAGTAGTAGCGGCTTCAGCTTGGATTTTTTTATACATAAACATAACATGGAACTCATCAATCATCAGTTTTCTCCTATTGTCATAAGTGTTTTTATCTGCCCCTTACGGGGCGAATATATCTTCAAAGGAAACTATAAAGATTTATGAACAAATAAATACGAATGCCTTACTAACAGATTAGCGATAACCTTAAGATCAACCTCGTCAATATTCACATTATTTCCTTCTCTCTGTGTTAAACTCTCAAAGTTATTTTTAATATGCATTATCACGCACATGATAGTTGCACTCATAAAATCATGATCACCAATATACTCTCTTATATCTCCATCGTGATCATTTTGTAAACTGATCCAACTTGCCTCAAACGATCTTTTAGCAAGATCAAGAAACAGTTTTGTAGATTTGTTTTTAACTTTATTATTTTTAGACATAATTAACCCTCATTTTTATATGGTTATTTAATATTTGGTTTATTTTCAGCCCCAAGAAGGGGCCAAATAGATTTACATATAGGCTAACACTAATGCTTTGGTATGCAGCGTCATTACCTCCATTCTCACCCCTTCGAAATCGATAAGATAGAGTTTATTTTTTGCCACACCCTTTTTAGCTCGTTCGATTACTTGGTCATAGACTGTTTCCATATGATGATTATCAGTAAGTAAGTTAAATGCCTCTTTGGGCCCTTTTTTGACTATATCCCAATAGATACGGTAATACTCTTTCATTGCTGATAGTAGAAACATCTCAGTAGCGATCCTATCAAAACCATTATTTTTCTTATTCATTTATTTTTCCTTTTCTTTGTTTATAGTGTAAAATACCCTGCATTATTAATGCATAAAATATTTTAGTTTTTATTTTATAATATTGTAAAAAACACAGCGTTTAACGTTTTACATAAAACCTCCTCATCGTATTAATAGTGTATTGTTCATTAATCAGCGTGTTTACGTGAAAACTGAATAATGTTTTCAATCCATTCATCTATTTCACTTTCAACAAAAGCTCTGGCTCTTATGCCAATCTTTATCGGTTCCGGGAATACGCCCCTGCTAATAAGTCGATAAATCCACGCTTTGCTATATCCTGTTTTATTCATCACTTCCGGCAGGCGAATAAGTCTTCTTGTTGTCATATATTTCTCCGTTGTTGTTTTGATGAATGTAGTATCTGCAGATCGCTTATGACGTTCAAGCCTCGGAAAATCAGAATTGAACCTGAATTGAGTGTTTTTCATACAAAAACAGATGAAATGGCGGGAGAGCTGTCACTGGGCGGGGTGTAGAGCGATTTAGCAATAAGTGCTATTTATTTTCCTGTTTTAAGGTATTTTATAATTTTCATATTAATCAATTGGTTAATCGATATCAGTTTAAATTCTGACTTAATTCTTATCTGCTTTAGTCAAGAAAAAGGGCTATGCCCGTTAAGACATAGCCCTTCTTTCATCAGCAGTTATCCTTACCCACGCCGATTAAACACTCCCTGCACCACATTACTTCCGTTCTCAAGGCTTACCATGTAGTCGGCATACCATTGCAGCATCTCACGTCTGCCATCAAGATATTGCGCATGGTTGTAGGTGCCACGGATAGCATTCTTATCAACATGCGCCAGTTGGGTTTCAATCCATGCAGTATTGTAGCCCTGTTCATGAAGAACGGTGCTCATGGTATGACGGAAGCCATGACCCGTAACCCGGCCTGTATAGCCAATTCGCTTAAATATCTGATTGATACTGGCTTCGCTCATGGTCTTACTTGGGTCATTGCGTCCCGGAAACAGTAAAGGAAATTGCCCCGTCATTGCTCTGATCTGTTCGATAATGGCTAACGCTTGGGTAGATAGCGGGATGATATGAGGGCGGCGCATTTTCATGCGTTCAGCAGAAATTTCCCATAGCGCTTTCTTGGTATCGATTTCAGACCATAACGCACCGCGCAATTCACCTGTTCTCAGGCCAGTAATGATCAGCAATCTCGCTGCCAACACCATCAATTCACTGCCAGAATAGCCAGCAAGGGCTTTAAAGAAAGCAGGAAGCTCTTCAGTGGTGAGGAACGGGTAATGTGTAGACTCATGCCCTTGCATGGCACTGGTGAGATCTGACGCGGGATTATACTCGGCTCTGCCTGTCACGATGGCATAGCGAAACACTTCGCCGCAGCGTTGACGCACTTTCTTGGCTTTCTCGGTCGCGCCTCGGTCTTCCATCTTTTTCAGCACGTTTAGCAATTCCAGCGGCTTAATGTCTGCAACAGGCCGTTGACCAATGAATGGGAAAACGTCTTTGTTAAAAGCTTCAAGAATGTCAGAGGCATATCCCGCAGACCATTTCTTCACTTTCATGCTGTGCCATTCGAGTGCAATTTGCTGAAAGGTGTTTTTGACCTGCGCTTCACGCTCAACTTTTTGTTCTTTTTTCACCTCTAAAGGATCGATACCCCCAGCGATACCCTTTCGAGCTTCATCACGTTTCGCTCTGGCATCAGCCAAGGACACATCGGGATATACCCCCAGCGCCAATAACTTTTCCTTTCCATCGATACGATACTTTAAACGCCAGTAGCGTGACCCGTTGGTTTTAACCAATAAGTAAAGGCCACCGCCATCAGCCATCTTGTAGGGTTTCTCTTTGGGCTTGGCAGTCTCGACCTGTCTGGCATTGAGCTTCATATGGGGGTATCTCCTTTAGACCGAACAGCGAATACCCCCATTGATACCCCCAACTCACCGTAGATTTCTGTGAACGTGAGTAGACGAGCAGAGACAATAAGGGCAGTGAAACCGCGTATTATAAGGGTTTAAAGGGTGTTTGAGTAGACTTGGGGAGACGTTAAAATAGGTAGGATGGTGCCGATAATAGGAGTCGAACCTACGACCTTCGCATTACGAATGCGCTGCTCTACCAACTGAGCTATATCGGCCCTGAGAAGGGTGCGATCTGCCGGGAGCAAATCACGGGGTAGAAGGTTAAAACTTACGGGGCGATGCGTCAATAACCTTGCGAATCAATCGGCTACTTTTGCATCACCCTTTTTCATTTAAGCACGAATCGTATCGTCGCCAAAACCTATCCACTTATAGGTGGTCAGCGCTTCAAGCCCCATCGGGCCGCGCGCGTGTAGTTTTTGCGTGCTGACCGCCACTTCCGCGCCGAGACCGAACTGGCCGCCGTCGGTGAAACGCGTGGAGGCATTAACGTAGACGGCGGAGGAATCAACTTCGTTCACGAAGCGGTTTGCGTTGCCGATGGTACGCGTCAGAATGGCATCGGAATGCTGGGTGCCGTGCTGACGAATGTGGGCAATAGCTTCGTCCAAATCCGCCACCACTTTGACGTTCAGATCCAGCGACAAAAACTCATTGTCATACTCTTCCGGCTGCACGGCAATGACCTTCGCCGGACCGCTTTTCAGCGCGTCCAGAGCGTTATTTTCGGCATGCAGCGTGACGCCGCTTTCCGCCATCTGTTTGCTAAGCGCAGGCAGGAAATGCGCGGCGATGCCCTGATGGACCAGCAGCGTCTCGACGGTGTTACAGGTGCTCGGACGCTGGGTTTTCGCGTTAACGATAATATTAAGCGCCGGTGCAATTTCAGCAGTGTCATCAACAAAAATATGGCAAACGCCGATGCCGCCGGTAATCACCGGGATTGTGGACTGCTCGCGGCATAGCTGGTGTAGCCCTGCCCCGCCGCGCGGGATCAGCATGTCGATGTATTTGTCCATTCGCAGCATCTCGCTGACCAGCGCACGGTCAGGGCTTTCAATTGCCTGTACCGCGCCTGCGGGTACACCGCACTCTTCCAGCGCCTGCTGGATGACTTTCACCGTAGCCGCGTTAGTGCGCCAGGTCTCTTTGCCGCCGCGCAGAATGGCGGCGTTGCCGGTTTTCAGGCACAGAGAGGCGACGTCAACGGTGACGTTCGGGCGCGCTTCATAGATGACACCAATGACGCCGAGCGGCACGCGGCGGCGCTCAATGCGCAGTCCGCTGTCAAGAAGGCCGCCATCAATCACCTGCCCGACCGGATCGGCGAGTTTGCAGACCTGGCGGACATCGCTGGCAATCGCGGTCAGGCGCGCGGGCGTCAGCGCCAGACGATCGAGCATCGCCTCGCTAAGACCATTGCGGCGCGCTTCAAGTAAATCCTGCTCGTTCGCGGTAAGGATCTGCTGAGCTTCCGTTTCCAGATAATCAGCAATTTTTTCCAGAACGCGGTTTTTCTCTTTACTGCTGAGCAGCGCCAGTTGGTAAGAGGCGGCTTTCGCGGCCTGGCCCATTTGTTCCAGCATACTTCGCTCCTTAACGGGTGATCATATCGTCGCGATGAACGGCGACCGGACCATATTCATAGCCAAGAATTGCATCAATCTGCTGCGAGTGATGGCCCGCAATGCGGCGCAGCGCATCGCTGTTATAACGGCTGACGCCGTGCGCGATATCGCGACCATCCAGACTGCGGATGCGGATCACTTCACCACGGGAGAAGTTACCTGTCACGCTTTTAATGCCTTTTGGAAGCAATGAACTACCTCTTTCCAGAATGGCCGTGGTTGCGCCCTCATCCACGGTGATTTCACCGGCCGGAGGCGCGCCGAAGATCCAGCGCTTACGGTTTTCCAGCGGCGAGGTCTGGGCGTGGAACAGCGTGCCGACAGAGATATTTTCCATCACGTCGCCGATCACACCGGGACGACTTCCGGCAGCGATAATGGTGTCGATGCCCGCGCGGCAGGCGACATCGGCAGCCTGAAGTTTGGTGCCCATTCCGCCCGTTCCTAAGCCGGAGACGCTGTCACCGGCGACAGCGCGCAGCGCGTCATCAATGCCATAAACGTCCTGAATAAGTTCAGCGTCAGGGTTGCTGCGCGGATCGGCAGTAAACAGCCCTTGTTGATCGGTCAGCAGCAGCAGTTTATCCGCTCCGGCCAGAATCGCCGCCAGTGCAGAGAGATTGTCGTTGTCGCCAACCTTGATTTCAGTGGTCGCCACCGCGTCGTTCTCGTTGATAACCGGCACGATATTATTGTCCAGCAACGCGCGCAGGGTGTCGCGCGCGTTAAGGAAACGCTCGCGATCTTCCATATCGGCACGGGTCAGCAGCATTTGACCGATGTGGATACCGTAAATCGAGAACAGCTGTTCCCAGAGCTGGATCAGGCGGCTCTGCCCAACGGCGGCCAGCAATTGCTTCGAGGCGATAGTGGCCGGAAGTTCCGGGTAGCCAAGATGCTCACGCCCGGCAGCAATCGCGCCAGACGTCACGATAACAATACGATGCCCCGCAGCATGTAACTGCGCGCACTGGCGTATCAGCTCAACAATATGGGCGCGATTCAGGCGGCGCGATCCGCCCGTTAAAACACTGGTGCCCAGTTTTACCACCAGCGTCTGGCTGTCACTCATCTTTTCCTGCCGTCATACAAATAATAAATGGATATCAGGCAAACGTTGTAACAGGACTGAAGCCGCTTGCCAACACTCGCGGCGTCAGGCGTGACATTTTGTTGCGCAGGATCAGCAAGCGTAACGGCTGACTTTTACAATTTCATTACAAGGATAATTAAATTGAATATTTAAGGAATAATCTAAAACTGTCATAAATGTTTAATGCTTAAAAGTTAAAACCCTTCATGTTTTCAACGGGGCCGTCGCCCTGAATTTATTAGCGCGTTTATTCAAGAAGCAGGATTAAAAATGAAAAAGAGCATTCTGGCATTAGTGGTAATGGGTGTTGTCACGTCCTCTGCGGTCCATGCTGCTGAAGTTTATAATAAGAACAGTAATAAACTGGATGTTTACGGCAAAGTAAAAGCCATGCATTACTTCAGCGATAATGACGGCAAAGATGGCGATCAAACTTATGTCCGTTTTGGCTTTAAAGGCGAAACACAGATTAACGATCAAATGACCGGTTTTGGCCGCTGGGAAGCCGAATTTGCCGGTAATAAAGAAGAAGGTAACAGCAGCTCGCAGAAAACCCGCCTGGCGTTCGCCGGGATTAAATTTCAGGATTTCGGCTCCATTGATTACGGCCGTAATCTCGGCGCGCTGTATGACGTTGAAGCCTGGACCGATATGTTCCCGGAGTTCGGCGGCGACTCTTCCGGCCAGACCGATAACTTTATGACCAAACGCTCCAGCGGTCTGGCTACCTACCGTAATACCGATTTCTTCGGCGCAGTGGATGGCCTGGATTTGACGCTTCAGTATCAGGGCAAAAACGAAGGCCGCGACGTTAAGAAGCAGAACGGTGACGGCGTGGGCACGTCCCTGAGCTATGATTTCGGCGGCAGCGATTTTGCTGTCAGCGGCGCGTATACCAACTCGGACCGCACCGACGATCAGCAAAATGTGGCGCTGGCACCGCGTGGTCAGGGCGATAAAGCCGAAGCCTGGGCAACCGGCCTGAAATATGATGCCAATAATGTTTATCTGGCAGCGATGTACGCCGAAACCCGTAATATGACCCCGATTACCGGTGGTTTTGCCAATAAAGCCCAGCATTTTGAAGCCGTCGCGCAATATCAGTTCGATTTCGGGCTGCGTCCGTCTCTGGGTTATGTGCAGTCGAAAGGTAAAGATATTGAAGGCGTGGGCGATGAAGATATCGTCAAATATATTGACGTTGGCGCAACCTATTATTTCAACAAAAATATGTCTGCGTTTGTGGATTATAAAATCAACCAGCTTGATGATGATAACAAACTGGCTATCAACAGCGATGACATCGTGGCGCTGGGTATGACATATCAGTTCTGATACGGATAAACGCATCATAAAAAAACGCCCTGCAAATTTGCGGGGCATTTTTATGTAACTGGTTTAATCATTGCTTCAGGCTGGCTGGTTAATCACCCGTTCGGAGAACCCTTCTGCAGGCACCAGAGCAAGCTCCAGCGTGACCAGCAACTCCCGCGCTCTTTCATGGAACTGGCGGAGGGTGTGCTCCAGACGTTCGGTGACTTCTGGATCTTTAATCTCCGTCGGCACCCATTTTCCTTCTTTGTCGAACAGACCAAAATGGTAGCTATAGGTAAAGCGCTTCTCCTGTGCTTCCATCTCCATCCACCATCCCCAGAACTCACGTTTTTCCGGTGCCGGTTTGACATTGACGCAAACGGCCAGGCAATCAAAAAAGAAGCGGTTGTCTTCACATTGCTCTTCACGGATGTAAGGGCCAAGCGCGGTGAATTTTTTAATCAGCCTGCTTCTTGGGTGTCCACTTGGTAACGTCATTGCTCTCTCCTTTTGTGATGCAACTGTTTTACCAAATCAATAGAAATTAGCAATCTATTAACCAAATCTATGATTAATCCAGGCGGTAATTTCTTTCAACGCCTTGTCAAAGTTGCGATACACCGGGCTGAACGGGATTGTTAAAAGTTTGCCATCGGAGGATGACGAGACAATCAACCTGGATTCTTCTTCCGGGCTGAAGGGATCGTTTTTCCAGAAGCCGGAGAGCATCGGCGTCGGGCAACGACGGCCAAGCAAGCCCTGGGTTTTCAGCGAATAGCGGTTCAGCTCAACGCGCAGAGCTTCGTCTGAGGCATCGTGCATACCGAGGCGGCTGGCGAGCACGTCAAGATACATTTCCGGTACTTGTCCCTGCCGGAGCGGATCGTTGAGCAGCGCGTGTACCACCGGCCCAAGACAGGCGACTGCTTTCAGGCGAGGCGATTCCAGATACGCCAGTCGCACCGCAACGTTAGCGCCAAAACGGAAGCCAAACAGCGCCACGCGGGTATGATCGATCCACGGAATATCCGGCAGCGATTTCAACACCTGCTGGTGCAATAAACTTGAATCCTGGGTCAGTTTCCATTTTGACGAGAAGCCGATCGAAGGCATATCCAGCGTCAGCATGGCAATGCCCAGCGGCGCAAAATAGCGCTCAAACAGGCTGTAGTAGTCAAATTGCAGCGAATCGAGGCCGCCGCACATCAGGATGGTGGGAAACGGCCCCTCACCTTCAGGCATATGTAAAAAGCCGGTGACCGGGGAGCCGCCCGGAATGGCAAACTCCATCTCGCGCATGTTTCCGGGCAGACGCTGGGATGCTTCTTCATAAGCACGGCTTGCCAGCACCTGCGCTTGTTCAGCCAGCTCGTCGCCTTTCAGATGAGGATAAGCCGCGATGCTGTAGAGATTAGCCGCGTGCAGCCAGTGGCGACCGCAGCGGGCAGCGTCTTCTTCCTGGCTGGCCTTTTGCTGCCAGAGCATCGCCTGCTTCGACCATTCGTAGATCCAGTTACCACCGCGATAACCCACCACCGTGTCATAAAGGTTTTCGTCGGTGCGTTCGGCGGAACTCATCACGATGCGCGACTGGACATCAAGAATTTCACGTGCGTCAACGCCCCGCGAGATCCACATCAGACGGTTAATCATCCGATACCAGTGCGGTACGTTTTTGCCGTCCAGCGTGGATTGCACCAGCGGTTGCTCACCGGAATTAAAGCGGCGCACCAGCGTCGAAGTTTCTGGATGTTTGAATCGGGGTTTGAACAGGGTTTCGCTGAGGTTAGCCTGTGTCATGTCGCGCAGCCTCCATGATGTCGTCGTGAAGGTCTATTGTAACGCGCCTGAGGCCAAAATGAACAACGCCCGGCATGACCGGGCGTTGAAAAAGACAGGAATTAACGACCAGAGATCGGCGGTACGAATACGACGCCCATATCCCACGGCTGTTCAATCCAGGTATCCTGCGGGATATCAACAACATAATCATCAACCAGCGGACGACCTGCCGGTTTAGCAAAGATAGTAATGAAATGAGCTTTTGGATACATTTCGCGGATGGCTACCGCCGTACCGCCGGTATCAACCAGGTCATCAATAACGATAAAGCCTTCGCCATCACCTTCTGCACGTTTCAGGACTTTCAGTTCGCGCTGGTTGTCGTGATCGTAGCTGGAAATGCATACGGTATCTACATGACGAATACCCAGTTCACGTGCCAGCAGTGCGCCCGGGACCAGTCCCCCACGACTCACGGCAATGATGCCTTTCCATTGTTCTGAAGGCATCAGGCGGGCGGCCAGTTTGCGTGCGTGAATCTGCAACATGTCCCAGGTGACGACGTATTTTTCGCTCATGTGAAGTATCCCAGCCTGTATTTACGGCTTAAAAAATGTTCGAGGGGGAAATAGGTTGCGCGAGATTATAGAGATCTGAAACGCTAAAAACCAGTGTTAAGCGGCATCCGGGGGTGTTTTTGCGTGCTTAATACTATGCGTTGCCAGATAAAGTGGTATTCTCAGACTCATCCCGCAAGCCTGACTTGTCGTGTGATTTTTTTGCTAACCCTTGACCTGCAAGCCTCTTTGCAGAAAGTCGAAAGGAGATTTATCGTGTCTGAACTGTCCCAACTATCTCCGCAGCCGCTGTGGGATATTTTTGCCAAAATTTGCTCCATTCCGCACCCTTCCCACCATGAAGAAGAACTCGCGCAGCACATCATGGGCTGGGCAAAAGAGAAAGGTCTGTTTGTCGATCGTGACGCCGTGGGCAATATTCTGATCCGTAAAGCCGCTACGGCGGGGATGGAAAATCGTAAGCCAGTGGTTTTACAGGCGCATCTGGATATGGTGCCGCAGAAAAACAACGATACGGTTCACGATTTCACTAAAGATCCGATCCAGCCTTATATCGACGGTGAGTGGGTTAAAGCACGTGGCACTACGCTGGGTGCGGATAACGGCATCGGTATGGCTTCCGCGCTGGCGGTACTGGCTGACGAGAGCGTCGAGCATGGCCCGCTGGAAGTGCTGCTGACCATGACTGAAGAAACCGGTATGGACGGCGCGTTTGGTCTTCAGGCCAACTGGCTCCAGGCAGACATTTTGATCAACACCGACTCGGAAGAAGAAGGTGAAATTTACATGGGCTGCGCGGGCGGGATCGATTTCTCCTCGAATCTGACGCTGACCCGCGAAGCGATCCCGGCGGGCTTCCAGAGCTTTAAGCTGACGCTGAAAGGGCTGAAAGGCGGTCACTCCGGTGGCGATATCCATTTAGGTCTGGGCAACGCGAACAAACTGCTGGCGCGTTTCCTGGCAGGCCACGCGCAGGAACTGGATTTGCGTCTGGTGGATTTCAATGGCGGCACCCTGCGCAACGCTATCCCGCGTGAAGCCTTCGCGACCGTCGCCGTGGCGGCAGATAAAGCGGAACAGCTTAAATCACTGGTCGGTACGTATCTGGATATCCTCAAAAACGAACTGTCGATTAAAGAAAAAAATCTGACCGTGGTACTGGAAACCGTCACTACCGATAAAGCCGCGCTGAATGCGCAGTCGCGTGACAGCTTCATCCAGTTGCTGAACGCCACGCCAAACGGCGTGATCCGCAACTCTGACGTGGCCAAAGGCGTAGTTGAAACCTCTCTCAACGTTGGCGTTGTCACGATGACCGACGACAACGTTGAAATTCACTGCCTGATCCGCTCGCTGATCGACAGCGGTAAAGATTATGTGGTGAGTATGCTGGAGTCGCTGGGCAAACTGGCTGGTGCAAGAACCCAGCCGAAAGGCGGCTACCCAGGCTGGCAGCCGGATGCCAGCTCGCCGGTGATGCAACTGGTGCGCGAAACTTATCAGCGTCTGTTTGATAAGACGCCGAATATCCAGGTGATCCACGCCGGTCTGGAATGCGGTCTGTTCAAAAAACCGTACCCGGATATGGACATGGTTTCCATCGGGCCAACCATTACCGGTCCACACTCCCCGGATGAGCAGGTGCATATTGAAAGCGTCGGGCAATACTGGCAGCTTCTGACTGAACTGCTGAAGGCGATTCCGGCGAAGTAATCGTGATGATGTCCACGCCTGCGGGCGTGGGCTTTTCAGGGATGAATAATGCTGTTCAAAAAACGCCGCGTTGATGCAATCTGAATGATTGTGAGCAGAATAAAAAATCAGGCGATGCCAGACGTATACAGCGCAAAGACGATTAATATGCAGAGAGCCTGCCCTATAACCCCAGCAAAAGCTGCCTTTCCAGTTGCGGATCGAGCAGAGTAACGTGCAGCCCCACCAGCCGCACGCCGCGCCCGCCACGGCGTTCATCCCAGGTTTTACGCGCGGTAGCGATGAGGTCATCTTTATTCAGACGCGGCCAGACGTGTTCCTGCGTGGTCTGCTGAAAATCGTTGAATTTCAGTTTGACGCCCTGACGGGCAATCAATAAATCAGGTTTAACTTTAGCAAGACGGCTTTCCAGTTCTGGATAAAGACGTTCGATAATCGCCTCGCACTCCGGCCATTCATGGATATCTTCCGCCAGCGTGCGCTCCACGCCCACCGATTTACGCAACCGCTCGTTATTCACCGCTCGCTCATCAATGCCCTGACTGCGCTCCCAGAGAACGCGGCCAAATTTACCGAATCGCTTAAGTAAAAGGGCCAGATCGCTATTTTGCACATCTTCACAGGTTCGCAGCCCCATATTTTCCAGCTTTGCCGCCGAGACTTTCCCCACGCCGGGAATTTTGCTTAGCGGCAGCGTTTTGAGAAATTGCGGCACGTCGTCCGGGGTAATGACATATTGCCCGTTGGGCTTATTCAGATCGGAAGCGATTTTGGCGAGAAATTTAATCGGCGCGATGCCCGCCGAAGCGGTGAGATCCAGTTCATCGTGAATGGTTTTGCGGATTTGCTGCGCCATCAGGGTCGCAGAGCCATGGCAGTGCAGGCTGTCTGTAACGTCTAAATAGGCTTCGTCCAGCGAGAGTGGCTCAATCAGTGAGGTATAGCGGGAGAAGATGTCGCGAATGTGATCGGACGCTTCCCGGTAAGCCTCAAAGCGCCCCGGAAGAAGCGTCAGATGCGGGCACAGTTTCAGCGCCATTGCCGTAGACATCGCGCTGCGCACGCCGAATTTGCGGGCCGGATAGTTTGCCGTGCTGATGACCCCGCGCCGCTCCCGACTGCCGCCAATGGCAATCGGAATATCGCGCAGGGCCGGGTTGTCGCGCATTTCTACCGCCGCGAAAAAGCAGTCCATATCGACATGTATGATTTTGCGCATTACCCGCCCCTCCTCACTGGATAAGTATACAGTGAGTTACAGCGAATTGAGAAGTCGGTTTATCACAGTGTGATTCAGCGCGCTGATGTTTCACCTGAAAGCTCGTAAAAAGACAAACGCCGGCAACAAATTTGTAAACGGCGCATGTCGCGCTTGCGAAAAATTACCGTGGTGCTAATGTGAGCGCTCCCGAATTAGATAAGTCTGATATTTTGGGTCTCTTTTGCCGTTCTGGCAGTGTGGTAACGTTTTATCAAGGAACAAGCAGTATGCGCATAATCGCATTTTTTCTTGCGATGCTTCTGATGCCGTGCGTCTCTTTTGCCGGGCTTACCGGTTCTGCAACGCCGGTGAATAAAGAGTATAAGCAGCAGTTGATGGGGTCGCCGGTCTACATTCAGATCTTTAAAGAAGAGCGCGCGCTCGATCTTTACGTCAAGATGGGCGAGAAATATCAGTTACTTGATAGCTACCGCATTTGCAAATATTCCGGTGGGCTGGGACCCAAGCAGCGCCAGGGCGATTTTAAAAGCCCGGAAGGGTTTTACTCGGTTCAGCGTAGCCAGTTAAAGCCGGACAGCCGCTTCTATAAGGCCATTAACATCGGTTTCCCGAATGCCTATGACCGTGCTCACGGCTATGAAGGCAAATACCTGATGATCCACGGTGACTGCGTGTCCATTGGCTGCTATGCCATGACGAACAGCGGCATTGATGAAATCTTCCAGTTCGTTACCGGTGCGCTGGTGTTTGGTCAGCCGGTGGTGCAGATCAGCATCTATCCGTTCCGTATGACCGATGCCAATATGCAGCGCCACAAGTATTCAACGTATATCGATTTCTGGAATCAGCTCAAACCCGGATACGATTACTTTGCACAAACCCAGCAGCCACCGATGGTGTCTGTGGTGGCTGGTCGTTACGTCGTCAGCAAACCGCTAAGCCACGAAATCGTCCATCCGCAACTGGCGTCAAACTACACGCTCTCCGAGGCAAAATAATGCCCACTCGCCTGGCATAATTTTTTGCCAGGTTTCGTTGCCGGTCAGCGGCTGCGTCGCAATCACGGAAACCACATCATTCGGTGTGGTTTCCCGCTGAAAATCAATTTCCATATCCTGATCGATAAGCGTCGCCAGCCCAAACGGCGCGCGACGGGTGATCCAGTACAGATTGGTCGAGCAGAACGCCATCACGTAGCGCCCGTCCGACAGCAGCATATTGAACACTCCTTTCTGACGCATTTCACCGGCAAGCGTGGCGATATATTTAAATACCGCCAGCATATTGCCCGGCGTGCGCGGGTAGCGCTGCGTCAGCTTGTGGAGCAGCCAGCAAAAGGCTTTTTCACTGTCGGTGTCGCCAACCGGGCGGAACATGCCGGTCTCCAGCGATTTATAACCGTTCATCTGCCCGTTATGCGCGTAGGTCCAGTTACGTCCCCACAGCTCACGGGTGAAGGGATGGGTGTTTTCCAGCGCCACCTCACCCCGGTTAGCCTGGCGAATATGGGCGACGACCGAGCAGGATTTGATCGGGTAATCCTGCACCAGTTTAGCGATGGGCGAGTTAAAGCTCGGCTGCGGATCTTTGAACGTGCGACACCCTTTTCCCTCGTAGAAGGTAATACCCCAGCCGTCTTTATGCGGCCCGGTTCCTCCTCCCCGCTGTACAAGCCCGGAAAAACTAAAGCAGATATCAGTTGGCACATTCGCGCTCATCCCGAGCAGTTCGCACATAAGATCACCTCATACAACAGAGCGGGTCGCCCCGCAAAATCAGGCTTTAACCATTTCTTTTTCGATCAGCTGGATCAGGATGTGGATCACTTTGATATGAATTTCCTGAATGCGATCGGCATAACCAAAATGCGGTACGCGAATTTCAATATCCGCCGTTCCTGCCATTTTACCGCCGTCTTTCCCGGTCAGGGTAATGACTTTCATGCCTTTCTCACGCGCCGCGTCGATGGCTTTGATGACGTTGCCAGAGTTACCTGAGGTTGAAATACCCAGCAGGACGTCGCCTTCGCGACCGACCGCTTCAACGTAGCGGGAGAAAATATAATCGTAGCCAAAATCGTTGCTGACGCAGGAAATATGGCTGACGTCGGAAATGGCAATCGCCGGATAGCCCGGACGATTCTCACGATACCGCCCCGTCAGCTCTTCTGCAAAGTGCATTGCATCGCAATGAGAACCGCCGTTGCCACAGGAAAGCACTTTACCGCCCGCCTTAAAGCTGTCCGCCAGCAGCACGGCCGCACGCTGGATAGCATGAATATTGGCTTCATCTTTCAGAAAGTTAGCCAGCGTTTCCGCCGCTTCGTTCAGTTCATTACGAATCAGATCCTGGTACATGAGGATATCCTTCAGATTTTATGAAAATAACAAGTTGCAGTGTACCCAATCGCACCAGAAGCGGGAAGCAGAAGCCAGGACGATCAACGCCTGTTTTGATTTTGCGTGCGCTGAAAAACGGCAACAATGTGAGCGAGGTTGTAATTATATTGTAAATACATTGATAAAAAAAATAACATCCGCTACAACCATATCATCACAAGTGGTCAGACCTCCTACAAGCTACGGAGCTTTTTTCTATGATGATTTTGAGTATTGTTGCAACGGTTGTGCTGATCGGCGTGCTGTTCTATCACCGGGTCAGCCTGGTACTGAGTAGTCTGATTGTGCTCGCATGGACAGCGGCGCTGGGTGCCGCTGGCATCTGGTCGCTGTGGATGCTGCTGCCGGTCGCGCTGGTGCTTATTCCGCTTAATCTGACGCCGATGCGTAAATCAATGATTTCTGTTCCGGCGTTCCGTAACTTCCGTAAAGTAATGCCGCCGATGTCACGTACCGAAAAAGAGGCCATTGACGCCGGTACGACCTGGTGGGAAGGCGATTTGTTTCGCGGTATTCCTGACTGGAAAAAACTGCATAGCTATCCGCAGCCGCATCTGACCGCTGAAGAGCAGGCGTTTCTTGATGGCCCGACGGAAGAAGCCTGCCGGATGGCGAATGATTTTGAGATCACTCATGAAATGGCTGACTTGCCGCCGGAGCTGTGGGCATTTCTCAAAGAGCACCGCTTCTTTGCAATGATTATTAAGAAAGAGTACGGCGGACTGGAATTTTCGGCTTATGCCCAGTCCCGCGTTCTGCAAAAGCTTTCCGGCGTTTCAGGGATTCTGGCGATCACCGTCGGCGTTCCCAACTCTTTAGGACCGGGTGAACTGCTCCAGCATTACGGTACTGAAGAGCAGAAAAATCATTACCTGCCCCGTCTGGCACGCGGTCTGGAAATCCCCTGCTTTGCGCTGACCAGCCCGGAAGCGGGTTCCGACGCGGGCGCGATCCCTGATACTGGCGTCGTCTGCATGGGTGAATGGCAGGGCGAGCAGGTGCTGGGTATGCGCCTGACCTGGAATAAACGCTACATCACGCTGGCCCCGATTGCGACGGTGCTGGGACTTGCCTTTAAACTCTCTGACCCGGATAAACTGCTGGGCGGCGAAGAAGAGCTGGGCATTACCTGTGCGCTGATCCCCACCAATACGCCGGGCGTCGAAATTGGTCGTCGTCATTTCCCGCTCAACGTCCCGTTCCAGAACGGTCCTACGCGCGGTCAGGATATTTTTGTCCCCATTGATTACATTATTGGTGGACCCAAAATGGCTGGTCAGGGCTGGCGGATGCTGGTGGAGTGTCTGTCAGTGGGCCGTGGGATCACCCTCCCCTCCAACTCGACGGGCGGCCTGAAATCCGCAGCGATGGCTACCGGCGCTTATGCACATATTCGCCGCCAGTTCAAAGTTTCTATCGGTAAGATGGAAGGGATCGAAGAGCCGCTGGCACGTATCGCCGGTAACGCTTACGTGATGGATGCGGCCGCGTCGCTGATTACCTATGGGATTATGCTCGGTGAGAAACCTGCCGTCCTGTCGGCGATTGTGAAGTATCACTGTACCCACCGTGGGCAGCGCGCCATTGTCGATGCCATGGATATTACCGGCGGTAAAGGCATTATGCTGGGCGAAGGTAACTTCCTTGCCCGCGCTTATCAGGGCGCACCGATTGCGATTACCGTCGAAGGTGCGAATATCCTGACCCGCAGCATGATGATCTTCGGCCAGGGAGCCATCCGTTGCCATCCGTACGTTCTGGATGAGATGGCCGCCGCGCAGAATAATGACGTTAACGCCTTTGACAGCCTGCTGTTTAAGCACATCGGCCATGTCGGCACCAATATGGTACGCAGCTTCTGGCTGGGCCTGACGCGCGGTTTGACCAGCACTTCGCCGGCTCAGGATGCGACTAAACGTTATTACCAGCACCTGAACCGCCTGAGCGCTAACCTTGCGCTGCTGTCTGATGTCTCAATGGCGGTGCTGGGTGGTAGCCTGAAACGTCGCGAGCGTATCTCCGCGCGCCTGGGTGATGTACTCAGCCAGCTGTATCTCGCGTCTGCGGTGCTTAAGCGCTATGACGACGAAGGCCGTCACGAAGCAGACCTGCCACTGGTTCACTGGGGCGTACAGGACGCGCTGAATCAGGCCGAGATCGCGATGGGCGAACTGCTGCGCAATTTCCCTCATCGCGCGGTAGCCGGGCTGCTGACTGCGGTCATTTTCCCGACCGGACGCCATTACGATGCGCCATCCGATAAGCTCGATCATAAAGTCGCGAAGATCCTGCAAACGCCGTGCGCCACCCGTTCGCGCATTGGTCGCGGGCAGTATCTGACGCCGGACGAGCATAACCCGGTGGGGCTGCTGGAAGAAGCGCTGCGCGATGTTATAGCGGCCGATCCTATCCACCAGCGCATCTGTAAAGAGCTGGGTAAAAATCTGCCGTTTACCCGTCTGGATGAACTGGCGCGCAATGCGCTGGCGAAAGGGCTTATCGATCAGGACGAAGCGGCGCTGCTGGTGAAGGCTGAAGAGAGCCGTCTGCGCAGCATTAACGTTGACGATTTCGAGCCAGACGCGCTGGCAACTAAACCGGTAAAAAAGCAGCCGGAGAAAGTGCGCAAGCCTGAAGCGGCGTAATAAAATCCTCTTTAACCAGCCCCGCTTCCGGCGGGGTTTTTTATTTTTTGTGCCATGCTAGAGTGTCAGAATGCTGTAGAACGAGGAGTCCCGATCGTGCCTGGTCTGAAAATCACCCTTTTGCAACAACCGCTGGTCTGGATGGATGGCCCTGCCAACCTGCGGCATTTTGATCGTCAACTGGAAGGTATCACCGGGCGCGATATTATCGTGCTGCCGGAGATGTTTACTACCGGCTTTGCAATGGAAGCCGCGCAGAAATCGCTTACCCAGGATGAGGTGGTGAACTGGATGCATAGCAAAGCGCAGCAGACTAATGCGCTCATTGCCGCCAGCGCCGCACTACAGAGTGAACGCGGTCCGGTGAACCGTTTTTTGCTGGTCGAGCCGGAAGGTAAAATCCACTACTACGACAAACGGCACCTGTTCCGTATGGCGGATGAGCACCAGCATTACCAGGCGGGCGAACATCGCGTGGTGGTTGAGTGGCGCGGCTGGCGTATTTTACCGCTGGTGTGTTACGACCTGCGCTTCCCGGTGTGGTCACGCAACCGCAATGATTACGATCTGGCGCTGTACGTTGCTAACTGGCCCGCGCCGCGCTCGCTACACTGGCAGTCGCTGCTGGTGGCCCGCGCCATTGAAAATCAGGTATGGGTCGCGGGCTGCAACCGGGTTGGCACAGACGGTAACGGGCATCATTATCGCGGTGACAGCCGGATTATTACCCCACAGGGAGAGATCCTCGCTACGGCCGAACCGCATCAGGCGACGCGGATTGACGCCGATCTCTCTCTTGCCGCGCTGCGCGAGTACCGGGAAAAATTTCCAGCGTGGCAGGATGCCGATCCTTTCACGCTGGGGTAATCAGCCTTCGTAAACGTCCCACGCGGCCTGCATTCCCGCGCCCTGCGTTGTACGGAAGCCCAGGCGGTTAAGCATGGCTTCCAGCGCAGCCAGGGTTTGCAGGACACAGTCCTTACGCGCGTTATAGCCCATGGTACCAATGCGCCAGATTTTGCCCTGAAGCGGACCAAATGAAGTGCCGATTTCAATATGAAAATCGTCAAGCAGGCGCTGACGCACTTCTTCACCGTGAACGGCTGCGGGGATCACCACACCCAGAACATTATTCATTTTATGAGTGATATCCCCGAACACCTCCAGCCCCATTCCCTGAATCCCCGCCAGCATCGCGCGACCATTGAGTTCATGGCGGGCGATAAGCGCTTCCATCCCCTCCTCCAGCATAATGCGCGCGCATTCGCGGGCGGCAAACAGCATACTGGTCGCTTCCGTATGATGGTTAAGGCGTTCTGGTCCCCAGTAATCCATGATCATGCCGAGATCGAAATAGTTGGAGTAGATCATTTCATCTGCGCCATCCTGATGGCTGCTGGTACGGATCCCCTGCTCCACACATTTACGCGCACGGATCGTCTCTTCCATTTGCGGACTTAGCGTAACGGGCGCACTCCCTGACGGGCCGCCAAGGCACTTTTGCAGCCCGGCTGAGACGGCATCAAGCCCCCAGGCATCGGTTTCCAGAACGTTACCACCCAGCGATGCTGTAGCGTCGGTATAAAATAAGACGTTATGACGACGACAGATTTCCCCCAGCTCATCAAGCGGTTGCAGCATGGTGGTTGAGGTATCGCCCTGCACGGTGAGGAGCAGGCGCGGCTTAATGCGCTTAATCGCATCCTCGATCTGATCTGGCGTAAACACCTCGCCCCACGGCACTTCGAGCATATGCACATCAGCGCGGCAACGGCGGGCAATTTCGCACAGCAGGTGCCCAAAGCGACCAAAGACTGGCACCAGCACTTTATCTCCTGGCCGGATCGCCGATACCAGGATCGCCTCAATGCCTGCCCGCGATGTGCCGTCAATTAACATGGTCCAGCGGTTATCGGTGCGAAAAACCTGGCGGTACAGGGCCATAACTTCATTCATATAACCGGTCATGACCGGATCGTACTGACCCAGCAGCTGGCTTGCCATCGCACGCAGCACGCGCGGATCGGCATTGACTGGCCCCGGCCCCATCAGCAGGCGGTGCGGCGGATTAATTTGCGGGTAATGCTGGCTGTTGAACATAGCGCATCCTTCGGTATGTAAGCGGGTGTGAAAGAACAGGCTGACATAGTGAAACATTTAGCGCCAGTGAACAACCTTGAGGCGGGAGAGAATGAGGCGACAAATGACAAAGGCCCGAACCATTTCTGATTCGGGCCTTCTGAATAGTGGCGGAACGGACGGGACTCGAACCCGCGACCCCCTGCGTGACAGGCAGGTATTCTAACCGACTGAACTACCGCTCCGCTGTGTTCCCGCTGGGGGAACGCTGCGAATAGTACGGTTTGCCTTACGCATCGTCAACGTTTTTTCTCGCGTTTTGAATCGTTTGCTGCAAAAATCGCCCGGACGATGCTTTTATCAGCGGGAAGGGTTTTCTCAGGCGCGCCAGAGGCAGCTACCGCCTTTTTTCTGTACCAGATCCAGGCGCGACTCGTGCGCCATCATTTCTTCATCGCTGGCTGCAATCACCCGTAATTTGCTCGCCGCGCGCACGACACGCTTAATCCCGGTATCCATTTGCTGTTGCTGATTCTCGCCTTCCATTGAGAAAGCAATGGACGTCTGCCCGCCGGTCATCGCCAGATAAACGTCGGCAAGGATTTGGGCATCGAGTAACGCCCCGTGGAGCGTTCGCTTGCTGTTGTCTATTTCATAGCGGGAGCACAGCGCATCAAGGCTATTACGCTTGCCAGGAAACATTCTTCTTGCCAGCGCCAGGCTATCCGTCACTTTGCAGAAGGTGTCAGTTTTGGGGATACCCCGGTTCAGCTTGCTGAATTCATAATCCATAAAGCCGATATCGAACGATGCGTTATGGATGACCAGTTCCGCGCCCCGGATGTAGTCGAGAAACTCATCGACAACGTCGCCAAACACCGGTTTATCGAGCAGAAATTCATCAGCAATGCCGTGAACGCCAAAAGCTTCCGGGTCTATTAGTCGGTCTGGTTTCAGGTAGACATGGAAATTATTACCGGTCAGACGGCGGTTGATAACTTCGACGGCGCCGATTTCGATGATCTTATGGCCTTCATAGTGAACGCCAAGCTGGTTCATACCGGTAGTTTCGGTATCAAGGACGATCTGTCGTGTAATAGCAGTGCTCATATCGTTCATTTGTGTCAGACTTGTCGTTTTTAATCACAGGAAGTCTACCAGAGATGCTCAAAAAGGTAGAAGTTTTCACCGATGGATCATGCCTCGGTAATCCAGGACCGGGCGGCTACGGCGCTATTCTACGCTATCAGCAGCGCGAAAAAACCTTTAGCGAAGGTTATCGTCTGACAACGAATAACCGCATGGAGCTGATGGCGGCGATTGTCGCGCTGGAGGCGTTGAAGGAACATTGCGAAGTGATTCTGAGCACCGACAGCCAGTACGTGCGTCAGGGGATCACCCAGTGGATCCACAACTGGAAAAAACGCGGCTGGAAAACGGCGGATAAAAAACCGGTGAAGAATGTCGATCTCTGGAAGCGGCTGGATGCGGCGCTCGGCCAGCATCAAATCCGCTGGGAATGGGTGAAAGGACACGCGGGTCATCCTGAAAACGAACGCTGTGACGAGCTGGCGCGAACCGCTGCATCTCACCCTACCCAGGAAGATACTGGCTATCAGCCGGAAGCTTAATTAAGGCTTACGATATTGCCTTGTCGCCCCTACTGCCTGCCTTATTTGCCGCTTAGCCCTGCTCTGTTTCATCGGATTTAGGGTAAGCGGTATTGTCCGCTTGCGTGCCACTATCACCTGTAAACACCCCAGCGCGGGAAGATGAGTGCTGAGCAATTTACCGCCCTGCCGCGTCCACGGCAGCACCTGACAACGGCTAT
Organism: Enterobacteriaceae bacterium UBA5654; assembly: GCA_002421005.1. GTDB lineage: Bacteria > Pseudomonadota > Gammaproteobacteria > Enterobacterales > Enterobacteriaceae > Superficieibacter. The sequence continues at coordinate 5,603 of DIJC01000020.1, read as the reverse complement.
AATGCATGACTTCGAAGTTGAGTAAAGTCAGCCAGTCTATCTGACGCATCAGGGTGAACATGCGGCTGTTTGACGGCGGCGTTTTACGCAGGAAAGGGACCAGCTTGCGTAATCCCATCAGGCTGAGCGGGTTAAAACTGGTGATGACAAGCCAGCCATCGTCAATCAATACCCGATCGGCCTCACGCAATAAACGATGCGGATCGCTGCACCAGGGCAGCGTATGCGCCAGCAGACAGGCATCCACCGATTTTTCAGCAAACGGTAACCAAAGCGGATCGGCTTTAACCTGGGCAGACTGTCCGCTTAATGATACGTTTACCTGATGAGAGATAGCACAGGATTCAGTGTTGATTTCTGCGCTGAGATTACCGATTTTAAGCAGATGAAAACCATACATTTTCGCCAGCCAGGGTTTAAGCTGATGTTCAAGCGCTGCACGATAATAGTCTCCCCTGGGCAGTTCACTCCAGCGATTGGGGGATGGCACTGTCTGGGAAATCCTTGCCGGTTTCATCACACTCTTCCGCTTCGCTTTATGAGGTCATTATGAATCTTACCAGTATTCCCGCTTTTCAGGACAACTACATCTGGATATTAAACGATCGGGAAGGTCGCTGTATCATCGTCGATCCCGGCGAAGCGCGTCCGGTACTTGATGCAGTAGTGAAAAATAAGTGGCAGCCAGCGGCTATATTTCTGACGCATCACCATCATGATCATGTGGGTGGCGTGAAGGAGATCGTGCAGCAATATCCGGATATTGTGGTTTATGGGCCGCAGGAGACACAAAGTAAAGGTGCCAACCACATTGTTAGCGAAGGCGATAACATTGCTGTTTTGGGCTGCGAATTTAGGATTTTTGCTACGCCAGGTCACACTCTGGGCCACGTTTGCTTTTACAGTTCGCCATGGCTTTTTTGTGGTGACACCCTGTTTTCAGGCGGTTGTGGTCGTCTGTTTGAAGGTACCCCGAAGCAGATGTATCAATCTTTTCAAAAGATTAACGCGCTACCCGATGAAACGGTTATTTGCTGTGCACATGAGTACACTTTATCCAATATGGCGTTCGCCAAAAGCATCCTTCCGCACGATTCGTTCATAAATGATTATTACCTTAAAGTTAAGGAGTTACGGGCAAGAAAACAGATCACACTACCCGTAATTCTGAAAGATGAGCGGCATATAAATTTATTTTTACGAACTGATGACATTGATTTAATTAAAGTAATTTCTCAAGAAACAAATTTGCAACACCCAGAGCAGCGTTTTGCCTGGTTAAGGGCAAAGAAAGATAATTTCTGACATTCTTACTTGTGTTTTGCAAACCTTGCCTTTATGATCGGTCGTCTTTTAAGCAACTATTGACACACACATGAAGGCAAAAGCGATATTACTCGCCTCTGTCCTGCTTGTGGGTTGCCAGTCGTCACAGCACGATGGCAACGTTCCACAGCACGCTCAGAGCCTTTCTGCGGCTAGTCAAGGGGAAGCAGGTAAGTTTACCAGTCAAGCGCGATGGATGGACGATGGAACATTCGCAGCGCAGGATCAGGACTTGTGGGCTTTTATCGGCGACGAGCTAAAGATGGGGATCCCGGAAAACAGCCGGATTCGCGATCAGAAACAGAAGTATTTACAAAACAAGAGCTATCTCCACGATGTAACTTTACGGGCAGAGCCGTATATGTACTGGATAGCCGGGCAAGTTAAGAAACGTAACATGCCGATGGAGCTAGTATTACTACCCATAGTGGAGAGCGCTTTTAACCCGCACGCAACGTCTGGTGCCAATGCCGCTGGCATTTGGCAAATCATACCGAGCACCGGGCGCAATTATGGTTTGAAGCAGACTCGCAATTACGATGCGCGTCGTGATGTGGTGGCCTCAACAACGGCCGCGCTCGACATGATGCAGCGTCTTAACCGCATGTTTGACGGCGACTGGTTATTAACCGTCGCGGCTTACAATAGCGGTGAGGGGCGAGTGATGAAGGCAATCAAAGCGAATAAAGCACGTGGGTTACCCACGGACTTTTGGTCGCTCTCATTGCCACAGGAAACGAAAATTTATGTGCCCAAGATGCTGGCGTTGAGCGATATTCTCAAAAACAGCAAACGGTATGGCGTTCTTCTGCCTAATGCAGATGAGAGTCGTGCTCTGGCACGCGTTCGTTTAAACAGCCCGGTAGAAATGAAGCAGTTGGCTGATATGGCGGGTATCTCCGTCAGCAAGCTGAAGACCTTTAATGCAGGCGTTAAGGGATCTACGCTGGGTGCCAGCGGTCCGCAATACGTTATGGTGCCACAGAAGCACGCCGGTCAACTGCGTGAATCTTTAGCTTCCGGCGAAATTGCTGCCGTGCAGCCCGGTTTGCTGGCTGACAATGCGCCGCTGACCAGCCGCAGTTATACAGTGCGTTCTGGTGATACGCTGTCTGGCATAGCATCACGGCTGGGCGTAACGGCAAAAGATTTGCAGCAGTGGAACAACCTGCGCGGTGCGGGTCTGAAAATCGGACAGAGTCTGACGGTGGGTGCAGGTAGTAGCGCACAGCGTCTGGCCAATAACGATGACAGTATTACCTACCGCGTGCGTAAAGGTGATTCTCTGGCAAGCATCGCCAAACGTCACGGCGTTAACATCAAAGATGTTATGCGCTGGAATAGCGATACGGATAATCTGCAACCCGGCGATCGGCTTACGCTGTTTGTTAAAAACAGCTTAACGCCAGATTCCTGATAACAGGCAGGTAAAAAAAGGCACCGATTCCCCCGGTGCCTTTTTTATTTATGCCGTTTTATGGGCTTCCAGCATAATGATGTCACTGGTAAAAGAGCCGTCTTCCTGTAATTCAAAGTAGTTTTTCACTTCCTGTGACGCACTCTCCTGATAAAGACGAATCGCTTTACGCAGCGGCTCTGGCGTGCGCATACGGGCGATCCACGAATCGAATTCCAGTACCAGACGATCGGTCGTTAACCTGTTAGTAATAAATCCCGCCTCATTCACCAGCGCCAGCCATTCTCCGCCAGCGTAGTTTCTGACATGCGAAGTATCACGGAGCGCTTCTACCGTCTGCAACCAGATATCGCGTATCGGATGCCCTGGAGACATAACGTCCATCATAATCAGTATGCCGCCCGGTTTTAAAACGCGCTTCGTCTCGCGCAACGCCTGACCGACATCATGCCAGTGATGCGCCGAATAACGGCTGATAACCACGTCAAAACTTTCATCAGCAAAGGGTAACCGCTCTACATAACCTTGCTGCGTGGTGATGTTATGCAGCCCTCTTTCCTGGGCTGCTTTTGCTACCACGTCCAGCATCTGGTTTGATAAATCGTAGGCAGTGACCTGGGCAACCTGACCCGCGATTGCAAAGCTGGCATGCCCTGCCCCGCAGCCGAGATCCAATACCCTCGCATAAGACAGCGCTGCAAGTCGCTCTTTCAGGTGTTGCAGATCGCGACCAACGGCATGTACGGCGCTGGTTAAATAGGCACTGGCCTGCGAGCTGAATTGTTTATCAATACTGTCGTGATGGGTGCGTGTTGTCATGATGATGTCCTTTGCGAGTGAGAAATAAAGGGCAGCACCATTGCAGGTCTGCCCCAGGGCAGACCTGACATCCTTTATTTATCAGGTTTGCCGGGAGTAAATTCAACGAGTAGCGGATTATGATCCGAAGCGCGAGTGACGAGGACGGAGGCCTCCTCTACGTTTAAGCCCCGATAAAAAACGAAATCCAGAGGACGACCAAAGGCACGGCGACGCTGATCGTCGGTAAAACGAACCTGGCGGAGTGACATTTCACGTGAAAAACGGTAAAGCGCATTCATGCGCTGGCGGCTCCAGGCATTAAAGTCTCCCGCCATAATCACCGGCCCACTGTGATGCGCAATTTGATCGCCGATAGGCAGCAACTGCCTACTGTAGACATCCACACCAAAGCTGAAGTTAACCGCGTGGACGTTTACGACCATCAGCAGACGTCCGTCCGGCAGCGGGTACACCGTTACCAGTGCTGATTTAGAAAGCCGCAGCAGCGGCTCACGCTCGCGTAAAGGACAACAATAGACCGGATGCGCGGCAGAGAGCGTCATAACGCCAGAGGGATGCTGGGGTAATACAAATGCAGGAACCTGATCGGCGGCCAGGTAATTAGATGTGGCAAATTTGATCAGTTCAGGCGTCGTTTGCGCTTCCTGAAGCAGCACCAGATGAGCATCTTTGCCAAAATTTTGTAGAACGGACAGCCACTCCGCGCGTTGCTGTTTAAAGATATTCCATACCAGAATTCGGATCTTTTCATCGCCGCTGAGCGGCGCGCCTGCTGGCAATGCCTGACCGATACCCGAAAAGGAACCCGGTGGCAAAATTCTCTCCGCTGGCTGCCCGGCGACATAACGCATTGCATAGGTATTCTTTCGCACTTTTGGCATGAAACCTCAATTACAGACCCGGTTCGGATAACGAACAAGTCTTACTGTTATAGGGCTTCCGGCGTATTCTTTCAACGCAATCTGCCAGAAAGAGTGATTAGTTTTGGTAAACAAAAGATTCCTGTCTTTACCCGCGTAATGATGATGGTGCGCAAAGGACGTTGATGTTTAAATAACAAATAAGATCATAATAACAGTATAGCTTTGCATCTGAGGCAAAAATGAAAGCAACATCTGATGAAATAGTGACCTTTGTAGCGGTCGTGGAGAGCGGCAGCTTTAGCCGCGCAGCTGAGCAGCTCTGCCTGGCTAATTCGGCTATCAGCCGCACGGTAAAGAAACTGGAAGCTAAATTAGGCGTCAGTCTGCTGAATCGTACTACCCGGCAACTTAGCCTCACGGAAGAAGGTGAGCGCTATTTCAGACGTGTTCAGGCTGTTCTTCAGGAGATGGCCGCAGCGGAAAATGAGATTATCGAGACACGCCATTCACCGCGTGGGCCGTTACGTATAGATGCGGCAACGCCTGTCCTTTTACATTATCTCATCCCGTTAATTAAGCCTTTTCGTGAGCGTTACCCGGAGATCACGCTTTCTTTAGTTTCTTCAGAAACGTTTATTAATTTAATCGAACGGAAAGTGGATGTTGCTATTCGCGCAGGTATCCTCACCGACTCCAGCCTGCGCGCCCGCCCTCTCTTTACCAGCTACCGGAAGATTATCGCGTCACCGGATTATATTGCCCGTCACGGTAAACCAGTGGAAGTGGGTGATCTCCGGCAGCATGTATGCCTCGGTTTTACCGAGCCGGGATCGCTGAATACCTGGCCTGTTTACTGCTGCGATGCGCAACTGTATGAGATTGAGATTGGACTTTCTTCTAATAGTGGGGAGACACTTAAGCAACTATGCCTGAGCGGTAATGGCATCGCCTGCCTGTCTGATTATATGGTTGACAGAGAAATTGAGCGGGGGGATCTGGTGGAATTACTGGCAGATAAGCGCGTGCCGGTTGAAATGCCGCTCAACGCTGTTTATTACAGTGACAGAGCAGTCAGCGCGCGGATCAGGGCGTTTATTGATTTTTTGAGTGAGCAATGCAGGGAATAAAAAAAAGCCCTGATTAAAAATCAGGGCTCTTAATAAGTGGCGGAACGG
>DIJC01000002.1:27236-91194 GCA_002421005.1 Enterobacteriaceae bacterium UBA5654 | reverse complement strand
TCCCAACCGTGGCACCAATCACTCCCTCTCCCTCCGGGAGAGGGCTGGGGTGAGGGCTCGCGGTGCACAGGCTTTAACGACAACTTAACCCGCTACTTACCCCACAATCTCCGGGAGCTATCCTCGATCCTCCCGCTAATACGCCGCTTTTGCATCGTGCGCGTCCAGCTCGCCGACAGCCCCGCCGCTGACAGCAGTCGGTGGTACTGCTCGTCGTCAAACGGCATACGCCACGCAATCACCCCGGCGTCATAAACGCTCACATCGCTTACCCGCGAAGCCAGCTCCAGCGGCGCGTCGGCGGCAACTTTGCCGCCAGCAATCACCCGATACAGCCAGCCGGTTTTACCGCTGTTCTGCATAATGGTTGCCATGTCGCTGATAGCAAAATGAAAATTGAGTTTGAAGCACGGCGAGCGCGGCTGCGTCACCTGAATGAGGGTCTCTCCCCAGCGGAAAATATCGCCGATGTAAACCGTCTGCTCGGTCAGCCCGTCGGTTGACAGGTTCTCGCCAAAGGCGGGCGCGACGAACAGTTCGGCCTGTTCGGGGAATTCCTGCGCCCAGTGGCGGTAATGCTCGCGGGGATAATGACACAGCGCGCGATCCGGGCCGCCGTGGATCTTCTTCTCTGCCTGCTCATCGTTTTGCAGGCCCCGTTCGGTCAGGGTGAGTTCACCATCGACCTGCACTTTGTCTATCGCGCTGGGGCGGCTTCCGGGGTAATCCCGCACCTTGCCTGTAAAAACATCAACCGGGTAGCGCATCGCAGCTCCTTATGCGGATACAAAAAAAGCGAGTCATCAGACTCGCTTTTCAGGTTTCAGAATGCAACCTTATTTTTTAGCGGCAAAACGCGCTGCGGCTTCATCCCAGTTCACCACGTTCCAGAACTCTTTGATGTAGTCCGGGCGGCGGTTCTGGAATTTCAGATAGTAGGCGTGTTCCCACACGTCCAGACCGACGATCGGGAAGCCGGAAACGCCTGCGACAGCTTCACCCATCAGCGGGGAATCCTGGTTCGCGGTAGAAACCACGGCCAGCTTGTCGTCTTTCAGCACCAGCCATGCCCAGCCGGAGCCGAAACGGGTGGCAGCAGCTTTCTCAAACTCTTCTTTGAATTTGTCTACGGAGCCGAAATCACGCTCGATAGCCGCTTTCAGATCGCCCTGAAGCGTGGTGCCTTTTTTCAGGCCTTTCCAGAACAGGCTGTGGTTGGCGTGACCACCCGCGTTGTTACGCAGAACGGTTTTCTTGTCAGCAGGGACCTGATCCAGTTTGGTAATCAGTTCTTCTACCGGCAGGTTAGCCAGTTCCGGCAGGCTTTCCAGCGCGGCATTGGCGTTGTTAACGTAGGTCTGGTGATGTTTGGTGTGATGGATTTCCATCGTCTGCTTGTCGAAATGCGGTTCAAGGGCATCATAGGCATACGGCAGGGATGGCAGTGTATAACTCATAATCATCTCCATTATTGTCGGGCGGCAGATGTGTTAACGCCGCGTAAGCAGTTGGTTCATTATAGTTAATTAAATGATATTGAAAATGTTTATCAATGCCGTAGTTTTAATAAGGTTATAACTTTTGGTTATGTGCCTTGATGCACAGGGAGACTGGCGGCGTTTTCGCTGCCAGTCTGGCAGGAAGAATTAGCGTGCTTTCATTTCCCCGGTTTCGCTATCAAGATGGAAATTGCGGCTCGGGCTGCCCTGAAGATATTTATCGATAACGCGGAAAATACTGCCGAAGCGCAGGCGGAAAATCGTCTCAAAATCACTGTCGGCGGTCACGGTCGGCATTTTAGCCGGTAAGGACTGCGCCAGGGTCCGGGTCAGCAGGCGATATTCACGCAGGCGAGTCGCCGTGATATCGCGCAGCGCCAGTTCATCCGCATTGCGCAGTCGATAGAAATCGACCGCCAGATCAAAACCGTTCCAGGCAGCAAACGCCTCCAGCGTCATACCGTTCTGCTGCACCAGCGCGCGGGCCTTATCCTGCGCCTTGCGCCAGGCGGCGGCGTTTTTCTGCACGTACTGCGCCGGGAGATCGACTCGCGAGGGTGCACAAATCGCATGATTATCGCTTTGCGGTACGCTCATTACCTCGCGATACGGAACCTGCCCGTCAAGCTGGCTTAACGTCAACATGTCGGCACCGTTGAGGCTAAACAGCATCTGGCGGATTTCACACGGCCACTCTTCCGGGATAAAACGTAGCCGGGTCAGTTCAGTCATATGCCAGTTAGTAAAGTCGTAATAGTCCTTCGCCCCCAGCACGGCTTTGTTCCACAGATGCGGCGAATGGATCGCGTTCAGGTGATCCCACTCCTGCTGATAATGCTCAAACAGCTCGTCAAAGCGCGGCACGCTGTTAAGGATCACCGTATCGACATCAATGCTGCTACGGCTGATAACGTTAAGCGTTTTATAGGCCGGGACGTAGGCCGCCATTGAAGGTGCCTGAATATTAAACAGCAGGCTGCCATCCGGGTATTTGCGCACCCCGGTATCGTTGAAATGCATATGCCCGCCCACATGCACGCCAATTCCGGTTTGTGCCAGGGCGTGACTGGTATCCTCCTGCGGCGCACGCGCGAGCTGGAATTTACCTTTGCCAAAAATCTCTTCCAGATCCCCCGCCGCGCCGTTATCGAACTCCACCATCGGAAAATGGCTGAACGTGAGCAGCGTTTTCCCCTGCTGCTTAGCACGGCGAGCGACGTCGGTCATCCACGCCAGGGTCTGCTGTTTATGGGTCAACATCTTGTTATAGCCCGCGTCGCCGGAACCGGCAAAATTGCTGGCCTGCGCGGCCTGGCTGGCATCGGCGTCTTTCGTCGGCAGATAGACGTTGGCATCCACCGCCATCAGCCACAGTCCCGGCACCGGCTCGACCAGATAGCTAATGTCCGCCACGGTGAAGCAGGGGCCGTAGTCCGGCTGTTTATATTTCCCGCCGGTTCCCTGGGCGCAAATTTCATACTGCCGCTGACGGAAATCGCTCGCCCGTTTTGCTTTTTCCAGACTGTACGTTTCCGGGGTCCAGGAAGAATAAGGTGTTTCCCAGTAGATGTCGGCAGGCTGGGGTTCCATACCAAAGGGAGCCATCATTTTCATGATGTATGCATAACCGCTGCTGACCATCTCTTCGCTGCAAATCGTCGGCAGTTCCGCATCGGTTTTGATTACCGCCGTGCGCCCTTTATAGCCTTTGCACTCCTTCGCGCCAGCGCTGAAGATGCGCTGCGTTTTACCCTGCGGCCCTAAGAAATCTTCTTCGCCGCCGGGCACATCAAAAGGCCGGTTGGGATCGTGATTACCGGGCGTGGCAAAAAAGCGCATACCGTATTTCTGCTGGTATTCCTGAAGGAGTTTGACCAGCCCGCGAATATGCACTGGCTGCCCGTCATCGCTGAAGTCGCCCGGTAACGCAATCAGGGTAATGCCTTTGCGCCCGGCATCATCAAGCGCAGCGCGCAGGGCAAAGTAGTTTTCATTGAATAAACGCGTGGAGGTGAGCTGGGCGTACATGGTGCGGATCATCGCGTTTTGCCCGCTTTTTTGATTTTTCAGGCCGCTGAATGCGCCATCCTGAAAAGTGCCGTAAACATCATGGAAATGAATATCCGGCATAAACGCGACACGGTACTGATAATTTTCCGCCGCGCACGCAGAGCCGATCAGCAAAGAAAGCGTGGCGACAGACGAAATCACTCGTTTTTTCATTCAGTTATCCTTACATAACAAAAACATCCCGTCATACAGCCCGCCCGACGACCTTGCCGGGCGGGCTGTACGTTACCCTGCCAGTTCCTGTTCAAGCCGTGCGGTTATGGCGGCGGCATCACTGCCCGTCAGCAGTTGCTGGCGGAACTCTTCATGCATCAGCTTACGGGCGAGGCGCGAGAAGATTTTCATGTGATCGCCCTTCTCCTGCTCGCTGACCGTCAGCATGATCACCAGCGACACCTCCACGTCTTCGCCCCACATCAGCGGCGTGGTCAGGCGCATCAGCGATACGCTGCTGCTGAGTACCGCTGCCGATTTACAGTGCGGAATAGCGACGGCAAAACCGAGCGCCGTTGAAAAGACCGCTTCCCGCGCCCAGATCGCCGCTTCCACTTCCGCGCCTGAGCGCACCCGCTGCTCAACCTCCAGGTTGTCCGTGAGGATTTTGATAACGTCCGCCTTACGGGTGGCAGGGTTATCCAGCAGCACCAGCGCCGGGTCGAAAATGGACCGCGTGCTGCCGCCAGCCTGCGCTTTCAGCAGGGCATCCACCTCCGCCGCGCTGTCGCACAAGAAAGCGCTTTGCAGCGTGCGCCAGCAGGCGGTGGTATCCAGCAAAGCCAGGCGCTGTTTCGCCTTGCCGATGCGCCCCGCAGACATGCTGATTTGCCGCAGTCCAGCCCCTAACAGCAACGGTATCGCTGCCGGATCGCCCCCCATTTCGCCGCACAGACAAATATCCAGCTTCGCCTGACGCGCGCGGGTGGTGAGATCGTCCAGCAGCATCAGAAACGCGGGATCGCAGTAGTTATACAGATGGCGCACCTGCGCATTCCCCCGGTCGCAGGCGAGGAAATACTGCACCAGATCGTTACTGCCGATGGAGACAAAATCGATGTACGCCGCCGCTTTTTCCAGCAGGTAAAGCACCGACGGCACCTCTGCCATAATTCCCAGATGCCATTGCCCAACGACCGCCCCTTCCGCCTGTAACTGCGCCGCCGTGTGCTGAAAGCGGGCGTGCAGCCATTTCACTTCTTCAAGCGTGGCGACCATCGGTACCATAATGTGCAGCGGTCCGGCGGCGCTGGCACGCAGCAGCGCCCGCATCTGGCGGGTGAAAATGGCCTCGAATGCCGGATAGAGCCGCACCGCGCGCCAGCCGAGGAACGGGTTATCCTCCGGCGGCAGGTTGAGATAATCACAGGGTTTGTCGCCGCCGATATCCAGGGTGCGAATAACCACTTTTTTGCCCTGCGCCTGCTCCAGTACGTGCCAATAAGCAAGATACTGTTCCTCTTCATCCGGCGGCGCGCTACGTTCGCAGAACAGCATTTCGGTGCGGAACAGGCCGATGCCCTCCGCGCCTGCGGCAAAAGCGCTTTCCGCTTCGGCGGCAAGGGCGATGTTTGCCAGCACCTGCACACGCTCTCCGTCGCGGCTGACGCCCGGCTGCTGCGTCAACGGCTGTAAGCGCTGCGCGATGCGCGCGATTTTCGCCTCTTCCATTTCGCGCCACCGCTGCGCGCAGTCATCGGGTGCGATCACCAGTATGCCGTAGCGGGAATCGATCAGCAGCGGCGCGCCGGCAGGCACCCGCGCGTCGGGCGCGCACAGCAGCGGAATGCCAAACGAGCGGGCGAGGATCGCCGTGTGCGAGGTTTCTCCCCCCTCACCCATCACGATACCTTTCAGATGCGGCCCGCGCAGCGCCAGAAACTGACCCGGCGTGATAAGTCCGGCGCTAATGATCACCGCGTCCTGGGTGAATTCCGGCAGCGTAAACAGCGGCCGGGCGGTCAGATGCGCCGCCAGGCGCAGCCCCAGATCCTGTAAATCCAGCGCCCGCTGTTGCAGATACTGGCTGCGGCTTTCGCGCAGCGGCTGGCTGAGCTGGTCAACGATCAGCCCCAGCGCTACCAGCGCGTTACCCGCCTGCGGCGGCGCGCGCAGCGCGTCTTCCAGCAGAGTGTCGTTCAGCAGTTTCAGGTGTGCGCCCAGCACGGAAGCGGCCTCGCCCTGCGCGTGGCGCATCTCTTCCTGCACCTCCACGCGCACGCGGCTTAGCGCCTGTGCCAGCGCCTGACGTTGTGAGGCGGCATCCTGCACTGGCTCCTGGGCTGCAAGCGTGGCGAAATCTACCGCCCCCAGCGGCACCGCGATGCCGGTTGCCAGTCCCGGACTGACGCCGTTCCCGCGCAGGTAGCGGGAGGTCGTGGCCGCCAGAAAGACCGGCAGCGGCTGCTGATGCGCGTCAGATGTGGACGCAGGCAGCGCCTCATCGCACCCGGCCAGCTCGTTGACGATAAACGCCTCCAGCGCCTGATGCGCCGCCTGCTCGTCTTCACCGTCAATCAGCAACTCGCAGGCATCCTGATACAGCACGTCCGCGCCAATCAGCGCCAGCACGCTGCGCGCGTCAACCTGCCGCTGGTTACGCAGGTTATGGAAAGTAAAGCGGGCGCGAAACGCCATTACCCGCTGTTCAAACTCGCTGGCGGGCCTGGCGTGCAAACCGTTTTCCAGCGGGAAGATAAATGAAATTTTACGCACGGGCGTCTCCTTTCTCCGCAGGGGTGATGCGCCAGCTTACCGGGGCGCAGGGAGCGACGTCAGACGGGCAGGTTAAAACCGCCGCTTCCGCCAGCGTAACTTCCTCCACGCCGCCCGTGGTCACAGGGAACGTTTTATCGGTGGCGATCGCGCCGGGATTCCAGCCGCGCAGGATCAGCGCCTCGCCATTTTGCGCTTTTTTAAGCGTGCTGAAATGCAGCGGCGTCTGCCAGTTCAGCAGGCTAAAGTTCGCCGGGAAGCGGTGACCGTGCGGATTGGTTTTAAAGCGCGACCAGCCGGAATCCAGCCAGCCCGTCGCAGGCGTGCGCCAGTGTTCAATTTCCTGCCAGAACGCGCTGTCGGCTCCCTGATGCAGCGGCAGCAGCGCAAAATGGCAGTGAAACAGGCCCGGCAACTGCGAATCCGGCGACGGCAATACCATCCCGGAAGCGCGGCCCGGTCGCCACGGCATATTGGGCAGCCCCAGCCAGCCGACGCTGCGCAGCAGGGTGATCGCCAGCACGTCGGGTTTATCCGCCGGAATTTCATACTCGCGCAGCCCTTCCGTCACCACGCTCATTCCGTGCTGCCGATCGTGCATCATCACCATGCTTTGCATCGGCCACAGCGCGGCGGGCGCTTCCGTCCACTGCTCCTGCTGCCAGAGATCCAGAGTCTGCGGACGATTTTCCCGACGGATCAGGCCGAACGGCTGATCGGCAAAATGGAACAGCTCGCGCACGCCGGTCGGGATTTCAACCTGCAACCGGTGATCGTGCAGCTTGTTGTCCACGGTAATGCGCACGTCCAGCAACGGACGCTGGTGATCGAGGGCGATGACCATGCTGACGTCCAGATGCGCGTTGCATAAATGCTGCTGACGGGCGGATTTATCCTGCGGCGCGGCTATTGATACACTAAGCGTCAGCGTATCGGCGAGGGTTCCGCGCTGCCATTCGGCGGCGGTCAGCGCGCCGTCGCTGGTAACGCGCCAGTCATCTTCCGGCGGCGAATAGTTGTAGGTATCCCCGGCATCGCCGCCGTCAACCAGCCGCAAAATATCGTCCCAGCGTTTACCGCTGCGCTTGTCGATAAGCGCGAGGCGGCCTTCGTCGAGCGAGAGGCGCAGCCAGGTGTTTTCCAGTGCGGAGATGGCGTCGTCCGGCGCACTAAATCCGGCGGCGATATCCTGCCGGAGATACAGCGTCAGATAGCCGCAGGCAGGCAGCGCCTTCGCTTCCAGCAGGATGTCGCACTTGCGATACCAGACCGTGGTGGTGCTGTTGGAAAGCTCCTGCACGATGACCGACATATCCTGCTGCGCCTCGTGAACGATTTGCCAGCGGCACGGCTGACCGTTTTCATCCACGATGCAAAAATCGCTGCCGGGCACGTAGAGAGTCAGCGCCACCTGCGCGTCGCGAACGTGCGGCAGCGGGTTAAAGACGACGATTTTTTTGCCCTGCTGACGCGCGGTGATCCCTTCCGCCAGCATTTTCATATTCAGTTCGAAAAGCTGGCTGGCGGTTTCCTGACCGGAGGTGAGACGCGCTTTAACCATCGCGTTTACCCGGTCGGCATTGCAGCCGCCGATGCTGTCATGAGCGTGGGACTTCATCGCTTCGCGCCAGATGTTATTCACCGCCTGCTGCGGATACGGTAGCCCCAGCCGCCAGACCACACTGAGCAGCGGCTCAAGCTGCTGGCTGACAAACTGCTCCAGCCGGGCGTTCGCCAGCTTGATATCCATCCGGGTTGAAAAAATCCCCCGGTGAATGCGCATGTATTTCGGGCTGAGCAGTTCGCCCTCAAACTCGGTCAGCGGTGCGTCTGCCAGCGCCTGAAAGTAGCGACTGAAATCGCTGCGCACAAAACGGTACTCTGACTGCTGCGCGTTGAGCGCATCGAGCATCGCCGGAACGCCGAATTCATAAGGCGACTGGTCGTTGCCGTTGGGCAACAGGATTTGCGCGGAGGTGCTGAATCTGGCCTGCTTTTGCAGGATCGTTGGCAGCACCTGCCACGCGTCCTGCGCGTCGGTTGGCAGCCATTTCGCGCAGCCGTAGCCCCACGGCAGCACCGCCGTGGTGACGCAACTGCCATCAGCACTGCGCCAGCGAAACTCGCTGTTCGCCACATCGTGCTCACACCAGCCGCGCCAGATCACCGCGTGGTCAATGGCAAACTGGCTGAGAAACATCGGCAGTTGCGCGCTCTGCCCGAACGAGTCGGGCACGTAGCCAACCGGCATCCGACGCCCCAGCGCGTTGCAGTCCGCCATGCCCAGCAGCAGGTTACGGGTGATCGACTCTGCGCCGACCACCAGGAAATCGGTCTGCGTATACCAGGGGCCAATCAGCAACCGTCCGTCGTCGATCAGTTTTTGCACCCGCGTGCGGTTTTCCGGGGCGATCTGGAAATAGTCCTCCAGCACTACCGTTTGCCCGTCAAGTATAAATGGCCCCAATGATTCGTCGGCTTCAAGACGCTGGAGCAAGTCCGCCATAAAATAATAAAGCACGGCGCGGGAATCATTTTCGGTGAAATACCATTCCCGATCCCAGTGGGTATGTTGAATCAAATGTACGGTTTTCATTTTTGTTCCTGCTTTTTCAGGCGCGAGCCAATCCCACGGAAAAATTCCGTTTATTTTTCTGGTCAGTAAAAGAAACGATTAACGGCTGGCTTTAAATTTCGGGGCAGCCGCCTCTTTTTTATTTTCCTGCGTTGCGTCTTCCTGCGCGCCACGGAAGACAAATAACGATCCTCCGGCAACAATTGCTGAACCGCAGGCGATAGACAGCACATAGACTGGCCAGCTATTGACCGCCAGCCAGCCGTAGAAGCCGGAAATCGGTGCATGGTTGACCGCGCCCAGCCCGACCGCCATCGACGCGCCGACCGCAGAGCCGACCACGTTGACGATGATGATTTTCGGGTTAGACAGCGCAAACGGGATCGCCCCTTCCGAGACGCCAATCAGCCCCATCAGCGTGGAAGCTTTGCCCGCTTCGCGCAGCGATTCCGGGAAGCGTTTTGCCCACATCAGCGTGGCAATGCCGAGGCCGATAGGCGGAATAATAATCGCCACCTGCGCGGCGGTGTTGGGATCGTAAATGCCGGACGCCAACAGCGCCATCGCCGTCGTCACCGCCGCCTTGTTGACCGGGCCGCCGAGGTCAAAGCCCACCATCCCGCCGATCACCGCCGCCAGCAGGACTTTATTGGTGCCGGACATCGACAGCAGCCAGCTTTCCATCCCGTGATTCAGTGCCGCCAGCGGCGTGCCGATCACAAAGGCCATCACGATACAGGTCAGCAGCGTGCCGCCAACGGGCAGGATAAATATCGGCCCGGCGGAAGCCAGCGCTTTCGGCAGCTTAATGTATTTGATCAGCGCCCGGACGATGTAGCCCGCCACAAAACCCGCAGCCAGCGCGCCCAGAAAGCCCGTTCCCAGATTGCTCGCCAGCAGCCCACCGACCATACCGGGCGCGATACCCGGCTTGTTAGCCAGTGCAAAGCTGATATAGCCCGCCACCACCGGCAGCATCAGCGACAGCGCCAGACCGCCGAAGCCGTCAAACTTATGCAGTATTTGTATCACCAGACCCGCCTGTTCATGGCTGGCATCCCAGATGTTATCAATGCCGTACATCGACGCGCCAATACGCGCGATGCCCATGATCACCGCCCCGGCGATGACAAAAGGCAGCATCCACGAGACGCCGGTCATGATGGCATTTTTGACTTCCGCCCCCGTCGAGGGCTTCCCGCCTCCTCCCTGAAATTTAGCCATGCGACACCTCCTGCTCCACGGCTTCAAACACCGCGTCGCCAAATTTGATCGGATCGGAGACGCTGCACTCCAGTTTTACCATGCCGTCAAAACGCTCTTTCCCGCTGATGGCAACGTCGGCGGCGATGATCACCGCGTTGGCGCGCGCCAGGTCTTCAGCATCAATTTCGTTTTCGGCTCCCATACTGCCCTGGGTTTCCACTTTCACCTCGTGACCGCGTTTTTTGCCGGTCATTTCAAGCGATTCAGCGGCCATATAGGTATGGGCAACTCCGGTCGGACAGGCGGCTACACAAACAATAAACATCATTTATCCTCTTGATTTCGTTAAGACAAAAAAAAGCACAATGGCGAAAACGCGCATTGTGCTTTGGGTATAAAAAGAGTTTGAGCGACGGCATCGCCGTCGGCCCCGCTCGCATGGCGGCAGGCCATTAACTGGTGCAGGCTGGAAATACGGAAGCTAAAACCTAACTCGTCACGCTTGCGGAGGAACAGCAGGCGCTGGCGCACGCGATGCCGTGATTTGATGACCTGACGCACCTGGCGGCGCACGCCGCTTTGCAGCGCCAGCCCGGCGCAGTCCCATAAACGCGACCACTCCAGCGCTATTTGTGTATCAGGGCAATCGTCAGTGGATAATTCGCTTTCTGCGAGATCGTCAGGAGAATTGAGCCAGCAAATATCATCCAGCGCAGCTTTAACGTTGTTATCCAGCAATAACAAAAAAGCTGCGAGAGTAATAAAGAATAAGATGATAAAAGCCAGCATTTCACCTCCGCATAAGAATCCTCACATTATAAAAGCGAAATCCGTTCGTCGAATGTGATTTATTGCACAGAGTTTCGATTAAATTTATTTTATAAAAAAAGCACCCACTATTAATGTCACAATATTATTCATGTCATAAATGAGTTGAAGCCACGGAAGGAACGGTAACGAATTGCCTCAAAATTAGCTAAGTCAAAAGACCCCACAATTCCGTTTCCTGATGGGAATATGGCAGATGCTCATGCTGAAATTGGTACTATTCAGCAGGTTTCACAAAAGGATCTGATATGCCAATGAAAGTGACAGGTCAGGCGGTTTGTGATTATTGTCGTGGGGACATTGCCGCAATGGCTTCCAAAGCAGAGGTTAACTCATTGAAAATATTAAAAGTGGAATAGGTAAAACCTGGTACTGGCAGCCTAAAATGCGAAGTATTAAGGAGGTTGCAAAAGGAAACCAGGCCTGATGATCCGAGCCTCAGAAAAAGATAAACCAGGCTGAAAGCCCGGTGGCAATTTTCCCCCTCTCCCTAACCCTCTCCCTCGAGGGAGAGGGAACCGCCCGGCGTTATAACTGAATGTGCAATCTTTACGCAGGCTGAGCTGTCTATTGAACCTGACGCGAGGCACTGACCACTCCCTCTCCCTCGAGGGAGAAGGAACCGCCCGGCGTTATAACTGAATGTGCAATCTTTACGCAGGCTGAGTTGTCTACTGAATCTGACGCGAGGCACTGACCACTCCCTCTTCCTCAAGGGAGAGGGAACCGCCCGGCGTTATAACTGAATGTGCAATCTTTACACAGGCTGAGTTGTCTACTGAACCTGACGCGAGGCACTGACCACTCCCTCTCCCTTGAGGGAGAGGGCCGGGGAGAGGGGGAACTGCGGGTACGGAGCCTCCCCTTATCCCTGACCCGGTTTCTCAAAGAAAATAATGTGAGGACTTAAGAAAAACAGGCCCGATGACCCGAGCCTCAGAAAAAGATAAACCAGGCTGAAAGCCCGGTGACGATTTTCCCCCTCTCCCTAACCCTCTCCCTCGAGGGAGAGGGAACCGCCCGGCGTTATAACTGAATGTGCAATCTTTACGCAGGCTGGGTTGTCTACTGAACCTGACGCGAGGCACTGACCACTCCCTCTCCCTCGAGGGAGAGGGCCGGGGAGAGGGTGAACTGCGGGTACGGAGCCTCCCCTTATCCCTGACCCGGTTTCTCAAAGAAAATAATGTGAGGACTTAAGAAAAAAAGGCCCGATGACCCGAGCCTCAGAAAAAGATAAACCAGGCTGAAAGCCCGGTGGCAATTTTCCCCCTCTCCCTAACCCTCTCCCTTGAGGGAGAGGGAACCGCCCGGCGTTATAACTGAATGTGCAATCTTTACGCAGGCTGAGCTGTCTACTGAACCTGACGCGAGGCACTGACCACTCCCTCTCCCTCAAGGGAGAGGGCCGGGGAGAGGGGGAACTGCGGTATCTAACCAGCACGGAAAAGATGCTGGCGCTGTCCCGTCTCACGTTAACGCATAACGTACCTGCTAAAGCGAGTTTCAAGGCAGTGGCTGCGCTGCCGCCATTGTCCTGGCGTCATGCCAGTCTCACGGTTAAAAACGACCGAAAAATAGTTACTGTCTTCAAAACCGCACTGCATCGCGATTTCGCCGATCATCATTTCCGTATGCTGGAGGAGGTATTGCGCGTGACAGATGCGTAACTGACGCAGGTACTGGTTGATGGTCATCCCGGTCTGGCTGCGAAACTGCTGGCGCAGGGTCCGCTCGCTGCATTGCTCCTGTTCGCAGAAGCGATCGAGCACGAAGGCGCGATCAAGGCTGCCCGCCAGCGCGGTAATGAGTTTATCCAGCAGCGGCTCGCGGGAGAGCGCGGAGAGATTATCGCTGGTATAGCGGTGCCGTTTGAGGATCATCACCAGCTGCCCAAACAGTAGCCCGGCCATGTCGTGAGTCTGCGCGTCCGGGTGCGCGCTTTCATGCTCAAGCTGGCTAATCAACTGACGGGCCTGGTTCATACCGCTGCTGCCCAGCCGCCAGTGCGGGCTGTGCTCGCGCCCGTCAAAACCGGGAATGTGCGCCGCCCAGTCGAGGTTGAGCGTCAGCCGATCAGGACAATAAATAATATTTTGCAGCACCAGATCGTTTACCGAGGCATAGGAGTGTTTATCTTCGGCGCGGATATAAAACAGATCGCCGCGCGTGATGCGGTACGGGCGGTCATTAAGCACGTGCAGGCCGTTGCCGCGCCACACCAGCACCAGTTCACAGAACTCGTGGGTATGTTCAGCAAATACGTTTTGCGGATAGCGATCCGCCACGGCAACTGCCTGGCCGACGTGCGGGAAAAAGTCGGCTTTTCGAAGAATTAACTGGCCCACTACGGGATCACCTCAGCGCCTTAGGATCGGGGATTATTAACCATCCGCCCGCCAAAAACGTTGACTCTCTTCGCGTTACTGAAGAACGGCGTCGCGGCCCTGGCGGATATCACGCGGTGACCAGGAGAACTCCCGGCGAAACAGGGTGGAAAAGTGATTGCTGTCGCCGAAGCCGCAGCGGTAGGCAATATCCGTCACGCTTTCGTCGCTGTGGCGCAGCAGGTGACGCGCTTTGATCAGCCGCAGACGGTTGAGGTAGCGCTGCGGCGTCAGCCCGGTGTACTGCTTGAGCTGGCGGTGCAGCGTGCGCAATGACAGCGAAAAACCGTCGGCCAGCGACTCCCAGCACACGTCTTCCGCAAAATGCTCCTCCAGCCAGACGATCAGCTGGTTCAGGCGGGCATCGTTATCTTCCGCATTCTGCGCGAGGCTGCTTTTACGCAGCAGCACCAGCAGTTGCATAAACAGCAGCTCGCGATTGGCTCTTTCCGGTGCATCCGGCGCGTCATCATGCTGCTCAAGCTGCCCGACAATCTGCCGCACCTGGGTCAGCGCAGTCTGGTTCACCCGCCAGTGCGACGGATAATTCCCGTCCTGCTCCTGCGGCAGCAGTAAATTCAGCCCGGACAAAAACTGGAACGCTTCCGGCGAGCGGTACAGGACGTTGGTCAGACACAGATTGTCGGTATGTTCATACAGGTGACGGTCGTGATCGCGGACAAAGCAGATGGTGCCGCCGCTGATGGTGTACGGCTGGCCGTTAAAAACATGAATGCCGGTGCCGTGTTCAACAATCACAATTTCATGAAAATCATGGTGATGCTCCGGGAATGCCGCCTGCGGAAGACGCGGCTCAATCGCCACTGATGCGCTGCCCGACGGAAAAAAATCCACGCTGTGAAGTACGGTCATAAGAGTCGCCACCAGTGAGAAGAATTCTCAACATAGTAAATAAGGCGTGCGCTTCTCACCTTCAAGTTTTGACAGCAAAGCGTGCAAAGCCTGTCAGTTTTTCAAGAAACGGCGACGAATATGCGGAAATGAGGCCGCTGTCACATCCCCGCTTTTGCCGTAATTTGTGAGCTACCTCACGTTCATCTTTGCTTTCTTGCCAGCGGGCAATAACGGCTGTCCGTAGTAAGAAGGTTGCGGGCAGCGTTCTTTTTTAGACTGGGCGTAATCATTCTGAGAAGGACCGCATCATGACTTTTCGCCACTGCGTCGCTGTCGATTTAGGCGCATCCAGCGGACGCGTAATGCTCGCACGCTTTGACCGCCGCACCCTTACCCTGCGCGAAATCCACCGTTTTAGTAACCGCCTGCAAAAAGTGGACGGTTTTGACTGCTGGGACATTGACGGCCTGGAAGCCGAAATTCGCTGCGGGCTGGAAAAAGTCAGTGAAGAAGGCGTGACCATCGACAGTATCGGCGTGGATACCTGGGGCGTGGATTACGTCCTGCTGAACGCGCAGGGCGAGCGCGTGGGCCTGCCGGTGGCCTATCGCGATGACCGCACCACAGGCGTGATGGCGCGCGCGCTGGCGCAGCTCGGTAAGAAAGACATTTACCGTCGCAGCGGCATCCAGTTTCTGCCGTTCAACACGCTTTACCAGCTACGGGCGCTGACTGAGCAGCAGCCGGACGCGCTGAATGACGTCACCCATGCGCTGCTGATTGCCGATTATTTTAGCTACCGTCTCACCGGCAGGATGAACTGGGAATACACCAACGCCACCACCACGCAACTGGTGAATATCAATACCGACGACTGGGATAACACCCTGCTGGACTGGACCGGGGCAAACGCCGCGTGGTTCGGCACGCCTGCGCATCCGGGTAATGTGATTGGTCACTGGCGCAGCCCGCAGGATGCAGAGATCCCGGTTGTTGCCGTCGCCAGCCACGATACGGCCAGCGCGGTGATCGCCGTTCCGCTGGAAAGTAAAGACGCGGCGTGGATCTCTTCCGGCACCTGGTCGCTGATGGGCTTTGAGAGCAAAACGCCGTACACCAGCGACAGCGCGCTGGCCGCCAATATCACCAACGAAGGCGGCGCAGAAGGCCGCTACCGGGTGTTGAAAAATATTATGGGCTTGTGGCTGCTCCAGCGCGTGCTTGCCGAGCAGAGCGTCAGCGATTTAGCGAATTTAATCGCCCGCACCGAAGCGCTGCCCGCCTGCCGTTTCGTGATTAACCCGAACGACGATCGCTTTATCAATCCAGACAATATGAGCGCGGAGATCCAGGCGGCCTGCCGCGAGACGGGTCAACCCGCGCCGCTGTGCGATGCCGAACTGGCGCGCTGCATTTTTGACAGCCTCGCCATTCTGTATGCCGACGTGCTCGGCGAACTGGCATTTCTGCGCGGTCAGCCATTCCGCACGCTGCATATTGTCGGCGGCGGCTGCCAGAACCGGTTACTCAATCAGCTTTGTGCTGACGCCTGCGGAATTACCGTCGTCGCCGGACCGATTGAAGCCTCCACGCTCGGCAATATCGGCGTGCAGCTTATGACGCTGGATGAACTGACCGACGTCACCGATTTTCGTCAGGTGGTCGCCGCCAATTACGAGCTGACCACTTTTACCCCTCATCCTGATAATGAGATCGCCCGCTACGTCGCGCAGTCTCAGACCCAACGACAGACAAAGGAGCTTTGCGCATGACCACTCCACTTGAGCACGCCTGGGAACTGGCGAAACAGCGGTTCGCCGCGGTGAAAATTGATGTTGAGGAGGCTCTGCGCCAGCTCGACAGGTTGCCCGTTTCCATGCACTGCTGGCAGGGCGATGATGTCGCCGGGTTTGAAAACCCGGAAGGCAACCTGACCGGGGGGATTCAGGCCACGGGTAACTATCCGGGGAAAGCGCGTAACGCCGCTGAACTCCGCGACGATCTGGAACTGGCGTTCAGCCTGATCCCAGGACCGAAGCGCCTCAATCTACATGCCATTTATCACGAAGCTGACGCGCCGGTCGCCCGCAATGAGATCAAGCCGGAACATTTCAAAAACTGGGTGCAATGGGCGAAAGCCAACAGGCTGGGGCTGGATTTTAACCCGTCCTGCTTCTCACATCCGCTGAGTGCTGATGGCTTCACGCTGTCGCACGCCAACCCGGAAATCCGCCAGTTCTGGATTGACCACTGCAAGGCCAGCCGCCGCGTTTCCGCCTGGTTTGGCGAGCAGCTCGGTACGCCATCGGTGATGAATATCTGGGTTCCTGACGGCATGAAAGATGTCACCGTTGACCGTCTCGCGCCGCGCCAGCGTCTGCTTGAAGCGCTGGATGAGGTGATGAGCGAAAAACTAAACCCTGCGCATCACATCGACGCCGTGGAGAGCAAGCTGTTCGGTATCGGCGCGGAGAGTTATACCGTCGGCTCGAACGAGTTTTATATGGGCTACGCCACCAGCCGCCAGACCGCGCTGTGCCTCGACGCAGGCCACTTCCATCCGACGGAGGTTATCTCCGACAAAATCTCTGCCGCCATGCTGTACGTGCCGCGCCTGCTGCTGCACGTCAGCCGCCCGGTGCGCTGGGACAGCGACCACGTGGTGCTACTGGATGATGAAACCCAGGCGATTGCCAGCGAGATTGTTCGTCACGACCTGTTTGACCGCGTGCATATCGGCCTCGACTTTTTTGACGCCTCAATTAACCGCATCGCGGCCTGGGTGATTGGCACCCGCAATATGAAAAAAGCACTGCTGCGCGCGCTGCTGGAGCCGACGGAGCAACTGCGCCAGCTTGAGGCGGCGGGGGATTACACCGCTCGCCTGGCGCTGCTGGAAGAACAAAAATCGCTGCCGTGGCAGGCGGTGTGGGAGATGTACTGCCAGCGGCACGATACGCCAGCGGGCAGCCAGTGGCTGGATAACGTGCGCGGGTATGAAAAAGAGGTGCTGAGGTCGCGGGGATAATACTGCGCCCAGGCTGTTGGGAAGGAGTACAGACGCTCCCCCTCTCCCCGACCCTCTCCCTGAGGGAGAGGGAGAAAACCGGCACCGGACGTAACCGCGAACCCAGACTGTTCCCTCCCCCTCGGGAGGGGTACGTGCCACGGTGGGGGTAAGTGGATCACTCAACCCAGTAACGACGCCGGACAGTTCCCTCTCCCTCGGGAGGGGTACGTGCCACGGTGGGGGTATGTGGATCACTCAACCCAACAACGACGCCGGACAGTCCCCTCTCCCTTGAGGGAGAGGGTTAGGGAGAGGGGGAGCACCGAACCCCGAATCCTGAGCGCGAGGGGAAACCCACTCCGTTCTAACCGTAATGATCAGGCCGGGTAACCCGGCATATTGAAGGAAAGTGAACACTATGCAGACCATTATCAACGCCTGGTTTGTCCAGGGCATGATCAAAGCCACTTCCGATGCCTGGCTGAAAGGCTGGGACGAGCGCAACGGTGGCAACCTCACGCTGCGTCTGGATGACGCCGACGTAGAGCCTTACACGGCGGAGTTCCACGCGCAGCCGCGCCATATCGCCTTAAGCCAGCCAATGCCGCTGCTGGCAAACACCTTTTTCATCGTCACCGGCTCCGGCAAATTCTTCCGTAACGTGCAGCTCGATCCGGCAGCGAACCTCGGCGTGGTCAAAGTGGACAGCGACGGCGCGGGCTATCACATTCTGTGGGGACTCACCCACGATGCGGTGCCGACCTCCGAACTGCCCGCCCATTTTCTGTCGCACTGCGAGCGCATTAAAGCGACCGCCGGTAAAGATCGGGTGATCATGCACTGCCATGCCACCAACCTGATCGCCCTGACCTACGTGATGGAAAACGACACCGCACTCATTACCCGCAAGCTGTGGGAAGGCAGCACCGAATGTCTGGTCGTATTCCCGGACGGCGTCGGCATTCTGCCGTGGATGGTGCCGGGTACGGATGATATCGGTCAGGCCACCGCCCGCGAAATGCAGCAGCACTCGCTGGTGCTGTGGCCTTTCCACGGCGTCTTTGGCAGCGGCCCGACGCTGGATGAAACCTTCGGCCTCATCGACACCGCTGAAAAATCGGCGGAGGTGTTGGTCAAAGTGCTCTCAATGGGAGGCATGAAGCAAACCATTACCCGTGACGAGTTGATCGCTCTCGGCAAACGTTTTGGCGTCACGCCGCTGGCAAGTGCCTTAGAACTGTACGCCTAAGTACATTCCCCCTCTCCTTTACGAACAAGGCGAGGGAAACGGATTTCGCAAAATCACTATAAAGAGCCTGGACTCTGGCAGCACGCAAAAATCACAGATTGCGCACCGCCCACGTCAAACAGCCTGATGGGCCGGGCTTAAAGGAGAATTATTATGAGCTTTATGCTGGCACTTCCTAAAATCAGCCTGCACGGCGCGGGCGCTATCGGCGATATGGTCAATCTGGTTGCCGCTAAACAGTGGGGCAAGGCGCTGATCGTCACCGACGGGCAACTGGTGAAGCTGGGGCTGCTGGACAGCCTGTTCAGCGCGCTGGATGCGCAGCAGATGTCTTACCATCTGTTCGATGAGGTGTTCCCGAATCCGACCGAAGCGCTGGTGCAAAAAGGCTACGCCGCGTATCAGGATGCAGAGTGTGATTACCTGATTGCTTTCGGCGGCGGCAGCCCGATTGACACCGCCAAAGCGGTGAAAATCCTCACCGCCAATCCGGGGCCGTCTACCGATTATTCCGGCGTCGGCAAAGTGAAAAATGCAGGCGTGCCGCTGGTCGCCATCAACACCACCGCCGGGACGGCAGCCGAGATGACCAGCAATGCGGTGATCATTAACAGCGAACGTCAGGTGAAAGAGGTCATTATCGACCCGAATATCATTCCTGATATCGCGGTAGATGACGCCAGCGTGATGCTGGATATTCCGGCCTCCGTCACCGCCGCGACCGGGATGGACGCGCTGACCCACGCGGTGGAAGCCTACGTCTCTCTCGGCGCGCATCCGCTGACCGACGCCAATGCGCTGGAGTCTATCCGCCTGATCAACCTGTGGCTGCCGAAGGCGGTTGATGACGGGCATAATCTGCAAGCCCGAGAGCAGATGGCATTTGGTCAGTACCTGGCGGGAATGGCGTTTAACAGCGCCGGACTTGGGCTGGTTCACGCGCTGGCCCACCAGCCGGGCGCGACCCATAACCTGCCGCACGGCGTATGCAACGCCATCCTGCTGCCGGTCATCGAAAACTTTAACCGCCCGAACGCGGTGGCGCGATTTGCCCGTGTGGCGCAGGCGATGGGCGTCGATACGCGCGGCATGAGCGATGACGTGGCGAGCATGGAGGCGATCAACGCCATCCGCGCGTTAAGCAAACGCGTCGGCATTCCGACGGGCTTCAGCCAGCTCGGCGTGACCAAAGAAGATATCGAAGGCTGGCTGGACAAAGCGCTCGCTGACCCGTGCGCGCCCTGCAACCCACGCACCGCCAGCCGCGACGAAGTGCGCGAGCTGTACCTGGAGGCGTTATGATCCGCAAAGCCTTTGTAATGCAGGTCAACGCCGACGCCCATGAAGAGTATCAGCGCCGCCATAACCCCATCTGGCCAGAACTGGAAGAGGTGCTGAAAGCCCACGGCGCGCATCACTACGCCATTTACCTGGATAAGCCTCGCAACCTGCTGTTTGCCACGGTGGAAATTGAATCGGAAGAGCGTTGGGACGCGGTCGCCAGCACCGACGTTTGCCAGCGCTGGTGGAAGTATATGCGTGACGTGATGCCCGCCAATCCGGATAACAGCCCGCTGAGTCGCGAGCTGAAAGAGGTGTTTTACCTGGCATAGTGGGCGTAGTTTTTCAGTTACCTGTTACGCCCTTGCCGCAGAAGCTAACCAACACCCATAAAAAAACGCCTGAAAATTCAGGCGTTTTTTGTACTTCATACGTTATCAGAAGAAGTATTTGAAGCGGACGCGTGCACCGTAGCGATCGTCGTCGCTGGAGATTTCTTCGTCGCTCTGGATTTTCGAGTAGTAAGTACCCAGGTAGATGTTGAAGTTCTGCATATCCATCACGTTCGGGATCAGGTAGGAAGCATGAACGGTATGAATATCGTAGGCGCCTTCATCTTCAATCACGCAGTCGTTTTCACAGACAACGCCAGCGAAGTCGTCGATTTTGTTATGAGCATAGATATAGCCCAGTTCGAAGTTTTTCCACAGCACGTTGGTTGCCGCAGTGAAGTCCTGCTCGTTTTGCGCATCCATGTAAGCGGTGTTCAGGTTAAAGACGACACCATTCTCCGGGTCGGTTGCCAGGCCGTTCCAGGTCATGGTTAAGCCGTAACCGGTACGACCAGACTGATCGACGAGGTCGCCATTGTTGTCATAGTAGCCATACGCATTATTAACAACGTTGCTTTCCATACCGGCAGAGAAAGCGAGTTCTTTCGTCGGCGTCCATTTAGCAACCGGACGCAGATAAACCACGTTCTTCTCTTTGGTCATTTCACGACCGTGATAGGTACGCGAGCCGCCAAAGTTGTCGTTGCTGGCATACAGCGAAGAGCCATCTTCAATCAGCGTGTTCAGCTCCAGATACAGGTCATCGATCTGTTTGCTGAGCATGAAGTTGCCGCCCGCATCAGAACGACCACGGCCTTCTTTCATCATATAGATGTAGCCCTGACCATCGGAGTAGAGATCGTTGGCGGTATTACCTGAGTGCTCAACGAAGGTATCCTGATTGAGCGGGAACATATCGGCGGCTTCGAAACGACCCAGTTTCACTTTCCAGTCGTTTTCCTGACCGAAGTGGAAATACGCATCATCAAGATTCATGGAACCGTACATATCGGCCAGCGGCTGAATAGAGAAGCCAGCAAAACGGCCATCGTCCAGTTTACGCGTGCCGTCGAAACCAATCAGGATACGACCGTCCATATCCCACTGCTCAGTGGTGCGATCTTCACTCATGGTGGTCAACGTACCACGGCGGCTTTCACCATCCATGTTGAATTCCACGTCGCCGTAGATTTTAAGATCGCCGTAACCTGACAGCAAAAGGTTAGGTATAGAGGAATTTTTTTTGGTTTCATCGGCAGGCGTTGAACCGTTTACCGGAGTATTACCCTGTGCCTCTTTAATTTCTTTAATTTCAGTAGCCTGCTTGACCTGCAGTTGTTGAACCTTATTTTCTGCCTGAGCTGCGCGCGTTTCGGCCGCTTCCAGACGGGATTCAAGCTGTTCTAAACGCTGTTCCAACGTCATTTGTTGAGGACGCGCCCAACTGCTGTTGGCAACCGCTAATAAGCCTATTGCAACTGCGAGTGTTGTTTTCTTCATTATTACCATTCCTTTTCAATGATCCATTAATTTCTTAAAAGCCACAGTTGAGTATTGATATATACATGCAGTGAATATTATTTTTGTAATTACCCACATTCTGGAAATCACAGCATTTTCCCTGAAAAAAGAGATTGGTTTCCTAATAAATATCAGCACTCATCGCAGGCCAAAAGAGAGTATTATCAACATCCCCACAAGTAAATATTTTTGGAAACAGGAACGTGAGCGAGATAACACTATTTTCAAAAAAAGATATGAATCATCACTGTGATTTATATATAAACAAAACATAATCATTTGGTGAATATGTTTGGTTATTCTTAATGGCAACACCCGGTATTATATAGTTTTTATCACATCAATAAATTTTGTGATTTATCTCGCGATTTCATCTCGCGCAGGTTGGTATATTTTGCGACAATCTGGCGTATGCCAGTTAAGAATAATTAGGTGAGACGATGAAAAAGTTAAAAGTAGTAACATTGGGTGGCGGTTCTGGTTACACGCCGGAGTTAATTGACGGCTTTATCAAACGTCATGCGGAACTTCCGGTCAGTGAATACTGGCTGGTCGATATTGAAGCCGGGCGCGAAAAACTGGAAATTGTTGGAAAGCTGGCGCAAAGGATGGTGAAAAAAGCCGGTATTCCGATGACGGTCCACATGACAACAGATCGTAAAGAAGCGCTGAAAGATGCTGATTTTGTCACCACGCAAATCCGTGTCGGTCAGTTAGCCGCCCGTATTCAGGATGAAAAAATCCCCCTGAAATACGGCGTGCTGGGTCAGGAAACCACCGGCCCGGGCGGGTTTATGAAGGCGCAGCGCACCATTCCGGTTCTGCTGGAGGTTTGCAAAGAGATGGAAACCCTGTGCCCGGATGCGTGGATGATCAACTTCACCAATCCGGCCGGTATCGTGACCGAAGCGATTGCCAAATACAGCCCGATTAAATCGCTCGGCATCTGTAGCGGTGCCAACAGCATGATGATGGATATCGCCAACGCTTACGGCGTTGGACGCAGCGCCGTCACCGCCCGCGTCATGGGGCTTAACCATCTGATTTTCGCCGACCAAATCGCGCTGGATGGCGAAGATGTCACCGCCGATTTTATCGAGAAACTCGCGCAGGGTGTGGGGGCCAACAAACTGAAAAATATCCCCGATATCGGTCTGCCAGCGGATTTTATCCGCGCGCTGAAACTCTATCCGCTCTCCTACCTGAAGTATTTCTACCTCAATCGTGAAATGGTCGAGCATGAGCTGGAAGAACTGAAAAACGGCGGCACGCGCGGTGAGCGCTCGCTGGGCATTGAACATGCGCTGCTGGAAATCTACAAAAACCCGGAACTGTGTGAAAAGCCTGCCGAGCTTTCCAGCCGTGGCGGCGCGTGGTATTCCGATACCGCCTGCTCTATCATCAGTTCGATTTATAACAACAAGCATGAAGTCCACGTTGTTAACGTCCCTAACCACGGCACCACGCCGGATCTGCCTGACGACGCGGTCATCGAAACCAACGCCGTTATCGACAAACTGGGCGCGCATCCGCTGGCCTATGGTCATCTGCCAGCGCGGGTGCGTGGTCTGATCCAGAGCGTGAAATCCTTTGAGGAATTAACCGTTGAAGCCGCCGTTACCGGCGATAAAGCAACGGCGCTGCTGGCGTTATCCAGTCATCCGCTGGTGCCTTCCGTAGAGGTGGCCGGAAAAATCCTTGAGGATTATCTGGCGGCTAACCGTGAATTCCTGCCGCAATATAGTTTCACCACCGGACGTGGCTGAAGACGTTAAAGGGACTGAGTTATGCAAGACTTTCTGGAAAATAAGATGTTACCGGTCTTAATGAAGATCGGTAATAACGTTGTTCTGGTCGCGGTACGTGATGGCATTTCATTTACATTACCATTTATCATTGCCGGTAGTTTTTTCCTCATTATTGCTAATTTACCCATTCCTGGATGGAGTGAGTTTCTTGGCAGCTATGCCGAAATGCTTAGCGTGCCGGTACAGGCAACATTTGGGGCCATCGGTCTGATTGCCGCGATTGGTATTAGCTTCAATCTTGCCCGGCATTATAAGCTGGACAGTCTGAGCTGCTGCTGTATTACCGTCGCGGTATTCCTGCTGGCCCAGCTTGATGATACGCATAAAATCAACGTAAATAATTTCGGCGCAGCCGGGTTATTCTCGGCGATTATTCTGTCGGTGCTGACGGTGTATATTGTTCGCTTCTTTGTCGAGAAGAAAATTTACATCCGCCTGCCTGACAGCGTGCCCCCGGCGGTCATGCAATCTTTCATCAGCCTGGCACCCGCGATGGCCTGCCTGACGCTGATCTGGCTGGTGCGGGTGGTGCTGAATTTCGACATCAACGCGTTCTTCACCCTGATCTTAAGCCCGCTGGTAATGGGGCTGGATACTCTGCCCGGCATCTTAATTCTGGTTGCGCTGATCTCCCTGCTGTGGAGCTGCGGTATTCACGGGACCAACGTTCTCTCCGGCATTACCAGCCCGATATTCCTTAAGTTTATCGCCGAAAATACCGAAGCTTACCTGAATCACCAGCCGGTGCCGCACATTACCGCCGAAGGGTTTTACAACTTCTTCATCTGTACGGGCGGTTCTGGCGCAACGATGGGCCTGGTGCTGGCCATGCTCATATCGAAAAGCAGCTACTACAAATCGCTGGGCCGCATTTCCATCGCGCCCGCTATTTTTTGCATCAATGAACCGGTGATCTTTGGCGTGCCGATGGTATTCAACCCGGTGATGATGCTGCCGCTTATCATTACGCCAATGGTGATTTGTACCTGCTCATATCTGCTGATGCAGTACGGCATAATCGGTCGCCCGGTATTCCAGATCCCCTGGACCATGCCGCCCGTTCTTAACGCCTATTTCGCCACCGGCGGCAACATTCCGGCGGCGATCTGGTCCGGCTGTATGGTGGTGATCTCAACGGCGATGTATTACCCCTTCTTCCGTGTGCTGGAGCGCAAACAGCGGGTGACGGAAAGAGAAGAAGCCGCAGCCGCACTGAACGCTGAAGCCTAAGTATTTAGCCGGGAGATGCTTGTCTCCTGGCTGAAAGTCTGGCGTCGCATATCCGCCCGGCAACGTTTTACTGCCGGGCGCTTTATCACCAGGAATAAAGCTGTACCTGCCCCGATCGACGCTACTGTGAGTCCACTCGCGATGTATTCTAACGGGATGTATAAATGCAAGATTTTCTGGAAAATAAGATCTTACCTGTCTTTATAAAAATAGGTAACAACGTCATTCTGGTCGCAATACGCGACGGCGTTGCCTTCACGATGCCCTGTATTCTCGTCGGCAGTCTGTTTCTTATCATCGCTAATTTACCCATTGACGGCTGGAGCGAATTTCTTGGCAGCTATGGCGAAATCCTCAGCGTACCGGTGCAGGCCACCTTCGGCAGTATTGGGCTGGTTTCCGCCATTGGTGTTAGCGTCAGTCTCGCCAAACATTACAAGCTGGACGGATTAAGCTGTTGTTGTATTACCGTCGTGGTTTTTATCCTTGCCCAGGTCGACGAAAACTATAAAGTCAACGTCGATAATTTCGGCGCAACGGGATTGTTTTCGGCAATTGTTCTGGCCGTGATGACGGTTTACATTGTGCGCTTTTTTATCGTACATAAAATTTATATTCGCCTTCCCGACAGCGTGCCGCCAGCGGTGCTCCAGTCTTTTATTAGCCTCGCCCCGGCGATGGCCTGCCTGACCTTAATCTGGCTGGTCCGCGTGGTGCTCAACTTTGATCTGAATGCCTTTTTCACGATGGTATTTAGCCCGCTGGTGATTGGGCTGGATACCCTGCCCGGCATCCTCATTCTGATCACCCTAATTTCCCTGCTGTGGGGATGCGGCATCCACTCCAATCTGTTCTCCGGCATCACCACTCCGATTTTCCTCAAGTTTATTGTTGAGAATACCGAGGCATACCTTAATCATCAGCCCATCCCGCATATTACCGCCGAGTTTTATATTTCTTTCGTCAGTATTGGCGGGACGGGTGCCACGCTGGGTCTGGTGCTGGCCATGCTGATATCAAAAAGCCGCTACTACAAATCGCTGGGTCGGCTTTCCATTGGCCCGGCCATATTTTGTATTAATGAACCGGTGGTTTTCGGCGTGCCGATGGTATTTAACCCGATAATGATGCTGCCGTTGATCCTCGCCCCCGTAGTGATTTGTACCGGCTCATGGCTGCTGATGTATTTTGACATTATCGGACGCGCAGTATTCCAGGTGCCGTGGACCATGCCGCCCATCCTGAACGCCTATTTCGCCACTGGCGGAAACATCCCGGCAGCCATCTGGTCCGGCTGTATGATCTTTATTTCAATGGCGGTGTATTACCCCTTCTTCCGCATCATGGAACGTAAACAACTGGCGAAGGAAAAAGAGGAAGCCGCAGCAGAGCAAATCGCTGTCGCATGAGTAATGTTGCTTTATACAAAATTTTATCTGTTTTAGACCCGGCGGCTCAGGCTTGCCGGGTCACTAATCCCTGATAAACTATCGCCTTCTTTTCCTGCTGGCCTGACGCTATGGTTGCTCGCTACATTCAAATAAAAAACGCGATTAAAAAAGAGATCCTGAGCAATCGCTGGCAGGTCGGCGAAAAAATTCCGTCAGAACGCGAGCTGGCAGCGCAATATGGCGTCACGCGGGTCACGCTGCAAAAAGCGATGCATATGCTGGAGCAGGAGGGATTTATTGAGCGTATCCACGGCAAGGGCATGTTCGTCACCCGCGCGCTGGAAGATGATGTGTTTATGCTTAATGACGGCACCGGCGATTCCGTTTTAGGCTTTTCGCGTGAATTCCGCGAGCAGGCGAAAATCTCCAGCCGCCTGGTCTGCCATCAGCTTTTACCTGCCGATAAAACCATTGCCCGCTATTTAGAAATCCACGAAGGCGAGCCGGTGCATTTTATTCGCCGCGTGCGTTTGATTGATGACGTGCCGGTACTGGTTGAGGATTCATGGATTAACCGCAGCGTTATCCCCGTTATTCCGTCGAGGCTGCTGGAAGAAGGGTCGCTTTATGAATATATCGAGCATATCACCGGCAAAAAGATAAAGTTTTATAACTCGGTTATTGAAGGCGATCTGTTTGGTGAGGAACTGGCGGCGCTTCTCTGCATCCCGGCCGGTCAGCCGATGCTGAAAGTGTCCGGGGTGACGAAGCTTGAAGACGGCACGGCGTTTAACTACTCCTTCAGCTATAACCGTGCCGATAAATTTAAAATCAAAAATAACTGGGTCGGGAAATAATCGCTATCCGGTAATGCGATCCGCCGCCGGGCGAAGTAACGGTTTTCCCGACAGGGTAAACGCAGAAACCAGCGTCATCATCAGCACGAAGCAGCCGAGGATCAGATAGGTATCATGGAAGCCGATCCGGTCATACATATTACCCGCAAACGCTGACAGAAAAATGGCGGCCATCTGTTTAGCGAACTGAAAACCAATCAAATAGATGGTTGCCGAAAGGCGGGTATCAAACACGCCGGTGATATATTTAAATACGCCAACCAGCAGAAATGGCACTTCCAGCGCATGTAGCATCTTCAGCGCCACGACTTCCAGCGCGGTGGTGGCGAAAGATGACCCGATAATACGCACCGTCATAATAAAACCCGCAATCAGCAGGGTATTCTTCGCGCCAATGCGGTTAATAATCCACGGCGAGCAGAACATGATGATGGCGTTGCACAGCTCCCCGGCGGTAGTGGCAAAGCCGAAAGCCTGCGTTCCCGCCTGCGGCGTG
The DNA here is from genome assembly GCA_002421005.1 of Enterobacteriaceae bacterium UBA5654. Taxonomy (GTDB): domain Bacteria; phylum Pseudomonadota; class Gammaproteobacteria; order Enterobacterales; family Enterobacteriaceae; genus Superficieibacter. Next base: position 63,890 of record DIJC01000002.1, on the reverse strand, counting down.
GCAAAGAAAGTTTTGAAGAAGGTGGCAAACTGCTGGTCAAAAACATCGTAAACGCAGGCTACGCCGATGACATACAGGATCAGCATCCACATTTTGCGCTGGCGGAACAGCGAGAAAACCATCCGGGTCGTGATTTGCGGCTGGTTTGCGCCGAGGGCGTCCATCACCTGCGCGGTCTGGTTGTTTCGCGGCTTCGCCACAATCAGCAGTACCATCAGCAGGAGCGCTGCCGCCGATCCCATCCAGAACACCCATTCAGGATTAATACTAAACAGCATCCCCGCCGTTGAAGCACAAAGTCCCCAGCCCAGGCAGCCAAACATCCGTGCTTTGCCATATTCGAACGCGCTGTTGCGGCTGACGCGTTCAACATAGGCTTCAATGGCCCCCGCTCCGGCAGAGAACACAAAACCGATGTAAATTCCGCCAGCGAGCGCCCCAAGCCAGATGCTGGTTTTCAGCAGCGGCGCAAAAACGTAGAGAAAAAAAGGCGCGAACAGAAAAAGCGCGATGGTAATGACCCACAGCAGATTTTTCTTCAGGCCCAGCTGGTCAGAGATCACGCCGAGGATCGGCTGGAAGCTAATGGCAAATAGCGAAATGCAGGAAAAAACAATCCCGGTTTCCGTTTTAGTCAGTCCGATAATATCCGACAGCCAGATGGGCAGAAATGGAAAACAGGTCGCCATAATAAAAAAGTAGAGAAAGATAAACAGACCAAAAATCCAGAACCTGGGATTATTTTTGTGGTTACATGCAAGCGTTGTCATTGTTGTATTCCTCAGATAACAGCCGGATACCCGCCCCGTTACCGGTGGCTGTGTTTAAACGTATGCGAAACGTTTCGGATAAATAAGGCACAGAGAAAATTGCCGTAAGACAACGGAGATGTCCTGTGCCATCTATTTTTACAATGCCGTTTGTAGAGCAGAAGAATTACGTCTTACACGTCGAATTAAACGTGCTTTATTCAGGCGATCCTCACCGGACCGCCTGAATAAAAGAGGCCTGGCGAATTAGCGCTCGCTTTCCTGTTTTTCAATCAAGATCAGAATGGCGGTTTCCGGGTCGAGCACCGGTAACGCCATCCCCGCTTCCATCAGCCATTCACCGCTCGCGGTTTGCGGCGTGAGCATCCATTCCGGTAGCCGACGCATCGTGTGTCCGCCTTCGCCAGTGATGCGAATATCCGGGTGATCGAGCAGCGAAATCCGATAGCGCGCGTCCCTGTCCAACCCCGGTATACGCAGCGGGGCCATCAGGGTGTAATCGGGCATTGCCAGTTGGCTGACCAGCAGCAGCGCCTGACGTTTATCCTCGCTGACGATGCCCTGCGCCAGAGTGGTGGCATCCGGCATGTCAATGCGCCACTGGGTACCGCTATGGATCACCTCACGCCACTGTTTGTGCAGCGCGGCGTAGTGTTTATACCCTTCGCGCTCCTGCTCATCGGCGCAGATCGGATCAAGCTCCAGCCCCATGTGACCAAACAGCGCGGTCAGGCCGCGAAACGCAATGCTGTGCTGGCGGAAGGTGGCGTGGCAGTGACGGTTGCCAATGTGCGCGCCCATTACTTCCGGCGGAAAGAAGTAGCTCATACCGCGCTGGATGGTGTTACGCTCCAGCGCATCGTTATTATCGGACGCCCAGAAACGGTGGCAGCGGGTCAGAACTTCATAGTCGATACGCCCGCCGCCGGACGCGCAGGATTCAAATTCGATGTGCGGGAAGCGGGCGCGCAGGGTGTCCAGCAGACGGTAATACTGCCGGGTTTGTCCGTCGGCGGCGGCTTTACCCTCGTGGCTGGGCTGCACCAGTTCGCGGTTCATATCCCACTTCACATAATCAATGTCGTGCTCACCCAGTAGCCAGCTCATCCGCTCCAGCAGATAGTCAAAAACCTGCGGAAGATTCAGGTTCAGCACCAGTTGGTGACGCCCCAGCGGCTGCGGATAGCCAGGCATTTCCAGCACCCAGTCAGGATGCGCGCGGTACAGGTCGGAATTCGGGTTAACCATTTCCGGCTCCACCCAGATGCCGAACTCCATGCCGTGTGCTTTGACGTGGCTGATGACAGGCTCCAGCCCGTGCGGGTATTTTTGCTCATCCACATACCAGTCGCCCAGCGCCGCGTAGTCGTCGTTGCGCCCCTTAAACCAGCCGTCATCAATAATAAATCGCTCAACGCCCAGCGACGCCGCCTCTTCCGCCATTTTCATGATCCAGGCCGGATCGTGATTAAAGTAGATCCCCTCCCAGGTATTGAGATGCACCGGGCGCGGTTTGTTATTGGGGAAGCGGATAATATTGTCCCGCAGGTAGCGGTGGAACTGCTGACTCATGCCGTTGAGGCCCTGCGCGGAATAGCTGGCGTACAGCCGTGGCGTCCACAGCGTCTGGCCCTCGTCGAGCGACATTTCACCCGGCAGATACAGCGCTTCAGCCTGCACGTAGCGGCGACCGTCGGTTTTCACCTCTGCCCGCAGACGGTGATTGCCGCTCCAGCCCAGATGCACGCCCCAGACGTCGCCCTGCATTTCGCTAAAGGCTTTGCTGCCTGTGATTAGCGCCGGAAAGTGCTCATGGGAGCTGCGCCCGCGTCGGCTCTCCAGCACAACGCTGTCGTGCTCAAGCATCAGGCGATGCGGCTGAAACTCGCGCGTCCAGCGACCGTGAAAAGCCATCACCTCGCGGGCGCGTTCGGCGACCGGCAGCGTTACCGCCAGTCGGTCAACCTGCCACGCGACGGGCCGCAGGTTGGTTACGCCGTGGCGCACCACCAGCACGCCGCTGCCGTCGAGCGTCAGCTCGCTCACCAGCCGCAGGCCTGCCTGCGCATCTTCAGCGGTCAGGGTCAGCGATTGTCCGTTCTGTTCCACCTGCACCGTGTTAAACACCGGCGAGCCGTCCAGCCCCTGACGGTGACCTTCAATACCCGGCGTACCAAACAGGCCGTGACCGGGTTCCGCCATCAGGGTGACGGGCGAATCGACATCCAGCTTGCCGTTAGCAATCGGGCGGATAAGACTGGCGCTATCCTGTGGCGAAAAGTGCCGAAGGTGCGGCCCCCAGTAGATAATTTCGGCGAAAGGCCGGGTTTTGATCACCACGTCCACGGTGGCGCTTTCAAGGCGTAAGATTGATTCCTGCATCAGACATCTCCTGTCATCGGTATAACAGGAGTGTTGATCCGAAACGTTTCGGTCTACAACCAAAACGTTTTGGATCTGTGATCTGTATTAGAATTTCCCATCAATAATCAATGCGGTCAGGCGGTTTTCGCGGGGATAAATTCAGGCTGCCACAGCACCTGTAGTGAAGCGAGATCGTCGCCGGCGATAAGCTGTCGCACCATGCTGGCAATCTGCCTGCCGACGCCCTGACGGGTGGACTGGATCACCGCCCCCACTTCTGCTTCGACGAGGGTATCCTGCGGCAGACCATCGTAGACCACCAGCGACACGCGGTTGTCGCCTTCCAGCCGCCCCGCCTGGACCAGCGCCATCGCTGCGCCGTCGCCGTGGGTGTTGCAGTCGGTCACAATCGCGGTGGGCGGTTCAGGAAGCGCCAGCAGTTGCTGGGTGGTTTTGAATCCCGCGCGGCGGGAAGGCGGGATCGCCCGCAGTAGCTGGTCAGAAAGCCCAGCTTCGCGCAGCGCGTCGAGATAACCGTTGCGCCGCTGGGTAATAAACGCCTGGCTGTTGTTTTCACCCAGCAGCGCAATGCGTTTATGCCCCTGGGCGATCAGATGGCGCGTGGCCTGATATGTCCCGGCGTAGTTATCGAAATCAAACCATGCGTAGGGTTTTGGCAACTGGCTGCGTCCCAGCGCCAGAAACGGAAAGCCCGCATTCTGAAGCTGCTCCAGACGCGGATCGCGATCCAGCGTATGGGCCACGATAAGCGCATCAACGCGCCGACTCTGCACCAGCCGCATATAGCTGTGCTTATCGCCCTGGTCATCATCGGCGATCAGCAGCAAATCAATTTCATGCCGCGCCAGTTCGTGGCTGATTTCGCCCACCATGTCCATAAAGACGCTGTTATTTAACGGGACGGGATGCACCGGGAAGACCAGCCCCACCGCGTCGATTTTGCCCATTTTCAGCCGACGGGCAAAGGTGTTTGGACGATAGCCGCGACGCTGCGCTTCTGCTTCAACGCGCGCCCGCGTCTCCTTTGATACATCATCGTATCCATTGAGTGCGCGGCTGACCGTAGTAACAGAGAGCTTCAGTTCTTTGGCAATGGCTTTAAGCGACATAGATCCCCGGTGCAACAGTAAAGAGGCCGTTAGTTTCCCGCAATGTTTACAGGGCGTCTATAGCCGTCATGCAACTTGAAGTATGACGGGTATATTAATAAATCCGCTGCTCATCCTCACCAAACATCAGCAGCGAGTGGCTAAAGAAACGGGCGCGGTACACCGCTCCGGCAACCAGATCCCGACCGCTGCGCGTTTCGAGGGTCAGCGTGCCGCCCTGCTCGCCCCGCGCATAGGCGAATGTTTCGCTGCCCAGATGCTCCAGCAGGTCGATCGTCACCGGCAGCTCACAGTCGCCCGCCTCGTCAAACTGCTTCGGTCGGATCCCCAGCAGCACCTGGCTTCCTTCGGCAACGGCGCTTTTTACCGGCACGTCCAGCAGCACATCAGAGAACTCCGGCAGCCGGACGCGCACGCCGTGCGCATTTTGCGCGACCACCGTACCGCGCAGCATGTTCATGCGCGGCGAGCCGATAAACCCGGCGACGAAGACGTTGGCGGGATTATCGTACAGCGCCAGCGGCGATCCGATCTGCTCGATTTTCCCGGCGCGCAGAACCACGATTTTATCGGCGAGGGTCATCGCCTCCACCTGATCGTGCGTCACGTAGACGGTGGTGCTTTTCAGCTCGCGGTGCAGGCGGGCGATTTCAATGCGCATCTGCACCTGCAGTTCGGCATCGAGGTTGGATAACGGCTCGTCAAACAGGAAGACTTTCGGATCGCGCACTATCGCCCGCCCGATGGCCACGCGCTGGCGCTGTCCGCCGGAAAGCGCTTTTGGCTTACGCGCCAGCAACGGCTCCAGCTCCAGCGCTTTCGCCGCCAGCGACACTTTTCTCTCAATTTCTTCTTTCGCTACGCCCGCGTGCTTAAGCGCAAACGCCATGTTTTCTTTTACCGTCATATGCGGATACAGGGCGTAGGTTTGAAAGACCATCGCAATGCCGCGCCGGGAAGGTTCCGTCTCGTTCATCCGCACGCCGTCAATAGTCAGCTCGCCCGCGCTCAGATCCTCCAGCCCGGAAATCATCCGCAACAAAGTGGATTTTCCGCAGCCGGAAGGACCGACAAAAACCACAAATTCGCCGTCGTTAATCGTCAGATCCACGCCCTTGATAATATCCACGCTGCCGAAAGACTTTTTCACACCGCTGAGTTTTACTTCCGCCATTTTCTCTTCTCCCTGAATTATTTCACTGACCCTAACATTCCCTGCACAAACTGTTTCTGCATGGCGAAAAAGACCACCAGCGTGGGCAGCGTTGCCAGTATCGCTGCCAGCATAATGACGCCAAAATCCGGCGCGTAGGCCGACCCCAGTGAGGAGAGGGCTAACGTAAACGTCTTTTGCTCATTCGATTGCAGAATGATTAATGGCCACAGATAGCTGTTCCAGGCGGTCATAAACGCGATGATAAACGCCGCCGCGTAGGTGGAGCGCATTACTGGAACATACACGAACAAAAAGATTTTCCACTCTTTCAGCCCGTCAACGCGCGCGGCATCGCGCAAGTCGCCGGGAAAGGCTTTCGAGCTTTGGCGGAAATAGAAGATCAGATACACCGAGGCAACGGTCGGTAGAATCACCGCCAGATGCGAGTCCACCAGGTCGAAGGTCGCCATCAGAATAAACAGCGGGATCATCATGGCGGCGAAGGGGATCATCATCGTCAGCAGCAGCCCCTGATAAATCCGCTCCCGCAGCCGCGAGCGGAAAATTTCAAAGCCGTAGCCCGCCATTGAGGACACCAGCAGCGTCAGCAGCGTGCCTGCAATGGCGATCTTGCTGGTGTTCCAGAACAGCATTCCCACGTCAAACGTCTGGGTAAATTTGACATAGTTAGCCATCAACGCGGCGCCAAAAAAGACCTTGCCCTTAATGATATCGACGCTGGTATTGGTCGCGCCAATCACCATCCAGATAAACGGAAAAATCGAGACAAACGCGGTGACGGACAGCAGCATATAGATAATGCCCTGACGAATATGTCGCATTCTGATCATGCATTACGCTCCCTTGCCAGCCAGAACTGAATGACCGCCAGAATCGCGACCATAAACACAATGAAATACGAGACGGTGGTCGCATAGCCAAAGTTGGGGACGAATTTAAATGAAAGATTGTAGATATACATCGACAGCGTCAGCGTGCTGTCCGCAGGCCCGCCGAGGGTAATATTCATCGTCTCATCAAAAAGCTGGAGCGTCCCGATCGTTGACGTCACGGTGGTAAATAAAATCACCGGTTTTAACATCGGAATGGTGATGGAAAAAAATTGCCGGGTCGGTGAAATGCCGTCAATACGCGCGGCTTCATAAATCGACTTGTCGATATTTTGCAGCGCCGCCAGATAAAAAATCATGTTATAGCCGGTCCAGCGCCAGGTAATGGCTAAAATAATCACCCCTTTTGCCCAGAAGGGATCGGTCAGCCAGGAAATCGGCTCGGCAATTACGCCAATTCCCACCAGCAGATGATTCACTACGCCGTCGTAAGAAAACATGCTTTTGAACAAGACGGAGTACGCCACCAGTGACGTGACGCAGGGCAGGAAAATCGCCGTGCGCCAGAATCCTCTCCCCCGCAGGCCGGGCATGTTCAGCGCCGACGCGAGGATCAGCGCCAGCATGATCATGATGGGCACCTGAACGATCAGGAAGATCAGGGTATTAGCTAACGCTTTCTGGAACACCGGATCGTGGGTCAGGCGCAAAAAGTTGCCCAGGCCCACGAATTTCATCATGGCACCCTGCCCGGAATGAAAAGAAAACCACAACGATTTGGCGACCGGGTACAAAATAAAGATGCCCACTAACAGCAGCGCCGGAAGGACGAAGCCCCAGCTATTGACGGAGATGGCACGCTTTTTTCGCGCAGAGATCATCAAGAATACCTCGAACGTGGGGGCGGGTTTTATCCCGCCCGGTCAGGATTTACTGAATTTGCGTGGTGACTTGCTGCTCGATGTTTTTCAAAAGCGCATCCACCGACTTACCCTCTTTCAGGGCAGGCAACTGCGCGCCCACCGCTGCATCGGCTTCGTAGGTGTACATGCCATAGTTGACGGCAGGAATGGCTTTCAGCCAGTCGCTAAAGGCGGTCCAGATAGGCGTATTGCTAAAATACGCATCGGGTTGCTGATACGCCGCGCCCTCGCGTGACAGCAGGTTGGAACCCATCGCGCCATTTTTTTGCAGGATCTGCTGATAAAAATCGATGTTATTCACGTAGATTTCATTGAGGAACTGGATCGCCTGTTCTTTCTCCGCGCTACTTTCCAGCACGTACCAGCTTGAACCGCCGAGGTTAGAGGCGTGCGTTGCGCTTTCCACGTTCAAACCGGGGATCGGCGCGACATTCCACAGGCCGGACTGTTTCGCTTCTGCCTTAATCGAGCCGGTGATCCACACGCCGGTGACAACGCTCGCCACATCGCCACGGTTAAACGCCCCCACCCATTCCGCCCAGCCCATCACTGGCTTGACGATACCGGATTTATTTAACGCCGCCTGGGTTTCAAGCGCTTCTTTCAGCGCCGGGTTGCTGACGATATCCAGTTTGCCGTCCTTATCAAAATACCAGCGCCCGGCGGATTGCATCATGATGCGAATTAATCCGGCGTCATTAGGGTCGATGGCAATCATTTTCTTGCCGGTTTTTTCCTCGACCTTTTTACCTATTTCAATGAATTTATCCCAGTTAATATTTTGCAGATCTTTGGCGCTATATCCGGCTTTTTCGATCAAATCCTGACGATAATACCAGGCCGTAACGCCGGTATCAAAAGGCACGCCGTACGTTTTGCCTTCCACCGTCATCAGATCGATTTTATATTTCGCAAAACGGGTGAAATCGATTTTGCCATTAAGCGGCGCAAAGGCACCTGGGAAGGAGCGCAGGTATTTCGGCGCGTTGTAATCTTCGACCAGCACAATGTCCGGCAGCGCTTTGGTCATCCCGGAGGCCAGCATCGTTTGCAGTTTTTGCTCAAGATCCGCTTTCGCTAAATCGACAATATCGAAGGTCACATCAGGGTGCGTTTTTTGATAAATGTTGGCGGCGTCCTGCATAATAGCCACGTTATAGTTGGGGTCCCATGACCAGACGGTGATTTTTTCAGCCTGTACCGCAAATGCGGCGCATAAAGCAGAAAGTGCGACAACGAATTTACCTTTATTCATAGATTACGTCCCTTTTTGTCGATAACCGGTTGTAAAAAACGTCCGTCATAATTAGATGTTTTATAAATACTTCTAATTATAAATATTCACCCAACCAATAATTCACCCCTTCAACCCCTGTGCCTGGACCTGGTATAACTGAACCGGGTGTTTTGCTGTTCGGGCGTTTTATGGTTGATCCGAAACGTTTCACTCCACAACCGAAACGTTTTGGTAATGTGATCAAGCTAGAATAATTTTTGTGAGCGCATCAAATAAAAGAAGCCGGGTTTATGAGAAAAGTGGCGTCGTTAAAACAGGGGATAAAGCATGTGAGATTAATATTCAGCAAGATCAAATCACTGAATAAATAATTAATGAAAATGACGTGATGGTGAGCGGGTCACAAAACTGTCCCGCCCACACGTTTAGTTTTGCTCGGCGACCAGAATTGCCTGCGTATCCGGCTCCAGCGCCTGAAAGATGTGCTCTCTGTCGCCCGGATAACAAATATAGTCGCCCTCGCCTAACTCTTCCGCCGCGTCGATCAGCCCGACCAGCGCGCGCCCCTGGGTGATAATAATATGCTCGACCGATCCGGCAGGATGCGGATGCGAGATGCGGTCTGCGCCCGGTTGGGTCAGCAGCAGGTAGATATCGCGCCGCGCACCCGGCGGGCAGGTGGCGAGCAAAATGGCCTGATAGTGCGCCTGCTCCGCCACCACTTTGGTGCCTTCGCCCCGGCGGATCACCTGGGTGGTCGGATGCTGCGGCTCCAGCAGGCGGGCAAAAGGGATATCCAGCGCCACGCACAGCGACCACAGCGTCTCCAGGCTGGGATTGCCGTTGCCCGCTTCCAGTTGGGAAAGCGTCGATTTTGCGATCCCGGCACGGCGGGCGATTTCCGCCAGCGAGAGGCCGGTTCGCGTCCGCTCGCGCACCAGACTTTTGGCGATTGTGCTGATTGGCTGCGTCATACGACGACTCCATGTTTTATTTACCGAACGAATCGTTCGCCTTGAAAAACGAATGCAATGTGTTCATTATAATGGATACACGTTCGATATGGCGACAATAGTATGTTGAATCATCCCTTCTCCAGCCTGACCGGCGACACGCGGAAAGCCATTTTTCTGGTGTGTCTGGCGGTGGGCGTGGTCGGCGCCTCTTACGGCTCGCTGGCGATGGCCTACGGTTTTCCGCTGTGGCTGCCTCTGCTCCTCTCCGTCATCGTGCTGGCTGGCGCGTCGGAATTTATGTTTATCGGCATTGTTGCCAGCGGCGGCCATCCCCTGGCGGCAGCGGTCGCCGGGCTGCTGGTCAATGCCCGCCATTTTCCGTTTGGCGTGACGGTGCGCGATCTGGTGGGAAAAGGCGCGCTGCGACTGCTGGGCTGCCACATTATGAATGATGAAAGCGTGGTGTTTGGCCTTTCACAGCCGACGCCGGAGCAGCGTAAAGCCGCCTACTGGCTGTGCGGACTGGGCGTAGCGCTGTTCTGGCCCGTCGGCACCCTGCTGGGCGCGGCGGTCGGTAAATTGCTGCCCGCCCCGGAAACCATCGGTCTGGACGCGGTCTTTCCGGCGATCCTGCTGGCGCTGGTCCTTCCGGCGCTGAAAAAGAGAACGACGCTGATCCGCGCCGCCAGCGGTGCCGCGATCTCGCTGGCGGCCGTCCCCTTTGCGCCGGTGGGCCTGCCGGTGCTGCTTTCGCTGCTGGGCTTACTGACGAGGAAAAAATAATGGCTGACATCACGCTGATTATTATCGCGGCCGTGCTGCTGTCGGCAGGCACTTATTTGATGCGCCTCGGCGGGGCGACGCTCGGTAGCCGATTGTCACTTTCCGAACGCTCACAGGCGCTGCTTTCAGATGCGGCAACGACCCTGCTGTTTTCCGTGGCGCTGGCTACGGCGATTTACGAAGGCGGGCATTTCGCTGGCATGGCGCGGGTGCTGGGCGTGGCGTTTGCGCTGTTGCTGGCATGGCGCAAAATGCCACTGATTGTGGTGATCGTGGCAGCGGCAGTGGTCACAGCGCTGCTGCGGCTGGCAGGAATACAGTAAAGCGCCCGCAGGCGCTTTGTTCATTCCAGATAAGGGGCAATCCACGCCATCAGTTCGCCAGGGTCGTATCCCCGATCCTGCTCAATCCGGTACACCGGCCCCAGCACCATCGGCGCGGCGCTGCGGGTTAGTGCGGCCAGTTCCGGCAAATATTCCTCGCCGGGATGACCGGGCTTTCGCTGTTCCAGCCGCTGCGCGTAGCGGGACACCGCCGTTTGTGCGGAGATCTGATTCCAGATCTCCAGCACCCCGCTGACCCCCGCATTTTGCAGAAAGCGCGCCAGCGCCTCGCGCGGCTGAAAACCAAACCAGGCATCAATGACGAACGTACATCCTGCTGGCCCGCGTGCCACGATGGACCAGATCACCTCATAGGCCGCCAGCCCAAGCCGACGGTTAAACCCACGGTCGATATCGGTAAACTGCGCCATAAAAGGCTCTTTAATCTCATCAATGGCGAGCAGCGGCAGGGTAAAGCGGTGGGCGATCTGCTGCGCAACCGTACTTTTGCCAGAAGCCGGAACGCCGTTCACCAGAATTACCGTTTTACCTTCAGAGTGAGAGTGCATGGTCATAGTATTGCTATCACCTCCTCGCGGGTGCGGGCGGCACGCAGTTTCGCCATTCTTTCATCGTTGTCGAGCAGATGAATAATGGCGCGAATGCCCTCGTCAATGTGCGCATTGCTGTCCTTCGCGCCAAACATAATGACGATATCCACCGCCTCACTGTCGACAAAACGTATCGGCGCGGTCAGCAGCACCAGGCTAAAACAGTTATGCCTGACGCCGCACTCTGGCCTGGCATGCGGGATCGCGACCCCTTCGTCAAAAACGTAATACGGACCGAAGGATAATGTATTTTCGATTACCGCCTGACCGTATGATTCTTCCAGATATCCCTTTTCGACAAGCGGCCTGGCGGCAAGGTTAATGACTTTTTGCCAGTCTCCTTCCGTTACGCCTGGCTGAATAGCATTAGCTTCGATGAGTAAATCTTTAATCGTCATCTTTGCTCCCTAAATATTACGGCGAATAATATTGCGTAAGCGATCAATACGCAGAAAAAGATCGTCAACCTGCTGGCGGTATTGCTGACTTTTGGCGAAAAGCGGTAGTGCCCGGTTATAAGCAAGCATTAATGCTTTTTGCCATTCGCTATTTTCAGGCGATGCCGCCAGCTTGACCTCCAGCAATGCTATTTCATCGGCAATGATTTTCGCCTGCTGATTATGCGTTTCGCCAGAGTCTTTCTCTTTTTTCAGGAACGATTTTAACGAATTAAACATAGAGCATTCCCATGCCGGTGATAATTATCTACCGGAGTCAATATAAACGCGTTATTGAAAATATTATTTAAACAGGGCAATCTTTTCCATTAATACCTGCGTTACCGCATCGTTAGCCGGAATAAGAAATTTCCGCACGCTGTCGTTAACCTTGCCCTTTTCAAACGCCGATTTACACTGTCCAACCCACTGCACATTCATTTCGGTGCCGACGTTCACTTTATTAATGCCTTCGGTCACGGCCTTACGCATATCCTCATCGCTCACCCCGGTGCCGCCATGCAGCACCAGCGGAACGCGGGCCACTTCGCTAATCTCGGCCAGTCGCTGATGCTGGATCTGCGCCTTCCCGGTATACAGGCCGTGTACCGTGCCGATGGAAACCGCCAGCATATCGACGCCGGTTTCATCCACAAAACGTTTAGCGTCTTCGACGGTGGTAAATGTAATATGCTCTTCAGCCACCGCTTTGCCGTCCTCAGATCCGCCAATCGCGCCTAATTCTCCCTCCACGCTGATATTACGCGGACGGGCTAATTCCACTACCGCACGCGTATTTTTGATATTTTCATCCAGACTGAGATGAGAGCCGTCATACATCACGGAGCTAAACCCGGCATCGATGGCGGTTTGGATCGCCGCAATATCTGAACAGTGATCCAGATGCAAACAGGTTGGGACATTCTGACTTTCCGCCAGCGAGCAGACGGAATCAACCAATAAGCGATAGCCAAGATATTGCGCGGTGCCGGTAGAAATCTGGATCATTAATGGACTATTTGTCTGCTGCGCGGCGTTGAAAAAAGCGGGAAGCATTTCCAGACAGTGTAAATTAAACGATCCGACCGCCTTAAAATGACGGGCCTGCGCTACCTGATATAATTCATTAAAGTTATACAGAGCCATGAGCTTTCTCCTCTTTAGATTTAGCGGATTTACCGTTCACGAACCAGGCAATAACCGCGATAAACACAATAAACAGTGCGACGAATAACCAGTTCCCCTGGAACGCGTGGCCTAATACCAGCCCTGAACTGATGACATCGGAATCGCTGAAGGTCACGCCGGTGAAGCCATAGCTTTCCAGCATCGGCACCAGGATGGCCGGTAAGAAGGTGATAAACAGGCCGTGGATCACCCCGCCGATAATGGCTCCGCGACGTCCGCCCAGCGCATTGCCGAAGATCCCGGCGGTGCCGCCCGCGAAAAAGTTGGTCAACAGGCCCGGCAGGATCATCGCCAGTCCAAACATTGGGAAAACCAACATGCCGATAATTGACCCCACCGTGGTGGCGAGGAATCCGACGATGACCGCATTGGGGGCGTAGGGAAACAGCACCGGGCAATCCAGCGCGGGTTTGGCGTCCGGCACAATGCGCATGGCGATGCCGCGAAAAGCAGGCACCAGCTCGTTCAACAGCAGACGCACGCCGCTGTAAAGGACGAAGACCCCGGCCACAAACTGAATGGATTGCATAAAGGCATACATTAAATAGTTCACGCCGTTCGCATACCGGGCAATAAACGCCGGGCCTGCCGCCAGCGCGGGGATCAGATACATGGGGATCATCACCACCGCCATCGACAAATACGTATCCTGGAGGAATTTGAAATTGTCTGGCAGTTCAATGTCTTCCGTTGAGCGCGAGCCTTTACCCACCACTTTAGCAACGGCGGCCTGCACCAGATAACCGATGGTGCAGAAGTGCCCCAGCGCCACGTCGTCGGAATCGGTGATCCGCCGGACAATCGGCTGCGCCAGCGCAGGCATAACCACCGCCATCACGCCGCCAAAAATACCGCCGGTCAGAATTAGCGGCAGACCAGTCAGCCCGGCCTTATAGCCAATTACCGCACCAATCGTCGCCATCCACAGCAGCGCCTGCCCGGTCAGGAAGATGTATTTGAACGGCGTCAGACGGGCGATAAGAATGTTGACGGCAAAAATCACCATCAGCGTTAACGCCACCTCAGATCCCAACTCCCGGTTAGCCAGCCCGGCAATGGCCGCCACGTCGGTAATGTAACCCTTCATCCCGAAACCCTCGGTAAAAATGGTATTCAGGAAGGTCAGCGCGGCGACAATAATATTGATCCCCGCCATCATGATCAGAAAACCGAGCAGAGTTTTAAATGTCCCTTCGGCAATTTTGCCGGGTGATTTTTTCTGCAATATCAGCCCCAGCATGGCAATAAAGGCCACGAGGATAGAAGCCTGACCGAGCAAATCTTTTACGATGAATTCAACGAAGCTATTCATGATCGGCAACCTTCATATTATGCAGCTTTAAAAAGGCGAGGATTTTTTGCTCGATTTCCTCTTTGTCGGTCAGTTTATTCAGCACCACTACGCGTTTAATTTCTTCTTCGCTGGCATCGGCGGTTAAAATATCAGCGAACGTTTTTTGAGTCAGGATCATGTCCGATTTAAACGCATTGGCCTCCGAAACGGTGGTATGTTCTACCTGCGCCGGTATTTCGAGTTTTTTCAATACGGCTTTTGCGCTCATCTCTATTGCGAAGCTGGAGCCTAAGCCGCAGCCACATACACAAAGAACCTTAAGCATACAGAGTCTCCTCAAATAATATTGAGTTGTTTGGCTAATTTATAATGATGTCCTTCGGGGTCGACCAGCCTCTTTTTCATGCTGATCAAATCTATAGGAATAGGTTTATTACTGGAGTTAATAATAATAGCTTTATTTTTCATCCCGGACTGAATACAGCGCACCACTTCATTGGCCATAATCGTTCCCTGATAAATTTCCTCGCAGGTGGGATCGCCATTGCGCAGGCCAAAGCCGACAATCGTTTTGCGTATTCTGACGCCAATCCTGGGCTCCAGTTGGGCAATCATGGTATCTATCGCGCCCTGAAAACCGGGGTAATATTCTTTGGTATAGCCTTCAGAACATAATACGATCACGCTGTTTTGCCGGGTCAGGCGATCTTTAATACGCTGCGCCAGCGCTTCTGTAGGGATCTGGCACTCCGGGATCAGCGCAATATCGGCATTACTTTTAAGCGCGGATTGCAGCGTCAATTCGCCACAGTAACCGCCCAGCAGTTCAACCATAAATACCCGGCCAGGCAGCGCTCTGCCGGTATTTCTTAAGCGAGAAACCTCCTTGATGACCTGCTCACAGGCTGTAGAAAAGCCAATCGTATAATCGCTTCCGTAAACGTCATTATCGATGGTCATGCCGACGCCAAAACAGTTCACGTCAAATTCACTGAGGATATTAAGAAACTGGAGTGAACCATCTCCGCCCGCCATGATAAGCACGTCAATACGCAGGGCTTTTAGTTTTTTACTGATTTGCAGATATTCGCTGCGCATCAGTTTACGGGTCGTTCTCCCGGATGTGATGATCGGAATGGGCGCGATGGAAAAATCCACCAGATCGCGCCAGCAAATATTCTGGTGCTCTTTTTCCATCAGCCCCGGAATACCGCCATTAAATAACGTAATTTCTGCACCTGCGATGCGGGCTATCTGAAAGATAAAATTATTGATCCCTGTTACATCACCTCCGCTAATAACGATGCCGATTTTCATTTTTTTAATCCCCAATAACCGTTGGCTGCAAATATTTTTCCCAGAGTTCAAGCTCGGTATTTGCAACGGATGTCACAAAGTGAGGATAAAGTAGCGGCTGATGCGTATTGACAGCGGTATTGAAGAGGTCATTTTTGTGAAGGATGTCACAGTAGAAAATTCACTTTTTTAGCCGCCTTGCAGAAATAAAGCATAAAAATCATGCCGTTAATTTTTTCCGGTAACAAAAACGTTTTTTCCTGCTGTGGCGGAGACGGCGTTTAAAAATGGCAATGTTATTTTGTGAGTGCGCTCTCATTTTTATTCGCCGGATCGGCGAACGATTTCCGGCTTTTTCAGCCGTCCAGGGTCGGCGGCATTTAGCGCTGTCCCTCAAATTGTGCTCCTCCTCACAAATTGATAAGGAGTTGATACGGAAATTGTCACCGCCCAGCGACATATTCTCGCTCAGCGCCGGGTCGTTCACCCGGTAATATGGCATTCGTACAAACATCAAAGGAGTGAACTTGTGGCAACTCTCACACTTAATTGCATCGATCTGAATATTGCTGGCAATAGCGCCTATTCCATCCTCAAACAACTGGCGGAGATGGCGTACCAGAACGGCTATGTCAGTAACCGTAACGCTTTTCTGCAAACGCTGCTGCTGCGCGAAAAACTCCACTCTACCGGCTTTGGCTCCGGGCTTGCCGTTCCGCATGGCAAAAGCGGCTGCGTCAGACAGCCGTTCGTACTGTTTGCCCGCCAGTCGCAGGGCGTTGACTGGAAGGCCAGCGATGGCGAACCGGTAAGCTGCTGGATTTGCCTCGGCGTGCCGCAGGAAGGGGAAGAAGATCAGGTCAAAATGATTGGCACCCTGTGCCGCAAAATCATTCACGCCGAATTTATCGATCAGCTTAAACAGGGTGACGCGCAGCAAATCCTCACCCTGTTAAGCAGTACGTTGAGTCAGTGAGGGAAAATATGAATTTACGTTTAGTCGCCATCACCAACTGTCCGGCGGGCATCGCCCACACCTACATGGTGGCGGAAGCGCTGGAGCAAAAAGCGCGCTCGCTAGGTCATACCATTAAAGTTGAAACGCAGGGTTCCAGCGGTGTGGAAAATCGCCTGACGAATGAAGAAATTGCCGCTGCGGATTATGTCATTCTGGCGACCGGTCGCGGCCTGATCGCCGAAGACCGCGCCCGCTTCGCCGGGAAAAAAGTGTATGAAATCGCAATTTCCCAGGCGCTGAAAAATATCGACCAGATCTTCGCTCAGTTGCCGACGCATTCGCAGCTTTTCGCCGCCGATAGCGCCGTGAAGCTCGGTAAACAGGACGTGCAGCAGGGCAGCGTGATGAGCCACCTGATGGCGGGCGTTTCCGCCGCGCTGCCGTTTGTCATCGGCGGCGGTATTCTGGTGGCGCTCGCCAATATGCTGGTGCAGTTTGGCCTGCCCTACACCGATATGTCGAAAGGCGCGCCGTCGTTTACCTGGGTAGTGGAATCCATCGGCTACCTCGGCTTCACCTTTATGATCCCGATTATGGGCGCATATATTGCGTCCTCCATCGCCGATAAGCCCGCTTTCGCCCCGGCGTTTCTGGTGTGCTATCTGGCGAATGACAAAGGCTTGCTCGGCACCCAGTCCGGCGCGGGCTTTCTTGGCGCAGTGGTTTTAGGGCTGGCGGTGGGCTATTTCGTGCTCTATTTCCGCAAGCTGCGTCTCGGCAAAGCGCTACAGCCGCTGCTCGGCTCGATGCTCATTCCGTTTGTCACCCTGCTGCTGTTCGGCGTGCTCACGTATTATGTCGTCGGTCCGATAATGTCCGATCTGATGGGTGGCCTGCTGCACTTCCTGAACACCATTCCACCGTCCATGAAGCTGGGCGCGGCGTTTCTGGTTGGCGCAATGCTGGCGTTTGATATGGGCGGACCGATCAACAAAACCGCGTGGTTCTTCTGCTTCTCGCTGCTGGAAAAACATATTTACGACTGGTACGCCATCGTCGGCGTGGTGGCGCTGATGCCGCCCGTCGCGGCAGGGATCGCGACCTATCTTGCGCCAAAACTGTTTACCGAGCAGGAAAGAGGCGCGGCCAGCAGCGCAATTGTGGTGGGTGCAACGGTCGCCACCGAACCCGCCATCCCTTACGCGCTGGCAGCTCCGCTGCCGATGCTGACCGCAAATACCCTCTCCGGCGGTATTGCCGGAATGCTGGTTATCGCTTTTGGAATCAAACGTCTTGCGCCGGGATTAGGTATCTTTGACCCGCTGATTGGCCTGATGTCTCCGGTAGGTTCATTTTATCTGGTGCTGGCGATTGGCCTGGCGCTGAATATCTCATTGATTATTTTGCTGAAAGGTTTGTGGCTGAAACGTAAAGCCGCGCAACAGGAGGTTGCCCATGAACACTGATTTACTGCGTAAGTTATGCGATGCCAGCGGCGTCAGCGGCGATGAGCACGACGTCCGCCAGGTGCTGATTTCCACCCTGGAAAACGATGCCGATGAAATTACCTTTGACGGCCTGGGCAGCTTTGTCGCCCGCAAAGGCACGCAGGGGCCAAAAGTCGCCATCGTCGGGCATATGGATGAAGTCGGCTTTATGGTGACGCATATTTGCGAGAAAGGCTTTATCCGCTTCACTACCGTCGGCGGCTGGTGGAGCCAGTCGATGCTGAATCATCGCGTCACGGTGCGCACTCGCGACGGGCAAAAAGTCGCGGGCGTTATCGGCTCCGTCGCGCCGCACGCGCTGACGGAAAAGCAAAAACAGCAGCCGCTGACCTTTGACGAAATGTTTATTGATATTGGCGCGAGCAGCCGTGAAGAAGTGGCTACGCGCGGCGTTGCCATCGGCGACTTTATCAGCCCGGAAGCCAATTTTGCCCGCTGGGGCGAGGATAAAATCGTCGCCAAAGCGCTGGATAACCGCGTCGGCTGCGCGCTGATGGCGGAACTGTTCCAGACGGTGAACAACCCGGAAATCACCCTTTATGGCGTGGGCAGCGTCGAAGAAGAAGTCGGCCTGCGCGGAGCGCAAACGTCCGCCGAGCATATTAAGCCGGATGTGGTGATCGTGCTTGATACCGCCGTGGCGGGCGATGTGCCGGGGATCGACAGCATTAAATATCCGCTGAAGCTGGGCGACGGGCCGGGCGTGATGCTGTTCGATAAACGCTATTTCCCCAACCAGAAGCTGCTGGCCGCGCTGAAAGAGAGCGCGTCCCGCAGCGCCGCGCCGCTTCAGTTCTCCACCATGAAGACCGGTGCCACCGACGGCGGGCGCTATAACGTGATGGGCGGAGGCCGTCCGGTGGTGGCGCTGTGCCTGGCCACGCGCTATCTCCACGCCAACAGCGGCATGATCTCCGGGAAGGACTACGAGGCCGCGCTGACGATGGTGCGTGAATTGCTGATGTCACTGGATCACGAGAGCGTAAACGCCATGAAAGATTTTCGCTAGGGATCGGTATGCTCAACGAACGCCAGCTTGCCCTGCTTGATATTCTTGAACAGCAGCCCAGTGCCTTAAACGAGCTGGCGCGGCAAACTGGCGTTTCCGGGCGCACCGTTCTGCGCGATATCGATTACCTCAATTTTACCCTGAGCGGCACCGCCAACATCCACGCGGCGGGCGGCTCAGGCTATCTTTTAGAGATTTTTGACCGCCGCCGTTATTTTCAGCTTTTACAGCGCCATGATAATGATGACCGGTTGCTGGCGCTGCTGCTGCTTAACGCCTTCACCACGCGCAGCCAGCTGGCCGACGCGCTGAATCTGCCGGAAACGTGGGTCGCTGAAAGACTGCCGCGCCTGAAACAGCGTTACGAACGCGCCTTTAGCCTGCAAAGCCGCCCCGGTGCAGGGCATTTTATTGACGAGCCGGAAGAGAAACGCATTATTCTGCTGGCTAACCTGCTCAGAAAAGATCCGTTTATTCTTCCCCTCCCCGGCGTCAGCCCGCAGGTGCCAGAAGCGCTGGCTGAAATTGACGGCGGGGAACGGCTATTTTCCTTCATTCCCGGTGACTATATTGCCAGCGTGATCCTCGCCGTCTACGCGCTGCGTAATCGCCTGACCCGCGACTGGCCGGAAACCGGACATGCCGCGCTGCGCCAGGGTATTGAACGCGCCGGATTATATTTAGGCACTGAGGCATTGAATGCGGTACACGGGCTGCTCACGCTGCATCAACAACAGGCCGCCGCCGTCAGTGCAGAAAATATCAAAACGTTATTACGCTCCCTGCCGGATATTGCCCGGCTGAATATTATCGACGACACGCTGGTCAGCGATCTGACCGGGCATATTCTGCGCTGTACCGCCGCTCCGGTCTGGCTGCCGGAGAATCGTCAGGGCAGTATGAATAACCTGAAGGCCGCGTGGCCCGCCGCGTTCGATATGAGTCTGCGCTTTATTAATTGTCTGCATGAACAATGCGATATTCCGCTGTTCGACAGCGATCTGGTAGGGATCTATTTTGCCTGCGCGCTGGAACGCCACCAGGATGAGCGCCACCCGGTGATCCTGCTTTCCGAACAAAACGCGATTGCCACCATCAATAAACAGGCGATTGAGCGTGAGATTATTAATTGCCGGGTCATTATCGCGCATACGCTGGCGGAGCTACGCAATATCAGCGCTGAAGTCGAGCCCATGCTGATTATTAATAACAGCCACCTCTTCCCCGATGAATCTCAGGTTCAGGTGCTGGTGATTAAAAATATCATCAGCGCCGCCGGAATTGGGCAGATAAAGGATTTTCTGGCCTCGGCGTTTATTCGCCAGCAGCCGGAGCGCTTTTTCCTCGCGGCGGGAAGTTTTCATTATCACAACGCGCCGGATGAAAGCTGGCAGCTGATGATGATGCATATCTGCGAGCGTCTGGTGGCGGATCGGCATTTAACCGCCGATGAAGCCCGGCGAATTTGCCTGCGGGAACTGGATGGCGAAAACCTGATCGTCAATCACGTTGCGATTCCGCACTGCTGGAGCGAGCAGCAAACGCGTTTTCGCGGCTTTTTTATTACGCTTTCCACGGCGGTGCAGGTGAACGGCGAGCCGGTCAATCATGTGCTGATTGCCTGCGCCAGCTCCAGCGCCCGCCATGAACTGAAAATATTCAGCTATTTAGCCAGCGTGCTGTACCGTTATTCGGGCGAGGAGATTATTGCCCTGACGGGGCACGACGCGTTTCTGGCGCTGCTGCGCGAATAATGTCGCCTGGGTTGGATCACCGGAGGCACGATACTTCGTGCCCGCCCGCGTTGATATGTGGCAGCAGCGTTTTCGCTTTCAGAACAGGGAACGTCATTGCGCACGCGACACGTTTTTACAAAATAAGGAGACATCTTTATTTTCATTTTTTTCCATCTGTATAATTCTGGTTATTTTTACGTAGTCTGCGCCATTTTAATGACCATACGATTATGCACTGACTCGTCGTGGCAATGGATTATTAACTCATTACCAAAAAATAATCACCCGACATCCCACCAGAAATATTATGGAGATTATAAGACCTGGATCACATTTCCATAGTAATCACGATGCTACTTTGTTTTCTCTTAATAAGAATTAACTCAACAAAGGAATTAAAAATGGAAATTGGCGCATGGAAAATCAACCCGTCGGTAAATACGGAAATTAATGCAGTGAGCGAAGAAGACATGGCTATTTTCAATCAGGCCATGGAGAATCTCACCGGAGTGAATTATACGGCACTGATCCATGCTGGTCAGCAACTTGTCAACGGCATCAATCACTTATACATCGCTCAAGGCAAGTCTATTACCCCTGGCAGCGAAACTATTACGCTGAACAAAGTTATTATTAACCGCCCTCTGCAGGGTGAACCGGTAATCGTATCAATCGAAAATATCTGACGACATCTCATTAATTCAACGTATTTCCCGTCCACAAAAAAGGATTTTTATTATGTGGGAATTAGCGGGTCGTGATGCTTTCATTCCGCTGGATTCACCGGTAGCTGGCTATGAAAATGGCGTACCTGAAATCAATGGATCAGCCCCACTTTTTATTATTCGGATCCGTTTCCACAACGGCGTGCAGCCGGGGAAATAAGTTGTGGGCAATACGGCGTGAGTTCCTTACGGCGGCAGCGCACGGGCCTGAACTGCTCAGGCCCGATTAATACAGCCGCTGCGGATGCGTATAGATCGTCGCCCGGCCCGGCTTGCTAAATCCCACCAGCGTCAGGTTACAGCGCTCCGCCACGTCGACCGCCAGGGTGGTCGCTGCGGAAACGGCAAACAGGATTTCCACGCCGCACATCGCCGACTTCTGCACCATTTCATAGCTCGCACGACTGGAAACCAGCACCGCCCCCGACTGCCAGCTTTCGCCTTCTTCCGCACGATGTCCCAGCAGTTTATCCAGCGCGACGTGGCGACCCACATCTTCATGTCCGCCGACCAGTTCGCCGGAAGGTTGTATCCAGGCAGCGGCGTGTGTGCAGCCGGTGAGCTGACCGACGGGCTGAAACTGCGTCAGCTGGCTAAGCGCGCGATCGAGGTGGTTTAAATCAAACGTTTGGGTAAAAGGTAACGGGGCCAGCGGCTTGCCGATATCATTAAGCTGTTCCACACCGCAGACGCCGCAACCGGTGCGGCCCGCCAGCGCACGGCGGCGCTCTTTTAATCCCATAAAACGGCGGCTGGAAAGCTCGATTTGCACTTCTAATCCATTACAGACCTGAACCACCTCCATACCGTAGATCTCCTGTCGATTTTCAATAATCCCTTCGGAGAGGGAGAAACCGACGGCAAAATAGTGCAGATCCTTGGGCGAGGCCATCATTACCACATGCGAAATACCGTTATAGACCAGTGCGACGGGGACTTCTTCTGCCAGGTGATCCGGTGCAGCAATTTCTCGTTGCGCGCGAGGCCAGATGAGACGTGACGCCGCGCCGACGGGTGGAAGGGTCTGAGACATGGTTTTTCCCGGAAATGAGAGCAAGTACGCCGCTATTTCAGCACGGATAGCCAGCAGGCGCAAACGCGCTGCCGGGTGTGAATTTGTTCTGCATCAACGATATGATTCGGCGAAAGTATTACACCGTTATATAAATTGATTTATATCACCCAATCCACGCCGAAAATCCCCGTTTTTCGCAAAAAATGTGCTCAAGGCAACAATATCAACCCTGATTGTATACATATCAGAAACACCACAAAAAATTATGGTATTCTCAGAACGGTTATTCCCTGGCGGCACGGCACATATCAAACCCTAAAAGCGGTAGCATCCAAA
The DNA here is from genome assembly GCA_002421005.1 of Enterobacteriaceae bacterium UBA5654. Taxonomy (GTDB): domain Bacteria; phylum Pseudomonadota; class Gammaproteobacteria; order Enterobacterales; family Enterobacteriaceae; genus Superficieibacter. The sequence goes on along the minus strand of DIJC01000002.1, from coordinate 41,284 downwards.
ACCGGTCGGCCAGCAAGATCATAATTATTGATGAGTAATGTCGAAACAAGGAGCAAACCATGCAGGTCAGCAGAAGGCAGTTCTTTAAGATCTGCGCTGGCGGGATGGCAGGCACCACGGCAGCGGCGCTGGGTTTTGCCCCCGGCGTAGCGCTGGCGGAAACACGGCAATATAAATTGCTGCGCACCCGCGAAACCCGTAATACCTGTACATACTGCTCCGTTGGCTGTGGGCTATTAATGTATAGCCTCGGTGACGGAGCCAAAAACGCCAAAGCATCCATCTTCCACATTGAAGGCGACCCGGACCATCCGGTAAACCGTGGCGCGCTGTGCCCGAAAGGCGCGGGCCTGATTGATTTTATCCACTCTGACAGCCGCCTGAAATTCCCGGAATATCGTGCGCCAGGGTCAGATAAATGGCAGCGGATTAGCTGGGAAGACGCGTTTGATCGCATTGCTAAGCTAATGAAAGAAGACCGCGATGCCAACTATATCGCGCAGAATGCGGATGGCGTTACCGTTAACCGCTGGCTCTCTACCGGCATGCTGTGCGCCTCCGCATCAAGCAACGAAACCGGCTATTTAACGCAAAAATTTACCCGCGCACTCGGCATGTTAGCCGTCGATAACCAGGCGCGCGTCTGACACGGACCAACGGTAGCAAGTCTTGCTCCAACATTTGGTCGCGGTGCGATGACCAACCACTGGGTCGACATGAAAAATGCCAACCTCCTTGTGGTGATGGGTGGTAATGCGGCAGAAGCGCATCCGGTAGGGTTCCGCTGGGCGATGGAAGCGAAAATTCACAACGGCGCGAAGCTGATTGTGATCGATCCGCGCTTTACGCGCACGGCCTCGGTTGCCGATTTTTATGCGCCGATTCGTTCTGGTACTGACATTGCTTTCCTGTCAGGCGTCATGCTGTACCTGATAAACAACGAAAAATTCAACCGTGAATACACCGAAGCCTATACCAACGCCAATTTGATTGTGCGTGAAGACTTTGGCTTTGATGACGGCTTGTTTACCGGCTATGACCCGGAAAAACGCAAATACGATAAGGCCAGCTGGAACTATGAGCTGGACGAGCGCGGCTTTGCCAAACGCGATGTCACCCTCCAGCATCCGCGCTGCGTGTGGAATCTGCTGAAAAAGCACATTTCCCGCTATACGCCGGACGTGGTGGAAAACATCTGCGGTACGCCGAAAGCGGATTTCCTGAAAGTCTGCGAGTACATCGCAGAGACCAGCGCGCACGATAAAACCGCGTCGTTCCTGTATGCGCTCGGCTGGACGCAGCACTCCGTCGGGGCGCAGAACATCCGCACGATGGCGATGATCCAGTTGCTGCTCGGCAATATGGGGATGGCAGGCGGCGGCGTTAACGCCCTGCGCGGTCACTCCAATATTCAGGGTCTGACCGATCTCGGCCTGCTGTCGCAAAGCCTGCCGGGCTACATGACGCTGCCGAACGATAAGCAGAACGATCTCGAAACCTATTTCGCCGGTAACACCACTAAACCGCTGCTGGAAAACCAGGTGAACTACTGGAGCAATTACCCGAAATTCTTCGTCTCCATGATGAAGGCGTTCTACGGTGATAAAGCGACGGCGGAAAATAGCTGGGGCTTTGACTGGCTGCCGAAGTGGGATAAGGGCTACGACGTTCTCCAGTATTTTGACATGATCTCCAAAGGCGAGGTGAACGGCTACTTGTGTCAGGGCTTTAACCCGGTCGCGTCGTTCCCGAACAAGAATAAAGTGGTGGCATCGCTGTCGAAGCTGAAGTTCCTGGTGACGATTGACCCGCTCAACACCGAAACGTCCACCTTCTGGCAGAATCACGGTGAGTCGAACGATGTTGACCCGTCGAAGATCCAGACCGAAGTCTTCCGTCTGCCGTCCACCTGCTTCGCTGAAGAAAACGGCTCAATCGTTAACTCCGGCCGCTGGCTGCAATGGCACTGGAAAGGTCAGGATGCGCCGGGCGAAGCGCTGAACGACGGCGAGATCCTTGCCGGTATTTTCCTGCGCCTGCGCAAAATGTATGCCGCCGAAGGGGGCGCGAACCCGGAACAGGTGCTCAACATGAGCTGGAACTACCTGACGCCGGAAAATCCTTCCGCCGAAGAAGTGGCGATGGAAAGCAACGGCAAGGCGCTGGAAGATATTATCGATCCAGTGTCGGGTCAGGTACTGGCGAAGAAAGGCAATCAGCTTGCTTCGTTTGCACACCTGCGCGACGACGGCACGACGTCCAGCGGCTGCTGGATTTTTGCCGGAAGCTGGACGCCGGACGGCAACCAGATGGCGCGTCGCGATAACGCCGATCCGTCAGGGCTGGGGAATACGCTCGGCTGGGCCTGGGCATGGCCGCTCAACCGCCGCATCCTCTATAACCGCGCCTCTGCCGACCCGCAGGGTAAACCCTGGGATCCGAAGCGTCAGCTTCTGTCTTACGGCAACGGCAAATGGGCCGGTGCGGATATTCCGGACTACAACACCGCGCCTCCGGGCAGCGATGTCGGGCCGTTTATCATGTTGCAGGAAGGTGTGGGTCGCCTGTTCGCTACCGATAAAATGGCGGAAGGGCCGTTCCCGGAACACTACGAGCCGTTTGAGACGCCGCTGGGCACCAACCCGCTGCATCCGAATGTGATCTCCAACCCGGCGGCCCGCGTGTTTAAAGTCGATATGGATGCCATGGGTAAAGCGGATAAGTTCCCGTATGTCGGGACCACTTACCGTCTGACCGAGCATTTCCACTACTGGACCAAACACGCGCTGCTGAACGCTATCGCACAGCCGGAGCAGTTTGTAGAAATCGGCGAGAAGCTGGCGAACAAACTCGGCATCGTGCAGGGCGATACGGTCAAAGTGTCTTCAAACCGTGGCTATATCAAAGCCAAAGCGGTGGTGACGAAACGTATTCGCACGCTGAGAGTGAATAATCAGGATGTGGATACCATCGGTATTCCGATTCACTGGGGTTATGAAGGCGTGACGAAGAAAGGCTTTATCGCCAATACGCTGACGCCGGTGGTCGGGGATGCGAATACGCAGACGCCGGAGTTCAAGGCGTTCCTGGTGAACGTGGAAAAGGTGTAACGGAGACGAGTTATGGCTTATCAATCGCAAGACATTATCCGTCGTTCCGCGACTAACGGTTTCACTCCCGCGCCCCAGGCGCGGGATCACCAGCAGGAAGTGGCGAAGCTTATCGACGTGACCACCTGTATCGGCTGTAAGGCCTGTCAGGTGGCGTGCTCGGAGTGGAACGACCTGCGGGACAGCGTCGGGCATAACGTCGGGGTGTACGATAACCCGGCGGATTTGACCGCCAAATCCTGGACGGTGATGCGCTTCTCGGAAGTGGAACAGAACGACAAACTGGAATGGCTGATCCGCAAGGATGGCTGTATGCACTGCGCCGATCCGGGCTGCCTGAAAGCGTGTCCGTCAGAGGGCGCTATCATTCAGTATGCCAACGGCATTGTTGATTTCCAGTCAGAGCAGTGCATCGGCTGCGGCTACTGCATTGCGGGCTGCCCGTTTGACGTGCCGCGCCTGAACCCGGAAGACAACCGCGTCTATAAATGCACCCTGTGCGTGGATCGCGTGACTGTTGGCCAGGAGCCAGCCTGTGTGAAAACCTGCCCAACCGGCGCTATCCACTTTGGATCTAAAGAGGATATGAAAGTGCTGGCGGGCGAGCGCGTCAACGAACTGAAAACCCGTGGTTATGATAACGCGGGCCTGTACGATCCGGCGGGCGTTGGCGGGACGCACGTGATGTACGTGCTGCATCACGCCGACAAGCCGAATCTGTATCACGGCCTGCCGGAGAACCCGGAAATCAGCCAGACCGTGAAGTTCTGGAAAGGCATCTGGAAACCCCTTGCGGCTGTCGGCTTCGCAGCGACGTTCGCCGCCAGCATCTTCCACTACGTCGGGGTCGGTCCGAACCGTGCGGAAGAGGAAGAAGACAATCTGCATGAAGAGAAAGACGAGGTGCGCAAATGAAAAGACGTGACACCATCGTGCGCTACACCGCGCCGGAACGCATCAACCACTGGGTCACCGCCTTCTGCTTCATGCTGGCGGCGATAAGCGGGCTGGGATTTTTCTTCCCGTCCTTCAACTGGCTGATGCACGTTCTGGGTACGCCGCAGCTGGCGCGCATTCTGCATCCGTTCGTTGGGGTGGTGATGTTTGCTTCCTTCATCATCATGTTTTTTCGCTACTGGCATCACAACCTCATCAATCGGGACGATATCTTTTGGGCGAAGAATATTCGTAAGATCATCGTCAACGAGGAAGTGGGCGATACCGGACGCTACAACTTCGGCCAGAAGTGCGTATTCTGGGCGGCGATTATCCTACTGGTCCTGTTGCTGGTGAGCGGCGTGATCATCTGGCGTCCCTATTTTGCGCCTGTTTTCTCCATCCCGACGATCAGATTCGCGTTAATGCTGCATTCATTTGCCGCAGTAGGGTTAATTGTGGTTATCATGGTGCATATCTACGCCGCCCTCTGGGTGAAAGGCACCATTACCGCGATGGTGGAAGGATGGGTTACCAAAACGTGGGCGAGGAAACATCACCCGCGCTGGTACCGTGAGGTCCGCCAGAAACAGGAAAAGTCATCTGAATGAGTATTCGCATAATCCCGCAAGATGAGCTGGGTTCGAGCGAGAAACGCACGGCGGATATGATTCCGCCGTTATTGTTCCCCAGACTCAAAAACCTCTACAACCGCCGCGCTGAACGCCTGCGCGAGCTGGCAGAGAATAACCCGCTGGGCGATTATCTGCGTTTTGCCGCGCTGATCGCCCATGCCCAGGAAGTGGTGCTGTACGACCATCCGCTGGAAATCGATCTCACCGCGCGCATCAAAGAAGCCGCTGCGCAGGGCAAGCCACCGCTGGATATTCACGTTCTGCCGCGCGATAAGCACTGGCATAAGCTGCTGCATTCGCTGATCGCCGAACTGAAGCCGGAAATGAGCGGCCCGGCGCTGGCAGTGATTGAAAATCTGGAAAAGGCCTCGGTGCAGGAGCTGGAACTGATGGCGAGCGCGCTGTTTGTTGCCGACTTCGCCTCCGTCAGCAGCGATAAAGCCCCGTTCATCTGGGCCGCGCTGTCGCTGTACTGGGCGCAGATGGCCAGCCTCATCCCAGGCAAAGCGCGTGCGGAATACGGCGAACAGCGCCAGTTCTGCCCGGTCTGCGGCTCCATGCCGGTTTCCAGTATGGTGCAAATCGGCACCACCCAGGGCCTGCGTTACCTGCACTGCAACCTGTGTGAAACCGAGTGGCACGTGGTGCGCATTAAATGCAGCAACTGCGAACAGACCCGCGATTTGCATTACTGGTCGCTGGACAACGAGCAATCGGCGGTAAAAGCGGAGAGCTGCGGCGACTGCGGCACCTACCTGAAGATTCTGTATCAGGAAAAAGACCCGAAAGTGGAAGCGGTTGCCGACGATCTGGCCTCGCTGATCCTTGATGCCCGCATGGAGCAGGAAGGGTTTGCCCGCAGTTCCATCAACCCGTTTTTGTTCCCCGGCGAAGGCGAGTAAGACTATTGCAGGCTGCTTCAGCCTGCATGTTTTTTGATTTTAAGGATGAGCGATGGCGATGGAAACGCGGAACCTGCCCTGGCCAATATTATTTTTGGAGTTCTTTGACCGGCGAGGCCGAAGGCCGGGCCAAGCCACCCCCTGCGACTTGAAGTATGACGAGTATAACCATTAACTTAATAACCCAGCGCGGTTATCACGTGTTTTGGATCATTGGCAATCGCCCGCAGCAACGCCTTCGCAGGCCCGGTGGGAGAACGACGCCCCTGCTCCCCGTTGCGTAATGGATCCACGCTTACCGTCAACACTCTCATTCATCTGGGACATACTTTGCGTCACTCGTTCAAACAGCGCCTTATCCATTCACCACCTCTCATTTAAATATCATAACTGGTACGCCATTGGCTTATAGCACTCGTCAATGACGTATAGCGTTGTCCGATCACAGTAATGATGAAACGACGTTAAAGCTACAGCCTGTGCCCCCCACATTTCACTTTTGCGAGCCGCTTTCCAGAATCCCAACCCTGCCAGAATCCGCTGTTGTCATCCGTTAATAATCAGGCTATAAGGCTGGATATCCATACAGTTAAGGAGAATGAAATGGCACTGGAAAAAGGTATCGCTCAACAGGTTGAGGATTTCATTGCAGCAGGTCGCCCCTCTGCGCGGGCAACGCATATTGATGACCGGAGAGCGGGGTATGTCGCCAGCGCGGTGCTGGCAGGCGAGACGGAAACCCGCGTTCAGGTCGAGGATATTGAACGCGACGGGATGCGTTTTCGCATGGTCTCGCCGCTTAATGCGTTCGGGCCATTGCCTGCGGTTATCTACTATCACGGCGGCTGTTTTATTAGCGGCGAATTTGCGACTCATGATAACCAGCTACGTCAACTGGCGTATTACAGCGGGTGCCGGGTCATTGCGGTGCAGTATCGTCTCGCGCCCGAGCACACGTTCCCGGCGGCGCACGATGATGCGGAGCAAGGCGCAAATATTCTCTGGAAATACGCAGAGCAGTTGGGCATTGACCGCCATCGCATTACGCTTGCCGGAGACAGCGCGGGTGGGCATCTGGCGCTGGTTACGGCGCTGCGTCTGAAGGCGGCACATCAGTGGCAGCCTGCGCAGCTTATTTTGCTCTACCCGATGCTCGACGCCACCGCCAGCTTTGAAACCTACACGCTTAACGGTGAGGATTACATCATCACCCGCGATATGCTGCTTTCCGGCTATGAAATGTACCTGGCGGATACCGACACCCGGCACCCGGAAGCCAGCCCGTTATGGCGGGAGGATTTCGTGGGGCTGCCATCCACGCACATTATCACCGCTGAATTCGACCCGCTCCGCGATGAAGGGGAAGCGCTGTATCAGCGGCTCACTGACCAGGGCGTGGACTGCACCTGCCAGCGTTACCTCGGCGTTATTCATGGCTTTTTCCAGTTAGGGGGTGTCAGCCAGGCGGCGAGAAATGTGATGCGCGACGTGGCGTGGCGGATAGGCGAGAACGCCGTTCTGGATTAAGGCTTTAGTTTTCAACTTGAAAATACATCGTCACTCATGCTGAATATGACAGGCTGACAAAATATTACCGGGGACACAAAGAATGAGAGCGGACAACTATCAGCATATTGATGCGGCGAGCGCGGAAAAGATGGTGAAGGCTTTTGCCCTTGCGGTGAAGCCGATCCCGTTGCTCGGCGTTGAGTACAACGAAGCCGGGTATCGGAAGGCGCTGGCGCTGATTGAATTTTTGGTTGACCGCGATGAGCTGGAAAGCCCTCTCTTTGACATCCTGTCACGCAAAATCAGTGAGTATGAGCAGCGTTCTCCCCAGTTCGCAGCGCTCAATAATAAGCTGGAAGCCACGCCTTATGGCGTGGCGCTGCTGCGAACGCTGATGGATCAGCACGGACTGAAAGCGGCCGATCTGCTCAACGAGCTGGGTTCAAAATCAAATGTGAGCAATATTCTCAATGGCCGTCGGGCGCTCACGGTTCGGCATATAAAAGCGCTCGCGGCACGCTTTAAGCTCCCGGCGGAGGCGTTTATTGGCTAGAAGGGAGATCCATTACTCCTCTTCATTACCGCCTTCTTCCAGCGGGCCAAACGGCTTCGCGGGCAGTACGATGTAGATCCCTTCGAACACCGCGCCGGACGTTTCATTGCCAAACAACTCGACCTGAAGCTGAACGCGCGCTTTACGTCCGCGCGCCAGACGGTCGAGATCGCCGCTGAGCGAGCCTAAGTCGGCAATGGCGGTCGGGCGACCGCTGATCGGATGGCTGTAGCGAATATGCGCATCGGCCAGAATGATGGTGCCGCCGAGATGACGCTCGCGCAGCATCAGCCAGATCAATCCCCAGCCGGTCAGCGTCGCCAGTGAAAACAGGCTGCCCGCAAACAAGGTGTGGTGCGGGTTCTGGTTGCCGGTCTCCGGCATGGTGGTGATGAATTTTTGGCCGGTGTACTGCTGAATGCGCACGCCCATCTTTTCGCTAAGCGGGATATGCTGATACCACGCCTGCTGGAGCTGCCCGCACCAGTCGCCGCGATGCAGAATATCGTCCAGCGAAGCAATCGGTTTGATCATCAGAAAATGGCGCAGCGGAGTGGTTTGCGGGGTGGTGATTTCGCCCTGGTTCACAAAACCCAGCTTGGCAAAGAATTCCACGGCATCTTCGCGCGCGCTACAGGTGACGCGCTTGACGCCCTCCTGACGGGCAACGGACTCAAGGGTCATTGCCATCAGCGTTCCCAGGCCTTTCTCCTGGACGCCGGGATCGACCGCCATAAAGCGGATGGACGCTTCGTTATCGGCGTTGATGTAAAGTCGTCCGACGGCGACCAGCTTACCGTCTTCATCCACCACCATCTGGTGATGCGCCAGCGCGTCCCAGGCATCGCGTTCGGAGCCTTTTGGCTGATGCAGCGGCTTACGCAGCATCTCCCAGCGAAACTGATAGTAAGCGTCTAACTCTTCTGCTGTTTGCGGTACACGAAGGTGATACATAGCGGCACTCTCTTTTGTTACCCGCGACCACGCCGGAAGCTGGCTCATACCTGTAACCAGAAGGTGACTGGCCCATCGTTCACCAGCGACACCTGCATATCGGCAGCGAATCGTCCGGTCTGCGTGTTCATGTTCTGCTGACGACAACGCTCAACAAAGTATTCATATAACGCTTCTGCGCGCTCGGGCGCTGCGCCTTTGGAGAAGCTCGGACGCATACCGCGTTCGGTATCCGCCGCCAGCGTAAACTGCGACACCACCAGCACGCTTCCCCCCGCCTGCTGCACGTTGAGGTTCATTTTGCCGTCGGCATCGCTAAAAATACGATAGCCAAGCACGCGCTCGCACAGGCGATTCGCTTTCAGTTCATCGTCATCCTTTTCGACACCTAACAGGACCAAAAGTCCCGCGTCAATTTCTCCCGTCACCTCTCCCTCCACGGTGACGCTGGCACGGGTTACGCGCTGAATTAATGCAATCATGGCTGGTCTTCTTGTTCTTCTTTGAGTTTGCGGTACTCACCGAGAGTGACAGTTATTTCCGCCCCAAGCAAGACGATACACCATGTCCAGTAGACCCAGACGAACAAGATGGGGATGACAGCCAGCACGCCATAAATGAGCTGATAAGAGGGAAACATGGTGATGTAGAGAGCGAAACCTTTTTTGCCCGCCTCGAACAGCAGGGCGGCGACAAAAGCACCGATCACCGCATCACGGTTAGGCACCCGGGTGGTCGGCACGATGCTATACAGCAGCCAGAACGACAGCCAGGAGAGGATCAGCGGGAAAATCCGCAGGACATCGTCAATCACGCTGTTCAGTTCGCTGGCCCAGCGTAGCGACAGCAGATATGAACTGATCGCCAGGCTGGCGCCCGCCAGCAGCGGTCCGAGCGTCAGGATCATCCAGTAGACAGCAAACGAGTAGACTTTCGGGCGCACGCGTTTACTGCGCCAGATAGCGTTTAAGGCGCTATCGATGGCGTACATCAGCAGCAGCGAGGTGACGATTAATCCACATGCCCCTACCGCCGTCATCTTGCTGGAGTTTGCCACGAACTGCTCAATATAGCGCTGAATGACGTCGCCGGTGGCCGGAATAAAGTTGGCAAAGACGAAGTGCCGAAGTTGCACGCTGACGTCGGAAAACATCGGAAACGCGGCAAAAAGGGCAAAAATCACCGCCACCAGCGGCACCAGCGAAAGTAGCGACACGTAGGCGAGATTGCCCGCCAGCGTGGTCATATTATCTTCATCAATGCGGTGCCAGAGAAGTTTCAGCCACGCCACCAGCGGGCGAGTACGTTGCTTAATATTTTGATGAACGGTTTTTAACATAACGACTTCGAGAAATAGTCCGGGATAGTCTCTTTACCCGTTACCAGGATGGAGGTGATCCCTGACTGGTTGGCCCCTTCTATATTATCGACGTTATCGTCGAAAAAGACCGTATCGGCAGCGGAAAATCCTTCCGCCTGCAAGACCTGCTGGTAGATCCGCGCTTCCGGCTTACGCATTCCCATTTCCTGCGAGAGATAGATATGGTCAGCCGCTTCGCGGATTTCCGGGTACTCATCCGGCCAGAAAACGGTGTGCAGTCGGTTGGTATTCGATAGCACCACCACGCGATGCCCCTGCTCCCGCAGCTTATGCATGATGTCGATCACGTCCGGGCGCAGAGCGACAAAAACGGCCTGCCAGCCGTGAGAAAACTGCTCAAAGCTTAGCGGCAGATTCATCTGCGCGCACAGCGCCTGCGCAAAGGCTTCATCGCTAATCTCTCCGCGCTCGTGCTGATGGAACGCCTCGCCCATGGTAAAGCTCTGCTTCAGCGTCGCCAGCGGTACGCGGCTAAAGTCGCTCCAGGCTCCCAACACACGGTTGAAGTCGATATCGACAATCACATTACCTAAATCAAAGATATAGAGCATTTTGGCCTCCTTTCTCGCCGTGGAAAACTAACTGTAGCGGGAAAGGAGAGGTTTGACTACGAAGTAAACAGGATAACCGGTTCCCCGTTCCATTAAACGGGGATGGCGTGCTTTTGCTCAGGCGACGCGTGACAGAAAGGCGTGAGTTTGCGCGCAGTCAGGAATGCCTGCTCGTCCGCCGGGGCGCGTGCATTTAAGCGCGGCCACGCCGCTGGAAAATCTGACGGCCTCGTCTGTTGCCTGACCGCACGCCAGACTAAACGCCAGTGCGCCGTGAAAAACATCCCCGGCTCCGGTGGTGTCCACCACCTCAACCGAAAATCCCGGCTGATGGCGTAACGCGCCATTGGTTATCCAGTCGCACCCTTCGCCGCCGCGCGTCACATAAACGTGACCATTTGTGAGCATTTGTGCTTGCTGAAGCGCACGGGCGGTGTCGTTGATCCCCGTCAAACGCGCCAGACCCGGCTCCGAGAAAGCCGCATGATCGCTTAATGCTACCAGCTCGCTGATATCCTGCGGCGTAATGTCGCCGTCCAGCACTGTCATTACGCCTGCCCGGCGGGCAAGCGTGAAGGCAAGTTTTGCCCCCTCATGCCAGCGGACATCTGCCAGCACCACATCCCATTGGGAAAAGTCGATCTCCGACAGCCACCCGGCATCCGGCAGCAAATCCGGGCTGGGGTAGTTGACAATAATCCGCTCTCCTTTTGCATCCACCATAATCGCCGACTGCGAAGACTTTGCCCCCGCGTAGCGCCGGGTGTAGCGGGTATCGACGCCCAAAGATTCCAGTTCCGCCAGCAGGCTGTTGCCCGTGTCGTCATCGCCCACGCGACCGATAAAGTCCACCTGCGCGCCCAGTTTCGCCGCCGCGACGGCGGCTGTCGCAGCCGGTCCGCCACCCACTTCCGTATAGCGCTTCGCCACATATTTACCGCCTTCCGTCGGTAAACCCTCCACGTAATAGATGCGGTCCATCACGGTAATACCTACACAAGCAACACGAATCATGATCGTTCCTTAAGCATTTCGGGATGGAATTATTTTAATTTCACAGAATGTTTAAAAAGTGACGGCCGTCAATTTTTTGACCATAACTTACAAATATGATCAAAAACAACACGGAATAAATGACAAAAAATGACACAAACGGAGCCAGGAGAGCGTTAATGAAGAGTTATACCGTTAAGGACATTACCAGGGCGTCAGGCGGTTTTTCCATGCTGGCGGTCGATCAGCGGGAAGCCATGCGCATGATGTTTGCCGCTGCTGGGGCCACATCGCCCGTTGCCGACAGCGTTCTGACCGATTTCAAAGTGAATGCCGCAAAAACCTTATCCCCGTATGCATCGGCCATTCTGGTGGATCGGCAGTTCTGCTATCCGCAGGTGGTGGAGCAAAACGCCATCGCCAAAAGCTGCGCCATGATTGTCGCCGCCGATGCATTTATTCCCGGCAACGGTATTCCGGTCGATAGCGTGACCATTGATAAGTCCATTAACCCGCAGGCAGTGAAACAGGATGGCGCGAAAGCGTTAAAACTGCTGGTGCTTTGGCGTAGCGATGAAGACGCGCAGCAACGTCTTGAAATGGTCAGAGAATTCAATGAGATGTGCCACAGCAACGGTCTGGTGAGCATTATTGAGCCGGTTGTCCGCCCACCGCGTCGTAGCGATAAATTCTGCCGTGAACAGGCGATTATCGACGCGGCCAAAGAGCTGGGCGACAGCGGCGCGGACCTCTACAAAGTCGAAATGCCGCTGTACGGCAAAGGCGCGCAACAGGATCTGCTCGCCGCCTCCCTGCGTCTGAATGAGCACATCAATATGCCGTGGGTGATCCTCTCATCCGGCGTGGACGAAAAATTGTTCCCACGCGCCGTGCGGGTCGCCATGACGGCGGGCGCATCCGGGTTCCTGGCCGGGCGCGCGGTCTGGTCATCGGTGGTGGGCTTACCGGATACCGACCTGATGCTGCGCGATATTTCTGTACCGAAATTACAACGTTTAGGCGAGATCGTCGACGAAATGATGGCCCGACGCCGTTAACAGGAGGACAAAGGAATGAAATGGTTTAATACATTGAGCCACAACCGCTGGCTGGAGCAGGAAACCGATCGCATCTTCAATTTTGGCAAGAACGCGGCGGTGCCAACCGGATTTGGCTGGCTGGGCAATAAAGGTCAAATAAAAGAAGAGATGGGGACTCATCTGTGGATCACCGCGCGTATGCTGCATGTTTATTCAGTGGCGGCGGCGATGGGCAGACCGGGCGCATATTCTCTGGTGGATCACGGCATCAAAGCCATGAACGGCGCGCTACGGGATAAAAAATACGGCGGCTGGTACGCCTGTGTGAACGATAAAGGCGTGGTGGATGCGTCAAAACAGGGTTATCAACACTTCTTCGCCTTACTGGGCGCGGCCAGCGCGGTCACTACCGGACATCCTGACGCCAGAGAGCTACTGAATGACACCATCGACGTTATCGAAAAATACTTCTGGAGCGAAGAAGAGCAGATGTGCCTGGAGTCCTGGGATGAAGCGTTCAGCAAAACCGAGGATTACCGTGGCGGCAACGCCAATATGCACGCGGTGGAAGCGTTCCTGATTGTTTATGACGTCACTCACGATAAAAAATGGCTGGATCGCGCTATCCGCATTGCGTCCGTCATTATTCACGATGTCGCCAGAAATAATCATTACCGTGTGAATGAACACTTCGATACCCACTGGGCTCCGATCCGCGATTACAACAAAGACAATCCGGCGCACCGCTTCCGGGCATTTGGCGGTACGCCAGGCCACTGGATTGAGTGGGGACGTTTAATGCTGCATATCCACGCTGCGTTAGAAGCCCGAGGCGAGCAGCCGCCCGCCTGGCTGTCAGAAGACGCGAAAGGTCTGTTCCATGCCACCATTCGCGACGCCTGGGCACCCGATGGCGCTGACGGCATTGTTTATACCGTTGACTGGGAAGGGAAACCGGTAGTGCGCGAACGCGTGCGCTGGCCCATCGTTGAAGCCATGGGTACGGCTTACGCGCTCTATACCGTGACGGGCGATCGCCAGTACGAAACCTGGTATCAGACCTGGTGGGAATACTGCATTAACTACCTGATGGACTATGAAAATGGTTCCTGGTGGCAGGAACTGGACCCGGACAATAAAGTCACCACCAAAGTGTGGGACGGCAAACAGGATATTTATCACCTGCTGCACTGTCTGGTGATCCCGCGCATCCCATTAGCGCCAGGTCTGGCACCCGCCGTTGCCGCCGGTTTGCTGGATATCAATGCTAAATAAGCAGGCATAAAGAGACGGCATAGCCGTAATGCTGGTCAGTTAAGGAAACCGGGCCTGATGATTTGGGCCTCAAAGAAGATAAAACGGGCTGAAAGTCTGATGCCGGTTTCCCGCCCTCTCCCTGGCCCTCTCCCCCGGGAGAGGGAATGGTCCGGCGTCGTGACCGGATTGTCATCTTTACTCAGGCTAAGGGGGCCACCAAACCCCAC
>DIJC01000002.1:0-27179 GCA_002421005.1 Enterobacteriaceae bacterium UBA5654 | reverse complement strand
ACTTAACACAACCAGGCCGGATTACCCGAGCCTCTGAAGAAGATAAATTTGGCTGAAAGCCTGACTCCTTCGCTTTATTTTCAGGCATTTGTATGAATTTTTATTCATACAAATGCTTAACTGACCAGCATTACGGCATAGCCGCGAATTTATTGCGCCTGTGCCGTTACTGTGTAAGGGAATATCGTATGCATAGCAGTGGGAAAACGTTTTTACTCACGGCGGGAGATTACCGCGCACAGATTGTTTCCGTTGGCGCTGGGCTTGCCGAATTATGCTGGCAGGGCCGTCATTTAGTCATACCGCACAAGCCCGAAGAGATGCCGCTGGCGCATCTGGGAAAGGTGCTGATCCCCTGGCCTAACCGCATCGCCAATGGCTGCTATCGGCATGAAGGCCATGAGTACCTGTTGCCGATTAACGAGCACGGCTCTCAGGCGGCGATCCACGGATTTCTTGCGTGGCGCGACTGGCAGGTCAGTGAACTGACGGCGACAAAAGTCGCGTTGCAGGCGTTTTTGCCGCCCAGCTATGGCTACCCGTTTATGCTGATGTCGCAGGTCACTTACGCCCTGGACGACACGGGCGGCCTTTCTGTGGAGATAATCAGTAAAAATATCGGTAACAGCGTCGCGCCTTATGGCGTGGGTATTCATCCCTATTTGACCTGTCATTTAGCGCAGATTGATGACTGTCTTTTACAACTGCCTGCGGAACAGGTTTTTGCCGTGGACAGTCACGCTAATCCCACCGAATTACAGCCGGTTGATGCGATGGATTTAAATTTCCTGACTGAACGGCGGATAGGTCATAAGCAGATTGACCACACCTTTAAAACTCAATGCCCGCAGTGGGAAATGCGCATTACCGATCCACATCAGGCGCTGTCAGTCAGTTTATGTTCCGATCAGCCGTGGTTACAGGTTTATAGCGGTGAAAAGTTAGATCGTAAAGGTTTAGCCGTTGAGCCAATGAGCTGCCCGCCAAATGCTTTTAATTCCGGGACAGATTTAATTTTGCTGCTGCCGGAACAACAGCATCGATTCTTTTTTACTGTACGAGGCCAGAATATTTAACAGCACCAGCTTACGCCAATAACACAATTATATTTTCGGGATAGCATTCACAATAAGGATTCGCTATGGATTTTTTTAACTTATTTACGCCAGACGGGGTGATGTTAGAGACTAATGTGGTCTGTATCGTCATCGCCTTAATGTTCCTTTATACCTTTGTGGGAATATGCGCAGGTTTCGGCGGCGGGCTGACCACCATGCCGCTGATTACCCTGATGCTGCCCGTCAAAATGGCCACGCCGCTGTCAGTGATTGTCGGAACCGCCACCGCGATTTATGCCACCTGGCTGTCGCGAAAAGACACAGACTGGCGCTCGGCGCTGGTGCTTATTCTTTTCTCGTTTCTGGGTATTCCGGTCGGGCTATACGCGCTTTCTTATTTACCTGACCATATTATGAAAACAGGACTGGGCGGGTTTTTGATCCTCTACTCCTTCTACAGCATGTTTATTCCTCGCCTGCCGGTCTATGACCGTCGCTGGATTGCCGCCCCGCTGGGCGCCGTTGCCGGAGCGCTGGGCGCGGCATTTTCGACCAATGGGCCGCCCGTTGTGATGTATGGCATGTTGCGTAATTTAGGCCCCGCCGCCTTTCGCGGTACGCTGAATGCTTTTTTTACGGCCAATAATATTGCCGTGGTCGGCGGTCTGGCCACCAGCGGGATCTTAACTATCTCCACCTTTAAGCTGGTACTGTTCTGTATTCCTACCATGATCCTCGGTTCGCTGGTGGGACAATATGTTCATAAGCGTATTTCCGTGAAGGTGTTTCGCATTGTGGTGTTTTTATTACTGATTGCTTCAGGCGCAATGTTAATTAAAGGTGCGCTGGGTATTACGGCTATCGCCGCTCTTCTGCCGCCCTTTGCATTATTAGCGGTATTACACCTGGCCTTTGGCAAAAAGATTGCCGAAATCCGTCAGGCGGATGAAGCGAAATAAAAGAAATTTTTCCAGGCGTTGCGGATCGCGCAGCGCGAACTATTCTCGCGTCACTTAATTTCAGGGAGATTATTCTATGAGTGCGCTGAATTACTCTTTGTCCACTATCCAGCTGGACAAAACGATGGATGGTTTTACGTTACGTTATCAACAGCGCCTGATCCTGCGCCATAGCGTAAAAACGCCCTGTTTATGGATCGGCACCGGCGTTGCCGATATTAATATGTTTCGCGGCAACTTCAGTATTAAAGACCAACTCAACGAGAAGATTGCGCTGACTCACGCGCAGATAAGCGAAACATCCGGCGGCTGGCAGGTGTATTTCAGCCGTGGCGCGAGTATTGGCGCAACGCTGCACATCTCTGCCGATGCAACGGGTCGCCTGACGCTGGAGCTGCAAAACGACGATCTGACCCACAACCGTATCTGGCTACGTCTGGCCGCCAACCCGGATGACCATATTTACGGCTGCGGTGAACAGTTTTCTTACTTCGACCTGCGCGGTAAACCCTTCCCGCTGTGGACCAGCGAACAGGGTGTGGGCCGCAATAAAAACAGTTATGTCACCTGGCTGGCGGACTGCAAAGAGAACGCGGGCGGCGACTATTACTGGACCTTTTTCCCGCAGCCGACCTTTGTCAGCACGCAAAAGTATTATTGCCACGTCGATAACAGTTGCTACATGAATTTCGACTTCAGCGCGCCGGAGTATCACGAACTGGCGCTGTGGGAAGACAAAACCACTCTGCGTTTCGAATGTGCCGACACCTATATCTCCCTGCTGGAAAAACTGACCGCACTGTCAGGCCGCCAGCCGGAACTGCCGGACTGGATTTACGACGGCGTCACGCTGGGCATTCAGGGCGGCACCGACGTTTGTCAGCAGAAACTGGACACCATGCGCAACGCAGGCGTGAAGGTGAACGGCATCTGGGCGCAGGACTGGTCCGGGGTGCGCATGACCTCCTTCGGCAAGCGCGTGATGTGGAACTGGAAGTGGGACAGCAACAACTATCCGCACCTGGATAGCCGCATTCAACAGTGGAAAAAAGAGGGCGTGCAGTTCCTTTCCTATATCAATCCGTATGTCGCCAGCGATAAAGATCTTTGCGCCGAAGCAGCGAAACGCGGCTGGCTGGCGAAAGATATCTCTGGCAATGACTATCTGGTTGAGTTTGGCGAGTTTTATGGCGGCGTGGTGGATCTGACTAACCCCGAAGCTTACGACTGGTTCAAAGGCGTTATCAAAGACAACATGATTGCACTGGGCATCGGCGGCTGGATGGCGGACTTTGGCGAATATCTGCCGACCGATACCGTCCTGCACAACGGCGTCAGCGCTGAAATCATGCATAACACCTGGCCCGCGCTGTGGGCAAAATGCAATTACGAGGCGTTACAGGAAACCGGCAAACTCGGCGAAATCCTGTTCTTTATGCGTGCGGGTTACACCGGCAGCCAGAAGTATTCCACCATGATGTGGGCGGGCGATCAGAACGTTGACTGGAGTCTGGACGATGGCCTGGCTTCCGTCGTCCCTGCCGCGTTGTCGCTGGCGATGACCGGTCACGGCCTGCACCACAGCGATATCGGCGGTTACACCACCCTGTTCGGCATGAAGCGCAGTAAAGAGCTGCTGCTGCGCTGGTGCGACTTCAGCGCGTTCACCCCGATGATGCGTACCCACGAAGGCAACCGTCCCGGCGATAACTGGCAGTTCGATAGTGATGCAGAAACTATCGCCCACTTTGCCCGTATGACCACCATCTTCACTTCTCTGAAGCCGTATCTCAGACAGGCCGTCGCGCAAAATGCGGCGAGCGGCCTGCCGGTGATGCGCCCGCTGTTTCTGCACTACGAGGACGATGCGGCGACTTACAGCCTGAAATACCAGTACCTGCTCGGTCAGGATCTGCTGGTTGCGCCAGTGCATGAACAGGGGCGCAGCGACTGGACGCTGTACCTGCCCGCGGATAGCTGGGTCAACCTCTGGACGGGCGAAACCTGCGAAGGCGGAGAGATCACCGTGGATGCGCCCCTCGGCAAGCCTCCGGTGTTCTACCGCGCGCAGAGCGAATGGGCGTCGCTGTTCGCCACTTTACGCACTCTTTAATACCGTTCGCCCGTGGGGGAACTCACGGGCACATGAGGAATGATCATGAGTCAAACGACAGCCAACCCGGCCACTCTGCGCCTGCCTTTAAAAGAAAAAATCGCCTATGGCGTCGGCGATTTAGGTTCCAATATCCTGCTGGATATCGGAACGCTCTATTTACTCAAGTTTTATACCGATGTCCTCGGTTTACCCGGGACTTACGGCGGCATCATTTTTCTGATTGCCAAGTTTTTTACCGCCTTTACCGATATGGGCACCGGGGTGCTTCTCGACTCACGGCGCAAAATCGGTCCGAAGGGCAAATTTCGCCCCTTCGTGCTTTATGCCGCCCTTCCGGTGGCGCTGCTGGCAATCGCCAACTTCGTCGGCACACCGTTTGAAATTACGGGTAAAACAGTGGTCGCCACGGTGTTATTTATGCTGTACGGCCTGTTCTACAGTCTGATGAACTGCTCGTATGGCGCGATGGTTCCCGCCATCACCAAAAACCCCAATGAACGCGCGTCGCTGGCGGCATGGCGGCAGGGCGGCTCCACCCTCGGTCTGCTGCTGGGAACAGTCTGTTTTGTCCCGGTGATGAACCTGATCGAAGGGAGCGCGCAAGTACGCTATGTTTTTGCCGCCACGCTGTTCTCTCTGTGCGGCATGTTGTTTATGTGGCTCTGTTATGCCGGGGTGAAAGAACGCTATGTTGAGGTGAAAGCCGCTGATTCGGCGCAAAAGCCGGACTTACTGCAATCATTTCGCGCCATTGCCGGGAACCGCCCGCTGTTTATTCTCTGTATTGCCAATCTCTGTACGCTGGCTGCGTTCAACGTCAAACTGGCGATTCAGGTTTATTACACCCAGTACGTGCTCAACGATCCTATCCTCCTCTCCTGGATGGGTTTTTTCAGCATGGGCTGCATCTTCATCGGCGTTCTGCTGATGCCAGCGGCCGTGCGCCGTTTCGGTAAGAAAAAGGTTTATCTCGGCGGCCTGCTGATTTGGGCGCTCGGCGATATCCTCAACTACGTCTTTGGCGGCGGGTCGGTCAGCTTCGTCGCGTTTTCCTGTCTGGCATTCTTCGGCTCCGCGTTTGTGAATAGCCTGAACTGGGCGCTGGTTTCGGATACGGTGGAATATGGCGAATGGCGCACCGGCGTGCGCTCAGAAGGCACGGTTTATACCGGGCTGACCTTTTTCCGCAAAATGTCCCAGGCGCTGGCAGGCTTTTTCCCCGGCTGGATGCTGACGCAAATTGGCTATGTGCCGAACGTGGTGCAATCGGCGGATACGGTTGCGGGCTTACGTCAGCTTATTTTTATTTACCCTTGCGCATTGGCCATTATGGCGATGATTACGATGGGCTGCTTCTACAATCTCAACGAAAAAATGTATGTGCGCATTGTGGAAGAAATTGAAGCCCGTAAAAACATGGCGCGACCATAATAATAAAGGAATATTTATTATGCCTGACCCTAATCCACTCACATTAAAACTGAAGCTGCGGGAAAAATTCGCCTATGGCGTGGGTGATGTTGGTTCCAATTTGATGCTAAGCATCGGGACATTATATCTTCTTAAATTTTATACCGATGAGTTAGGGATGCCCGCCTGGTATGGGGGCATTATCTTTCTGGTGGCGAAGTTTTTTACCGCCTTTACCGATATGCTAACCGGATTCTTACTCGATTCCCGTCAACGCATTGGCCCCAAAGGGAAATTCAGACCTTTTATTCTGTACGCGGCGATCCCGGCGGCCGTTGTTGCCACATTACAGTTTATCGCCACAACGTTTAGTTTGCCGATCAAAACGGCTATTGCCACCGGCCTGTTTATGCTGTTTGGCCTGTGTTATAGCCTGATGAACTGCTCTTATGGCGCGATGATCCCCGCCATCACCCAAAATCCTGACGAGCGGGCGCAACTGGCGGCCTTTCGGCAAGGGGGCGCAACGCTGGGATTGTTGGTGTGTACGGTGGCGTTTATTCCGCTTCAGTCCCTGTTTTCGACCCCGACGCTCGGCTATGGCTGTGCGG
The DNA here is from genome assembly GCA_002421005.1 of Enterobacteriaceae bacterium UBA5654. Classification (GTDB taxonomy): domain Bacteria; phylum Pseudomonadota; class Gammaproteobacteria; order Enterobacterales; family Enterobacteriaceae; genus Superficieibacter. The sequence goes on along the minus strand of DIJC01000002.1, from coordinate 21,025 downwards.
CGCTGATTTTCTCCGGCTGTGGATTTTTATTCATGATGCTCTGTTACAAAGGCGTCAAAGAGCATTATATTGATACCGTTCCCGCCGGGCATAAGATCAGCATTCTCAAATCATTCTGTGCGATATTCCGCAATCCGCCTCTGCTGGTTCTCTGTATCGCCAATCTTTGTACCCTGGCGGCATTTAATATCAAGCTGGCGATTCAGGTTTATTATGCGCAGTATGTTTTAAACGATATTAATTTATTATCGTGGATGGGATTCTTCAGTATGGGTTGCGTTTTGGTCGGGGTGCTGCTGGTTCCGTCGACCGTAAAATGCTTCGGTAAAAAACAGGTCTATTTAGCCGGTATGGTGCTCTGGGCGGTGGGGGATATTTTGAATTATTTCTGGGGAAGTAGTTCCCTCACCTTTGTGATGTTCTCCTGCCTCGCCTTTTTTGGCACCGCGTTTGTGAACAGCCTGAACTGGGCGCTGGTTCCCGACACCGTCGATTACGGTGAATGGAAAACCGGCATTCGCGCCGAGGGCTCGGTGTACACGGGTTACACCTTCTTCCGTAAAATTTCTGCTGCGCTTGCCGGTTTTTTGCCCGGTATTATGCTGACGCAGATCGGCTATGTTCCCAATATCACCCAAAGCGATGCCACGCTGCTGGGCCTGCGTCAGCTTATTTTTATCTGGCCCTGCGCCCTGGCGATTATCGCGGCGCTGACGATGGGTTTCTTTTATAAACTCAATGAAAAACGCTTTGCGTTTATTATCGAGGAAATCAGTCAGCGGAAAAAAAATAAAGAAATCGTTGAGGTGGTCTGAGGCGGCGAGTATACAGGCTCCCCGCCGTGAATGAACGGCGGGGTTTGCCGTTAAAGCGCGTCCGGGCGGCCCGCCTGCTGACGCACCTGGGATAACAACGCGCTCCAGTCCTGACGCCCTCTGCCGTTTTCGCTCGCGCGGGTGTAGTAGGCTTCTGCCGCCATTCCCATGTTTAGCGGCGCTCCCGTCTGCCGGGCGACATCAACGGCGATGCGCAGATCTTTCAGCGCTAAATCCACCATAAAGGCCGGAGACAGATCCCCTTTCAGCACTTTTCCAGGCCATGTGGTTGTAAAGTGCCCTTTGCCTGCGGCGGTGCCGCTCATCACTTTGATCGCCACGTCCAGGCTAAGGCCCAAAGATTCACACAGTACGGCGGCTTCCGCCGAAAGTGCATTCAGCGCAATACTCATGTAGTTATTGATAAGCTTCACGCGGATCCCCATCCCCGGTCCGCCCGCTTCCACCAGTTCATTTCCCATGCACATTAAAATCGGCCGGGCGCGTTCAACCTGTTCAGGCGTGCCACCAGCCAGGATCAGCAATGTGCCGTCAATCGCATTAACGGAGGTTCGACCTACCGGCGCATCCATCATGCTGATGCCGTTCGCATTCATCTCCGCGATTAGTGCATCGGTCTGTAAGGGATGGATCGTGGACATATCAATGACCAGCGCATCGCCGGAGAGCGTTTTTTTGACTCCATCGTCGCCGAGTAGCGCCTGGCGAACGATATCGCCATTTGGCAGCATGGTGATCACAAAGGCTGCGCCTTGCGCGGCATCAGCGGGGGTTTTGGCGGCAATCGCGCCTTTTTGCACTAACGCCTTGACGGCCTGCGGGTTGACGTCAAACACCCGCAAAGCATGGCCTTTCTGCAACAGATTGCTCGCCATCGGGCTGCCCATCTGACCTAATCCCAAAAATGCTATGGTTGTCATAACCGATCTCCTGTCTTAAGCTGGAAAAATAATTACAAATTGAGGATTTGATTGTCACTTTTTGATCATATTTGTAATTTATGCAGGAAAACAGGATACAGGTCACTAATTTGACCGCTTCTGTCATAAAATCGAACAAAACAGGACAACTGCGCCGCAGACTAAACAGAGACGCTCAAAAGCGCGCAAGCGCGGCTGAAACAACGCGTCTCCGCCGGAATGTGTAATCGTGAGCAAAACGAGTCATTTTTGTCACTTTATGCGTAAAATAGTAAAAAACTCAGGGGAAGGGCACAGGAGTATTCATGAGCATTATCGAAGTCACCGGGAATCCACGGCACGACCAGCTCGTTCACTATATTGCGGAACGAGGCTATATGAATATTGAAGAGCTTGCGCAGTTGCTGGATGTTTCTACACAAACCGTGCGCCGGGATATTCGTAAGTTGAGCGAGCAGGGTCTGATCACCCGACATCATGGCGGGGCCGGACGTGTCTCCAGCATCATGAATACGGCTTTTGAGCAACGGGAACTCTCCCTGACCCAGGAGAAACGGGCCATCGCTGAGGCGGTCGCGGATTATCTGCCGGAACGCTGTACCGTTTTTATTACGATTGGTACTACCGTCGAGGCGGTCGCCAGGGCTTTGCTCAGTCGTCGTGATTTGCGCATCATCACCAATAGTCTGCGCGTCGCGCAAATCTTGTATAAAAACCAGGATATTGAGGTGATGGTGCCGGGCGGTTCGTTACGCGCGCACAATGGCGGTATCGTTGGCCCCGCCGCCGTAAATTTTATTGAGGGTTTCAGAGCCGATTATCTCATCACCAGCATTGGCGCTATTGAGCATGACGGAACGCTGCTGGAGTTTGATGTCAATGAAGCCCAGGTCGCCAGGACGATGATGAAGCACGCACGTAACACGCTGCTGGTCGCCGATCGCACCAAATTTACCGCCTCTGCTGCCGTCTCTGTAGGAAATGCGCGCCAGGGGCGCGCATTTTTTACCGACGCGCCACCGCCAGATTCCTTTAAACAGTTACTGAGCGAAGAGAATGTAGAACTGGTGATCGCCGATTCGCTGCATCAGCAAGAGATATAAAAAAACCCCGCACAGCACGCTGCGCGGGGTTTTTGTTGAAAGCGGCGTTAATTACGCGTCTTTCGGGCCACGGTTAGCGCGGCGACGGTCGTTCTCGGTCAGGTGACGTTTACGCAGACGTACAGAGACCGGCGTAACTTCTACCAGTTCATCATCATCGATGAATTCCAGTGCCTGTTCGAGAGACATTTTGACTGCCGGGACCAGCGTGGTGGCTTCATCAGTACCAGAAGCACGCATGTTGGTCAGTTTTTTACCGGTCAGGCAGTTAACGGTCAGGTCGTTAGAACGCGTGTGAATACCGATGATCTGGCCTTCATACACTTCTGCACCGTGACCCAGGAACAGCTTGCCGCGATCCTGGAGGCTGTACAGGGCGTAAGCCACAGCTTTACCCTGACCGTTGGAGATCAGCACGCCGTTCTGACGCTGGCCGATTTCACCCGCGCGGACGTCGTCGTAGTGGCTGAAGCTGGAGTACAGCAGGCCAGTACCGGAGGTCATGGTCATGAATTCGGTACGGAAACCGATCAGGCCACGGCTTGGGATGACGTAATCCAGACGCACACGACCTTTGCCATCCGGCATCATGTCGCGCAGATCGCCTTTACGGATACCCAGCGCTTCCATAACGGAACCCTGGTTCTGTTCTTCGATATCCAGCGTTACCTGCTCGAACGGCTCCTGCATACGGCCATCGATTTCGCGGAAGATAACTTTCGGACGGGAAACCGCCATTTCGAAACCTTCACGACGCATGTTTTCGATCAGAACAGACAGGTGCAGTTCACCACGACCTGATACGCGGAAAGCGTCCGGGTCTTCGGTTTCTTCTACGCGCAGCGCAACGTTATGTACCAGCTCTTTGTTCAGACGCTCAAGGATCTGACGAGAGGTGACGTATTTGCCTTCTTTACCGCAGAACGGTGAAGTGTTTACGCAGAAGAACATGGTCACGGTCGGCTCATCAACGGAGAGTGCCGGCAGCGCTTCGACGTTTTGCGGATCGCAAATGGTGTCGGAGATGTTCAGCTCGCCCAGACCGGTGATTGCAATGATGTCGCCCGCTTCGGCAGAAGCAGATTCAACACGTTGCAGACCCATGTGACCCAGTACCTGGTTCACTTTACCGTTACGACGCTTACCTTCAGCATCAATAATAGTCACCTGCATGTTCGGCTTAACCACGCCGCGTTTGATACGGCCGATGCCGATAACGCCAACGTAGTTGTTATAGTCGAGCTGGGAGATCTGCATCTGGAACGGACCGGTAGGGTCAACGTTCGGTGCTTCAACGTGCTTGACGATAGCTTCGAACAGCGGAGTCATGTCTTCCGCCATGTCTTCGTGATCCAGACCCGCGATACCGTTCAGCGCAGAGGCGTAAACGATCGGGAAGTCCAGCTGTTCGTCGGTTGCGCCCAGGTTTACGAACAGGTCAAATACCTGATCGACAACCCAGTCAGGACGCGCGCCAGGGCGGTCAACTTTGTTGATTACAACAATCGGCTTCAGACCATTAGCAAACGCTTTTTGGGTCACGAAGCGAGTCTGCGGCATCGGGCCATCCATTGCGTCGACAAGCAACAGAACGGAATCAACCATAGACATTACACGTTCCACTTCGCCGCCGAAGTCGGCGTGCCCCGGGGTGTCTACGATGTTGATACGGTAGTCGCGCCAGTTGATAGCGGTATTCTTCGCGAGGATGGTGATCCCGCGTTCTTTCTCCAGGTCGTTGGAGTCCATGACACGTTCGGTAAGCTCAGAACGCTCACCAAAGGTGCCAGATTGTTGCAGCAGCTTGTCAACCAGGGTGGTTTTACCATGGTCAACGTGCGCAATGATGGCGATGTTACGCAAATTTTCGATCACAACTTTGCCTCAGGCATTAGAAATAGCGCGTTATTGTACACGGATTAATCGCACTACAAAACAGGATCACAAAGATCCTCCGCAAACAAGTATTGCAGAGTTTGTTTGTGATCGCTTTCACGAAGCGAAATCAGGCTGCTAAACGCAAATTGCACCAATATGGTGCTCTATGTTCACATTGAAGCACTATACTGGTGCAACACAATCACCGTGGTGCAGCCCTTTTGCACTATGGTGCGCATCATAGCGCCTTTTAGGGGGCATTTGAAAGTTGGCACAGATTTCGCTTTATCTTTTTTAAGGCAATTACGCCAGTCTGACCGTTTGAAGACCTCGTTACCACGACGACCATGACCGAATCCGGGGAGAGTTAAAGTATGTCCGCTGAACACGTTTTGACGATGCTGAATGAACACGAAGTGAAGTTTGTCGATCTGCGCTTCACCGATACCAAAGGTAAAGAACAGCACGTCACAATTCCTGCGCATCAGGTTAATGCCGAATTCTTTGAAGAAGGCAAAATGTTTGATGGCTCCTCGATTGGTGGCTGGAAAGGTATCAACGAATCTGACATGGTTCTGATGCCGGATTCTTCTACTGCGGTGATTGACCCGTTCTACGAAGAATCAACCCTGATCATTCGCTGCGACATTCTTGAGCCGGGCACGTTGCAGGGCTACGACCGCGATCCGCGTTCTATCGCCAAACGTGCAGAAGAGTATCTGCGCTCTACCGGTATCGCTGATACCGTGCTGTTCGGGCCAGAACCAGAATTCTTCCTGTTTGATGACGTGCGCTTTGGCAGCTCTATCTCCGGCTCTCACGTCGCCATTGACGATATCGAAGGTGCCTGGAACTCCTCCACCAAATACGAAGGCGGCAACAAAGGCCACCGTCCGGCAGTAAAAGGCGGCTATTTCCCGGTTCCGCCGGTAGATTCCGCGCAGGATCTGCGTTCCACCATGTGTCTGGTGATGGAAGAGATGGGCCTGGTGGTTGAAGCACATCACCACGAAGTGGCAACCGCAGGTCAGAACGAAGTGGCAACCCGCTTCAATACCATGACCAAAAAAGCCGACGAAATTCAGATTTACAAATATGTCGTGCATAACGTGGCTCATCGCTTCGGTAAAACCGCGACCTTTATGCCAAAACCGATGTTCGGCGATAACGGTTCAGGTATGCACTGCCATATGTCGCTGTCCAAAAACGGCACCAACCTGTTCTCTGGCGACAAATACGCCGGGCTGTCCGAGCAGGCGCTGTTTTACATCGGCGGCGTGATTAAACACGCTAAAGCGATCAATGCCCTGTCTAACCCGACCACCAACTCTTACAAGCGTCTGGTTCCGGGTTATGAAGCGCCGGTTATGCTGGCTTACTCTGCGCGTAACCGCTCTGCTTCCATCCGTATCCCGGTGGTGGCGTCTCCGAAAGCTCGTCGTATCGAAGTGCGCTTCCCGGACCCGGCGGCTAACCCGTACCTGTGCTTTGCTGCGCTACTGATGGCCGGTCTTGACGGCATCAAGAACAAGATCCACCCAGGCGAAGCGATGGACAAAAACCTGTACGATCTGCCGCCGGAAGAAGCGAAAGAAATCCCGCAGGTTGCAGGCTCTCTGGAAGAAGCGCTGAACGAGCTGGATCTGGACCGCGAATTCCTGACCGCTGGCGGCGTGTTTACCGATGAAGCGATTGACGCCTACATCGCCCTGCGTCGCGAAGAAAATGACCGCGTACGCATGACGCCGCACCCGGTAGAATTTGAGCTGTACTACAGCGTTTAATTTTCGTTGTTAGTTGAAGTTGCCGTGGAAACTTTCAGCCCATCTCTGGATGGGCTTTTTTCTCCACCAAACTCACCCGATTCATCCACTTACGCTTATACTGCACTAAATTAGTGCACACTAAGGAGACTGCTAAATGGCAACCGGCGTGCTGCCCGATGCTGGGCAGATCCTCAACTCGTTAATCAACAGTATCTTGCTGGTCGATGATGACCTGGCGGTGCATTACGCGAATCCGGCGGCGCAACAGCTGCTGGCGCAAAGTTCGCGAAAATTATTTGGTACGCCGCTGCCGGAACTGTTGAGCTATTTCTCCCTGAATATCGGGCTGATGCAGGAAAGTCTGCGCGCCGGACAGGGCTTTACCGATAACGAAGTCACGCTGGTGATCGACGGGCGCTCTCATATTCTCTCGCTGACGGCGCAGCGCCTGCCGGACGGGATGATCCTGCTGGAAATGGCTCCGATGGATAATCAGCGCCGTCTTAGCCAGGAGCAGCTTCAACATGCGCAGCAGGTCGCCGCGCGCGATTTAGTGCGCGGCCTGGCGCATGAAATCAAAAATCCGCTGGGCGGACTACGCGGCGCGGCGCAGCTTCTTAGTAAAGCGCTGCCCGATCCGGCCCTGCTGGAATACACCAAAGTGATTATCGAACAGGCTGACCGCCTGCGTAATCTGGTTGATCGCCTGTTAGGGCCGCAACAGCCGGGTCTGCACGTTACCGAAAGTATTCATAAAGTCGCGGAGCGGGTGGTGACACTGGTGTCGATGGAGCTGCCGGACAACGTGAGACTGGTACGCGATTACGACCCCAGTTTGCCGGAGTTGCCGCACGATCCTGACCAGATAGAGCAAGTTTTGCTGAATGTGGTGCGTAACGCGCTTCAGGCGCTGGGGCCGGAGGGCGGGGAAATCGTCCTACGCACGCGCACCGCGTTCCAGCTGACGCTACACGGCGTGCGCTATCGTCTGGCGGCGCGCATTGACGTGGAAGACAACGGGCCAGGTATTCCTTCGCATCTCCAGGATACGCTGTTTTATCCAATGGTAAGTGGGCGTGAAGGCGGCACCGGGCTGGGCTTATCCATTGCCCGCAGTCTTATCGATCAGCACAGCGGAAAAATCGAATTTACCAGTTGGCCAGGCCATACCGAATTCTCGGTTTACCTGCCGATCAAAAAATAGAGGCGTGAGTTTATGCAACGAGGGATAGTCTGGGTAGTCGATGACGATAGCTCCATCCGTTGGGTGCTTGAACGCGCGCTCACCGGCGCAGGACTCACCTGCATCACTTTTGAAAGCGGTAGCGACGTGCTGGACGCGCTGGCGACCAAAACGCCGGACGTGCTGCTTTCCGATATCCGTATGCCGGGTATGGACGGGCTGGCGCTGTTAAAACAGATCAAGCAACGTCATCCGATGCTCCCGGTCATCATAATGACGGCCCACTCCGACCTGGACGCCGCCGTCAGCGCCTACCAGCAGGGCGCGTTTGATTACCTGCCAAAACCGTTTGATATCGACGAGGCCGTCGCGCTGGTCGAACGCGCCATCAGCCACTATCAGGAGCAGCAGCAGCCGCGTAACGTCGAGGTGAACGGGCCAACGACCGATATTATCGGCGAAGCGCCTGCCATGCAGGATGTGTTCCGCATTATTGGCCGTCTCTCCCGGTCATCAATAAGCGTGCTGATTAACGGCGAGTCCGGCACCGGGAAAGAGCTGGTAGCCCACGCGCTGCATCGCCATAGTCCGCGCGCCAAAGCGCCGTTTATCGCGCTGAATATGGCAGCGATACCGAAAGATCTGATTGAGTCCGAACTGTTCGGCCACGAAAAAGGGGCGTTTACCGGCGCGAACACCATTCGCCAGGGGCGTTTTGAACAGGCGGACGGCGGGACGCTGTTTCTTGATGAAATTGGCGATATGCCGCTCGATGTCCAGACGCGCCTGCTACGCGTGCTTGCCGACGGTCAGTTTTATCGCGTCGGGGGCTATGCGCCGGTAAAGGTGGACGTGCGGATCATCGCCGCGACCCACCAGAATCTTGAACTGCGCGTGCAGGAAGGTAAGTTCCGTGAAGATTTATTTCACCGCCTGAACGTGATCCGCGTGCATCTGCCGCCGCTTCGCGAGCGCCGGGAAGATATCCCACGTCTGGCGCGCCACTTCCTTCAGGTTGCCGCCCGTGAACTGGGCGTGGAGACAAAGCTTCTGCACCCGGAAACCGAGGCGGCGCTGACGCGCCTTGCCTGGCAGGGTAACGTGCGCCAGCTTGAAAATACCTGCCGCTGGCTGACGGTGATGGCGGCGGGCCAGGAGGTGCTGATTCAGGATCTGCCCGGTGAACTGTTTGAGACCACGGTCCCGGACAGCCCGTCGCAAACGCACCCGGATAACTGGGCCACGCTGCTGGCGCAGTGGGCTGACCGGGCCTTACGTTCCGGGCATCAGGATCTGCTTTCTGAAGCCCAGCCTGAACTGGAGCGCACGCTGTTGACCACCGCGCTGCGTCATACGCAGGGTCACAAACAGGAAGCGGCAAGGCTGCTCGGCTGGGGGCGTAATACCCTGACCCGCAAGCTGAAAGAGCTGGGAATGGAGTAAGCCAACTCCGCGTAATAAAGAGTATTTATTGCGCGTAAATTGCTGCTATTTTGTACTTTACTGTTCCGATGAGTTCGGTATGATCGGCCCGGTAATACCGGAGGTCATCATGCTGGAATCAGTGATTAATTTATTATCAAGCGGTGCAGCAAGCCACACGCCCCAAACGGCGATTGCGGCAATTCTGTGCGCGGCGCTGGTTAATTTTCTGAGTTAACATCTGAACGCCTTCCACCCCCGGCGGGTGGAAGGCGTTTTGCCCTTCCCGCTTTCCCGCCATCCCGATTAAATCACTCTGGAGAACTGTTGTAGCCGGGCTTTCTGACGCAGATAAACGTCAAAACACATGCAGATATTACGGATCAGCAGGCGGCCTTTGGCGGTCACTTCAATCGTGTGGTCACGGATGTCCACCAGCCCATCTTTTGCCAGCGGTGCCAGCAACGTCAGATCTTCGGCGAAGTAGCGCTCAAAATCCAAATCCCACGCCTGCTCAACCGCGTTCATGTCGAGACGGAAATTGCAGATTAGCGCTTTGATGACATCGCGACGAATGCATTCGTCCCGCGTCAGCGCGATACCGCGCCACAGGGCGTTCCCGTGCTCGTCAACCTGCTGATAGTAGTGCTTCAGCTCTTTCTGGTTCTGCGCGTAGCTGTCACCCAGCATACTGATGGCGGAAACGCCCATCCCCAGTAAATCGGTGTCGCCCTGGGTGGTATACCCCTGAAAATTGCGATGCAGCACGCCTTCACGCTGCGCGACGGCCAGCTCGTTATCCGGGCGGGCGAAGTGGTCCATCCCGATAAACTGATAGCCGGTTTCCGTCAGCGAGGAGATGGTTTCCTGCAAAATATCCAGCTTCTGCTGGGCGGTCGGCAGATCTGCATCTTTGATTTTGCGCTGGGCAGCAAATAACGTCGGCAGATGGGCGTAGTTGAAGACGCTCAGACGGTCCGGGTTGAGTTCCGCTACGCGCTTCAGGGTAAAAGCAAAACTTTCCGGCGTCTGCTTTGGCAGGCCGTAGATTAAGTCGATGTTTGTCGACGTGAAGCCAATGTCGCGGGCATGGTTAAGCAGCGCAAAGATAAATTCTTCGTCCTGCTCGCGGTTAACCAGCCGCTGCACTTCTTTGTTGAAGTCCTGCACGCCCATGCTCAGGCGGTTGAAACCTTCCACGCGTAAATGATCGAGCACATCCAGCTCAATTTCACGCGGATCGACCTCGATCGAGATTTCAGCATCGTCATCAAAGTGGAAGTTTGCCCGCAGCAGCGTCATCAGGCGGCTGATTTGCGCTTTATTCAGATAGGTAGGCGTGCCGCCGCCCCAGTGCAGCTGGCTGACGTGACGCCCGGCAAACAGCGGTGCGCGGTGGATAATTTCCTGCTCCAGCGCGTCGAGATACTGGTCTGCTTTATGCTGCTGGCGGGTCACGATTTTATTACAGCCACAGAAATAGCAAAGCTTGTGACAAAAAGGGATGTGGATATAAAGCGATAAAGGACGCGCCGGATAGCGGCCGACAGCGCGCAAAAACTCCGCGTGACCAAAGTCTTCAGAAAACTCCAGCGCGGTGGGGTAAGAGGTGTAACGCGGCCCGGAATAGTTATATTTTTGGATCAGGGCCAGATCCCAGTCGATTAACTGCACAGACATGCTCACTCCTTCCGATGATGTCGTCGGCGGGTACGGGATACCGGCCGCCTCCCGTTTCGGGCCACCAGCCGGTTGCGCAGCCAGCTTTGACGCCGCGACAACCGTCGTAGTTTAACGAATAACCACACCAGATAACATACTACCGGAAGGAGTATAAGCAGGACGGGCAGACCGACCTGCTGCAAATGTTACTTTCCGCCTTTCAGCAGGCGCATCATATCTTCCTGCTTCTCGGTTTCTTCTTCGTCTTCGTCATCATCGTAAGAAAGACCCAGCTTCTGCATCAGCGCATCAATGCGATCCAGCTTCGCATCTACCCATGCCTGCTCTTCAGCATTCAGGGTTTCGCCCTCTTCCAGACGTTCCAGCAGCGCGTCCAGGCGCTCATCATTTTCCAGCAAATCCAGCTCATCCTGCGGTGAAAGCATAGGTTTCTCGCTCTTTGGTTTGTGCTGCCTGGTGACTGGCGCATCGGTCACACCCAGTGGAACAGGCGTTTTGCTACCAATACGCGGATCTTTTTGCTTATTCTGACTTTTGCCGCCGGATGCGCTTTCGCCGCCCGTCGCACGGCTGCCCGCCGTATGGCCGCGATGTTTTTTCTTACGCTTTTGCGCGCGAGCTTCCTGATTCAACTCTTCACGAGTTTTACGGCGTGCTTTGCTACGGGGTGCTGCCGGTGCTGGTTTTTTCATAATATGAGATCTTTGAGCCGTTTTCTTTAGTATAGAATTGAGGCGGAATCTAACAGAAAGCAAGCAAAGAAAAAAGGCGACAGATTACTCTGTCGCCTTTTTTCCTGACTCACACCCTCAACGGGCATTACATTCCGTGTCTGCTTACAACTAACCCTGTTTTTCCTTCAGCATGGAACAATCCTTGTAGCAGTTCCATTTCCTTTCAATACGTCTCCGGGACGTTGTCTTCCTGACAATCCTGCGTCTTCGCCTCCTGGCGCTCCTGACCCTCATCCTGAGTCGTAAATCCTGTTGGCTTCCTCGCCTGTGAGTCACACTTTACCGTACTGTGATGGGTATACAAGATATAGAGAAAAGCCGCTCAGGGTAATCGGAAAAACCTTAAAAAATAACATCCTGATTTGTATAGGCAAATTTATTTTCAGGCCATAAACGTGGGTGAGATGTCGCATAGTGAGAATGGTCAATATCTTACAAAGTGCAGGGCTTTTTCTTACAGATGTTGCCTGGCTGAAAAAACAGTCTTTTTTCTGTGTTCAGGTATAATCGCGACCAACGCCAGAATTAACGGAGACGGCCATTTTGACCAGTTTTAATTATCAACAAACGCACTTTGTTATCAGTGCGCCGGATATTCGCCATCTTCCCGGTGATAGCGGCATCGAAGTGGCTTTCGCTGGCCGCTCCAACGCGGGCAAATCAAGCGCCCTGAATACGCTGACGAACCAGAAAAACCTTGCGCGCACCTCGAAAACCCCGGGCCGCACGCAGCTGATTAACCTGTTTGAAGTTGCCGAAGGCCGCCGTCTGGTTGACCTTCCCGGTTACGGTTATGCCGAAGTCCCGGAAGAGATGAAAATTAAGTGGCAGCGCGCGCTCGGTGAATACCTCGAAAAACGCCAGTGTTTACAGGGCGTGGTGATCCTGATGGATATTCGCCATCCGCTGAAAGATCTCGACCAGCAGATGATTGAGTGGGCGGTCGAAAGCAATATTCAGGTGCTGGTCTTACTGACTAAAGCCGACAAGCTCGCCAGCGGCGCGCGTAAAGCGCAGCTTAATATGGTGCGAGAGGCGGTTCTCGCCTTTAACGGTGATGTGCAGGTTGAAGCGTTTTCATCACTGAAGAAGCTGGGCGTGGATAAACTGCGCCAGAAGCTGGATAGCTGGTTTAGCGATCTGCCTTCTGTCGTCGAGGACGAAGAGAGCGGAGAGTAAATCAGGCGCGGGCATTGTCCGCGCTTTTTCTTTCGCGCAATAAAAAACGCCCCGGTCATTACTGACCGGGGCGGCTAAAATATTCAGCCAAATCCGATTACGTGAAGTAAAAGGTCTGAAAGATAGAACATCTTACCTCTGTACCCTACGCAAATAACTCTACTCTTTTTTTAGCGACCTGCGAAGCACTTTTTGTAGTTTTTTTTCATTCTTTACATAGCGAATTCTAATACTCATCACAAAATGCGATAAGTTATGTTGCTTACTTACGAAAAAGCGCTGCGTTAAGACCTTCCTTAGTGCGCCTGATCCCAGTTTTCGCCGCTATCGACTTCCACCAGCAACGGCACATCCAGACGAGTGCAGTTTTCCATCAGTTCATGGATCTTTTTCGCTACGCTGGCAACGTCATCTTTATGCACTTCGAATACCAGTTCATCGTGAACCTGCATGATCATCTGCACGCGCGGTTTTTCGGTTTCCAGCCAGGCATCGACGGCAATCATCGCTTTCTTGATGATGTCCGCCGCTGTGCCCTGCATCGGCGCGTTGATTGCCGCGCGTTCCGCACCCGCGCGACGCGCGGCATTACTGGATTTGATGTCCGGCAAATACAGACGGCGACCGTCCAGCGTTTCTACGTAGCCACTTTCTTTCGCCTGAGCGCGGGTGCGCTCCATATAGTCCAGCACGCCAGGATAGCGCTCGAAGTAGAGATCCATATACTTCTGCGACTCTTTACGCGGGATGTTGAGCTGACGCGACAGGCCGAAAGCGCTCATGCCGTAGATCAGACCAAAGTTAATCGCTTTGGCGCTGCGACGCTGCTCGCCAGAGACGCTTTCCAGCGGCAGGCCAAAGACCTCGGCAGCGGTGGCACGGTGAATATCTTTTCCTTCGGCAAAAGCCGTAAGTAAGCCTTTATCCCGCGACAGGTGCGCCATGATGCGCAGCTCAATTTGCGAGTAGTCCGCAGAGACAATGACGTAATCCTTCGGCGCAATAAAAGCCTGACGGATACGGCGGCCTTCGTCGTTACGCACCGGAATGTTTTGCAGGTTAGGGTCGGTTGAAGACAGCCGCCCGGTCGCCGTTACCGCCTGATGATAAGAAGTATGCACGCGCCCGGTTTTCGGGTTGATCATTAACGGCAGTTTGTCGGTGTAGGTGGATTTCAGCTTTGCCAGACCGCGATATTCAAGAATTACTTTCGGCAGCGGATAATCCAGCGCCAGCTCTTCCAGCACCTCTTCCGAGGTGGACGGCGCACCGCCCGGCGTTTTCTTCAGCGGCTTGATGCCCTGCTTCTCAAACAGAATTGTTTGCAGCTGTTTGGTTGAAGAGAGGTTAAACGGCTCGCCCGCGATGTCGTGCGCCTTTTGTTCCAGTTCGGTCAGGCGCAGCGCTATTTCCCCGGAATGTTTGTGCAGCACCGCCGGATCGATTTTAACGCCGTTACGCTCAATACGGGAAATCACCGGCACCAGCGGCATTTCTATGTTCTGGAAGATATTCAGCGGGCCTGCGTGCTTTTGCAGTTCCGGCCACATTTTCAGATGCAGTTGTAGCGTGACGTCGGCATCTTCCGCCGCATAATGCCCCGCCTCTTCCAGCGCGATCTGATTAAAGGTCAGCTGATTCTTTCCTTTACCGGCAATTTCTTCGAAGGTGACGGTTTTATGTTTCAGCCAGCGGTCGGAGAGCGAATCCATATCGTGACGGCCAACGACGCTGTCCAGGGTATAGGATTCCAGCATGGTATCAAAGGCAATACCGCGCAGCTCAATACCGTAGTTCTGCAATATGCCGCGATCGAACTTCAGATTTTGCCCAACCTTGAGGGCTTTTTCATCTTCCAGCAGCGGCTTAAGTAATTCGAGCACGCGCTCGCGGGGGATTTGATCCGGCGCATCCAGATAGTCATGCGCGACCGGAATATAGGCGGCAACGCCTGGCTCGGTGGCAAAGGAGATCCCCACCAGGTTCGCGCTGATATTATCCAGGCTATCGGTTTCGGTATCAAACGCAAACACCGGCGTTTTCTTCAGTCTGGCGATCCACTCTTCTAACGTTTTTTCATCAAGAATTGTGACGTAATGCTCGGAGGAAAGCACGGCGGTAGACGGTGCCACATCGGCCTCAACCACCAGCGTTTCCTGGGACTTAGTGGCAGTTTTCGCGCTTTTTGTCTGCAGCCATTTCCCCGCTTCAACATCGGCGGACCAGCGCTTGAATTCGTATTTTTTGAACAGTTCCAGCAGTTCTTCCGCCGCTGGCTGCTGGACCTGCAACTGCTCGCAGGTTAACTCCAGTTCAACGTCGGTTTTAATGGTCGCCAGCTGATAAGAGAGGTAAGCCACCTCTTTATTCTGCTCCAGTTTTGCCGCCATTGTTTTCGCGCCGCGAAATGTAAGACCGGCGATTTTTTCCGGTTCGGCATAGAGCGCATCGAGGCCACCCAGCCCCTGAAGCAGCGCCTGCGCGGTTTTCTCACCGACGCCGGGAACGCCCGGAATGTTATCGGAGGAGTCCCCCATCAACGCCAGGAAGTCGATAATCAGCTCCGGCGGCACACCATACTTGGTGGCGACCTCTTCCGGGCCGAGGATCGTGTTGGTCATGGTATTGATGAGAGTGATATGTGGCGTAACCAGTTGCGCCATGTCTTTATCGCCAGTGCTGATCAATACCGGACGCCCGGCTTTTTCCGCTTCCCGCGCCAGCGTGCCGATAACGTCATCCGCTTCCACACCGGAGACGGCCATGAGCGGCAGGCCCATCGCTTTCACCATGCTATGCAGAGGCTCGATCTGCGCACGCAGATCGTCCGGCATTGGCGGACGGTGGGATTTGTAGTGTTCAAACAGCTCGTCGCGGAAGGTTTTGCCTTTGGCATCAAAAACCACCACCGCGTGGGTCGGCTGATACTGCATAATCAGGCTACGCAGCATGTTGAGCACGCCGTACATCGCGCCCGTAGGTTCTCCGGCGCTGTTGGTCAGAGGAGGAAACGCATGATAGGCCCGGTAGAGGTAAGAAGAGCCATCGACCAGGATAAGTGGGTTTTCGGGGATCTGAACCATAATTTCCATGCCTGTTTATCTGTTATGGGTAAAGGATGCCACAGACAGGATAAAAACTTGAAATTTTCACTCCGTTTGACCGAAAAGATTTTCAGATCCAGAAGATCGATCGCAGAGTTAACCTGTGGATAACTTTGTGCATAGATTTTTATGCTCACAGGAAACGTGAAGTGTTGAATAGCGAATCGCTTATAAAAGCTTTTCATTTCAGGTGATTATTAACGATCCCAATGGCTTTAAGGATCGATGGGTGTAATTTAATCAATGTGGATATAAGTGGTCTTATTTTTATGCCTGCTGCTAATTTTAGCCGCAGCAGGTTTTTGCCCGGACAACATTTTAGTCGTCCGGGCGGCGCGGCAGAACCTGTTAATGAGGAAGTCCGAACCGACCAAATTTCTGGCGGAACTCATCCAGCGTCATTTTCTCACCGTTCATGGTGACAAACCCGCCGCTATAATTTACGTCCATTTTAACGGTATTGTTTTCCAGCGCGATAAGTTTAAACAGGTTTCCCAGCCCAACCAGACCGGTAATATTTTTCGATGCTTCCGCCTGTGCCGCCTCTTCAGATTTACCACCTGCGGAAATCAGCATATTTTTGGCCATCTCCGTGGCCATATCGACGGGCACGGCCAGCTTAACGTTAATATGTTTCACCATGCTATCAAGTACAGCGGTTTCACCTGCGCCAGCGTCGGGGGCTTTATTCACATCCGCAGCCTGCACTTCTATGTTAAACGTCGCTTCGCCTTTCGCATTTTTCCAGCTTACCGGCAATTTAAATACCGGCTCACCTTTTTTCAGCTGCACGGCTTTAGGTGCCAGCGATAAAATCCTTTCATGCATAAAGTCAGGATTGTCACGCTGGGCTTGCGGAACTTGCAGGTACTCTTTGCCAAAATGCCGATAATAATTCAGGAAATTGTTGAAAGCAGCGGCATCCACACCATCAAAGCTAATGCCTGTTTTTCCGCTACCAAAATCCTGGCCTTGCACTTTTAACGAAGCCAGCGTGTATCCTCCCCCGGCATTGAGCTTTCTGCCGTCAGCGCTTAGCTCGGCACTTCCTTCCAGGCTAAAGCCATTTAGCTCCGCCGCTGGTTTACCTTGAATATTGATGGTGATATTACCAATATCGACCTTCTGCAACCCCGTCATAAAGTCAAACGGGCTCTTTGTCTGGTGACCTGAAAACGTTGCGTCGGGGATGACGATTTCAATTCCTTTCTTATATGAAAAGGTAATTTTGTCAATTTCACCTTCAAACTCAATATCGTTACGTGTGCTATTAACATCGACGTGGTATGACGCGCCCTCAAATATTAATTTCCCCGTTTCTCCTTGATATTCGGCAGGAACAAAGGTGACATCAGAAGAGATTGCGCCGCCATACGCGAAATCGATCTTTGCTTCTATGAGGCTTTTTCCTTTAGCAGCATCAAATAACGGTTTTGTTACTGCATTGTTTACCAGGGTTAGTTTTGCTGTCGCTATCGCAGGCAGAATGTTGCCGGAACCGATTCGAGCAAGCGGGAACGGACCGTGGTCAATCACCACATCCACCGGCATGCTTTTATCCGGCGAAACGTCAATGATGAAGTGGGTGCTCAATAAACCACGCTGATAATTTTTGATGGTAACGTTAAGCGGTATACCTAATTTGTCACTGGCATACGTGCCAGCTTCTTTCAAAAAGGCTTCTGTGCTCTTCTCCAGCTGTTTTCCGCTATACCATGCTCCACCAGTCCATATGGCACCCAGAACAACAATCACGCCAACCGCGACTACTGATTTTTTCATATTCATCATCCTTAATAAAAAGACATCAATAATCCATGTGGATTATTGATTTTTCCAAGTAAAAACATTGTGTTACATGATAATCCTTACAGTGTTTTTTTTCAGTTCCTGAGTCATATTTATTTCAGACAAAAAAAAGCGCCTGAGGTAGTCGCTCAGGCGCTTCAGAAGATCAGGCTGACGTTATTTTTTCTCGACCAGCTGCTTCACGGTGTCCGCATACTGTTGCACAAACATATCCAGATTGTTGTTATCCATTTTCATGCCCTGCGGGTTTACCTGATATTTACCATTAACATACATGGCAGGTACGCCCTGGAGTTGCAGATCGGCAGCGGCTTTTTCCTGCTGGGCGACTAAAGATTTCACCACAAAGCTGTTCCACGCGGCGTCGTATTCTTCACCTTTCACACCCGCATCAATGAATACCTGGCGAACATCGTCAGCATTGAGCACGGTCTGGGTTTTTTGCACCCCGTTGAACATCGGAGCGGTGATTTTATCTTCAACGCCCAGCGCGACCGCAACGGCCCACGCCTGGGTCATGACTTTGCCCATGTCACCGCCGAGGAATTCGACGTGATATTTGGTCATTTTAGTGCCTTCTGGCAGTTTCTTTTTCACCGTATCTGAAACGTGCAGCACCTGTTCAAATTCATAGCAGTGCGGGCAATAGAAGGAAAAGAACTCCAGTACCTGGGGCTGTCCTGGTACGGGTTTATCGAGGGTAATATATTCCTTACCATCAGTGATTTGCGCGGCCGATGCGCTGAATGCCAGAATCATACCTGCCAGTGCCAGCCAGATTTTTTTCATTGTTACCGTTCTCCTGAATATATAAATTAATACATTGGCGTTAATTGTAGAGGGGGTTCCTGTAAAACCCGAATCTGTTCTGTGAATATTTGCTTTTGCCGATACCAGTAATCTTCCTCGGCAAGCCATGGAAAATTAACCGGGAAAGCCGGATCGCCCCAGCGACGGATTAACCATGCCAGATAATAAATGAGCCTCATCGCACGCAGAGGTTCTATCAGCCCTAATTCGTCAGTATTAAACTCGCTGAACTCCTCATAGGCTTCAATAATGGTCTCCAGCTGCATACGCTGCTCAGATCGTTCACCGTTTAATAGCATCCAGAGATCCTGTATTGCGGGACCATTACGGGCGTCATCAAGATCGACAAAGAGAGGGCCGTCGCGCCAGAGAATATTACCGGCATGACAGTCGCCGTGCAGGCGTATGGTAGTGAAGCGATTATGCCACTGACCATTAACGGCTGCGATTAGCGCATCGGTGGTTTTTAGAAAGGCGTCTTTTTGCCGGGCGGGGATCAGCGTACTGTCCTCGAACACCTGCCGGGGTTCAGTCAGATATTCCTGCAACCCTATGGTTGGGCGGTACTGGAAATGCTGTTTACGCCCGGTCTGATGCAGTCGCCCAAGATAGCGTCCGACCCACTCCATCTGATCCAGGTTATCCGCCTCAAACTGACGTCCTCCAACGCTCGGAAATACCGCGTAGAAAAAGCCCTGATGGCGCAGCAACGTTTGCCCGTTGAATTGGAGGGGAGCCGCCACGGGAAAGTCATCATGTTGAAGCTCCAGCGCAAACTGGTGTTCTTCCTCGATCTGTTCCGCCGACCAGCGCTGCGGGCGATAAAATTTTACGACGAAGCGGCGGCGATCTTCATCCTGAAACTGCCAGACACGGTTTTCATAGCTATTAAGCGCAGTAAGACCGGAATCCACCCGGATGCCCTGTTCAAACAGGGCATTCATGATGGTATCCGGGTGTAATGTCTGGAATGTGAAAGCCTTATCGTTCATCCTGGCATCCAAAAAACACGAATGATTCAGGATATCATTTCAGAGCGCTTTCGGAGGCTCCGCTTACAAGGTTTTACTCTTTAATTACGCCACGCGCGCGAAGGAGAGCGGTTTTAAAATCCTCTTCGTAGTCTTTCTGAATGCCGGGGATAACAGCCTCTTTGGAGGAGTCGCGCATTTTCAGGTGATAGATCAGGATATCGTCAGACAGGTCGGCGAGATCGCCTTCATAACCTGACTCTTTCGCCAGTTTCTGTAAGAATTGGATTAGGTTCAGCTCCGGCTCTTTTTGCCAGGCTGGCTGGAGGAGTTCAATCACTTCATTCAGGCGTTTACATTTCATAGCAGGGCTCCTTACTTTTAGTCAGAACACGTTAGCAGGGTCAATCCCACAATAAAAGAGGTGATACGGGTGAATCAGTGCCGGGAAGTTACCGGGGTCGTACTGGCAGGGGGTCGGGCGACGCGGATGGGCGGAAAAGATAAGGGTTTACTGGAGCTTAACGGTAAACCTTTATGGCAGCATGTCGCCGATACGTTGCGTAAGCAGGTGACGACGCTCGCGATCAGTGCGAACCGCAATCTTACGATCTATCAGCGCAGCGGTGACACCGTTTATCAGGATCTCATGGGCGATTTTCCCGGTCCCCTTGCCGGGATGCTCTCGGTAATGCAGCAATCTGATAGCGAGTGGTTTTTGTTTTGCCCCTGCGATACACCGTTTATTCCCTGCTGCCTGGCAAAACGTTTGATCGGCCAGCGGGGAGATGCGCCGGTAGTGTGGGTGCATGATGGCGAGCGGGATCATCCAACGATTGCCCTTGTCAGTCGTCAGTTGATTCCGGCGTTAAATGACTATCTGCTGCGCGGGGAACGGCGGGTGATGGTGTTTATGCGTCAGGCGGGGGGTCATCACGTTGACTTCAGCGATCTAAAAGCGGCATTTATTAACGTTAATACGCCTGACGATTTGCAGGCTATGCAGGAGGTGAGTCAATGATGCCCCTACTGGCTATCGCTGCCTGGAGCGGCAGCGGGAAAACCACCCTGTTGAAGAAGTTGATTCCGGCACTACGCGCCAGAGGGATCCGCCCTGGCCTGATTAAACATACTCATCACCATATGGATGTGGACAAACCCGGTAAAGACAGTTACGAACTGCGCAAGGCCGGAGCTGCCCAGACGATTGTAGCCAGCGCGCAACGCTGGGCACTGATGACCGAGACACCAGATGAAAAGGCGCTTTCTCTGACTTATCTGGTGAGCCGGATGGATCATTCCACACTGGATCTGGTGCTGGTCGAAGGGTTTAAGCATGAGGCAGTAGCTAAGATCCTGCTTTTCCGCCGTAGTGCCGGGCATGATGTCAGCGAGTTAACGCTGGATGAGTACGTGCTTGCGGTCGCCAGCGATGTTCCTTTGACGGTGGGCGTGCCGGTGCTGGATTTGAATGATCCCGAAGGGATAGCAGATTTTATTGAGAAATGGATTGCGGGTGGATGTCAGGTCAATGTTGGTCGCTATTGAAAATGTAGAAACGCAAAAAAACCCCCCCTTCGGGGGGGGGTGTTTTTTTTTTTTTTTTTTTCTGTTTCCCTCCTCCTCC
>DIJC01000001.1:220616-224563 GCA_002421005.1 Enterobacteriaceae bacterium UBA5654 | reverse complement strand
TTTACTCTCCGTAACTTCTCGGGCGACCATTAACGGCCATAGCCTTTCAGGTTCGCCTTCTTCAATGCAGACTCATACTGACTCGACATCATCAGAGTTTGCACTTGAGCCATAAAGTCCATAATCACGACAACAACGATCAGCAGTGAGGTCCCACCAAAGTAGAACGGCACTTTCATTGCATCACGCATGAACTCCGGGATAAGGCAGATAAAGGTAATGTAAAGCGCACCAACCAAGGTCAGGCGGGTCATTACTTTATCGATATACTTCGCCGTTTGCTCTCCCGGACGAATTCCTGGTACAAATGCACCGGACTTCTTCAGGTTATCTGCTGTTTCACGCGGGTTGAAAACCAACGCCGTGTAGAAGAAACAGAAGAAGATGATTGCAGACGCATAGAGTAACACATAAAGCGGTTGCCCAGGCTGCAAATACAGCGAAATTGTTGTCAGCCAGTTCCAACCGGTTCCGCCCCCGAACCATGACGCGATGGTCGCCGGGAACAGAATAATACTGGAAGCGAAGATTGCCGGGATGACCCCTGCCATATTCACTTTCAGCGGTAAATGTGTGCTCTGTGCAGCATAGACACGACGACCTTGCTGACGTTTGGCGTAGTTTACCACAATGCGGCGTTGACCACGTTCAACAAATACAACAAAGAACGTCACTGCAAATACTAATACTGCAACCAACAGCAACAGGAGGAAGTGCAGGTCGCCTTGACGCGCTTGCTCGATCGTGTGGGCAATGGCTGGCGGGAGACCCGCAACAATACCAGCGAAGATAATGATTGAGATACCGTTACCGATACCACGCTCAGTAATCTGTTCGCCGAGCCACATCAGGAACATTGTCCCTGTGACCAGACTTACAACAGCGGTGAAATAGAATGCAAAGCCTGGATTCATTACCAGGCCCTGCATACCAGGCATATTCGGCAGACCAGTAGCAATACCGATCGACTGGAATATCGCCAGCACCAGAGTGCCGTAACGGGTGTACTGGCTGATCTTACGACGACCAGACTCCCCTTCTTTCTTAATTTCTGCCAGCGTTGGATGAACCACCGTCAAAAGTTGGATAATAATCGATGCCGAAATATACGGCATGATACCCAATGCAAAGATAGAAGCACGGCTGAGAGCACCACCAGAGAACATGTTAAACATTTCAATGATGGTGCCTCGCTGTTGCTCAAGCAGTTTGGCAAGTACAGCGGCATCAATACCAGGGATCGGAATGAAAGAGCCAATACGGAACACAATAAGCGCACCGATTACAAACAACAGTCTGCGTTTCAGCTCGCCTAAGCCACCTTTGGCACTTTGAAAATCTAATCCCGGTTGTTTAGCCATCTGCTACTTATTCCTCGATTTTACCGCCAGCAGCTTCGATAGCAGCACGAGCGCCTTTAGTAACACGCAGGCCACGAACAGTTACCGGAGTAGAAACTTCACCAGACAGAATCACTTTCGCGAACTCGATCTGAATACCGATAATGTTTGCCGCTTTCAGCGTGTTCAGGTCTACAACGCCGCCTTCTACTTTAGCCAGATCGGACAGACGAACTTCTGCCGTGATCATCGCTTTACGAGAAGTGAAGCCGAATTTCGGCAGACGACGGTACAGAGGCATCTGACCACCCTCGAAACCGCGACGTACGCCACCGCCAGAACGAGAGTTCTGACCTTTGTGACCACGACCGCCGGTTTTACCGAGGCCAGAACCGATACCACGACCCAGGCGTTTGCCCGCCTTTTTGGAGCCTTCGGCCGGAGACAGAGTATTTAAACGCATCTCTTACTCCTCAACTTTAACCATGAAGTAAACCGCGTTGACCATACCACGAACAGCAGGAGTATCCTCGCGCTCTACGGTGTGACCAATACGACGCAGACCCAGGCCAAGCAGCGTTGCCTTATGTTTCGGCAGACGACCGATTGCACTGCGGGTTTGAGTAATTTTAATAGTCTTTGCCATGGTTTAATTCCCCAGAATTTCTTCAACGGATTTACCACGCTTGGCAGCGACCATTTCTGGAGAATTCATATTTTCCAGGCCATCAATAGTTGCACGAACCACGTTAATCGGGTTGGTGGAACCATATGCTTTAGCCAGAACGTTATGAACTCCAGCAACTTCCAGAACGGCGCGCATTGCACCACCGGCGATGATACCGGTACCTTCGGAAGCTGGCTGCATGAATACACGAGAACCCGTGTGAACACCTTTAACAGGGTGTTGCAGGGTGCCGTGGTTCAGCGCGACGTTAATCATATTGCGACGGGCTTTTTCCATCGCTTTCTGGATCGCTGCTGGAACTTCACGCGCTTTACCGTAACCAAAACCAACGCGACCGTTACCATCACCAACTACAGTCAGAGCTGTGAAGGAGAAAATACGACCACCTTTAACGGTTTTAGATACGCGGTTAACCGCGATCAGCTTTTCCTGCAGTTCGCCAGCTTGTTTTTCGATGTGAGCCATCTTACACCTCTACCTTAGAACTGAAGGCCAGCTTCACGGGCAGCATCTGCCAGTGCCTGGACACGACCATGATATTGGAACCCGGAACGGTCAAAGGACACATCTTTGATGCCTTTTTCCAGAGCGCGTTCAGCAACAGCTTTACCCACAGCTGCTGCCGCGTCTTTGTTACCGGTGTACTTCAATTGTTCAGCGATAGCTTTTTCTACAGTAGAAGCAGCTACCAGAACTTCAGAACCGTTCGGTGCGATTACCTGTGCGTAAATATGACGCGGGGTACGATGTACCACCAGGCGAGTCGCACCCAGCTCCTGGAGCTTGCGGCGTGCGCGGGTCGCACGACGGATACGAGCAGATTTCTTATCCATAGTGTTACCTTACTTCTTCTTAGCCTCTTTGGTACGCACGACTTCGTCGGCGTAACGAACACCCTTGCCTTTATAAGGCTCAGGACGACGGTAGGCGCGCAGATCTGCTGCAACCTGACCGATCAGCTGTTTATCAGCGCCTTTCAGCACGATTTCAGTCTGAGTCGGACATTCTGCAGTAATCCCCGCCGGCAGCGCATGTTCAACAGGATGCGAGAAACCCAGAGACAGGTTTACTGCATTACCTTTGATCGCCGCACGATAACCTACACCAACCNNGGTACCAGCCTGAGCCCATCCGTCAACGTAACCATCACGCGGACCGAAGGTCAGTGCATTATCTGCATGTTTAACTTCAACAGCATCGTTGAGAGTACGAGTCAGCTCGCCGTTTTTACCTTTGATCGTAATAACCTGACCGTTGAGTTTTACGTCAACGCCGGCAGGAACAACGACCGGTGCTTTAGCAACACGAGACATTTTTTCCTCCGATTAGGCTACGTAGCAGATAATTTCGCCGCCAAGACCAGCCTGGCGCGCTGCACGATCAGTCATAACACCTTTAGAGGTAGAAACAACTGCGATACCCAGTCCGGCCATAACTTTCGGCAGCTCATCTTTTTTCTTATAGATGCGCAGACCTGGGCGGCTGACACGCTGAATGCTTTCTACAACAGCTTTACCCTGGAAATACTTAAGAGTCAGTTCCAGTTCCGGCTTGGTGTCGCCTTCAACTTTAAAATCTTCAATAAAACCTTCTTCCTTCAGCACATTGGCAATTGCCACTTTTAGCCTGGAGGAAGGCATGGTGACCGCAGCTTTGCTCGCGGCCTGACCGTTACGGATACGGGTCAGCATATCCGCGATCGGATCTTGCATGCTCATCTGTCTTTACTCCCGTGATTCAATTGGTGACAATTACCAGCTAGCCTTTTTCAGACCCGGGATTTCACCGCGCATGGCGGCTTCACGGACCTTAATACGGCTCAACCCGAACTTCCGCAGGAAAGCGTGCGGACGACCAGTTTGACGGCAGCGGTTACGCTGACGAGACGGGCTGGAATCACGCGGCAGAGTCTGCAGCTT
>DIJC01000001.1:218431-220427 GCA_002421005.1 Enterobacteriaceae bacterium UBA5654 | reverse complement strand
GACTTAGCGGACAAGCCACGGAAGTCACGGATACGCGGTACAGCAATAGTGATCAGGCGCTCAAAGAACTCCCACATGCGTTCGCCACGCAGAGTTACTTTACAGCCGATCGGATAGCCCTGACGGATTTTGAAGCCTGCAACTGATTTGCGTGCTTTGGTGATCAACGGCTTTTGACCGGAGATTGCTGCCAGGTCAGCTGCTGCGTTATCCAGCAGTTTCTTGTCAGCGATCGCTTCACCAACACCCATGTTCAGGGTGATCTTCTCGACCCGAGGGACTTGCATGACAGAATTGTAGTTAAACTCAGTCATGAGTTTGTTAACTACTTCGTCTTTGTAGTAATCATGCAGTTTCGCCATCGTACTACTCCAAATTACTTGATAGTTTCGCTATTAGACTTGAAGAAACGGACTTTTTTGCCGTCTTCGAATCTAAAGCCTACACGGTCAGCCTTGCCGGTTGCCGCATTGAAGAGTGCAACGTTAGAAACCTGAATAGCAGCTTCTTTTTCAACGATGCCGCCTGGTTGGTTCAGAGCCGGAACCGGCTTCTGGTGTTTCTTAACCAGGTTGATACCTTCAACGATGACCTTGCCGGAAGACAGGACATTCTTAACTTTACCGCGCTTACCTTTATCTTTACCGGTTAACACGATAACTTCGTCATCACGACGGATTTTAGCTGCCATGATTCGCTCCTTAGAGTACTTCTGGTGCCAGAGAGATAATTTTCATGAACTTTTCAGTACGAAGTTCACGAGTTACCGGCCCAAAGATACGCGTGCCGATAGGCTGCTCGCTGTTATTGTTTAAAATAACGCATGCATTACCATCGAAGCGAATGACAGAACCGTCAGGGCGACGAACACCCTTCCTGGTGCGCACCACTACCGCCTTCAGCACATCACCTTTTTTGACCTTACCACGCGGAATTGCTTCCTTGATGGTGATCTTGATGATATCGCCGACGCCTGCGTAGCGACGGTGCGAGCCACCCAGAACCTTGATACACATTACGCGACGTGCACCGGAGTTGTCGGCGACGTTCAGCATAGTCTGTTCTTGGATCATTTCAGTGCTCCGCTAATGTCAACTACTACCTGAGACCCAAAAAATCAGGGTCGTTAAAAAGCCCCATATCGAGGGCGCGGCATTATAACACCGCTTTTCGAATATGGGTAGAAAAAATAAACGGCTCATTGCTGAGCCGTTTATTCGTATCGAGCACAGTACTGTATTACAGAACTGCTTTCTCTACAACGCGAACCAGCGTCCAGGATTTAGTCTTGGACAGCGGACGGCATTCGCGGATTTCAACCACGTCACCGATACCGCATTCGTTGTTCTCGTCATGTACGTGCAGTTTGGTCGTACGCTTGATGAATTTACCGTAGATCGGGTGTTTCACGAAACGTTCGATAGCAACAACGATGGATTTCTGCATCTTGTCACTAACAACACGACCTTGCAGAGTACGGATTTTATCGGACATTACGCACCCGCCTTCTCAGTCAGTAAAGTCTTAACGCGTGCGACATCACGACGCACTTGCTTCAACAGGTGAGACTGTTGCAGCTGGCCACTTGCTGCCTGCATACGCAGGTTAAACTGCTCACGCAGCAGGTTCAGCAGCTCGGTGTTCAGCTCTTCAACGCTCTTCTCACGCAGCTCTTTTGCTTTCATTACATCACCGTCTTAGTTACAAAGGTGGTTTTAATCGGCAGTTTCGCTGCTGCCAGCTTGAATGCTTCACGGGCCAGCTCTTCCGGTACTCCGTCCATTTCATACAGGACTTTACCCGGCTGAATCAAGGCAACCCAATACTCCACGTTACCTTTACCTTTACCCATACGCACTGCCAGCGGCTTTTCAGTGATCGGTTTGTCCGGGAATACACGGATCCAGATCTTACCTTGACGCTTAACTGCACGGGTCATAGCACGACGTGCTGCTTCGATCTGACGGGCAGTCAGACGACCACGGCCAACAGCTTT
>DIJC01000001.1:217482-218377 GCA_002421005.1 Enterobacteriaceae bacterium UBA5654 | reverse complement strand
CGGCCTTTACGCTGCTGCTTTTTAGGTTGCGCAGCCGGTTTTTCCGGTTGTTCAACAGCAGCCATACCACCCAGGATCTCGCCTTTGAAGATCCACACTTTAACGCCGATTACACCATAAGTGGTGTGCGCTTCAGAGGTGTTGTAGTCAATGTCAGCACGCAGAGTGTGCAGCGGTACGCGACCTTCACGGTACCATTCGGTACGTGCGATTTCCGCGCCGCCCAGACGGCCGCTAACTTCAACTTTGATACCTTTAGCGCCCAGACGCATTGCGTTCTGTACAGCACGCTTCATAGCACGACGGAACATAACGCGACGTTCCAGCTGTGAAGTGATGCTGTCAGCAACCAGTTTTGCGTCCAGTTCAGGTTTACGTACTTCGGCGATGTTGATCTGTGCAGGAACGCCAGCGAGATCCGCTACGACCTTACGCAGTTTTTCTACGTCTTCGCCTTTCTTACCGATAACGATACCCGGACGAGCGGTGTGAATGGTCACACGGATGCTCTTAGCCGGACGCTCGATAACGATACGAGATACAGACGCTTTCGCCAGTTCCTTCGTCAGGTACTGACGGACTTTAAAATCGCTGTCCAGGTTGTCAGCGAATTCTTTGGTGTTCGCAAACCAGGTAGAGTTCCATGGTTTTACAATACCCAGGCGAATACCATTAGGATGTACTTTCTGACCCATTGCTAGTCTCCAGAGTCTCAGCGATCGGACACAACCACAGTAATGTGGCTGGTGCGCTTCAGGATGCGATCTGCACGACCTTTTGCACGCGGCATAATGCGCTTCATGCTCGGGCCTTCGTCTACGAAAATTTTCGCAACTTTCAGATCGTCAATGTCAGCGCCATCGTTGTGTTCAGCGTTAGCAATGGCAGATTCCAG
>DIJC01000001.1:216735-217260 GCA_002421005.1 Enterobacteriaceae bacterium UBA5654 | reverse complement strand
GGAACGTGCTGACGACCATTATGGACAGCGATGGTCAAACCGATCATGTTTGGAAAGATCGTTGAACGACGGGACCAGGTGCGCAGGGGCTTCTTGTCTCCGCTTTCCACCGCTTTCTCTACCTTCTTCAGCAAGTGCAGGTCAATAAAAGGACCTTTCTTGAGAGAACGTGGCATGGCTTATCCTCTAATATTATTTGCTACGGCGACGTACGATAAATTTATCAGTACGCTTGTTGCTGCGGGTCTTCTTACCTTTGGTCTGNNAGTTGCGCGGCAGTCAGCTTCGACTTTGCGCATTTCGCCAGAACGCAGACGCAGGGTGACATAGGCACCATCACGAGCAACGATCTGAACATAGGTACCAGCAGAACGTGCCAGCTGACCGCCTTTACCTGGTTTCATTTCTACGTTATGAACGGTAGAACCAACCGGGATATTGCGCATCGGCAGGGTGTTACCCGCTTTGATTGCAGCATCAACGCCAGACTGAATCTGGTCGCCCGCTTTCAGGCCTTTAGGGGCC
>DIJC01000001.1:215717-216627 GCA_002421005.1 Enterobacteriaceae bacterium UBA5654 | reverse complement strand
TTCAACAACAGCCGGGATACCATCTTTGTTGCGTTTGAAGTCAACCAGACGATAAGCCTGCTTATGACCACCACCGATGTGACGAGTGGTGATACGGCCATTGTTGTTACGACCACCGGATTTGCTGTTTTTTTCAACCAGCGGAGCAAAAGGTTTGCCCTTGTGCAGCTCTGGGTTGACCACTTTAACGACGTGGCGACGACCCGGAGATGTCGGTTTACATTTAACAACTGCCATTGTATTACTCCTCCGACTTACTCAGCGCCGCCAACGAAGTCCAGGTTCTGGCCTTCTTTAAGGGTGACGTAAGCTTTTTTCCAGTCGCTACGACGACCGATACGCTGTCCGTGACGTTTAACTTTCCCTTTAACTACCAGGGTGTTAACGACTTCGACTTCGACTTCAAACAGTTTCTGCACAGCAGCTTTGATTTCTGCTTTGGTCGCGTCTTTAGCAACTTTGAGAACGATGGTGTTAGTTTTTTCCATCGCAGTAGACGCTTTTTCAGAAACGTGCGGTGCGCGCAGCACCTTCAGCAGACGTTCTTCACGAATCATGCCAGCATCTCCTCAACTTGCTTAACAGCATCAGCAGTCATTACGACTTTGTCGAAGGCGATCAGGCTAACCGGGTCGATACCAGTTGCATCGCGTACGTCAACCTTGTGCAGGTTGCGCGCAGCCAGGAACAGGTTTTCGTCCAGCTCACCGGTGATGATCAGCACATCTTCCAGAGCCATGTCTTTCAGTTTCTGTGCCAGCAGCTTAGTTTTAGGCGCTTCTACAGAGAACTGCTCGACAACGATCAGACGATCCTGACGTACCAGTTCGGACAGAATGCTTTTCAGCGCGCCGCGGTACATCTTTTTGTTAACTTTTTGACTGTGGTCCTGCGGACGCGCAGCGAAGGT
>DIJC01000001.1:214878-215409 GCA_002421005.1 Enterobacteriaceae bacterium UBA5654 | reverse complement strand
GAAACCTTTACCTTTAGAGGTGCCAGTTACGTCAACTTTTTTAACTTCAGCAAACAGCTCAACGCTAATGTCCTGACCTACGGTGAACTCTTCGCCTTCAGCCAGGCGGAATTCCCACAGACCACGGCCAGCTTCAACGCCAGCTTTAGCGAAGTGACCCGCTTCAGGTTTGGTTACACGGTTAGCTTTTTTAGCACCGGTGGTAACCTGAATTGCGCGGTAGCCATCGTTAGCCAGGTCTTTAACCNNTGGTTTAACGATCAGGTCGCAACCGGTAGCACCCGGAACTGCACCCTTAACCAGCAGCAGGTTGCGCTCAGCGTCAACACGTACTACGTCCAGGCTCTGAACAGTTACACGTTCGTTACCCAGCTGACCTGCCATCTTCTTGCCTTTGAACACTTTGCCCGGAGTCTGGTTCTGACCGATAGAACCCGGAACGCGGTGAGACAAGGAGTTACCGTGGGTAGCGTCCTGGGTACGGAAGTTCCAGCGCTTAACGGTACCAGCGAAACCTTTACCTTTAGAGGT
>DIJC01000001.1:214483-214667 GCA_002421005.1 Enterobacteriaceae bacterium UBA5654 | reverse complement strand
TCGTTAGCCAGGTCTTTAACCTGAGTAACGCGGTTTGCTTCAACTTCGATTACGGTTACTGGGATAGAAACGCCGTCTTCAGTGAAGACGCGGGTCATGCCCACTTTTTTACCGACTAAACCAATCATTGTTTCAACCTCTCAATCGCTCGATGACCTGATTAACCCAGGCTGATCTGCACGTC
>DIJC01000001.1:64967-214313 GCA_002421005.1 Enterobacteriaceae bacterium UBA5654 | reverse complement strand
GAGATCAGAACGGTAAAGCGCTCTTTGCGGGTCGGCAGCGGGATCGGACCACGGACCTGCGCACCAGTGCGCTTGGCAGTCTCGACGATTTCCGCGGTTGATTGATCGATCAGACGATGATCAAACGCTTTAAGACGGATACGGATTCTTTGGTTCTGCATGAGACCAGAAGCTCCAGTTATTTTATAGACGAAAATAATTACTCCTCACACCCATTACGATTGATGGGGGAGTGTAATCGTTCTTACGTAGCTCCCCAATTGGGAGCATTGTTGACAACAAACTGCGTTGCCGGGGTTCATATCGAACCAGCCGTCAATTACGACAAGCCCGCGCATTATACACAGATAAGGCGATGGCGCAAGTAAATCGTCGCGAAAGTGAGCATCCGTTCACCTAAGGCTGAAGTTCTTTTATGGCCTGCTCAACTCGTTCACGTAAATCAGTACGATTGTCTGGCTCAGACGGCTCTATATCCACCTCGTCTGGTTGTGTATCGTCTGGCAACGCTGTCTCTGATTCGATTGCTTCAACTGCCTCGGGCAACGGCTGTTTTTTGTAAAAATAACGTTGTGTTGAGGGTTTGTAAGGCCGCTCCACCACGGGCGGACTTTCTGCAAACCATACAGAATAAAGCAGATGGCCATAGTGCCCTGCCAGTAGCAGCGCTGTACCGCAAAGTATGCCCAGCGCGAAGCGCACGCAGACCGTTTTCTTACCCGGCCGATACCGCGCAACTTTTACAGCATTTCCCGATCTCTGCTGCTGCAACGCCGCATAAAAGAAATTGAACATAGCGAAGATATCCTTATGACCGCGTGTCATCATCATTAAAAAGCCGTGCGCCCTCACCTGCCGCCTGCCATAAGCGGATCAGGGTCGACGAGCCGACAAGCCCATCTTTCGCGAGCTGATTCTGTTTCTGAAAAAGCATCACTTTCTCGGTAAGCACCGGAGACCACTCCCCGGTTGGTGAAGAGGTCAGGTTCAGAACGCGATTCAATGTGGTTTCCAGCCACAGAATATCTTCTTCGTCGCTGTCACGCGTAATGCTCGTCTCCCCCAACGGTGAAGGCTTCCACAGTAAAAGATAATCTCCGCGCCATGCCGCCTCGAACCATTCGCGTTTTAATGTCCAGGTCTGTTGGCCAATAAGCACATCCAGTGAATCAGCGCTGACGTGAACCACGACTGCCGGGATCGTCTTCTGACCTGTGTATAAGGAAGCAATCCATGGAACGCCTTGCGCCGCCAGCGCTTGTAGCGAAGATTTACCTGTCCTGCAGAGCAATTCCGCTTGCTGCGCCCGATCGCACCAGGCTTCATCTGGCGGCACATCATACCCCCAGGTCGCAAAAAGAAGGCTGAGCGCGTCCCGATCGGAGGCAACGACGCGCGTGATATCCGTTGTCGCACTCGATTTTTCTGTCGGTGGTGCCGGCTGTAATAATGGCGGAAGTGGTGGCAAGGAGGTCGATAAAAAGGAGGGAAGACCCCAACCAATCGCAACCGCCGCGAGCGCGGCACAAAATAAGCTGCCCAGACAATACCGATACCCGCGTTTGTCGCCCAGTGAACGATAAATCACCCTCTGCTGCTCGCGATTCAGGGTGGGTGTTTGTTCAGCCTGCAATAATAACGCTGTCGCTGCGGCGGCATAATTCAACTGGCCGACATCCCCACGGCTCAGGCGCAGTAGCCGCTGCACAAATGGCTTTGTAAAAACCGTCTCCGAAGAGCTGATGTTACTTTGCCGGATAAGATAGTCTCTGGCCTCCTGCCATGTGGGCTCTGCCAGAGTGATGAATTCGGTGGGTAAATGCCGTAATTCCTTACGTAGCTTACGGTCTCGGCTCCCCAGCAGAATCAACCGGACACCATTAAGGTATTGCTGTAATAGCTCGATATCTTTTACGATCTCGCATCCACACCAATGGGCATTCTCAACGATCAACGTCAGCGGCTGCTCTGGAGCAGGATTGAGATCTTTAACGAATGCCGGACAGAACTGATTGCGAGGATAACTGTTATAGCGACAATTATTCTGTTGAGCATTGTCAGCCAGAATGATCCATTGCGCGCGATAGCGGTTTTTGTCTGACCATCCCAGCGTCACTACCCGCCCCGGAGCCCGCTGATGAAGCCTCTGCGCCAGACACGTTTTACCGCTACCATGGCCGCCACTCATGCAAATAATTGACCTGTGTGTATTATACGAGGCTAAATAATCTACAACGGCCTGCAAGCTGGCAGAAACCATCATCGCCGGATCATGTATTTCCATAAAATAACCCATTCGTTCCCTGATACAATGAATGCCCCTTTCATATATGCTACATGAATGCCTAAAAAGTTCTTGCCTGCCCGATGAAAGTGGCTAATATTATTCGCCGCTTTCACAAGATGCAATTCATCTAAATAATTCACCACAAGAATATCGTGCTGACACAAAAATTAGCTAAAAAAATCATAAGCCGCTTTGGATTAAGCTCACTGTATTGTGCAATGATATTTATGTGCATAATTATATTTACGGCAAATATAATAAAGGCAGTTTCGATAAAAAATAAGAATGATACGATCATATTGCAACCGGGCACTGTCGCCCAGCAAAGTATCACGCTGCAAAACATCTGGCGTAATGTAAAGCTCAGCGCCGTAAATGAAAGCCATACCGACGATACAACTGCCAATACGCTAAATGTTATTATCAATGGCATTATTGTGACTTCACGAGCGGAAGATACCTATGTTCTGGTCAGCGAGGGAAAGAATCAAAAGAGGTATCAGATTAATGAAGCGCTGGGGTCCAACCCGGCGATCATCATCAGGAAGATTAACCGTACCAGCGTCATTTTCGAAAATCATGGCAGGATGGAAAAGGTGATGCTGACGCCAGGTAAGGCGTCCGGCAATGAAAATCCTTTTTCTTCTGATACCAGTGCGGTCCTCGCGGATGCACTCATTGCCACGCCCATTCGCGAAGGTGAAAAGATCCACGGTTTACGCCTCCAGCCTAAAACGGGCTACGCAGGCTTTCGGAATACGCTGCTTCAGCCCGGCGATGTGGCTATCAGGCTGAATAACATTTCGTTGACCGGTCCGGACGAGATAGCCGAAGCGCTAAGCTCATTACTCACCCTGCAAAGCGTTCAGTTTACGGTGCGTCGCAATGGCGTTCCGCGACTGATTAATGTTTCGGTGAAAGATATTATGGGAAAAAATGAAAAGAATAATGAAAGGATTCAATAAAAAAGCAGGTTTGCTGCTACTGGCGCTGCTGTTGCCGTCCGCCGCGCAGGCAGAAAACTCGCAGTATGCCGCTAATTTTAACAATGCCGACATCCGGGAATTTGTTGAAATTATGAGTCAGCAGCTTGGCAAAACTATCCTTATTGATCCCAGCGTGCAGGGGACAATATCAGTAAGAAGCTACGATTCCTTTAACAAGGATGAATATTATCAGTTCTTTTTAAGTATTCTCGACCTTTACGGCTATTCCGTCATCACCCAGGATAACGGGATGCTTAAAGTGGTGCGCTCAGCGAGCGTAAAAACCGCTCCCGGAATCATTGCCGATCACATTCGCCCAGGCAGCGGCGATGAAGTGGTGACGCGCATCATTGCCCTTGAAAATGTCCCCGCTCGCGACCTTGCCCCGCTGTTAAGGCAAATGCTGGACGGCGGTAACGTGGGCAACGTGGTGCATTACGATCCCTCAAACGTGGTGATCCTGACGGGCAGGGCGACCACCGTTAATAAACTGATTGAGGTGATTAAACGCGTCGACGTCATTGGCACGGAAAATCAGCAGATTGTGCAATTGAAATATGCCTCGGCTGAAGACCTGAGCGAAATATTAAATCAGCTAATCAATGAAAGCCGGGGCAAAAGCCAGATGCCCGCCCTGTTGTCTGCCAAAATTGTTGCCGATAAACGCACGAATGCGCTTATCATCAGCGGCCCGGAGAAGGCACGCCAGCGGATTGTCACGCTTCTGAAAACGCTGGATATCAAAGATCGCGAAGGCGGCAATACCCGCGTGTACTATCTGAAGTACGCCAAAGCCGTAAACCTCGTTGAGGTGCTTAACGGCGTCTCGGAAAAATTAAAAGATGACAAGGATAAGGCCAGCAACCGCTCGTCGACTTCAAGTGCTAACGATATTTCCATTACCGCAGATGAACAAACTAACTCGCTGGTCATCACCGGCGATCAGACGGTGCAGGAGAAAATGGAGTCCGTTATTGCCCGTCTGGATATACGCCGCGCGCAGGTGCTGGTCGAAGCGATTATCGTTGAAGTGCAGGATGGTAACGGACTAAATCTTGGCGTGCAGTGGGCAAATAAAAACGTCGGCGCACAGCAGTTCACCGGCACGGGGCTACCGATATTTAACGCCGCACAGGGCGTTGATAATTACAAAAAAAATGGTGGGATGACCGGCGATAACCCGGCGTGGGATGCGTTCAGCAACTATAACGGTATGGCGGCAGGCTTTTTCAACGGCGACTGGTCGGTGCTACTCACTGCGCTGGCTAATAACAACAAAAACGATATTCTTGCCACCCCCAGCATTGTCACTCTTGATAACAAACTGGCGTCCTTTAACGTCGGTCAGGATGTCCCCGTTCTTTCCGGATCGCAAACCACCTCTGGCGATAACGTTTTCAATACCGTTGAGCGCAAAACTGTCGGTACCAAGCTGAAGGTCACGCCACAAATTAACGAAGGTGACTCAGTACTGCTGGAAATCGAGCAGGAAGTCTCAAGCGTAGACTCTTCGTCTAACTCCACTCTTGGCCCAACCTTTAATACGCGAACCATCCAGAATGCGGTGCTGGTGAAAACCGGTGAAACGGTCGTGCTCGGTGGCCTGCTGGATGACTCCTCCAAAGAGCAGGTGTCAAAAGTCCCTTTGCTCGGAGATATTCCGCTGCTCGGCCAGCTTTTCCGTTACACCTCCACTGAAAAAGCGAAGCGCAATCTGATGGTGTTTATCCGTCCAACCATCATTCGTGATGATGATGTGTATCGCTCATTATCAAAAGAAAAATATACCCGCTACCGCGATGATCAAAAACAGCGTATCGATCAGCAAGCCAAAGGGCTGGTGAAAGGTGAAAATCTGCCGGTGCTGGATGAAAAATCATTCCAGGATGAAACGCCGTCAACCTCGGGCAGCCATCCATCGCGTACCCCGACGCCGTTTCGTTAAGGCCACTCACAGAAATGAGCAGACATTATCCCCATCCGCCCAGCTGGTCGCAGGCGCAGAAATTAGGTTATCTGGCGACCGATAACGAACTGGTTTACCTCGCAGGCACGCCGCTGTCGCGCCTGCTTGATGCCCAGCGGTTTCTCGGCGGGCGCGATATCATGACGATGGTCGATGGCGCCACCTTTGAAGCCCGGCTGGAACAGGTTTTTCATCAGAATACCGGCGAATCCCAGCAGATTGCGCAGGATATCGATCAGTCCGTCGATCTGTTTTCGCTTTCAGAAGAAATGCCAGAAAACGAAGATTTGCTGAATGAGGAGTCTGCCGCGCCTGTTATCCGCCTGATCAATGCCATTCTTAGCGAGGCGATCAAAGAAGGCGCGTCTGACATCCACATCGAAACCTATGAGAAAACGATGTCCATTCGCTTTCGCGTGGATGGCATTCTGCGTACCATTTTGCAGCCAAATAAGAAACTGGCAGCCCTCCTTACTTCACGTATTAAAGTCATGGCGCGGCTGGATATCGCCGAAAAACGGATCCCGCAGGATGGACGTATTGCGCTGCGCATCGGGCGACGGAATATCGATGTGCGCGTTTCAACGCTGCCCTCTCTGTACGGCGAGCGGGCGGTGCTGCGTTTGCTGGACAAAAATAATCTGCAACTTTCGCTCGATGCGCTGGGGATGTCGGCGGCGGACAACCTGGCCCTGAAGCAGCTTATTCAATCCCCTCACGGGATCATTCTGGTGACGGGGCCAACCGGTTCAGGAAAAAGCACCACCCTGTACGCCATTCTTTCCGCGCTTAACAGTCCTGACCGCAACATTCTGACCGTTGAAGATCCAGTGGAGTACGAGCTGGAAGGGATCGGGCAATCGCAGGTCAACACGCGCGTCGATATGTCCTTTGCGCGCGGGCTTCGCGCTATCCTGCGTCAGGATCCCGATGTGGTGATGGTCGGTGAAATTCGCGATACCGAAACTGCGCAAATTGCCGTACAGGCATCGCTGACCGGGCATCTGGTGCTCTCCACTCTGCATACCAATAGCGCGACCGGAGCCGTTACCCGCCTGTGGGACATGGGCGTGGAACCTTTTCTGCTCTCTTCTTCATTGGTGGGCGTGCTGGCACAGCGCCTCGTTCGCCGTCTGTGCCCCGCCTGCCGCCGACAAGCGCCCGCAACGCCACAGCAGGCCACGCTGCTTCGAAACCACCAGCTAAAAGCCAGCCGCCTGTGGCTACCGGTGGGCTGCCCGGCCTGCCGCAGTTCTGGCTATCAGGGGCGTCTGGCGATCCATGAACTAATGATTATCACCCCTGCGTTGCGTACTGCGATTCATGAAAATGCTAACGAACAAACCATTGAGCAAATTGTCCGCCAGCAGCACCGCTCGCTTATCGAAAACGGCCTGCAAAAAGCGATTGATGGCGAAACCTCGCTGGAAGAGGTGTTACGCGTGGCCTCTGAAATCAGCCACGCTGCGCCGGAGGATGAGGAATGAAATTCCGCTATCAGGCGATGAACGCAGCGGGGCAAAAAAAGCAAGGCACGCTGGAGGCGACCGATGAGCGCCAGGCGCGCCAGCAGTTACGGGAAAGTGGCCTGTTTCTGCTGAATATGAAATCCCTGCGTCCGCCCCTCCTGCAAAAGCGGCAGATTAAAATCAGCGGTGGCGAACTGACGCTCTTCACCCGCCAACTGGCAACACTGTGCTCGGCGGCTTTGCCGCTGGAGGAAAGCCTGGCGGTCATTGCCCGTCAAAGCGCCAGTAAAAAGCTGCATGTAATCCTGGAGCAGATCCGCAGCGCCATTCTGGAAGGCCATACGCTATCCGATGCGCTGGGCCGTTTTCCGGCCATATTCGACACGCTCTATCGCACGCTTATCAAAGCGGGTGAAAAAAGCGGTATGCTGGCTCCGGTAATGGAAAAGCTGGCTGATTATAACGAAAGCCGCCAGCAAACCCGCGCAAAGCTGGTGCAGTCGCTTATTTATCCGGTGATGCTGACGTCGGTGGCGATTATCGTGGTTATTATCCTGCTGACCACCGTCGTACCGCGCGTCGCGGAACAGTTCATTCACATGAAGCAGCAACTTCCGCTGACCACCCGCACGCTGCTGGCAATCAGCGACGCTCTTCAGCGCTTCGGCCCGGCGATCCTTGTTTCTCTGATCCTGGCCAGTTGTGGTTTTCTTTGCTGGTTAAAACGAGGCGACCACCGCCATCGTTTTCATGGCGCGCTCCTGCACTACTCCTTCCCCGGCAGGTTGATTTGCGCCCTCAACTGCGCCCGCTACCTGCGGACGCTAAGTATTTTGCAGGCCAGCGGTGTCCCATTACTTGAGGGGATGAATCTGGCCACTGAGAGCATTAGTAATCTGGCGGCGCGGCAACGGCTGGCAGCCGCTGCCGAAAACGTTCGCCAGGGCAACAGCATTCACACGTCGCTGGAAAAAACCGCCCTGTTTCCGCCGATGATGCTTTATATGATCGCCTCCGGCGAGAAGAGCGGACAGCTCGGCACATTAATGACGCGCGCGGCTGATAACCAGGAAACGTTACTCCAGAACCGCATCGCGATGGCGCTGGCGATCTTTGAACCGGCACTCATCATCATTATGGCGGTGATTGTTCTCTTTATCGTGGTATCAGTACTCCAGCCCATCCTTCAACTTAATTCAATGATTAGCTAGGGAATAATTATGAACACTCAGGAAAATCATCAGCAGCGCGGCTTCACGCTCCTCGAAATTATGGTGGTTATTGTCATTCTTGGCGTACTGGCGAGTCTGGTTGTGCCAAGCCTGATGGGCAATAAAGAGAAAGCCGACCGGCAAAAAGCGACCAGCGATATTGTCGCGCTGGAAAATGCGCTGGATATGTACAAGCTGGACAATAACCATTATCCCACCACGAATCAGGGGCTCAACGCGTTGATCGAGGCACCGACGATCCCTCCCGCTGCGACCAACTACAACACCAGCGGCTACATCAAACGCCTGCCGGTAGATCCGTGGGGAAATGATTATCTGCTGGTCAGCCCCGGTGAGCACGGCGCAGTTGACCTGATTTCCGCCGGGCCGGACAGCGAAGTGGGGACTGAAGATGACATAACCAACTGGACCCTCAATCAGAAGAAAAAGTAACCGTCCATGGGAAAGGCGCAGCGGGGTTTCACGCTCCTGGAGTTAATGCTGGTACTGGTCATCATCGCCGTCAGCAGCAGTCTCGTCATGCTCTCTTACGGGCAGGCCGACAGTGCGAAGAAGACGGCCTTGCAGATCGCGGACCAGCTCAACAGCATGATTGAGTTTTGCGTTGATAAAGCGGCTTTTGAAGGAAAGCCGCTGGGCGTTCTGCTGTCTGCTGATGGCTGGCAAATCGTGCAGCCCGTGCAGAGTAAAAATGAGCGCTGGCGATGGATCCCGTTGCCCGGCGATCGTCGCCTGACGCTGACCGGGGAATGGGGTTCAGCAATAAAAATAAGCGTTCAGCCTTTTGAGCTTAAAGAGAGTGAAACACCACAAATCCTCGTGTTGCCAGATGGGCAGATCACGCCTTTTACTCTCGCCCTCAACGCGCAGGAAACGCGGCAACCTCTTGTGACGCTCACCAGCCCCGGCACGCTTCCCTTACACCTTCAGCCGATGAGTGAAGACCGCCCATGACACGCGAAAAAGGAATGTCATTACTGGAAGTGCTTCTGGCGATGAGTATTTTTGCTGCGGTTGCACTGGTACTAATCGGCAGTATGCAGGGGCAAGCCAATGCCATTGCCCGTATGCGTAATGAAACCTTTAGCCTGTGGGCTGCCGACGCCTTACTTCAGTCGACATCAGGGGAAGAAAAAGCCGGGATGGGCGAAACGACTTTTGCCGATCAACCCTGGTCGTGGCGCAGAGAAACAAAAACCGCTGAACCGCTGAATGCGGCTCGTCAGACTGTAACGGTGACGCTGCCCGATGGGCAATCTTCATCGCTGACCCGTTATCGGCTGGTAACCCATGAAAAGTAAGCAGAACGGTTTCACACTGCTTGAAGTGATGCTCGCGCTGGCGATTTTCGCCATGCTCAGCATACTGGCGTTTATGGTGATGTCGCAGGCAAATACCACGCACCAGCGTGCGCAGGAGGAAACCCGACGCTTTAACCAGCTCCAGCGAGCCATGACGCTGTTCGGCAACGATCTCCTGCAACTGGTCGCCCGACGTAATCGCAGTACGGATCGTATTCTGTTGACGGGTAACGAGGCGATATTTTCAACGCAAACCCGCGATCCGCGTCACCCGCTCAGCGATACGCTACTACTGCAAACTGTGCACTGGTATCTGCGCGATCATACTCTCTATCGCGCACTGCGCCGCTCGGTGGATAGTGATGTCGATCTTCCCGCCCAGCCGGTGCTGGATCATGTTGATCAGTTCAGCCTGGAGGCTGACGACAGCGCCAGTGGCGAGCTTCCCGCCCGCGTCACGCTGCATATTCAGCATCAGACTTACGGCGCACTGGATCGCCCGTTTGCCCTGCCCGGCCTGATTACGATTGAAGAAACGAAAAGTAGCGCAGCGGATACTACCGACAGGAAATCGCAAAGATGAACGCCCGACAGAGCGGCGCCGCTCTTTTAATCGTTCTGATGCTTCTGGCGATCATGGCGGCGCTGGCGGCAGAAATGACGCTGAGTTTTCAGACCCAACTCCAGCGCACGCAAATGTCGAACCATCAGCTTCAGCGCAAATATGACATCGATCTTGCGGAGCACATCGCGCTGGCTAATCTGACGCAGGACAAAGTCGATAACGAAAAGCAGACCACGGCGGGCCAGTACTGGGCGCAGCCCCAGACGCGTCAGTTGCCAGAGTCGGGAAATACGCTGACCTGGAAAATGCACGACGCGCAAAACTGTTTCAACCTCAATACGCTGGCTAATGTGCCGGTCGAATCGCTGGACACCCCGCCCTATCCTGTCCAGGTCTTTACTGCCCTGATGTTGAATGCAGGGTTTGATCGTTCGAAAAGCGATGAGCTGGCGCAGTCCATCGCGGATTACATTGATAACGACGATTCGCCCCGGCTGCACGGCGCGGAAGATGAATATTATCTTTCGCGTACGCCCGCCCGGCTCAGCGCCGGACAGCGGCTATTTCTGAACGGCGAATTACACGGCATTAAAGGCATGACCGATAGTCTCTACCAGAAAATCGCGCCTTACATTTGCGTCCAGCCCACGACGCGTCTGACGATCAATATCAATGCCCTCACTGAAAAAGACGCGCCGCTGCTGATGGCGCTCTTTCTCAACGACATAACGGAATCCGACGCACGGGTATTACTGCGCAAACAGCCGGAACAGGGCTGGCAAACGACCGATGCGTTTTTGTACTGGGCACAGCAGGATCACTCCAGCGTCAAGCCGTTGGTGACGCAGGTGAAAATGGTGTTGTCCACCACCAGTCAGCTTTTCTGGCTTGATGTTCGCAGCAGCAGCGAAGAGCAGTCTCAGGGATGGCGCAGCTATATCTATTACGACCCGAAGCAGCGCGCTGCACAAATTTACCAGCGTAGCCTGCTCCTGGTTTATCCAGAATAAGGATTGTTATGTCAGAAACCGTGATGGTCATTCGCCTGGCCTCCAGTCTGCGCAAGACGTCAGAATGGATGACGCCCGGCAAAGAACAGCGTAGCGAGGTTCACACTCTCGCAGCCGATGAACCACTGGCGCAGCTCGCGGACCAGCCGGGCGCAAAAAATGTTCACCTGCTTTTGCCGCCTGAAGGGCTGATATTTCGCGAACTCACTCTGCCAAAAGCGAAATATAAACTCACCCCGCAAACGATCCACTGGCTGACCGAAGAGACGTTGCCTGACAGCGCCATCGTTTACCACTGGATCCTCATTCAGCAATGCGATATGACGGCGCATGTCGTGGGCATTGCGGTCG
The DNA here is from genome assembly GCA_002421005.1 of Enterobacteriaceae bacterium UBA5654. GTDB lineage: Bacteria > Pseudomonadota > Gammaproteobacteria > Enterobacterales > Enterobacteriaceae > Superficieibacter. Next base: position 203,146 of record DIJC01000001.1, on the reverse strand, counting down.
AAACGCTCCGCGAGCATCTGGACAGGCTTCACGCGGCCGGATTGAACGTCACCCAGGTGCTGCCTGATGGCTGCTATCTGCCCTGGGAGCCACAAAGCTGGACGTTGATTAATCAGGAAAATAGCTGGCTGACCCGCTCGGAAGAACATGCCTTTAATGAACTGGATGAGAACTGGCTAAGGCACCTTCTCGCGCAGTTTCAGCCTGAGACGCTCTGTAGTTACGGCGATTTACCCGCCGGGATCGCTTTGCCGCCCTCAGTCACCCGGCATGGACAGACGTCGCCGCTGACGCTTTATGTCCCTGATGCACAAACGCAGCGATACAACCTGTTGCAGGGCGCGTTCCTGCCTCAACCTGCGCTGACGCGCGGCGGCAAATGGTTACCCAGGCTGGCAGCGGTCAGCGTCGCGTTCGCTATCGCTTCGTTTATCGTTAGCCGGGGATACGCCTTCTGGCAGTTGCAGCAAACCGAAGCGCTGCTGACCCAACAAATGCAGGACACCTGGCACAGCTACTTCCCGGCGATTCAGCGCACTGACAATTACCGTTTCTATTTCGCCCTGCAACTGAAGCAGCAGTATCCTGCCGCAGTCCCGCTCCTTCACCAGCTGGAAACCGTCTTACAGGCGCAGCCCGACATTCGTCTTACGGCCATGCGTTACAGCCAGCAGAAAAAGTCCCTCGACCTGACCGTGGCAGCCAGCAGCGAGGCGGAAGTAGATCGATTTTGTCAGACGCTGGCACCGTGGCTGCCGCTGGAAAAAAGCCGTAATGGTGCGGTCTGGACATTAAGGAGCAAAGCGCATGATTAAGTCATGGTGGGAAGATAAGCCGCCACGGGAGAAATGTTTTCTGATTGTTCTGGGCGCGCTTTGTACAGGCGTTTTTATCAACTATGGCATCGTTAAACCGGTTGATAATCTGATTAACAGTCAGCAGATGCAACTGCAAAAAATGCAGCGCGATCTGGTCTGGATGCAGGAGCAGGCTAACGCGCATGGGCTGTTACGTCAGCATCCCCTCGCGCAACCGCTGGAAAAAACGGTGCTGGATGAAGCGAAACAGGCCCGCCTGTCCATTCTGCTGGACAGCAGCAACAATGAGAGCCTGGTAATCAAACCCACTACCCTGCCGCTCGAAAATCTTTCGCAGTGGCTGAACGCCCTGCAATATACCCACGGCATCGTTATTGACGAGCTTCAGTTTGCTATTGATCCAAAAACTGAAACCCATATCAACGTCGAGCGGCTGGTATTACGGAGTCCGTCCCTTGTTAAATGAAACTATTATCTGGTCATTACTGTTTGCGCTGGCGGGTCTGCTTTCCGGTAGCGTGATGGGCATGGCGGTTTACCGTCTACCGCTGATGATCCAGAACGCCTCTGACACCCGGACGACATTTAATCTCTGGTGGCCAGGCTCACGCTGTTGCGACTGTCGTCATCCCCTCGGCGTACTGGATAACATTCCGCTGTTCAGCTGGCTGGCATTAAGAGGCCGCTGCCGGTACTGCAATAGCAAAATCTCGTGGCATTATCCGTTGCTGGAACTGGTTTGTATGCTCAGCGCGTTTGGCTGTGCGTTGGCCTGGGAACACTTCCGAATTGCGGGCAGCGTTTTTATCTACTTTTGGTTCGCGCTGGCCATGAGCGCTATCGATTTTCGCACGCTGTTATTGCCTGATAAGCTGACGCTGCCCTTGCTATGGCTGGGTTTATTACTTAACGCACTGTATGGCACTACGGCTCTGACCGATGCCGTCTACGGCGCAGCGGCGGGTTATGGCGTTTTGTGGTTGATATACTGGCTGGTCTGGCTACTGACGCGTAAAGAAGGACTGGGATACGGCGATTTTAAACTTCTGGCGGCGGCTGGTGCATGGTGTGGCTGGCAGGCACTGCCAACTATTCTGCTGGTTGCTTCGCTCTGCGGGGTTATTTTTGCGCTGGCGCAGAAAGTTCTCCGCCCCGATCGCGGACCAATGATCGCCTTCGGGCCATGGCTGGCCTTTAGCGGCTGGTTTTATTATTGCTGGCTGGTCTGGTAATTATCAGGGAGAGCCATGTGCCCTCCCTCTTTAATACCTTACTTCTCGTCAAGCACCTGCGCCTGAAGATAGTTCTGAAGACCCATTTTGTAAAGCAGATCCAGCTCGGTTTCCAGCCAGTCGATGTGGTGCTCTTCTTCCCCAAGGATTTCAATCATCAAATCCCGGCTAACGTAATCATGCACGCTATCTGCCCAGGCGATCGCCTCGCGCAAATCCTTAGCGCCTTCCAGTTCAAGCGCCAGGTCGGAGCGTAGCATTTCTTCGACATCTTCACCGATATTCAGCTTGCCGAGATCCTGAAGATTTGGGATGCCTTCCAGGAACAGGATGCGCTCGATATAGCGGTCGGCGTGTTTCATTTCATCAATAGATTCATGGTATTCCACGTCGTTCAGACGTTTCAGACCCCAGTTTTTAAACATCCTGGCATGGAGAAAATACTGATTGATTGCGACAAGCTCATTTCCCAACAGTTTATTGAGATAATTTATGACTTTAATATCACCTTTCATTTTTTTGACTCCTCCGCTTCCACTCATTGAAGAGTAGATGGCGTTACAGGTAAGTCAAAAAAACACGTCTGGTTTATGCGGTTTCTTTAAACTCCGGCATCTGCATAAGCTCATCTTCCATAATCTCACGGGCGGCGCGGGCACACTTACCGCATTGATTACCCACAGGAATAAACTTCTTTAGCTGCTGAAATGAATGAGGGGAAAACTGACGGACTGCCTGCCGCAGCTTTTTATCACTGATACCATTACAAAGACAAACAAACATATCGACTCCCGTTAACTTTCCATAAAAATAAATGAAAATGCTTCTTATTTCAACAAGGAGAGCGCTGGAAATTTCATCAAATTATAAACACAATTGAAAATAACGGGTTATAGACAAACCCGTTAGGGGAAACGGCCACCCGTGGCGGTGGCCGCTGATATTACTGCTTAGTAAACGGCGCGAAAATCTCGCTGAAGGCGTATTTCGGAGCCTGTTGCTCGGTCAGACCGTGGAATTCCGGTGACACATAGTTGCCGCCGGGGACATCACGGGCGATAGACCAGATCCCGATCATACCCAGTTTACGCTTCTGCGCATCTTCCATAACCAGACGAGCATCGGACAGATAGAAGGTTTCACCCTGGACATCATTGAGTCCGATCATAGGCGTTGTTCCCATCATCGCATCAATCTCGGCATCGCTTTTCTCGGTGAAGAGTCCCTTCAACTGCGTGTGCAGACTTTCAATGGCGGAGGTCGCACACTTGCCGTGGATGTTCTGGCCTTCCGTACCGGCAGACTGGCAAATCGCATTACCGTAGTCCATGGTCATGACGTTTACGCCAGCCAGCTCTACACCTTTCGCCTGCGCATCGCGCAGAACGTTCATGCCGTCAGGCGTCAGACCGGTTGGCAGGATCGGCAGGGTATACCAAACGCCGATGTCTTTACCTTCAGACTTCCATTTATCCTGTACTTTTTTCACCGCCAGATTACGGCGTTCAATAGAGGCCTGATCGGCAACCCATGTACCTTCAATATCGAAGTCCAGCACCTGAAGATTCAGGTTGTCGACGATATCGTAGTAATGCTGCATCAGGTCATCCACGTTTTTACAGGATGCGGCCAGCGGAGCGTTGTTCGCACCACCGATGGACAGCATGACATCGCCGCCAGCTTCACGCAGGGCTTTGATCTTGCTGTACTGAGCGTAATCCTGCATACCGTAGGATGTTCCCCAGGTCGGCAGACAGGTATCCGCATCTTTACTGACCACGAATGCCAGCGTGAAATGGTTAACATTTTCATTTTTTGCCAGCGCGGCAAAATCAGGAATGGTGTTCAGGGTAAAATCGACGTACGGCGCATAAACATGTTTTGGCCACGAATTTTTCGGCGTGCCGACACGTTCTTTTGTGCCTTTCCAGTCAACAAAAATGCGCCACGGGTTTGTGTCCGTCGGAGAGACTTTCTGCACTTTCGTCTGGGCTACATAGTTCTCGCCGTTAAAACGAATCAACGTGCCATTTTCGTAAAGAGTGCCCGCATCATACTGCGGAGCATTGCTCAGCTCCTCGCTGGAGTACTCTACCAGTTTACCCAGTGGTTTCCACGGACGGCTATTGTCGCCCGTCGGGTTCTGGTTGGCCACATCGGACGGATCGTCATGCTGCGTCCAGAACAGTGCTTCATACACCATACCATCAACGACAACACGATCGCCCTTCACGTATACCGTTGATGCTGACCAGGGTTGAACCGCTTCATATTTCTGCCACGGGTTGTCGCCACCAGGGGCAAATCCCCATGCATCCTGAGCTTTTTGCGTCACATAGGTTGCATTGTTATATTCAACTTTATCGTTGGCGTTATAAGCGCTTTCATTAGACCAGGCTGGATAGGTGGTAGTATCGTTACCCGCAATTTCACAGGTCTGTGGATTGCCGTACTGACTGATTTCAGCTGGCGTTGCCACACGCTCAAAGGTCCATGGATTATTCGCGTTGGTTGGGCTGGCGGTCAGAGGACAATCTTTGCTGCCCACCCACCATGCATTTTTGTATACGTTGCCGTCAAAAATAACGTGATAAATGGTACTGCCTTCCTGGCCGCTCCAGGCTTCCAGAGCGTAAGTTGAGTCGTCATCCTGAGACGGAGTCGGATCGTCTGAAGGAACCGGGTCTGGCACCGGAGGAGCCGGGGGTACAGGCACATCATCTTCGCCGTCAGTATCGCAGGATGTCGGATTGCCGTATTTCGCTTCTTCGGCGGCCGTAGCGTCACGCAGATAGCGCCACGGGTTAGAAGCATCATCCGCTTTAGCGTTACCCGGGCAATTGGAAGCCGCTACCCACCAGGCGTTTTGGTAGATTGCGCCATCATAAATAACATGCCATGTAGTACCGCCTTCCTGATGCTGCCACGCTTCGATGGCATACTCTTCAGCCTTATCAGTATTATCAGTTGCTGGCACCGGCGTGACCGGTGTGGTATCAGGCACCACTGGCTCTACCGGTTTTTGATCGCTATTACAGCTCTGAGGATTGCCAACCTGAGATATTTCCTGTGCGGTCGCGTCACGCTCGTAGCGCCATGGGTTAGAGGCATCATTGGGTTTCGCATTTGCCGGACAATTTGTAGAAGAAACCCACCAGGCATTTTCATAAACTTTCCCGTCAAAAATAACCTGATATTTATCGCCGCCTTGCTGATTATTCCATGCTTCCAGTGCAAAGGCTGGCACCGAGGCACAGACCAGGCCCATACCTAGCATTGTTTTAGTGAATATATTAATCTTCATTTATTATCCTTAATAATCTCAGTAATACTAATTAACCGCACAACCAGGAAAATAACTAACAATAAAGTCAGCAATTAAATTGATAGTTGCGCGGTGGTGGAGGTTATTACTAAAAGAGATAAACATCAACAAGACAATAAACAAGTAAGCCCGAAAAGCTAATTGGATAATATATTCACTAAATTGATATAAATTAATAAAATATCACTACCGGAATTCATTGATAATATAAATATCAAAAGGACGTGTTCGTTTTAAAAAATGGAGTCAGACATGGAGAAATAATAAAGTGGATGATCTACCAGGGAAATGAAATGGCGCTAAATTGCAGACAGCAAAAAGGGTGCCGAAGCACCCTTTTTTATTCAAAGCTTATTAACGAGTAATTAGCTCAGAACTTTAGCAACAACGCCCGCGCCAACGGTACGGCCGCCTTCACGGATTGCGAAACGCAGACCATCGTCCATCGCGATCGGGTGGATCAGGGTAACAACCATTTTGATGTTGTCGCCCGGCATTACCATTTCAACGCCTTCCGGCAGTTCGATGGTGCCAGTCACGTCAGTTGTACGGAAGTAGAACTGCGGACGGTAGCCTTTGAAGAACGGAGTGTGACGGCCGCCTTCGTCCTTGGACAGGATGTACACTTCAGATTCGAACTTGGTGTGCGGCTTGATAGAACCCGGCTTAGCCAGTACCTGACCACGTTCGATTTCTTCACGTTTGATACCACGCAGCAGAACACCTACGTTCTCACCGGCACGGCCTTCGTCCAGCAGTTTGCGGAACATTTCAACGCCGGTACAGGTGGATTTCGCGGTATCTTTGATACCAACGATTTCAACTTCTTCACCAACTTTGATAATACCGCGCTCTACACGACCGGTAACAACGGTACCACGGCCGGAGATGGAGAATACGTCTTCGATCGGCAGCAGGAATGGCTTGTCAATCGCACGTTCTGGTTCAGGGATGTAGGAATCCAGGAAGCCAGCCAGTTCGATGATTTTTTCTTCCCACTCTGCTTCGCCTTCCAGCGCTTTCAGAGCAGAACCACGGATGATCGGGGTGTCGTCGCCCGGGAAGTCGTACTGGGACAGAAGTTCACGAACTTCCATTTCTACCAGTTCCAGCAGCTCTTCGTCATCAACCATGTCGCATTTGTTCAGGAACACGATGATGTACGGAACGCCTACCTGACGACCCAGCAGGATGTGCTCACGGGTCTGCGGCATCGGGCCGTCAGTCGCAGCAACAACCAGGATCGCGCCGTCCATCTGCGCAGCACCGGTGATCATGTTTTTAACATAGTCGGCGTGGCCCGGGCAGTCTACGTGCGCGTAGTGGCGGGTCGGGGTGTCATATTCAACGTGAGAAGTGTTGATGGTGATACCACGAGCTTTTTCTTCCGGCGCGTTATCGATCTGATCGAATGCGCGAGCAGCACCGCCGTAGGTTTTAGCCAGTACGGTAGTGATTGCAGCGGTCAGGGTAGTTTTACCGTGGTCAACGTGGCCGATAGTACCAACGTTGACGTGCGGTTTTGTACGTTCAAATTTTTCTTTAGACACGGCTATATTCCTTACTATAGCGCCCCCTCGCAAGGGGGCACGGGACTTAGGTTTTTAACCCCGAGGCTTATTTACCACGGGCTTCGATTACGGCCTGAGCAACGTTGTTCGGCGCATCATCATACTTCAGGAATTCCATCGTGTATGATGCGCGACCTTTGGTCAGAGAACGCAGCTGGGTTGCATATCCGAACATTTCAGACAGCGGAACTTCAGCGTGGATCTTAACGCCAGTCACTTCAGATTCCTGACCGCGCAGCATACCGCGACGACGGCTCAGGTCACCGATAACGTCACCGGTGTTCTCTTCCGGCGTCTCTACTTCAACCTTCATGATCGGCTCAAGCAGAACTGGTTTTGCTTTCTTAAAGCCATCTTTAAAGGCGATAGAAGCAGCCAGTTTAAACGCCAGCTCGGAGGAGTCAACGTCATGGTAAGAACCGAAGTGCAGACGCACACCGAGATCGACTACCGGGTAACCCGCCAGCGGACCAGATTTCAGCTGTTCCTGGATGCCTTTATCAACGGCCGGGATGTATTCGCCAGGAATTACACCACCCTTGATGTCGTTGACGAACTCGTAACCTTTCGGGTTAGAGCCCGGTTCCAGCGGGTACATGTCGATAACGACGTGACCGTACTGACCGCGACCACCAGACTGCTTGGCGTGTTTACCTTCGATATCGGTAACTTTCGCGCGAATTGCTTCACGGTAAGCAACCTGAGGTTTACCGACGTTCGCTTCAACGTTGAATTCGCGTTTCATACGGTCAACGATGATGTCGAGGTGCAGTTCACCCATACCAGCGATGATAGTCTGGTTAGACTCTTCGTCAGTCCATACGCGGAATGACGGGTCTTCTTTAGCCAGACGACCCAGAGCCAGACCCATTTTTTCCTGGTCAGCTTTGGTTTTCGGTTCTACAGCGATGGAGATAACCGGTTCCGGGAATTCCATACGTTCCAGAATGATCGGCGAATCCGGGTTACACAGAGTGTCACCCGTCGTTACGTCTTTCAGACCGATAGCTGCTGCGATGTCGCCCGCGCGAACTTCTTTAATCTCTTCACGTTTGTTGGCGTGCATCTGTACGATACGACCAAAACGTTCACGAGCCGCTTTCACGGAGTTCAGCACGGTGTCACCGGAGTTAACCACACCGGAGTACACGCGGAAGAAGGTCAGGTTACCCACGAACGGGTCGGTAGCGATTTTGAATGCCAGAGCTGCAAACGGCTCTTCATCGCTAGCGTGACGCTCAGCCGGAGTATCTTTACCGTCGTCCAGGATACCGTTGATCGCCGGTACATCAGTCGGGGATGGCAGGTAATCAATTACCGCATCCAGCATCGCCTGAACACCTTTGTTCTTAAACGCAGAACCACAGGTTACCAGGATGATTTCGTTGTTCAGAACGCGCTGACGCAGAGCTTTTTTGATCTCTTCTTCAGTCAGTTCTTCACCACCCAGGTATTTCTCCATCAGCTCTTCAGAAGCTTCTGCTGCGGATTCGATCAGGTTCTGGTGCCATTCTTCAGCCAGATCCTGCATATCAGCCGGGATTTCTTCGTATTCGAAGGTCACGCCCTGATCTGCGTCGTTCCAGTTGATGGCTTTCATTTTCACCAGGTCAACAACACCGGTGAAACCTTCTTCAGCACCAATCGCCAGCTGCAGCGGAACCGGGTTCGCGCCCAGACGGGATTTGATCTGACCAACAACTTTCAGGAAGTTCGCACCCATACGGTCCATTTTGTTAACGAACGCGATACGTGGAACTTTATATTTGTTTGCCTGACGCCATACGGTTTCAGACTGCGGCTGAACACCACCAACTGCGCAGTAAACCATTACCGCACCGTCAAGTACACGCATGGAACGTTCTACTTCGATGGTGAAGTCAACGTGCCCCGGGGTGTCGATGATGTTTACGCGATGCGGTTCATACTGCTTAGCCATACCAGACCAGAATGCAGTAGTCGCTGCGGACGTGATGGTGATACCACGTTCCTGCTCCTGCTCCATCCAGTCCATGGTTGCCGCGCCGTCATGAACTTCACCGATTTTGTGGTTTACACCGGTGTAGAACAGAATACGTTCGGTAGTCGTGGTTTTACCGGCGTCGATGTGCGCACTGATACCGATATTACGATAGCGTGCGATGGGTGTTGTACGAGCCATTTGATTCCTCGTTTATTGCATTAGGCGTTCAGATAAGTTTGCCAGTGCGGGTCGCTTAACTGAAGCGCCCGCCTGGTTACTATGACTCCGAAGGGATTACCAACGGTAGTGTGCGAACGCCTTGTTGGCTTCTGCCATACGGTGAACGTCTTCACGTTTCTTAACTGCTGTACCTTTGTTGTCAGCAGCATCAGAAAGTTCGTTCGCCAGGCGCAGAGCCATGGATTTATCACCGCGTTTACGAGCAGCTTCAACGATCCAACGCATTGCCAGAGCATTACGACGGACCGGACGGACTTCAACTGGAACCTGATAAGTTGAACCACCTACGCGGCGGGACTTAACTTCGACAGTCGGGCGCACGTTTTCGAGCGCAACTTCGAAGGCTTCCAGTTCGTTTTTACCAGAACGCTGAGCCAGGGTCTCCAGCGCGCTGTATACGATTGATTCTGCAGTAGATTTTTTACCATCTACCATCAGGATATTGACAAATTTAGCCAGCAGTTCTGATCCGAACTTCGGATCCGGCAGAATTTTACGCTGACCAATGACGCGACGACGTGGCATGGAAATACTCCGTTGTTAATTCAGGATTGTCCAAAACTCTAAGAGTTTAGTTTTGACATTAAGATAAAACGTTTGGCCTTACTTAACGGAGAACCATTAAGCCTTAGGACGTTTCACGCCATACTTGGAGCGTGATTGCTTACGGTCTTTAACGCCGGAGCAGTCAAGCGCACCACGAACGGTGTGGTAACGAACACCCGGAAGGTCTTTTACACGACCGCCACGGATCAGGATCACGGAGTGTTCCTGCAGGTTGTGACCTTCACCACCGATGTAGGAAGTCACTTCAAAACCGTTAGTCAAACGAACACGGCATACTTTACGCAGTGCGGAGTTTGGTTTTTTAGGAGTGGTAGTATATACACGAGTACATACGCCACGTTTTTGCGGGCATGCTTCCAGCGCAGGCACGTTGCTTTTTGCAACTTTGCGAGCGCGTGGTTTGCGTACCAGCTGGTTAACTGTTGCCATTAAATAGCTCCTGGTTTTAGCTTTTGCTTCGTAAACACGTAATAAAACGCCCTCATACAATATGAGGACGCGGAATTTTAGGGCTGTGCAGAAAAGGTGTCAAGAAATATACAGCGATCTTGTCATTACCAGGCCATCTGGCCCCGATTTTTTGTTGTTAGCCTGACGAAACCAGTATAGTCAACCCTGACGATGCTGTTCGAAATTTGAGCAGAAAATCCGCGTGCATCAACATCCTCTGCCAGCACGTAAACCGATATGGGGGCATTCAGCAGGATTTCAAGAAAGCGGCTGCCTTCAACGGCGGCCTGAACGCCATCAGAAATTAACAGCAGATCGTCCCCTTCGCGCAGCATACGCACTAAAGCGGTCATATCACACTGCCAGGGTGAGTGGCGCAAGGTATGCAGCATACAAGCCTCAGAAGGTCAAAATGACGTCGTAGCCGTCGAGCTGTTCGCGCAGCGCATCCGGCTCCAGCCGTTCAACATCGAGAATTAACGGCGTGCTGGCGCTGAAACCGCGCTCGCGCAGCGATGCCGCGCACAGCCAGCAGTTTTCGATATCGTACAGCGGCAGCACTTTAAAGGTTGCGATGTAGTCGCGGGCCAGGATGGCAGCCGGTTGCTGCCCGGTCACCAGCTGTAGCACGCCGTCGCCAAGAAAAAACACGCCCGTCTCGTCAGTAAGCGCCGAGGTTGCCAGCAGCGCATCCAGTCCTTCCCGTCCGGCGGCAGAGCCGTGCGGCGCAGAGGTAAACACAAAAGCGACACGTTTCATCAGAACTGTACCACCCGGTCACAGGTGAGCGCCGCTTCCGCCAGCGCCCCGAGGCCGCTAAGTGAAAACCCGGCCTGCAAATTTGCACCCGGCAACGCCAGCCGTTCCGCTTCGGTTGCATCGGTGATGCCGCGACGCAGCGCCGCCGCCACGCAAATATGCAGCGCCACGCCGTGCTCTGCGTGCAAACGCTGCCAGCCACGCACCAGATCAAACTCGTCGCTGGCCGGAGACGTCAGTTGGTTGGCGTTGTAGACGCCTTCACGGTAGAAGAAAACGCTCGCCAGCTCGTGCCCTTCCGCCAGCAGCGCGCGGGCAAACTGCCACGCGCTGGAAGCCTGCTGCGTGCCATAAGCCGGACCGGTAACCAGCAGGGTAAAGCGCATTACTTATCCTGTCCGAGGAAATCGCCGCTCTTGAACTGGCGAATATAGAGATACACGGTGTGTTTAGAGATGTTAAGCCGGTCCGCCACCTGGTTTATGGCATCTTTGATATCAAAGATCCCCTTCTCGTACAGGTTCAGCACGATCTGCCGGTTCTTAGCATTGTTGGAAACGTTGCGATCCGCATTCACTTCTTCAATGGTGAATTCAAGGGTCTGCGCCACCAGATCGTCCACCGAGGACGCAAAGTTGACGGACGAGCCGACATCCGGGGTTTCAGGAGGAATAAACGTATTCATGATCTGCGAGAACGGCACATCAAGATTCATGTTGATGCACAGCAAACCAATCACCCGCTGATCGCGGTTACGAATGGCAATCGTCAGCGATTTCATCAGCACGCCGCTTTTAGCGCGGGTGAAATAGCATTTAGAGACGCTACTGTCTGCGCCGGTCATATCATGCAGCATCCGCAGCGCGAGATCGGTAATCGGAGAACCAATTTGCCGCCCGGTATGTTCACCGTTGGCGATACGGATCGCCGAACATTTTAAATCCTGCAAAGAGTGCAGCACGATTTCACAATGGGAGCCAATGAGCATCGCTAACCCGTCCACTACCGCTTCGTAGGATTTCAGGATATCGAAGTCGGTCTGATCGAAGGGACGTTGATCCAGTAAATCTAGCTCACTGGTTTCGTTGGTTAAAAGCGACCTGGACATGAAAGAAAGCACTCCTTTTCAGGAACCTGTCGTTATCTTTTCAGGGCAGGCTCAATTTACACGGGTAACTAATTTAGTACAGCGAGGGGGTCGCTGACCACTCATCATTATACCCGGCCTGCAATAAAAAAACCGCCGCATGAAGCGGCGGCGGTTCTCAGTTTTTATTTTTTATCCGCTTCGGCGGCTTTATCGTCCGCTGCGGCGGCTGGCTGGTCGGCGGCGGCCGGGGCGGCCGGTTTGATATCCAGCAGCTCTACGTCAAAGACCAGCGTAGAGTTAGCCGGGATACCCGGAACGCCGTTTTTACCGTAAGCCAGTTCCGGTGGAATGACCAGGGTGATTTTGCCGCCTTTCTTGATGTTTTTCAGGCCTTCAGTCCAGCCTGGGATCACACCATCCAGACGGAAGGAGAGCGGTTCGCCACGGGTGTAGGAGTTATCAAACTCTTTACCGTCAGTCAGAGTCCCTTTGTAGTTAACCACAACGGTATCGGAATCTTTCGGCGCTTCGCCAGAACCGGCTTTTTCGACTTTATACAGCAGACCAGTCGCCGATTTTTTCACGCCTTTTTCTTTGGCGAATTTGTCGCGGTAGGTTTTACCTTTCGCTTCGTTGTCAGCCGCGTCTTTTTCCATCTTCGCCTGGGCGGACGCTTTCACGCGGGTTTCGAAAGCCTGCAAAGTCTGCTCGATTTCCTGATCGGACAGTTTGCTCTTATCTGCAAACGCATCCTGTACACCGGCGATCAGCTGATCTTTATCCAGCTTGATGCCCAGTTTTTCCTGTTCTTTCAGGGAGTTTTCCATGTAACGGCCCAGCGATGCACCCAGTGCGTAAGCTGACTTCTGGTCGTCGTTTTTAAATGCGGCATTACTTGCAGGCGCGGCGGCGGTAGTTTCTTTCGCCGGGGCAGCTTTGTCTTCTGCAAAGGTCAGCGGCGCGTGCAGCGCAACGGCCATCGTGGTCGCCAGCAGCGTTACTTTAAACAGTGATTTCATCCATATCTCCAGGGCCGGGGCATCTCACCCCAGGTTAACTTTTAAATAAGAAGCGTACTATAAAGCCTTGCAGAACAAATCTACAGACGGACTCTCCCTAATTACGAATCTTTTCAGACTATTTTTGTTTAAATTAGTTTCTTCATTCGCGCAGAGATACTGCGCAATCGGCAAAAGTTGAGTAGAATCCGCCCGCCAGCTACCACTAAGCCGCAGAGAAGAGGTACATCATGCAGGACAAAACACTGGACGCGCGACTGGCGGAACTGGAAAGCCGCCTGGCATTTCAGGAAATTACGATTGAGGATCTTAACCAGACCGTCACCGCTCACGAAATGGAGATGGCGAAACTGCGGGAGCACGTGCGCTTAATGGCGGAAAAACTCAAGGCCAGCCAGCCGTCGAACATCGCGTCGCAGTCGGAAGAGACGCCGCCGCCCCATTACTGACGGGCGTAAAAAAAGCGGGTATTCCCCGCTTTTTTGCATTTATCGGCAGATTAGTGGCAACCGCAGCCGCCGTGACCGCCGCAACCACCTTTACCGTGTTCATGATCGTGGTCATGACCATGACCGCCGCAGCAGCCATCGTGACCGTGTTCATGATCGTGATGATGATCGTGCGCACCGTGGACATGACCGTGCTCCAGCTCTTCAGCCGTCGCTTCGCGGATCGCGACCACTTCCACGCTGAACTTCAGGTTCTGGCCTGCCAGCATGTGGTTACCGTCAACCACCACGTGATCGTCTTCAACGGCAGTAATTTCAACCGGCACCGGACCCTGATCAGTTTCAGCCAGGAAACGCATACCGACCTGTAGTTCGTCAACGCCCATAAAGACGTCTTTAGGAACGCGCTGTACCAGGTTTTCGTCATACTGACCGTAAGCGTCGTTCGCGCCAACGGAAACGTCGAATTTATCGCCTGGTTCATGGCCGTCCAGCGCATTTTCCAGACCGGAAATCAGGGAGCCGTGACCATGCAGATAGTCGAGCGGCGCGCTTACCGGAGACTCATCAACCAATACACCGTCTTCTGTACGTACCTGATAGGCCAGGCTGACCACCAGGTCTTTTGCTACTTTCATGATATCTCCTGAGCAAGGGAAGAATAGTGGCGCAGATTGTAGCGGAATTCTGCACCCGTGTACCCCTTAGCTTAAAAAAAGCTGCGCCATCTCGCTAGTCGGGATGAAAAATGCCGATGACTTGCTCTTCTTTGCGAACGTGCTCACGGGCTTGTTTATCCGCCTCGCGCATCTGGTGTCCACACTTAACACATTCAACAATATCAACATTATTTTCCCGCCACATCGCCAGCGAATCCTGAGCCTGGCAGGAGGGACATTTTGCCCCGGCAATAAAACGTTTACGTATTGGCATAGTTTACTCCTGATCCAGTTCATCCCAGCCGTCAAGCTGGCGACGCTCCTGCTGCATTTCGCGCTGGAAAATCTCCTCCAGCTCGCGCCGGGCCTCCTGCACGCGGGAAATCTGTACCGTGTCGGTATGTACCGGCATTAACTCGCGCAGCATCCGCATATCCAGACGGCGGAAATGGAGCTGCGCACGCTGCGCCTGATGCGGATGCATCCCCAGCGAAATCAGCGCCTTGCGGCCCAGTTCCAGCGCACTGGAAAACGTCTCGCGCGAAAATTGCGTGACGCCCGCCTGGAGGAGCTCATGCGCTTCTACACGCCCTCGCGCGCGCGCCATAATATTCAGATGGGGAAAATGTTGCTGGCAGATCTCCACCAGCTTCATGGTATCTTCCGGCTCGTTACAGGTGATAACGATAGATTCCGCCGCTTCCGCCCCCGCCGCACGCAGTAGCTCGACCTGCGTGGCATCGCCGTAATAGACCTTATAACCGTATTTGCGCATCAGTGTGACGGCGCTGATATCGCGCTCCAGCACCGTGATCCGCATTTTGTTGGCCATCAGCAGGCGGCCAATGACCTGACCGAAACGCCCGAATCCCACTACGATCACCTGCGGTTTATCGTCATCGACCCACGGTTTTTCATCTTCATCATCCGGGCCGTTGAACTGCCTGGAGAGGCGTTTGTCGATAATTTTCATCAGCAGCGGCGTGGTCATCATCGACAGCGTGACCGTGACCAGCAGCAGCGCCATCTGATCGCCCTGAAACAGTTTTTGCGAGGAGGCGCTGGAAAAAAGCACAAAAGCGAACTCTCCGCCCTGACTCAGCACGCCCGCAAACTGCGTCCGCTCCGAACTGCGCAGGCCGTAGATCCGCGCCAGCAGATACAGCACCAGCGATTTGATCGCCACCAGCACCGCCACGCTCGCGATCACCCACAACAGATGGGTATAGAGAACGCCAAGGTTGAGCGACATGCCCACCGAAATAAAAAACAGCCCCAGCAGCAGCCCTTTGAAGGGGTCGATGGCCGATTCCAGCTCGTGCCGGTATTCACTTTCCGCCAGCAGCACCCCGGCGATAAACGTCCCCAGCGCCATCGACAGCCCCAGCGCATCCATAAACAACGCCGATCCCAGCACCAGCAGCAGCGCGGCAGCGGTGAACACCTCACGCACCCCGGAAGACGCGATAAAGCGAAACACCGGACGCAGCAGATACCGTCCGCCAATCAGCATCCCGGCAAACGCCAGCACCTTCATACCGATTTTGATCCAGTCAAAATGATCGTCCGCCGACCCGGCCAGCAACGGCACCAGCGCCAGCGCGGGGATCACCGCCAGATCCTGAAACAGCAGCACCGAAAAACCGAGCTGCCCGGATTCATTGCGGTTCATCCCCTTCTCACGCATCAGTTGCAGCGCCATCGCGGTAGAGGACATCGCCAGCCCGATCCCGCCGATCACCGCCGCGTGCCATGAAAAATCCGTCAGCATCAGCAGTCCGCCGAGGATCGCCGCGCTGAAAACCACCTGCGCAGCCCCGACGCCAAAAATCGACCGTCGCAGCGCCCAGAGCTTACCGGGGTTCAGCTCCAGCCCGATGATAAACATCAGGAACACCACGCCTAATTCGGAAAAGTGCAGGATTTCATCGACATCGCTGATAAACCCCAGCCCCCACGGACCAATAGCGATCCCCGCCAGCAAATACCCCAGCACCGCGCCGATGCCCAGACGCGCCGCCAGCGGCACGGCCACCACCGCCGCAAACAAAAACAGCACCCCCGCCAGTAACAGACTGGAACCTTCCATTACTGACCTCCCGGCGTGATGGGCGACGCCAGCCAGTCACCGTAAGCTTTCGCCCGGCTGGCCAGCTCCTGCGGCGTCTGGCGTCTGGCCCAGTAAACAATCATTGGATTAAGCCAGTGCATACGGCACATGGCGGCCGTCAGTTCGAAAGGGCGTAAAATATCACTCATCGGATAGCGATTCAGCGCGTCATAGCGGTAAGCGCTTTCCGGCTCACCGGTAGTGATCACGCTACGCCAGTACTTTCCCGCCAGTTGATTTCCCCCCGGACCGCTGGAAAACCCACGGCTGAGCACCCGGTCCAGCCACTCTTTAAGCAGTGCCGGGCAGCTGTAGGTATAAAGAGGATGCTGAAACACGATCACGTCATGCTCCAGCAGCAGCGCCTGCTCGCGCGGAATATCGATAAAAAAATCAGGATAATGCGCATAAAGATCGTGCACGGTTACATTTTGCAGTTGCGTGGCCGGTTTAAGCAAAACCCGGTTGGCTACCGAGTCCTGTGATTCCGGATGGGCATACAGCAGCAATACTTTCGCTGTCTGCGACATCATTCCCCTCCCGGGCGTCGTTTTAATCATCATTTTGGGCTACCATTGCGCCCCGGTGCGGCATATTGCCTTTCACCTTACATTATCATAATGACAAATTAACATAGTCTGAACATACGGCACCTTATGATTGTTTTCTCCTCGTTACAAATTCGTCGCGGCGTGCGTGTCCTGCTGGATAACGCCACTGCCACCATTAATCCGGGCCAGAAAGTGGGCCTGGTCGGTAAAAACGGCTGCGGAAAATCGACCCTGCTGGCGCTGCTGAAAAATGAACTCAGCGCCGACGGCGGCAGCTTTACGTTCCCGGCCACCTGGCAACTGGCGTGGGTGAATCAGGAAACGCCCGCGCTGGCGCAACCGGCTCTTGATTATGTTATCGACGGCGATCGTGAATATCGCCAGCTCGAAACGCAATTAAATGCGGCGAACGAACGTAACGACGGGCACGCCATCGCCACCGTCCACGGCAAACTGGACGCCATTGATGCCTGGACGATTCGCGCGCGCGCCTCCAGCCTGCTGCACGGCCTCGGCTTCACGAACGAACAGCTCACGCGCCCGGTAAGCGATTTCTCCGGCGGCTGGCGAATGCGTCTGAACCTCGCCCAGGCGCTGATTTGCCGCTCCGACCTCCTGCTGCTCGATGAACCGACTAACCACCTCGATCTCGACGCGGTCATCTGGCTGGAAAAATGGCTGAAAAGCTATCAGGGAACGCTGATTTTGATCTCCCACGACCGCGACTTTCTCGACCCGGTGGTGGACAAAATCATTCATATCGAACAGCAGTCGATGTTCGAATACACCGGCAACTACAGCTCCTTCGAACGTCAGCGCGCCACCCGCCTTGCGCAGCAGCAGGCGACCTATGAAAGCCAACAGCAGCGCGTGGCGCATCTGCAAAGCTTTATCAACCGCTTCAAGGCGAAGGCCAGCAAAGCGAAACAGGCGCAGAGCCGGGTGAAAATGCTGGAGCGCATGGAATTAATCGCCCCGGCGCACGTCGATAACCCGTTCCATTTCAGCTTCCGCGCGCCGGAAAGTCTGCCCAACCCGCTGCTGAAAATGGAAAAAGTCAGCGCTGGCTACGGCGAGCGCACGATTCTCGACTCGATTAAACTGAATCTTGTTCCCGGTTCGCGCATCGGTCTGCTGGGTCGCAACGGCGCGGGCAAATCGACACTCATCAAGCTGCTGGCGGGAGAACTTCAGCCTGCGCAGGGTGAAATCGGTCTGGCGAAGGGAATCAAGCTGGGCTACTTCGCCCAGCATCAACTGGAATTTTTACGCGCGGATGAATCGCCACTTCAGCATCTGGCGCGCCTTGCGCCGCAGGAACTGGAGCAAAAGCTGCGCGACTATCTTGGCGGCTTCGGTTTTCAGGGCGATAAAGTCACCGAGCACACCGCCCGCTTCTCCGGCGGTGAAAAAGCGCGTCTGGTGCTGGCGCTGATCGTCTGGCAGCGCCCGAACCTGCTGCTGCTTGATGAACCGACTAACCATCTGGATCTCGACATGCGCCAGGCGCTGACTGAGGCGCTGATCGAGTTTGAGGGCGCGCTGGTGGTGGTTTCGCACGATCGTCATCTGCTGCGCTCCACCACTGACGATCTCTGTCTGGTTCACGATGGCAAAGTCGAGCCTTTCGATGGCGATCTGGAAGACTACCAGCAGTGGCTGAGTAACGTACAGAAGCAGGAAAACCAGCCAGACGACGCGGCGAAGGACAACGCCAACAGCGCGCAGGCGCGTAAAGATCAGAAGCGGCGGGAAGCTGAACTACGCACCCTCACCCAGCCGCTGCGCAAAGAGATCGCCCGTCTGGAAAAAGAGATGGAAAAACTTAACGCGCAGCTGGCGCAGGCCGAAGAGAAACTCGGCGATAGCGGTCTGTACGATCAAAGCCGCAAGGCCGAACTGACCGACTGCCTGCAGCAACAGGCCAAAGCCAAAGCAGGTCTGGAAGAGTGTGAAATGGCGTGGCTGGATGCGCATGCGCAGCTTGAAAACCTGACCCAGGTCGAATAACGAGGCGGTAAAGCGTGGAACCGGACATCACCAGCGATATTACCTTTCGCAAACTCACCATCTTCATGGCGTTCATGGAGAAGGGAAATATTGCCCGCACCGCTGAAGCGTTAGATCTCAGCGGCGTCAGCGTGCATCGCGCGCTGCACACCCTGGAAGAGAACGTCCGCTGTCCGCTGTTTATCCACAAAGGCCGCAATCTGATGCCGCTTCCCTCGGCATGGACGCTGCTCGAATACTGTCAGGAAGTTACCCAACTGATGGCGCGCGGTCTGGAAGAGACGCGTAAAACCGCCGGTGTGGGTCAGGGGCGTCTGCGGGTCGGCACGCTTTACTCACTGACGCTGGAAACCGTGCCGCGCCTCATTATGGGCATGAAACTGCGCCGCCCGGAACTGGAAATGGACCTGACGATGGGTTCCAACGAAACGCTGCTGCGGATGCTGGAAGACGGCGTGCTGGATGCGATTCTGATTTCGATTTCCGAAAGCGAGATTGACCATAACAGCTTTGAAGTGCTGCCGCTGTTCCACGACGATATTTATCTTGCCGCCCCCGCCAGCGCCTCGCTGAATACCCGCGAGCTTGCCGATCTGCGCGATTATCGCGACCGCAAATTCGTCTCGCTGGCCGAAGGCTTCGCCACCTATGCGGGCTTTCAGGAGGCGTTTCATGTTGCCGGATTCGAGCCGGAAATCGTGACCCGCGTTAACGATATCTTTTCAATGTTAAGTCTGGTGCAGGCGGGCGTTGGCTTTACGCTGATGCCAGGACGAATGAAAAAGATGTATGAAGGGTCGGTACAACTGCTGAAACTGTCGCAGCCGTACCAGATGCGCCAGCTTATTGCCATCGTCTTTGCGCGCAACCGCGAGATGGACCCGAACCTGCTGGCGCTGGCGGCGGAAGGCCGGATGTACGCCCGCAGCCTGCCGGAAGCGCACTGAGCTTAACGGGATTCGCCTCTGAGCCGCTGTGCCAGATGCACCACGACATCCATTCCGTTGCGCTCCAGCGATACCGCCTCGCCTTCCCACTGCGCCTGACGCGTCAGGCAGGTTAAAATTCCTCCCGGCGGCATTTCAATCGCCAGCCGCGCCTCGCGCTCGTTGGCGGCAATCATCGCTTCCTGCCAGCGCACGGTACGCGCCATATTCAGCGCCAGATCCTCGGCGATTTTCTCCGGTTGCCAGTACACACGTCCGGTACTGCCGCTCAGATACGCACAGTGCGGGCGCGTCAGCGTCACCTCGCGAAACGCCTGAACCAGCTTCTGTGCCGGGCTATCGAGTAACGCGCAGTGGGACGGCACGCTGACCGCCAGCCGCCGGGCTTTATTCGCGCCCTTTTCCAGCGCCCGCGTCGCCACCCGCGCCATATCCTCATCCTTTCCGGCAATGACGATCTGCGTCTCGGCGTTGAGGTTAGCGATATAAGTACCGCTGCCTTCCACCAGCGCTTCCACCTGTGCCAGCGTCAGGCCGATGATCGCCGTCAGGCCGTAGCCGTGCGGGTAGGCCTGTTCCATTAAATCGCCGCGCAGGGCGACAAGGCGTAGCGCATCGCTAAATTCCAGCGCGCCCGCGACCACGGCGGCGGGATACGCGCCGATGGACAGGCCGCTGACGATATCCGGCCTCACGCCGCGCCGTTGCAGTTCTCTGCCCCACGCGACGCCCGCAATCAGCAGCGAAAGCTGGACCGCGCGGGTATGCTTCAGCGCATCCGGGAGATCCAGCGTCTGCGCTTCCGCCCCCAGCACGTCGCGGGCCTGAGCCAATTCATCACCGGGAAGCTGTTGCAACATACCGGGGCGCTGCGTCCCCTGTCCCGGAAAGGTAAACAGAATTTTCATGATCCCTCCCTGTGCCACGGGTCGCTGACCAGACGCGGCCCCCGGCAGGTTTTCAGCAATACGTTGCCGTCGCGTAACCACTCGGCAAGCGCGAAACCGCCTTCCGGCGTCTCCACCTGGGTATCCGCCCGGCAAAGGGCTGCGGTGAGTTGCTGCTGCCAGCCCGTAAGCTGCATGGGCAGCAGCGGCTGCGGGGCGCGGATCAGCAGATCCAGATCGCTTGCGGCATGGATCACCGGCACACCCGTCGCTAACGCAAAGGCGGTGCTGCCGGTGATCCCCCACGGCCACGGCCAGTGTTGCTGCGCCAGCATCAGCGCCAGCTGCACCGGCGGCTGCGAGATAAAGGGCGAGCGCAGCAGCGTGTGCGGATCGCCTAACGCCTCCGGCGTGACTACCCGTGCGACATTCGCCGGATCAACCCACCCCGCCGCGCGCTGGTCGCGGCGCATCCCGCGTACCCCGACCGGAATTCGCCCCTTCTCATCCACATCGCGCCGCACCACCACCGGCAGGCCGGTATGCCAGACCGTCTCCACCCAGGGTTCCGTTACCCCTTCCAGCGCTTCGCGCGCGGTGAGCCAGAGAAGATCGTGTGGGCGCAATGAAGATGTCATTTTTTACAGTCCTGAAGTCAGCGAGATAAACAGCGGCAGCGACAGGATACACAATACGGAACTAAGCAGCAGCACCGCTTCCGCATCCGGCGACTGCACGCCAAAGCGGTTGCCGAAGACCACGCCAAAGAAGCCCGCCGCCAGCGCAATCATCAGAATGGCGGTAATGGCAACCGAGCCGTGCAGACCAAACGCCAGCACCAGACCCCAGGCAATCACTGGCTGGATCAGCAGCTTAGTGATGGTCGCGCTAATCACCATGGTGTTGATTTGCAGTTTACGCGCCGAGAGGATCACCCCGGTCAGAAACAGCGCCGCAGCGGTAGCCGCAAGACCCAGCGGTTTGATGGCCGCCAGCACCAGCTCCGGCATTTTGATGCCGACAGCAGAAAGGATCACCCCCAGCAGCGGCCCCATCACAATCGGTTTTTTCAGCGAGCGCCACATCAGCACCGGCAGCATCGCCAGCGTCGAACCACTGTTAGTCCCTGCCGCACGCGCTTTTTCACGCTCAAGGATCAGCAGGCAGAACGGCGTCATCAGTACCGAGCCGCAGGCAATCGAAACGGCGACGGACAGCGACGTGGTGGAGCTTTCGCCCAGCACGCTGCCCAGAATCGGCAGCCCCAGCGCGGCGTAGTTCGGCAGCGCCACGGTCAGAGTCAGGACGGCAGCATCCTGCGGCGACTTTTTAAAGACGCTGGTGGCGAGGAAATAAATCGCGGCGTAGGTGATCCACATCGCCAGCGTCAGCACCACAATCAGCGGCGACTGCGCGACGATCCCCGCCCACGGCGTCTGTACCGTGGCGCTAAACAGCGCGGCGGGCAGCGCAAAGTCCATCACGAAAATATTGAGCAGGGAAACATTCTTGTTATCCACCATTTTGGCCTTCCCGGCCCAGAACCCCAGCAGCATGATGATAAAAATCGGTGCAAGAGCATGAACAATCACGTAAGTCATAAATCACCTGTAGTTAAAAGAAGTAGCACTGGCGCGATGATTATTATTTTTCAGTTGCCTGCTCGCGGGACGCAGCGAGCGTCCGTACGGCAGGCAATCCGGCAGGTCTCTTTTTACTTACCAGCTCGCTTTCATGCGTTCGCGCACGATCTGCGAGCTGCGGCGGTTGTCAGCGCCCAGCCGGTTGGTTAACCGGGTGCTCTGACGCGCGTCATGGATGGCCTGTTGCAGCGTGGCGATCACCTGCGTCAGATCGTTTTCGTCAGGGGCATCCGGGTTGCTGATATCCAGCAGGCTTTCCAGCATCCCCAGAGTGGCGTAGTTGCTGATGTCATAGGCCATCGGTGGGATGGTGGCGGCCAGTTTCTCCAGCGCCTCCACGGAGCGCAGCGTGATGCGGGCGGCGGACTCTTTACCCATCGCGTGGATCAGCACGCCTTTATCATTGAACGCAATCAGCCGGTTGGCCTGATAACCGTGCGCCAGAAACGCGCCGGACATGGCTTTACCGACGATAAGGCCGATCACCGGATGGCCCGCCAGACGCGCATTGGCATAAGCCCCTGCCGCACCGGCTAACGCCTGATGAATACCAAACCCCTCTTCACGACGACCATAGGCCTGGCTCGGCACGTCAATCACCGCCACAATCGGACGTTTGACCGCGTTATTGGCATCGGCCGCCACGGTTTCACTGACCACTTTGGCCAGCGTCCAGCCTTCGAGCAGGCCCACTTCCCCGCGTGCCGCACGCGGATAGTGGTTATTCGCATCCGGTACGACGGCAATAAAGCGCACGGCTTCACCGTTCAGTTGTCCATCGGCGACCTGAACGGACGGGCAAAGCCCGCTAAGACGCTGTGCGTTGGGTGCCAGTTTTTCCAGCCACAGAGCACCACGGCTTACTGTATTGCTCATTATTTTTCCCCCCGCGCAAAAAGCGCCTTAATCTGTTCTGCATCCGCCTGTTTGCGGGTGTCGAAATGGGTGAGACGGTCGAGATACCAGTCATAGTTATCGGTGCGATGTTTTGCCGGAACGCCTTTGGCGATAGCGTCGTTCATCGCCGCTTTCACCGCGTTCACCCCATCGCCGACCAGCGCATCCACCAGACCGCTCTGATAGCGCACTTCCCCGCCGGTCATGCTCCAGATAAACGGCCGGTCGCGGGAGTCGTACTCATCAATGCCCGCTTCCTGCTCAATCACCTGCGGACCGTTAAGACCCAGACGCGCCTCGCGGGTAACAATCAGATAGCTGCACAGCGCGGCGGCAATCGACATCCCGCCGAAGCAGCCGACGGTTCCGGCAACAATGCCCACTACCGGGGTGTAGCGGCGCAGATCGACAATCGCCGCATGGATATCGGCAATCGCCGCCAGCCCCAGATTGGCTTCCTGTAAGCGCACGCCGCCGGTTTCAAGGCACAGCACCGCCTGAGTCGGAATGCCGTTGCGGTTATCTTCTGCCGCCAGCTCCAGCGCCGCCGCCATTTTCGCGCCGGAGACTTCGCCCATGCTGCCGCCCTGGAAGGCGCCTTCAATCGCCACGACGACGGCGGGCTGACCGTTGATGGTGCCTTTTGCCACCACCATGCCGTCATCCGCCTGCGGCACGATGCCCTGTGCGCCCAGCCACGGAGAAACAATGCCTTCAAACGGGTCAAGCAGTTCGCGATAGCTGCCGTCATCCAGCAGGGCATGTGCTCGCGCCCGCGCTTTTAATTCGATAAAACTACGGTCATCACGCATGACTCACCTCCTCGAAAACCTGTTCAATACGGATGCGCGCCACACCGGGCGTTGCGCCAAAATCATGGATCGTCAGCGTGCCTGACGGCAGTTCGCTGACCATTTCCAGGCGGCTGAACAGCGCTTCCCAGCGGGCGCGGCTGTTATCAACGGAGGTGGTGATATCAACGGTAAGTGTCTGCTGCTGGTCGGCGGTGAATAACACCTCCATATCCCCGGAGCCGACAACGCCTGCCAGTGCTTTGCCGCTTAGCGTGCGGCGGGCAGGCAGAGAGATCGTAATGTGTTCCATAACATCCTCTTAATTCGGTAAGTACGGCGCTGAGCGCGCGTCGATACGGTCAAGAAACAGCGTGGCGGCCAGCAGGTCGGCCGCGCCACCCGGCGAAGCGTTAAGGGCGAGCATCTGACGATCCAGCGCCGCCAGCGCACGTTGCCCGGCGAGGCTGGCAGTTCCTCCGGCGTGGAGGACGGCGCGCGCGCCGTGCTGCATGGTTTCCAGCCCTTCCATTCCGGCGCGGGAAAGCACGCAGGTGTCGCTTAGCGACGTCATAATGGCCATCAGCGCATCCAGTCTGGCGTGGGCTTCACTGCCGCCGCGCTGACGGCTGGCGCGCAGTTGCGGCAGCGCCAGGCGCATAACGTGCGGGAACGCCTGCTGCGCCTCTTCGCGCGCGCCCGGCACCCGATAACGGTGGCTGGCACGCAGCCCTTTGCTGAACACTTTTGGCGCGGCGTCGTCCGGCAGTCCAGCCAGCGAGGCGGCGGTGGCAGTAATGTCCCGCGCCGTGCCGCTTGCGCCGAGCATGGCTACCGCGCTGACCAGCAGCCCCAGCGCCCAAATCGCGCCGCGATGGGTATTCACGCCGTTGGTGGCGGCCATCATTTGCTGTTCGCCTTCGCGTCCCAGCCGCCCGATGGTCTGACGGAGCGCAATGTCCGCCGGGCGCTGCCAGCTTTGCTGTGCCAGAGCATGAAACGTCGGGGTCAACGCGTGGGCAGAACGTTCCATCAGCGCCAGCGTCAGGTCGTGATGCGCGCCGCTTCCCCGGCTGTCCACCAGACCAGGTTTCGGGCTTAAACGTGCTTCATCAATCAGGGATTGTGTGGCGGTTCGCGCCAGCCATTCGGCACCGCCTTCAACCTGCATCTGTGGCAGAAGTTTCATTACCAGCTCCGAAATTTCGCCGGCGGGTTGTACAGGCCATCGGACCATTCCACCAGGTCGGCTACGCTGCCCGCAGCCAGCAGGGAACGGGTAGCGTCGGTACGGCGAATGCCGATATCTTCCGGGTAAACCACTTTGCCGCTGCGGCGCAGTTCGGCGACGCGTTTCGCGTCAACGCCCAGACCGATATCGGTGATCCCGGCGACCGCCGCGACCATCGCCCGGCGCTCTTCCAGCGATTCAGCGCGGTAGAGATAGGCGATGCCTTCTTCGGTCAGGACGTGGGTCACGTCGTCGCCGTAGATCATGACCGGTGCCAGCGGCATCCCGGAGGATTTCGCCACCTCAACGGCATCGAGCGTTTCAACGAAGGTAGGTTTGACGCCTGCCTGGAAGGTTTCCACCATCTGCACCACCAGCTTTTTACCGCGCTGCATCGGGTCAGGTTCGGTGATCATATTCAGCCAGGCCGGGGTGGCATGACGGCGTCCGTGCGGATCGTGGCCCATATTCGGCGCGCCGCCGAAGCCGGAGAGACGACCACGGGTTACGGTAGAAGAGTTTGCGTAACCATCCACCTGCAACGTCGAGCCGATAAACATATCAACCGCATACTGCCCCGCCAGCTGGCAAAACGCGCGGTTGGAGCGCATCGAACCATCGGCACCGGTAAAGAACACGTCAGGGCGGGCGCGGATGTACTCTTCCATCCCCAGTTCGCCGCCGAAGCAGTGAACGCTCTCCACCCAGCCGCTCTCAATGGCCGGGATCAGCGTCGGGTGCGGGTTCAGGGTCCAGTGCTTACAGATTTTGCCCTTCAGCCCAAGCTGTTCGCCGTAAGTCGGCAGCAGCAGTTCGATAGCGGCGGTGTTAAAGCCGATGCCGTGGTTCAGCGACTGCACCTGATGTTCTGCATAGATGCCTTTGATCGCCATCATCGCCATCAGGATGTGTTCCTGTTTGATCAGGCGTGGATCGCGGGTGAACAGCGGTTCAATAAAGAAAGGTTTATCGGCTACCACCACGTAATCGATCCACGAGCCGGGAATATCCACGCGCGGTAACTCGCTCTCGTCGTCCACCAGTTCATTGACCTGCGCAATGACGATCCCATCGTGGAAGGCAGCGGCTTCCACCAGCGCCGGGGTGTCTTCGGTACTGGCCCCGGTATAAAGATTACCTTTGCGGTCCGCTTTAAAACCGGCAATCAGCGCCACGTTCGGCGCCAGATCCACATACAGACGGGAGTAAAGCTCGATGTAGGTATGGATCGCGCCGATCTCCAGCAGGCCATCTTCCAGCAGCTGCGAAATGCGCAGGCTCTGGGTGCCGGAGAAGGAGAAATCCAGTTTGCGGGCGATGCCTTTTTCAAAGATGTCGAGATGCTCACTGCGCCCGACGCTTGGCATGATCATATGCAGATCGTGCACCGTTTGCGGGTTAACTTCCGCGAGCATACGGGATAAAAAATCCGCCTGCTTCTGGTTGTTGCCCTCTAAGACCACGCGGTCGCCCGGCGCAATCAGTTTTTCCAGCATGGCTGCAAGGTCCGCCGTCGGCAGCACCTTGCCCTGCACCGGTACGGAAGCCATACGCCGCTGCTTTTCAGTGCGGCGCGTATTCCAGACCCGTGCTGGCGTTTGCCCAGATAACATTATTAACCTCCTGATTCAGCCAATCATTTTGATTTGCTTAACACTAAGGAGAGTCTGAACTTCGGTGAGAAATGCATCAATTACGCGGCGGGTGAGATCGTTAGCCTGAGAGTAATAATCAGATTCGATATTTGTGATGAGGATCAATTTGCAGTGCGGAGAAATGCGATTCAGCAAGCGGGCGTCCCTGCACCGCTTTCATTGCATCAGAAAAATTAACGCTGGGCCGCCAGACGCTGACGGATTTGTTCGAAATGCTCGTGATTGACGATTTTCCCGTCCAGAAAACGGGTTTTCAGTTCACCGGTTTGCTCCTGCTCCCAGGTCTGCTCATCGTGCAACTGAAACTCGCCCTGCGCGTCGCGCTCTACCCGCAGCAGGCCGCGCGCTGAACGTTTCAGACCGTTATCGGTTTTCGGCTCTTTAAAGATGGTGCGCCCCTCGCCGTTAACCTGGCCCCATGTGGCTTTCATCGCAAAACCAAAGGTGTCGCGGGTGTTGTACTGATAGGTAAAAGAGCCAATACCGAAGACCACGTTAGAACTGGCAAACCCTTTTGCTTCCAGGCGACGCAGAATAGTATTGGCGCGCTCAAGGGTAATCGAATCGCCATAAATCAGCCCCACGTGCGGGTCGAGCACTTTATAGCCTTTGTCATTGATCGTACCGCCGAAGATTTCCCATAACACTTCCACCGAGCCTTTTTCTTCCGGGCTGCGATCCGCGCGAGTATCGTCATCCGCGCCGGTGCCGCAGAGGATCTCTGTCGGGTCGCCGCTGTCCGGGCGAAATACTACCCGCCCTTCACGACTGAGGATAATATCTTTCAGCTCGCGGGTATATTCCGTCAGAACGCGCCAGTAATCCCAGGTATCGGAGACGATAGACACAAATCCCTGCGGATACAGCTCGGCAATCAGGCGGCGGAAAGTGTCGATTTCGCCTTCATAGCTGCCCATACACATCACGCTGTGCTCAGTCGCCGGGATGCTTGCGCCGATGAAATACTCTTCGCCATCGGTATAGTAATCACGGGCATAGAGCAGCGAAGGAATGCTGTCGGTGCCCTTAAAGCTGAGCAGATGACCGCAGCCCGCCTGCATGGTGTCCTGTAACCCGGACATTCCGCGAAACGAAAAGTCGTGGCACTGGAAATCGAGATGCGACAGATCGCTACAGGTTTTGTCCGCCCATTGCTCACAGATTTTGCGGTACTGATGCGCGATAGTGGCGTTGGTAGAGGCTTTCCATAATTCGGCGGAAAGCACCGTTTCCAGATAGTTCACCAGCCAGAAAGCATCATCACGGGTGTTGGTGATGGTCAGCACTGGCACTTTCATCGGCACTTTGCTGCCTTCATCCAGCGACTTAATGTGCAGCGGCAGGTAGCCCGTGCGGTGCAGGGTGCGAATATGATCTACCGCCACCGCGTCACGGCCCAGATAGCTGTCCATCACCTGCTTATATTCATTGACCACTTCGTCTTCCGGGCGGGCAAAGAACGCGTCGTTAAACAGATCGACCAGAAACCACTGCATAAACCCCTGAAGCCCGAAGAAAACCAGCTTGCCGTCCGCGAGTGGCGACTGGAAAAAGCGGTCGCTGCGTGGGGTAAAATTCGAATAGACCTTCGTTGTGCCCTGCGGATACTGCACGCGGTGGGAAACTTTGTAACCGTCAATAGCCAGAACAGGATTCATTTTCATGGTGTTGTCTCCGTTAAGCGCGGTAAATGGCGTCAATGTCAATCAGCTCAACCTGCGGATGTTGCAGCGACGGTGAGGTAAAAGAGGTGGTGGTATAGATGGCGTCAATGCCGTTTGACAGCAGGTTCTCAACGCCTTTCGAAAAAATGCCGTGGGTGACGTACAGGCTGACGCTGCGTGCCCCGGCCTCGCGCAGAACCTGCGCAGAGCCGATAAACGTCCCGCCTGCATCGCACAGGTCGTCGGCAATCAGCACGTCGCGGCCTTTAACGTCACCCGCCACCAGCGCGAATCCCGTCAGATTGCCGCTGGCGACATCGCGTTTTTTGCTCAGAATGGCGTACTCTGAAACGCCGACGGCTTTAGCCACCGCATCGATTTTCTTCAGCGCTCCGGCGTCCGGGGCCACCAGCATCAGTTCTCTGGCGGCAAATCTGCGGCGCAAAGTGGCGCTTTGCAGCAGGCAACGCTCCTGGGTGATCCCGACCAAATTATCGATTGCTGCCCCGGCGGCATCGCTGTGCGGGTCGAGCACTTTCACTTTATTAAAGCCGAGAACGTTAAGCTGGCGGGCGAAAACTTTCAGCGCGAAGCTGTCTCCGTCAACCATGTAGCGATCCTGACGCGCCCACGGCAGCCACGGCAGTTCCAGATGGCTGACCAGCACATCGGTGGTGTGACGCACGGCATCGACTAACTGAGCCAGCAGCATGAAATCATTCATGTCATGCATGGCGGCGGCGCGGATGCGCATCAGCTGTGCCGTTTGTGGCAGCGCACCGGTCACTTTCAGCCAGACCGCGCCATCGGGAAATACGCCGTGCGTGAATGCGATTTGCTGATTATCGATGAATAACTGCAATCGATGTTCCATCATTTCACCCTCTCAGTTATTTAATGTCCCTGCGACAATTTAATAATGTCCCTAAGACACATATTATGCAAGTTATTTTTTAAACAAAAAGCACCCTATCATTAACACGTTGATAATGTGTAAAAAAAAAGCACGTATTCTGCACCGCTATGGGCTGCTAAACTGAAAGCCCCTTTTCCACGACGATCTGAGACGGCAGATGATCACCGAAGCTGAGTACCTGAAGAATTACGACGCCACCCGTTTTCCCTCGCCGCTGGTGACGGTGGACAGCGTGCTGTTTACCCTGCACGAGGGAAAACTCTGCGTCCTGATGGTAGAGCGCGCCAGTCAGCCGCAGCAGGGATGCTGGGGATTGCCGGGCGGGTTTATCGATATCGCCCGTGACCAGCACACGCGCGACACCGCCCTGCGTAAGCTCACCGAAAAAGCCGGGGTTTCCCCGTCGTGGCTGGAACAGCTTGATACCTTTTCCGGCCCGGATCGCGATCCGCGCGGCTGGAGCCTGACCATCGCCTGGTTTGCGCTCATCGCCTGGGTGGATTGCGCGCCGCATATTGCGAGCGTCAGCGATGCCCGCTGGCTGCCGGTAGACGAGTTGGACGGTTACGCCCTGGCATTTGACCATCAAAAGATTATTGAGACGGGCCTGCACCGCTTGCGGCAAAAGACGATGTACTCCCTGCTGCCGGTTTATTGCCTGCCTGATACCTTCACCCAGGCGCAGCTTCATGAGGCAACGGAAATTATCCTCGGCCAGCCGATCCAGCGTAAAAGCCTGATCCGCCGCATTGAAGCCTCCGGGATGCTGGAAGAGACCGGCGAAAGTGTGGCGACCGGGGCACGCAAAGCGCGGCTCTGGCGACGCAAACCGGACGTCGATATTCATCTGTTTTCGCGTAATCTGCTTGCCGACTAGCGGCGATTACCGTCAAATGCATAAACCGTAGTGATGAAAAGCGGTATATTACCGCGCCACTTTCTTAACATAATCCGTGCTATGGCCCACATTTCATCTGACGAACATTTCGCCACACAGGGCGATACACGCGTTTTCCACCCGATGCCGGGCGCGCGAAATCCGCATCTGCAAACCATGCTGCCACGCCTGCTGCGCCGCAGGCTTCAGTTCACCCCGGTCTGGCAGCGTCTGGATCTGCCGGACGGTGATTTTGTCGATCTGGCGTGGAGTGAAGATCCGTCGCAGGCGCAGCACAAACCCCGGCTGGTGGTCTTTCACGGGCTGGAAGGCAGCCTGCATAGTCCTTACGTCCACGGCCTGATCCAGTCTGCCAGCGACCAGGGCTGGCTGGGCGTGGTGATGCATTTTCGCGGCTGTAGCGGCGAGCCAAACCGCCTGAACCGCATCTATCACTCCGGCGAAACGGAAGACGGTAGCTGGTTTTTACACTGGCTGAAACGCGAATTCGGCCCCGCGCCGACCGCCGCCGTGGGCTATTCACTCGGCGGTAATATGCTGGCGTGCCTGCTGGCGAAAGCAGGCGCGGACGCGCCGCTCGACGCCGCCGTGATTGTCTCCGCGCCGTTTGTGCTGGAAGCGTGCAGCTACCATATGGAAAAAGGCTTTTCCCGCGTTTATCAGCGCTATTTGCTTAACCTGCTGAAAGGCAACGCGTCGCGAAAACTCAAAGCCTATCCCGGCACCCTGCCGATTGAGCTGGCTCAGTTGAAGCGCGTGCGCCGCCTGCGCGATTTTGATGACCTGATCACCGCGCGCATCCACGGTTTTGCTGACGCGATCGATTACTATCGTCAGTGCAGCGCCATGCCGTTACTTAATCAGATCGCTAAACCGACGCTGATCATCCATGCTAAAGACGATCCTTTTATGGATCACCACGTTATTCCCGATCCCGCCACCTTACCGCCGCAGGTTGAGTACCAGCTTACCGAGCACGGCGGTCACGTTGGCTTTGTCGGCGGTACGCTGCGCCGCCCGGAAATGTGGCTGGAAAAACGCATTCCCGACTGGCTGAAAACCTATCTCGGAGCCTGAAGATGATTATTCCCTGGCAGGATCTTGACCCTGTAACCCTCGATAGCCTGATCGAAAGCTTTGTCTTGCGTGAAGGCACCGATTATGGTGAACATGAGCGCTCACTGGCGCAAAAAGTCGCCGACGTAAAGCACCAGTTACAAACCGGCGAAGCCGTGCTGGTCTGGTCAGAGTTGCATGAGACGGTCAATATCATGCCTCGCAAGCAGTTTCGCGGCTAAATAACTGATAATCAGGGAGTAGCTATGTCTGCCAAACATCCGGTGATTGCGGTCACAGGCTCCAGCGGGGCGGGAACCACCACCACCAGCCTCGCCTTTCGCAAGATCTTTGCCCAGCTCAGCCTGCACGCGGCAGAAGTCGAAGGGGACAGTTTCCATCGCTACACCCGCCCGGAAATGGATATGGCGATCCGCAAAGCGCGCGATCTTGGTCGGCACATTAGTTATTTCGGCCCGGAGGCGAACGATTTCGGCCTGCTGGAACAAACCTTTATCGAATACGGGCGGTCGGGCACCGGGCAGGCGCGAAAATACCTGCATACCTATGATGAAGCAGTGCCGTGGAATCAGGTGCCCGGCACCTTCACGCCGTGGCAGCCGCTGCCGGAACCGACCGACGTGCTGTTTTATGAAGGACTGCATGGCGGCGTGGTGACGCCGCAGCATGACGTCGCCCGCCATGTTGATTTGCTGGTGGGCGTGGTGCCTATTGTTAACCTCGAGTGGATCCAGAAACTGATCCGCGATACCAGCGAGCGTGGGCATTCGCGCGAGGCGGTGATGGACTCGGTGGTGCGTTCAATGGAGGACTACATTAACTTCATCACCCCGCAGTTCTCCCGCACCCATATCAACTTCCAGCGGGTGCCGACCGTTGACACCTCCAACCCGTTTGCCGCCAAAGGCATCCCGTCGCTGGATGAAAGTTTTGTGGTGATCCACTTCCGCAACCTCGAAGGCATCGATTTCCCCTGGCTGCTGGCGATGCTGCAAGGCTCATTTATATCTCACATCAATACTTTAGTGGTGCCGGGCGGGAAAATGGGGCTGGCGATGGAGCTGATCATGCTGCCGCTGGTTCAGCGGCTGGTGGAAGGCAAAAAAATCGAATAGCCGGGCGCGAGGCCCGGCGACGGATCAGGCAACGTTCACTTCGTATGAATGGGTAATATTCACGGCTTTTTCCAGCATCAGCGCTACCGAACAGTATTTCTCTGCCGAGAGGTCTACCGCGCGGGACACGGCGCTGTCTTTCAAATCGTGACCGGTGACGATAAAGTGCAAATTGATATGGGTGAACAGGCGCGGGGCCTCTTCACGGCGCTCTGAGGTCAGTTTCACCTCGCAGTGGGTAACCTCCTGACGCCCCTTTTGCAGGATCGAGACCACGTCAATCGCACTGCATCCGCCTGCCGCCATCAGCACCATTTCCATCGGGCTGGGCGCTTTATCACCGGAGTTACCGTCCATTAAAATCTGGTGGCCGGAAGCCGACTCGCCCAGGAACGTTAACCCTTCAACCCACTTCACTCGCGCTTGCATATTCATCAACTCCCGTATGGCAATTTTCTTCCCAGATTACGCGCACATAACAATTCTCGCAACGGAAGGCGACCTGCGTCATGCTGAAGCGAGACACCAGGAGACAGGCGGCAAAAGCTATGCTAAAACAGACGGGATGCTACAGTGATATATTGACTTAGTGCATGTATGCACGGGTCATCAGATACACGGCTGCGGAACATACCGACAGTCAGCTTCCCCGCCAGAGGGAAGGACACGATTGCAACCCCGGAGGCAACGTCATTTAGCCGCCGGAGATAGTTTATAACAGAGGATAACCGCGCATGGTGCTTGGCAAACCGCAAACAGACCCGACTCTAGAATGGTTCTTGTCTCATTGCCATATTCATAAGTACCCATCAAAGAGCACGCTGATTCACCAGGGTGAAAAAGCGGAAACGTTGTATTACATCGTTAAAGGCTCCGTGGCAGTGCTGATCAAAGATGAAGAAGGGAAAGAGATGATCCTTTCTTATCTCAACCAGGGCGATTTCATCGGTGAACTGGGCCTGTTTGAAGAAGGTCAGGAGCGTAGCGCCTGGGTGCGGGCCAAAACCGCCTGTGAAGTCGCAGAAATTTCCTACAAGAAATTCCGTCAGCTGATCCAGGTTAACCCGGACATTCTGATGCGTCTTTCAGCGCAAATGGCGCGCCGCTTACAGGTCACGTCTGAGAAAGTCGGCAATCTCGCCTTCCTTGACGTAACCGGCCGCATCGCGCAGACGCTGCTTAACCTCGCCAAACAGCCGGACGCGATGACTCACCCGGACGGTATGCAGATCAAAATCACCCGTCAGGAAATCGGCCAGATCGTTGGCTGCTCGCGTGAAACCGTCGGCCGCATTCTGAAAATGCTGGAAGATCAGAGCCTGATCTCCGCACACGGTAAAACCATCGTCGTTTACGGCACCCGCTAAGTTCGTTCACCGGCGCATTCCACTGCGAATGCGCCGGTTTCGTTATTCTCTATGTGGCGCAGGCTGATCTATCACCCGGAAGTGAATTACGCACTACGACAAACCCTGGTGCTCTGTTTGCCCGTGGCTGTCGGTCTGATAATCGATCGGCTTCAGTATGGCCTGCTCTTCTCGCTGGTGCCCGCCTGCTGCAACATCGCCGGTCTGGATACCCCGCACAAACGCTTTTTCAAACGTCTGATTGTCGGCGGCTCGCTGTTTGCAGGCAGCAGCCTGGCGGTACAGCTTTTGCTGGCGCAGGGCGCGCCGCTGCCGCTGGTGCTTACCGCGCTGGCGCTGATCCTCGGCGTTACCGCGGAAATCAGTCCGCTGCATGCGCGTCTGCTCCCGGCCTCATTAATTGCAGCCATTTTCACGCTTAGCCTCGCGGGGTCCGTTCCGGTCTGGCAGCCGATGCTGCTCTACGCGACGGGTACGCTCTGGTACGGTTTATTTAACTGGTTCTGGTTCTGGCTGTGGCGCGAACAGCCGCTGCGCGAGTCGCTCAGCCTGCTTTACCGCCAGCTTGCCGACTATTGCGAAGCCAAATACAGCCTGCTGACCCAGCATGTCGATCCGCAAAAAGCCCTGCCGCCGCTGCTTGCCCGCCAGCAAAAAACGGTCGATCTCATTACCCAGTGCTATCAACAGCTGTACATGCTGTCGGAGAAAAAACACCATAACTACAGGCGGCTGCGCTGGATGTTCCAGATGGCGCTGGATTTGCAGGAACATATTTCGGTCAGCCTGCACCAGCCGGAAGAGGTACAAAAGCTGGTAGAACAAAGCCATGCGGAAGCGGTGATCCGCTGGAATGCGCAAACCGTTGCCGCCCGTCTGCGGGTGATGGCGGACGACATTCTGTACCATCATTATTCTGGCCGCTTCAATATGGACAAGCAGATCGGCGCGCTGGAGAAAATCGCCCGTCAGAACCCGGATAACCCGGTGGGTCAGTTCTGCGCCTGGCACTTTAGCCGTATCGCCCGCGTGCTGCGCACCCTGCGTCCGCTTTATCCGCGTGATTTAATGGCCGACCGCCAGCGCCGTCTGCCGCTGTGGGCGGCGCTGAAAAGCTATTTATCGCTGAAGTCCCCCGCCCTGCGCACCTCGGCGCGTCTTAGCGTCATGCTCAGTATCGCCAGCCTGGCGGGAAGCGTTCTCCACCTGCCGAAGCCCTACTGGATCTTAATGACCATCATGTTCGTCACCCAAAACGGCTACGGTGCCACGCGGGTGCGCATTCTGCATCGAACGCTTGGCACGCTGGTGGGGCTGGTCATCGCCGGGGCGACGCTGCATTTTAACGTCCCGGACGGTTTTACGCTCTGCGCCATGTTGGCGATCACCCTTATCAGCTATCTGATCCTGCGCAAAAACTACGGCTGGGCGATGATCGGTTTTACAGTCACGGCGGTGTACACCCTCCAGTTGATCAATCTTAATGGCGAACAGTTTATTCTGCCGAGGATGATCGACACCGCGCTGGGCTGCCTGATTGCATTCGGCGGCATGGTCTGGCTGTGGCCGCAGTGGCA
The DNA here is from genome assembly GCA_002421005.1 of Enterobacteriaceae bacterium UBA5654. Taxonomy (GTDB): domain Bacteria; phylum Pseudomonadota; class Gammaproteobacteria; order Enterobacterales; family Enterobacteriaceae; genus Superficieibacter. Next base: position 167,668 of record DIJC01000001.1, on the reverse strand, counting down.
AAGCGGCCTGCTGCGCAAGAACGCGGACAGTGCGCTGGAGGCGGATCAGGAGGCACTGCGGCTGATTTTAAGCGACGATCCGCAGGCTCCGACCCTGGCGTACCAGCGGATGCGGGTCAACCAGGCGCATAACGCGCTGTTTAACTCGCTGAACCAGGCCATGCAGGAGCCGGGATTTAATAGCCGGTATCTGGAAGATATGAAACTGTGGGTCACGCACAGCCAGTTTATTGTCGAGCATATCAACGCCATGACCACGCTGGCACGCGAGCACAATATGCTGACGCCGGATCTGGCGCAGCGTTATCTGCAATCCTGTGAAATTGCGCTGCAACGCTGCCAGCAGCGGCTGAAATCTGACGGGCCGGGCAGCGCGGGGGATGTCAATATTCTCGAAGCGCCGGACGCCGCCCCGCAAGGGCCGTTAAGCACCATGGAGCGGCATCTGGAGCGCATTCTGGGGCATCTGAACACCATGCATACCATTTCGTCGGTAGCCTGGCGTCAGCGCCCGCATCATGGGATTTGGCTGAAGAGAACTAAGCGTTAACCCGTTTCGCCACCGCCTGCGCGAAGCGTTCCAGCCCTTCGTGAATATCCGCCTCTTCTACCACCAGCGACGGGGCAAAGCGCATTACGTCCGGTCCGGCGTTCAGCACCATCACGCCTTCCTGCGCGGCGGCATACAGGAAATCCCGCGCACAGCCTTTGTACTGCGGCTTCAGCTCTGCGCCAATCAGCAGACCCATTCCACGAATATCGCTGAAAATAGCGTATTTCTGGTCGATTTTTTGCAGATGCTCAACAAAAATCTGCCGTTTGGCGTTTACGCCGTCGAGCACGTGCGGCGTATTGATGATATCGAACGCCGCGCCCGCGACCGCGCAGGCCAGCGGGTTGCCGCCGTAGGTCGAACCGTGCGATCCGGCATGAAAGGCGCTGGCGATATCATGGGTGGTTAGCATCGCGCTGATCGGAAAACCGCCGCCGAGCGCTTTGGCGCTGGTGAGAATATCCGGCGTCACGCCGTAGTGCATATAAGCAAAGAGATCGCCGGTGCGCCCCATTCCGCATTGCACTTCGTCAAAGACCAGCAGCGCCTGATGCTGGTCACACAGTTCGCGCAGCCCCTGCAAGAATTCCGGTGTCGCCGCCGTCACGCCGCCCTCACCCTGAATCGGCTCGACCACTACCGCGCAGGTATGATCGTCCATTACCGCTTTTACCGCGTGCAGGTCATTAAACGGGACGTGAATAATGTCAGCCGGTTTTGGACCAAAGCCGTCGGAGTATTTGGGTTGCCCGCCGACCGAGACGGTAAACAGCGAACGTCCGTGAAATGCGTTATGGAAGGCGATGATTTTCGTTTTGTAGGGGCTGTGACGGGTGGAGGCATAGTAACGCGCCAGCTTAAAAGCGGTTTCGTTGGCTTCGGTGCCGGAGTTCATGAACACCACGCGCTCGGCAAAAGTGGCCTCGACAATCTTACGGCCCAGGCGTAGCGCTGGCTCGTTGGTGAACACGTTGCTGGTGTGCCACAGCGTTTCACCCTGCGTTTTCAGCGCCTCAACCAGCGCCGGATGACAGTGACCCAGTGCCGTCACCGCAATGCCACCGGCAAAGTCAACGTACTCCTTCCCCTGCTGATCCCACACCCGGCTGCCCAGCCCCTTGACCGGGATAAATTCTGCGGGTGCATAAATTGGCAGAATCACTTCATCAAACGTTGCGCGGGTAATTGCCGGTTGTTCAGTTGCCATGTGACGCCCATCCTCTTCATACATAACTTAATATATAGTCATAAAATATGCATAAAAAATCATTCAATGGCAACTATAAATCAGCGATGCAGGAAATTCGCCAGCAGTTGATGGCCCTGTTCGCTGAGAATACTTTCCGGGTGAAACTGTACCCCTTCCAGATCCCATTCGCGGTGGCGAATGCCCATAATCTCCTGGGTGTCGCTCCAGGCCGTCACCTCAAAAATGTCCGGCAGCGTCGGCGGGTCGATGACTAACGAATGGTAGCGGGTGACGGTCAGCGGATTGTTCAGCCCGTGAAAAACGCCGCTGTCGTTATGCGTCACCGGCGAGGTTTTACCGTGCATGACTTTTTCCGCACGCACAATAGTCGCGCCAAACGCCTGGGCGATAGCCTGATGACCCAGACACACGCCCAGAATCGGCAGCCTGCCTGCATAATGCCGGATCGCCGCCAGCGAAATCCCCGCCTCGTCCGGCGTGCAGGGACCGGGAGAAATCACCAGCTTTTGTGGGTTGAGCGCGGCAATCTGCGTCAGGGTGAGTTGATCGTTGCGATGCACCTGCACCTGCGCGCCCAGTTCGCTGAAATACTGGAACAGGTTCCAGGTAAAGGAATCATAGTTGTCGATGATAAGCAGCATAGTGTGATCGGCATGAAGACAGGGAAGGACATGGTAGCAAATTACAGGGAAAGTATCAGGCGGCCCGGTGGATGCCGGGAATAAGGAGTTTGGAATGCAAGAGAAAACCATTTATTATAGCACCAGGTGCTATAATTCAGGCAACAGGATGTCGGCCTTATGCGAGTCTTTAAAACAAAATGGTTTAACCGCGCGGCTAAAGCTCATACGATCGCAGACAGCGAATTATGTCAGGCTATCGCCGCAGCATTAGAGGGTAAAGTAGACGATTTGGGAGGTGGGGTTTACAAAAAACGCCTTAACCAGAATCGCGATCGCGCCATCATCCTTGCCAAAGGGGGAGCATATTGGTTTTATACTTATCTGTATGCTAAACAAGACACCGCGAATATAGACAATCACGAATTGACCGCATTTCGTGAGCTGGCAAAACATTATGCAGCTCTTACAGATTTAAAAATCAAAGCGCTATTAAAGAGTAACGAACTCGTGGAGATCTGCCATGACTGTAAAAAATAAGTTCAAAAGCCCCGCCTTTGAAGCCATTCACAGCGCTGCTTGCGGATTATTCAGCGTTGATGCGATCCCCCAGGAAACCATGCGTCACTTTGATGCCGCCTGTCTTACTGACGTCAAAGACTTACAACCCACTGAAATTAAAGCGTTGCGCGAGAAATTCAACCTTAGCCAGTCTGTTTTTGCCCACTATCTTAATACCAGCGCTTCCACCATCCAAAAATGGGAAAGCGGGATCAAGCGTCCTAATGGACTGTCGCTCAAGTTACTTTCCGTGGTCCAGAAACATGGATTGAGTGTTTTGCTTTAAGCCTTTGTACGGGCCGTAAATAAGTCGGCCCGTGCAAATACCTGTTACTCCGCCTCTCCCGCCACGCTTACCACGTTGGCGAAAATCGCTTCCAGCGGAGCGAGATCGCCCATTGCGCCGCTCTGGTTAGCCTGTCGCCAGGCTTCGACGTCAACGCCACGCCAGTCCAGCACGTAGCCTGCGTGGATCGCCAGCTGTTCAAAGAAGATCCGCTGGGCCAGACCGTTGCCGAGGCGGAACGGGTGCAGGACGTTAATTTCGCAGTAATAGTGCGCAAGCCGGGCGATGAATTCGTCTTTCTCCAGCCCCGCAAGGTAATCCTCTTCTTCGAGGGACTGCATGAGCGCGTTCCCCTCGGTTTCAATGTACTGGAAATTGCAAAAACGGGTGTCGTCTTTGTAGATGTCGATTTCCCGCAGTTGCCCCGCCCAGTCAAAAACGTCCTGGTAGAGTTGGCGATGAATAGCGCACAAATGCGGAAGCCCGCGCACCTGCGGACCGAGTTCAATCGTCGCCGCCCGCAGTGCGGTCAGTTCATAGGCCGCCTGCTCAAGACGCTTGTCCTGGCGGATACCGAGCCGGTTGCGCAGCACATTAATGCCCGGATAGAGATAAGGGTCGCGCCCGTCGCCGTATTTATCGCTCATAGTGCCTCCTGAGTTCATCAAGACGCGTCAGTGCTTCTTCCGTCGTCAGCGATTGCAGAGGAATATCCACCCCTTCCAGACGACGGCTGGCCTGAAAGTTTTCATTGCGCAGGTGTTCCCAGAGACGGGTTTTTTGCTTGTCTGTGAGCTTTTTCATGCTCGCCTCCCTGTTGGTGCCCTTATGTGCTTCAAGTATAAGCAGCATTTTCGGGTTACGCAGAAAAGCAGAGGTGGCGCGGATCTGAGGGTCCGCGCCGGGACGTTTTACGGCAGAACTTTTGCGGAGAGGATCACAATCGGTTTGGACGGCACATTCTGATAAGGGCCAACGTCATGCGACGGCACCTGGGAGATTTTATCGGCGATGTCCATGCCTTTTACCACTTTACCAAATACCGCATAGCCGAAGTCGCGCTGACCGTGGTCGAGGAAGGCGTTATCCGCAACGTTGATGAAAAACTGGCTGGTCGCGCTGTCTTTGTCGGCGGTGCGCGCCATCGCGACGGTACCACGGGTATTACGCAGCCCGTTGTCGGCTTCGTTTTTGATAGGCGGGTTCGGCTGCTTCTGCTGCATCTGCTCATTAAAACCGCCGCCCTGCACCATGAAGCCTGGGATCACGCGATGAAAGGTCGTGTTGTTGTAAAAACCGCTGTTCACGTAATCAAGAAAGTTTTTTACCGAAACCGGCGCTTTCTGGCTATCCAGCTCCAGTTCAATATTCCCCGCCGAGGTGGTTAACAGAACATGCGGGTCGCCTTTGGCCGCTAATGCAGCCGGAGAAAGCGCAGAGAGTGTGAAAACGGTAACAACCGCAGCCAGAGTGGATTTGAGCATGTAAATTTCCTTAAAAAGGGGGCAAGGACAGCGAATGGCTTGATTCTAAAGAGCCTTTATCCCCCAGGCCAGCCTTTTACTTAATTTTACGCTGCTGAAACAGTTGTAACCGTCGGCAATGCGTTATCACGCGGCATAAAACGTGAGTAACATCACGTTAACGAATGTAATATTGCAGCGTTTGCGTAATAAACATTTAAATGCATCACTTGATTGCATAAAATCTATCCGCCCGGCGCAAAGTCAATGCGCTTTACATATTTATTCACAGGCCAGTCATGACTAACAGCAACCGAATTAAGCTCACATGGATAAGCTTTTTCTCCTACGCCCTCACCGGTGCGTTGGTGATCGTCACCGGGATGGTGATGGGGAACATCGCAGAGTATTTTAATCTGCCCGTTTCCAGCATGAGTAATACCTTTACCTTCCTGAACGCCGGGATCCTTATCTCCATCTTTCTAAACGCCTGGCTGATGGAAATCGTGCCGCTGAAAACGCAGCTGCGCTTTGGTTTCGTGCTGATGGTGCTGGCGGTAGCCGGATTAATGGTCAGCCACAGTCTGACGCTGTTCTCCGCCGCAATGTTTGTACTGGGACTGGTCAGCGGGATCACCATGTCCATCGGGACGTTCCTTATCACCCAAATGTATGAAGGCCGTCAGCGTGGCTCGCGCCTGCTGTTTACCGACTCCTTCTTCAGCATGGCGGGAATGATTTTCCCGATGCTGGCGGCGTACCTGCTGGCACGCAGCATTGAGTGGTACTGGGTTTACGCCTGCATCGGTCTGGTGTATCTGGCTATTTTCATTCTGACCTTCGGCTGTGAATTCCCGGCGCTGGGCAAACACGCGCAGAAAACGAGCGAACCGGTGGCAAAAGAAAAATGGGGCGTCGGCGTGCTGTTCCTGTCAATCGCCGCGCTGTGCTACATCCTCGGCCAACTGGGCTTTATCTCCTGGGTGCCGGAATACGCTAAAGGTCTCGGCATGAGCCTTAACGACGCCGGTAAACTGGTGAGCGATTTCTGGATGTCTTATATGTTCGGCATGTGGGCGTTCAGCTTCATTCTGCGCTTCTTTGACCTGCAACGTATTCTGACCGTGCTGGCAGGTGTGGCAACGGTGCTGATGTACCTGTTCATCAAAGCCCAGCCGGAGCATATGGCGTGGTTTATCCTGACGCTCGGCTTCTTCTCCAGCGCGATCTATACCTCTATTATCACGCTGGGATCGCTGCAAACCCGCATCCCGTCGCCGAAACTGGTCAACTTTGTCCTGACCTGCGGCACTATCGGCACCATGCTGACCTTCGTCGTCACCGGGCCGATTGTCGCAAGCAGCGGCCCGCAAGCAGCGCTGCTGACGGCGAACGGTCTTTACGCGGTGGTCTTCGTCATGTGTCTGGTGCTGGGTTTTGTGACTCGTCACCGCCAGCATAGCCTGGCCAAAGCGCACTAAGTTCTGCTACCCCTTTTCGTTCTGAAAAGGGGGTTTCTCCCTCCCTCTGAATGTGTATTTCCTGTTAAATCCGGGAGTATGGGCATTTGCTTAAAACGCTCACTATTTGGCTGCAAATTAATCAATCCTGAAACCCCTGCCTTTTCCGTTACTTAGAAAAATACTGACAAATCAGCAATCTACCCATTAAGTAGTAGTGAAAGACGTATTTGATTTACATCAATAAGTGCCGTTGCTGAATCGTTAAGGTAGAGGTATTAGAATAGAAATCGAGGCAAAAATGAGCAAAGTCAGACTCGCTATCATCGGTAACGGCATGGTGGGCCATCGCTTTATTGAAGATCTGCTGGATAAAGCCCCGGCAAACCAGTTCGATATTACCGTGTTCTGTGAAGAACCCCGCATCGCCTACGATCGCGTCCACCTGTCTTCTTACTTTTCACATCATACCGCTGAAGAACTGTCGCTGGTGCGCGAAGGGTTTTATGAGAAGCACGGTATTAACGTGCTGATCGGCGAACGCGCTCTTACCATTAATCGCCAGGAGAAGGTGATCCACTCCAGCGCCGGGCGTACCGTATTTTATGACAAGCTGATTATGGCGACCGGCTCCAGGCCGTGGATCCCGCCGATTAAAGGCTCGGAAACCCAGGATTGCTTTGTCTACCGCACGATTGAAGATCTGAACGCGATTGAATCCTGCGCGCGCCGCAGTAAACGCGGAGCGGTGGTCGGCGGCGGTCTGCTGGGTCTGGAAGCGGCGGGCGCGCTGAAAAACCTCGGCGTAGAAACGCACGTGATTGAATTCGCCCCGATGCTGATGGCTGAACAGTTGGATCAGATGGGCGGCGAGCAGCTGCGTCGCAAAATCGAAAGCATGGGCGTGCGCGTCCACACCAGCAAAAACACTAAAGAGATCGTTCAGGAAGGCGTTGAAGGGCGTAAAACCATGCGCTTTGCCGACGGCAGCGAGCTGGAAATCGACTTTATCGTTTTCTCAACCGGTATTCGCCCGCGCGACAAACTGGCGACCCAGTGCGGCCTGGCCGTGGCGCAGCGTGGCGGGATTATCATTAACGACACCTGCCAGACGTCTGACCCGGATATCTATGCTATCGGCGAATGCGCCAGCTGGACCAACCGCGTGTACGGCCTGGTCGCGCCAGGCTATAAAATGGCGCAGGTGGCGGTTGACCATATCCTGGGCACGCCGAACGTCTTCCAGGGTGCCGACTTAAGCGCCAAACTGAAGCTGCTCGGCGTGGACGTCGGCGGCATTGGCGACGCGCATGGCCGCACGCCTGGCTCGCGCAGCTACGTGTTCCTCGACGAAAGCAAAGAAGTCTACAAGCGTCTTATCGTCAGCCCGGACAATAAAACCCTGCTCGGCGCGGTGCTGGTCGGCGATACCAGCGATTTTGGCAACCTGCTTCAACTGGTGCTGAATGCCATTGAACTGCCGGAAAACCCGGATGCGCTGATCCTTCCCGCGCACGCGGCGGGCGGCAAACCGTCCATCGGCGTGGATAAACTGCCGGACAGCGCGCAGATTTGCTCCTGCTTCGACGTCACCAAAGGCATGTTGATCTCAGCGATTAACAAAGGCTGCCACACCGTTGCCGCACTGAAAGCCGAAACCAAAGCCGGAACCGGCTGCGGCGGCTGCATCCCGCTGGTGACTCAGGTACTGAATGCGGAACTGGCGAAACAGGGTATCGAAGTGAATCACAATCTGTGTGAACACTTCGCGTTCTCCCGTCAGGAGCTGTATCACCTGATCCGCGTGGAAGAGATCAAATCTTTCGACGAACTGCTGAACAAATACGGCAAAGGCTACGGCTGTGAAGTCTGTAAGCCCACCGTCGGCTCGCTGCTGGCATCCTGCTGGAACGACTATATCCTGCAACCGCAGCATACGCCGTTACAGGATACCAACGACAACTTCCTCGCCAATATCCAAAAAGACGGCACTTACTCGGTGATCCCACGCTCTGCCGGTGGCGAGATCACCCCGGAAGGATTGATGGCAGTCGGCCGCATCGCCCGCGAGTTTAACCTGTACACCAAAATCACCGGTTCACAGCGCATCGGCCTGTTCGGCGCACAGAAAGACGATCTGCCGGAAATCTGGCGTCAGTTGATTGACGCGGGCTTCGAAACCGGTCATGCCTACGCCAAAGCGCTGCGTATGGCGAAAACCTGTGTTGGCAGCACCTGGTGCCGCTACGGGGTGGGTGACAGCGTTGGCTTCGGCGTAGAGCTGGAAAACCGCTACAAGGGCATCCGTACTCCGCACAAAATGAAGTTTGGCGTTTCCGGCTGTACCCGCGAATGCGCAGAAGCGCAGGGTAAAGACGTGGGGATCATCGCTACCGAAAAAGGCTGGAACCTGTACGTCTGCGGTAACGGCGGCATGAAACCCCGTCATGCTGACCTGCTGGCGGCGGATCTGGATCGCGAAACGCTGATGCACTATCTCGACCGCTTTATGATGTTCTACATCCGTACCGCCGACAAACTGACCCGCACCGCCTCCTGGCTTGAAGGTCTGGAAGGCGGCATTGATTACCTGCGCAGCGTGATTATCGACGACAAACTCGGCCTTAATGCACAGCTTGAAAGCGAAATGGCGCGCCTGCGTGAAGCGGTGATCTGCGAGTGGACCGAAACCGTGAATACGCCAGCCGCCCAGGTACGCTTCAAACACTTTATTAACAGCGATAAGCGCGACCCGATCGTTCAGGTTGTCGCAGAGCGCGAACAGCATCGCCCGGCGACGCCGTATGAGCGTATTCCGGTCACTCTGGTGGAGGAAACCGCATGAGCCAGTGGCAAACTATCTGCAAATTAGAGGATATCGTTCCGGCGACCGGCGTATGCGCGCTGGCGGCAGGCGAGCAGGTCGCCATTTTCCGTCCGCGTAACGATGACCAGGTTTTCGCCATCAGTAATATTGACCCGTTTTTTAATGCCAGCGTACTGTCGCGCGGCCTGATTGCTGAGCACCAGCAGGAGCTATGGGTGGCAAGCCCGCTGAAAAAGCAACGCTTCCGCCTGCGCGACGGGCTGTGTCTGGAAGATGAAAGTCACTCGGTGAAGCATTACGAAGCGCGAGTGAGAGAAGGCGAGGTGCAGGTGCGGGTGTAACACTTTCCCCCTCACCCCGGCCCTCTCCCCGGGGGAGAGGGAGAAAACCTGCACCGGACGTCACCCTCGCGCCCGGTCAGTTCCCTCTCCCTGTGGGAGAGGGTCAGGGAGAGGGGCGGCACCATACCGGCAACGCCCCCTCTCCCCGGGGGAGAGGGAGAAAACCGGCACCGGACGTCACTCTCGCGCCCGGACCGTTCCCTCTCCCTGTGGGAGAGGGTCAGGGAGAGGGAGAAAATCGGCACCGGACGTCACTCTCGCGCCCGGACCGTTCCCTCTCCCTGTGGGAGAGGGTCAGGGAGAGGGAGAAAACCGGCACCGGACGTTACCCTCGCGCCCGGACCGTTCCCTCTCCCTGTGGGAGAGGGTCAGGGAGAGGGCATTTTCAGCAATTTTACTTTTTTATTTTTCATTACCTTCAGGATAATCAACATGTTTACCGACACCATTAATAAGTGTGCGGCCAACGCTGCACGCATCGCACGCCTCAACTCCACTAATCCTTTCGGCTTCTGGATCAGCTCCGCCATGGCGGGCGCTTACGTCGGACTGGGGATTATCCTTATTTTCACTCTCGGCAACCTGCTTGATCCTGCCGTGCGTCCGCTGGTGATGGGCGCGACCTTCGGCATCGCCTTAACGCTGGTGATTATCGCCGGGTCTGAACTCTTTACCGGCCATACCATGTTCCTGACGCTCGGCGTCAAAGCAGGCACCATCAGCCAGGGGCAGATGTGGGCGATCCTGCCGCAAACCTGGCTTGGCAACCTGATTGGCTCGGTGTTTGTCGCGCTGCTGTACAGCTGGGGCGGCGGTAGCCTGCTGCCGGTCGATACCAGCCTGTTACACACCGTCGCGCTGGCAAAAACTGCCGCTCCCGCCTCGGTGCTGTTCTTTAAAGGCGCACTGTGCAACTGGCTGGTTTGCCTCGCTATCTGGATGGCCATCCGCACCGAAGGCGCAGCGAAATTGCTTGCCATCTGGTGGTGTCTGCTGGCGTTTATCGCTTCCGGCTACGAACACTCGGTCGCCAACATGACGCTGTTCGCGCTCTCCTGGTTTGGTCATCACAGCGATGCCTACACCCTCGCTGGTATCGGTCATAACCTGCTGTGGGTGACGCTGGGCAACACCTTCTCCGGCGCAGTATTTATGGGATTAGGTTACTGGTATGCTACGCCTCGCGCCGAACGTCCCGTTCCGGTGAAGTCAGCCCCGCAAACGACCGTCAGCCCGTAAAGTAAGGAACCGCCGTGGACCATTTGCCCATTTTTTGTCAGTTACGCAATCGCGCCTGCCTGCTCGTCGGCGGCGGTGACGTTGCCGAGCGTAAAGCGCGCCTGCTGCTGGAGGCCGGGGCACGGCTGACCGTGAACGCGCTGGCTTTTGTGCCGCAGTTTGCCATCTGGGCGGAAGCCGGAAAACTGACGCTGGCCGAAGGTGAGTTTGCCGAAGCGCTGCTGGATGAAAGCTGGCTGGTGATTGCCGCCACCGACGATGCCCGCGTTAACCAGCGCGTCAGTGATGCCGCCGAAGCACGACGCATTTTCTGTAACGTGGTCGATGCGCCGACGCAGGCCAGCTTTATTATGCCGTCGATTATCGACCGCTCGCCGCTGATGGTGGCGGTGTCTTCCGGCGGCAACTCGCCCGTGCTGGCGCGTCTGCTGCGGGAAAAACTCGAATCCCTGCTGCCGCAGCATCTGGGGCAGGTGGCGAAATACGCCGGGCAGCTGCGTGCGCGGGTGAAACAACAGTACCACACCATGAGCGAGCGCCGCCGCTTCTGGGAAAAACTGTTTGTGAACGATCGTCTGGCGCAATCGCTGGCAAATCAGGATAGCCAGGCCGTTGAAGCTACCACGGAGCAACTGCTGAGCGAACCGCTGGATCATCGCGGTGAAGTGGTGCTGGTCGGAGCCGGGCCGGGCGATCCGGGGCTGTTAACCCTGAAGGGTCTACAGCAGATCCAGCAGGCGGATATCGTGGTCTACGACCGCCTGGTGTCAGATGAGATCATGAATCTGGTGCGCCGCGATGCGGACCGGGTATTCGTCGGCAAACGCGCGGGCTACCATTGCGTGCCGCAGGAAGAAATTAATCAAATCCTGCTGCGCGAAGCGCAAAAGGGTAAGCGCGTGGTGCGCCTGAAAGGGGGCGATCCGTTTATCTTTGGTCGCGGCGGTGAGGAGCTTGAAACCCTGTGTCACGCCGGTATTCCGTTCTCAGTCGTGCCTGGCATTACCGCCGCCTCCGGCTGTTCCGCCTACGCGGGTATCCCGCTGACCCACCGCGATTACGCGCAAAGCGTGCGGCTGATCACCGGCCATCTGAAAACCGGCGGCGAACTGGACTGGAAAAATCTGGCGGCGGAGCAGCAAACGCTGGTCTTCTATATGGGCCTGAACCAGGCACCGCGCATTCAGCAGGAATTGATTACGCACGGGATGTCAGCAGATATGCCGGTGGCGCTGGTAGAAAATGGCACGTCGGTGAAGCAGCGGGTGGTTAGCGGAACCCTTGCCGAACTGGGTGAACTGGCGCAACAGGTCGCCAGCCCGGCGCTGATTATTGTGGGGCGCGTGGTGGCGCTTCGCGATAAACTTAACTGGTATTCAAACCACTAATTTAAATTCAGGCCAGCCTTCCGCGCTGGCCTTTTTATTTTCCAGCAATTTTTAAGTCCGAATGCAAACTTATTAATTCCGCCGCCTTGCTTTATACTAAATGCCTTATATTTGAAAAGGATATATACGCGCCTCGTAATATTCGCATCAACTATAAATAATCCGTTATATGACTTAATGATAAGGAAATTGAATATGTTTAAATTTGCAAAAGCCGCTGCGCTGATCGCAGCATTAGCTACCCTGACCGCCTGTACGGGTCACGTTGACAACAAAGCTAAAAATTGCAGCTACGACTATCTGCTGCACCCGGCAATCTCCATCTCTAAAATTATTGGCGGTTGCGGCCCGACGGCTCAGTAATTATGATTATTTCGCCCCCGCGTTGGGGGCGATTTTATTTCCCGGCACAACTTTCACGTAAAATTCTCAGCACCGTGTCTTTGCCACTGCGATTCGGATTAATTCGGATCATCCGTTGTTCAAGTGTCGGATCGGCCTGGCGAAACGTCCCCGATAAACGGTAAAACAGCGGCGGAATTTCATATTTTGACTCGGCCCCCACCGGATAAGGCAATGCTCCCAGTTGCTGTGCCATCGCTAAAACCTCCCCGGCAATCGGCTGATAAAACTCAACCAGCAGCACTTTTGATTGCGCATTGGCAATCAGCGCCTGCTTCACCTGCGGGATCGCCCCACCGTTCAGCGCTGCCACAAGTTCATCATTCACCTGCGCCTGGACGGCGTGCATCACCGGCGCAAAGACCAGACCGCGCAGCGCTTCCATCGCCTGTCCGCCCTGAACCTGACTGCCGCCGGAATACATCGTCTGGCGCACCGCGCCGACCGCGTCGGCCTCCCCTACCACCACGCCAACGCCCGGCGGCCCAAAGAGCTTAAAGCACGAGAAGGTGGACAGCGTTGCCCCGTATTCACAGCCAATTTTGTCCACTTTCATCACCGCGTAATTATCATCCACCAGCGACGGTAACCCCTGCCGCTGGCAGCATTCGACGATCTCCTGCAACACATACGCGTCATCCATTTTTTGCCGGGTATGCTGGATCAGCACCGCCTGCGGACGATGCTGCCTGATGGCTTCGGCGAGCCGCACCGGAGAATTAAAATCGGCGCGGATGAGTTTCAGGCCCATCTGCTGCGCAATCACTGCCGTAGTCGGATACAGCGGCGCATCGTGAACCAGCAGCGTCTGTCCGGCGTTTAGCAGCGCGGCCAGACCGCTACGGATCGCCCCGGTGCCCGCGCCCTGCACCAGCGCGGCGGCGGGCGCGGCAAAAAATTCAGCGAGCACCGCTTCAACGCGCCGGGTCATCTGCGGCTGATTCAGCCCCGGCACCAGGCCAACATCCCCGGCGCTAAGAAAATCGCTGCCGGGGAAATGGCGGCAGATAATATCCACCAGCCGGAACTGTTTACTCTGCGCCTGCGCCATCGTCAGGCTTTGCAACGGCCAGCATTTCACCGATTACGCTCCCGGCACAAACAGGCCGCAGTAGAACAGAATATTCAGCACGATCCCGGTGATCAGCACTGCCACCACCGGCGAGGCCATTTTCTGCACCGGACGCCCCAGCGATTCGTTGAGGAAGTAGAGCGCGGCGGCAATGGTAAACCCGGTATAGCCCGCCATTTTGATCGCAGCGAAAATCGAGCCGATCAGCAGCGCCATTTCCATCAGCATGTTCATCGCGTTGCGGATGTTATCCGACGCGTTGCGCACCGAAGGATAGCGCCCCAGCCACTTGCCAATGGAGCGTAAGAGCAGCACTTCGATGGAAATGACTATCGCCCCCGCCACAAAGGCGAGGATCGGATTGGTGATCAGGTATCCGGCAGCATAGACAAACGTAAAGCCCGCGACCGCATAAACTCCGGTCGCCAGCGCGGTTGTGGCAATCAGCGGCACAAAGCCCAGACCGCGCATCAGTTCCGCCAGCGCCGCCTGATGGATCAGCGTCTGCGACTCGGCGGGGTCCAGCCCCGGCGTATATGCTTTCTCAAGGGTAAAGATGGAAACCTCCGATCCGGCAAAAATCTTCATGCTGGCGACGACCGCGATCAGCCCACCGACCACCGCGATAAACGGCAGATTTTTGATGATCCTGGAGGTGCGTTCCTCAAAAACGGATATGCCGCCGTAGTCGTGCTCTCGCTCGCCGCGCGTGCGCACATCCTGGGTGATGGCAATGCCCAACAGCATCACCATGCCGACGAAGATTTCGATGGATTCCGGGTTCAGATGCGGGAAGAAGCGCACCACCAGCACGCGGGTCATCAACACCACCACCGCCGCCACGAGGCTGTTCTTCCAGCCAAACTGATAGAAAATTGCTACCAGCGGGAACAGCGCGAACGCAGAGACGACGGGCGAACTCAGCTCTCCCAGCGACCCCAGCACATCTACCGGCAGCGCGGTCAGTAAATGGTTTACCGGGATCAGGAAGGTCAGGATCAATATCCCCCAAATCGCCCCCAGCCCGAACGCCAGCCAGCCGTTAATCGCCAGCACGCCGAGAATATCCGTCGGCAAAAACAGCAGCCAGCTATTGAGCAGGCCGGTTTTCAGCGTGAATGAAATGCCCACCGATGCCACAAATCCGATACTCAGGCCAAAGGCGATACTGCCCGCCTCGCGGCGATTCATATGGCCTTCAATAAGCTGGGGCAAAATGGGGCGAATACCGTCGTGAAAAACCGCCGCTGACTTGTGCGCCAGCAGCGCGGTCATTCCCGTCAGGCAGGCCACTATCAAGATTTGCATGTAGAAATCCATCACCGTGCCTCTATTTTAGGTGAGCGATTAGCATCGGGATCGCATGTTCAATATGCTCAACCGACAGTCCAAACGCGACTTTCCCTTCCGCGACAAATTTAGCGATCTGATCCTCTTTCGCTTTGATCCCCGGTTTGGCGATGGTGCAGCTTTTGTTGTAGCCAATCACCGCGATGGCAATGGATAACGCCGCACCCGCCCCGGTATTACACGCGCCGATGTAGTAATCAAGCTGCCCGGATTTCACCTTCATTGCCGCGTCCATATCGTTCTGAATAAATACCTCAAAGCAGCCAGGGGCGGCGGTTTCAATCGTCTTTTTCATCAGCTCGCGCTGCAAGCCAGCAACACCGATCTTTTTCATGGGAAAACCTTATTTAAAGAAGACAGAGGGATTGTCGCGTAACATAAGATCAACATCGGCCTGAGTCAGGCCCGCCTTAAGCAGCATCGGCACAAATGTTGTCAGTAAATAATCAAAACCGGGGCCGCCGTTCGCTTTCAGGTGGGAGCGGCGGGTGATATCCATTGAGAGCATGACGCGATTAAGCAGCCCGCGCCGGGCCAGCTCGCACAGCGTGGCGACGCGCTTTTCATCCGGGTAATAGTTGTTCTTGCCGATAGTATCGAACTGGACGTAAGCGCCCTGATCAATCATCCGCAGAATGTCTTCGAAGTGATCGCGCAGGTCGCAATGGCCGACCACCACGCGGTTGAGCGCCACGCCGTGCTGTTTCAGCAGCGCCAGCTGCTCCAGGCCCATGGTGCTAAACGACGTATGGGTAGAAATGGGACGCCCGGTTTCCCGGTGCGCAATGGCGGCGGCGGTAAACACTTTGGCTTCGTCGGGAGTAATAACATCCACGCTGGAGCCGATTTCGGCAATAATGCCCGCCTTCAGGCCCGTGCCGTCGATGCCGGTTTCGATCTCGTCGATCATCTCCCGCGCCAGCGTTTCCACTGGCGTGGTCGCCACGTGTGCCGGGAAAAAATCGTGCTGATAATAGCCGGTGCAGGCCACGACGTTCATCCCGGTGTCACGCATAATGTGCATCAGGAATAAGGGATCGCGCCCCATATACCGGTTGGTCATCTCAATAATATTGCGCACGCCCTGCGCATAGAGAGATTTCATTTCGGCGCAAATCAGCGCGTATTGATCCAGACGGCAATCAATATTGTTCTTAAAGGACGACAGATCGATACGCAGATGCTCATGCGCATAGGTGTAGCCCGACGCATCAATCGTCATGATGACCTCCGGAATGAGTTTTCAGCAGGGAGAGGAATGAGGTGCCGTTTTGCGGAGCTGCCGCCGCGAAAAAGTCGCAGGCCGTCGCCCCCACATCGGACAGCGTGCGCCGCTCGCCGAGGCGGGCGGGGACAATATCCGGCTGCCAGACCAGCAGCGGCACCTTTTCGCGGGTGTGGTGGCTGTGCCCGATGGTCGGATCGTTACCGTGATCTGCCATCACCACCAGACAGTCGCCGGCGTGCATGGCCTGCATCAGGCGGGCGAGATTTTTATCAACCACGATCAGGCGGTCGGCGTAGCGCGTCACATCCTGCGCGTGCCCGGCCAAATCGGTTTCCTGGATGTTGGTGCAAATAAAAGCATTCCCCGGTTTCTGAAGTTCGTCCAGGGTAATATCCATAATCTGTTGAGTATCCACCAGATTCTGATAGCTGACGCCGTGCGGGTTAATGGCGATGTCTGCCACCTTGCCGACCAGCACCGTTTTGATCCCCACGTCGTGCAGTTTTTGCGGGGCCTGCACGTCAGGATCGACGCCGTATCCCAGATGCACCACCTGAAAGCCCCGCTCATATACCCCGGAGCGCGGTGCGTTAATCCCCATATAAATGCCCTGCTTTTCTTCGGCGGCATCATGCAGTTGCTGACTGCTCTCCAGCAGACCGCCAAAAGCGATAACGCGCCCCACCCGCACGCAGCGGCGCACCACGTCGCCGATAGCACGCACCTTGTCGAAAGCGATGGCGCTGAGGTTGGCGCTGACGTTGAAGACCTGACCGAGGTCGGCTTCGAGATTGTCGCCAATCGCCACCGCCTGATTCACCCACAGGTAGCGCAGGGTATTGCCGAGACGTTCGACCTCCCAGCCGTCGGCAAGCAGCGCCTGCTCAACGTCGTCTATAACCGCCGAAAACGGCATTCGCAGCGGTGACTGCGGGCGGGTACCCAGGATTTCCTGGTGCCCCATAAAAGTGTCGCCGCCTTCATGCTGTAGCGCCGCCGTGCCATAAACCGCACTGGCGGAAGGCAGCATCGCACCGGCGGAAAAGCCCAGCGCGTTGATCAGGCCGAGCTTTTCCAGTACCGGCAGGCGAAGCTGGGGGAAATGCTGCAAAATATGCCCGCAGGTATTGGCTCCCACATCCTGCGGCCTCACCTGCGGCACATCCTTCATTGCGCCCACGCCAAAACTGTCGATAACCACGACGACAAACTTACTCATGCAGACCTCCAGAAATGGGATTGCCGAGACTGTCATACAACGCCTCAAGAACGGGCTTGCCCGTCTTAATGCCGGACACCAGCGCTACGTCGCTGCGGGTCACAAAAATCTGCGTGCGATAACACATCAGCACCGGACTACCGACCGGGAATTCGCCCGCCAGCGGCAGGTGATAATCAATGCTGCTTTCGTCCACCGGCAGAAGCCGCGTCGCCCGCGCAACATCCTGATTTTTTGGGTACACCAGCGCGTTTTCTGCATGGCCCCGACGATAATAACCGCCGCCATAGCAGTAGCTATTCCCCTGGAAATGGTGGGAAACTTCGGTGAGGTAAAGCATAGCGATGCGTTCCGGCTCGTTGCCGTACTGGTTGGACGGCAGCGTGCCGGTTAGCGCGTGGCCGGGCTCCGCATGGGTGACGCCGAATTCCGCCAGCAGCGGAAACATGCGGCAGCTTGAGGCGGACGGCGCGTTAATCTGGCTCACCTCTACGCCCAGCGCCCGCAGATGGTCGCTGGCTTTCAGCAGCGTGTGGATATTCTGCGTCGGCAGCGTCAGGCGAATGTCGTCATGCCACAGCAGGCAGGGAAAGTGCGTCAGTCCGCTGATTTTGACGCCCGGCAGCGCCCGGATGGCCTTCACGACCTTATCAAGCATTTCCAGCGGAAAGCCCGCTTCCTGACCGGGATAAAGCGTGTCGTTGTCAGCATAGAATTTCAGCATAATCGGCTGAACGCGCCCGGCACGCTCCGCCGCCGCCGAAATCTCTCTGGCTTTTTCCAGCGAGAAGACGGTGATGATGTCGACCGCAAAGTTCACTTCATCCTCAATGCGGCTTTTCGGTATCTGTACCAGATGCCCCACGTGCGACACCGGAATACCGGCACGGCGCAGCGTGCGCGCCTCTTTGAAATCGACCGCCACCGCGCCCTGAAAACCCAGTTCGATCAGTTTCTTGGCAAGCCAGGCATTGCGTCCGAGCTGCTTGGTCATCAGGTACAGTTTAAGCCCACAGCGGTCCGCCTCTTCCAGCAAGCGCCGTCCGTTTTCCATCACCTGATCGACATCAATCACCCAGGTATCGGGCAGTAGCGCCCCCTGCTGCCATAATTCACGCGTGGCCTGCATCAGCCCTGGATTTTGTGCCCTGAGTGCTTCAATAAACATGCTTTGCCTCTCAACGACCGATCACGATACCACCCTAAATAATCATTTTTTTGAAGATTTAAGGCATATAAAAAACACGCTACTCCCGACTGGCCAGCCACAGGCTGAGAAGATTCACCAGCATATACCCTTCTTCGTTCGGATGCAGTTGCACATCAAACGGGGCCAGCAGCGCCTGATGGACCGGCAGCAGCTGCGGATACAGTTCTGACGTCACCAGTTCCTGCCATAACTCCTCATCCAGCGGGTTGACACGCTCGCCCAGCCGGCTGCGCATCAGCGCATTGGCCATATGAGTGATCGCCATTTCCCCCTGCTCGTTATGCATCGGAATGTCCCATATGGTCTCCAGCCGGTTCACGGTCGCCAGCAGGCCGTCGCGAATGTCCTTATCGATAATTCCCGCCTCATGCAGAAGGTTTAACCGCTCTTCCATTTCGCTCTCCTAGTAGCTCGGCTCCTGAAGTCCGGTCAGCACGCGCTGTTGATGAGTCAGGAGCGCGTTTTTATCCACCACCGTGCGCAGCAGTTGCTGGATCGGGATGTCTTCACTGCGGGTCAGCACCACCGCTTCCGAGGCCTGCGCAAAGCGCGGATCGCCGGACAGCGGTCTGGCGACCAGCCCGTGCGTCAGCAGGTCCGCCTCGTTGGTAATGTTCCAGATCGAGGCATCAATATCGCCCCGCGCAATATGACTCAGGCATTCGTGATAGGGCACGTCCAGGCGCTCAATCGGCTGCCCGGCAAAATAGATATCCCCCATAATGCGCTGGTCGGCAGAACGCGGGTCCTGACCGAGGCGGCGGATGTCCTTCTCGCCAGCACGGCAAATCAGCTTATGTTCATTCACATAGGTGTGCGGTCCAAGCGCCAGCGCCATGCAGACATCGCCGCTATCAAGATAGCTTTGCGCCGCCAGACGTGACACCACCGCCAGGTCGTAAACGCCGTTCAGCAGACATTCAACGCGAACATCTGATCCACGCATATGCGCGTAGTAAAACGGAATACCGTTGAACTGCGCCTTCAGCCCGCTGGCTAACCCTTCATACAATCGGGTATAGGGCAGCGGCATTGCACACACTACATTACCGATATCGGCAAACGCTAATAGGGCTTTATTATCCATACTGACCAAATAGCTTCCGTTGCGTCCGCGTCGCTCGACGGTCACGGCTCCGGCTTTTTCCAGCGTTTTCAGCGCCGCCTGAATCAGGCCCACAGAAAAGTGACACTCGCTTGCCAGCTCATCGATAGTTTTCAATCGATTACCGGTTTTTTCACCCAGCAAGTACCGGGCAAGCGACGTCTGCGCCACGCCTTCTTTTTTGATAAAGCTACGACTCATGATTAATCTTCAAAATATTGAATACTTATATCTTTATAAAGATGAATATAAATGGCAAACGGGGAAGATGCAAAAAGAGAGGGTGGTCACAGAATAAACAGTACAAAAAACCCTCTCCGCACGGGAGAGGGTCAGAGGAAAGGTATTACGGCTTCGCCACGAAACCAATCGCTTCGTAGACTTTTTTCAGCGTTTCCGCTGCGCGCGCGCTGGCTTTCTCCGCGCCCTCTTTCATGATTTTTTGCAGGAAAGCTTCGTCGTTACGGTAGCGGTGATAACGCTCCTGCAACTCAGTCAGCATCCCGGAAACGGCTTCGGCGACTTCCCCTTTCAGGTGGCCGTACATTTTGCCTTCGAAATGCTGCTCCAGTTCCGGGATCGTTTTACCCGTTACGCCGGAGAGAATATCCAGCAGGTTAGACACGCCCGCTTTATTCTGTACGTCGTAGCGCACCACCGGCGGCTCTTCAGAGTCGGTCATCGCGCGTTTGAGTTTTTTGACTACCGATTTCGGATCTTCCAGCAGGCCGATCACGTTGTTGCGATTATCGTCAGACTTGGACATTTTTTTCGTCGGGTCGAGCAGCGACATCACGCGCGCGCCGGATTTCGGAATAAACGGCTCCGGCACTTTGAACACGTCGCCGTACAGCGCGTTAAAGCGGGAGGCGATATCGCGGCTCAGCTCCAGATGCTGCTTCTGATCTTCGCCAACCGGCACCTGGTTGGTCTGATACAGCAGAATATCCGCCGCCATCAGAACCGGGTAATCAAACAGACCGGCGTTGATGTTCTCGGCATAGCGGGCCGATTTGTCTTTGAACTGCGTCATGCGGCTTAATTCGCCGAAGTAGGTGTAGCAGTTCAGCGCCCAGCCAAGCTGCGCGTGTTCGGTCACATGGGACTGAACAAAAATGGTGCTTTTCTCTGGATCGATACCGCAGGCCAGATACAGCGCCAGCGTGTCCAGAGTCGCCTTACGCAGCTTCTCAGGATCCTGACGCGCGGTAATAGCATGGAGGTCAACGATGCAGTAGATGCAGTCATAGTCATCCTGCATGTTTACCCATTGACGCAGCGCACCCATGTAGTTACCAATGGTCAATTCACCTGAGGGCTGTGCGCCACTAAAGACGATGGGCTTAGTCATTTTTTAATTCCTGGTTTTCACTGTGCAAAAGCCCGAGTGCGGGCAGAAGTTCATTGAAGCGATCGAAAATATAATCCGGGTGGCTTAAGGAAATCGCTTCGCCATAGTTATAGCCGTAGGTCAGACCAACGGAGCAGCAACCCGCCGCGGCGGCGGCCTGAATATCATTGCGCGAATCGCCGACAAAAAGCAGCGCCTGCGGCTCAATACCCAGCCGACTGGCTACCAGCAGCAGCGGCTCCGGGTGCGGCTTTTTATTTTGTACATCATCGCCGCCAATCACGACGGTAAAATATTTGCTGATATCCAGCGCATCCAGCAGCGGCGCGACGAACGGCGTGGGTTTATTGGTCACCAGCGCCAGCGGCAGCCCCTGCGCGTGCAGCGCACCGAGCGTATCGGCGACATCCGGGAAGAGAAAACTTCCCTCTTCGGCAAACTGCGCGTAGTAGCCATCGAAGAGCTTGCGCAACATACGCGCCTGCTCTTCCTGTGGGATATCGTTTTGCTCAACCACCGGTTTACCAGATGCGGCACGGAGCGTCGCGCGCTCCTGAAGCGCCCAGCTTAGCGCTCGCGCCATCAGGACGTCGGCCCCGTTACCAATCCACGTAATTACACGAGCTTCACCCGCCTGCGGTAATTCCAGCGCGTACAGCGCGCTATCAACCGCTGAGGTCAGACCCGGCGCGCTGTCGACCAGCGTGCCGTCAAGATCGAAGGCGATGCCCTTGATGGCGTTTAACTTATCCATGACTCACCTTCGCCAGCTCGCGGCGCATTTCGTCAATCACCTGCTTGTAGTCCGGCTTGTCGAAAATCGCCGAACCGGCGACGAACATATCCGCGCCCGCAGCGGCGATTTCAGCGATATTGTTCACCTTCACGCCGCCGTCAACTTCAAGGCGAATATCAAACCCGGAAGCGTCAATGCGGCGGCGTACTTCACGCAGCTTATCCAGCGTATGCGGGATAAAAGACTGACCGCCAAAGCCTGGGTTAACGGACATCAGCAGGATCACGTCCAGCTTATCCATAACGTAGTCGAGATAGCTCAGCGAGGTGGCCGGATTAAACACCAGACCCGCCTTGCAGCCGTGCTCTTTGATCAGTTGCAGGGTGCGGTCAACGTGTTCGGAGGCTTCCGGGTGGAAAGTGATGATGCTGGCACCGGCGGCGGCGAAATCAGGTACCAGGCGATCGACCGGCTTCACCATCAGATGCACATCGATCGGCGCGGTAATACCGTAGTCGCGTAAGGATTTCAGTACCATCGGCCCGATAGTCAGGTTAGGCACATAGTGGTTATCCATGACGTCAAAATGCACAACGTCCGCACCTGCTGCCAGCGCTTTTTCCGTATCTTCACCCAGGCGGGCAAAATCAGCTGACAAAATCGAAGGGGCAATTAAGTACTGGCTCATCCGCATCTCCTTGAAATTTATTGAATATCGGGCAAAGCGCTCTCTGGACGATACAGCGCCAGCAGTTCGCTCACCTTTTTACGTGTTCCGCCATTGCTGCTAATACTGCGACGCACTTTAATCCGGGTTTTCGCCGCTAATTTATACCACTCGCGGGTCTGTACGGTATCGTGATTGGAAATCAGTACCGGGATCTGGTTGTTCACCAGATCTTCCGCCAGCTGCGCCAGATGCGCCTGCTGCTCCAGCGTAAAACTGTTGGTGTGATAAGCGGTGAAATTCGCCGTCGTCGAGAGCGGCGCATAGGGCGGATCGCAATACACCACCGACCCGCTTTTCGCCCGCCTCATGCTGTCTTCGTAGGTTTCACACAGGAAAGTCGCGTTCTGCGCCTTCTGCGCGAAATGGTACAGCTCGTCCTGCGGGAAATAGGGCTTTTTATAGCGGCCAAACGGCACGTTGAATTCGCCGCGCAGGTTATAGCGACAAAGACCGTTATAACCGTGGCGGTTAAGATACAAAAACAGCACCGCGCGCCGCAGCGGATCCTGGCATCGGTTAAACTCGTCGCGCAAAAGGTAGTACGCTTCGGCAACGTTATTTTCCGGCGTGAACATCGCCCGCGCAGCGTCTACGTACTCTTCGGTTTGCGTTTTGACGGTGTTGTAGAGACTGATCAGGTCGCTGTTGATATCCGCAAGAATATAATGAGAAAAGTCGGTGTTCAGAAACACCGACCCGGCACCCACGAAGGGTTCAATAAGGCATTCACCTTCCGGCAAATGCTTTTTGATATCATCGAGCAGGGAGTATTTCCCCCCTGCCCATTTCAGAAAAGCGCGATTCTTTTTCATGCTGACTGATTACACTTTCTCCGGCTGTGGAGAGTGCTCCGACAGCATACTGCGCTTCTGTCTGTGCCCAACCATTACTTCAGATCGGCCTGGACCTGGTTCAACGGTTTTGCCCACGGATTTTTCGCCTGGACATCAGCAGGCAGCGCGGTCACGGCGCGTTTCGCATCGTCTTTAGATGCATAAACGCCGCTCACCAGCACATACCACGGCTGACCGTTGCGGGTGGTCTGATACACCACGTAGTTTTTCAGATTCTCTTTCTTCGCCCAGCCGTTCAGGTTGTCGTAGTTAGAAGAGCTGCTGAGTTGCAGGGTGTAATGGCTGGACGGCGCGGATTTCAGCGAGCCAACGTTGCCGGAAGACTTCGTGCCCGTTGACGCAGCCGGTGCCGTCTGTGCCGGAGCCGTTGCGGTTACCGCAGGCGTTGAAGCTGGAGCCGTCGTCTTCGGCTGCTGGGCCGGGGCGGAAGCTATCGCGGATGGCGCCGTCGCTTTCGGCTGCTGTACCGTCGTTGCCGTCGGCGCTTTCACCGGCGCGGTGGCGGCGGTTTCAGTACGCTTCGGCTGGGCGACCGGTTTTGGCTCGGTTACCGTCGGTTTAGCGGCAGTCTGCTGCGGTTTGCTTTGCGGTTTCGGCTCGATGACAGCCTGCTTACGCTCTGGCCTGGTGGTCGTGGTGCTACGACGCTCGCCCGTTTCGCCAGAGGTGGCCTGACGCGGCGCATTGCCGTTGTGGATAGCCGCCACGGTCGCCGGTTGCGTCGGCAGCGTGGAGTTCACGGCGTTATCGACCTGGCCCTGCTGCTGGGTCAGCGCATTGTTCAGGTCGCCCTGCACTTCCACACGCTGCTGATTACCTGGCGCAGTCGGAGCTTCACCCTGGGTCGGGGTAGAGGAAATCGGCGGCAGAGAAACTTCCTGTGGGGCGTTATTGCCCGCCGTTTGATTCGTCGACGCGGCACCATTTGCAGGCTGGGTGCCCTCCACCGGCTGGGTGCCCTGGGCGTTGTTATCGTCGCCAGACAGCGCGATATTTTTCTCGCCTGATGAAGCCTGCTCATTCGACGAAGGCGCTTTCAGCGCGGAACCAATACCGGCGATCAATAGCAGCAGCACCACAATACCAATGCCCATCATGATGTACTGACGGGAAGCAGGTTTACGGGCAGGGGCTTTTTTGCGTTTACGCGGACGACGCTCTACCGGCTCTTCGTCATCGAAAGCTTCGTCGTCGGCCTCATATTCATATTCTTCTTCACGCGTTCTGCGCGCGCCACGCGCCGGACGCGGTTCATCGGCATCCAGTTCAACCTCATCAAAATTGATCTGCTGATCGTTATCACGATCGGAAGCCTGCCGAGAACGACCAGTACGACGATCGCTGGGATCGGGTTTCAGCTCGTCTTCTGGTTTGAATTCATCCATTTAACACCCCACTAAAAGGCTTATGCCCACTACGATTGCACATTGCCCGACGTTAAAACGCCACGTCGAAACGTGGCAGACACTTCTCGTTTATTACGCTTGCTGACTATCAGCAATGGCGCTAAGCACCACATCGTGCGGTACACCACTGCGAACTTCACTTTTACCGATTGCGAGCGGCAATACCAGGCGCATTTCGCCCGCCAGCACTTTTTTATCGCGCATCATATGCGGCAGATACGCGTCAGCGGACATCGACTGCGGCCCGTTGACCGGCAATCCTGCCCGCTTAAGTAGAGTGATAATACGCTGCGTATCCTGCTCTGAAAACTGTCCGAGGCGTGCAGAAGTGTATGCAGCCATGACAATTCCCGCTGAAACCGCTTCGCCGTGCAGCCAGTTGCCGTAGCCCATTTCGGCTTCGATGGCATGACCGAACGTATGCCCCAGATTCAGCAGCGCGCGAACGCCGGTTTCCCGTTCGTCTGCGGCAACCACGTCCGCTTTGATTTCGCAACAGCGGCGGATGCAGTACGCCATCGCTTTTTCATCGAGCGCCAGCAGAGCATCAATGTTGTTTTCCAGCCAGTCAAAAAATTCGCCATCCAGAATGATGCCGTATTTGATCACTTCCGCCAGACCAGAGGATAGCTCACGTTTCGGCAATGTTTTCAGACAATCGAGATCGACAACCACCGAGGCCGGTTGCCAGAACGCGCCGATCATATTTTTGCCGAGAGGATGGTTAACCGCCGTTTTGCCGCCGACTGATGAGTCAACCTGCGACAGCAGCGTGGTAGGAACCTGAATGAAACGCACGCCACGTTGATAGCTGGCGGCAGCAAAACCGGTGAGATCGCCCACAACTCCGCCACCGAGGGCGACCAGCGTTGTATCACGACCGTGCGGTTTTTGCAGTAATGCAGTAAAGACCGTGTCCATTACCGTCAGGCTTTTGTATTGCTCGCCATCGGGAAGGATCACCCGATCGACGTTTACGCCCGCCTGCTTCAGGACGTTACTGACTTTATCCAGCCAGAGCGGAGCCAGTGTTTCGTTGGTGACCAGCATGACCTGATCGCCAGATTTAAGCGGCAAGAAGGAAGCTGGATCGTTAAACAAACCAGCCGCGATGGTAATCGGGTAACTACGTTCCCCAAGAGTAACGGTAAGCCTCTCCATAACGCGACGTCTACCTTAGTTGCTTATACTCGCTGGCCGTATGTATTAAGCCAGTATCAGTTGCTTTCCAGCATATGAATAATCTGGTTTGCGACGACTTTAGCGCTTTGGTCATCCGTACGGATGGTGACGTCAGCAATCTCTTCGTACAGCGGATTACGTTCGTCAGCCAGGGCTTCCAGCACTTCACGCGGCGGTGTCTCAACCTGTAACAGGGGACGTTTTTTATCGCGCTGGGTACGGGCAAGCTGCTTTTCGATAGTGGTTTCAAGATAAACCACGACACCACGAGCGGAAAGACGATTGCGCGTTTCGCGTGATTTCACAGAGCCGCCGCCAGTCGCCAGCACAATACCCTGCTTTTCCGTCAACTCATTGATGACTTTTTCTTCGCGGTCACGGAAGCCTTCTTCGCCTTCGACATCAAAGACCCAGCCCACATCAGCGCCGGTGCGTTTCTCAATCTCTTGATCCGAATCGTAAAATTCCATATTAAGCTGTTGAGCTAATTGACGCCCAATAGTGCTTTTGCCGGCACCCATAGGCCCAACCAGAAAGATATTGCGTTTCTCTGCCATTTTTTCGGTACTACTAAGACTATTCGTTAATGATAAACCTGCTTGCAGACTTCCAGCGGTGCAGGAAATGAACTGAAACCTCTTATGCGATAGAGCGAGAGTCAGACTAAAAATTATCTCAATACTCAGACGGGTTTGGCAACTGAATAAATTACCTTGCGCGAGTAATCATCACTTCTGCGTTAGTCGCTTAGTGACTCTCAAATCGGTACTCCTTGTATGCTAAATCCTCTCCCACGTCAAACGCCGGACGCGGGTTTCATACAAAAACGTGGTAACAAAAAAAGGCATTCAGGCTCCCGGAACCAGGCGGGGCGTAATGAATACTACCAGTTCACGACGTTCATTGTCTTTTCCGTCGTGACGAAAAAGTTGCCCCAGCCACGGGATATTGCCGAGTAGCGGGATGCTGTCGCTGGCCGATTTATTTTTTTGCGAGAAGATCCCGCCCAGCGCCAGCGTTTCTCCACTTTTGACTTCCACCTGGGTTTCAATCTCTTGTTTATCAATGGTTAACACTTCACCATCGGCCTGCTGGAGTACCTGACCCGGCATGTCCTGGCTGATGCGCAGCTTCAGACGAATGCGGCCTTTTTGCAGCACCGTCGGTGTGACTTCCATACCCAGCACCGCCTCTTTGAACTCCACCGACGTCGCCCCGCTCTCGCCGCTGGACACCTGATAGGGGATTTCGCTCCCCTGTTTGATACTGGCAGGCTGAAGATGCGCGGCCAGCAGGCGCGGGCTGGCGATAATATCCAGTTGCTGCTTCTGCTCCAGCGCGGAAAGCTCCAGTTCAAGCAGGCGACCATTGATGCGCCCAATGTTAAACCCGACGCGAGCGGTGGCTCCGGCGACGGATAAATCGCCGTTAAGCGTAGTCATTTTTCCCGCGCCCGGCGAAACTTCCGCATCGGCGAGATTCCATTTCACGCCCAGCTCACGCAGGCTTTTTTCATTAATAGTAACGATATGCGCCGCCAGCTCCACCTGATCGACCGGCAGATCCATTTCATCCACCCAGCGCTTTAACGCCGCCAGGTTGTTTTGATCGTCGCGCAACAGCAGCCGGTTCATGCGTTTGTCGACGGTCATTGTCCCGCGCGGCCCAAGGAGTTTTGCCCCGGCTTTCGCCAGTTCGTCGGCGTCGGCATATTGCAAAGTGATGCTGGCGTCCGCCAGCGGTAAACTCTGCTGCTGGCGCGCGCGATCGGCTTCCTGCCGGGCAAGCCGCGCCGCCTGCCACGCCTGCGAATGGACGTGCAGAATTGCGCCCTCCTGACGCAGAATCAGCCCGGCGCTGCCGACCACCGTTTGCAGCGCCTGCTTCCACGGCACGTCATTGAGGCGTAGCGACAGCGTTCCGCTGACGTCCGGCGCAATCACCAGATTTTGCCCTTCCAGATCCGCCAGCGTCTGTAAAATCTGGGCGACGGGAACGTCATCCACCACCAGCGTTACCGGCTTTGGTTTTTGTGCCCACACCAGCGGGGTGACGATCAGCAACAGAATGGCTGTCCATTTTTTCATCTTTTTTTCCTTCCCTTGACCAGACCCAGCGTGCCGGATCGCATCCGGGGCCGGTTTCAATCTCAATACTCTGTGGCGCGATCCGCACGATTCGCCAGCCTGTGGGCAGTTCGCTACCCGTCTCCACGCGCTGCCATTTTCCCTCAGGATTGCGTACCAGCCCGATCAGCCGGGGCCAGCGCGCTATCGCGCCCTGATAGTGCCACTGCGTAAGCTGTGCCGTCCGGCAGCGGTCTTCCGGCGGCTGAAAAGGGTCGCGCATCCCCGTTATCAGCGGCAGCGCGATAAGCAATACCCTCCAGCGCTTAACCGCCATCGTCCGACTCCAGTTGCAGAGTGAAATGCAGGCCGCCCTCGCCCGGCCTGATGGAAAACGCCGTTGCCGCCATACCGCGCTGCGCCAGCGCCGGAAAGACTTGCGGTACGGCCTGCCACGCGGTTTTCAGCGTCATGACACCGCCCTTTTCCGCAGGCAGCCAGCTCACCAGCCGCGCATCAGCGATGTGAAAGTCGAGCGGTGAGAAAGGCAGCGCGGGCGGCGGGCGGCGAGACAGCATCTCATCCGCAGGCGCAGAAACCCGTGCCTCACGCCAGCGAGCGGCGAGGTGCTGCTGCTGAAGATGCGCCTGCTCCCACGCCGCTGCCATTTGCTGCCGGGGCGGAAGCAGCCAGAAAAGCCACGCCGCGCCCGCCAATAGCAGCGTGCTGACCAGCCAGCACAGCCCGCGCGCCCATGGCGGCAATGCACACCAGCGTTCAGGGCTGAACGTCATGATGAATCTCCCTGATCAGCTGATAGCTAAACTGCCAGCGGCCCTGCGGGTCGCGCCCGGTGTTGCCCGGCCTTATCGCGTGGAAGTCAGGCAGCGTTTGCAGCGCCTCATCCAGCGCTTTTAGTGCCGCAAAGGTATTGGCGTGCCCGGCCAGCGTCAGCGAATCCTGCTGCACCTGAAGCTGTGTCAGCCAGGCCTGCTCCGGCAAACGCCCGGCGAGCGTTTCCAGCGTTTGCTGCCAGCGCCGGGTCATCCGCCGCTGTTGCTGACGCGCCCGTTGCTGCGTCCGGGCATCCTGCTGCTGGCGCAGTTGGGACTGCCGCTGCGCCAGCGCGTCGGTCAGCGTCATGCTGGCGCGCAGCCACAGGTTCTGGCTTTGGATCAGCGCCAGCTCTTCGCTGCGCAACGCAAAAGTGGACGTTAAAAGGATCAGCAAAGTGCCCACCCCGCACAGCCCCCAGAATCGCCAGCAGCGCTGCGCCCGCGCCTGCCGCCACGGAAGTAAATTCACCGTCGTCATGCAGATTTGCCTCCCAGCGCCAGGCCCAGCGCGATGGCGAACGCATCGCCGCTCGCCGGGAGCGGGGGCTGCTGAAAGCTCAGCGCGCACCACGGATCAAAATGGGGGGATGGGATTGAACGGGCGGTACACTGCACCAGTTCGCGTTCCTGATAGCCCAGGCTGCTGGCCAGCCGCGCTACACAGGGGGCCTCGCTGAGTGCGCCACTTCCCCAGCCAGTCTGCGTCGCCCACAGCCAGCGCTCATCATCCAGCCAGGCCAGACAGCGTTCTTCAGCGGAAAGCCAGGGTAAAAACTGTTGCAGCGCACAGGCATCCGGGGTGATGGCCGCCAGTTGCAGACGCAGCGTTTTCGTCAGCCCGGTCAGCACGGCGATGTCATGATTGCGGGCGGCGGTGATGCTGTAGAGGTTGTCCTGATCGCGTTCACAGTAGTCAAAACAGAGCGCGTCCGGGTCCATATCCAGCGACTGCGCCATAGACCCGGCGATCCATTCCGCCTGCTCGCTTTCCCGCAGGCGCAGCGCCGGGCGTGGCAGCGTTTTTTGTAGCGTCCTGCCCGCCGGAAAAGCGATGTGAACGCGGTGCTGGATCGGCAGTTCCCGCCGCCAGTCGCGCAGCGCGTCGGCCAGCCCCTGCGGCTCCATAATTTGCCCCTGCCGGACGATGCCGGACGCCAGCGGAATACGCCACCAGCGCCGCAGCGACCAGCGGTTGCGCACCCGCTCAAGCGCAATGATAACTACTTGTTCCTGCTGAATATGTATCCCTGTTTGCCAGAGTCGAAACGCCATAGAAAACGATCTCCTTATCGGCCGTCAAATGACGGCTATATCAATGCATCTGGCTTGCCTTTATACTACCGCGCTGTTGTTTATAAACTGCCCACACCTGACTAAATGAGAAATCCTCGGTGAAGTTCGTAAAGTATTTATTCATCCTTGCAGTTTGTTGCATTCTGCTGGGAGCTGGCTCGATATACGGCCTCTACAAATTCGTTGAGCCGCAGTTGCCTGACGTCGCCACGCTCCGCGATGTTCGTCTGCAAATTCCAATGCAGGTCTACAGCGCAGACGGTGAACTGATGGCGCAGTACGGCGAAAAGCGCCGTATTCCGGTCACGCTGGCGCAAATGCCGCCGGAAATGGTGAAAGCCTTCATCGCCACCGAAGACAGCCGTTTTTATGAGCACCACGGCGTCGATCCGGTCGGTATTTTCCGTGCCGCCAGCGTCGCGCTGTTTTCCGGTCGCGCCTCGCAGGGGGCCAGTACCATTACCCAGCAGCTGGCGCGTAACTTCTTCCTTAGCCCGGAACGCACTCTGATGCGTAAAATTAAAGAAGTCTTCCTGGCGATCCGCATTGAGCAGTTGCTGAGTAAAGATGAAATTCTTGAACTGTATCTGAACAAAATTTATCTCGGCTATCGCGCCTACGGCGTCGGGGCCGCCGCGCAGGTCTATTTCGGCAAGCCCGTTGAGCAACTCACCTTAAGCGAGATGGCGACGATTGCCGGTCTGCCGAAAGCACCGTCCACTTTTAACCCACTCTATTCGCTGGATCGCGCCACCTCACGCCGCAACGTGGTGCTGTCGCGGATGCTGAGCGAAGGTTATATTTCGCAGGATCAATACAACGCCGCGCGTAGTGAGGCTATTGATGCGAACTATCACGCCCCGGAAATCGCTTTCTCCGCGCCTTATCTGACCGAACTGGTGCGCCAGGAGATGGTCACTCGCTACGGCGAGCAGGCTTATGAAGACGGCTACCGCGTTTACACCACCATCACCCGCAAGAATCAGCAGGCCGCGCAGGATGCGGTGCGCAATAACGTGATGGATTACGACATGCGTCATGGCTATCGCGGCCCGGCCAACGTGCTGTGGAAAGTGGGCGAAGCGGCGTGGGACAACCAAAAAATCACCGATTCGCTGAAGGCGCTGCCGACCTACGGTCCGCTGGCTCCGGCGGTGATTGTCTCTGCCTCGCCGCAGGAAGCGACCGCGATGCTGGCTGACGGCACTTCCGTTGCGCTGCGTCTGGAAGGCGTTCGCTGGGCGCGACCGTGGATTTCCGATACCCAGCAGGGGCGCACCCCGGTCAAAGTGACCGACGCGGTACAAACCGGGCAGCAGATATGGGTGCGTAAGGTAAACGACGGCTGGTGGCTGGGACAGGTTCCTGACGTTAACTCCGCGCTGGTGTCGATCAACCCGCACGACGGCGCGGTGCTGGCACTGGTCGGCGGTTTTGATTTTAACCAGAGTAAATTTAACCGTGCGACGCAGGCGCTGCGTCAGGTTGGCTCGAACATTAAGCCCTTCCTCTATACGGCAGCGATGGACAAAGGTCTGACCCTGGCGAGTATTCTGAACGACGTGCCCATCTCTCGCTGGGATGCCGGTGCCGGTTCCGACTGGCGTCCGAAGAACTCTCCGGCAGAATATGCCGGTCCGATTCGCCTGCGTCAGGGGCTGGGCCAGTCGAAGAACGTGGTGATGGTACGCGCGATGCGTGCGATGGGCGTCGATTACGCGGCGGAGTATCTCCAGCGCTTCGGCTTCCCGGCGCAAAATATCGTGCATACGGAATCGCTGGCGCTCGGCTCCGCCTCCTTTACCCCGATGCAGGTGGCGCGCGGCTACGCGGTGATGGCTAACGGCGGCTTTCTGGTTGACCCTTACTTCATCAGTAAAATCGAGAACGATCAGGGCGGCGTGGTTTTCAACGCCCGGCCGAAAGTGGCCTGCGCCGAATGCGATTTACCGGTGATTTACGGGGAAACGCAGAAATCCAACGTGCTGGAAAACAAAGACGTTGAAGACGTCGCCACATCGCTGGAGCAAAAAAATCTGGCGGTGCCGATGCCGCAGCTGGAACAGGCAAACCAGGATCTGGTGGCCCGCACTGGCGCGCCGGAATATGCCCCGCACGTCATCAATACGCCGCTGGCATTTTTGATGAAAAGCGCGCTGAACAGCAACGTCTTCGGCGAACCGGGCTGGCAGGGTACGGGCTGGCGTGCCGGGCGCGATTTACAGCGCCATGATATCGGCGGCAAAACCGGCACCACCAACAGTTCAAAAGATGCGTGGTTCTCCGGCTATGGTCCGGGGGCGGTGACGTCGGTGTGGATTGGCTTTGACGATCATCGCCGCGATTTGGGGCGTTCCACCGCGTCCGGGGCGATTAAAGATCAGATTTCCGGTTACGAAGGCGGCGCGAAAAGCGCCCAGCCTGCCTGGGACGCCTTTATGAAGGTGATCCTCGACGGCGTGCCGGAAGAGCCGCTGACCCCGCCGCCCGGTGTGGTGACGGTCAATATCGACCGCAATAGCGGGCAGCTCGCCAACGGCGGCAACAGCCGCGCGGAGTACTTCATCGAAGGAACCCAGCCGACACAACAGGCGGTGCACGAAGTGGGGACGACGCTTATTGATAACGGCGAAACCCACGAACTGTTCTAAAGAAAACGCCCGGCGATATCAGCCGGGCGTTTTTTTATGCGCAGGAAACACAGGCGCAATTACAGCCGCCCCTGCCCCTTCAGCCATTCGCGGACTAAAAACAGCGCGCTGACGTTGCGCGCTTCGTTAAAGTCCGGCTCTTCCAGCAGATCCATCAAATGCGCCAGCGGCCAGCGAACCTGCGGCAGCGGTTCCGGCTCGTCGCCGGGCAGCGATTCCGGGTATAAATCTTCTGCCACCAGGATATTCATTTTGCTGGAGAAATAGGAGGGGGCCATGCTGAGCTTTTTCAGAAAGGTGAGATTATTTGCGCCGAAGCCCACTTCTTCTTTCAGTTCGCGATTGCCCGCCTCAAAAACGGTTTCACCCGGATCGATAAGCCCTTTCGAAAAGCCCAGTTCGTAGGATTCTGTCCCCACCGCGTATTCATAAATCAGGATCAGATGATCGTCGACGATTGGCACAATCATTACCGCCTCTCGCGTGGAGGGACGCATTCTTTCGTACACCCGACGCTCGCCGTTGCTGAATTCAAGATCCACGCTTTCGACGTTAAAAAGGCGCGAGCGGGCAACGGTTTCGACGCTGAGAATGGCTGGTTTTTGTAATGGTTTACTCATTGTGCAAGTCTTTACTGGGGTGACAGGCGTTATTGTGCGACATGCCGCACGGTTTCGGCAATTCAAATTGCTATTTCTTTACATTTTCGTAACGTCTTTGGCCAATCCTGTTTTGACCACAAAAGTCAAGAGGTTGAAATGCAATTGAGAATTTGCTGATATTCGCCCGGAAATGGCTTTGCTACCATCGCGCGTTGCGGAATAACGGGTTAATTCTTGCGCTCTGCGTCAGGCGTGCTGCCACTGACTTACGTAACCCTCCATAAGACCTGTAAGAAAAGTAAGATAGGAAAAGCATGAGCACCTTTTTAATTTTTTTTGCTGCTGTGCTGGCCTGCGTGCTGCTTGCAGGATGGTTTTTCAGACATAAATTGCATCGGCATCACCTGCCCTGGCTGCATACTTTTGCCAGCGCCAGCACGCGCAAGCTGACCGCAGAAGAACAGAGCGCCGTCGAAAACTATCTTGCCAGCTTAAGCCGCATCCAGCAGATGCCCGTTTCCGGTGCCAGTGCTCCTCCCGTCTCGCTGAGTCTTAATGCGCAAAGCCAGACCGTGATGATGCTGACGCGCTCCATTACGCGCTACGGTATCAGCGCCGACGATCCTAATAAATGGCGCTATTTTCTCGACTCCGTGGAAGTTCATCTGCCCCCGTTCTGGGAGCAGTATATTAATGACGAAAACAGCGTGGAGCTGATTTATACCAGCTCCCTGCCGCTGGTTATTGCGCTCAATGGCCATACTTTAAATGAGTATATTCAGGAGGCGCACGGTTACGCGCTGGAGCGCCCGGCCTCCACGGAAACGTCTATTCGCGGTGAAGAAAGCGAACAGATTGAACTGCTGAATATTCGCCAGCAAACGCGGGAAGAATATGCGCTCAGTCACCCCGACGGCCTGCGCGAAGCTATTTTTATCGTCGCCTCTTTCCTGGTGATGTTTTTCTGCCTGATTTCACCGGACGTTTTTTTGCCGTGGCTGACCGGCGCGGCAATTCTGCTGATGGCCGCCGGGCTGTGGGGACTGTATGCCCCGCCGATGAAAAGTATGCTGCGTGAAATTCACTGCCTGCGCGGTACGCCCAAGCGCTGGGGATTGTTCGGGGAGAATAATCAGGAGCAGATCAACAATATTTCGCTGGGCATTATCGATCTGATTTATCCTCGTCACTGGCAGCCGTGGATCACCCAGGATCTGGGCCAGCAAACCAATATTGATATCTATCTTGACCGTCACGTCGTGCGCCAGGGACGTTTTTTGTCGCTGCATGATGAAGTCAAATATTATCCGCTTCAGCACTGGCTGCGCAGTTCGGTGATTGCTGCTGGCGCGCTGCTGGTTGCGCTGATGCTGTACATCAGCGTGCCATTAGAAATGCCGTTTAAATTTACCCTTTCCTGGCTGAAAGGCGCGCAAACGGTGGAGGCCACCAGCGTCAAGCAGCTTGAGGAGAAAGGCGTGCGCACCGGCGATACGCTGCACCTCCAGGGGAGCGGGATGTGTAGTATCCGCACGCCCGCTGGCTGGAACAGCCGTTCCAGCTCGCCATTTACCCCTTTCGACTGTTCGCAAATTGTCTGGAACGACGCGCCGCCGCTGCCGTTGCCGGAGTCGGAAACCGTCAATAACGCCACGGCGCTGATGCAGGCCATTAACCGGCAGTTGCACCCTGGCCCGGAAGAAATCACCCGCGTCAGCCCGGCGCTGCGCTCGGCGATCCAGAAATCAGGGATGGTGTTGCTGGATGATTTTGCCGATATCGTGCTGAAAACCCAGCAGCTTTGCGGTGCGCCGGATGAGTGCGTGCGTCTGAAAAACGCGCTGGTTAATCTCGGCAATACCAAAGACTGGGACGCGCTTACTAAGCGTGCCAGCGCGGGCAGGCTGGACGGCGTTAACGTTTTGCTGCGTCCGGTAAGCGCGGAGTCATTGGAAAATATGGTCACCACGACCGCCGCGCCGTTCGTGACCCGTGAAACGTCCCGCGCGGCGCAGGCGCTCAACAGCCCGGCTCCCGGCGGTTTTCTTATCTCCAGCGATGAAGGCAGCGATTTAGTCAATCAGCCTTATCCGCCGGTGGCGCTGTACGATTATCCGGCGCATGAACAATGGGGCGAATTCCAGCGGCTGGCGGAAATGCTGATGCACACGCCGTTTAGCGCAGAAGGGATCGTGACCAAAATGTTTACCGATGCTAACGGCACTCAGCATATCAGCCTGCACCGCATCCCGGATCGCGCGGCGCTCTGGCGTTATATTGGCACCACGCTGCTGATGATAGCGATGATTGTTTGCGCACTTTATAACGGCGTGCAGGCGATCCGCCGCTACCAGCGGCACCGCATCCGGCTGGCAAAAATTCACAAATATTATGAAAGCTGTCTGAATCCGGTTTTGATCCCCTCCCCGGATAAGCTCTCCTGATTCTGAACGGCGGCAGTTGTGGTACGCTGTCGCCTTTCTTCTGGCTGGAGAGTCATCATGCATTTGGCTATCGACTGGCAGGAGGTCGATACGGTCCTGCTGGATATGGACGGCACCCTGCTCGACCTCGCCTTTGACAACTATTTCTGGCAGCAGCTGGTCCCGGAAACTTACGGCGCGGCGCGCGGTGTCACCTCGCAGGAAGCCCAGGAACTGATCCGCCAGGAGTACAGCGCGGTGCAGCATACGCTAAACTGGTACTGTCTGGATTACTGGAGCGAACGTCTGGGGCTGGATATCTGCGCCATGACCACCGCGCAGGGTTCGCGTGCGGTGCTGCGTCAGGATACGGTGCCGTTCCTGGAGGCGCTGAAAGCCTGCGGCAAAAAGCGTATTTTGCTCACCAATGCGCATCCGCACAATCTGGCGGTCAAGTCAGAACATACCGGGCTGGCCGCGCACCTTGATTTATTACTTTCCACCCACACATTTGGTTATCCGAAAGAGGATCAGCGACTCTGGCAGGAGGTAAGGCAGGAAACCGGTCTTGATCCTGCGAGAACGCTTTTTATTGATGACAGCGAGGCGATTCTGGATGCTGCGGCACAGTTTGGTATTCGTTACTGCCTCGGCGTGACTAACCCCGACTCCGGTCTGGCGGATAAACGCTATCTGCGCCATCCGGCGCTGAATGACTACCGGCGTCTGATCCCCTCACTCACCGTGAAGGAGGTGCCATGAAAGAAAAACCCTCTGACGATGTCAGGCTGGACAAATGGCTGTGGGCCGCGCGCTTTTATAAAACCCGCTCGCTGGCCCGCGAAATGATTGAAGGCGGTAAAGTTCACTATAACGGGCAGCGCAGCAAGCCGAGTAAAATTGTCGAGCTGAATGCCACCCTGACGCTGCGCCAGGGCAACGACGAGCGCACGGTGATTATAAAATCGATCACCGAGCAGCGTCGCCCGGCGACGGAAGCGGTGGCGCTCTATGAAGAAACCCAGCAAAGCGTGGAGAAGCGGGAGAAAATCGCGCTGGCCCGCAAGATGAATGCCCTGACCATGCCGCACCCCGACAGGCGACCGGATAAAAAAGAACGCCGCGACCTGATGAGATTTAAACACGGCGAAAACGATTAGTTTCGCCCGCGAGAGAGACCACTATGACTCAACACGATCAACTGCACCGTTACCTGTTTGAAAATTATGCCGTGCGCGGCGAACTGGTTACCGTGTCGGAAAGCCTGCAAGAGATCCTTGCCAATCACAGCTACCCGCTGCCGGTGCAGACCGTTCTTGCCGAGCTGCTGGTCGCCACCAGCCTGCTGACGGCGACGCTGAAATTTGACGGTGACATTACCGTACAGCTTCAGGGCGATGGCCCGATGAATCTGGCGGTGATTAACGGTAACAACCGTCAGCAGTTGCGCGGCGTGGCGCGTGTGCAGGCTGAAGTGCCGGAAAACGCCGATCTGAAAACGCTGGTCGGCAATGGCTATCTGGTGATCACTATCACCCCGGACGAAGGCGAGCGCTATCAGGGCGTGGTCGGTCTGGAAGGCGATACGCTGGCAGAATGCCTGGAAGATTATTTCATGCGTTCCGAACAGCTGCCGACGCGGTTGTTCATTCGTACCGGTGAAGCGGACGGTAAAGCGGCGGCTGGCGGGATGCTGCTCCAGGTGCTGCCTGCCCAGGACGCGCAGAAAGACGATTTCGATCATCTGGCTACCCTGACCGAAACCATCAAAGCCGATGAGCTGTTCACCCTGCCCGCGAACGACGTGCTGTGGCGTCTGTATCATGAAGAAGAAGTGACGCTTTATGAGCCGCAGGCGGTGGAATTCAAATGCACCTGTTCACGCGAGCGCTGCGCGGGCGCGCTGAAAACGCTGCCGGATGAAGAGCTGGACAGCATCCTGGCGGAAGACGGCGAAATCGATATGAACTGTGATTACTGCGGCAATCACTACATTTTCGACGCAATGGATATCGCGGAAATCCGCAATAACGCTTCGCCTGCCGATCCGCAGGTGCATTAATAAAGAAAGGGGCAGCGATGCCCCTTCTCATTAGTTAGCGTAATAATCGAGATCTATCCGCTCGCCGTTAATGCTGACATCCTGCCATTTTTTCGGCACCGTGCCCGCTTTCCCCTGTTTGAACGCCTCCAGTACCCTGGCCTGGTCCATTTTTTCCGGCAGCGACATACCGTATCCGGCCCTGTCCCAGCCCTTATCACCTCGTTTCAGGACAGTTAAGCTACCGCGATCAAAATCAAACAGCAGCCATTCCGCTACGCCGTCACTGTTTAAATCCTGCGCCATCAGCAGACAATTTTTTGCCTCGCGGCCGCAGGTCTGCACAAGATCGTTCTGGCGGATGAGAAAAGCCCACAGCGCGTTGTCAGGCTCCCCGAAGCGCGTCGCCAGCGTAATATTGCGCCGCAAAACGTGCTCCGTAAGCGGCTGGAGAGTTGTCGGTCGGTTGTTGTCCAACGCCATGTCCAGCCAGCGTCGGCGTTCGGGGTCGCTGATGAACGTCATGTCTTTTCGCAGG
Organism: Enterobacteriaceae bacterium UBA5654; assembly: GCA_002421005.1. Classification (GTDB taxonomy): domain Bacteria; phylum Pseudomonadota; class Gammaproteobacteria; order Enterobacterales; family Enterobacteriaceae; genus Superficieibacter. The sequence goes on along the minus strand of DIJC01000001.1, from coordinate 129,425 downwards.
CTGCGCAGCGCATCAAAACCCCGGCGGCCTCCTTCTTGCAGCTCGTAAAGCGTGAGATCTTTTGCCGCTGTCTGTCCGCTATGATAGCGCGCCATCTGGCTGTTCACGCTGATCCGATAGCGATCGAGCACCGGTGAATGCAGCAGGATTAGCAGTACCAGCATCAACAGCGTTACGCTCTGATTCACAATGCCCTGCACGGCGAGCGGCTGCCGCTGACGCGGTGATGCGCTGATGGCATAGCCAATCGACCAGGCAATCGCCACGGCGGTGGTCACGGCTGCGAACAAACGCTCCTGCGTCCAGCCATACTGTGCAACCCGCGCCCATACGGCCCACGCGGCCAGCAGGGTCAACACAGGCAGCAGAACCAGCGAAGTCCGTACCAGCCAGCGCAGCGGCGCAGGCAACGGCAGCACCGGTTTATCCGGCGTCCACACCATCGCAGTCAGCACCAGCAGCATAAACGTCAGGGTGTTCAGCAGTCCCGCCGCCGAAACCTGCCCGGAAAGCGTTTTCAGCCCGACAAAAGGCAGCGTTACGGTGAACAGCAGGACGACCAGCGCGGTTAACGGCAGCAGGCCAACGGCCAGCATTCTGAGCAGATTCTGCACCGCCAGCATCAGCCGCGCCTGCCCGCGTGCGCGGATCACCACCAGCGCGCATATCAGCCCGGTCGACAGACAGAAAAACCAGCGGGTTTCGAAGAAAAGCTGGTGAAAGATCTTCAGGCTGAGCATTTCAAACAGCGATGACCATAAATAAAGCACCAGCCAGAACAGGCCGAGGGCAATCGCGAGCAGCAGCACCGTCAGCCCGTTTTGCCAGAAATGCTGACAAAATAAGGCGTAGCCCGCGTTAAAACGTCCGGTTTGCAACCGCGCCTGAAACCACGGCAGGAACAGCAGCGCCATGATCACCAGCAAAAAGCCGTACATCGCGAGCGTGTCACCGCGTTGCCAGACGGTTTCCGATTGCAGGTTCCACCTCAACCATGCACCCATCGCGCAGACCACGATCATGACCAGCGCCACGCCGACCCACAGCGCACGCTGACGGAAGTTCTCCACCGCAAACAGCAACGTGCCGGAGAGCGCAAGGGTGCCCATCATGCCATACAGAAAAATAAGGCTCTGGTTCTCCAGTCCCTGCGCCTCACTCATGCGCAGCAAAAAATAGCAAAGTGCGCCCTGAAGAACGCCCGCGCCGATCATGCCGAAGCGCGTGGTACGAGAAAGCGTGTTGATGTTGTCCATTATCCTTTCCGTGAATGAATTAAAAAATCCTGAAACTCTTACGTAATTTACTTACGTGAATGCGATTACACTCACAAAATACCCGATATATCCTCTGCCATTTCAGCTTTCTGAAACACATTCCGCATAAAAATGTTATTTATTACCATAATCGTCCCGTTTATGTCAGGAGAGCCAGTATTTTACCGATATTTAGTTTTCTTCGGATACGCAAATCTATGAAGCCCGTCGCGGTTAATCGACCCGGAACAACCCTACAATTCGAGGCAGTACATATTAGCTAAGGAGTAGTGAAATGCGCGTTAAAGAATTAACCCCGCAGGATCTCAAGGCTTATGGTATCAACGACGTTCAGGAGATCGTTTATAACCCCGACTACGATACGCTGTATCAGGAAGAGCTTAGTCCGAATCTGGAAGGATACGAGCGCGGGGTGTTAACGGATTCTGGTGCTATCGCCGTCGACACCGGGATTTTCACCGGACGTTCGCCGAAAGATAAGTATATTGTGCGTGATGACACCACCCGCGATACCGTGTGGTGGTCCGATAAAGGTAAAGGTAAGAACGACAACAAGCCGCTCTCACCGGAAACCTGGCAACATCTGAAGGGACTCGTCACCCGTCAACTCTCTGGTAAGCGCCTGTTCATCGTTGACGCCTTCTGCGGTGCCAACGCGGACACCCGCCTGTCGGTGCGCTTTATCACTGAAGTGGCCTGGCAGGCGCACTTCGTAAAAAACATGTTTATTCGTCCTTCCGATGACGATCTGGCCGATTTTACGCCGGACTTTATCGTGATGAACGGCGCAAAATGCACCAACCCGCAGTGGAAAGAACAGGGGCTGAACTCAGAGAACTTTGTCGCGTTTAACCTGACTGAACGCATCCAGTTAATTGGCGGCACCTGGTACGGCGGCGAAATGAAAAAAGGTATGTTCTCAATGATGAACTACCTGCTGCCGCTGAAAGGAATTGCCTCCATGCACTGCTCGGCGAACGTCGGCGCAGAAGGCGATGTGGCAGTATTCTTCGGTCTTTCCGGCACCGGCAAAACCACGCTGTCCACCGATCCAAAACGCCGCTTAATCGGCGATGACGAGCACGGCTGGGACGACGACGGCGTATTTAACTTCGAGGGCGGCTGCTACGCCAAAACCATCAAGCTCTCCGAAGAAGCCGAGCCAGATATTTATCACGCCATTCGCCGCGATGCGCTGCTGGAAAACGTCACCGTGCGTGACGACGGTTCCATCGACTATGATGATGGTTCGAAAACCGAGAATACCCGCGTTTCCTACCCGATTTATCATATTGAAAACATCGTCAAGCCAGTGTCTAAAGCGGGTCACGCAACGAAAGTGATCTTCCTGACCGCCGACGCGTTTGGCGTTCTGCCGCCGGTTTCGCGCCTGACGGCTAACCAGACCCAGTACCATTTCCTGTCCGGCTTCACCGCCAAGCTCGCCGGGACGGAGCGCGGGATCACCGAACCGACCCCAACCTTCTCCGCCTGCTTCGGCGCAGCATTCCTGTCGCTGCACCCGACGCAGTATTCCGAAGTGCTGGTGAAACGGATGCAGGCTGCGGGCGCGCAGGCTTATCTGGTTAACACCGGCTGGAACGGGACCGGCAAGCGTATTTCCATTAAGGATACCCGCGCGATCATCGACGCCATCCTCAATGGTTCGCTGGACGATGCCGAAACCTTCACCCTGCCCATTTTCGATCTGGCGGTGCCGACCAGCCTGCCGGGTGTCGATACGAAGATCCTCGATCCGCGTAATACCTACGGGTCCGTTGAGCAGTGGCAGGAAAAAGCCGAAGCGCTGGCGAAACTGTTTATCAGTAATTTCGAGAAATATACCGATACGCCAGCGGGCGAAGCGCTGGTCAGCGCCGGTCCGAAGCTGTAGTCAGGTCGTCGTTTGAAATCAACCCTCTTCCTGGCGGAAGAGGGTTTTGTTTTATGGGGGGAACGTACTTTTTCAGCAACAGATATGACGTCTGTTTACCTGCCCGACTCATCAACCCGGACAGATTAAACGTCTTTCACCACGCCGCCTGAGCGCACGACCGGCACCGGGAGCCAGGCACGGATCGACAGGCCGCCGCGCTCGCTGGTGCCGATTTCCAGCATCCCGTTATGGTTGTCAATAATGCGCTGCACAATCGCCAGCCCTAACCCCGTTCCGCTGGTGCTGCGGGCGCTGTCGCCGCGCACGAACGGCTGGAACAGGTGCTTGCGCTGTTCCGGTTTGATACCGGGGCCGTCGTCTTCGACCTGGAACCAGGCACGGTTGGCTTCGCTGCCGCTGCTGACTTTGATCCAGCCGTTGCCGTAGCGGGCGGCGTTGACCACCATATTGGCGACCGCACGCTTGATCGACAGCGGATGCATCCGTACTTCGATCTCGCCCGGCTGGAGATCGGTATCAATTTCACGCTCGTAGCCGCTTTCGGCTGCCACCACTTCGCCCAGCACGCCGTTGAGATCCGCCAGCTCCAGCGGCATTTCCTGCCCGGTGCGCAGGTAGTCGATAAACTGCTCGATGATGGCGTTGCACTCTTCGATATCTTTGTTGATCGACTCGGCAAGATAGCCGTCCTGCTCGCCCATCATTTCGGTCGCCAGACGGATGCGGGTCAGCGGGGTGCGTAAATCGTGGCTGACCCCCGCCATCAGCAGGGTACGGTCGTCGGCAAGCTGCTTCACGCCCGCCGCCATATGGTTGAAAGCGCGGGTAACGGAGCGCACCTCCGACGCGCCGTATTCGCGCAGCGGCGGCGGAATAATCCCCTTCCCGACCTGCAACGCAGCGTGTTCGAGATCGACCAGCGGTCGGTTCTGTATTCGGATAAACAGCCACGCGCCGCCAATCGCCAGCAGCATAATCGCCAGCGTGTAGCGGAATAACGGGGAGAAATCGCCCTGATGGATTTCGGTCAGCGGAACGCGGACCCAGATGTTGGGTGATAGCCAGGTTTTCAGCCAGACCACCGGCGAGCTTTTGTTGACCTCGACGCGCACTTCCGTCGGGCCGCCCAACTGCTGCGCCATCTGCTGACTTAAGAATTCGTAATGCTGCGCCCAACGCAGACCTGCATCTTCCGCCGCTTCGTCAGAATAGAGGGAGATGCCCAGCTCGCGGTAGATCTCGCGGCGAAACGCCGGGGGAACCACCAGTTGCGTACCGTCCTCCAGTTGCAGTTTATCGGTCATCAGCATACGGACTTCGTACGCCAGCACCTTATTAAACTGCTGAAGGCTCGGCAAAATGGCGAAGTTCAGCACCACCAGATACGTCGTCACCAGGCTGACAAACAGCAGGGTGACGATCAGTAACAGCGTGCGGGCAAAAGAACTTCGTGGCGAAAGGCGCATTCGCCTCATGCTTTAGAACCGTCCGGCACGAAAACGTAGCCCAGACCCCAGACGGTCTGGATGTAGCGCGGATGCGCCGGATCTTCTTCCACCATGCGGCGCAGGCGGGAGATTTGCACGTCAATCGAACGCTCCATCGCCGAATATTCACGGCCACGGGCGAGGTTCATAAGCTTGTCGCGCGACAGCGGCTCGCGCGGGTGACTGACCAGCGCTTTCAGTACCGCGAACTCGCCGCTGGTTAACGGCATCGGTTCGTCTTCGCGGAACATCTCGCGGGTGCCGAGATTGAGCTTGAATTTACCGAAGGCAATAACCGCTTCTTCCTGCGACGGCGCGCCCGGCAGTTCGTTGGCCTGACGGCGCAGCACCGCGCGAATACGCGCTAACAGTTCACGCGGGTTAAACGGTTTCGGGATGTAATCATCAGCGCCGATTTCTAACCCAACGATGCGATCCACCTCTTCTCCTTTCGCCGTGACCATAATGATCGGCATCGGGTTACTCTGACTGCGCAGGCGGCGGCAGATAGAAAGACCGTCTTCCCCCGGCAGCATGAGATCCAGCACCATCAGGTGAAATGATTCGCGGGTTAACAGGCGGTCCATCTGCTCGGCGTTGGCGACGCTTCGAACCTGGAAACCCTGCTCGGTCAGATAACGTTCCAGCAGCGCCCGCAGACGCATATCGTCATCTACAACCAGGATCTTATAATTCTCTTGCATGGTTTTAACTCCCAAAGGTTCGCAAAACTCGTGATAGCGTATTCTTAAAAAAGGACACGTTTGCCACCAGCAAAATCTGGTATAAATTTCAGGCTAAATTGTTACAAAGCATATTTAACAGCAGCTTAAGTATACACATAAGCATACGCCACATTATTTGTTCTGTCGGCAGGCTCGCGCGTGACGTATTGTGCGCAGGATCGGAAAAAGAAGGTAAAGCCAGATGAAAACGCCGCTAATTACGCGTGAAGGGTATGAAAAGCTAAAAAAAGAGATGGATTATCTCTGGCGTGAAGAGCGCCCGGAAGTCACCAAAAAAGTGACCTGGGCGGCGAGCCTCGGCGATCGCAGTGAAAACGCCGATTATCAGTACAACAAAAAGCGGCTGCGTGAGATAGACCGACGCGTGCGCTACCTCACCAAGTGTCTGGAAAATCTCAAAATCGTCGATTACTCGCCGCAGCAGGAAGGCAAAGTCTTTTTCGGCGCGTGGGTGGAAGTGGAAAACGATGACGGCGAGGTGAAGCGTTTTCGCATCGTGGGCTACGACGAAATTTTTGGCCGTAAGGATTACATCTCCATTGATTCGCCAATGGCGCGGGCGCTGCTAAAAAAAGAGGTCGGCGATTTGGCGGTGGTGCAGGCACCCGGCGGAGAGATGAACTGGTACGTTAACGAAATCGAGTATGTAAAATAGCGCCGGAACAGTCCGAAGCCGCCGTCTGCGGCTGGCATTTTTGCCTGCCAGTCCGTATAACTATCCGCTGATTTTTGACCTCAAGATGATACTAGCCATGTTGAATGATTCGCTCTGCCGCATTATTGCGGGTGAACTTCAGGCCAGAGCCGAACAGGTAGAGTCTGCCGTTCGCCTGCTTGATGAAGGGAACACCGTGCCGTTTATTGCACGTTATCGTAAGGAAGTCACCGGCGGGCTGGACGACACGCAGTTACGCCTGCTGGAAACGCGTCTCGGCTATCTGCGCGAACTGGAAGAACGCCGTCAGGCCATTCTCAAATCCATCGGCGATCAGGGCAAACTGACCGACGAACTGACTCGCGCCATTAACGGCACGCTCAGCAAAACAGAACTGGAAGATCTCTATCTTCCGTATAAGCAAAAGCGCCGCACGCGCGGTCAGATTGCCATTGAAGCCGGGCTGGAGCCGCTGGCGGACCTGTTATGGCGCGAACCGTCTCACGACCCGGAAACCGAAGCCGCGAAATACATTGACGCCGATAAAGGCGTGGCGGACAGCAAAGCCGCCCTGGACGGCGCGCGCTATATCCTGATGGAACGTTTTGCCGAAGACGCTGCGCTGCTGGCAAAAGTGCGTGACTATCTGTGGAAAAACGCGCATCTGGTCGCCACCGTTGTCGCGGGCAAAGAAGATGAAGGCGCGAAATTCCGCGATTACTTCGATCATCATGAACCTGTCTCTTCCGTCCCCTCTCACCGCGCGCTGGCGATGTTTCGCGGGCGCAACGAAGGCGTACTGCAACTGGCCCTCAATGCCGATCCGCAGTTTGACGAGCCGCCGAAAGAGAGCCACTGCGAACACATCATTATCGACCATCTCGGTCTGCGCCTGAACAACGCACCGGCGGATAGCTGGCGTCGCGCGGTAGTGAGCTGGACCTGGCGCATCAAAGTGCTGATGCATCTGGAAACCGAACTGATGGGCACGGTGCGCGAGCGGGCAGAAGACGAGGCGATTAACGTTTTCGCGCGTAACCTGCACGATCTGCTGATGGCCGCTCCGGCTGGCCTGCGCGCCACAATGGGCCTCGATCCGGGCCTGCGTACCGGGGTAAAAGTGGCCGTGGTTGACGGCACCGGCAAACTGGTGGCGACCGATACCATTTATCCGCATACCGGACAGGCGGCGAAAGCCGCGGTCGCGGTGGCGGCGCTGTGTGAAAAGCACAACGTCGAACTGGTGGCGATTGGCAACGGTACGGCCTCACGCGAAACCGAGCGTTTCTTCCTCGACGTACAGAAGCAGTTCCCGAAAGTGACGGCGCAGAAAGTGATCGTCAGCGAGGCGGGCGCATCCGTGTACTCGGCGTCAGAACTGGCGGCGCTGGAATTCCCGGATCTGGATGTGTCGATTCGCGGCGCGGTGTCTATCGCCCGTCGCCTGCAAGACCCGCTGGCAGAGCTGGTGAAAATCGATCCGAAATCGATTGGCGTGGGCCAGTATCAGCATGACGTGAGCCAGAGCCAGCTTGCCCGCAAGCTCGACGCGGTCGTGGAAGACTGTGTGAACGCCGTCGGTGTGGATCTCAACACCGCCTCCGTGCCGCTGCTGGCGCGCGTAGCCGGTCTGACCCGCATGATGGCGCAGAATATCGTCGCCTGGCGTGATGAAAACGGCCAGTTCCACAATCGCCAGCAGTTGCTGAAAGTGAGCCGTCTGGGGCCGAAAGCTTTTGAACAGTGCGCGGGCTTTCTGCGTATCAATCACGGTGATAACCCGCTCGATGCCTCTACCGTTCACCCGGAAGCCTATCCGATTGTTGAGCGAATTCTGGCGGCAACCGAGCAGTCCCTGCGCGATCTGATGGGCAACGGCAGCGAACTGCGTAACCTGAAAGCGTCCGATTTTACCGACGAGCGCTTCGGGGTGCCGACGGTGACCGACATCATCAAAGAGCTGGAAAAGCCGGGCCGCGATCCGCGTCCTGAATTCAAAACCGCAACGTTTGCCGACGGCGTGGAAACCATGAACGACCTGCTGCCGGGAATGATCCTTGAAGGCGCGGTCACTAACGTCACTAACTTTGGTGCGTTCGTGGACATCGGCGTTCACCAGGACGGGCTGGTTCATATTTCCTCGCTGGCGAATAAGTTCGTTGAAGATCCGCACACCGTGGTGAAAGCGGGCGATATCGTGAAGGTGAAAGTGCTGGAGGTGGATCTGCCGCGTAAGCGCATCGCCCTCACCATGCGCCTGGACGAGCAGCCCGGTGAAACCAACGCCCGTCGCGGCGGCGGCGGCGCGCGTGAGCAAAACAGCCGTCCGCAGGCGAAACCACGCGCACGCGAAGCCCAGCCAGCCGGTAACAGCGCGATGATGGATGCGCTGGCAGCGGCAATGGGTAAAAAACGCTAACCGTCTGCTGACTTATTCCGTCCATCTGGTTTACCCGCCATCAGGCGGGTAAACACTCTCGTATCAGAGTGATATCCCGACTCATAAAAGTGAGCGCACGCCGTTTTGGCGCTAAATGTCTGGCTGTACTTACGGCATGACTGAATAATCCCTTAATAATTCACACATCAGATAAATTAACTATATTCATTTGATTTATATATATGACATGGTTTTTTAAGGTATATTCAGAACAAGATAACGATCACACTTTTAATTAAATTCGCAGGTGTATATTCCTCACGATAAACATACGTATGTTTAAGCACGATAATAAATATATATAAGGATATACATTCATGGGAAATATAGTTCATTGCCGCGTAGACGACAGACTTATTCACGGCCAGGTAGCGACAAGCTGGCTACCGCATACGAAAGCCAATCTTTGTCTGATTGCAAATGATGAGTTAGCCAACGATCTCACTCGCCAGACGCTGATCTCAATGGCCGCCCCAGCGGGAATAGCGGTGCGCTTTTTCAGCGTGGAGAAGACCATTGCCATTATCGGGAAGGCGTCCCCACAGCAGAAAATTTTTATTCTTCTGGAAAATATCACGGATGCCGCCCGCCTGGTGAACGGCGGGTTTCCGCTGAAAGAAATTAATCTTGGTAATGTTGGCGCTAAAACGAATACCCGGCAGATTAAACGCACGATTCATCTTACTCATGATGAACAGCAGCAACTGGAAAATATCGCGGCGAAAGGCGTTGGGATTTATTATCAGCTACTGCCCGCTGACAGCACTGAAAGTCTGGGAGAGAAAGTATGAATATAGAATCCGCACTGGCAATAGGGGTGATTGGCGCACTATGTGGAGCGGATTCCTTTGCCGAACAGCTCCAGATTTATCGTCCCATCGTTGTCGGCTTTCTGATCGGACTGGTACTGGGCGACGTAAAAACAGGTCTTATTGTCGGCAGTATGTTTGAGCTGGTATTCCTTGGTCAGACCGCCGCCTTTGGCGGTGCACAGCCGCCAAATATGGTGATTGGGACGCTGATGGGCGTAACATTTGCCATCTCCTCTGGCCTGCCGCCAAAAACCGCGATTGCGATTGGCATCCCCTTTGCTGTACTAATGCAGGCCATTATGACCACCTTTTGTACGCTGCTGGCGTACCTGATGCATAAGAACGATAAACACATCGCCAGTGGTTACTACCGGGGCATAGAAATAAATCAGTATATCGGCCTGGGTCTTTGCGCAGTGCTGTACTTTGTGGTTTCGTTCTTTCCGGTTTATCTCGGAACGGATAAAGCCGCAGAAGCTGTCAGAATGCTGCCAGCGTGGATCATTCACGGGCTTGGCGTGGCGGGCGGTATTCTTCCGGCTGTCGGCTTTGCCATGCTGTTAAAAATGATGCTGCGGGGAGAATATACCCTCTTCCTGATCGCAGGTTTCTTTATCACCGCCTACCTGAATTTACCCGTCCTCGCCCTGGCTATTTTTGCGCTCTGCGTTGTCATCTACGATTATTACCTGCAAAAAAATATGCGCAAAAAAACCGCTGAAATTGAAATGGATGGCATTTAAAAGGACATCAAAAATGAACGAAGAAAACAGTAGTGAGTTTCAGGATAAAACCCCGGTTGAGTTAACCAAAGCAGATTTAAACAAAGTGGCCTGGCGCACCATGCTGCTAAATACTTCATTCAATTATGAACTTATGCAGGCAGGCGGAATACTTTTCGCTCTTATGCCGGTGTTAAAGAAAATTCATGCGAATAGTGATGAGGACTTAAAAAAATCATTGCGCATCCATAATGAATTTTTTAACACCAATACATTTGTAGTGACCGGGCCGCTCGGCCTGAGTCTGGCGGCTGAAAGCCGTAAAGAGCCTGTCGCGACTATCCGCGCACTTAAGCTGGCAGCAATGGGGCCGCTGGCAGGCATTGGTGATTCGATCCTGTGGGCGACAGGCATTCCCATTATTGCCGGAATAGCGGCAAGTCTTGGCGCGACCGGCAATATCATTGCGCCCTTTTTCTATATTATTGCCTTCTTTATGCTCCAGAATTTTGTCCGCTTCGGGCTTATTCGCGTCGGCTATTACCAGGGCATGAGTGCCATCACCTCTTTTAAAGACAACAGCATTCTGCTGACTCGCGCAGCCACCCTTTTAGGGTTGACGGTTATTGGTGGATTGATCGCCTCCTGCGTCAGCATGACTACTCCGCTGGTGATCCACGCAGGAGAATCAATAGTCATGGTGCAGAAGGATCTACTCGACGCCATAGCCCCTAAAATATTACCGCTGCTGGTGACCAGTCTGGTGTACTGGCTGATAAAAACGAAGGGAGCAAAACCGCTCACCCTGATTGTTTTTATTGCTGCCATCAGCCTGCTGGGTTCTTATCTGGGAGTTTTATAATGAAAGGGATTATTATTTCAGGCCACGGCCAGTTTGCGCAGGGTCTTGGCTCAATGATCGAAGGGATTATAGGGCAACCCCGCCAGTTGGCTATTGTTCCCTTCTCCTTTGACAGCAGCGCCGCCGAACTCTCATCAGCGCTAAAAAGCGCGGCATCTGCCGTTGACCAGGGCGATGGCGTTATCTTTTTGACCGATATCCCCGGCGGCACGCCCTTTAATCAATCCAGTGAAATCGCCATTAATAACCCACTGTACGAGGTGCTTACCGGGGCTAACTTCACGATGGTCAGCGCGGCGATTTTATTACGCGAGGAAATCAGCGAGGCGTCGGTGCTCACAGACGAAATATTACTGGCCGGGAAAGAGGCGATAACCTCGCTGGCAATAAAACTCAACGCCAATAATGGGGCAACGGCAGATGGAATCTAATGCTAAATATCAATTCATCGCCCTCGATATCCAGAAAAAGATTGGCGTTGAATACCTGATTGGTCATCTGCTGCCGCCTGAGCCGGAGCTTGAACGGATCTACGGCTGTAGCCGGGCCACGGTACGTAACGCCATTGAGTTTCTGGCCCGTCTTGGCTATGTCGAAAAAGGACGCGGCATCGGGACCATTGTTAAAATCCCCGACCTGGTCTTTGACCAAAGTAAGCCGATTAGCTTCACCGAAGAAATGTCCTGGCGAGGAATAAACCACCACAGCGATATTAAAAAGTTCGCGCTTATTCGCGATGAACGCATTGCCAGTGAACTATGCGTCTCGCCCTGTAGCGAGATCCGCCAAATCAGCCGAATGCGTTATGTAGAAGGCATGCCATCCATTTTTGAAGAAAGTTACTTGCCCGCTATTCAATTTGCTGACTTAGCGCAGGAATCGATTGTCAATTTTGGCCTGTACGATACTTTCGCGCGTAGCGCTGGCGTTTTCAAAATCGCCGTTAATGAATTTTATCAGCCGGTACTTTCGGGTGTTATAGAAAGCCAGCTATTACAGATACCCATAGACTCCCCGATAATCAAAATATTCCGCCATGCGACCAGTAACAATACCATCATTGAATATACGGAAGCATTTGCCCATCCGACCAATTATCAAGTCAATATTTCCATGAGAAGAGGTTAATATGCAATTCACCTTAATTGAATCAGAATATGAAATCGCCAGCACCGTCGCTAAAAAGATCCTCGATGTTGTAGGGAATAAACCTGATGCTTTCCTTCTGCTGGCATCCGGGCAATCGCCGACGCTGAGCTATAATAAAGTCAGTGATTTTTTAGCGGGTACTAAAACCGCACTGACGTCTACCAAAATCCATAAGCTTGACGAGTGGGAAGGTCTGGGATTCGCTCATAATACTTCCTGCGACAGCTATCTTAAACGACACGTCCTGACGCCGTGGGGGATTGATTTAAGCAACTATTCTGGCGTTGACGCAACCAATAGCAATCTCGATGAAGAGTGTCAGAAGGCGAATGCGCGGCTGGAAGAAAACACCCCCGACCTGTGCATTCTGGGGATCGGTATTAACGGGCATATCGGTTTTAATGAACCTGCGGATGCATTGCCGGTAAATACGTCTATTGTCGATCTGACTCCGACGTCGATGAATCATGCGATGATTAAAGGCGCGCAGGACATTAAGCGTGGCATTACCACCGGTATCCGGCAAATTCTCCGCTCTAAAAAAATTATTGTTATCGTCACCGGCGATAATAAAAAAGAGATCCTCAGCAAGCTGATGAATGCCAGACAGTTATCTACCCAACTCCCTGCCTCGTTGCTGCTATTACACAATGACGTGGAAGTATTTTACGACGCCAAAGCTCAATAACGGGTTGATTACCTGACGATTACACGTCGTACACATACCCCTTCCACCTGCCCGTGATGGCGAAGGGGTTTAATAACGGTTATGGCGATTATCTGGCGATATCTACGCGCAATGACGTCCCTGCTCCTCGCCCTGCTTTAACACTAATAAAACAATTAATCATATAATGTAAAATATTAAAAACACCCGGACTCTTTTTCAACTGCGTTGCGCGGCGGCAAAACCCCGCTTATTTTTGCGCTATATCAATTTTTCGCGACTTTATTTGCTAACAGCATACTTCGTCACACTTTAAAGATTGAAGATACAAACTATTCTCATTACCATCGCCTTGATTGATAATTAACCGTCGTGCGCAGACCGCATGGTCTATTCCGCAAGTGATACATAAGTAGGCTCTATGCAATTTACACCAGCCAGTGCCTGGAAGATCACCGGATTCTCCCGTGATATCAGCCCGGCCTATCGTCAGAAGCTGCTCTCACTGGGTATGTTACCCGGCTCGTCCTTTAATGTAGTGCGCATCGCGCCATTAGGCGATCCCGTCCATATCGAAACCCGCCGCGTTAATCTGGTATTACGCAAAAAAGATTTGGCGCTATTAGAAGTGGAATCGGTTTCCCGTTAATACAGTGAGTCAACGAAAATGAAAAAACTAACCATTGGCTTAATTGGCAATCCTAATTCGGGTAAGACAACGTTATTCAACCAGTTAACCGGCTCGCGTCAGCGGGTAGGCAACTGGGCAGGTGTGACCGTTGAACGCAAAGAAGGTAGCTTTCTGACTACCGATTATCAGGTCACGCTGGTTGACCTGCCCGGCACTTATTCGTTGACCACCATTTCCTCCCAGACCTCGCTCGATGAGCAAATCGCCTGCCATTACATTCTCAGCGGCGATGCTGACCTGCTGATTAACGTGGTGGATGCGTCTAATCTGGAGCGCAATCTTTACCTGACACTGCAACTGCTGGAACTGGGTATTCCCTGCGTAGTGGCGCTCAATATGCTGGATATCGCCGAAAAGCAGCAGGTGCGCGTTGATATCGATGCCCTCTCCGCTCGCCTCGGCTGCCCGGTAGTCCCGCTGGTTTCCACGCGCGGTCGCGGGATAGACGCGCTGAAACTGGCGATCGACCGCCATACCCGTAATCAGGACGTGGATCTGGTCCACTATGCGCAGCCGCTGCTGGTTGAAGCTGACAGCCTGGCGCAGAAAATGCCCGCCGATATGCCAATGCAACAGCGCCGCTGGCTGGCGCTGCAAATGCTGGAAGGCGACATTTATAGCCGGGCGTATGCCCAGGACGCCGCGCAAACGCTGGACGGCTCGCTGGCCCGCTTACATCAGGACATTGACGATCCCGCGCTGCACATCGCCGACGCGCGCTACCAGTGTATCGCTGCCATCTGCGATACGGTCAGCAACTCGCTGACCGCTGAGCCCAGCCGCTTCACCGCCGCGATGGACAAAATTATCCTTAACCGTTTTCTCGGTCTGCCAATCTTTCTGCTGGTGATGTACGTGATGTTCCTGTTCGCCATCAACATCGGCGGCGCGCTGTCGCCAATTTTTGACGTCGGATCGGTGGCGATTTTTATCCACGGCATCCAGTGGATTGGCTACACCCTGCACTTCCCGGACTGGCTGACGATTTTCCTCGCCCAGGGGCTTGGTGGCGGGATCAACACCGTTCTGCCGCTGGTGCCGCAGATTGGCATGATGTATCTGTTCCTGTCTTTCCTGGAAGACTCCGGCTACATGGCGCGTGCCGCCTTTGTCATGGACCGTCTGATGCAATCGCTGGGTCTGCCGGGTAAATCTTTCGTTCCGCTGATTGTTGGCTTTGGCTGCAACGTGCCGTCGGTGATGGGCGCACGCACCCTGGATGCACCCCGTGAACGGCTGATGACCATCATGATGGCACCGTTTATGTCCTGCGGCGCGCGGCTGGCGATTTTCGCCGTCTTCGCCGCCGCCTTCTTTGGGCAGCAGGGCGCGCTGGCGGTCTTCTCGCTCTACATTCTTGGCATTGTGATGGCGGTGCTGACCGGCCTGATGCTTAAACATACCATCATGCGCGGTGAAGCCTCGCCGTTCGTGATGGAACTGCCGGTGTACCACGTGCCGATGATTAAAAGCCTGCTCATTCAGACCTGGCAGCGGCTGAAGGGTTTTATTCTGCGTGCCGGTAAAGTCATCGTTATCGTCAGTATTTTCCTCAGTGCGCTGAACAGTTTTTCTCTCAGCGGCAAGGCGGTCAATAACATTAACGACTCTGCGCTGGCGTCCGTCAGCCGCGTCTTTACGCCGCTGCTGGAGCCGATTGGCGTTCATCAGGATCACTGGCAGGCGACCGTTGGCCTGTTTACCGGCGCGATGGCAAAAGAAGTGGTGGTGGGCACGCTCAACACGCTTTATACCGCCGAAAATATTCAGGAAGAGGAATTTAACCCGGCAGAGTTCAGCCTCACCGGGGAGCTGTCCGGCGCGGTCAGCGACACCTGGCAGAGCCTGAAAGACACCTTCAGCCTGAGCGTACTGGCGAACCCGATTGAAGCCAGCAAAGGCGATGGTGAAATGGCGACCGGGACGATGGGCGTGATGAGCGAGAAATTTGGCAGCGCGGCGGCAGCCTACAGCTATCTGATTTTTGTGCTGCTGTACGTGCCCTGCATCTCAGTGATGGGAGCCATTTCCCGCGAATCCAGTCGTGGCTGGATGGGCTTCTCTATTCTGTGGGGGCTGAACATCGCTTATTCCCTGGCGACGCTGTTTTATCAGGTTGCCAGCTTCGAGCAGCATCCGCAGTACAGCCTGGTGTGTATTCTGGCGGTGCTGCTGTTTAATGTGGTGGTGATTGGCAGCCTGCGCCGTGCCCGCAGCCGGGTGGACGTCAATCTGCTGGCGACGCGTAAAACGCCTGCCAGCTGCTGCGAAAGCCCGGCGGGAGATTGCCATTAATGGCCTCGTTAATGGACGTGCGAAATATGCTGGCTCTGCAAGGACGGATGGAAGCCAGCCAGCTTAGCGCTGCGCTGAACCTGCCTCGTCCGCTGCTGGATGCCATGCTCAGCCGCATGGAAGCGATGGGCAAAGCCCGTCGTACCCAGGAAGATGTCGAAAGCTGTCTGAATGGCAGTTGCAAGCGCTGCCCGGAAGGGAAAGCGTGTCTGCGGGAATGGTGGATGCTGCGCTGAAACTGCTTGCCGGGCCTGATGAGGCCCGGCAAGGCGCTTATTTATACACTTCAGCCGTAGTGTGGATGTCTTTTTCTGATTTCTTCGCGCTGGTGATCACGTAATATTTCCCGCCCAGCTCGTCGGCTTTTTTGGACAGTTCACGCTGTGCGTCCATCGGAGCCGTACCTTTGGAGGTGCTGATATCCCCCACTTTGGTCAGGTTCATCTCTTTGAGTTTATCTTTATGCAGCTCTTCCGCCGCCATAACCCCGAACGACAGCGATCCAATCACCAGCGATGCAACGATACCTGCAACAATTTTCATAGCCCGGACTCCTTTTTGACAGGGGATGCCACGGCATAAAAATACGCAGCGGCATTATCAGTATTGCTGCGTCATCCCACTTTTGCCAGGCCGCGCGAAAGAATCAGACCACTCTGGCTTTGAGGTCGATCAGCGCCTGACAAAACGCTGCGGGATGGGAAACAAACGGCGCATGCGCGGCCTTCGGGATCGTCAGCGACTCGCTGGCAGGCCAGAGGGCGTCAATCAACGGGATAACCTTGTGCGGTATCAGTCCGTCGAGATAGCCGTAGATGCGCAAGAACGGCAGAGTCAGCTCGCGCAGTGGTTCACGTAAATCCGTATTTTTCAGGATTTCCAGTCCACCATTGAGCACCGCCACTTCCGGCATCGGTAACGCCAGCACGGCGTTTTTCAGCCTGCGGGCGTCCTGGCGGGCGCTCTCCGTCCCCATTGTTTGCAGCGCCAGAAAACGCTCCACGGTGCGCTGAAAGTTCTCGCTGAGCTGCTGCTGGAACCCGGACAAGACCTCCGGCTTGATCCCCGGCCAGCCGTCACAGGCGCAAAAACAGGGGGATGACGCCACCGTCACCAGCGCCTGCACGCGCCCGGGATGACTTAGCGCCACCTGGCTCGCCACCAGCCCGCCGAGACTCCAGCCCAGCCAGATGGCTTTTTCCGGCGCGCGAGCCTGCACACACTCGGCCATTTCCGCAAGCGTTAGCGCACCAAAACCCTGGCTGCGCCCGAAGCCCGGCAAGTCCACCAGATGCAGCGTAAAATGCGAGCTTAATTCCGCCGAAATGCAATCCCACACTTCCGCATTCAGTCCCCATCCGTGCAGCAGCACAAGATGACAATTTCCTTCGCCTTTCGTTTGCCACCAGAGGTCGCTCATCAGGTACTGTTCTCACTTGTCGTTTACGAGGTGAAATATGTTAACAGCCTGTGGCTTATGCTGGCTATGCCGAATGCCGCTTGCCCTGCCGCAGTGGGGGATTTGCTCGCGCTGCGCGTCCACGCTTTTTGCAAGAGCGCTGGTCTGCCCGCAGTGCGGCCTTCCCGCGCAGCATGAACACCTGCCCTGCGGGCGCTGCCTGCAAAAACCGCCGCCGTGGCAGCGGCTGATTGCGGTCAGCGACTACATACCGCCGCTGAGCACGCTGATTCACCGCTTTAAGTTTTCCGGCAAAGCGGAGCTGGCTCCGGCGCTGGCGAGGCTCCTGCTGCTGGCCTCGTTCCAGCGGCGGCAGCCTCGCCCGGATCGCCTTATCAGCGTGCCGCTGTGGCAAAAAAGACACTGGCGCAGAGGGTTTAATCAGAGCGATTTGCTGTGCCGCCCGCTGGCGCGCTGGCTGGGCTGTGAGTATGAAGCCGACGCCGTCACCCGCGTGCGGGCCACCGCGACCCAGCACCAGCTTTCCGCCCGGATGCGTAAGCACAACCTGAAAAATGCCTTTCAGCTTGAAATCCCGGTCAGAGGTCTCCATATCGTCGTGGTGGATGATGTCGTCACCACAGGCAGCACCGTCGCAGAAATTGTCCGCCTGCTAAAGCGAGGCGGCGCAGCAACGGTCCAGGTCTGGTGCCTCTGTCGAACCTTGTAGAGCCTCGACGATGGGCGTATTATAACCGAGTAAAACAGTCAACTATTAGGCCATTGCTATGATCCGTATTTCCGATGCTGCACAAGCGCACTTTGCCAAACTGCTGGCAAATCAGGAAGAAGGGACGCAAATTCGTGTATTTGTCATTAATCCCGGAACGCCTAACGCCGAATGCGGTGTTTCTTATTGTCCGCCGGACGCTGTGGAAGCAAGCGATACTGCCCTGAAATTTGATTTGCTGACCGCCTACGTAGACGAGTTAAGCGCACCGTATCTGGAAGATGCGGATATCGATTTCGTGACCGACCAGCTCGGCTCCCAGCTGACGCTGAAAGCGCCAAACGCCAAAATGCGCAAGGTTTCTGACGACGCCCCGCTGATGGAGCGTGTCGAATACATGCTTCAGGCGCAGGTGAACCCACAGCTTGCCGGACACGGCGGCCGCGTCACGCTGATGGAAATCACTGACGAAGGCTACGCCATCCTGCAATTTGGCGGCGGCTGTAACGGCTGCTCGATGGTCGACGTCACCCTGAAAGAAGGGATCGAAAAGCAACTGCTGAACGAATTCCCGGAACTCAAAGGCGTGCGCGATCTGACCGAGCACCAGCGCGGCGAACACTCGTATTACTAATCCCCTCCGCCCCTGATGACCGTCAGGGGCGTTATCATGTTGTCACTTCATTTGTAGCAATTCATGAAGCCAGGAAAATCCGATCCCGAAATGGATGAGATCATCTGAATTTACCCATGCCGAATTGGTCGATTAAAAATTCATCTTTCTGTGCATATCTCATCGGTAATTGTTAAAACTTCCCGCAGAGTATGACCTGCCTCCCACTTTTAAAATTTTGCCTGCCGGGGGGATGTTCATTTTATTAATGTTACCCGTATCATCCTGCCTTAGCACTATTCTTCCACAAACAGCCCGCTTTTCTCAGGTGTACCAGAGGGATTTGTTGATGTGCTATCCGTCTTGCGATCGCCAGTGCAGTACCGGAATCGGAAGGCAGTGAAATCACAAAGTTACCCATAACAAATTAAAGGCCAGTAAATCATGCCATTAGTCATCGTTGCTATCGGGGTTGTGTTGTTATTGTTGTTAATGATTCGTTTCAAGCTGAACGGATTTATTGCGCTGATTCTGGTGGCCCTCGCCGTCGGGATCATGCAGGGAATGCCGGTAGAGAAAGTTATCGCCTCTATCAAAGCGGGCGTTGGCGGCACGCTCGGTGGCCTGGCGCTGATCATGGGCTTCGGTGCGATGCTCGGCAAACTGCTCGCTGACTGCGGCGGCGCGCAGCGCATTGCCACTACGCTTATCGCCAGGTTCGGTCAAAAATACATTCAGTGGGCGGTGGTATTAACCGGCTTTACCGTGGGTTTTGCCCTGTTCTATGAAGTGGGTTTCGTTCTGCTGTTACCGCTGGTATTTACCATCGCGGCCGCTGCACGCATCCCGCTGCTTTTCGTCGGCGTGCCGATGGCCGCAGCGCTTTCTGTAACCCACGGTTTTCTACCGCCGCACCCCGGTCCGACCGCCATCGCGACTATTTTCCATGCGGACATGGGCAAGACGCTGCTTTACGGCACGCTGCTGGCGATCCCAACGGTGATCCTCGCCGGTCCGGTCTATGCCAAATTCCTGAAGGGCATTGATAAGCCGATCCCGGAAGGTCTGTATAACGCCAAAACCTTTACTGAAGCGGAGATGCCGGGGTTCGGCGTCAGCGTCTGGACATCGCTGGTCCCGGTGATCCTGATGGCGCTACGCGCGGTTGCCGAGATGATCCTGCCAAAAGGCCATGCCCTTCTGCCTTACGCTGAATTCTTCGGCGATCCGGTAATGGCGACGCTCATTGCGGTGCTGATCGCGATCTTCACCTTTGGCCTGAATCGCGGTCGTTCGATGGATGACATTAACGATACCCTCACTACCTCGATCAAAATCATCGCCATGATGCTGCTGATCATTGGCGGCGGCGGTGCGTTCAAGCAGGTGCTGGTTGATAGCGGCGTGGACAAATACATCGCCTCAATGATGCACGGCTCCGGCGTGTCGCCGATTTTTATGGCATGGTCCATCGCCGCCGTACTGCGTATCGCGCTGGGTTCCGCTACCGTGGCAGCGATTACGGCGGGCGGGATCGTCGCACCGCTGATTGCCACCACCGGCGTCAGCCCTGAACTCATGGTGATCGCCGTGGGTTCAGGCAGCGTGATTTTCTCTCATGTTAACGATCCGGGTTTCTGGCTGTTCAAAGAGTACTTCAACCTGACTATCGGCGAGACGATCCGCTCATGGTCGGCGCTGGAAACCATAATCTCGGTATGTGGTTTGGTCGGGTGCCTGCTGTTGGGAATGGTGGTGTGATTTCATAATCTACCACTGATTCGTATTGCGAAGCCCCTGATGAAAATCAGGGGCTTTTTTGTTGTTGCTTTACCCAATGGCTGTAATAAACTTCATAAAATACTATTTTATACATTTTTTTGTACAAAATGAGGTTTTATGAAAAACGCTATCTTATGGTACGAAGTGAAAAACTTCGGCAGTTTCGGCGATGAAGGGGGACTGGTGGATCTCACCACCAGTAAAAAAGACCGCTACAAGGATTTATGGCAGGAATGCGGCGGGCATCAGGTCAACCTTATCACGGCGATCATGGGCGCAAATGCTTCCGGGAAAACAACCCTGCTTAAGCCGCTGCCGTTTTTAGGATGGTTATTCTGGAATATCCCTGCGCGCGCTAGCGAACCGTTGTATATTAATATTAATAAGTCCGGCAATCACATGAGTCAGTTACGTATTAATTTTATATTAAAGGGTTCAGAATACTTATACGAAATTACAACCGGTGAGTTTTTGATCTACGAAGAAAAACTATACCTTAAAAACAAAAACAAGAAAAACATTTATATCTTTAAACGCACTATAAATAACGATTCCGTTGGCGAAATTTTACAACAGTTGGAAGATCCCGTCATTGATGCGTCTAAATATATGGGGCTTCTCGAAAAAATCCAGCGTAATGTTCACTATGATTATATTGAGAAAAATGAACTGTTCCCTTTTGGTGAAAGAGAAGCTGTCCGTACACCTTGCAACACCAGCATTATATCGGCTGCCAGAAGAATCAATATACCATTAGCAAATGATATCGCGAAAAGCATCTTAAGCTTTTCGAATATAAACTCTGTGGGCAGAAGATCAACTATTGAATATGATTTATCCGATATCGCTATGATGCTGGAGAGTAACGGCGATTTATTTAAAAAACTGAAAACACAAATTAAGAAATGGGATCTGGGTCTTCATGACATTGCTGTCCAAAGAGAAAACACCGTTGGTGAATTAGGGCAAAATAAAATAAATTATACTCTTTCTGGAATTCATGAAGACAAAGATGGACGCATTTTCACCCTACCTTTTTTTCTTGAGTCAGCCGGGACGCAAAGTGCACTGATCCGCTTATACGAAATCTTAAACGCGCTGGAAAGCGGCAATCCCTGCTTTATCGATGAGCTGGGCGACGATCTTCATCCACATATGATGAAGCCAATCCTCGAGTTATTTACTAATAAAGAAAGCAATCCACATGGCTCACAGCTGGTCTTCACCTGCCACAAACCGGAACTGATTAACTACCTCGGTAAATATCGGATCATCATCACCGAGAAAAAAAATAACCGCAGCGAATGCTTCCGCCTTGATGACTTCCCATCAACCGAAGCCCGCGCCGATGAAAATCTGGCGGCAAAATATCTGGCCGGAGCCTTTGGTGGAGTACCTGAACTATGAGTAAACCTGCCAGAAAAACACGGACGTTACGCTCCACCCGGTTAATTATCTGTGAAGGGATTTCCGATAAGAAATTTGTTGAGCGAATCAAGACACTTTATCATCCGCGAAACGCGGGATTTAGCGTCAAGATTGATGAAGCGGGCGGCGGTGGGCCAAAAACCGCCATTCAGCGGGCGATTAATTATTTGGGTGATTTCGATCAAAAATATATTTATATTGATTCCGATTTGGCGATATCCGCCACAGACAGAAAGGCGGCAGAACGAAGGAACATCCATATCATTCAATCTGAACCCTTTTGTCTGGAGGGACTGCTTCTTAAAATAACTGACTTCCCGCGCGAAGTCGCAAATTCACAAAATGCGAAGGAAATATTGTTTGGTCAACATGGTTTAACCACGGTCGTCACCGAAGCCTGGTATGAGGAAAATATTACCTGCCAACGTCTCAACACTATTTGCGCCAGTAAAAATCACGCCGCCGGTCCTGTTCTGACAGCGCTTATCGCTATCTTTGTCGACATATCTACCCTAAATAATTCGAGTTGCATGAAGGCGGCGACGCAGTGAATCCCCAGGAGCTTACTCCAGTAAGTGACTGGGGTGAGCGAGGAAAGCCAACGCACAAGCAACTTGAAGTATGACGGGTATAAGCATAATGCCCGATGTTCATCACACCGGGCGTCGTCAATTATTTCCGCTTCACCTTCCGCCGCTTATCCAAATCCTTAATCAGCCTGTTCACGCCGTCATCGGCAAACATCTTCTCAAGCGTGGTGGCAAGCTTGCGCCGCCAGTTTTTGTACTGATAGCTGGTGCCCGGAATATTCACCGGTTCCGCCATCTGAAGCCAGTCCTCCGGCTGGAGGCCCAGCAGGGCGCTGTGAGTATCGGCGATATAGCGCTGCATCCCGCGATTCAGTACCGGCGTCATGGCCATGCGCGAGGCTTTATGGCCGACGCTTTTCGGCAGGCAGCCGTGGCGATGCAAAGCATCCAGCAACCCCTGTTTCGCCAGTTCGCGATCCTGATACAGTCCGCGCAGCACCACCGGGTCCGGGTACAGCCCCAGCGTTTTACCGAGCGTCAGATCGCCGCTTTCCCAGTAGCCGCGCAGAGTAGGCAGGTCGTGCGTTGCCGCCACCGCCATTGATTGCGCAGGCCAGGCATCCGGCGCGCGGACCGTTTTTTCGTGGTCGCTTTCGAAATACAGCACCTTATACGAATAAACGCCGGATTTACGCAGCTTGCCGACGATCTCCACCGGCACCGTACCAAGATCTTCGCCGATCACCATGCACTGATGACGTTGACTTTCCAGTGCAAGGATCGCCAGTAGATCGTCCACCGGATAGTGCACGTAAGCGCCATGATCCGCCGTTTCGCCGTAGGGGATCCACCACAGGCGCAGCATCGACATCACGTGGTCGATACGCAGCGCCCCGCAGTCGCGCATATTCGCGCGCAGCAACTGGACGAACGGCTCGTAGCCACGGGCGGTAATGATGTGCGGGTCCATCGGCGGCAGGCCCCAGTTCTGTCCCAGCGGACCGAGAATATCCGGGGGCGCGCCAACCGACGCTTTCAGGCAGTACAGCTCGCGGTCGCACCAGGTTTCCGCGCCGCCTTCCGCAACGCCCACCGCCAAATCGCGATACAGCCCGACCGGCATATTCAGGCTCTGACATATCTCCCAGCAGGAAGCGAACTGTGTGCAGGCCAGCCACTGAAGCCACAGGTAAAAATCGACCTCTTCCTGATGCTCCTGACAGAACTGCTTCACTTCCGGCGTTGAAGTAGACCGATACGCCTCCGGCCAGACCGGCCAGCCCCAGCGCATCGGATCTTCTTTCACCTGCCAGGCATGCATCGCATCAAAGGCCGCCTGCCAGTACAGGCTTTCCCCCTCGTCAGCAACGAACTGGCGGAACGCCTGCATATGCTCATCGTCTTTTGACCGGGTAGCGAAGCGTCGCCACGCCATACTTAGCCCGGTCAGCTTCAGCGCGGTCACGGCGGAGTAATCCACCCAGTCTTCTTTGACCGCTTTTTGCAACGCCTGCCGGGTCGTCGGCATCTGCCACCACTCCTGCGCTTCTTCGCTGTGCTGAAAATCATCCACCGCGTTGACGTCAATGTAGATAATGTTCAGCCAGCGGCGTGAAGAGGGGCTGTACGGACTGGCGCTTTCGGGATTTGCCGGATAGAGCGCGTGGATCGGGTTGAGACCGATAAACGCCCCGCCCCGCTGTGCGATTTCCGGCAGCATGGCTTTTAAATCACCAAAATCGCCGATGCCCCAGTTTTTCTCCGAACGCAGCGTGTAAAGCTGAACGCAGGCACCCCACAGCTTTTGACCACTGCGCAGCGCGTCAGGCTCGTAGCAGCGCTGCGGAGCGATAATGATCCGGCATTGCCACTGCTTTTTGCCCTGGCGCAGCGTCAGCGTGTGATAGCCTTCCGGCAGGCGCGTCGGCAGCGTCAGCGGTTTACCGCCGCTGGCCTCGCCCTGATGCTGACGTCCCTCTTCGGTTGTCAGCGACCAGCTAAACTCGCCGCTTCCCGCCAGCTCCAGCGCCATTTTTTTACCACGGGTAAAAACCATGACGTTGGGTAATGGCGTAACGGCCCCTTTCGGGGCCGTGGTGTGATGCATGGCATCCAGCAAACGCCGTTTGGTTTCAGCACCAATAGACTGCGGTTTACCGTGCGCGTTAATGTAATCAGGGCTAATCCCCGCCGCTAATGCGGCTTTATCGAGGCGTTTGCGTTCCATAGCTGTCCTTAACGTTTGGCCTGCCAGATACGGCTCTGGTAGTCCCGAATGGAGCGATCGGAGCTGAACATTCCGCAGCGGGCAGTATTAAGGATCGCCGCGCGGGTCCACGCATCCCGATCGCGATAAAGCACATCAACCTGCTTTTGTGCCTCAACGTAGGCCGCAAAATCCGCCAGTACCAGGTACGGATCGCCGCCCTGCTTGCCGAGACTGTGCAGCATCTGATCGAACGCGTGTTTGTCGCCGTTGCTGTATTTTCCGCTCTCCAGCTCTTTGAGTACGGCATCCAGCACTTTGTCTTTTTTGCGCCATTTCAGCGGATCGTAGCCTTTGGCTTTCAGGCGCTTCACCTCTTCCACAGTATGGCCAAAGATGAAGATATTCTCCTCACCGACTTGCTCGGCGATTTCAACGTTCGCACCGTCCAGCGTGCCGACGGTCAGCGCGCCGTTCAGCGCCAGTTTCATGTTGCCGGTGCCGGACGCTTCTTTACCGGCGGTAGAGATTTGCTCGGAGATATCCGCCGCCGGGATCAGTCGCTCCGCAACCGACACACAGTAGTCTGGCAGGAACACCACTTTCAGCTTATCGCCCACCAGCGGGTCATTGTTCACCGCTTCGGCGACTTTATTGATCGCCAGGATGATATTTTTCGCCAGGTAGTATCCCGGTGCCGCTTTCGCACCGAACAGGAATACGCGCGGGACACGGTCCGCCTGCGGGTTTTCACGGATTTCTTTGTACAGCGCCAGGATGTGCAGCAGGTTCAGGTGCTGACGCTTGTACTCATGCAGACGTTTGATCTGTACATCGAAAATGGCGTCCGGGCTGATTTCAATGCCGGTCCGCGCTTTCACAAAGGCCGCCAGGCGGATTTTGTTATCCAGCTTGATCGCCTGATACTGCTGACGGAATTTGGCATCGTCGGCGTATTTCTCCAGGTTGATCAGTTGGTCGAGATCGTTGGCCCACTCTTTTTTCAGCGATTTATCCAGCAGCGCGGCAAGCGCCGGGTTGCACTGTTTGATCCAGCGGCGCGGGGTAATGCCGTTGGTGACGTTATGGAATTTGTTCGGCCACAGCTGGTGATATTCCGGGAACAGATCCTTCACCACCAGTTCGGAGTGCAGCGCCGCCACGCCGTTGACCGCAAAGCCGCTCACCACGCACATGTTTGCCATGCGCACCTGCTTGTCATAGACCACCGCCAGCTTCGCCCAGACCGCCTCATTGCCCGGCCAGGTTTTCTCCACCAGCGCCTTAAAGCGGGTGTTGATCTCATGGATAATCTGGATGTGACGCGGCAGCAGCGCTTTGATCAGCTTCTCATCCCAGCACTCCAGCGCTTCCGGCATCAGCGTGTGGTTGGTGTAGGCAAAGGTTTTGCTGGTGATGGCCCAGGCATCGTCCCAGCTGAGCTGATGCTCATCAATCAGCACGCGCAGCAGTTCCGGGATGGCGATGGTCGGGTGGGTGTCGTTCAACTGAATGACTTCGTAATCCGCCAGCTCATGCAGCGCGCGGCCCGCCAGGTGATGACGACGCAGAATATCGGCAATGGAGCACGCACACTGGAAATATTGCTGCATCAGACGCAGTTTCTTGCCCGCCGTGTGGTTGTCGTTCGGGTAGAGCACTTTGGTCAGTTTGTCAGCGTCGATGCCCTGCTGCTCGGCACGCATAAAATCGCCGTCGTTGAATTTGGTCAGGTTGAACGGGTGGGCGTGAGTCGCCTGCCACAGACGCAGCGGCTGGGTGATACCGTTACGGTAGCCCAGCACCGGTAAATCCCACGCCTGCCCGGTAATAGTGAACCCTGGCTGCCATTCACCTTTCACCACTTTACCGCCGATGCCGACCTGCACATCCAGCGCTTCATTGTGGCGGAACCACGGGTAGCGACCGCGATGCCAGTCGTCCGGCGCTTCCATTTGATTGCCGTCCGCGAAAGACTGGCGGAACAGGCCGTATTGATAGTTCAGACCGTAGCCCGTCGCCGCCTGGCCGACCGTTGCCATAGAGTCGAGGAAGCACGCCGCCAGGCGTCCCAGACCGCCGTTGCCGAGCGCCGGGTCGATCTCTTCTTCCAGCAGATCGGTCAGGTTGATCCCCTGCTCTTTCAGGGCATCGCTCACCCCCTGATACCAGCCGAGATTGAGCAGATTGTTACCCGTCAGGCGACCAATCAGGAACTCCATCGAGATGTAGTTAACGTGACGCTGATTAGCCGCAGACGCGTTTACCGGCTGGGCGGCAAGTAACTCTGCCAGCGCGCCGCTCACCGCCTGCCACCATTGATGCGGCGTCATTTGCTGTGCATCCGTTAAACCAAAACGCTGCCACTGACGCGCCAGGGCAGCCTGAAATTGTGCGTTATCAAAAGAGGGCTGTGACATAAAAGGAACCGGATCCTGTTCAAATGAAAAAACGTTAACAATAGTGTGCCGGGCTACCCGGCTGGCTTCCTCATCCTGACAGGGATTAGGCAGGGAGGAGCAGCAGGGATGAGCGAAAAATGTGATCGCCACCACTATAACGTTAGCCGCTTACGCTATCCTTGCAGGGCTTTTGAACAGAGGGGAGGCATCCTTCGCCAGCGGAACAGTTTCCGGCATCGCCACCCGCAGAACTATGGTCCCGATCAAAAAACTGAAATCCCGTTTCTAAAAAAGATTGTAATCAGAAAAACAACTAACCTCATGAAATACACCCATCAGGATTATCCCATCCTGTAACGGGTTATTTCCCTGCACCATAAAAGTTGAATATTAAATAACCTTAAGGAAAATCCGGTGTGCGTTATCGCGCATTTTTCGCTCCTCTCCCATTTGACCTAAGCCAGACGCCACGCAGGCTGGCACCGGTTTCAGTAGAACGGATAATTTATTTAATGATTTGTGACCGAGTGCAAATTAAGAAACACTAAAAGCGGACATAACTTGCAATACATTGCAATCTGCACCAACGTAGAGATATTAATTACGAAGCGCAAAAAAACTCCCGCTCTCTTTTTCCGCACAGTGAAGTGATAAATATGTTGATTCCGTCAAAACTAAGTCGCCCGGTTCGTCTTGACCATACAGTGGTCCGCGATCGCCTGCTGGCTAAACTTTCCGGCGCGAACAATTTTCGTCTGGCGCTGATCACCAGCCCGGCAGGATATGGAAAAACGACGCTCATTTCACAATGGGCGGCGGGAAGGAGCGATTTGGGCTGGTTTTCGCTGGACGAAGGCGATAACCAGCAGGAACGCTTCGCCAGCTATTTGATTGCTGCGATCCAGCAGGCAACCGGCGGACACTGCGAGGCCAGCGAAGCAATGGTGCAAAAGCGCCAGTACGCCAGCCTGACCTCGCTTTTTGCTCAGCTGTTTATTGAACTGGCCGAGTGGGATCGCCCGCTGTGGCTGGTTATTGACGATTATCATCTGATCACCAATCCGGTGATCCACGAAGCGATGCGTTTCTTCCTGCGCCACCAGCCGGAAAACCTCACCCTGCTGGTGATGTCGCGCAATCTTCCGCAACTGGGCATTGCCAACCTGCGGGTGCGCGATCAGCTCCTGGAGATCGGCAGCCAGCATCTGGCCTTTAATCATCAGGAAGCGCGGCAGTTTTTCGATTGCCGTTTGACCTCGCCGATTGAAGCCTCTGAAAGCGGCCGCCTGTGCGATGAAGTCGCGGGCTGGGCCACCGCGCTTCAGCTTATCGCTCTTTCCGCCCGGCAGAATAATAACGCGCCGCATCAGTCGGCGCGCCGCCTCTCCGGGATTAACGCCAGCCATCTTTCTGATTATCTGGTCGATGAAGTGCTGGATAATGTGGATTTAAGCACCCGCCACTTCCTGCTGAAAAGCGCCCTGCTGCGCTCAATGAACGACGCGCTTATCGTCCGCGTCACCGGGGAAGAAAACGGTCAGATGCGGCTGGAAGAGATCGAACGGCAGGGTCTGTTTCTGCAACGAATGGATGATTCCGGTGAGTGGTTCAGCTATCACCCGCTGTTCGGCAGTTTCCTGCGTCAGCGCTGCCAGTGGGAACTGGCAACGGAACTGCCGGAACTGCATCGCGCCGCCGCCGAAAGCTGGATGGCACAGGGCTTTCCTACCGAGGCCATTCACCACGCGCTGGCTTCCGGCGATGCGCGAATGCTGCGCGATATTCTGCTTAACCATGCGTGGGGGCTGTTCAACCATAGCGAACTGACGCTGCTGGAAGAATCGCTGGCCTCGCTGCCGTGGGAAAGCCTGCTGGAAAACCCGCGTCTGGTCCTGCTTCAGGCGTGGCTGATGCAAAGCCAGCACCGTTACAGCGAGGTGAATACTCTGCTGGCCCGCGCCGAGCAGGAGATGCAAATCGTGATGGACGTGGCGCTGACCGGAGATTTCAATGCGCTGCGCGCGCAGGTTGCCATCAACGACGGCGACCCGGAAGAAGCCGAACGGCTGGCTGAAATCGCGCTGGATATGCTGCCGGTCGCCAGTTATTACAGCCGCATCGTCGCCACCTCGGTTCTTGGCGAAGTGCTGCACTGCAAAGGTCTGCTGAGCGAGTCGCTGGCCTTAATGCATCAGACCGAGCAGATGGCGCGCCGCCACGATGTCTGGCATTACGCCTTGTGGAGCCTGATCCAGCAAAGTGAAATTCTTTTCGCCCAGGGCTTTTTACAGGCCGCCTGGGAAACCCAGGAAAAAGCATTCCAGTTGATTTACGAGCAGCATCTGGAACAGTTGCCGATGCACGAATTTTTGCTGCGCATCCGCGCGCAACTCCTGTGGGCCTGGGGACGCATCGATGAAGCGGAAAGCGCCGCACGCAGCGGCATGACCGTGCTTTCGACCTATCAACCGCAGCAGCAGCTTCAGTGTCTGGCGCTGCTGGTGCAGTGCTCGCTGGCACGCGGCGATCTGGATAATGCCCGCAGCCAGCTTAACCGGCTGGAAAACCTGCTCGGCAACGGCCCTTATCACAGCGACTGGGTGTCGAACGCGGATAAAGTGCGGGTGATTTACTGGCAGATGACCGGCGACAAAAAATCCGCCGCCAACTGGCTGCGCCAGACGCCAAAACCGGAGTTTGCCAATAATCACTTCCTGCAAAGCCAGTGGCGCAATATTGCCCGCGTGCAGATCCTGCTCGGCGAATCCGGCCCGGCGGAAATTGTGCTGGAAGAGTTAAACGAAAACGCGCGCAGCCTGCGCCTGATGAGCGATCTCAACCGTAACCTGCTGTTGCTCAACCAGCTTTACTGGCAGGCGGGACGCAAAAATGAAGCCCAGAACGTGCTGATTGAAGCGCTGACCCTCGCCAACCGCACCGGGTTTATCAACCATTTTGTCATTGAGGGCGAGGCGATGGCGCAGCAGTTGCGTCAGCTTATTCAGCTTAATACCTTGCCGGAACTGGAACAGCACCGCGCCCAGCGAATTTTGCGCGATATTAATCAGCATCATCGGCATAAGTTCGCCCATTTTGACGAGAACTTCGTCGAACGGCTACTTAATCACCCGCAGGTGCCGGAACTGATCCGCACCAGTCCGCTGACCCAGCGCGAATGGCAGGTGCTGGGGCTGATTTACTCCGGCTACAGCAACGATCAGATCGCCGGTGAGCTTGACGTGGCGGCGACCACCATCAAGACGCATATTCGTAATCTGTATCAAAAACTCGGCGTCGCCCACCGTCAGGATGCGGTACAGCACGCGCAGAAACTGCTGAAAATGATGGGGTATGGGGTGTAGCGTCACCGGGCAGTTTTCTCTCCCTGCGCGACGGGACGTTTCGTGGCGATCTCTACGCGCGCATCAATAGTCGCAGATAATTTCCGATGCGGGACGCCGGTTATTCGACGTCTCGCACCAGGAAAAGGCCAAAGTCAACGACGCTGACCGGCTGCGAAAACATCTGCGCGTTTTGACCTGAAATGGGAAATGGTGCGTTAGCAAAGTTCCAGTTGCACGTTGTGGCTGGAAATCACCTGCATCACCCCGGCGGGCGGCATCACGTCGGTGTAAACGGCGTTGACCATGCTGATGCTGCCCATATTCACCATCGCGTTGCGGCCAAACTTGGAGTGGTCCACCACCAGCATAACGTGGCGTGAATTTTCAATGATCGCCCGCTTGGTGCGCACTTCGTGGTAGTCGAACTCCAGCAGCGAGCCGTCGCTGTCAATGCCGCTGATCCCAAGAATGCCAAAGTCGAGGCGGAACTGGGAGATAAAATCAAGCGTGGCCTCACCGATAATCCCCCCGTCGCGGCTGCGCAACTCGCCGCCCGCGAGGATAATGCGAAAATCATCTTTCACCATCAGCGTATTAGCGACGTTCAGGTTGTTGGTGACGATGCGCAAATTGCTGTGCTCCAGCAGCGCGTGCGCCACCGCTTCCGGCGTGGTGCCGATATCAATAAACAGCGTCGAGCCATTGGGGATCTGGCTTGCCACTTTACGCGCGATGCGCTCTTTTTCCGCCGTCTGGGTCGCTT
This sequence comes from Enterobacteriaceae bacterium UBA5654, assembly GCA_002421005.1. Classification (GTDB taxonomy): domain Bacteria; phylum Pseudomonadota; class Gammaproteobacteria; order Enterobacterales; family Enterobacteriaceae; genus Superficieibacter. The sequence goes on along the minus strand of DIJC01000001.1, from coordinate 98,528 downwards.
TGCGATCGTGCCACGGCGTGTTGACCGAGCTGGAAGGCAGCGCCGCGCCGCCATGATGGCGCAGGATCATATTTTGATCGGCGAGGTCGTTGAGATCGCGGCGAATGGTTTGCGGGCTGACGGAGAAGTGCTCGACCAGCTCCTCGGTGCTAACGTATCCCTGCTTTTTGACCAGTTCGATAATAGCGTCATGACGTTGTGTCTGTTTCATCAAGAATCCCTGGAAAAGTTACTTTCGTTTTCGCACATTCTGCGTATCAACAAAGGCCATCGCCAGCCCGACCAGTAGCCCGGTAAAGTGGGCACCGTGCGAAACGTCGCTGGAAATAAACCAACCCGAAATCAACCATATTAAAATAAAGGCAATCAGGCCGCGCGGTAAAATGACGCCACTTTGCGGATCGCGCTCGCCCCGCAGCCATGCGTAGCTCATCAGGGCATACACCACGCCAGACAGCCCGCCAAAAAGCGGACCGCTGAATTTGTTCTGAATAAATCCGCTCAGCAGCGCGCTGATAATAGTAATGACAATCAGCTTGCCGCTACCGAGGCGCTTTTCCACCATACCGCCGATATACCACCACCAGAACAGGTTGAAGAGGATATGCAGGAGCGAAAAGTGCATGAAAGCGTGGGTAAAATAGCGCCAGACATTAAATTTCAGGGAGGGATCAAACGGCCATATCAGCCATGCCATAACGACTTGATCGCCGAGGATTTTCATCAGCAGGTAGACCAGCACGCAGATGGCGATAATCACGGCGGTAAACGGACCGGTTTTTTCCCGCAGGGTTGCCAGAAAGGGAAAACGGCGGTAGCGCAGGCCGCTGTTAGTCTGCCCCGACTGCCAGCTTGCCGCCAGATAGCGCGGGTCTGCCGGGTTCTCCATAAAACGCGCCAGCTCTGCCTGAACCTGCGCGGCCTGGCTTTCATCTGCCAGCCAGACGTCCCACTGCGTATTATGCTGGAGCGTCAGCACGACGCCCTGCGTCGCCATATAATCGACAAATGCCTGCGCGATGCGCGGGTTGGTAAAAGAGGTGATCATCAACATACGGGCGGTCGCTTGTTCCACGCAAAAGGGGGTCAGTATAACGGCTAAAACACCGTGCGTTCCACTTCCGCCGGGAAATGACGGTGCCAGGCATCAAAGCCGCCGTCCACGCTATACACCTGGTCATAACCCTGTTGCAGGAGATACTGCGCTGCGCCTTTGCTGCTGTTGCCGTGATAGCACATCACCATCACCGGCGTATCGGGATCGGTTTCGCGCATAAACGCGCCCAGCGTGTCGTTGGTCAGGTGAAATGCGCCCGGCGTATGGCCCAGCGCGTAGCTTTGCGGATCGCGGATATCCACCAGCACGGCCATGGCCTGATGCAGCTTCTGATGGGCTTCTTCTACATTAATACACTCAAAGTGATCCATATCTTCTCTTTACTCTGTCCGACTCAGGGTTAACGCTCAGTTTACGTCGGCAGGGTAGAGAAACGCCATTATGTTATGCATATCACTCCAAATTGTTTTTTTGATGTTACCAAAAGCGCGATTCCTTGCTATTATGAGCGATATCGAACATTTTTGCGCTTTAACGAAAGTACATGAGGTAGCAGCATGGAAACCAAAGATCTGATTGTGATAGGTGGCGGCATCAATGGTGCGGGCATCGCGGCAGACGCAGCCGGGCGCGGTTTATCCGTGCTGATGCTGGAGGCGCAGGATCTCGCCTGCGCCACCTCTTCCGCCAGCTCGAAACTGATCCACGGCGGGTTGCGCTACCTTGAACACTATGAATTCCGCCTGGTGAGCGAGGCGCTGGCGGAACGCGAAGTGCTGTTAAAAATGGCGCCGCACATTGCCTTCCCGATGCGCTTTCGACTTCCGCACCGTCCGCATCTGCGCCCGGCGTGGATGATCCGCATTGGCCTGTTTATGTATGATCACCTGGGGAAACGGACCAGCCTGCCGGGATCAACCGGTTTGCGTTTTGGCTCAGAGTCCGTGCTGAAGCCGGAGATCGTGCGCGGATTCGAATATTCTGACTGCTGGGTAGACGATGCCCGCCTGGTGCTGGCAAACGCGCAGATGGTGACGCAGAAAGGCGGCGAAGTGTTAACCCGCACCCGCGCGACCTCTGCACGCCGTGAGAACGGGCTGTGGATCGTGGAAGCGGAAGACATCGACAGCGGCAAGAAATACCGCTGGCAGGCGCGCGGTCTGGTCAACGCCACCGGGCCATGGGTGAAACAGTTCTTCGACGACGGAATGCACCTGCCTTCTCCTTATGGTATTCGCCTGATCAAAGGCAGCCATATTGTGGTGCCGCGCGTGCATACCCAGAAGCAGGCGTACATCCTGCAAAACGAAGATAAACGTATCGTCTTTGTGATCCCGTGGATGGATGAGTTTTCGATTATCGGCACCACCGACGTCGAATATAAAGGCGATCCGAAAAACGTCGCTATCGACGAGAATGAGATTAACTATCTGCTCAAGGTCTACAACGGTCATTTCCAGAAGCAGCTAAGCCGTGAGGATATCGTCTGGACCTATTCCGGCGTGCGTCCACTGTGCGACGACGAGTCGGATTCTCCGCAGGCGATCACCCGCGATTACACCCTCGATGTGCATGATGAGAACGGCAAAGCGCCGCTGCTGTCGGTATTTGGCGGCAAGCTGACCACCTACCGCAAACTGGCCGAGCACGCGCTGGAAAAACTGACGCCTTACTATCAGGGCATTGGTCAGGCATGGACCAAAGATGCGGTCCTGCCGGGCGGTAATATCGGCGGCGATCGCGACGATTACGCGGCAAAACTGCGCCGTCGCTATCCGTTCATCAGTGAGCAACTGGCCCGTCACTATGCCCGCACCTACGGCAGTAACAGTGAGCTAATCATTGGCAACGCGAAAACGGTAGCGGAACTGGGTGAGGATTTTGGTCATGAGTTTTATGAAGCCGAACTGAAATACCTGGTTGAGCACGAATGGGTGCGTCGTCTCGACGATGCCATCTGGCGGCGCACTCGTCTGGGGATGTGGCTTAATGCCGATCAGCAGGCGCGCGTGGCGCAGTGGCTGACGGCCCATGCGGCGAAACGCGAGCTGTCGCTGGCGTCGTAAGAAATACCAGCCAGAGGAACATCTGTTCCTCTGGCTGCGAGTTACAACCTCACCGGCTTAATATTCCAGATTTCATCGGCATACTCCTGAATCGTGCGATCCGAGGAGAAGTAACCCATGTTGGCGATGTTACGCATTGCGGTGTTAGACCACTGGTCCGGGTGGCGGTAAAGCTCGTCCACCTTCTCCTGGCAGTCTACGTAGCTGCGGTAATCTGCCAGCACCTGGTAGTGATCGCCGAAGTTAATCAGAGAATCGACCAGATCGCGGTAGCGGCCCGGCTCTTCGGGGCTGAAAACGCCGGTAGCGATTTGGGTCAGCACCTGACGCAGCTCTTCATCATTTTCGTAATAGTCGCGAGGTTTATAGCCCTGCCGACGCAGTTCTTCGACCTCTTCCGCCGTATTACCGAAAATGAAGATGTTTTCCGCACCGACGTGCTCCAGCATTTCGACGTTTGCGCCGTCCAGCGTGCCGATGGTCAGCGCGCCGTTGAGGGCAAACTTCATGTTGCTGGTGCCGGAAGCTTCGGTACCCGCCAGGGAGATCTGCTCGGAGAGATCCGCTGCCGGAATAATCACCTGCGCCAGACTCACGCTGTAGTTAGGGATAAACACCACTTTCAGCTTGTCGCCAATGTCCGCATCGTTGTTAATCACCTTCGCAACATCGTTGATCAGATGAATAATGTGCTTCGCCATATAGTACGCGGAAGCGGCTTTACCGGCGAAAATGTTGACGCGCGGTACCCATTCTGCCGACGGATCGTTCTTGATGCGGTTGTAGCGCGTGATGACGTGCAGCACGTTCATCAACTGGCGTTTGTATTCGTGAATGCGCTTGATCTGTACGTCAAACAGCGCACCTGGATTGACCACCACGTTAAGCTGCTGGGCGATCAGTATCGCCAGCCGTCTTTTGTTGGCAAGCTTCGCCTTCTGCACCGCCTGATTGACCTTCACGAAATCCATATGCTGTTCCAGCTCGCTAAGCTGGCTGAGATCGGTACGCCAGTTGCGTCCGATGTTTTCATCCAGCACGCCGGACAGCGACGGGTTCGCCAGCGCCAGCCAGCGGCGTGGGGTGACGCCGTTGGTCACGTTGGTAAAGCGGGTCGGGAAGATTTTTGCGAAGTCAGCAAACAGCGATTGCACCATCAGGTTGGAATGCAGCTCCGATACGCCGTTCACTTTATGGCTTATCACCACCGCCAGCCACGCCATGCGCACGCGGCGACCGTTTGATTCATCAATGATCGACGTCCGGCTCAGCAGGCCGCTGTCTTCCGGGTACTGCTCCTGAAGGGTTTTCAGGAAGTAGTCATTAATTTCAAAGATGATCTGCAAGTGGCGCGGCAGAATTTTACCGAGCATATCAACAGGCCAGGTTTCCAGCGCTTCGCTCATCAACGTGTGGTTGGTGTAAGAGAAGATCTGGCAGGTCATCTCAAAGGCCTGATCCCAGCTATATTTGTGCTCGTCGATCAGCAGACGCATCAGCTCCGGGATCGACAGTACCGGGTGGGTATCGTTGAGATGGATCGCGACTTTATCCGTCAGGTTGTCGTACGTTTGGTACTCTTCCCAGTGACGGCGCAGAATATCCTGCACGGTAGCGGAGACGAGGAAATACTCCTGACGCAGGCGCAGCTCGCGGCCGGAATAGGTGGAGTCATCCGGGTACAGTACGCGCGATACGTTTTCGGAGTGGTTTTTATCTTCCACTGCCGCAAAGTAATCGCCCTGATTAAATTTACCGAGGTTGATTTCCCGGCTGGCCTGGGCGCTCCACAGGCGCAGCGTGTTGGTGGCGTCGGTGTCGTAGCCCGGAATGATCTGGTCATAGGCCACCGCGAGAATTTCTTCGGTTTCTACCCAGCGGGTTTTTTTACCTTCCTGCTGAATACGCCCCCCAAAGCGCACGGTATGACGGGTGTTATGGCGTTTGAATTCCCACGGGTTGCCATACTCCAGCCAGTAGTCCGGGGACTCTTTCTGATAGCCGTTGACGATCCGCTGCTGGAACATACCGTAATCGTAGCGAATACCGTAGCCGCGCCCTGGCAGGCCCAGCGTTGCCAGCGAGTCGAGGAAGCAGGCCGCCAGACGCCCGAGGCCACCGTTGCCGAGACCGGGGTCGTTTTCTTCGTCAATCAGGTCTTCGAGGTCGAAGCCCATTTGATCGAGCGCGGTTTTCACTTCGTCATAAATACCGAGAGATAAAAGAGAGTTAGACAACGTGCGGCCAATCAGAAACTCCATCGACAGGTAGTTCACCCGGCGGGATTCCTGTGACAGCTTGGCCCGGCTGGAGCGCAGCCAGCGCTCCACCAGACGATCGCGCACCGCAAACAGCGTGGCGTTCAGCCACTCATGTTTGTTGGCCATTGCGGGATCTTTGCCAACCATAAACATCAATTTATAAGCGATCGAATGCTTCAACGCATCCACGCTGACATTCGGTGACGAATAGCTAAATGATTCACTCATCTGAAAATTCCATCAGGTAATTCCTTACCCTAAGCGTTTATAAAGGTCGTGATAGGCCTGCGCGGCAACGTGCCAGCTAAAGTCCATATGCATCGCCTGACGCTGAACGTAGCGCCAGAGTGAGGGACGCGACCACAACACAAATGCGCGCCGGATCGCCCGTAACAGGGACCAGGCATTACTGTCTTCAAACACAAAGCCACTGGCGACTCCATCCGCCAGGTTTTCCAGTGAACTGTCTGCAACGGTATCGGCCAGCCCGCCAGTGCGGCGCACCAACGGCAGCGTGCCGTATTTCAATCCATAGAGCTGGGTCAGGCCGCAAGGTTCGAAGCGGCTGGGCACCAGAATGACGTCTGCACCGCCCATAATGCGGTGCGAGAAGGCTTCGTGATAGCCAATCTGGACGCCAACCTGCCCGGAGTGTTCAGCGGCAGCGGCAAGAAAGCCTTCCTGCAACACCGGATCGCCCGCGCCCAGCAAGGCAAGCTGTCCGCCCTGCTCCAGCAGGCCCGGCAGCGCCTCCAGCACTAAATCCAGCCCTTTCTGGCTGGTCAAACGACTGACCACGGCAAACAGCGGCGCTTTGTCATCGACCTTCAGGCCCATCGCAATTTGTAGCTGCCGCTTGTTTTCCGCTTTATCTTCCAGCGTATCGCGACCGTACCGCGACGAAAGAAGCAGGTCCGTTTCTGGACTCCAGATTTTTTCGTCTACGCCGTTAAGGATGCCGGTCAACCGCCCTTCCAGCTGGCGCTGGCGGAGTAACCCTTCCATGCCATAGGCAAACTGCGGCTGGGTGATTTCCTGCGCGTAGGTCGGACTGACCGCCGTAATGTGATCGGCATAAAACAGTCCGGCTTTCAGGAAGGAGATCTGCCCTTCAAACTCCAGCCCGTGCATATTAAAGAACGACCATGGCAGTTGGATGTCATCCATATGATGGGCGTAAAATAATCCCTGATAGGCCAGGTTGTGCACGGTAAACACCGATTTTGCCGGGTGACCGCGTGAAGCAAGATAGGCCGGGGCCAGTCCCGCGTGCCAGTCGTGCGCATGAACCACATCGGGACGCCAGAAGGCATCCAGTCCACAGGCCATTTCACAGCCCACCCAGCCCAGCAGTGCAAAGCGCAGCACGTTATCGGTATAGGCGAACTGGTTGGTGTCGTGATAAGGACTCCCCGGACGGTCATACAGGTGCGGAGCATCAATCAGATAGATGCCCACACCGTTAAAATGCCCATACAGCAGCGTGATATGTCCAGCAAATGTGTCACGCCGCGCCACTACCTGTGCGTCAGGTATGCCACGGCGAATGTCCGGAAACGCAGGAAGCAGTACGCGTACCTCATCCCCAAGCGCTTTTTGCGCTTCGGGTAACGCGCCAATCACGTCTGCCAGGCCGCCGGTTTTTAACAGCGGAAACATCTCAGAACATACATGTAAAACCTGCATTATCGCTCCTGTCACCCTAGCAAGACCCTCTGGCGCTTGCGGTAAAACAGCGCGCGGACCCCTTCCGCGCAAGGTTATCGTTTTTATTTCTGGCTTTTTAATTTATTCAGCATATCGCGCGTAACCAGCACGATGCCTTCTTCCGAACGGTAGAAACGGCGAGCGTCTTCTTCCGCATTTTCCCCGATAACCAGACCTTCAGGGATCACGCAGGCGCGATCGATAATACATCGACGCAAACGGCAGGAACGGCCTACCCATACATCAGGTAATAGCACGGAAGAGTCAATATTACAGAACGAGTTGACTCTGACGCGCGGGAACAGCACAGACTGCACAACCACGGACCCGGAGATGATACAACCGCCGGACACCAGCGAGTTGAGCGTCATACCGTGGCTGCCGGAGCGGTCCTGCACAAATTTTGCCGGTGGCAGCGATTCCATGTGCGTGCGGATGGGCCAGTTCTGGTCGTACATATCCAGCTCAGGCGTCACCGAGGCCAGATCGAGGTTAGCTTTCCAGTAGGCTTCCAGCGTACCGACATCGCGCCAGTAAGGTTCAGATTCCGGATCGGACTGCACGCAAGACTGCGGGAACGGATGCGCGTAGGCCAGCCCTTCTTTGGTGATCTGCGGAATAATATCTTTACCAAAGTCATGGCTGGAATTTTCGTTGAGATCGTCTTTTTCCAGCAGCTCATACAGGTAATCGGCGTTGAAAACGTAGATCCCCATACTGGCGAGCGATTTGGTTGAATCATTCGGCATGGTCGGCGGATTGGCCGGTTTTTCCACGAAGTCGATGATTTTGTCATCTTCGTCAACCGCCATGACGCCAAACGCCGTGGCTTCTGCCACCGGCACCGGCAGGCAGGCCACCGTACAGCGCGCGCCTTTCTTCACGTGGTCGATCAACATGCGCGAGTAATCCTGCTTGTAAATATGATCGCCCGCGAGGATGACAACGTATTCCGCTTTATAGCGGCGAATAATGTCGAGGTTCTGCGTGACCGCATCCGCCGTTCCGCGATACCAGTTTTCACCGTGTATGCGCTGTTGCGCAGGCAGCAGATCGACAAACTCGTTCATCTCTTCACTAAAGAATGACCAGCCGCGCTGGATGTGCTGTACCAGCGTGTGCGACTGATACTGCGTGATAACGCCAATCCGGCGGATACCGGAGTTCAGGCAGTTTGATAAAGCAAAATCAATGATACGGAACTTACCGCCGAAGTGGACGGCCGGTTTTGCGCGCGTCACCGTTAAATCTTTTAAGCGGGTTCCGCGACCTCCTGCCAGGATCAGAGCTACTGACTTCATTGGCAACTGGCGCGATAGCATCAGCAAATCGTCGTTTTCAAGCCTAACCATGTCTAACTCCTTTTTTATGACCTTTCAAATACGCATACTCCGTGCGCGGGCCCGTGCCAGATAGCCACGACAACCGGATTATCCTTTCCGGCAAACGGAGGAATGGCATGCCACTCCCCATCGGGTAAAGCTATTTCCGTAACGTCCTGCGATGCGTTGATGGTGATAAGCCAGCGGTCCGACAGCAGAATTTGCATCTGCCGCGTGCCGCCCTGCCATTCGCCGGTGCTCAACGGCTGCGCCTGCGCATTCAACCAACGTACGTTTCCGTCACCCTCCTGCCACCAGCTATCACGGGTCAATGCCGGGATGCGCCGACGCAGGTGAATTAACGCCGCAGTAAATGTCATCAGTCCTTTGTTTGCCTCAGCCCAGTCAAGCCAGGTCAGGGTGTTGTCCTGGCAATACGCGTTGTTATTACCATGCTGACTGTGCCCGTGTTCATCCCCGGCGAGCAGCATCGGCGTACCCTGAGCCAGCAGTAACGAGGTCATCAGAGCATGGACGCTGGCCCGTCGACGCTCAATCACATCAAGAATGCCGTCAAGTCCTTCTATACCATGATTATTGCTGTAATTTTTGTTAGTGCCGTCGCGATTTTCCTCACCGTTTGCTTCGTTATGCTTCTCACTAAAGCAAACGCAGTCGCGCAGCGTAAATCCGTCGTGTGCCGTGACCAGGTTGATGCTGGCGGACGGCAGACGCCCGTTGTGCTGAAAAACGTCGCTGGAAGCGGCAAAGCGTCCGGCGAACTCGCCCGCCGTAATATCCTGATGCAACCAGAAACGGCGTATCCCATCGCGAAAATGGTCATTCCATTCGGCAAACAGTGGCGGAAAATTGCCGACCTGATACCCGCCGTGACCAATGTCCCACGGCTCGGCAATCAGTTTGATCTGCGCTAAGCGCGGATCGTTTTTGATTGCCTCAAACAGCGGCGCGTCCTGGCGAAATTCCGGCGTGCGACCCATCACAGAGGCCAAGTCGAAGCGGAAGCCATCGACATGGCACTCATCGACCCAGAAGCGCAGGCACTGGTGGGCATAGTCCACCACGCCCGGCGTGCTGAGGTTGAGCGTGTTGCCGCAGCCGGTCCAGTTGTGATAATCGCCGTCTTCCCTGATCCAATAATAGCTACGGTTATCAATTCCGCGCAGGGATAACGTCGGGCCTTCAAGATCGATTTCCGCACTGTGGTTCAGGACGATATCGAGCACCACTTCGATCCCGGCTTTATGCAGCGCTTTCACCGCGTCGCGGAATTCGTTCAGCGCTTTTTGCGGCTCGCTGGCGTAGCGCGTATCAAGCGCAAACATCGCCAGCGGGTTGTAGCCCCAGTAATTGGTCAGCCCCATCCGCTGAAGACGCGGCTCGCTGGCAAAGCAGGCCACCGGCAGCAATTCCAGCGTCGAGATCCCCAGCGTTTTGAAGTAATCGATCATCACCGGATGCGCCAGCGCCCGGTAGGTGCCGCGAATATCTTCCGGGATGTCAGGATGAAGCTGGGTCAGCCCTTTGACGTGCGCTTCGTAGATCACCGTATCGCCCCACGGAACGTGCGGCGGCGCGTCGTCACCCCAGTCATAGCTCAGGTCGACCACCACGGCGCGCGGTGCGGCGAGCGCACTGTCACGGTGATCCGGCGCGTCATGACCACCGTGAAGCAGCGGGTCGTCTTTCGGATGCCGATCAACCGCGTGCGCGCAGGGGTCAAGCAACAGCTTTGCCGGGTTAAAACGATGCCCCTGCGCAGGCTCCCACGGCCCGTGAACACGGTAGCCGTAGCGCAATCCTGGCTGCGCTTGCGGAAGATAGCCGTGCCAGATATCGCCGCTGCGGGCAGGCAAATCGTAGCGCTGCTCGAAGCCGTCTTCGTCAAATACGCACAGTTCTACACGTTCGGCGTGAACGGAATAGAGCGTAAAGTTCACGCCGCTGCCATCGTAGCTCGCGCCGAGTGGCGTGGGTCTTCCCGATGTCAGTTTAATCATTCACCCTCCCGGTACAGCCAGATCGTCGAGAGCGGCGGCAGAGTCAGGCTGAGGGAGTGCTGGCGTCCGTGGCTGGCAATTTCATCACTGTGGGTCGCCCCGCCGTTGCCCGCGTTGCTGCCGTGATAGTGCATGGAGTCGGTGTTCAGCGCCTCTTTCCACCGGCCCGGCTGGTTGATGCCGAAGCGATAATCGTAGCGCGGCACCGGAGTAAAGTTGCTGGCAACGATAATTTCATTCCCCTGCTGGTCACGGCGGACAAAAATCAGCACTGACCGTTCTTTATCGTCCACTACCAGCCATTCAAAACCGTAAGGATCGAAATCCAGTTCGTGCAGCGCTTTATGGTGGCGATAGGTGAGGTTCAGATCGCGTACCAGCCGCTGCACGCCGTGGTGCCAGTTGTCGTCGCCTTCCAGCAGATGCCAGTCGAGGCTGACGTCGTGGTTCCACTCGCGGCCCTGGGCAAATTCATTGCCCATAAACAGCAGCTTTTTGCCTGGGAAAGCCCACATCCAGCCGTAATAGGCGCGCAGGCTGGCAAATTTCTGCCATGCGTCACCCGGCATCCGGTCGAGGATTGATTTTTTACCGTGTACCACTTCGTCATGCGACAGCGGCAGCACGAAGTTTTCAGTGTAGTTGTAGAGCATCCCGAAGGTCAGCTTATCGTGGTGATGCTGGCGATAAACCGGATCGAGTTTCATGTAGTCGAGGGTGTCGTGCATCCAGCCGAGGTTCCACTTGTACCAGAAGCCGAGGCCGCCGGTATCCGTCGGACGGGAAACGCCAGGGAAGTCGGTAGATTCTTCCGCCATGCTGACCGTGCCCGGAACCTGCTCGCCTAAAATGCGGTTAGTGGTGCGCAAAAACTCAATCGCTTCGAGGTTTTCACGTCCGCCAAATTCATTGGGGATCCACTCGCCCTGCTTACGGCTGTAGTCGCGGTAAATCATCGACGCCACCGCATCGACGCGCAGAGCATCAATACCGAAACGTTCGATCCAGTACAGGGCGTTACCGACCAGATAGTTACGCACTTCCCGACGACCGTAGTTGTAGATCAGCGTGTTCCAGTCCTGGTGATAACCTTCGCGCGGGTCGCTGTGCTCATAGAGATCGGTCCCGTCAAACTCGGCCAGGCCGAAATCATCCGCCGGGAAATGACCCGGCACCCAGTCGAGGATCACATTCAGCCCCGCCGCGTGCGCCGCGTCAATGAAATAGCGGAAATCGTCGCGGGTGCCGAAGCGACGCGTCGGCGCATACAGGCCGGTCGGCTGATAGCCCCAGCTCCCGTCGAAAGGATGTTCGTTAACCGGCAGCAGTTCCAGATGGGTGAATCCCATCCATCGGGCGTAAGGGACCAGTTGGTCCGCCAGCTCGCGGTAGCTAAGCCAGAAATTGTCGTCGGTGTGGCGACGCCATGACCCGAGATGCACTTCATAGATGGAGATGGGCGCGTCGAACTGATTCGCTTTTTGCCGCGCTTCGTTCGGCTCAATTTTCTCCGGCAGACCGCAAATCAGCGATGCTGTTTCCGGGCGCATCTGCGCTTCGAAAGCGTAAGGATCGGCTTTAATACGCAGATTGCCGTGAATGTCGATGATTTCGTATTTATAGAGCTGACCGTTATGCGCGCCGGGCACAAACAGTTCCCAGACGCCGCTCTCTTTACGCAGGCGCATCGGGTGGCGGCGACCGTCCCAGAAGTTGAACTGGCCGACCACCGACACGCGCCGGGCGTTAGGTGCCCAGACGGAGAAACGCGTACCGGTTACGCCGTCCATGGTATCGCCATGCGCGCCGAGGGTTTCATAAGGCCGCAGGTGGGTGCCTTCGGACAGCAGCCACGCATCAAGATCCTGGAGCAGGGGGCCAAAACGGTAGGGGTCATCAATCAGGTTTTGCTGGCCGTGCCAGACGACGGCAAGCTGATAGCGGAAAACGTTTTTACGACGCGGCATTACGCCGCTAAAGAATCCCCGGGAGTCCAGGCATTCGAGTTTGCCCACTTTGCGCCCCGTTTTGGGTTCAATCACCCACACTTCGGTGGCATCAGGCAGCAGGGCGCGGACTTCCAGTCCGGCTTCGGTACGATGCATCCCAAGTACGGAAAAAGGATCGGCAAAGTGTCCGGTAATTAGCGCATTAATCACGTCTTTATCTACATGATTCGACATGGATTTCATCCTGTTTTAATTGTGTCGCTTCATTCCAGCGGTATGCACATATCCGGTTGCGACATTTTTTTGACCTGAACGGCGCTGCATAATTTGCGTCCTTCGCTCCGTCCTACCTTCAGCCAGCATGTTGTATAAACATCTCGCTTAAGCATAGCCAACGACTTATTGCTCCCCCGAAAAAAAATGAAACATTGCGTGACTCCTTGTTTAGCGCGAAAAAAGGGGGGTATTACACCCCCTTATTTTAGTTACGTCATTACGCCAGTTGGCGGAGAATACGGCGTAGCGGTTCCGCCGCCCCCCACAAGAGCTGGTCGCCAACGGTAAAGGCGGAGAGATACTCCGGCCCCATATTCAGTTTGCGCAGACGGCCTACCGGCGTTGCCAGCGTGCCGGTGACCGCTGCCGGGGTCAGTTCGCGCATGGTGATGTCCCGATCGTTAGGGATTACTTTCGCCCACGGGTTGTGCGCCGCCAGCAGTTCTTCAATAGTCGGGACAGAGACGTCTTTTTTCAGCTTGATGGTAAACGCCTGGCTATGGCAGCGCAGCGCGCCGACGCGCACGCACAGGCCATCGACCGGGATGGTGGTCGTGGTGCCGAGAATTTTGTTGGTTTCCGCCTGGCCTTTCCACTCTTCGCGGCTCTGGCCGTTATCGAGCTGTTTGTCGATCCACGGGATCAGGCTGCCTGCCAGCGGTACGCCGAAGTTATCGACCGGCAGGTCGCCGTTACGGGTCAGGGTGGTGACTTTACGTTCAATATCCAGGATTGCCGACGCCGGATTCGCCAGCTCATCGGAAACGTGGTTATACAGCTGTCCCATCTGCGCCAGCAGTTCGCGCATGTGACGCGCGCCGCCGCCGGATGCCGCCTGATAGGTTGCTACCGACACCCAGTCCACCAGATCGTTGGCAAACAGGCCGCCGAGCGACATCAGCATCAGGCTGACGGTACAGTTGCCGCCGACGAACGTCTTCACGCCGTGATTAAGGCCGTGAGAGATCACATCCTGGTTCACCGGATCGAGAATGATGATCGCGTCATCTTTCATACGCAGCGAGGAGGCCGCATCGATCCAGTAGCCCTGCCAGCCGCTTTCACGAAGCTTCGGATAGATTTCGTTGGTATAATCGCCGCCCTGGCAGGTGACAATAATGTCGAGCGCCTTCAGCGCCTCAAGATCGAATGCGTCCTGAAGCTTGCCTCCACCCATGCCGCCGAACGTCGGGGCGGCCTGTCCCAGCTGGGATGTAGAGAAGAAAACGGGGCGAATGGCGTCAAAATCGCGCTCTTCAACCATGCGCTGCATGAGTACAGAGCCGACCATACCGCGCCAGCCGATAAAACCAACATTTTTCATAGCGTTTTTTTCCTGCAAAGATGTGTGCTGTTGTGCAATCCAGTTACCCACTGGTATATCCTTCACCATACAAAAAGCAGCCAAAGTCGCAAGTGAAATTAATCGATGATGCCGGTGGCATAAGAAGTGGGTCTAATCGCACTCACCATCACCCCGACAATCGAATAGTAACGCTTAATTATTATCAGGGAATTTAGTTAATGAATGAAATCATTTCTGCCGCCGTTTTGTTGATCCTGATTATGGATCCGCTGGGAAATCTGCCGATTTTTATGTCGGTACTTAAGCATACTGAACCAAAGCGTCGGCGGGCGATCATGATCCGCGAACTGTTTATCGCGCTGCTGCTGATGCTGATTTTCCTGTTCGCGGGCGAAAAAATCCTCGCGTTCCTTAGCTTACGCGCGGAGACGGTGTCTATTTCCGGCGGCATCATTCTGTTCCTGATTGCCATCAAGATGATTTTCCCCAGCGCCTCCGGCAACAGCACCGGGCTTCCTGCCGGGGAAGAACCGTTTATCGTGCCGCTGGCCATTCCGCTGGTTGCCGGGCCGACGCTGCTGGCAACGCTTATGCTGCTGTCGCACCAGTATCCGAATCAAATGGGGCATCTGGTAATCGCCCTGCTGCTCGCCTGGGGCGGTACTTTTGTGATCCTGCTTCAGTCGTCGCTGTTCCTGCGCCTGCTGGGGGAGAAAGGTGTTAACGCGCTGGAACGCCTGATGGGGCTGGTGCTGGTGATGCTGGCGACGCAGATGTTCCTCGACGGGATACGGATGTGGATGAAGGGGTAAGGCCGTCTCTTCATCTTTTAAAAGCTGAATATCAATAACGGACAGCCGTCCTCTTGCTGTCCATTCCCGGAATCCGTAAAAAAAATCAATCCGTTGTGGCTTCCGACGCGATATATTTGCCTCCGATTACGGTTAAAAGCAACAGACCGGAAATAGTTGTTTTCATAATGGATTTAATGAGTTCAACAGAGATAAATAATGAAATACGAACTTTCAAGTGAAGGATCATGTCCTCTGGTCCTGATTTCGCTCGGCATGAACGAGCAGGTAAATATCGAACATGGTTCAATGGTGTTTCACAACGGCAAAGTGAATCTTGAAGGCCGGATGAATCAAAACGGCTCTGGCCTGCTCGGCGGGATTATTAAAGCCGCCGCCCGATCGATGGTTAGCGGCGAAAACTTCTTTGTGACCACCGCTACCGGCACTGCCAACGATGCGCTTCTTGCCATTTCGGCCGGCGCTATTGGCAACGTTAAAGCGCTGGACGTCGGAAGCCGCAAATGGTGCCTGAACGACGGTGCCTTTTTAGCCTGCGACAGCAGCGTGACGTACAGCATGAAACGGCAATCCGTGGGCCGCGCCATTTTCGGCGGCACTGGCGGACTTTTTGTGATGGAAACCGCAGGCATCGGCACTCTGCTGATCAACGGTTTTGGCGAGATCGTCGAACTGGAACTCGACGGTAACGATACGCTGGTGGTGGATAACAATCACGTCGTCGCGTGGGAAAACAGCCTGTCCTACAACATCAGAATGGCCTCCGGCATTTTCGGCTTTAAAACCGGCGAAGGCGTGGTGAATGAATTTACCGGCAGGGGGAAACTGCTGGTACAGTCAAAAAACATTGCGGAATTTGCCTCTGTATTGGTGCCTTATTTGCCCATACCGAAGAAATAGTTCAGACCACTGACGTCAGAACAGAACCGGCGCAATGCTGGCATACCCACCGAACAGGATATGCCAGCATTCGTAACATCAATCAGCTCAGCAAGCTAAACGCGATCGCGCCGACAGTAGCGCCGACCACGCCGAGGATGGTTTCCATCATCGTCCAGGTCTTCAGCGTTTGCGCTTCCGACGCGCCGGTAAATTTGCCGAACAGCCAGAAGCCCGCGTCGTTAACATGGCTGACGACGATCGAGCCGCCCGCGATGCAGATTGACAGTGCCGCCATCTGCGCGCCGCTGTAATGCAGCTGTTCGATGACCGGCATGACCAGGCCCACGGCGGTCAGGCAGGCAACCGTTGCGGAACCCTGGATAATACGCACCGCAGCCGCAAGAACGAAGCAGGTAACGGCAATCGGCAGGCCCATGCCGGTCAGGGCTTCACCCAACGCCGGGCCGACGCCGGAATCCACCAGCACCTGTTTAAACACGCCGCCAGCACCAATCACCAGCAGAATAATCCCCGCCGGTTGCAGCGCGTGACCGCAGATTTCCATCACCCGATCTTTTGCCATGCCCTGACGCATCGCCAGGCCGTAAATCGCTACCAGACAGGCCACGAGGATCGCGGTAAACGGATGGCCGATAAATTCGAACCATTCATACGCGGTCGAGCCTTGCGCCACAAAGCGCGCGGCGATCGTTTTCAGGCCGACCAGCACCAGCGGCAGCAGGATCAGCGCGAGGCTGAAGCCAAACGACGGCATTTTACCTTCGCCGAGGTGCGGCTCGCTGATATCGTCAGGAATATTCAGTTCCACGTAGCGGCTGATGAAGTTGCCCCACAACGGCCCGGCGATAATCATGCCAGGGATAGCGGCGCACAGGCCGATGAGGATCATCCAGCCAAAATCAACGTGCATCTGCGAAGCCAGCAGCATCGGTGCAGGTCCGGGCAACAGAAAGGCCGCCGCCGCCGCAACGCCCGCAAACAGCGGGATCACCAGCTTCACCAGATTGGTCCCGGTGTGGCGCGCCATCGAAAACGCGACGCTAATCAGCAGTACAATTGCCACTTCAAAAAACAGCGGCAGCGCGCAGATCAGCCCGGCCAGGCCGATAGCGTAGTGCGCGCGGCTGTGTCCGAAGGATTTAAGCATTTTGACGGCAATCTGATCGACCGCGCCGGTTTCATGCAGGATCTTGCCAAACATCGCGCCCAGCGCGACCACAATCGCCAGAAAGCCCAGCGTGCCGCCCATCCCTTTTTGCATGGTATCGGCAATTTTGTCGAGCGGCATCCCGGAAAAAAGGCCCGCGCCAATAGAAACCACCATTAAAGCGACGAAGGCGTGCATACGCGCCTTCATCACTAAAAACAGCAGCAGCATCACTGATCCAACTGCTGTTAAAACAAGCGTTAATGTACTCACTGCTGACTGCCTTTGTTAATCACCTCAATCGTACTGGCTACCACATCCTCCAGCGGCTGGTCGATATCCACCACCAACACATCGCGCTCGTCCGGGCCTGGCTCCTGCAGCGTTTCAAACTGGGTGACCAGCATCTGGGTTTTGAAGAAGTGGCCTTTACGCGCCTTCAGGCGAGTTTCGATCACCTCAAAATCGCCTTTCAGATAGATGAAAGACAGATTGGGATTGCCCTCACGCAGCTGGTCGCGATAGTGCTTTTTCAGCGCGGAGCAGACGATCAGGGACACTTTGTTGGTACGCTGCATGGCAAACGCGGCGTCGTTCAGCGCCTGTAACCAGGGCTTGCGGTCTTCGTCGTTCAGCGGCTCGCCGGAGGCCATTTTGTTAATGTTGCTGCGCGGATGGAGAAAATCGCCATCAAGAAACGCGGCGTGAATTTGATGTGCGACTTCGCTTGCCACAGCGGATTTGCCGCTGCCGGAGACGCCCATCAGGACATAGACGTGGTGATCGTGGTTAGTCGTGCTCAAAGCGCCCTCCCCAGGGATTGATGTGCTGAATTGTTACGGGTAACAGTTATCGGTAACATTGTCCGGTCGGACTACTACAGAAGCAATAACCATTGATGGCAGAAGTGAATAAGTGTGAGCTACATCAAACTTGTCGGGGCTAAATAGATCCACCCGGTGACAAAGTGAAACCTAAATCTAACATTTTAGGCGAAACCGCTTCACCCCGGATACGTGCCAGCAAACGCTCCGCGCCGATGCGTCCCATCCGCTCACGCGGCGTGAGAACGCTGGCGAGACGGGGTTCCATCACCTGGCCGATATCGTGGCCGTGAAAACCGGCAATTGCGATGTCATCCGGGATTTTCAGCCCCAGGCGCTGACATTCAAATGCTGCGCCGACCGCCAGGTCATCGTTGGTGCAGAAGATACCGTCAAGCTGCGGATACTCGCGCCGCGCCTGGCGCATCAGTTCAATGCCCGATGAGTAAGACGACGATTGCTCCACCATCACGCTGTAAGGGATCAGCCCGGCATCCAGCATCGCCTGCTCATAGCCCTTCTGTTTGATGATAGTACGTTCATCGAGACGTGCGCCCAGATAGGCGACGTGGCGATGACCGCGCGCAATGATGGCGGCGGTCATCTGGCGGGCGGCTTCAAAGTTGTCGAAGCCGACGGCGATATCCAGGCACGGCGACTGGCTGTCCATCAGTTCCACCACCGGAATGCCCGCCACTTCGATCATCTTCAGGGTACGCGGCGTGTGAGTACGCTCGGTGAGGATCAGGCCGTCAATGTTCCAGGAAAGCATGGATTCCAGCCGCTCCTGCTCCATCTCCGGTTTATAGCCGTAGTGCGCCAGCATGGTCTGATAGCCGTGGGCATCGGTGACGCTCTCAATACCGCGCAGCACTTCGGCAAAGACCTGGTTAGTTAATGAAGGAAGAAGAACGCCCACCGCACGGCTGGTGGCATTAGAGAGGATGTCGGGAGCGCGATTAGGAATGTAGCCCAGTTCATCAAGGACGGCGGCGATCTTGCCACGCAGCGCGACGGAGACCTGCTCCGGGTTACGTAAAAACCGGCTGACCGTCATTTTGGTCACGCCGACGCGATCGGCCACATCCTGGAGTACGGGTCTTTTCTTTTTCATCGTCCTGACTGCGATAAAGAGTGAGAGATTTCCTCAGTTTATCACGGACGACGCTCAACCTTTCCTGCTGATGAGGAAAGGTTGAGAAATTTATTTATACCGGCGGCAGATCGAACAGCAAAATTTCACTTTCGCTGCTGGCATGAACAGAAAGCGCCTGCTCATCCCAGATGGCCAGACCATCGGCGGTAGTCGCAGAAGTGCCGTTAATGCTGACATCACCTTTTACCACCTGGATCCAGACGCGGCGGTTAGCGGCAATCTGATGCGCCGACTGCTCACCTTTCGCCAGCGCCCAGCGGTACAGTTCCATATCCTGGTTGACCTTCAGCGAGCCATCGCGCGCTTCGGGTGACAGCACCAGTTGTTTGCCCTGCGCGGCGTCGAAGCGGCGCTGCTCATAGCGCGGCGTGATGCCGGTTTTTTCCGGGATGATCCAGATTTGATACAGGTGCAGCGGCTCGGTTTCACTCGGATTGTACTCTGAGTGTTGCACGCCGGTGCCCGCGCTCATGATCTGAAATTCCCCGGCCGGGATCTGCTCTTTGTTGCCCATGCTGTCCTTATGCGCCACCGTACCTTCCAGCACGTAGGTCAGGATTTCCATGTCTTTATGCGGATGCGTGCCAAACCCCTGCCCCGCGTCGATCACGTCATCATTAATGACCCGCAGCGCTGAAAAGCCCATAAAATTGGCGTCGTAGTAATTGGCAAACGAGAAGGTATGCCAGGAATCCAGCCAGCCATGCCGGGCGTGACCACGGTCATTCGCTTTGCGTAAATAAATCATTGTTGCCTCCTCATCATGTCGATGAGGTAAGTCTGGACGCAAACCGTTGCCGATCATAGAGGGTGAAAATTGACTCCTCTGTTCAAAAAATATGAACAATGCCGAGGAGCCGTTTGAGGGTCAGGCGAGAGTGATTGTGGCTGGCGACTTCTGTTCAAAAGCGCGTTCGAGAATTTCCAGATTGGTGAGAACATCAGATTCTCTGACGTAATTTTCCGCGCCGGAGGTCAGCGTTGCATACAGCGCGTCATACACCCGGCCATAATCGCCGGTTTCCGGTCGCACTTCTTCGCGTACGGTGACGCCTTCCGCATTCACGTACTCCAGTTGCCCTATGCTGTCGTCAGCGGCAAATCCCGGTTCACCCGGCATAACGTTGGCCTTCAGGCTGGTTTCCTGCTGGTCGATACCGTATTTGATAAACGATCCTTTGGTGCCGTGAATGATAAATTTGGGATAGTCGATTTTGACCAGATGGCTGGTTTTGACAATCGCCTTCAGGTCGCCATAAAACAACTGCGCTTCAAAAGTATCATCCGGATTGGCTTTATCGCGCAGGCTGCGCAGGTCGTAAGCCACGTGGTCCGGGCGGCCAAACAGCGAGATAATCTGATCCAGGGTATGCACGCCCAGCCCGTAAAACATGCCGTCCTGCGGCAGGCCAGGTTTGGTCTCCGTGAACGGGCGGTAATAGTCAAAATGGCTTTCGATCTCGACAATCTGCCCCAGTTTGCCGCTTTCAATCACTTTTTTTGCGGTCAGAAAGCAGGAGTCAAAGCGGCGGTTCTGATACGGCGTGACCGTCAGCCCTTTGCTTTTCGCCAGCTCAAACAGCGTTTTCGCCTCGGCAATGGTCGGTGTGAAGGGTTTCTCCACCAGCACGTTTTTGCCCGCTTCCAGCGCGCGTTTTGCGTAGTCAAAATGGCTGTCGGCATGGGTACAAACGATCACCAGCTTCACCTTGTCATCGTTTAAGACTTCATCCAGATCGCTGGTAAAATGAATATGCGAATACTGCGGCTGCTGCTCTTCCGGCTTCGGGTGGCGACGGAAAATGTGCGCCACGTGCCAGCTGTCCTTGCGGTTCAGGACATACGGAAGATGGTAACGGGTGGTGCTTTTGCCGAAACCGATAAATGCACACTCCAGAGTCATTCATTGTCGTCTCCTTTTTTGACGTCGGATGTCATTAACCTTAATGCATTTTCGCGCTGCCGTGGGCGCTGATTATCCTGCGCAGCCAGAGAATATGTGTAAAATAGCCTCGCCCGTAACCTGAGTCGTAAGGAAGCCTGGTATGAAACCCAAATCTGTGACGCTGTACGATGTAGCCGATGCCGCCGGTGTTTCTTACCAGACCGTTTCCCGCGTCATCAACCAGGCCAGCCACGTATCAGAGAAAACCCGGCTGAAGGTGGAAGAAGCCATGCGGGCGCTCAATTACGTGCCCAACCGGGTGGCGCAGCAGCTGGCGGGAAAAATCAGCCAGACTATTGGGCTTGTGACCACTAACCTCTCGCTCCACGCGCCGTCACAAATTGCGGCAGCGATCAAATCCAGAGCGGGCGAGCGGCAGTTTAACGTGGTGATCTCAATGATCGAAAAGCCGGGGCGGGAAGCCAGCAAAGCGGCGGTCAACAGCCTGCTGTCGCAGCGGGTGGACGGCCTGATCATTAATATTCCTCTGGAAAACGACGACGCGCAGGCGGTGCAGGCCATCTGCGGCAGAGTGCCATCGCTATTTCTCGACGTTTCACCCGATCTTCCGGCAAGCAGCATTATTTTCGATCCCTTTGACGGCGCGCGCCTCGGCGTCGATCGGCTGGTCGCGTTAGGGCATCAGCACATCGCCCTGCTGACCGGGCCGCTCACCTCGGTTTCTGCCCGCCTGCGTTTTGAAGGCTGGCAGCAGCGGCTCGCACATCATCAGCTTCGCGCGGCCCGCGTGCTGCACGGCGACTGGAGTTCGCTGTCGGGTTATGAACAGACCCTGCGCCTGCTGGATACCGGTACACAGCCGACCGCACTGCTGGTGGCAAATGACCAGATGGCGCTGGGCGCATTGCGGGCGCTGGCGGAAGCGGGTCTGCGCGTCCCGGCGGAGATGTCGGTGATCGGCTACGATGACACCGAAGACAGCGCCTGTTTTATTCCACCGCTGACCACCATCAAGCAGGATTTTAAACGGCTGGGTCAGGCGAGCGTCAACCGCCTGATAGACCTGATCCACGATGCTGACGCCGCCTCTGACGTGCTGCCGGTAACGCTGGTGGAACGCAAAACCACCGCCGCACCGGGCGACGCCACGCCCTGCGCGCAAACGCTGGCGGAGGCGCTGACTACCCTCGCCCGCCAGGTCGCTCGCCTGGGCTAACCGCCAGCCCACTTTGTGACGCCCGTCACCTAAACCACCCTTCCCGCTTTACAGCATGGCCCGCAAAAACCATAGTGATTCAAAATTGTGAGCGAATAACAAAACGCAAAGGAATTTGTCTATGACCATTGATGCAGGCTCCACCGCTGCCACACTCACCGCTATTCTTGCCCGTCGAGACTGGGAAAATCCGTCTGTTCCGCACCTGAATCAGCTCCCCGCTCATCCGCCATTCGCCAGCTGGCGCACGCCGGAAGCCGCGCGGGATGAGGCAAAATCCAGTCATCTTCAGTCGCTCAACGCCCTGTGGAAATTCAGCTATTACACGCACCCGGAAGCGGTGCCGGAAAGCTGGATCAATGAAGATCCCGCCACCGCAGATGAAATAACCGTACCGTCGAACTGGCAGATCCTCGGCTACGATGCGCCCATTTATACCAACGTGACCTACCCTGTTCCGGTCAATCCGCCCTTTGTGCCGACGGAAAATCCTACCGGATGTTATTCGCTCACATTTAATCATGATGAAGCATGGCTTCAGAACGGGCAGACGCGGATTATCTTCGACGGCGTGAATTCCGCGTTTCATCTGTGGTGCAACGGACATTGGATCGGTTACGCCCAGGACAGCCGCCTGCCGTCAGAATTCGACCTCAGCGCGGTACTTAAGCCGGGTGAAAACCGCCTGGCGGTAATGGTGCTGCGCTGGAGCGACGGCTCGTATCTCGAAGATCAGGATATGTGGCGGATGAGCGGCATTTTCCGCGACGTTTCCCTGCTGCATAAGTCAGACATCCATCTCAGCGATGTGCGCATTACCACGCATCTGAATGAGGATTTCACCCGTGCCACGCTGGAAGTGCTGGCGGCGGTACAGGGCGACATCGGGAGCAAAACGCAAATCGCCGTGCAGCTATGGCGCGGCGAGACGCTGGTCGGCGAAACCCGGCAGGCCATCGGCAGCGAGATCATCGACGAGCGCGGGGCATATTCTGACCGCACCACGCTGCGCCTGGCCGTTGAACACCCGCAACTGTGGAGTGCCGAAACGCCGCATCTGTATCGCGTGGTCGTCGTTCTGCATGATGCCGCCGGTCAGGTGATCGAAGCCGAGGCTTACGACGTGGGCTTTCGCACGGTAGAAATTACCGAGGGGCTGCTGAAGATCAACGGCAAGCCGCTGCTGATTCGCGGTACCAACCGCCACGAACATCACCCGGAAAACGGTCAGGTGATGGATGAAGAGACGATGCGCCGGGACATTATGCTGATGAAGCAGCATAACTTTAACGCCGTGCGCTGCTCGCATTATCCGAATCACCCGCTGTGGTATCGGCTGTGCGATCGCTACGGTCTGTACGTTGTTGACGAAGCCAATATTGAAACCCACGGCATGGTGCCGATGAACCGTCTGACGGACGATCCGGTGTGGCTGCCTGCGATGAGCGAGCGCGTGACCCGCATGGTGCAGCGCGACCGCAACCATCCTTCTGTTATCATCTGGTCGCTGGGCAATGAATCCGGTCACGGCGCGAATCATGACGCCCTCTACCGCTGGATCAAGAGTAACGATCCCACCCGCCCGGTGCATTACGAAGGCGGCGGCGCAAACAGCACCGCCACCGATATCATCTGCCCGATGTACGCGCGCGTCGATCAGGATCAGCCGTTCCCGCAGGTGCCAAAATGGTCGATCAAGAAATGGATCGGCATGCCGGGAGAAGATCGCCCGCTGATCCTCTGTGAATACGCCCATGCGATGGGCAACAGCTTCGGCGGCTTCCATAAATACTGGGCGGCGTTCCGCCAGCATCCACGGCTCCAGGGCGGTTTTGTCTGGGACTGGGTGGATCAGTCGCTGATCAAGTGCGACGCCAGCGGCCAGCCTTTTTCGGCCTACGGCGGCGATTTTGGTGATACCCCGAACGATCGCCAGTTCTGCATGAACGGGCTGGTTTTCGCCGACCGCACCCCACACCCTTCCTTGTATGAAGCGCAGCAGGCGCAGCAGTTCTTTCAGTTTACGCTGGCGCAGAATGCGCTGACCATCACCAGCGAATACCTGTTCCGCCACAGCGACAACGAGCGCCTGATCTGGACGCTAAAACAGGAAGGCGAAACGCTGGCGCAGGGCGAAGCCATTCTGGATATCGCACCGCAGGGCAGCCAGACGCTGACGCTCGACGCGCTGCCGGTGAGCACTCGTCCGGGCCAGGTGTGGCTGAATGTCGAAGTGCAGCAGATTGCCGCTACCGACTGGAGCGAGGCCGGGCATGTCTGCGCCTGGCAGCAATGGCGGATGCCTGACGTGCTAACCGTGCCGTCTCCCGCCGCAGAAGGCAGCGCCCCGCAACTCACCGCCAGCGAAGATCACTATGACATTACGCACGGCATTCAGCGCTGGCAGTTCAGCCGCCAGACCGGGCTGTTGACCCAATGGTGGTCGGACGGGCGCGAGACGCTGCTGACGCCGTTGCAGGATCAATTCACCCGCGCGCCGCTGGATAACGACATTGGCGTCAGTGAAGCGACGCGCATCGATCCCAACGCCTGGGTTGAGCGCTGGAAGGCGGCGGGCATGTACGAGCTTGAATCTCAGCTGGCAGGCTGTGACGCCAGCGTCTGCGGCGAGGAAATTCAGCTGCGTACCGTGCATCTGTGGCAATTCCAGAGCAAAACACTGTTCATCAGCCGCAAAACTTATCGCATTGATGCGCTGGGTGAACTGCATATCAGCGTTGACGTTGATATTGCCCACGGCACTCCCGCCCCGGCGCGTATCGGCCTGACCTGCCAGCTGGCAGAGGTTCAGCCGGACGTCTGCTGGCACGGGCTGGGACCGCATGAAAACTACCCGGATCGGAAAAGTTCAGCCCGCTACGACCGCTGGCAACGACCGCTGGAGGCGCTTTACACGCCTTACGTCTTCCCGACGGAGAACGGCCTGCGCTGCGATACCACCCGGCTGGAGTATGGCGATCACCGCTGGCAGGGTCATTTCCATTTCAACATCAGCCGCTATGGGCAAAAACAGCTCCGCGAAACCTCGCATCGTCATCTGTTGCAGGAGGAACCGGGGAGCTGGCTGAATCTGGATGGCTTCCACATGGGCGTCGGCGGCGACGACTCGTGGAGCCCCAGCGTTTCCCCGGAATTTTTATTGCAGGAAAGCCATTACCACTATGCGCTGAGCTGGGCGCGTCGCTAACCACCAGCCTTTATAGGGCGGACCTGGCCAGTCTGCCCGCATTATCATTACTAAGGATAAGATCATGAATTACATGAGAAACACCAATTTCTGGATGTTCGGGCTGTTCTTTTTCTTTTACTTTTTCATTATGGGCGCGTATTTCCCGTTTTTTCCGATTTGGCTGCATGACATCAATCACATCAGCAAAAGCGACACCGGGATCATCTTCGCCTGCATTTCCTTTTTCTCACTGCTGTTTCAACCCATATTCGGCCTGCTTTCCGACAAACTCGGCTTAAAAAAACATCTGCTGTGGATCATTACCGGGATGCTGGTGATGTTCGCGCCGTTTTTCATTTATGTATTCGGGCCGCTGCTGCAAACCAATATCCTGCTGGGATCGATTGTCGGCGGTATTTACCTGGGATTCATCTACAACGGCGGCGCGCCCGCCATTGAAGCCTATATCGAAAAAGTCAGCCGTCGTAGCCAGTTTGAATTTGGTCGCGCGCGTTTATTTGGCTGCGTAGGCTGGGCGCTTTGCGCATCTATCGTCGGCATCATGTTCACCATCAACAACCAGTTCGTTTTCTGGCTCGGTTCCGGCTGCGCGGTGATCCTTGCCATCCTGCTGTTTATCGCAAAACCCCAGGCACAGCCCTCGGCACAGGTTGCGGATTCACTGGGGGCTAATCACTCGCCATTCAGTTTCCGTCTGGCCATGGAACTGTTTAAAAATCCAAAGCTTTGGTTTTTGTCGCTGTATGTGGTGGGTGTTTCATGCACCTATGACGTTTTCGACCAGCAGTTTGCGAACTTTTTTACCTCTTTCTTCAGCACTCAGGATCAGGGCACCCGCATCTTCGGCTATGTCACCACGATGGGTGAACTGCTTAACGCCTGCATCATGTTTTTTGCGCCACTGATTGTGAACCGCATTGGCGGGAAGAACGCGCTGCTGCTGGCGGGGATGATTATGTCGGTGCGCATTATCGGCTCGTCTTTCGCCTCTTCACCGCTGGAAGTGATCGTCCTGAAAACGCTGCATATGTTTGAGATCCCGTTCCTGATCGTCGGCTGCTTCAAATACATCACCAGCCAGTTTGAAGTACGTTTTTCGGCGACGATTTATCTGGTCTGCTTCTGCTTCTTTAAGCAGTTGGCGATGATGTTTATGTCGGTTTTCGCTGGCTACATGTACGACAAAGTGGGCTTTCACGGGGCATATCTGACGCTGGGACTGGTCGCGTTGTCCTTTACGCTGTTATCCGTCTTTACGCTAAGCGGCATGGGACCGCTGGCGGCAATTCGCTCCTTTGGCAAACCGAAAGAAACGCTGGCCTGAGGTAAAAAAAAGCCAGCACGCGGCTGGCTAAGATAATACTGGAAGCAATGTGAGCAATGTCGTGCTTTCAGGTTTTCCGTTCAGGACTCCCTGAATGCATGACAATAATAATCATTATCATTCGCACTTGTCTACCTCTTTTTGTCAAAATTTTGGTTATTGACAGGTTGATGAAAGTCATTGAAGTTAAAGGGGACTTATAACTAATTGAGGATAAAAGGAATGAGCGAGATAGTGATACGCCACATTGAAACGCGCGACGCAGAAGCCTTACGTCAGATTAACGCGCATCCTGAGGTGTATCCGAGTGTGCTACAACTTCCTCATCCTTCTGTTGAAATGTGGCAGGAACGGCTAAAGCCCCAGCCGGGCCTTCGACATCTGGTGGCCTGTATTGATGAGCAGGTCGTCGGGCATCTGGCGCTTCGCGTAGAACAAAACCCGCGCCGCAGTCACGTTGCCACACCAGGCCTCAGCACCGACCCTGAATTTCGCCAGCGCGGGGTAGGATCGGCGCTGATGCGCGAGATGATCAACCTGTGCGACAACTGGCTGCGTATCGAACGCATTGAACTGACGGTTTTCGTAGATAATGCACCAGCCGTCGCGCTGTACCGCAAATTCGGCTTTGAGGTCGAAGGCACCGGCAAGCGCTACGCGTTACGTAATGGCGAATACGTGGATGCGTATTTTATGGCGCGGGTGAAGTGATGCGACTCCCTCTTTCTGGGGTCGGGAGAAAAACAGAATAGCGTCGCGAAAAAGGTCAGGGGTTTCCCCCTGACCGCTCCGGGCACGTTGCCAGTGCACAGCATACAGCCCGTTTAACGTACCACCATTATCTACGGTAGCGAGCGAGATAAATCAGGATAAGACCGGATAACACGCCCGCGAGGGTGGATACCGTCAAATCCTGCAACATCGCCATTAATACGTGCTGCATCGTTTAGCCTTTTGAGGTTGCACCGGCAACCGTTCGCGGCTATCCTTGAATTGCTGAGTTTCAAAGAATCGCCCTCGTAAGTTGCCTGAAAACAACGTGCGAGGGTTTTTTCTTTCCAGCAGTGACGCCGCCGGGGTTAAAGCCCCCGCAACGTTGCGCCTGGTCAGCGAAGCGCTGACGTAGTGCTATTCTACTTCAGCACCCTGCTGATTCCCAGTAAAACTCATGCCTGGCAGGAGCTTACCGGGAATAGCGCGCCAGCGCGCAGTCACTAATACCCCGCCGTCAAATCATCCACCGAACGCGGGTCCGACGCACCGTACAGCGTGCCATCCGGCGCGATCATAATGCTTTGCGTGCTGCCCATCGCTTCTTTCACCGCCACCTTCTGCCCTTTTTGCTCGAGCAGTTTCAGCGTATCCGGGCTGAAGCCCTTCTCCACGCGCAGTTCATCCGGTAGCCACTGGTGGTGGAAGCGCGGGGCGTTTGTGGCTTCAGCGACGTTCATCCCAAAATCAATGCTGTTGACCACCATTTGCAGCACGGTAGTGATGATCCGACTCCCGCCAGGGCTGCCGGTGACCAGCCAGGTTTTACCGTCTTTAACCACAATGGTGGGTGACATCGACGACAGCGGACGTTTTTTCGGGCCGACCGCGTTGGCATCACCGCCGACCAGGCCGTAGACGTTCGGCACGCCGGGTTTGGCAGAGAAATCATCCATTTCATTGTTCAGCAGTATGCCGGTGTTTCCGGCCACAATCCCGGTGCCGAAGATGGTATTCAGCGTATAGGTGACCGCGACCGCGTTACCGTCTTTATCCACCACCGAAAAATGCGTGGTCTGGTTGCTTTCATAAGGCGCAAGTTTGCCGGGGCGGATCTGGCTTGACGGCTTCGCCTTGTTCACGTCGATTTGTTGAGCAAGGGATTTGGCATACTCTTTGCTGGTCAGCGCCTGCCACGGCACTTTCACAAAGTCCGGGTCGCCGAGATATTCCGAACGGTCGGCATAAGCATATTTCTCCGCTTCCGCCATCACCTGCATGGCATCCGCGCTGCCGAAGCCATATTTACTGAGATCGAAGTTCTCCAGGATATTCAGGATTTGCACGATATGGATGCCCCCTGACGAAGGCGGCGGCATGGAGAAAACCTGATACCCGCGATAGTCGCCGCTAATCGGCGTGCGCTCCACCGCGCGGTAGGCCGCTAAATCCTCTTTGGTGATCAGCCCGCCGTGGCTACTCATCTCCTGCGCAATCTGATCGGCAATCGCCCCTTTATAAAACTCTGCCGGGCCGTTTTCCGCAATCATTTCCAGACTGTGCGCGAGATTCGCCTGCACCAGCTTGTCGCCTTTTTTCAGCGGCTCGCCGTTTTTCCAGAAGATCGCTTTACTGTTTTCATAGTTCGGCAACACCTCGCTGCCGTAGGTTTTCAGATCGTCCGCCAGCGCGTCATTGACCACAAAACCCTCTTTTGCCAGCGCGATCGCCGGGCGCACCACTTTATTCAACGGCAGCGTGCCGTACTTCTCCAGCGCCAGCGAGAATCCGGCGACCGTACCCGGTGTACCGGAGGCCAGGTGTGAGGTCAGCGATTTTTTGCTGTCAGGGTTGCCCTGATCGTCGAGAAACATATCGCGCGTGGCGTTGGCCGGAGCCATTTCGCGAAAATCAATGGCGGTAGTGGTGCCGTCTTTGGTGCGCAGCAGCATAAAGCCCCCGCCGCCGAGATTGCCCGCCTGCGGATGCGTCACCGCCAGCGCGTAGCCCACGGCGACCGCCGCATCCACCGCGTTACCGCCCTCTTTCAGAATATCCACGCCCACCTGCGTCGCGGCTTCATCCACCGAGGCAACCATTCCCTGCTTTGCCACGACCGGATGAAAGACATCGGCCTCCACGCCATACGAGACCGGCGGCGGTGCCGCCAGCGAGCTAAAACACCCTCCCGCCACCAGGGCAGCCGCCGCTACCCAGCGCAAAAACGTCGGTTTCATCATCGTTTTTCTCCAGAGATATGAGGGATGAGTCCCCGCTTAAGTCTGGTCCACAATGCTTAAAAGATCATCGTTTTGACGGAAACCGATTACACTTAACAGATGCTACCGGAGGAGGAAAAGCAGATGAAAAGACTTTTACTTCTGTCACTTTTTGTACCCGCTGTCGCGTTTGCCCAGCCGATCAACACCCTGAATAATCCGAATCAGCCGGGTTATCAGTTCCCCAGCCAGCAGCGGATGCAGACGCAGATGCAGACCCAGCAAATCCAGCAGAAAGGGATGCTGAATCAGCAGCTACAGATGCAGACCCAGGCGCAGCAGCAGCATCTGCAAACCCAGATGAGCAACAATTCAGAGCGCATCCTGCAAAGCCAGCCGGGACAGCAGGTGCTACCGAACACCGGCGGCGGAATGTTAAGCAGCAGCGGCGAGCAGCACATGCTCACCGAGAAAAAGAATGGCGATATGCTGCGTAACCCGGTGACGCCATCGGTGACACAGCCTTAATCTGCCTGAAAATCTGGCCCGATCAGATCGATACGGTCGGTGCAGATGCAATCCACTCCCCAGCGCAGCAGTTGTGCCGCGCGCTGGGGCTGATTCACCGTATACACCAGAATATGCAGTCCCGCCTCGCGCAGTTGCCGGACGCGCGTTTCATCCAGCAGTTTATGATTGAGATGAACAGAAACGCAGCCCAGCCGTGCGGTCAGGGCATGCCAGTCGTCCCACCACTCATCCAGCAGCAGCCCGCGCGGCAGTTCAGGTGCCGCCGCCTGAGCTGCTTCCAGCGCGTCAATATCAAACGAGGAGAGCAACGGCGCAGTCATTCCCTGCCAGAGTTCGCGCGCGCTGAGGGCCACCGTTTTGCCGGTCAGCGGCCCGGTGCCGGTGGTCGGTTTGATTTCGATATTCGCCATCATTCCGTGCTGATGGCAGCGTTCCGCCACCTGCGAGAGTAGCGGCAGCGGTTCGCCTTTAAATTCACCGCTGAACCAGCCGCCCGCGTCCACATTAAGCAGTTCATTCCACGTCAGATTTCCCGCCACGCCCCAGCCGTTGCTGGTGCGTTCAAGGTTGTCGTCATGCAGCAGGAAAATGTGCCCGTCACGCGACAGCTTTACGTCGAACTCAATCATTTTGTGGCCCAGCCGCGCGCCGACGTCAATGGCGGCCAGCGTGTTTTCCGGGGCCAGCTTGCCGCCGCCGCGATGCGCGACGATACGGGGATAAGGCCAGTTACTCATATACGTTGTCCTGTTTCACCATCAAATAGATGCAGATGCTCTTCCGCCATATGCAGCCACAGCGTGCTGCCCGGCGCGGGTCGCACTTTATGCGCCAGACGCGCCACCAGCTTCTGTTGTCCCCAGCGTCCGTGGGCGAGGTTATCCGCGCCCAGCATCTCCAGCGTATCCATCACCAGCGGTACGCCGCCTTCTGCCTGGGAGCTTAGCGCAATATGTTCCGGGCGGATACCCAGCGTCATTTTACGCCCGGCATAGCCGCGATAGTACCAGTTGATTGGCAGCGCCATGCCGCTCTCCAGCTCAAAATGGGTGCCTGACATGCTGATGCGTCCCTCCAGCAGATTCATCGCCGGGCTGCCGATAAAGCTCGCCACAAAGCGGCTGGCCGGTTTTTCATATACCTCAACCGGGGTGCCGATTTGCTCCACCACGCCTTTGTTCATCACCATCACCCGCTGGGCGAGGGTCATCGCTTCCACCTGATCGTGCGTCACATACAGCGACGTGGTGTTCAGCCGACGGTGAAGATGCTGAAGCTCCAGGCGCATCTGCACCCGCAGTTTGGCGTCGAGGTTAGACAGCGGCTCATCAAACAGAAAGACCGCCGGATCGCGCACGATGGCGCGGCCCATCGCCACCCGCTGGCGCTGACCGCCGGATAATTCACGCGGACGGCGCTTTAGCAGCGCGTCGAGTTCCAGAATACGCGCCGCCTCCTTTACCCGCTCAGCGATGTGCCCCTTGCCCATCCCGCGAATTTTCAGTCCCCACGCCATGTTCTCTTCCACGCTCATATGCGGATAAAGGGCGTAGTTCTGGAACACCATCGCAATACCGCGATCTTTCGGTTCGCTTTCCGTCACCCGCTGGCGGTCGATCCAGATATCGCCGCTGCTGACGCGCTCCAGCCCGGCGACCATCCGCAGCAGGGTGGATTTACCGCAGCCGGATGGCCCGACCATAACAATAAACTCGCCGTCGGCGACATCGACGGTCAGCGGCTGGATCACCTGCGTTTTTCCACCGTCCCAGCTTTTGCTGACTGCCTGTAATTTTAATCCTGCCATCTTATTTCTCACTATCGACGAGGCCACGCACGAACGCACGCTGCATGGCTAATACAATGACGACCGGCGGAATGAGCGTCAGCAGCATTGCCGCCATCACCTGATTCCACTGGGTGGTTCCCTCTCCGGTCGCGATCATCCCTTTAATCCCGGCCACCGCCGTGCCGAGGTTGACGTCGCTGATAATCAGTAGCGGCCACAGATACTGGTTCCAGCCGTAGATAAAGGTGATCACGAACAGCGCCGCCAGATTGGTTCTGGACAGCGGCAGCACGATGTCGCGGAAGAAACGCATCGGCGACGCGCCGTCAATGCGCGCCGCTTCGATCAGCTCGTCCGGCAGGGTCATAAAGAACTGACGGAACAGGAAAGTCGCGGTCGCCGAGGCCATCAGTGGCAGCGTCAGCCCGGCGTAGCTGTCGAGCATGTTCAGGCTGGCGATGACGTCTACCGTCGGGAAAATACGCACTTCGACCGGCAGCATCAGGGTGATAAAAATCATCCAGAAGAACAGGTTACGTAGCGGAAAGCGAAACCAGACGATCGCAAACGCCGAGAGCATTGAAACCGCAATTTTGCCGACAGTAATGCCGAACGCCATGACGAAGCTGTTCAGCATCATCCGCCAGAACGGGGCGCTGTTAGCCCCCACGCCCTGCGCCCAGATGGTTCCAATATTTTCCAATAAATGACGACCGGGGATCAGCGTCATTGGTGTGTCGAATACCGCTTTGTTGTCCAGCGTCGCCGCGACAAAGGCAACGTACAGCGGAAACAGGATGGCGACGATCCCAAGGATTAGCATGGTATGGCTGAATATTGTCAGCCCGCGACGGTTCTCAATCACTGATAGCGCACCTTACTTTCAACATAGCGGAACTGAACCACCGTCAGGATGATGACGAGGAACATCAGCACCACCGACTGCGCGGCGGAGGCGGAGAGATCCAGCCCGGCAAAGCCTTCGCGGTAAATTTTGTAGATAAGGGTCGTGGTGGCCTGGACCGGCCCGCCTGCGGTCGCGGCATCGATAACCGGGAAGGTATCGAAAAAGGCGTAAACCAGGTTAACCACCAGCAGGAAAAAACTCACTGGCGCAATCAGCGGCAGGGAGAGTTTAAAGAAGCGGCGTACCGGCCCCGCGCCGTCGATAGCGGCGGCCTCCACCAGCGAGCGCGGGATGGATTGCAGCGCAGCAAAGAAAAACAGGAAGTTATAGCTGATCTGCTTCCAGACAGAGGCGAAAACGACCAAAAACATCGCCTGACCGCTGTTCTGTGCATGATTCCAGTCATAGCCGAATTCCGCCAGAAAATGGGTGATAAGGCCGCGTCCGGGGTTGAAGAGAAAAATCCACAGAACGGCGGCGACCGCAGGGGCAACGGCGTAGGGCAGCAGCATCAGCGTCTGGTAAAAACGGCTACCGCGCACCACGTAATCCACCAGCGCGGCGAAAAACAGCGAGGCCAGCAGGCCGCTGAATGTTACTAATGCGCTGAATTTGATGGTGGTCCAGAAAGCGTCAAGATAGTAGCTATCGTGAAACAGGACGGCAAAGTTCGCCAGCCCGACAAAGGTGCTGGAAAGGCCAAAAGGATCGACGCTCAGCAGCGAGTACCACAGCGCCTCACCTGCGGGCCAGATAAAGAAAATAACGGTGATGACCAGCTGCGGGGCCACCAGTAAATACGGTAGCCAGCGTGAGCGAAAAACCGGACGTGATGAAGACATAAGTAAGCTCTGTAATGTTAATACTGCTCTCTGCCAAAGGGAGAGAGAATTCGAAACTTCGGTCCCATAGGTGGGGAAAAGAGGATAAACGCCCCCCC
>DIJC01000001.1:0-64854 GCA_002421005.1 Enterobacteriaceae bacterium UBA5654 | reverse complement strand
CTCTCCCCGGCCCTCTCCCTCGAGGGAGAGGGGGAAAAACGGCGTCCGGGAACAGCGGTAAAACCGTGCCACGGACAGTTCCCTCTCCCGGGGGAGAGGGGCAGGGAGAGGGCGAAAAAGCATCCCCGCACCCACCCAATTCACCAGACGCTCCCCCTCTCCCAGGCCCTCTCCCTCGAGGGAGAGGGAGAAAAGCGGCACCGGGGAACAGCGGTAAAACCGTGCCACGGACAGTTCCCTCTCCTGGGGGAGAGGGTCAGGGAGAGGGCGAAAAACCATCCCCGCACCCACCTAATTTCACCAGACGCTTCCCCTCTCCCCGGCCCTCTCCCTCGAGGGAGAGGGGGAAAAGAGGCACCGGGGAACAGTAGTAAACCTGTGCCACAGACAGTTCCCTCTCCCGGGGGAGAGGGTCAGGGAGAGGGCGTAAAACTATCCCCGCACCCACCTAATTTCACCAGACGCTCCCCCTCTCCCCGGCCCTCTCCCTCAGGGGAGAGGGAGAAAAGCGGCACCGGGGAACAACGGTAAAACCGTGCCACAGACAGTTCCCTCTCCTGGGGGAGAGGGTCAGGGAGAGGGCGAAAAAGCATCCCCGCACCCACCTAATTTCACCAGACGCTCCCCCTCTCCCCGGCCCTCTCCCTCAAGGGAGAGGGGGAAAAGCGGCGTCGGGGAACAACGGTAAAACCGTGCCACGGACGGTTCCCTCTCCTGGGGGAGAGGGTCAGGGAGAGGGCGAAAAACCATCCCCGCACCCACCCAATTCACCAGACGCTCCCCCTCTCCCCGGCCCTCTCCCTCGAGGGAGAGGGGGAAAGGCGGCACCAGCAAAAAACCTGTTAACCCTTTGTCGCCTGCTCAAAACGGCGCAGCAGCTGATTCCCGCGTTCAACCGCCGAATCCAGCGCCTGCTGTGGCGTTTTCTTGCCGGTCCACACGCTTTCCAGCTCTTCATCCACGATGGTGCGGATCTGCGGCATATTGCCCAGACGCAGCCCTTTGGTGAACGGCAACGGCGGTTTGTTCAGCATCTGGCGAGTGGCGATATCCGCGCCCGGATTCTTGTCATAAAACCCCTGCTGGCGGGTCAGGTCATACGCGGCTTTAGTGATCGGCAGATAGCCCGTTTTCTGGTGCCACTCGGCGGCGTTTTCCGGCTTCGCCAGGAAATCGAGGAACTCGGCCACGCCTTTGTAAGTGCCCTGATCTTTGCCCTGCATCACCCACAGGCTCGCCCCGCCGATAATGGCGTTCTGCGGTGCGCCTTTCACATCGGCGTCGTACGGCATCATGCCCACGCCGTAGTTGAATTTGGCGTAATGACGGATATCCGCCAGCGAGCCGGAAGAAGCCGTGGTGATCGCGCAGTCGCCGTTATAAAACTTCTCGGTCGATTCGTCTTTACGCCCGAAGTAGCTGAAATCCCCTTTTTTATTCAGCTCCTGCAACAGCGCGATATGTTTGACCTGCTCCGGTTTATTGAACTCCAGCACCGCATCAGCGCCGTCAAAACCGTTGTTTTTGGTCGCCACCGGCAGGCCGTGCCAGGCGCTGAAGTTTTCAATCTGGATCCAGCCCTGCCAGCCGCTGGCGTAGCCACACTTCATCCCGGCGGCTTTCAGCTTCGCGGTATACGCCGCCAGATCCTGCCAGGTTTTCGGCGGCTGCTCAGGATCTAAGCCCGCCTTTTTGAAGGCGTCCTTGTTGTAGTACAGGACGGGCGTTGAACTGTTAAACGGCTGGGACAGCAGATGCCCGGTTTTAGCGTCGGTGTAGTAACCGGAAACCGTCGGCACGAACTGCGATTCATCGAAGGTAATGCCCGCATCTTTGAACACTTCGAACACCGGTTTGATCGCTTTAGACGCCATCATGGTGGCGGTGCCCACTTCATACACCTGTAACAGCGCCGGGGCGTTACCGGTGCGGAACGCGGCAATACCCGCGCTCAGGCTCTGCTCGTAGTTACCTTTGTACACCGGCACAATTTTGTAATCCGGGTGCGTCTCGTTGAAACGTTGCGCCAGGGAGTCAACTTCTTTACCCAGTTCTCCTTCCATAGAGTGCCAGAACGGAATCGTAGTCACGGCCATCGCGTTGCCCGCAAAAGCCAGTCCCATTGCCAGACCCAAAGCTGTGTGTCGTAACGATGTCATTGTCATCTCTCTTATTGTGCCGGAGGCGCGATATCACGCGTTTTATGCTCGCGAGGTAACATGACATGCTCGAATGACAGAAAAATAACTTTTTGATTACAGAGAGATGACGGCCAGGCGTCAACGAGATGGCGAAAGGGTGATGGACAGATGACGACTCCCGGTGCGGATAATTTTTCCCATTCCGTCCGCCAATCCCGGAACCTGGCGAGATAACGCATCTCAACGGGGAAAAATGACCATTGATGATAAGTTGTGATGTCAGCCCTCCGGTTTGTCCGTGCTATTGATGACGTAACTAACCAGGAGATTATCATGACAATTTTACGCAAACTTATCGTTATCAGCGTGTTATCAGGCACTGGCATTGCCAGCGCGCACGCTGCAGAAGGGCAAAGCAATGTGGTTTGTAGCTACCACCACACTGCCGGGGATGACGCCATCATGATGCACGGAATGCCGGGCATGGCGATGTTGCACGACTTCTTCGGCAACACCAGCGTGGATGCGTTTTCTAATTACAACGCGCTGCTGGCGCATCCACAGACGACCTGTGACAACAAATCCGATGCTTCCGCCTACTGGGTGCCGTCGCTGCGTCTGGAGACCGGCGAGCTTCTGAAGCCGTCCTATCAGAAAACGTACTACCAGGCGGACGACGTTGCCGCTCATCCGGTGCAGCCTTTCCCGCCGGGACTGGAACTGCTGGCCGGGGACCACCACGGCAGCAAGCCGCCAAAAAATATCAACTTCCTCTGTGCGGGCCAGCCGGGTTATTTCAACAAAATCGGGCGGGTGTGTACGCCACGCTCGCCGGGCGGTCCGGTACAGTTCAACATCGGTATGCGCTTCCCGAACTGCTGGGATGGCAAAAACCTGCGCCCGGCGGTGGGCAAGCCAAACGCCACCTACGCGGTGAATAACGCCTGTCCGAAGGACTTCCCGGTGAAACTGCCGACCGTTAACCTTAACGCCGTCTGGGTTCTGCCGGGCATGAAGGAGCTGGATACCAGCAAAGTTGGGCTGTCGATGGATCCAGAAATGCACCACGGTCATACCATGGAAAAATGGGGCAATCTCTACACCGCGCACGGCGATTTCATGAATGGCTGGACCGTAGACGGCGCGCGCTTTATGACTGAGCACTGCCTGAACCGGGGCATCCAGTGCGGACTGAAAGTGCCGTTCAGCATGAGCGCCGTCAGCGAGAGCAGCTACGTTGACAGCCGCGCTCCGGCGGCGATCCACGCTCAGGACCCGCAGATGCATATTGTCGATGACTGGACCGGCGCAGGCCGCGAGGTACATCCGCAAAAGATGGCGCTGCTGAAATTCACTATCCCGGCGCTGCCTTCTAACCTGCCGCCGGAAGACGCTGCCCTGTTTAAATACATGGTGCGCCTGCACGGTAAAAACACGACTGATTCGGCCGCCCGTATCCTCCACATTTATGCGGCTGACAACAGCTGGAAGGCCAGCAGCGTCAACTGGGATCATCGTCCGGCAATGACCTACACCTCGGTGGCAACGCTACGCCATGGCAATAAAGAGGACGATCTCTATTTTGACGTGGACAGCTACGTGCGCCAGCAGGCCGCCGCAGGCAACAAAGAAGTGTCATTCTATATTGGCGGCGAGCGCCAGGGACGCGAGTTTGTCTTTGACAGCGCGACGGGCAAAGTGCCGCCGTTGCTGCTGACGGAGGGGACGCGCGAAACACCGCAGCCATAAAAAACGGGGGCTGGCGCCCCCTTTTCTGCTTCAGCAGGCCCGGCACGCATCGCGCACCGGGCCTTTTGCCGTACTAGCCACCCAGATAAGCGCTGCGCACCGCTTCGTTCGCCAGCAGCGCATCGCCGGTGTCTTCCAGCACCACGTGACCATTCTCCAGCACGTAGCCGCGATCCGCGAGCTTCAGCGCCTGGTTAGCGTTCTGCTCGACCAGGAAAATGGTCATGCCCTGCTCACGCAACTGCTCGATAGTATCGAAAATCTGCTGGATGATGATCGGCGCGAGGCCCAGCGAGGGTTCGTCCAGCAGCAACAGACGCGGCTGGCTCATCAGCGCGCGGCCAATCGCCAGCATCTGCTGCTCACCGCCGGACATCGTCCCCGCCCGCTGGATGCGGCGTTCGTGCAGACGCGGGAAGAGTTCATACACCCATTTGATACGGGTCTGAAACTGGTCGCGGTCGGCGAAAAAGCCGCCCATCGCCAGGTTCTCTTCAACCGTCATGCGGGAGAAAACGCGACGCCCTTCCGGGACAATCGCCACCGCTTCGCGCATGATTTTCGCGGTCTGCCAGTCGGTAATGTCTTTACCGTCAAACACAATCCGCCCGCTGGTGGCGCGCGGATCGCCGCACAGAGTGCCAAGCAACGTGGTTTTCCCCGCGCCGTTCGCGCCGATCAGGGTGACGATTTCCCCCTGATGAATGGTCAGGCTGACGTCGTGCAGCGCCTGGATCTTCCCGTAGTGGGCGCTCACTTTGTCGAAAGATAACATCGTTTTTTCCATCTTATGCCTCACCGAGATACGCGCGGATCACATCCGGGTTATTGCGAATTTGTTCCGGCGTGCCGTTCGCCAGCGGCGTCCCCTGATTGACCACGTAGATGCGATCCGAGATGCCCATCACCAGCTTCATATCGTGCTCAATCAGCAGGATAGTGGTGTTGTGATGGTTGCGCAGCTCGGCAATCAGCTCGTCCAGCTCTTTAGTTTCTTTCGGGTTAAGCCCCGCAGCAGGTTCATCAAGCATCAGGATCTCCGGCTGCGTCACCATGCAGCGGGCGATCTCGAGGCGACGCTGGTCGCCGTAGGCCAGGTTGCTGGCCTGACGGTTAGCGTGCGCTAACAAACCGATGCGCTCCAGCCAGGTGGCGGCGCGGTCCAGCGCTTCGCTCTGCGCGCGGCGGAAGGACGGCGTTTTCAGCAGGCCGGAGAAGACCCCGCTTTTCAGTTGCTGATGCTGCGCCACCAGCAGGTTTTCAATCACCGTCATTTCACGGAACAGGCGCACGTGCTGGAAAGTACGCACCACGCCCATTCGCGCGATTTGCTGGCCCGGCAGCCCTTCAAGATGCTGGTCGCGCAGCATAATGGTGCCGCCGGTCGGTTTATAGAAACCGGTCAGGCAGTTGAAAACGGTGGTTTTCCCCGCGCCGTTGGGGCCAATTAAGGAAACAATCTCCCGGGGATGCAGTTCCAGATTGACGTTATTGACCGCCAGCAGGCCGCCAAAGCGCATCATCAGGCCGTTCACGGATAATAATGGCTGACTCATGCCTGCTCTCCTTTCGCCTGCGCGCTTTTCAGTTTGAGCTGTGGACGCGTCATCGGCAGCAGACCTTCCGGTCGCCAGATCATCATCAGAACCATCAGGCCACCCAGCATTAACATGCTGTATTCATTGAAATCACGCATCAGTTCGCGCGACACCACCAGCAGGACAGCGGCGAGGATCACCGCAAACTGCGATCCCATCCCGCCAAGCACTACAATCGCCAGCACGAAGGCTGATTCGGCAAAGGTGAAGGATTCCGGGCTGACAAAACCCTGGCGCGCGGCAAACAGCGTCCCGGCAAACCCGGCGAACGCGGCGCTGATGGTAAAAGCCGTCAGTTTGATGCGCGTCGGGTTCAGCCCCAGCGAGCGGCAGGCGATTTCATCTTCGCGTAGCGCTTCCCAGGCCCGGCCCAGCGGCATCCG
The DNA here is from genome assembly GCA_002421005.1 of Enterobacteriaceae bacterium UBA5654. Lineage (GTDB taxonomy): Bacteria > Pseudomonadota > Gammaproteobacteria > Enterobacterales > Enterobacteriaceae > Superficieibacter. The sequence goes on along the minus strand of DIJC01000001.1, from coordinate 58,983 downwards.
CAGCAGGCGGTTGATCACAAACAGCGAGAAGACCACCAGCAGCAGCGCCACCAGATAGAGGAAAATCACCCGGTCGCTGGGATCATACTTCAGGCCAAAGAAATTGCTGAAGGTGTCCCAGCCGCCTTCACGCGCGGTGCGGCTGAACTCCAGGCCGAAGAAAGTCGGTTTGGGGATCTGGCTGATCCCGTTCGGGCCACCGGTCACTTCGGTGTTGTTGAGCAGCAGGATACGCACGATCTCGCCAAAGCCTAAGGTGACAATCGCCAGATAGTCACCGCGCAGGCGCAGTACCGGGAAGCCGAGCAGGAAGCCCGCCGCCGCCGAGACCAGCCCTGCCAGCGGCAGGCAAGTCCAGAAACCCAGGCCGTAATAGTGGTTGAGCAGGGCAAACGTATAGGCACCGATGGCGTAGAAGCCGCCGTAGCCCAGCACCAGCAGGCCGGACAGCCCGACCACCACGTTCAGCCCCAGCCCGAGGATGATGTAAATCATAGTCAGGGTGGCGATATCCACCGTCCCGCGCGACACCATAAACGGCCACGCGACGGCGATAACCAGCAGCGCCAGCAGGAACAGCTTCTGTTTGACGGTCGAGCCATCAATCGCAGGCAGCACAAACTTCGGCCCGGAGACGTTTTTCAGCGACTTCTGGAAAACCGGACGCAGTAGCTGGAAGAAAAAGACCACCGCCGTGCCGATGAAAATCCACTGCCAGCGAATATCCGCAGCGGACCCCACCACCAGCTTTGTGCCGTCCAGCTCAAGCTGAACGCCCATAAACACGCCCGCAAGAATAAAGAACATGGCGGCAGAAAGCAGCGCCATCGCAAAATGCATTGGTTTCATACTTTCTCGACCTCCGGGCGACCCAGAATGCCGGTCGGCATCACCAACAGCACCAGAATCAGCAGCGCGAACGACACCACATCTTTATATTCCGTGCTCAGGTAGGCAGAGGAGAGCGCTTCCGCGACGCCAAGGATCAGCCCGCCAATCATCGCGCCAGGAATGCTGCCGATGCCGCCAAGTACCGCTGCGGTGAAGGCTTTCATCCCGGCCATAAAGCCGATATAGGGGTTGATAACGCCGTAGAACTGGCCAAGCAGCACGCCCGCCACCGCCGCCATTGCCGCGCCGATAACAAAGGTCAGCGCAATCACGCGGTCGGTATTAATACCCAGCAGGCTCGCCATTTTGAGATCTTCCGCGCAGGCGCGGCAGGCACGGCCCATGCGCGAGTAGCGGATGAAAATAGTCAGCGCCAGCATCGCGACGAAGGTCACGATCCAGATAACGAGTTGCATCGTGGTAATCGACGCGGCGAAGTTTTCGCTGCTGCCTATCGTCCACTGGCCGTTAAACAGGCTGGGGAGTGCCACATCGCGTGACCCTTCGGTCAGGCTGACGTAGTTTTGCAGGAAGATTGACATCCCGATGGCGGAGATCAGCGCGATCAGTCGTTTGGAGTTGCGCACCGGGCGATAGGCCACCCGCTCGATACTCCAGCCGTAGGCGCTGGCGATGACAATCGCTCCGACAAACCCTGCGGCCACCAGCAGCCAGCCGGTATCAATGCCCATCATCATTAGCGCGGCGATGATCATAAAGGAGACGTAGCTGCCGATCATATACACCTCGCCGTGGGCGAAGTTGATCATGCCGATAATGCCGTACACCATCGTATACCCGATGGCGATCAGCGCGTAGGTGCTTCCCAGCGTGACGCCGTTAAACATCTGCTGCAAGAAATAGAGAAACTGCTCGGACATAAAGTAACCTTTCTCAACCCGCCCGCGAAACGCGGGCGGTGGGACTATTATTTGGCTGCCGAGGAAGACCCGTCGGCGTGCCACTGGAAGACACCAAACTCAAATCCCTTCAGATCGCCTTTTTCATCCCAGTTCAGCGGCCCAATCACGGTGTTTGCCCCGTGCGCTTTTAAATCTTTCACCAGATCCAGCGGCTGCTGGCTACCGCTGCGATCCAGCGCTGTTGCCAGCGACTGCACGGCGGCGTAAGTGATCCACACGTATGGCCCGCTTGGATCTTTCTTCTCTGCCTTCAGTGCGTTAACGATAGCGCTGTTTGCCGGATCCTGGTCATAGCGTTTTGGCATCGTCACCAGCATGCCTTCCCCGGCATCGCCTGCGATGTTAGACAGCGAAGCGTTGCCGACGCCTTCCGGCCCCATAAACTGGGTTTTCAGGCCGACGGAGCGCGCCTGGCGCAGCATCTGGCCCATTTCCGGGTAGTAGCCGCCGTAATACACGAAGTCGATATTTTCTTTCTTCAGGCGAGCGAGCAGTGCGGAGAAATCTTTTTCGCCTGCGGTGATACCGTCAAAGAACACCACGTTGGCATTGCCCTTTTTCAGGCCGTCCTGCACCGAACGCGCCAGCCCTTCGCCGTACTGCTGTTTATCGTGGATGATGGCGATACGCTGCGGCTTCACTTTCTCCAGGATATATTTCGCGGCGGTCGGTCCCTGCGAGGAGTCCAGCCCGGCGGTACGCATAATGTACTGATAGCCACGCTGCGTCAGTTCCGGGTTGGTCGCCCCTGGGGTGATCATCAAAATGCCTTCATCTTCATAGATGTCGGAGGCGGGCTGGGTGGAAGAAGAGCACAGGTGCCCGATAACATACTGGATACCATCGTTGACGATTTTGTTCGCCACCGCGACAGCCTGTTTCGGATCGCAGGCGTCGTCATACTCCACGCCCACCAGCTTGTTGCCCTTCACGCCGCCTTTAGCGTTGATGTCTTTAATGGCCTGGCGTGCGCCGTTGAACTCCATATCGCCCCATTGCGCGACCGGGCCAGACATTGCCCCGACCACGGCGACTTTGATATCGTCGGCCATTGCTGCGTGTGAGATCGCCAGTGCAACCATCCCTGCCATAACTGTTTTCGCATTCCTTTTCATACTCGTAAATCCCCGTTCATGATGTTGTGTATATATTTTGTTTTTTTATGGTTAAAAAGCATTCTGTACTTTTTATCGGCAGCGCTGTTTTTACCTGTGTGTTTAAGGGTTTAGCGCGGTTTTACGCTGAAAAACAGATTAATTTCTCTATATTTCAGTCTATTAAGCAGAGATAATATTCTGTATTAAGCGCGAGATAAACAAAAAAAGTCCGCGTTACAGCATAAAATAACGACATAATGCACGGAATAAATCACTACCTTTCAGGTTAAAATTCTGCTTATTTTTCGATCCTTAATGTTTCACGCTACCCTTTCCCCCTGTCAAAAATTAATCGCCTGATGAATGAATAAAAAAAGAGAAAGCGTCTGTCGGGAGAAAGTGAGTAAAATCGTTCTACTTTTTGCTTTGGATACACCGCTGATGAAGCTGACCATCATTCGTTTAGAACACTTTAGCGCCCAGGACCACCTCGACCTGGGTAAAATCTGGCCGGAATATTCTGCCTCATCGTTAAGCGTGGACGAAACCCACCGCATCTACGCGGCCCGGTTTAACGAGCGACTGCTGGGCGCGGTACGGGTGACGTTAAGCGGTGCCGAGGGCGCGCTGGATTCACTGCGCGTGCGCGACGTTACGCGTCGCCGTGGCGTCGGACGATATCTGCTGGAGGAGGTGATCCGCCATAACCCAAACGTCCGTGCGTGGTGGATGACGGATATCGGCGTTGAAGACCGGGAGGCTATGGCGGCGTTTATGCAGGCGCTGGGATTCCAGGCGCTGAAAGACGGCTGGGAGCTGACTCGTTAAGCGCGTCGACAAACACCCCGCGAATGCCAATGGCCTGCGAAGCTGACAGGCTCACTTTCAGCGCATGTAAGCGAATCGCGACCAGGCATAAACCGGGCAATTGATTGAAAGCGTTAACAGTCCGCCTCACAACTTCAGGAGGCAAAAATAAATCGTTTGCTGCGCGTTCGCTCTGCGCTCTTCGGCAACGCCCTCGCGAACCAGAGCTTTAAGATCGCTACGCGCCGTGTTGTCCGCGATACCGAGTTGCCCGGCAATCTCCGCTACGGTAAAACCTTTGCCTGCATCACCCAGCATAATGTTCAACAATGTAACCTGTCGCTGCGTCAGGCGCTGTAATGCCCCTGACTCAAAAAGCGTGCGATCGATCCGCGCGCGGCGGCTTATAACAGCGTCGATGTGCTCATAAAATTTATCCAACGCGCGTTTGACGATAGCCATTTGATATTCGAGGAAATACGTTAAATCCATACTATCCGTTTCTGTGTACTGATAGCTGTGAGCATATTTAACCGAAGCCGCGTAAAGCAGGCTACTAATAGAGATATAGCGAAACGCCTCGTATCCCGATTTCAACATAAACCAGTAAAATAACGCGCGTGCGGTTCGCCCGTTGCCATCCCGGAAAGGATGCTCATGGGCAATCATAAAATGCAGGATACAGGCGCGAATAAGCGGATGGATGTAATTTCCCGAGCGGGTATTTATCCAGGTACATACCTTTTCGAGCCGTTCGGGGATCCGTTCTGCCTTAGGCGGTTGGTGAACAATATTGCCGTCATAATCGGCGATGACAATATCGTCCGTTTCTCGCCAATGACCAGGCGTATACTTTTTATCGTCAATGCCCGCCATACCCACCGAATGGAAATGGCGAATCAGCGCCGGGGTCAGAGGCTCATCAAGATGGGCTAAGATTTCACTCATCAGCCTGGCATTGCCGACGATCATTTGTTCACTTTCCGTACGCGGTTTACGTCCCGTTTCCAGCATATTTTTCGCCACCAGCGTGGTGGTATTCGCTCCTTCCAGTTGTGCGCTGGTAATAGCCTCATCAAACTGCAATTGACCTAACAATGTGCCAGTGGCCTGAAGTCTCTGCTGCTGTTGAAGCAGTGCCTGGGTCGTTGCGTATTTGTCTACTCGCTCACAAACCTCTGACATTGGCGAAGTATTGTTGAACCCGGCCTGCTCATCATGCTCGTTGGTATAGTCGAGAAACTGCATTGCGGCATTGCGCGCGCGCCGGGTAAAGCTCCAGGCAAGCGTCGCATCCTGCCCCTTTTTAATGCGAAACTGGAACTCATCCCATGGAAGATAGCGCCCTTTATCATCCACAATACGAGCCCAGGAAGAGTAAGAATCTAATTGCTCACTCGTGATCTGACTTAAAGGAACTAATGCAGGAGGTCGTTTAACTGCCATCGCAAACTATCTCAAAATTTGTTGATATTGAGATAGTTTAACCGCCAGTGGCTGAACAGCAATCTTTTTATCGCATAAAGAACACGATAATAATGAACAGCAAGATTCGAATGACTTGATGAGCAAAGTTGTTGTTGCTTATTATTATGTTAATAATATGTAGCCAACCCTCTGGAAAATCTCATGTTCACAATTAAAACTGACGATCTCTCGCATCCAGCGGTGCAAGCATTAGTGGCATACCATATTTCCGGCATGCTGGAACAGTCTCCACCAGAAAGCAGCCATGCTCTGGATGTTCAAAAACTGCGTGATCCGGCAGTAATATTTTGGTCAGCATGGGAAGGAGAACAACTGGCGGGGATTGGCGCGCTGAAAATGCTGGATGATGAACATGGTGAGCTGAAATCAATGCGTACCGCGCCAGATTTTTTGCGCCGTGGTGTAGCGAACCAGTTTTTACTGCATATATTGCAGGTTGCGCATGTTAAAGGTCTGCAGCGTCTGAGTTTAGAGACGGGGACACAGCCAGGGTTTGCGGCCTGCCATCAACTTTATCTCAAACACGGTTTTGTTGACTGCGAGCCGTTTGCTGATTATCAGCCTGATCCAAACAGCCGTTTTATGACGTTGGTATTATGCCAGAAAGATAAATTGTCATGACTAATGCCCTGCCGCAAGCGGGCGGCAGTCGGGATGCCGAGGGCAAAGACGCCAGGTTACGCACCATTGACGTATATATTGATAGCCAGAGGAAAAAGCCGGGGGCGACTGCGCCTGACCCGGCTACGTTTTTTGACATTTTCCAGGGAATGACCGACCGGATAAGCGCAAGCGCCACCCGGCACTGAATTACTTCGCGTCGGTCGCTGTACCGTTCGCGTGCCAGTCGAACACGCCGAATTCAAAGCCTTTCAGATCGCCCTTCTCGTCCCAGGTCAACGGGCCCATTACCGTCTCGACTTTATTCGCCTTCAGGTATTTAGCGATTTCAGCCGGATCGTCAGACTGATTCAGGCCCGCCTGTAAGGATTGCAGGGCGGCGTAGGTGGTCCAGACGAATGCGCCGCTCGGATCCTGTTTTTTGCCTTTGATGGCATCCACAATCGGTTTGTTTGCCGGAACCTGATCGTAGTTCTTCGGCTTAGTCACCAGCATCCCTTCAGCAGATTCACCGGCAATGTTAGACAGTGACACGTTCGCTACGCCTTCCGGTCCCATAAACTGGGTTTTCAGGCCAGCAGCGCGCGCCTGACGCAGGATCTGCCCCATTTCCGGGTGATAACCGCCGTAGTAAACGAAATCGATGTTTTCTTTCTTCAGACGCGCCACCAACGTGGAGAAGTCTTTTTCGCCTGCGGTGATACCGTCAAAGAACACCACGTTGGCATTGCCTTTCTTCAGGCCGTCCTGCACCGCGCGGGCCAGGCCTTCGCCGTACTGCTGTTTGTCGTGAACGATAGCGATGCGCTGTGGCTTCACTTTATCGAGAATATATTTCGCAGCGGTCGGCCCCTGATCGGAGTCCAGACCGGTGGTGCGCAGGATCAGCTTGTAGCCGCGTGCGGTCAGTTCCGGCGCGGTCGCAGCCGGGGTGATCATCAGAATTCCTTCGTCTTCATAGATGTCAGAAGCGGGCTGGGTGGAGGATGAGCACAGGTGGCCGATCACGTATTTGATACCGTCGTTAACCACTTTGTTCGCGACCGCCACCGCCTGTTTCGGGTCGCAGGCATCGTCATATTTCACGATGGTCAGCTTGTTGCCCTTCACGCCGCCTTTGGCGTTAATATCCGCGACCGCCTGCTCTGCACCGGTAAATTCCTGGTCGCCGTACTGCGCTACCGGGCCAGACATTGCGCCGACAACGGCAACTTTAATATCTTCAGCCAGCGCCATGTTGCTTAAAGACAGCGCGATACATCCTGCCAGTAACGCTTTACCCTTCATTTTCATCCTGAGATTCCCCATTATTGCGGTTATTACGTGTGTTGTGATGTTGTTATGCGACACATTATTTTGATTATCAGAGAGCCGACCGTGTCTTTTCAGCATTCTATGCTAAAACATACCCCATTTTTATGGTTTTGGAATAGCTAATTTATCAGGGGAATAAGAAGCCTGTGACGGAAGCCCCGGCAACCATTACGCCGCCGGGGAGACCAGGCGGGCTAACGGGTGAGCGCCCGGCGGATAATGTCCAGCGCGGTACGGAACTGCGCGTCCGGGATAGTGAGCGGATAGAGGAAGCGGATCACGTTGCCGTAAACGCCGCAGCTGAGCAGCAAAAGCCCTTCTGCCAGCGCGGCGTCCAGCACCTGGCGGGTAAATTCCGCCGATGGCTCGCCGGTATGCGGATCGTTAAATTCCACCGCCACCATCGAGCCCTGGGCGCGGACATCCGCAATGTAAGCGCACGACGACCGGGCGTTGTTCAGCACTTCCACCAGATGCGCGCCCAGTTCGCGGGCGCGTTCGCACAGATGCTCGTCGTCAATGACGTCCAGCACCGCGTGCGCTGCCGCCACCGCCAGCGGATTACCCGCATAGGTGCCGCCCAGCCCGCCTGCTGCGGGCGCGTCCATCACCTCCGCCCGTCCGGCAACCGCCGACAGCGGCATTCCGCCCGCCAGACTTTTCGCCATCGTGATCAGATCGGCTTTTGCCGGGTAATATTCCATGGCGAACAATTTGCCGGTGCGGGCGAAACCGCTCTGCACTTCGTCGGCGATCAGTAAAATACCGTGGGAGTCACACAGGTCACGCAGCGCCTGAATAAATTCAACCGGGGCAATGTTAAAACCGCCCTCGCCCTGAACCGGCTCCAGAATGATGGCCGCCACCTGATCCGCCGCGATATCTGCTTTAAAAATGCGCTCCAGGCTTTTCAGGGCGTCCGCGGTGGTTATGCCGTGCAGCGCATTCGGGTAAAGCGCGTGGTAAACCGATCCGGGGAAGGGGCCAAAACCCGTTTTGTAAGGCGCGACTTTGCCGGTCAGGGCGAGCGTCATGGAGGTGCGACCATGAAAGCCGCCGCCAAAAGCGATAATCCCCGGACGGCGGGTATAAGCGCGCGCTATTTTTACCGCGTTTTCTACCGCCTCTGCACCGGTGGTAAAGAAGGCGGTTTTCGCCGGGCCGTCAACCGGCACGCGTTCGTTGATCCGCTCTGCCAGCGAAATATAGCTTTCATAAGGAACGATTTGATAAGCAGTATGGGTAAATGCCTGAAGCTGTTTTTCAATGGCGGCGATGATTCTGGGATGGCGATGGCCGGTATTCAGCACGGCAATACCCGCAGCAAAATCAATGACTTCTTTACCGGTGATATCCCAGAGCGTCGCGTTCTCCGCCCGCTCGGCGTAAAAACCGCACATGACGCCAATCCCGCGCGGCGTCGCCTGTAAACGCCGCTGATTAAGTGACTCATTACTCACGATAATCTCTCCCCCGAAACGAAATAACCCTGAAGTAATTGTTTGCCATAGCGCGTATTTACGCCAGCGGTTGTGGGGAGTCAGGCAGAGGAAAGAATTATGACGGGGCAGGAAAACAAAAACCCCCAGATTTTCATCCAGGGGTTTGCAGGATCACGCTTCGATAGCGGCGCGAAGTTTTTTCATCGCATTCTTTTCAAGCTGGCGCACACGCTCGGCGGAAACGCCGTAATGGTCGGCCAGCTCCTGGAGCGTTGACTTGTTATCTTCATCCAGCCAGCGGGCGCGGATGATAGCCTGGCTGCGCTCGTCGAGACCCTGCATAGCATCGGTCAGCTTGTTGGCGGCCTGCTCTTCCCAGTTGTCATCTTCAATGCCGTCGGCAAAGTTAGAGGACTTATCCTGGAGAAACAGTACCGGTGCCATCGGCTGGCTGTCGGATTCGTCGTCAGAGGACATATCAAAGGTCATGTCCTGCGCCGCCATGCGGGATTCCATCTCGCGAACGTCTTTACTGGAAACGCCCAGTTCACGCGCTACCATTTCCACTTCATCCTGGTTAAACCAGCCCAGACGCTGCTTGGTTTTACGCAGGTTAAAGAACAGCTTGCGCTGTGCTTTGGTGGTGGCGACCTTCACGATACGCCAGTTACGCAGCACGTATTCATGAATTTCGGCTTTGATCCAGTGTACGGCGAAGGAAACCAGGCGCACGCCCACTTCAGGGTTAAAACGGCGTACGGCTTTCATCAAACCGATATTGCCTTCCTGAATCAGGTCAGCCTGCGGCAGGCCATAGCCCGAATAGTTACGAGCAATATGAACAACAAAGCGCAGGTGTGACAGGATCAGCGTCTTAGCTGCTTCCAGATCGCCCTGGTAATGCAGCTTTTCAGCGAGCGCCCGCTCTTCATCGGCCGTTAACATCGGCCATGCGTTCGCAGCCCGGATATAGGATTCCAGGTTACCAACAGGGGCTAAAGCTAAATTTTGCATTTCTTTGGTCATTCAAATCCTCTCAATATACTGCTTACTGGTAGCGGCTTGCCCTGCAATACAGCAACAAACGTGCCAGCGCTTATGAGCAACGAGAATATCATCCACTCTTTTATCAGACCGTGATTTTATCCACAAGTTCCATGCAACCGTGTGAATAGATTACGCACAAAATGTGACATCAGGTCGAAGATTCAGGCAAGGGAAAACGGACAGGATGGGTGACGCTTCCCCTGCACAGGGAACATTGCATTGCAGGGGAAGAGTATATCAGAAATTTATTAGTCAGGCGTAAAGTGACGTAAATGTTGCACAGTTGCCAGCCAGGCCGCCACCCAGCCAATCATGGAGCAGACCAACAGCAGCAGCAGACACTCGTCAAACGACAGGCCGCTTAGCGAAAACTGGGTGCCGAAGACTTTCGCCACTTCCGTGACCGCAGAGGACAGCCGCATAACGAGGATTTCCGACAGGATCAGCGACAGCAGCGCGCCGGAAAAGCCTAACACCGCCCCGCCATACAGGAACGGACGCAGAATGAAACCATCCGTCGCGCCAATCAGTTTCTGCACGTTAATGGTGTCGCGGCGGGCAAAAATGCTCAGCCGCACGCTGTTACCGATGACGAGAAATACCGCCGCCACCATCAGCACGCCAATCATCGCCGATACGCGCCCTACCAGCCCGGTTAAGGAAGCCAGCCGCGCAAACCAGCTATCGTCCATACGCACTTCATCCACGCCCTGTACCCGGCTGACGCGGTCGCGCAGGGTATTAAGCGAGTCGGTGCTCTGAAAATCCAGTTTCGGGATCACTACCGCCACGGCGGGCAGCGGGTTCTCTTCCAGCATATCCAGCGCGCCGCCGAAGCCTGACCAGTTACGGAACTCGCCTAATGCTTCCTCGCGCGACAGATAGTTCACCTTCTCAACGCCCTGTTCCGCCTGAAGCTGCCCGACCACGCGGGCCGCCGCATCGTCATCCAGCGTTTTTTCCAGATAAACCGTGATTTGCGGGGAAGGATAATACTGCGCCGCCGCTTCGCTGACGTTTTTGTACACCATATAGCAGACGCTCGGCAGCGTCAGCGAGATGGCGATCACCATCACGGTGAGGAATGTCGCAAACGGTTTGCTTTTAAGATCCTGTACCGCACCGTGCCAGGCGTAACGAACCTGTTCGTTGAACACGTTGGTTTTACGCGAAGCAGGCTTTGGCGCGGGCTTGCCGCGTTTTGGCGCACCGCGATGCCCTTCGCCCTGCGCGCCCTGCGGCTTACGGAAGCGGTCAAACCGGTTGCCAAACTGCCTGATGTGATCCACAGCGTCGCGTTTATTCACCGTGATGGCCTCCATGCAAATGTCCGTCGCTTAACGTCAGCATCGGGTACGAACGACGGGAAATCAGCCCGAGATCGTGCGATGCCATCAGCACCGTAACGCCGACGCGGTTAAACTCCTCAAACAACCGTAAGATCCCTTCTGACAGTGCGTCATCCAGGTTCCCGGTTGGTTCATCGGCCAGCAGCACCGCAGGCTTATTCACCACTGCACGGGCGATCCCCACCCGCTGCTGTTCCCCGCCGGAAAGCTGGATCGGAAAGTTTTTCGCTTTATCAAGCAGCCCGACTTTATCAAGCGCCGCCGAGACGCGACGGCGGATATCATCGCCGCTGGCACCGGCAATAATCAGCGGGATAGCCACGTTATCAAACACCGTGCGATCCATCAGCAAATGGTGATCCTGAAAGATCATGCCGATTTGCCGACGCAAAAACGGCACTTCGCGGTTCTTAAGACGACTGATGTCGTGACCGCTAAAGTAAATTTTCCCGGCGCTGGGCCGCTCGATGCCACAGATCAGCTTTAGCAGGGTACTTTTCCCTGCGCCGGAGTGCCCGGTCAGGAAGGCCATCTCGCCCTGTTGCAGGTGAAAAGTCACTCCCTGCAACGCTTGTCTCCCACCGAGATAGGCTTTGCTGACGTGTTCAAAGCGAATCATTATTAGTCCTCTCGGGCAAAAAGTGCCTCAATAAAATCGCCCGCATTAAACGGACGCAAGTCCTCTATACGTTCACCGACGCCGATGTAGCGAATCGGGATCGTAAACTGGTCGGCGACTGAGAAGATAACCCCACCTTTAGCGGTGCCGTCCAGTTTGGTCAGCGTGATGCCGGTCAGCCCCACGGCTTCATGGAACAGTCTGGTCTGACTTATCGCGTTCTGTCCGGTGCTCGCATCAATCGTCAGCATGACCTCATGCGGCGCATCGACATCAAGCTTTTTCATCACGCGGACAATTTTCTTTAACTCTTCCATCAGGTGCGCTTTGTTCTGCAAACGCCCGGCGGTGTCGGCAATCAGTACGTCCACGTGACGCGCTTTTGCCGCCTGGATGGCGTCGAAGATCACCGAAGCGGAGTCCGCGCCCGTATGCTGGGCAATGACCGGAATATTGTTCCGCTGGCCCCACACCTGAAGCTGCTCAACGGCCGCCGCGCGGAAAGTATCGCCCGCCGCCAGCATGACCGATTTACCCTGCTGCTCAAACTGACGCGCCAGTTTGCCGATGGTGGTGGTTTTACCGACGCCGTTGACGCCAACCATCAAAATCACAAACGGCGTTTTCCCTTCAATATTAAGCGGTTCGTCCACTTTTGCGAGGATTTCGCTCATTTCCTCTTTCAGCAGACCGTATAACGCTTCGGCATCTCGTAACTGCTTGCGGCTTGCGCCTTCGGTCAGATTAGCGATGATTTTACGGGTCGTTTCCACGCCGACATCGGCAATAAGAAGCTGTTCTTCCAGCTCCTCAAACAGATCATCATCGATTTTCTTGCCACGGAACAGACTGATAAATCCGGAACCGAGATTTTCTTTGGTCTTGACCAGGCTGCGCTTAAGGCGCGCAAAGAAGCCCTCTTTGGTCGGTTTTTCTTGCTCCTGAACGGGCGCAGCATCGTCAACCGGGACAACCAGCACGGCCTCTTCCGCCGCTTCGGCGGCCAGCGCGTCCAGTTCTTCGTCGCTAATCGGTGCGTCTTCTGCTACTACCGGCTCTTCTTCGCGTATCCACTCTTCCGGCTCGGCGTCTGTCGGGGTGAGTTCTTCGGCCAGCGGCAGCTCTTCACGCTCAATGATGACGGCGGGTTCTGGCTCGGCGATAACTTCAGGTTCGGTAACCACTTCCGGCGCGGCGATAACTTCAGGCTCGGCAGCCACTTCTGGCTCAGTGATGATTTCCGGCTCTGCAACCGCTTCGGGCTGCGCGCTTTCCGCCACCTGCTCCGTGACCTCAACAACCTCAGCGGCAAACGCCTCTGATTCCGCCTCGCTGTGCGGTGGTTGTTCAGGCGCGCTTTCTTCCGCTACCGGCTGCTGTTCTTCAAGCTTCTGCTCGTTTTCAGCGTCTTGCGCCTCTTCTTTTTGACCAAAGCCCAGCCAGGAAAAAAAGCCACGTTTTTTCTCTTTCGCCATTTGCGACCACACTCCCCGCTGTTAATTCATTGCTCAGCCCCGTTATCTGATGACGGGCGCTGAAAATCAGGATGAAATTCGTTGCCTAGTCTATCACTTAACTTAACTCGCATCACCGCCTGCGGAATAAGGTTTCACCGCAGACGCCGCATCGTTATACACTTCACACCTCAGGCTGCCTCTGCGCTGGCTCCACCCGCTCGCCGCCTGAGTGATTTTGTGTACAGAATAGCAGGCTAAATGAGTGAGCAGAGCAACAAAATGAAGAAACCTAACCACGCAGGCAGCGGGCAAATCCGCATCATTGGCGGACAGTGGCGGGGCCGGAAATTACCGGTTCCAGACAGTCCAGGCCTGCGTCCCACCACCGACCGGGTTCGGGAAACGTTATTTAACTGGCTGGCTCCGTCGATGGTTGATGCCCGCTGCCTCGACTGTTTCGCCGGAAGCGGCGCGCTGGGGCTGGAAGCGCTGTCACGTTACGCCGCAAGCGCCACGCTGCTGGAAATGGAGCGCGGCGTGGCCCAGCAGCTACAGAAAAATCTTGCTACCCTGAAAGCCACTCATGGCCGGGTGGAAATCACCAACACGCTCGCTTTCCTTAACCAGCCCGGCACCGCGCACGATATCGTCTTTGTCGATCCGCCTTTTCGCAAAGGATTACTGGAAGAGACGCTGACCTTACTGGAGCGCAACGGCTGGCTGGCAGATGAAGCGCTGATTTATGTGGAAAGCGAAGTTGAGAACGGTTTGCCGCCGGTTCCGGCACGCTGGCAGCTCCACCGCGAAAAAGTGGCAGGCCAGGTGGCGTACCGCCTGTACCGTCGCGAAGAACAAGGAGAACAGGATGTTAATTAATCTTGGGCGCTTGCTGATGCTGTGCGTATGGGCATTTTTATTGCTCAACATCGTGCAGCCTTTCCCGCGTCCGCTGAATATTTTCGTCAACGTGGCGCTGATTTTTATGGTGCTGATGCACGGTCTGCAAATGGCGTTGCTGAACGCCACGCAGCCGAAAGATGGCCCGCAACTGACCCGCGCACAGAAGACGCGCATCTTCCTGTTTGGCGTTTTTGAACTGCTTGCCTGGCAGAAAAAACTGAAGCAGCAAAAAAAATGAGCGGCCTGCGGGCGTTGTCATCTCCCGGCGCGAGACACTACACTGATTAACAGGGCTGCGGGCGTAATGCCCGCGCAATAATAGCGAATTCAAGGAATTAAGATGCTGTGGTCTTTTATCGCTGTCTGTTTCTCCGCCTGGCTGTATGTTGATGCGTCTTATCGCGGACCCGTCTGGCAACGCTGGGTATTTAAACCCGTCACCCTGCTGCTTTTACTGCTGCTTGCCTGGCAGGCACCGATGTTCAACGCCATCAGTTATCTGGTGCTGGCAGGACTGTGCGCCACGCTGGTTGGCGATGCATTAACCCTGCTGTCGCGCCAGCGCTTGCTGTATGCCATCGGTGCGTTCTTCCTGTCGCATCTGCTTTACACTATTTACTTTGCCAGCCAGATGACGCTTTCCTTCTTCTGGCCGCTGCCGTTGGTGCTGCTGGTGATTGGCGCACTGCTGATCGCTACCGTCTGGACGCGGCTGGAGGAGCTACGCCTGCCGGTGTGCACTTTTATTGCGATGACGCTGGTGATGGTCTGGCTGGCCGGTGAACTGTGGTTCTTCCGCCCGACCGATAACGCGCTTTCCGCCTTTGTTGGTGCAGCGCTGTTGCTCATCAGCAACGTGGTCTGGCTGGGCAGTCATTATCGCCGCCGTTTTCGCGCCGACAGCGCCATTGCTGCCGCCTGTTACTTTGCCGGGCACTTCCTGATCGTCCGCTCGCTTTATCTCTGATTTTTGCTTGACTCTGGAGTCGACTCCAGAGTGTATGCTGCGGGTAATGAGAAAATTATCATTACCCGGAGAGTACAATGTCGACTCCAGATACCGACGGCAAAAAGGTCCCGCAGTTCGCTAAATTTACCTTCACGCCAGCAAAGCCTGAATGCACCGATTGCTGTGCTGATGGGTCGGTTGCGCCCGCAGAAACATTAACGGACGCGCGCTATCGCTGGACGGTGGAAGGCATGGACTGCGCTGCCTGCGCCCGCAAGGTGGAAAACGCCGTGCGTCAGGTTCCGGGCGTCAGCCAGGTGCAGGTGCTGTTTACCACCGAAAAGCTCGCCGTCAATGCCGCGACCGATGTCAGCCAGCAAGTCGAGCAGGCGGTGAAAAACGCGGGCTATTCGCTGCGCAGTGAAAGCGCCCCGCCGCCTGCCACCTCGCGCCTGCGCGAGAATTTGCCCCTGATAGTGCTGATCCTGATGATGGCGGCAAGCTGGGGACTGGAGCAGTTTAACCATCCGGCAGGCCAGTTCGCCTTTATCCTCACCACCCTGGTGGGGCTGTACCCCATTCTGCGCCAGGCGCTGCGGCTGATTAACAGCGGGAGCTGGTTCGCCATCGAAACCCTGATGAGCGTGGCGGCCCTCGGCGCGCTGTTTATTGGCGCGACGGCAGAAGCGGCGATGGTGCTGCTGCTGTTCCTGATCGGCGAACGTCTTGAAGGCTGGGCCGCCAGTCGCGCCCGCCAGGGCGTCAGCGCGCTCATCGCGCTTCAGCCTGAAACCGCCGTGCGCCTGCGTGACGGCCAGCGGGAAACGGTCGCCCAGCGCGATCTGCGCCCCGGCGATGTGATTGAAGTGGCTGCCGGAGGACGCCTGCCCGCCGATGGTCAACTCCTTACGCCGTTTGCCAGTTTTGATGAAAGCGCGTTGACCGGGGAATCCGTGCCGGTCGAGCGCAGCGCGGGAGAGAGCGTCGCGGCGGGCGCGACCAGCGTTGACCGCCTGGTCCAGCTCACCGTCGTTTCGCAGCCCGGCGACAGCGCGATTGATCGCATCCTGCGCCTGATCGAAGAGGCGGAAGAGCGCCGCGCGCCGATTGAGCGTTTTATCGACCGCTTCAGCCGTATTTATACGCCAGCGATTATGGCCGTGGCGCTGCTGGTGGCGGTACTGCCGCCGCTGCTGTTTGCCGCCCCGTGGCTGCCGTGGATCTATAAAGGGCTGACCCTGCTGCTGATTGGCTGCCCGTGCGCGCTGGTGATTTCCACGCCTGCCGCAATTACTTCCGGGCTGGCCGCCGCCGCCCGGCGCGGCGCGCTGATCAAAGGTGGCGCGGCGCTGGAGCAGCTGGGGCGCATCCGCCACATTGCGTTTGATAAGACCGGCACGCTGACCGTCGGCAAACCGCAGGTGACGGGCATTTACCCGCGCAGCGTGAGCGAAGAGGAACTGTTGACCTTCGCCGCCGCCGTCGAGCTGGGTTCGACGCATCCGCTGGCGCAGGCCATCGTGCGTGAAGCGCAGGCGCGTCATCTCACCCTGCCGCAAGCCAGCGGTCAGCGTACCCTGACCGGAACCGGCATTGAAGCCGAAGTGGCGGGCAAAACCCTGCGTCTGTGCGCGGCCGGGAAATCGACTGAAGAAACGGTGAAAGAGCAGGTCCATGCCCTTGAGCAGGCCGGGCAAACGGTGGTGATGCTGGCAGAGAACGGCGTTGCTCTGGGCCTGATCGCTCTGCGTGACACCCTGCGCAGAGACGCGCGGGAAGCGGTAGACGCGCTGCATCAACTTGGCGTGCAGGGCATCATTCTGACCGGCGATAATCCGCGCGCGGCGGCGGCGATTGCCGGTGAGCTGGGGCTGGAGTTCAAAGCGGAACTGCTGCCCGCCGACAAAGTCCGGGCGGTGAGTGAACTGAATCAGCACGCACCGCTGGCAATGGTCGGCGACGGCATCAACGATGCGCCTGCGATGAAAGCCGCAACGATCGGCATTGCAATGGGTAGCGGAACTGACGTGGCGCTGGAAACCGCCGACGCCGCACTGACCCACAACCGGCTGACCGGTCTGGCGGAAATGATCCGCCTCGCCCGCGCTACCCACGCTAACATCCGCCAGAATATTGCCATCGCGCTGGGGCTGAAAGGGATATTTCTGCTTACCACGCTGTTTGGCATCACCGGCCTGTGGCTGGCAGTGCTGGCGGATACCGGCGCGACGGTACTGGTGACGGCGAACGCGCTACGGCTGCTGCGCAAAGGTAATTAAGCGGGATCAGTGATTTTTACGCAGCAAATACTGGTACGGCAGCGTATCCGTTTGCTGCGCCACCAGCTCGTGCTCCATAAAACGGCAGAAGCCGGGGATATCGCGGGTGGTGGCCGGATCGTCGGCGACGATAGCCAGCGTTTCGCCGACCTGCATGGTGCGCACAGTTTTACGCACCATCATCACCGGTTCCGGGCAGCGAAGGCCCAGCGCATCAAGAACGTGGTCGGCGGTTGAGAACGAATCGGTCATGGTTATCTCGTGTGATCAAAAACGGCGTTAGTTTACGCCGCCTTTTTTGTGACGCAAGTCAGGTTAACGATTGCGTGAAAAACAACCATTGCAAAGCATCACCAAAGCAGTATCATGCGGCGGTTTCATTGGGTTCCCTCACCCCAACCATTAAAAAGGTCACAACATGACGAGTTTTACTTCTGCTCAGCGCATGAAAGCGCTGTTCTGGCTATCGCTGTTTCATCTGCTGGTGATCACCTCCAGCAACTATCTGGTGCAGTTACCGATCTCCATTTTTGGTTTTCATACCACCTGGGGCGCGTTTAGCTTTCCGTTTATTTTCCTCGCCACCGACCTCACCGTCCGTATTTTTGGCGCTCCGCTGGCGCGCAGAATTATTTTCGCGGTGATGATCCCGGCGCTACTGGTCTCCTACGTCATTTCTTCCCTGTTCTATATGGGATCGTGGCAAGGCTTTGGCGCGCTGGCGCATTTCAATCTGTTTGTGGCGCGCATCGCGGCGGCGAGCTTTATGGCCTACGCGCTGGGACAGATCCTTGACGTTCACGTCTTCAACCGCCTGCGGCAAAATCATCGCTGGTGGATGGCACCGGCGGCCTCAACGCTGTTCGGTAACGTCAGCGATACGCTGGCCTTCTTCTTTATCGCCTTCTGGCGTAGTTCCGATCCCTTTATGGCGACCCATTGGGTGGAAATCGCACTGGTGGATTACAGCTTTAAGGTGATCATCAGCCTGCTCTTCTTCCTGCCGATGTACGGCGTGGTGCTGAATATCCTGTTGAAAAGGCTGGCGGATAAATCTGATTTCTCCGCATTGCAGGCGGGTTAAAGGTTCAGCGTTGCGGTTGTGTTAAGATAAGCTCATGAGCCATTCATGGCCGTTTATCGAAAAGGAAGAAGTCAATGCGCAATCTGGTTAAATATGTCGGTATTGGCCTGCTGGTGATGGGGCTTGCGGCCTGTGATAACAGCGACACGACCACGTCCGCTCAGGCAGCGTCTGCGGAAAGTAA
The DNA here is from genome assembly GCA_002421005.1 of Enterobacteriaceae bacterium UBA5654. Taxonomy (GTDB): domain Bacteria; phylum Pseudomonadota; class Gammaproteobacteria; order Enterobacterales; family Enterobacteriaceae; genus Superficieibacter. Next base: position 40,532 of record DIJC01000001.1, on the reverse strand, counting down.
CGCTACCGGGCAGCCCATCAGCCTGCTGGATGGCAAGGTCACCTTCTCGCTCCCGGCGGATATGACCGACCAGAGCGGCAAGCTGGGAACCCAGGCGAACAACATGCACGTGTATTCTGATGCGACCGGGCAAAAAGCGGTGATTGTTATCTTGGGTGACGATACCACCGAAAGCCTCGACGTGCTGGCGAACCGTCTTCAGGAACAGCAGCGCAACCGCGATCCGCAGTTGCAGGTGGTCTCTAATAAATCGCTGACCGTCAAAGGCCACGATATGCACCAGCTCGACAGTATCATTTCCGCCAAAGGTCAGACCGCCTGGTCTTCCGTGGTGCTCAGCAAAGTGGATAACAAACTGCTGACCCTGCAAGTCACGCTGCCTGCTGATAACCAGCAGAAAGCGCAGACCGCTGCGGAAAATATTATCAATACCGTAGTCATTAAGTAATTATCCGGCCTCCGCTGGCAACACCGGAGGCCGTTTTTTTAATCGCCAGCCCAGCAATAGCGCTACCGCCACCAGCCCCGCCGACGCCAGATAAATGACCGGTACGCCCGCCCAGGTCATCAACAGTCCGGCCAGCGGCCCCGTGATCCCCAGCGATAAATCCATAAACACCGTATAGGTTGCCAGCGCCGATCCCTGATTCTGCTGCGGCACCGCTTTCACCGCCACCACGCCCAGCGCCGGGAAGACCAGCGAGAAGCCCGCGCCGGTCAGCAACGTACCGATTTTCGCCATCAGCGGCGTATCGGCGATGCCCACCAGCAGCAGGCCGATTATCTCCACCACAAAGCAAATCATCGCCACGTTCAGCCCGCCGAGGCGGTTAATACCGTTGGGAAACAGCAGGCGCGTGCCGACGAACGCGCAGCTAAAGAGGGTCAGTGCAAAGGCCGCGCCGTCCCAGCCTTTGGCGTCATAAAACAGGGTGATGAAGGTGGCGATCACGCCAAAACCGGAGGACGCCAGCGCCAGCGCCATGCCATACAGCCAGACCCGGCCCAGCACCGCGCGAAACGACATCGCTTTCCCGCGCCCGGCTTTCACCGCCGCTCTCGGCAGGGCACACAGCAGCGCCACCAGCGCGACCGCCATAATGATTATCGCCAGCCCGCCCAGTCCTGCCCACTGGTAGCACAGTACGCCCAGCGGCGCACCCATTGCCATCGCGCCATAGGTGACGATGCCGTTCCAGGAAATGACCCGCCCGATATGCAGCGAGCCAACCACGCCCACGCCCCACAGCGTCGAGCCAGTTCCGGCAAAGCTCTGACCAATCCCGAGGATCACGCGTCCCAGGCACAGTAGTATCAGGCTGAATATCGGGGAGCCGCCCGCAAAGGCCGCCAGCAGATAGCAGACGCCGCTCAGAAAACAGCCGCACAGCCCAAAGACGACGATTTTTTTCGGGCCGAGCTGGTCGGCGTAGCGCCCGGCATGGGGACGGCTTAGCAGCGTGGCGAAGTATTGCAGGCTGATGACCAGCCCCGCCCAGAAAGCGCTGAAGCCCATGACGTCATGCACGTAGCCGGGAAGGACCGCCAGCGGCAGCCCGATGGTGAGATAGCTTGCGAAGTTAAAAATAACAACCGACAGGATCCGCAGGTTCAGGCGGAAGCCGCTTAGCTCCGGTCCGGCGACGGGTTCAGGCATAACATTCACCGCATTTTTACAACAATGTTTCATTATTACACGTCAGGACACGAAATGTTGCCGCTGCTTTCAGAATTTCTGCCTCCGGCGTTCCAGCAACAAAGCGCTACACTTAGAGCATTCTTACTGAAGGAACTCTCCATGACTACCCCTACTCCCGATAAAGCGGGTTTGCATATTCTGTTAAAGCTGGCCGCACTGGTTATTATTCTGGCGGGTATTCATGCAGCGGCGGATATTCTGGTCCAGCTCTTGCTGGCGCTCTTTTTTGCTATCGTCCTGAATCCACTGGTCACCTGGTTTATCCGCCGGGGGGTCAAGCGCCCGATCGCCATTACCATTGTAGTGCTGGTGATGATGGTGGTCCTGACCGCGCTGTTAGGCGTGCTGGCGGCGTCGCTGAACGAGTTTGTCGCTCTGCTGCCGAAATACAATAAAGAGCTGACGGCAAAAGTGCTCTACCTGCAACGCCAGGTGCCGCTGCTCCACCTCCATCTCTCCCCGGAAGTGATGCTCCGGCGTATGGATTCCGAAAAGGTAATGGCGTTCGCCACCGCCTTAATGACCCAGCTTTCCGGCGCGATGGCGAGCGTCGTGCTGCTGGTGATGACCGTGGTGTTTATGCTGTTTGAAGTGCGCCACGTGCCTTACAAACTGCGTTTTGCCCTCTCCAATCCACAGATCCACATCGCCGGGCTGCACCGCGCGCTGAAAGGCGTTTCGCATTATCTGGCGCTGAAAACGCTGATCAGCCTGTGGACCGGGGTGATTGTCTGGCTGGGGCTGATGCTGCTGGATATTCAGTTCGCGCTGATGTGGGGCGTGCTGGCCTTCCTGCTGAACTACATTCCCAACATTGGCTCGGTGCTTTCCGCCGTGCCGCCGATGTTTCAGGCGCTACTGTTTAACGGCGTGTATGAATTCGTAATGGTCGGCGCGCTGTTCCTGGTGGTGCATATGGTGCTCGGCAATATGGTTGAACCGCGCATGATGGGGCACCGACTGGGGATGTCGACGATGGTGGTGTTCCTGTCGTTGCTGGTCTGGGGCTGGCTGCTCGGCCCGGTGGGGATGCTCCTTTCGGTGCCGTTAACCAGCGTCTGTAAGATCTGGATGGAGACCACCAAAGGCGGCAGCAAACTGGCGATCCTGCTGGGGCCAGGGCGTCCGAAAAGCCGATTGCCGGGATAACATTTTGTTTTTAGCCCGGTACAACACATAGCGCTTTCTTATAGATACCGGGCATCTATTGATTCAGGACAACGTAAAAGTATGATGAATTACTAAAATCATCACACTTTTTCGATTATCTCATCCTTGAGGCAATAACGTTGTCCAGATTACGTTACGTTCTGCTGGCGGTGATTGCCTGTGCGCCGCTGCTTACGCGTGCCGCAGCACCCACCGAAATTACCACCGCCTGGCCGGTGAACGTCGGGCCACTTAATCCGCATCTTTACACCCCGAACCAGATGTTCGCCCAAAGCATGGTGTATGAGCCGCTGGTGAAATATCAGGCGGACGGCACGGTAAAACCCTGGCTGGCGACGCGCTGGATCCATTCGGCGGATGGCAAGGTCTGGACCTTCACCCTGCGCGATGATGTGACCTTCTCCAACGGTGAAGCGTTTGACGCACAGGCAGCGGCGGCGAACTTCCGCGCGGTGCTCGGTAACCGCCAGCGCCACGCCTGGCTGGAACTGACCAACCAAATCACCAGCGTTAAAGCCCTCAGCAAAACCGAACTGCAAATCACCCTCAAAAGCGCCTACTACCCGTTCCTCCAGGAGCTGGCCCTGCCGCGCCCGTTCCGCTTTATCGCTCCTTCGCAGTTTAAAAATAATGAGACGATGCTCGGCATTAAAGCGCCGATTGGCACCGGGCCGTGGATGCTGAAGGAGTCGAAGCTGAATCAGTATGACGTGCTGGTCCGCAACGATCGCTACTGGGGCGAGAAGCCGCAGATCCAAAAAATCACCGTCAGGGTGATCCCCGACCCGACGACCCGCGCGGTGGCTTTTGAAACCGGTGATATCGACCTGCTTTACGGCAATGAAGGCCTGTTGCCGCTCGATACCTTCGAACGCTTCAGCCATAACCCGGCATACCGCACCCAGCTTTCGCAGCCGATTGAAACGGTGATGCTGGCGCTGAACTCCGCCAAAGCACCGACTCACGAACTGGCGGTGCGCGAGGCGCTTAACTACGCGGTCAACAAAAAATCGCTGATCGACAACGCGCTTTACGGCACTCAGCAGGTGGCGGATACGCTGTTTTCGCCTTCCGTTCCCTACGCCAATATTGGCCTGAAACCGCGCCAGTACGACCCGACGCTGGCAAAATCCCTGCTTGAAAAAGCGGGCTGGACGCTGCCAGCCGGTAAAGCCATTCGCGAGAAAAACGGTCAGCCGCTGCGTATCGAACTGTCGTTTATCGGCACCGATGCGTTAAGTAAATCGATGGCGGAGATTATCCAGAGCGATATGCGCCAGATCGGCGTCGATGTCGCGCTGATCGGCGAAGAAGAGAGCAGTGTTTATGCCCGCCAGCGCGACGGTCGTTTTGGCATGATTTTCAACCGCACCTGGGGCGCGCCTTACGATCCGCACGCCTTTATGAGTTCGATGCGCGTGCCGTCGCACGCGGATTTTCAGGCGCAGCAGGGGCTTGAAGACAAGCCCCTGATTGATAAAGAAATTGGTGAAGTACTGGAAACCACCGACCCGACCCAACGCCAGGCGCTGTATCGCGATATTCTGACCCGCCTGCACAACGACGCGGTGTATCTGCCGATCAGCTACGTCTCAATGATGGTGGTGGCGAAGCCTGGGCTTGGCGTCATTCCTTTCGCGCCCATTGCCTCAGACATTCCGTTTGAAGACATTACCCCGGTGAACCCCTGATGCTGCGTTACATTTTGCGGCGTATGTTGCTGCTGATCCCGATGATTTTCGCCGCCTCAGTCATTATCTTTCTGCTGCTGCGCCTTGGCACCGGCGATCCGGCGCTCGACTATCTGCGCCTCTCTGACCTGCCGCCAACGCCGGAAATGCTCGCTTCCACGCGGGTGATGTTAGGACTGGATCAGCCGCTGATCGTGCAGTACGGCACTTGGCTATGGAAGGCGCTGCATCTGGACTTTGGCCTCTCGTTCGCCACCCAGCGCCCGGTGCTGGATGACGTGCTGAATTTCCTGCCCGCGACGCTGGAACTGGCGGGAGCGGCGCTGGTGCTGATCCTGCTGACCTCCGTGCCACTCGGCATCTGGGCGGCGCGCCACCGCGACCGTCTGCCCGATTTTGCCGTGCGCTTCATCGCATTTCTCGGCGTCTCAATGCCCAATTTCTGGCTGGCGTTTTTGCTGGTGATGTTCTTCTCGGTGCATCTGCAATGGCTGCCCGCGCTGGGCTATGGCGGCTGGCAGCACCTCATTCTGCCTGCGGTGTCGATTGCTTTTATGTCGCTGGCGATCAACGCCCGCCTGCTGCGCGCCAGTATGCTGGAAGTCGCCGGGCAGCGGCACGTCACCTGGGCGCGACTGCGCGGCCTGAACGACCGGCAAACCGAGCGCCGCCATATTCTGCGCAATGCCTCGCTGCCGGTGATTACCGCGGTGGGGATGCACATTGGCGAACTGATCGGCGGCACGATGATTATCGAGAATATCTTTGCCTGGCCGGGCGTCGGGCGCTATGCCGTCTCCGCCATCTTCAACCGCGACTATCCGGTGATCCAGTGCTTTACGCTGATCATGGTGGTGGTTTTCGTGGTCTGTAACCTGATTGTTGACCTGCTCAGCGCCGCGCTGGACCCGCGCATTCGCCGCCATGAAGGAGCGCATTCGTGAATTTTTTCCTTTCTGCTCGCTGGTCGGTGCGTATCGCGCTGGTCATTATCGCCCTGATGGCATGGATTGCGCTTACCAGCCAGTGGTGGCTGCCGTTCGATCCGCAGGCGATTGATTTACCGTCGCGCCTGCTGCCACCGGGCGGTGAGCACTGGCTGGGGACGGACCATTTAGGGCGCGATATTTTCTCCCGCCTGTTGGCGGCCACCCGCGTCTCGCTCGGCTCGGTGATGGCCTGCCTGCTGCTGGTACTGGCGCTGGGGTTGATCGTCGGCGGCAGCGCCGGGCTGATCGGCGGGCGAGTCGATCAGCTCACCATGCGCGTGGCGGATATGTTTATGACCTTTCCGACCTCGATCCTCTCCTTTTTTATGGTCGGGGTGCTGGGAACGGGGCTGACTAACGTGATTATCGCCATCGCCCTGTCGCACTGGGCATGGTATGCGCGGATGGTCAGAAGTCTGGTGATCTCCCTGCGCCAGCGCGAATTTGTCCTCGCCTCGCGGCTTTCCGGCGCAGGTCATGTGCGGATATTTATCGACCATCTGGCGGGGGCAGCGATCCCGTCCCTGCTGGTACTGGCAACGCTGGATATCGGTCATATGATGCTGCACGTTGCCGGGATGTCATTCCTCGGCCTCGGTGTGACCGCGCCAACGCCGGAATGGGGGGTGATGATTAACGACGCGCGGCAGTACATCTGGACCCAGCCGCTGCAAATGTTCTGGCCGGGGCTGGCGCTGTTTATCAGCGTGATGGCCTTTAATCTGGTGGGTGACGCCCTGCGCGATCATCTGGACCCGCATCTTGCCACGGAGCACGCCCACTGATGCCGCAGCAAATTGAATTACAAGACATTGAATTACAGGCCGCAACGCCGTTGGTCCACGGCGTCTCACTGACGCTCAGACGCGGGCGCGTGCTGGCGCTGGTCGGCAGCAGCGGCAGCGGGAAATCGCTGACCTGCGCGGCAGTGCCTGGCGTGTTGCCATCAGGCGTGCGTCAGACGGCGGGCGCAATCCTGGCAGACGGCAAGCCGGTTTCGCCGTGCAACCTGCGCGGTCACATCGTGGCGACCATCATGCAGAACCCGCGCAGCGCCTTTAACCCGCTGCACACGATGGCGACCCACGCGCGGGAAACCTGTCAGGCGCTGGGTAAGCCTGCGGACGACGCCGCGCTGCTGGCGGCATTAGACGCCGTTGGCCTGGAGAACGCACAGCGGGTATTAAAACTTTACCCTTTCGAAATGAGCGGTGGCATGTTGCAGCGCATGATGATCGCGATGGCGGTGTTGTCCGACGCGCCGTTTATCATTGCCGACGAGCCGACCACCGACCTGGACGTCGTGGCTCAGGCACGCATTCTCGATCTGCTGGAGAACATCATGCAGCGCCGCGCGCCGGGAATGCTGCTGGTCACTCATGATATGGGCGTGGTCGCACGGCTGGCGGACGATGTGGCGGTGATGGATCACGGCCGAATTGTTGAGCACAACAGCGTGGAGGCTATTTTTAACGCCCCGCAACATCCGGTCACTCGCGGTTTACTGGCCGCGCATCTGGCGCTTTACGGTATGGAGATCCCGCAATGACGCTTCTCACCGTTTCCGATCTTGCGCACAGTTACCCGCATCACCCGGCGGTTCTGCGCGATATCTCACTCACTCTGCGGGCGGGCGAGAGCGTGGCCCTGCTGGGCCGCAGCGGCTGCGGCAAAAGTACCCTGGCACGTCTCTTGGTTGGGCTGGAACGCCCTGACGCGGGCACAATCGTCTGGCGCGGCACGCCGATATCACGCCTGAACCGCGAAGCGCGCAAAGCCTTTCACCGCGATATTCAACTCGTTTTCCAGGATGCCCTCAGCGCCGTAAACCCGCGCAAGACGGTGGGCGAGATCATCGGCGAACCGCTGCGCCATCTGATGTCGATCGGCAAAAAAGCACAGCGGCAGCGCATCGCCGACATGCTTCAGGCCGTCGAACTGGAGGTGGATATAATGGATAAACGCCCGACCCAGCTGAGCGGCGGGCAGTTACAGCGGGTCTGTCTGGCGCGCGCGCTGATCGTCAACCCCGCGCTGCTGATCCTTGATGAAGCGGTATCAAGCCTCGATCTGGTGCTTCAGGCGGAAATTATTCAGCTACTGAAGCGGCTCCAGCAGCAGTCGGGCACCGCCTGCCTGTTTATCACCCATGACTTAAGGCTGGTCGAACGCTTCTGCCAGCGGGTGATGGTGATGGAACGGGGAGCCATCATCGAAACCGCCGCCGTACAAGCTCCATTTCGGCTACACAGCCCGGAAGGTCAGGCGCTCCAGCAGGCGGTACTTCCCGCCTTTCCCGTTCCCCGTCGTACTCAACAACAAGGGCTTATCTGATGCAACGAATCACTATTACTCTCGACGACGATCTGCTGGCCACCGTTGACCAGCTCAGCCAGCAGCGGGGCTACCATAACCGCTCCGAAGCCATCCGGGATATTTTACGCAACGCGCTGGTCCATGAGCACACCCGGCACAGTGAACAGAGCGGCTACGCGGTGCTCTCCTACGTCTATGAACATGAAAAACGCGATCTGGCGAGCCGGATTGTCTCCGCGCAGCACCACCATCACGATCTGTCCGTCTCCACACTGCATGTGCATATTAATCATGATGATTGTCTGGAGGTGGCGGTACTGAAGGGCAATATGCATGAAATCCAGCATTTTGCCGACGATGTGATCGCCCAGCGCGGCGTGCGCCACGGACATTTACAGTGTCTGACAGCGGAGGAGTGAGGGGGGCGGAACTCGCCTGACTATTCACGTCAATAAGCCTGTGCATTGAGTGCAACAATCCTGACAGAAGGAGGACACTTCCTGTTACCTCCTGCGCTATGCACCTCTCCCTCGCCTGCTACGCTTAATGATTCGAACCAAACATAATGAGATGGAGTGGATCATGAAAATCGATTTTACGGGAAAAGTCGCACTGGTCACGGCTTCCACCGGCGGGATTGGCCTGGGGATTGCCAGAGGGCTGGCGGAAAGCGGCGCGGAAGTCATTATCAACGGACGCAGCGAAAGCAGCGTGAATCAGGGGATCCAGCATTTGCAGGCAGCAGTGCCGGGTGCGCAATTGCGGGCGGCGATTGCCGATCTCAGCACCCCGGAAGGCGTTGAGTCGCTGCTGAAAGTCGCGCAGGAGGTCGATATTCTGGTTAACAACGCCGGGATTTTTGGGCCAAAAGATTTTTATTCCACCGATGACGAAACCTGGGATAACTACTGGCAAACCAACGTGATGTCTGGCGTGCGCCTGTCGCGTGCGCTGCTGCCCGGCATGGTGCGAAAAGGCTGGGGCCGGGTGGTGTTTATCTCCTCCGAGTCCGCGCGCAATATTCCGGCGGATATGATCCATTACGGCGTGACGAAAACCGCCCTTCTCTCCCTGTCGCGCGGGCTGGCGAAGTTTGTGGCCGGAAGCGGCGTCACGGTCAACAGCGTGCTGCCTGGCCCGACGCTGTCCGACGGTTTTGCCGCCATGATGAAAGATGAAGTGGAGAAAACCGGTAAATCACTGGAAACGGTAGCGAAAGAGTTCGTGATGGAAAACCGTCCCAGCTCGGTGATCCAGCGCGCTGCCACGGTCGAAGAAGTGGCGAATATGGTGGTCTATGTCTGTTCCGAACAGGCTTCTGCCACCTCCGGCGCGGCGCTGCGCGTGGATGGCGGCGTGGTCGATGATATCGTCTGATTTGACCTCCGGCAGACCTGTTACGGGCCTGCCGGGCCGGTTAGCGTCGCCTGCTTTATGACGGCGTTTCAACGTTCTGCGCGGCGATTAACGCCTGGGCACATGCCCATGCGCTGGACCATGCCCACTGAAAATTATACCCACCCAGCCAGCCGGTCACGTCCATCACCTCACCGATAAAATAGAGTCCCGGCACGTTACGCGCTTCCATCGTGCGTGAAGAGAGTTCGTGCGTGTCAACGCCGCCGAGCGTCACCTCTGCTGTGCGGTAGCCTTCGGTGCCGTTCGGCTGCACCCGCCAGGCGGTGAGCGTCTCCACCAGCGCCTGCTGGTCGCGCGGATTCAACTGCTTCAGCGTGACGTCCGGGATTTGCCCCAGTTGCTGGAGGCATTCCACCAGCCGTTTGGGCAGTTGCATCGCCAGAGTATTTTTCAGGCTCTGGTTAGGGTGTGCCGCCCGCTGCGCGTCCAGCAAGCTCGCCAGATCGCAATCCGGCAGCAGGTTAATGCTGACAAACTCACCCGGCTGCCAGTAGCTGGAGATTTGTAATACCGCCGGGCCAGAAAGCCCGCGATGGGTAAACAGCAGGCTTTCGCGAAATACCGTGCCGTCGCTGGCCGCGATCACCGACGGCACCGAAACCCCGGAGAGCGCCTGAAGCGGCTCCAGCAGCGGTTTATGCAATGTAAAAGGCACCAGCCCGGCACGGGTCGGTAATACTTTCAGGCCAAACTGCTCCGCGATTTTGTAGCCGAAGGGCGATGCGCCCAGCCCCGGCATCGACAGGCCGCCGCTGGCGATCACCAGTTGCCTGGCCGTTACCGTATCGCCGTTAAGTTGCAGCCGGTAATCACCGTCGCTTTTTTCCACCGCCAGCACCTCGCTGCGCAGGCGCATCGTGACCTGGCCCTTCTCACACTCCTGCACCAGCATATCGACCACCTGCTGCGCGGAATCATCGCAAAAAAGCTGGCCCAGCGCCTTTTCATGCCACGCAATACCGTACTGGTTCACCCTGTCAATAAAATCCCATTGGGTGTAGCGTGCCAGCGCTGATTTGCAGAAATGCGGATTCTGGCTCAGATAAGCAGCAGGTTCGACGTACAGATTAGTGAAGTTGCAGCGGCCGCCGCCGGACATCAGGATCTTGCGGCCAGGCTTCTTGCCATTATCCAGCAGCAGAACGCGGCATCCCGCCTGCCCTGCGGTCGCCGCGCAAAACATTCCCGCCGCACCTGCGCCGATAACAATGACATCAAACCTTTCCACAGCAACATCCTCATAAAAATCAGGGCGTGAATTGTAAAGATTAGCCTGTGGTCGCACCAGCCAAAAATAAGTCTGGTGAATCATTTCATTGAAATCTATACGATAAATCTTTAGCACGATCTGGCAAACCACGACTAATATCAAAAAAAGGCTATATTTCACTTTGCCCGCGCCGCTAAAGTCACTGATAATGCGCCGCGTTCATGTCCTCAAAATGGCGTAACGTCCTATGCTACATTTGTTTGCTGGCCTCGACTTTCATACCGGCCTTTTATTATTACTTGCTCTGGGATTTGTACTGTTTTACGAAGCCATTAACGGCTTCCACGACACTGCGAACGCAGTTGCAACCGTGATCTACACTCGCGCAATGCGATCGCAACTCGCGGTTGTCATGGCAGCGGTGTTTAACTTCTTTGGCGTTCTGCTCGGCGGATTGAGCGTAGCCTATGCCATCGTGCATATGTTACCTACCGATTTGCTGCTTAACGTTAGTTCCGCTCACGGCCTGGCAATGGTCTTCTCCATGCTGCTGGCAGCGATTATCTGGAACCTCGGCACCTGGTATTTTGGTCTGCCGGCGTCCAGCTCCCACACCCTGATTGGCGCAATTATCGGTATTGGTTTAACCAATGCCCTGATGAGCGGTACGTCGGTGGTCGATGCGCTTAACATTCCCAAAGTTATCAACATCTTTGGTTCGTTGATCATCTCCCCTATCGTCGGCCTGGTCTTCGCAGGTGGCTTAGTGTTTATTTTGCGCCGCTACTGGAGCGGCACCAAAAAACGCGCCCGTATCCACCTGACGCCAGCCGAACGTGAAAAGAAAGACGGCAAGAAAAAGCCGCCGTTCTGGACCCGTATCGCCCTGATCCTCTCCGCTATTGGCGTTAGCTTTTCTCACGGCGCGAATGACGGGCAGAAAGGCATTGGCCTGATTATGCTGGTGCTGATTGGCGTGGCCCCTGCGGGATTCGTGGTTAACATGAATGCCTCCGGGTACGACATCACCCGCACACGCGACGCGATTAACAACGTCGAAGTGTACTTTCAGCAGCATCCTGCGCTGCTGCAAAAAGCGGTTGAGAAAGAGCCGGTCATTCCGACGCCGGAACAAACCGGCAGCAGCCCGGCCGAGTTCCACTGTCATCCGGGTCTGGCGATCACCGCGCTGGACAAGGCGAAAGCGATGCTGGGAAGCATCGACAACTACGACAAGCTGCCGGTTGAGCAGCGCAGTCAGCTGCGTCGCATCATGCTTTGTATCGCCGATACGACCGATAAAGTCGCGAAGATGCCGGATGTCAGCGCTGACGATCAGCGTCTGCTTAAGCAGCTGAAAGGCGACATGCTGAGCACCATTGAGTATGCCCCAATCTGGATCATCATGGCCGTCGCGCTGGCGCTGGGCATTGGTACGATGATTGGCTGGCGTCGTGTGGCGACCACTATCGGTGAAAAAATCGGTAAAAAAGGCATGACCTACGCACAGGGCATGGCGGCGCAGATGACGGCGGCGGTTTCAATTGGTCTGGCAAGCTACACCGGGATGCCGGTATCCACCACGCACGTGCTCTCGTCCTCTGTGGCAGGGACCATGATCGTGGACGGTGGCGGTCTGCAAAGAAAAACCGTGACCAGCATTCTGATGGCGTGGGTATTCACCCTTCCCGCCTCAATCCTGCTGTCAGGCGGTCTGTACTGGATTGCCCTGAAAATCATCTGATAAGCGGTTTTTACACAATGCGAGCGGGTCAGGAAACTGGCCCGCTTTTTTTTCGCTCAGTGCCAAATCATTAATCCTACCAGGCTCACCACCACCAGCCCACACAGAAAGCTGGTAAGGATAAACTGCCCGCGCACGCGTTCGCAGCGACGAATAAACTCATCATCATGATGATCAAGATACCGCTGGGCGTAGATGTACCACACCAGACGGACCTGTTTGCCGGGCTGACCATGCGAGGTAAAGAAACCTCCGCCATCGACGTACTGATAAAGTAATGGGTCACAACCACGTAATACCACTAACAGCGCACGCAGCGAGGAAAAGTAGCGTGCCATGTTAACAACACAAACAACACATAAGGCCCAAAAAAGCGCGATGGTGCTGATCATACCGCCTCCCCGGCAATCACCCGCCGATCAACGATCGCGGATAATCGCTCTCCGACACCCGGACAAAAGAATTCATTGAAAGAGTGAGAAACCGATCACATTTATTTATCCGACCGGCTCATTAAATAGTGTAGGAGATTAGTTAATTTTTTTGCCAGAAGGTTAACCACTATCAATGCAATTGTCTGAAAATTTTGTTCAACTGTATGATGAACAAGTGACATTGACGGAGAACCCGACGCGCTATAAGGTAGCGTCAGGCTTCTTAAGGCGGGGCTGATTCCTGGCGTATGTAGCAGGCAGGACGCGGAAACCGACGGCATCGCCGTCAGGCCCACTGGTCATCGACAACTTATGGAAGGAGTAACACTATGGCTTACAAACACATTCTCATCGCGGTTGACCTGTCTCCAGAAAGCAAAGTGCTGGTAGACAAAGCGGTATCAATGGCGCGTCCTTACGATGCGAAGATTTCCCTGATCCACGTAGATGTAAACTATTCCGATCTCTACACCGGTCTGATTGATGTCAACCTTGGCGATATGCAAAAGCGCATCTCTGAAGAGACCCACCACGCGCTAAGCGAACTGTCCGCTAACGCCGGTTATCCCATCACTGAAACCCTTAGCGGCAGCGGCGATCTGGGTCAGGTGCTGGTCGATGCGATCAAAAAATATGATATGGATCTGGTGGTTTGCGGTCATCACCAGGACTTCTGGAGCAAGCTGATGTCCTCCGCGCGCCAGCTCATTAACACCGTCCATGTCGACATGCTGATCGTCCCGCTGCGTGACGAAGAAGACGCCTGAAGATCCTCTCTCAAATCCTGAAAACTGCGGCTGGTCCGCAGTTTTTTTTCGCCTGTAGACATCGCACGCCCAAAAACGATGCTCCTACTCGTCTGATTTATCGCCCTCTCTTTAAATAAACTTTTCATTAACAACAAATTAATTATCACAAAACAATAATTGCGCCAAAATGCGCGTTTGGGATTAATAGATGCATTTACATGCACGCTTAAACGCTCAAATAACAACCATCAACAAAATGCGATCTACCACGCAAAATCCATACAACAATGTAAATAATTGAATAATAATGGATATATTTTTTAATTGTGATTTCCTTCGCAGATCGCAACGATCCTGATAGGCAATGCGTTTTTCTGCGCATATCTTACAAGGGCGCACAAAAACGCATTTATTTTGGCAAACATGCAGCAGAGTTACGTACCCGCGCCTCTGGGCATGTTAATCAGCAGCGAGAGGGAGAAAAGAAAAATGAGTCAAGCTACGAAGTGGTTAGATCTTTCAGGAAAAGTTGTCATTGTGACCGGTGGCAGCATGGGTCTCGGCGAGAAAATGGTTGAAAACCTGCACGCTAATGGCGCATCGGTGGTGTATGCCGATCTCGCCCCCAACGCGACGTTTAGTCAAAACGACGCCATCACCTACATCAAATGCGACGTGACGAAGAAGTCTGAGGTTGAAAGCCTGGTCGCCGCCGTGGTCGAAAAATTCGGCCACGTTGACGGGCTGGTCAATAACGCAGGCGTCAGCCGCCCGCGCTTGCTGGTTGACGTCTTCAAGGAAAAACCGGAATACGAACTGAGCGAAGATGATTTCGACTTTATGGTCAATGTAAACCAGAAAGCCGTTTATCTCGTTTCGCAGGCCGTCGCCCGCCAGATGGTAGAACAGGAATCCGGCGTCATTATCAATATGACCTCCGAAGCGGGCGTTCAGGGTTCACGCGGGCAGAGCTGCTACTCAGCCACTAAAGCTGCCGTTAATGCTTTCACCTTCTCATGGGCCAAAGAGCTGGGGCCGTATAACGTGCGCGTTGTCAGCGTAGAGCCTGCTATCAACGTCCCGACCCCAATGAACAGCGACGCAAATTTCCGCGCGCTGGCCTATACCCGTGGCACTGACCCAACCAAAGTGCATAAAGACTACAAAGGGATCATCCCGCTGGGCCGTCCTGGAAAACTTGAAGAGATTGCCGATCTTATCTCTTTCCTGGTTTCCGATCGTTCTTCCTACATCACCGGTTCCGTCGTCAATATCACCGGCGGTAAATCACATCATTAATCACCCATCATCATAAGAAATGGAGCCGACCATGGGAAATAATCGAATTGCCAATAGCCCTGCGTTAGCAAAAATCAGAAAGTTTGGTGGCGTTATGAGCGGCATGGTAATGCCGAATCTGGGCGCTTTTGTAGGATGGGGGTTGATGGCCGCCATTTTTATTCCTAATGGTTGGTTTCCCAATGAAAAATTAGGAGAAATGGTCGGCCCGATCCTGAACTATCTTTTCCCGCTATTAATAGGCTACACGGCTGGATATAACATTCACGGTCAGCGCGGCGGTGTGATTGCAGCCTTCGCCACGATGGGCGTGATCGTAGGTTCCAATATCACGATGATCAGTGGCGCAATGGTAATGGGTCCGCTCTCTTCGTGGCTGCTGAAGAAGTTCGATCAGAAAGTGCAGCATAAGATCAAACCCGGCTTTGAAATGTTCGTGAACAACTTCAGTCTGGGGATCATCGGCCTGCTCTGCGCGATCTTCGCCTACATGACCGTCGGGCCGGTGATCCGCCTGCTGATTGTGATCATTACCTCTGGCGTTAACTGGTGTACCACGCACAACCTGCTGCCGCTGCTGTCGGTATTTATGGCTCCCGCACAGGTGCTCTTCCTTAACAACGTCGTCAACCACGGTATTCTCGCCCCCATCGGCTTTGCACAGGTTCCCGAACTGGGCAAATCGATTATGTTCCTTGTGGATACCAACAACGGGCCGCTGTTAGGCACGCTGATGGCCATCGCCCTGTTTGGTCGTGGACGCGCTAAAAAGACCGCGCCAATGGCGATGTTCATTGCCGGGATTGCCGGGATTGGTGAAGTGTACTTCCCGTTCGTGCTGGCTAACCCGCTGCTGGTATTCGCCACCATGGGCGGCCTTGCGGTCTCGCTGTTCCTGCAAGTGATCATGGACGGCGGCCTGATTGGGGTAGCATCACCCGGCAGCCTGATCGCCATCGCGATGATGACGCCGAAAAGTGCGATAGTGGCGAACCTGGTGTCCATCAGTGCGGGCTTTGTCGTGTCCTGTACACTTGGCTGGCTGCTGCTCAAAATCAGCCCCGGCTCTGAAGATGACAACGAAGAAAACCCGGTGATCGTAGGTGGTCGTCAGGTCAAATCGGTCAGCGACTTTGTGCCCGGCATGACGGTGGCTGGCAACGCAGGGAAAAGCATCCAGCGCATTTTGGTTGCCTGCGATTCAGGGATGGGCTCCAGCGCAATGGGTGCCTCGGTACTCAGAAAACGGCTGAAAGAAGAAGGACTGGAGAGCATAACCGTCATCAACGATTCTGCGAATCGGGTCGGAAAAGAGTACGACATTGTTATCACCCTCTCCGGGCTACTGGAACGCGCGAAGCTCAGTTGTGAAAACACGGATACGACCTTCATGACCGTTAATAACTTTATTAAGTTAAGTGATTATGACGAAACGGTGGCATTCATCAAACATCGTAATCAGGTTGATAATAACGAGGCGACCGTATGAGTGATATTTTCTCCATAAAAAACATTCTACTTAACGCCAGCGCTACTGATAAATTTGAAGCAATAAAACTTACTGGCAACGTTTTAAATCAGAATGGCTACGTTACTGAAAAATACATCGAGAGAATGAAACTCAGAGAAGAGATAGTTTCAACTTATCTGGGAAATGGTTTAGCGATCCCTCACGGCACCGATGGTTCTGACTGTGAGATCATTAAAACCGGGATTTCTTTAGTACAGTTTCCACAAGGCGTAGATTTTGGCGATGGTAATACGGCCTATATCACCATTGGTATTGCCGGTAAGGAGGGCGAACATATGGAGTTACTGAATAAGATCGCCCTTATTTGTATTGAGGAAGAGAATGTTATGGCATTACGTAATGCTAAGTCTACACAACAAATTTTACAAGTCCTGAACTTATAAGATATACTCATTATTCTTTGAATAACATGAGTATGCAGTGATGAAGGCAGCCAGACAAGACATTATTCTTCAGATACTTGAAAAAGAAAAAAAGATTGTTGCCAGTAAATTAAGTGAGCGCCTGAAGGTTTCCGAGGATACCGTAAGGCGCGACTTAAATGAACTTGCAAATCAGGGGTTAATCCGACGTGTACACAGTGGTGCCATCCGCGTCGGCCCGGCAATCACCGAGTTTAATGTCAGACAGGATCTGAACATTAATGAAAAAGTTAAACTCGCAAAGAAAGCAGTGAGCTTAATTCAAGAGAATAGTGTTATTTTGATTGATGGAGGAACGACCAATTACGAATTAGTAAAATGCATTCCTAAGGATATAAAGTGTACAGTTATTTCCAATAATATTCCTATCCTGCATCTGTTAAGTGATTATCAGAATGTGGAAGTCGTAGGTTTAGGCGGCAGACTGTATAAAAACTCCTTAGTATTAATTGGTGCAGAAACTATCCGTGAACTCGAAGCTATTCGTCCCGATATTTATTTTATGGGTGTCGCACATGTCGATAGCGAAGTTGGCATAACTATTCCGAGTCTGGATGAGTGCTACACCAAACAAAAAATGGCTGAAGTCTCGAATGAAGTTGCCATTCTTGTTACCGAAGAAAAACTTGAGACCAGGTCTAATTTCGTTGTGTCCTCACTCAAGGATATAAACCATATATTCACGAGCAAGGACATCTAATATCATGAGGTGTTCTAATGAAACGCGTATTAATTGTCGGCGCTGGCCGCCTTGGCAAGGGATTTGTTGGCGAAACTTTCGATAATGCTGGCTGGAGTATTACTTTCCTCGATAAAGATCCCCGAGTCATCGACGAACTTAACAAGCACAATAAATATACCGTCCAGGTATTTCGTACCGATGACATTATCATGCATGATGTCACTAATTTTAATGCTTTTCTGACCGATGATAATTACTCCGTAATGGATGATTTTCTTGAGTCCTCTGTCATTATGTGTCCGCTGTACCCGGAAGATTTCCCGGAATCCGGCGAATATCTCGCCAGATGTTTTGAAAAGCAGTATGAAGTCAATCCTGATAAAAAAATGACCCTCATCTGCTTAACCAATAAAAACCATATTATTAAAGATATCGAAGGTTATTACCGTAACGCGATCTCAACCCCGGAAGCCCGCGCCTGGTTCGACAGCCACGTTGCGATCCGTGATTCCATTGTGCGTCGCTCCACCGATGCATCAACGCATTACGCCACCAATATTGACAGCACCGCCGTGGCTTCGCTGCTGATCCAGACCCCGCTGTATAACGACATCAGCGACGTCGAATGGCTGGAGCCGCGCGATCACCTGGAAATGCTGAAAGACATTAAGGTCTTCACCATCAACGGTCCGCACGCCACCACCGCTTATTTTGGCTTCCAGAAAGGGTATAAAACTATCCCTGACGCCTCAGCCGATCCTGAAGTCGCGGAGCTGGTTAATGCCGTTCACGCGGTCACCATCAAAGCGGTAATGCTGGAGTACCCGCAAATCACGCGCGAAGCGCTGACGGATCTGGAATACCTGCCAAAAGCGAAGAACGAGCTGCCGGATTCCATTCATCGCGTGGCCTGGGACCCCATCCGTAAGCTGGCTAATCGTGACCGTCTGATGGGCGTGGCGCAGCTATGCCTGAAATTCGGCCTGGATTACACTCCCATTGCTAAAGCGATTGCCTGCGGACTTGCCTATTATGCGCCGGACGACAAAGCCTCGGTGGCCGTTCAGCAATCGCTGCAAGCCCAGGGCGTTTTAGCCACCGCTGCAAATATTATTGGCCTGCCTCAGGACCATGAAATTACGCGCTGCGTTGCCCAGCAGTATGCCGACGCAGGTTTTTCCATCCAGAATTCTGTTAACTGCCATGGTCAATAATCACTGTCACGCACAATTTATTATCCGTAATGAAAATGGACTGCACGCACGTCCGGGCGCGCATTTTGTTGCAACGCTGAAGCCCTTTTCCTGTGCGGTAAAAGTGGCAAATCTGTCGCGCGACGAAAAGCGTGTTAATGCGAAAAGCCTGATGGCGCTTTTATCCCTTGGCATCAAAAAGGGCCATGAAATTCGGGTGGAGTTTGAAGGTGAAGACGCGGAAAGCGCAATGCAAAGTCTGGCATCTGAAATTGAGAAAGGTTTAGGCGAGTAATAATCCCTTCTCGCCTTTTACAGGTTTACCTGACAGTCGGTAAACCTGTTTTTTTTGCCTGTATTTAATTGTTTAAAATAAAAGGTAGCACTTCATCATGATGGTCAATAATCTGGTCGGCAAGGGTGAAGCGCGGGTCCTGGCGCTGATGTACAGCCGGTAGCGCCAGGACCTGCATACCTGCGGCTCGGGCGGCGATCAGCCCGTTAAGAGAGTCTTCAATCACCAGGCAGGATTCAGGATCGGCGTCCATCATCTCAGCCGCCTTCAGAAATATTTCCGGGTGCGGTTTGCCATGCTTCAGCGTTTCAGCGGAAATGGCGACTGAAAAATATTCCCGGATATTCAGCGTATCCAGCACGTTATCAATCTGGCGCAGCGGAGAAGACGAGGCGACGGCCATCGGGATATTACGCTGCTTCAGGGCTGCAAGCAGGTCGAATATGCCCGGCAGAGGCTCCGGGTGCTGGCGTATTTTTTCGGCGACCTGCCCGACAATAATGTCGTGAACAGACCTGAGATCCTGTGCGGGCAGGCAATGCCTTTCATGAAGTTTGCGCAGGAAAATCATCACCGGCATACCGGTAAATGCATCAAAATCGCTATCAACCAGCGTCAGACCGTGACGCTGCAAATAAAAGGCTTTTTCGACTTCCCGCCATACCGGTTCAGAGTCAATCAGTACACCATCCATATCAAAAATAACGGTTATCGTCATTTTCATTCCTTAATAATAAATAAGGCGCGCCACATAACAGGTTTTATAGGGCGCACAAGCTAGATATCACTCAAGATTGGCGTGGAACTGCCAGAGCGACGCCATATTAATTTGCCTTTTCTCGATCAGCAGGAGCGCAATAATATCGCCCAACAGCAGCAGCGACTGCTCAAACAGTGACGTCATCGGCTGAATGGACGGCGTCTCCGATGGCAGATTCAGTTTGGTCTTTACCGGAATACGAATAAACAGATCGCTGACCTCCCGCATACTGCTTTGCGGGTTAGCGCCGATATGCGCGACTCTGGCACGAAAAGATTTTGCTTTTCTGGCAATTCCCAACGGGAACAGGCTTTCGCCGCTCCCGGACCCGACAATCAGCAGGTCTTTTTCAGTAATCGCTGGTTCGGTGATCTGCCCGACTATGCAGGTTTGAATGCCGAGATGCGCCAGCCGCTTGGCAATGGCCTGCAATGACAGCAGCACCCGCCCGACGCCAACAAAAAATACCCGGTCGGCGGATTCGATCATCTCCAGCAGTTGCTGCACGCTTTGCTCCGGGACGTTATCGAGCGTCAAATTCAGCTCCTGGAGCACGCGTTCTTTACTGTATTGGTAGCTCATGCGCCGATCCTCTCTTCCTGCAAGCCCTGCGCAACAACGGCGTCCAACGTGCATTTATTTTCCGCCAGCGTATGACCGGCGATAAATAGCCCGGTGCTGCCCAGCACCAGGTTAGTGGCTCCCGCAGCAATCAGCCCCGGGATGGTGGCAAACGAAACGCGGCCATCAACCTGGATGCCGGTATTCGCGCCTGCATCGGCAATTTTTGCATGAAGCTGCCGGATTTTTTCCTGCGCGTAAGGCACCTGCGCCTCGCTCTTATCACCCGCGAATCCTGGGTTAATCAGCATCAACAATACGTAATCCAGCGAAGGTAAAAGGTAGTCGAGGGTGCTTAAACTGGTCGCCGGGTTAAGCGCGATCCCCGCCTCCACATTCTCTTTTTTGATCAGGTTTACCAGCCTGTCAGGATGCAGCGAAGTCTCATAATGAAAGGCGATCCGTTGAACGCCGACATCCAGCATCTGTTTGATAAACCATTCATTATTCATCGACATGATGTGGATATCAAAATCCAGCGAGGTCTTTTTACGTAGCTGCTTTATCGTTTCCAGCCCCAGCGGCATACTTGGACTAAACGCGCTGTCGATAATATCGATATGCATCGCGTCCACTCCACTTTCTTCCAGTTCCCGGACAGCTTGACTTAAGTTAAGTAAGTCCGCGCACATCAGGGATGGCGATAAAATGACGGATTTTGGTGCCATTTTCTACACTCCTTAGGGTTGCCATGAATGCGTGTTTTTGCGGTTTTGTTATATTATGCGCATTTTCAGGCAGTATCTATGGAGTGGAAGGGGAAGTGTGATCGCGGTCGAAAAGCGGGAAGAGGTTGATACGAGAGCGGCATCGGGTATTCCGTACCGGATTTTCTGAAGGCTGACGGGTATAAACGGTACAGAGTTGCGGGATGACATCGATCTTCAGCAGGCATTTGCCAGCCGCTGGAAGCCGGGAGGTGACACGATGCCCCAACTGCCAGCGCTCATTGCCGCTGGCGATTGAATCTTTATCAGCAATGCATTTCAGACATCCCGCAACCGGGTAAGCTTTACTTACTCCCCCGTCCCCGCATAAATATCAAATCGATGCCCTTTGGTCACTACCGCGTTCGGCGTGGCAACGTCCGCCAGCGGCGGGGCGTAGTCCGGGCGTTTCACCACCACCCGTTTGATGGCAAGCTGGCGAGCGGGTGCCAGCAGGCCATCGGCATCAAGATCCGGCCCCACCAGCGACTGAAATACCCGCATCTCTTTTTTCACCAGCGCGCTTTTTTGCTTATGGGGAAACATCGGGTCGAGATACACCACCTGCGGGCGCGGGGTGATTTCTGCCAGCCCGGTCAGGCTGGAAGCGTGGATCAGCTGCAAACGCTGCTGTAACCACGGACCGATTTCCGGGTCTGCGTAGCCGCGCGCCAGGCCGTCGTCCAGCAGCGCCGCCACGACCGGGTTACGCTCCAGCATCCGCACCCGGCAGCCGACGCAGGCCAGCACAAACGCATCGCGCCCTAATCCTGCCGTGGCATCGACGACATCTGGCAGATAATCGCCTTTAATGCCCACCGCTTTTGCCACCGCTTCGCCGCGACCGCCGCCGAACTTGCGTCGGTGTGCCATCGCGCCGCCGACAAAATCGACAAAAATGCCGCCAAGCTTCGGCTCGTCGCGTTTGCGCAGCTCCAGACGCTCCGCCGTTAACACCAGCGCCATCAGGTTGTCAGGATCGTGCTCCAGCCCCCAGCGGGAAGCCAGAACGGATAAGGCACCGTTTCCGGTGCCTGTTTCGTCAAGTAAGCAGATTTTCACCCGAACGTCAGCCTTTGATGCCGTAGTGATCCAGCATGGCGTCAAGCTGCGGCTCGCGGCCACGGAAGCGTTTGAATAGCTCCATTGGCTCTTCAGAGCCGCCGCGCGTCAGGATGTTATCAAGGAACGACTGCCCGGTTTCGCGGTTGAAAATCCCCTCTTCTTCGAAGCGGGAGTAAGCATCTGCGGCCAGCACGTCGGCCCACAGATAGCTGTAATAACCTGCCGCGTAGCCCCCGGCGAAAATATGGCTGAAGGCGTGCGGGAAGCGGCCCCACGACGGTGACGGCACCACGGCAACCTGTTTCTTGATTTCAGCCAGAGTTTCAAGGATTTTAGCCCCTTGTTCCGGGCTGAACTCGGCATGTAGACGGAAATCGAACAGGCCGAACTCCAGTTGACGCAGAATGAACAGCGCCGCCTGATAGTTTTTCGCCGCCAGCATTTTATCCAGCAGTTCTTTCGGCAGCGGTTCGCCGGTTTCATAATGACCGGAGATAAACGCCAGCGCGTCCGGCTCCCAGCACCAGTTTTCCATAAACTGGCTCGGCAGTTCCACCGCATCCCACGGCACGCCGCTGATACCCGACACGCCTGCGGTTTCAACGCGGGTCAGCATGTGATGCAGCCCATGACCAAATTCATGGAACAGGGTTGTCACTTCGTCGTGGGTGAACAGCGCCGGTTTGCCGTTGACCGGGCGGTTAAAGTTACAGGTCAGATAGGCCACCGGTTTTTGCAGGGTGCCATCGGCTTTACGCATCTGCCCTACGCAGTCATCCATCCATGCGCCGCCGCGCTTGTGTTCACGCGCGTAGAGGTCGAGATAGAAGCTGCCGCGCAGTTCGTTGTTCTCATCATACAGTTCGAAGAAACGCACGTCCGGGTGCCAGACGTCGATATCTTTACGCTCTTTGGCGGTGATGCCGTAGATGCGTTTCACCACTTCAAACAGGCCGTTTACGGCTTTATCTTCCGGGAAGTACGGGCGCAGCTGTTCGTCGCTGATGCTGTACAGATGCTGTTTTTGTTTCTCGCTGTAATACGCGATGTCCCACGGCTGAAGTTCGTCCACGCCAAATTCTGCTTTGGCGAAGGCGCGAAGCTGTGCCAGCTCTTTCTCCCCCTGCGGACGGGCGCGTTTTGCCAGATCGGTTAAGAAATCCAGCACCTGCTGCGGGTTCTCGGCCATTTTGGTGGCCAGCGATTTGTCGGCATAGCTGTCAAAGCCCAGCAGTTGCGCCAGCTCGTGACGCAGCGCGAGGATCTCCGCCATAATCGGGCCGTTGTCCCATTTTCCGGCGTTCGGCCCCTGATCGGAAGCGCGGGTGCCGTAGGCGCGATACATTTCTTCGCGCAACGCCTGGTTGTCGCAGTAGGTCAGCACCGGCAGATAGCTTGGGATATCCAGAGTCAGCAAATACCCTTCCTGTTCTTTCGCTTCCGCCTGAGCTTTCGCCGCCGCCAGCGCACTTTCCGGCATACCCGCCAGTTCGGATTCGTCGGTGATCAGCTTCGTCCAGCCCATCGTCGCATCCAGCACGTTGTTACTGTACTGATTACCCAACTCGGATTTGCGGGTCACGATCTCGCCGTAGCGCTGCTGCTTATCTTTCGGCAGCCCGATACCGGACAGCTCAAAATCACGCAGCGCGTTATCGACGGCTTTTTTCTGCGCGATATCCAGCGCGGCATAATGTTCGCCGTTACGCAGGTCGCGATAGGCGTTATACAGCCCTTCATGTTGGCCCACCCAGGTACTGTATTCAGAGAGCAGCGGCAGGGTTTGCTCATAGGCTTCGCGCAGTTCCGGGCTGTTTTTCACCGAGTTCAGGTGGCTGATGGGCGAAAAAATGCGCCCCAGTACGTCATCCACTTCCGCCAGCGGCTGGCAAAGATTTTCCCAGCTGTACGGTGCGCCCTGCGCCACCACGCGCTCGACCGACGCACGGCAGTCATCCAGCGCTTTGGTAACGGCGGGGACGACATGCTCAGGTTTAATCGCAGAGAAAGGGGGAAGATCGAAAGGCGTCAGTAAAGGATTGGTCATAAGCGCGGTCCTGTTTGAATAGGGTAAATGAAGCGCGCGTTCCGGCGCTTACCTGTTCGTTGTAGCATGGGGTTAAGTGTAGAGAATTTCAATGGCGAGCGCGCCGGGGACGTTACTATAATATTTCATTTACGTTGCCTCCGGGCCGCGATACCGTTGCTCGCAGGGGTCAAGGCAAGCCGCCTGAAAGATAAAGGGGATTCAATGAAGGTTATGCTCATGTTTTTACCGCTGCTCCTTTTGTCAGGCATCATTTTCCTGCTGATCAAAACGCTCAAACGTACCCGTCCCGCCGACACGCCCACCGCCCCTGGCGACCGGAAATTAATTTCCACCTCATCATTTATGCTGCGCACTTTTGGCAGTTCCCAGAGCTACAAAGCAGATTATTACTTCGACACTGAGAATTTCTATGAGGTGACGACGGGCGCGACGGTCAGCGTCCCGCTGACCAATATCGTTGAAGTACAGCGGGAATCGACCCAGATTAACAACCGCTCCGTGTGGTCAGTCACCTGGGACATCAACGGACAGCGCAAACAGGTTCGTTTTCTGCACAATTTCACGCTTTTTAACCGCAGCTTCGTGGCTTTCCTGACGGCGGTGAAGCAGGCCAACCCCAGCGCCCACGTGCGTTCGCTGACGCTTTTCAGCCTGTAGGCTGTGTTCTCTGGCTTTATGACGGCAATTGGTGCGGTTCTGCGGTAAACTAACGATTATTTTTTCATTCCCGGAATCCTGATTTCTATGCTCAGTTATCGCCACAGCTTTCACGCTGGCAACCATGCCGACGTCCTTAAACACACCGTTCAGAGCCTGATTATTGAATCACTGAAAGAGAAAGATAAGCCGTTTCTCTATCTGGACACCCATGCGGGCGCGGGACGTTACCAGCTCAGCGGCGAACACGCCGAGCGCACCGGGGAATATCTCGAAGGGATCGCCCGCATCTGGCAGCAGGACGATTTGCCTGCCGAACTGGAGCCGTACATCAGCGTGGTAAAACACTTCAACCGCAGCGGGCAGTTGCGTTATTACCCCGGTTCGCCGCTGATCGCCCGCCAGTTACTGCGCGAGCAGGACAGCCTGCAACTGACCGAACTGCATCCGAGTGATTTCCCGCTGCTGCGCTCTGAATTTCAGAAAGACGAGCGCGCCCGCGTTGCTAAAGCCGACGGCTACCAGCAGTTAAAATCCAAACTGCCGCCGGTATCGCGTCGTGGTCTGATCCTCATCGACCCACCATATGAAATCAAAACTGATTATCAGGCGGTGGTCGCAGGCATTAATGAAGGCTACAAACGCTTTGCTACCGGTACCTACGCACTGTGGTATCCGGTCGTGCTGCGCCAGCAAATCAAGCGCATGATCCACGATCTGGAAGACACCGGCATTCGTAAAATCCTGCAAATTGAGCTGGCGGTGCGCCCGGACAGCGACCAGCGCGGCATGACCGCCTCCGGCATGATTGTCATCAACGCGCCGTGGAAACTGGAGCAGCAGATGAACAACGTGCTGCCGTGGCTGCATCGCAAGCTGGTTCCGGCGGGCATCGGCCATACTTTAGTAAACTGGATCGTGCCGGAGTAATCGCAGCCATCGGCAGAACTTTCTGCATTGCGGTATACAATCGTGGCAATCGACGATTAAGGATAGAAATGATGACTAAACATTATGATTACGTCGCTATCGGCGGCGGCAGCGGCGGTATCGCCTCCATCAACCGTGCGGCGATGTACGGACAAAAATGTGCGTTGATTGAAGCCAAAGCGCTGGGCGGCACCTGCGTGAATGTGGGTTGTGTCCCGAAAAAAGTGATGTGGCACGCGGCGCAGATCCACGAGGCCATTCAGCTTTATGGCCCGGATTACGGCTTTGATACCACCCTGAATAAATTTAACTGGGATAAGCTGATTGCCAGCCGCACCGCCTATATCGATCGCATTCATACGTCCTACGATAACGTGCTGGGAAAAAACCAGGTTGATGTGATCAAAGGCTTTGCCCGCTTTGTGGATGCCAAAACGCTGGAAGTCAACGGTGAGACAATCACCGCCGATCATATCCTGATCGCGACCGGCGGTCGGCCGATCCACCCGGACGTGCCGGGCGCGGAATACGGCATCGACTCCGACGGTTTCTTTGCGCTGCCTGCGTTACCCAACCGCGTGGCGGTGGTCGGCGCGGGTTATATCGCCGTCGAACTGGCAGGCGTGATCAACGGTCTTGGCGCAGAGGCGCATCTGTTTGTGCGTAAACACGCCCCGCTGCGCAGCTTCGATTCCATGCTGGTTGAAACGCTGGTCGAGGTTATGAATAGCGAAGGCCCGACCCTGCACACCCACGCGGTGCCGAAAGCGGTCGTCAAAAACGCCGACGGCAGCCTGACGCTGGAACTGGAAGATGGCCGCTCGCAGACCGTCGATTGCCTGATTTGGGCCGTTGGCCGCGAACCGGCGACTGATAACCTCAATCTGGCGGTAACGGGCGTGAAAACCACCGAAAAAGGACATATCGCCGTCGATAAATATCAGAATACCAGCGTAGAAGGGATCTACGCGGTTGGCGATAACACCGGCGCAGTGGAACTCACCCCCGTCGCGGTTGCCGCAGGCCGTCGCCTTTCCGAGCGCCTGTTTAACAATAAGCCGGACGAGCATCTCGACTACAGCAATATCCCGACCGTGGTCTTCAGCCACCCGCCGATTGGCACCGTAGGCTTAACCGAAGAGCAGGCGCGGGAGAAACACGGCGACGCGGTGAAAGTGTATAAATCTTCATTTACTGCAATGTACACCGCCGTCACCTCGCACCGCCAGCCGTGCCGCATGAAGCTGGTCTGCGTGGGGCCGGAGGAGAAAATCGTCGGCATCCACGGCATCGGCTACGGGATGGACGAAATGCTCCAGGGCTTTGCGGTGGCGCTCAAAATGGGCGCGACGAAAAAGGATTTCGATAATACCGTCGCAATCCACCCTACCGGCGCGGAAGAATTTGTGACGATGCGCTAGCTAACAGAATCGCCCACCGGAGACGGTGGGCGATTAATCATACGTATTTGTAAGAGCAAATCTTACAACCGGACTACGCTGATCCTAATCATTTCCACCCATTAACGCCCCTTTACATACCTTCACGCAAACTGCTGTTTATTTCATCACCCGGCCCACGTTATACTGTGCTCACGCCTTTTCACTTAGCACGCAATTGCACAGTAAATACTCTGAAAGTGAAAGGGGACCGACGACCACAATTCCTGTTAGTTAACAGCGACCTGAACGTTTTTGCTCTTTATTGCTTCACAGAGAAGTGTGATCTATCGCACATTTTGCCGATCGATGATCGAGGCGAATGTCTACGCTTATAGTTAAACCGGGCAACACCCGTATGTTTAAGACGACGTAATCCGGAGGTTTGTATCATTATGCTCAACCAGAAAATGCGCAGTGTGGAGGAAGAAGAGTTGTTGATTGATAACAATCTCAACTACGAAACCGATCCATGCGAATTAAAACTGGATGATATGATCGAAGTTGAGCCGGAGCCGGAGATGATCGAGGGGCTTCCCGCCTCGGACGCGCTGACCCCTGCCGATCGCTATCTCGAACTCTTTGAGCATGTGCAGTCCTCGCGAATTTTTGCCGACAGCAAAACGTTCCCGGACTGCGCGCCAAAAATGGACCCTCTGGATATTCTCATCCGCTACCGTCGGGTGAAACGTAAGCCGGGCTTTGATCTGCGCGAGTTTGTCAGCGATCACTTCTGGCTGCCGGAAAATTACAGCAAAGAGTACATCTCGAATCCAGAGCACTCCCTTAAGGAGCATATCGATAATCTCTGGCCTGTTCTCACCCGCGAGCCGCAGGATCATATCCCGTGGTCGTCGCTGCTGGCGCTGCCGCAGGCGTATATCGTGCCGGGTGGACGCTTTAGTGAAACCTACTACTGGGATTCCTATTTCACCATGCTGGGGCTGGCGGAAAGCGGCCGTAACGATCTGCTGAAATGTATGGCGGATAACTTCGCGTGGATGATCGAAATCTACGGGCATATCCCGAACGGCAACCGTACTTATTATCTGAGCCGTTCCCAGCCGCCAGTGTTTGCGCTGATGGTGGAACTGTTCGAAGAAGATGGGGTGCGCGGGGCGCGGCGTTATCTCGAGCATCTGAAGATGGAATACAGCTTCTGGATGGACGGTGCGGAATCGCTGGTGCTCAACCAGGCTTATCGCCACGTGGTGAGAATGCCTAACGGCGCGTTGCTCAACCGCTACTGGGACGACCGCGACACGCCGCGCGATGAATCCTGGCTTGAGGATGTAGAGACGGCGAAGCACTCCAGCCGTCCGGCCAACGAGGTGTATCGCGATCTGCGTGCCGGTGCCGCGTCCGGCTGGGACTACTCCTCCCGCTGGCTGCGTGATACGCACCGTCTCGCCAGTATCCGTACCACCCAGTTTATTCCGATCGACCTGAACGCGTTTCTGTTCAAACTGGAGAGTACCATTGCCAATATCTCCGGGGTGAACGGTGACCGGGAAACGGAAGCCAAATTCCGCCAGAAAGCGGCGGATCGCCGGACGGCGGTCACTCACTATTTGTGGGATGACGAAAACGGCTGCTTCCGCGATTACGACTGGCGGCGCGAGCAGCAGGCGCTGTTCTCGGCGGCGAGCATCGTGCCGCTGTATACCGGCATGGCGACGCATGAACAGGCCGATCGGCTGGCCGAGGCGATTCGTTCGCGTCTGCTGACGCCCGGCGGCATCCTCGCCAGCGAATACGAAAGCGGCGAACAGTGGGATAAACCCAATGGCTGGGCACCGCTACAGTGGATGGCGGTACAGGGCTTTAAACTGTACGGCAACGACGCGCTGGGCGATGAAATTGCCCATTGCTGGCTGGCAACGGTTAACCACGTTTATGAGAAGCATCATAAGCTGGTGGAAAAATACCATATTGCCGACAGCACCCCGAGTACGGGGGGCGGCGGTGAGTATCCGCTTCAGGACGGCTTTGGCTGGACCAACGGCGTGGCGCGTCGGCTTATCGCGCTGTATGGCGAGCCGCCGCGCGACTAGCGCACTTCGTCATAAATGGCTGTCTGGATCGTCAGCCATTTTTTGCTCTGCGCATCCGGCTGCGCCTGTGCCCGGCGTCTGGCCTGTTCGGTATCGTAGCGCTGCCGTTCAACAACGGGCGCGGCGGTACAAAACGTGTGCAGAAAATCCTTGTGCATAGAAGTTAACGAGCCGCCCTGTAGCATCGCGTGGCCTGTCGTGGTCATAAAGCGTCGGCAGGGGCGGCTTTCATCCATCTGCGCGCGGTAGCGCAGCAATAGCGCCAGCGTCTCGTCGTTACCGGCGGCGAACGCCGTCTCAGTCCACGATACTTTCCAGCTCATCCCACCGCGTAAAAAAAGCTGCGTCACCTGAAGATTATTGCGATCTATAGCCGAGCGCAGGTTGTTCGCATCCCACGCAATCCCCATGCTGACCAGTTGTTCGCGCGGCGATGAGGGCTCGCGCTCCACGCGGCTGGTCGTCGCCACGCTTTGCGTGCTGGCCTGCGGCGCGGCGCTGGTCTGATTCATCATCCATAACCCGCCTGCGCCCATCCCCAGTACAGCAATACCGACCAGCGCCCACAGCACCACTGAGATAAGCTGGTCACGTTCTTCGGCGGAGCGTTTGCGCCGGGTCTGCGGTCGCTCAATGCTGTCGCTGATATCGTCGTTGTCACCACCGCACAGGCGATCTTTTTTACGGGCGCTGTCCCAGAAACTGGAAAGTTCCTCCGGCGACGGCGGCATAAACGCGGCGGGGTTCACCCGCGTTTGCCCGAGGCTAAACGCCTGCTGGACCGGGCCGGTGATCTGCTGATGATAATGTTCCACCAGGCTGCGCTGCGCCAGGCTCAGCGGTTGATTGGCGATAACCGCATTGCGGATCTGGCGGCAGTCGGCGAGAAAATGTTGCAGCGTGGCACGGGGTTCACTGAATAAACTGAGTGACGAAGGCGTGCTGAAGAGCGGCGCATAGTGCCGGGCAAACTCTTTTTTATCCACCAGCATCATCACCAGATCGCCGAACGGCATCCCGCTGAGCACATCGTTGCGCTCACCCAGCTTTAACCAGCGGCGCACTTTGTCGGCACCAAACTGAATTTTAAGCTGATTATTCAGCTTTACCGTATCCGGCCACGCCTGGTTGATAAGCGCTTTCAGGGTCAGCTCCAGCCCGCGTAGCTGCCCCTGCGCCTGCTGCTGGGCGCTGCTGTCCTCCCCTTCGGGCGGCGCGAACTTCAGCAACGGCTGTTTCTGGCGCAAATATTCGAGTTCAGTGACAAAGCGCAACGCGGCAATCAGCTGGTTGTTACTCACCTCCTGCCCGCTTTCATACTGCGGCACCCACTGCTGAAGATGGCGCAAATGCAGGGTAAAGCGGCTCATCTGCGCATCATCAAGATTAAGCCGTCGGGCGACGCTGGCCCATCCGCCGAGGCTCAGACGCGCCTGATCCAGCTGTTCCAGAAACCAGCGCGGATCTTTTCCTTCCGAAACCTTCATGTCCAGCAGCAACAAAATTTCAAGCGACGCCTGGCGAATAACCGCAAGACAGTGTTCAAACTGTTCGCGAATCTGAACCGATGTGCTGTACGTCATTAACTGTCCTGCGGCGCGTTATGGCAATGTTAAGAACATATAACAAATTCTGTTTCAATACAGTGATCTATCGCGCTGCGCCAGCTAATTTTTAGTGCTAATGCGATGGCATAGGCCAGCCCCAGGGCCATCTGGCGAATTTTGCCGCACGGTGCTTTTTCGTAGACTGCCGTGTCAGAGAGAAAGAGGAATACGTTATGTTGCAGCAACCCCTGATGATTAGCCCCACCGGTGTCGAATTGATTAAAAAATACCAGGGTCTGTCACTGGAACAGTACCAGGATGAACGCGGAATGTGGATCATTGGCTACGGTCATATGATCGCCTGCTATGAAAACTTTGCCGGGCCGCTGACGCCGGAAACGGCAGACGCGCTGCTGATGCTGGATATTCAGCGCTGCCAGTGCCTGATCCAGCAATGCCTGGAAATCAGCCTCACCCAGTCGCAATATGACGCTGTGGTCTCGCTGGCGCTCAGCTGTGGCAATGAAGCGTTTTATCAGTCGCCGATCCTGAAGCATATTAATGCGGGTGA
Organism: Enterobacteriaceae bacterium UBA5654; assembly: GCA_002421005.1. Classification (GTDB taxonomy): domain Bacteria; phylum Pseudomonadota; class Gammaproteobacteria; order Enterobacterales; family Enterobacteriaceae; genus Superficieibacter. Next base: position 9,288 of record DIJC01000001.1, on the reverse strand, counting down.
TTTTGACCGCGCGCTGGTGGAATGGGAGAAAGCTATCGTGCTGAATGGCCGGAAAGTGACCAGCCTGACGCCACAACGCCAGGCCGAATGCGCATTATTTACTCAGGGATGTGAAATAACGGTGGCCTAGTGGGCGTGAGTATCGTTAAACATCATTGCCGCCTGGGTCCGGTTTTTAACGTCCAGGCGACGATAAATAGACTCAAGATGGGCTTTAACCGTCCCCGCGCTGATATTCAGCGTGCGGCTAATCTGCTTATTTGAGTCCCCGGCGGCGATCAGTTTAAGAATTTCACGCTGGCGGTTGCTCAGGTGCTGTAATTCATGACCATTCGCCTCCTGTTGCGCCGTTTCCCAGTCACCGGGCAGACATAAAAGGCCCATCGCCACACTATTCAGGGCCAGCGAAAATTTATCCGGCCCGGAATCCCGTTGTACTACCGCCAGCACATTATAACGGCGCAAATCCTTAATCCATTCCATATTGCAATCGGATGCCACCAGCAGCACGCGGCACAGTGGAAAGCGTTCTGATTTCTCCTGTAACAACCACAGGCAAAAATCCCGATCCATATTGCCATCCAGCATCAGAATAGCCTCCGGCGTTTTATCCAGCCGGGTCCACAGCTCATCCGCCTGACTGACACCGTGGATATCTACTTCAGGAACTGACTGTTGCAAACTGACTTTCATTCCATGAATAAATATTGACTGCCTGTCAAACATGATTACCTGCATTACTCTTTCTCCATCGCAAACCAAACACCCACAAAAAACAAGGGGAAGGGTATTACCAGTAAAGGCAAATTGACACTTGCTGTTTAGCCTGGGGCATTCTACCGATGAGTTGAAGAATAAAAAGATAAGGATTATGAATCATTACACGCGAGTCATATATATTACAAATAGGTGATTTATATCACACCTTAATTAAGAATTTCCTGAAGCCAGCCCTGTCTTTAATATAAAATTAATTCGTCAGGCATAATATTATTTTCGCAGAAGCCAGTAAACGCCGATATTCATAAATACTGTTACTAAATACGATACCGCATTTAAAGTATCATTGAATGTTAATAGAGAAACAGCAGCACGTAAATCTCCCGCTATCACTGCATTTCTGGCACTTCAGCGCGGCGTTTTGCCCTGCCTTTTGGCGGGAAAATCGTGAAAAGAGGTCGCATTCCTCGCGCTGCTGATTGAGAAAAGCCTTATTAGCTGCTACAAAATCAATAAACATTACGGATAACGCGTTACTGTTTCATTGATGACAACAATAAGGCACCCCAATGGATAAAATTCACGCAATGCGGCTTTTTGTGTGTGTTGCCGAACTGGAGAGTTTTTCCCGCGCGGCGGATTTTCTCGCCCTGCCGAAAGCCAGCGTATCCCGGCAGATCCAGGCGCTGGAAAGCCATCTGCACACCCGGCTTCTGCACCGCACTACGCGGCAGGTCCAGCTCACCCAGGAAGGCATGGTGTATTACGAGCGCGCCAAAGACCTGCTGAGCAACCTTGATGAGCTGGACGGCCTGTTCCGTCACGATCCCGCCAGCCTGAGCGGCATACTGCGCGTCGATATTCCGGTCATTCTCGCCAAAAATGTGGTTATCCCTCGCTTGCCCGCCTTCGTCCAGCAGTATCCCGGCATTGAGATTGAACTGCTCGGCAACGATCGGCAGGTCGATGTGATCCGCGAAGGATTCGACTGCGCGGTGCGGATGGGAGACTTAAATGAGTCCGGCCTGGTGGTGCGTCCGCTGGGCAAAATATCATCAGTCAACTGCGCCAGCCCCGATTATCTGGCGCGTTTTGGTTACCCGGAAACGCCGGAGGATTTAGCGCATCACGCGCTGGTACATTACGCCGCCCATTCCGGCGGCCGCCCGGCGGGATTTGAGATTTACCGCGATGGCTCCCTCCAGCGGGTAAATAGCGGCGGCATTTTGACGGTCAACAGCGCGGAGGCGTATCACGCCGCCTGCATGGCCGGGCTGGGGATTATTCAGACTCCCAGAGTCGCCGTGCGCGACGCGCTGCGCAGTAAAAAGCTGCTGCCCATTCTGCCGCAGTACCGCGCCCGCTCGCTGCCGCTGTCGCTGGTCTACCCGCCACGACGTAATCTTTCGCGGCGGGTACATCTTTTTATGGAGTGGCTAACCGGAGTGCTGAAAAACGCCGTTGCGTAACCGTGACTATAATTGCCATAGAGATCACGTATTCGTAAAAGGAATAGCAACTCAATGACGTCGGAAAATGATGAAAAGCGCCCGGTGCCGGAACTGGATTACCAGCCGGTAAAACAAGTTATCACCCATGAAAAACCTGCCGCCACGCCAGAAAGTACCGGGACGACTGACGCCCACGCAGAGGAAAAAGCCCCGGAGCCGAAAGAGCATGACAGCGGCTTACTGGCAACGGTGACGGAAACGGCGGAGAAAATTCAACGCAGGCCGATGGTAGCGCATCTGCTCCGCGCTACCGAGCGGTTTAACGACCGGCTGGGCAATCAGTTTGGTGCCGCCATCACCTATTTCTCGTTTTTATCAATGATCCCGATCCTGATGGTCTGCTTTGCCGCCGCCGGGTTTGTGCTCGCCTCGCACCCCACGCTGTTGCAGGATATCTTCAACAAAATCCTCAGTAACGTGAATGACCCGTCCACGGCGTCTACCTTAAAAAGCACGATCAGCACCGCCGTGCAGCAGCGCACGACGGTCGGGATTGTCGGCCTGCTGGTGGCGCTCTATTCGGGGGTGAACTGGATGGGCAACCTGCGTGAAGCCATCCGCGCCCAGTCCCGCGATGTCTGGGAGCGTAAGACCCAGGAAGATGAGAAATTCTGGGTAAAGTACATCCGTGATTTTATCTCGCTGATTGGTCTGCTGGTGGCGCTGGTGATCACCCTGTCGATCACCTCTATCGCCGGGGCGGCGCAGGAAAAAATCATCTCCCTGCTCTACCTGAACTACATTGACTGGCTGAAACCGGTCTGGCAGTTGATTGGCCTCGCCATTTCGATTTGCGCCAACTATCTGCTGTTCTTCTGGATCTTCTGGCGTCTGCCACGCCATCGTCCGCGCCGTAAGGCGCTGATGCGCGGGACGCTGATTGCGGCAATTGGCTTTGAAGTGATTAAAATCATCATGACCTGGACGCTGCCCTCGCTGGCCACCTCCCCTTCAGGGGCGGCGTTTGGTTCGGTGCTGGGCGTGATGGCGTTCTTCTACTTCTTCGCCCGTCTGACGCTGTTCTGCGCGGCGTGGATCGCCACCGCCGAGTACAAAGACGATCCGCATATGCCGGGTAAAGGTCACCCTTAACACCTTCAGCGGGATGAATGTTAAAGCAAAATTTCATCCCGCCTGATTATTTCAGCAGATAAATCCAACCTGTAACTTTTATTTAACTCAAAACCAGTTTTAAATGCTAAGTTTGAAATTATGTGAAGCATTTCATAGAAGAAAATTCCCGCCTGTGAACATTATCCACTTTTTGTGTGTTATTTAACCAAAAGCCAGTTCCGTTCAGGATTGAAATGTCGCTTTTGCTGTGCGTAATATGGCCGTTCGTTCGTCATAAAATAAGAAATAATTATGCAAGCAACCGCCACAACTACGCTCGATAACACCGCCGAAACCGTCCCGGTTAACTCCCGTAATAAGGTCGTCGTTGCCTCACTGATTGGCACCGCCATTGAGTTTTTCGACTTCTATATTTACGCCACCGCTGCGGTGATTGTGTTTCCCCATATCTTCTTCCCGCAGGGCGATCCGACGGCGGCGACGCTACAGTCGCTGGCGACGTTCGCCATTGCGTTTGTCGCGCGTCCTATTGGTTCGGCGCTATTCGGCCACTTTGGCGATCGCGTGGGCCGCAAGGTCACGCTGGTGGCGTCGCTGCTGACGATGGGCATTTCCACCGTCTTAATTGGTCTGCTTCCGACCTATGCCACTATCGGCATTTTTGCCCCGCTGCTGCTGGCGCTGGCTCGTTTTGGTCAGGGTCTGGGGCTGGGCGGTGAATGGGGCGGCGCGGCGCTGCTGGCAACGGAAAACGCCCCGGCGCGCAAACGTGCGCTCTATGGTTCGTTCCCGCAGCTTGGCGCACCGATTGGTTTCTTCTTCGCGAACGGGACATTCCTGCTGCTCTCATGGCTGCTCACCGACGAACAGTTTATGCAGTGGGGCTGGCGCATACCGTTTATTTTCTCCGCCGTGCTGGTGCTGATCGGCCTGTACGTGCGCGTGTCGCTGCATGAAACGCCGGTATTCGCCAAAGTCGCCGCCGCGAAAAAACAGGTGAAAATCCCGCTGGGTACGCTGCTGACAAAACACGTCCGCGTGACCGTGCTCGGCACGTTCATTATGCTGGCGACCTACACCCTGTTCTACATTATGACCGTTTACTCGATGACTTTCAGTACCACCGCCGCCCCGGTCGGCCTTGGCCTGCCGCGCAATGAAGTGCTGTGGATGCTGATGATGGCGGTGATTGGTTTTGGGGTGATGGTGCCGATTGCCGGTCTGCTGGCGGATGCCTTTGGTCGGCGGAAAAGCATGATTGTGATCACCACGCTGATTATTCTGTTCGCGCTGTTCGTGTTTCCGCCGCTGCTGGGTTCGGGAAGTCCGGCGCTGGTGATGGCATATCTGCTGATTGGTCTGAGCCTGATGGGATTGACCTTCGGCCCGATGGGCGCGCTGCTGCCGGAGCTGTTCCCGACGGAAGTCCGCTATACCGGTGCATCATTCTCTTATAACGTGTCGTCGATTCTGGGAGCGTCCGTTGCGCCGTACATCGCCACCTGGCTTCAGGCTAACTACGGTCTGTTCTACGTGGGGATTTATCTGGCATCAATGGCAGCCCTGACGTTGATTGCCCTGCTGCTGACGCACGAAACGCGTCACCAGTCGCTGTAATCCATGCCCGGTGCGTCGCACCGGGCATTTTTTTACTTATTTTTTCATCTGCGCCAGAATCGTCCGGCACTGATTTTCATTACCTTCTGACGGCGAGATCAGCGCCACCAGTGCGGCAGCCGGTGCCACCAGCGTTGCCAGCGCGGCGGCGACGGCACCACGCGCAATCAACGGACCGGCTTTCACACCCGCCTGCGGATTTTTAAAGGTGCCACGCACGTACAGCGGCGAGCGCAGGGTCACGATACGAATACCCTTACTTTCCGGGTCAATCGTCAAATCAAGCTGCTCCGAGGCAAAACTGGCCGTCCCGGTCACGTTAATCAGCGCGTTCTCGGTATCGAAAGCGAAGATTTGCGGACGCGCCACGCCGTTGACGATATCCAGATTTGCCGCCGCACAGTTAACCCGCACTTCCTCATCGCCAAAGAGCTGGCCCACGATAAAGTTACCGACGTTAAGCCCGACGATTTCCATCAGGTTGCGGCTGATTAGCCCGTCATTCATCAGCAGTTTCAGATTACCGTTGCTGCTGCCAAGCAGCGCCGCCACCGAGTTACCCGTGCCACGGAATTCCGCGTCGCCGTTCATCTCACCCAGCGTTTTCTGCATCAGTTCCACGTCCGGCATCAGTTGCTTGAGTTTCAGCCGCCGGGCCTGAATATCCGCCACGCCGCGCATCGGTTTTTTATCGCCTTCAAGGTGAATATTGGAGGAGATAGTGCCACCCGCGAGGCCGAATTTCAGCGGTTGCAGACGCAAATCGGCGTTTTTCAATGTCAGGTGAGTAGAGAGATCGCTAATCGGCAGGCTGCTGCCGTGCTCAATCCGGCGGCCTTTAAAGCGCACGTCGGCGTCCATCACGTCCCATTTATCGGTTTCAAAGCGGTCATACGGCAGCACTTTATCCGCAGGCTGGACGTTTTTCTCGCCCTTGCTCTGTTCCGCTTTTTTCGATTTCTCCGCGCCTTTACCGGAATCGACGCCAATCAGCGGCCCCAAATCCGCCAGACGCAACTGGCGGGATTCCAGATCGCCTTCCAGTTTCGGACGCGGCTTGCCGGTGGTGTAGGTCAGGGAGCCGTGAATATCGCTGTCGCCGATGCGGCCATTGAAATTGCGATAATTAAAGACGGAGGACTTTTCGGTATCGATTTTTGCCACCAGCCGACCGTCCGTTGAAAACGGTGGCGTATCCGGCAGCAGTACGCCGGTTAAATCGTACAGCTCACCGAGCGAATCGCCGGAGAATTTAAGTCGCAGGTCGACGCCGCCCATTTTCATCGGATCGTTGACCGTGCCGTCAAAGGCCACGCGCGTATTGCCGGAACGGAAATCTGCCTGCACCGGGAAAGGCGTGCCTTCACTGCGCAGGGCCAGCATCCCGCCGATTTTACCGGTTCCGGTCAGCGGCTGACCGTTGTAACGCCCTTTCGCCTTCAGACCAAAAACGTAATCGCCGACTTTCTGTTTGTCATCTTTCCCTTTACTGCCGGTCACTTCACTAAACGGGAGCGGTTTGCCTAAGGGATCGACGAGGATCTCAATGTCGGCACGGCTGACTTTATCGTCAATCGCCACGCGACCACGATCGAAGAGAATATTATCGAGGCGGAATGACCATGCGGAAGGCTGGGCATTTTTGTCTTTGTCGTTATCGGAAGCGAGGTTAAACGTCCAGTTGTCGTTCTTCTCGGACAGGCGGATCAGCCGCGCATCCGGCTGCACAAATTTAATCCACGGCAGATAGACCGTTTTGCTCAGCAACGCCAGCGGCGCGAGAGTGGCTTCCACGCGCGGCAGATGGACCATCGTGACTTCCGGGATTTCCGGCGGGTTGCCCAGCACGATATCTTCTGCGTGAACGTGCGGCCACGGCACCCAGCTACGCCAGCCGGTTTCCTGCTTTTGCCGCTCCCACACCACGCCCAGATCGCCACGAATGGCAAATTTACGATTCAGCTCCGTTGAGACTTTTTCGTTGATTGTCGGCTTCAGCCGGTTCCAGTCAAAGGTGGCGATAATGATGATTGCCACAACAATCAGCAACACCAGGGTCCCTAAGATAATGGCAAGTATTTTACTTGTTTTAGACATGCCTCACTCCGCTTTCTGATTACCTTACCTGTCCTAAAGATAGTTGAGGCTGACAGAAAAGGGAGCGGCAGTTTCCTTATTATCGCGAGCAAATACAGGCCATCAGGCAAGACATGCCGGAGAAAGCTGCATCACGACGCCGTCGAGCGTCGCCATAGGAACCGGCCGGGAAAGGAAATATCCCTGCGCGGCAAACGCCGGTGATTGCTGCACATCCTGCCATTCTTCCAGCGTCTCTACGCCTTCGACAATCACCCCCTGGCAGTAGCGGTTCATTAACTGCAATAGCAGGGTGAACAAATTGCGTCCTTCCGGCGTTTTTCGCAGCATGATAAACAGATCGCGCGCCACTTTGATGTAGTCATAACGCACTTCGCTAAGCGCCGAGAAGTTCGCCATGCCGGTGCCGAAGTCATCCAGCCACAGCGGGCCAAATTCGCAGAACGACGCGAAGGAGGAATCCACCGGCAGGCGGATATGCTCCACCAGTTCCAGCCGCAGCCAGCGCAGGCTGTCGATGGTCGCCATCAGCGCTTTGTCCTGGCGCATGGCAAGCAGCGTCGGGCCATCGACGTTAACCGAGGCCAGCACCTGATTGCGCTCAAAAAACTCGCGCTTCTGCTCCAGCGTCGCCAGTTGCTCTTTCACCACATCAATACGCTGGCGCACCGCGACTTCCGCAAAATAGCGATCCGGCGGGATCCGCTGTTCCGGCTTATCGGGATGGGTGACCACCGTCAGCAGTTCGATGGCCATCAGACGACCATCCGTCCTGTAGATCGGCTGATAGGTATATGCGAGCTGACATTGCAGCCAGTAGCGCCGCTCTTGCAGACTTTCAATCTCTGCCTCAGGAGTGTGTAGCCGCTGGATAACCTGCTTTAACTTCATCTCAGATGTCCTGTTGCAAAGGGGATGATCGGTCGAAACTCGTCACAGAGTTATCGGCGCAGGCAGTGAGAACTTTATGTTCAGCGGCAGGCAAATTACAAAACAGCGCGGCAGAATGTGTCGATAATACGCGCCAGCTCAAAAAAATTATGGAACGTTGTTTTAATATGGTTGACCGAAAAAACTCCACAGAGCAGACTAGGCTCATTTCCCGGTTCCTGTCAGGTTAATACTATGTCCAAGAAAATTGCCGTCATTGGCGAATGCATGATTGAAATGTCAGAGAAAGGTGCAGAAGTGAAGCGCGGCTTCGGCGGCGATACGCTTAACACCTCTGTCTATATTGCGCGTCAGGTGCCTGCCGACGCGCTAAGCGTGGAATACGTTACTGCGCTGGGCACGGATAACTTCAGCCAGCAGATGCTGGACGCCTGGCAGAGCGAGCATGTGGGCACCACGCTGATCCAGCGTCTGGAAAACCGTTTGCCGGGTCTGTACTACATCGAAACCGACGATACCGGCGAGCGCACTTTCTGGTACTGGCGTAACGAAGCCGCCGCCAAATTCTGGCTGGAAAGCGCGGAGTCTGCGGCGATCTGCGAAAAACTGGCGACCTTTGATTATCTTTATCTGAGTGGCATTAGCCTGGCGATCCTCAGCCCGGCGAGCCGCGAAAAACTGTTCTCCCTGCTGCGCGAGTGTCGGGCTAATGGCGGGCAGGTGATTTTCGACAACAACTACCGTCCGCGCCTGTGGACCAGCAAAGAAGAGACACAGCAGGTTTATCAGCAGATGCTGGAAAGCACCGATATCGCGTTCCTGACGCTGGATGATGAAGACGCGCTGTGGGGCGAAAGACCGGTCGATGAAGTGATTGCTCGCACCCAGGCGGCTGGCGTGAAAGAAGTGGTAATTAAACGCGGCGCGGACTCCTGCCTGGTGGCAGTCGCGGACGCGGCGGTGATTGACGTTCCGGCGGTGAAACTGCCGAAAGAGAAGGTCGTAGATACCACGGCGGCAGGCGATTCCTTCAGCGCGGGCTATCTGGCCGTCCGCCTGACCGGTGGTGACGCGGCTGAAGCGGCTAAACGCGGGCATCTGACCGCCAGCACGGTGATTCAGTATCGCGGGGCGATTATTCCGCGTGAGGCAATGCCGGGATAAGGGGTTCATACGCTCCCCCCTCTCCCTAACCCTCTCCCTAACCCTCTCCCTAACCCTCTCCCTCAGGGGAGAGGGAACAGTCTGGCGTCGTCGTTGAGTCCGTCACCGGTTTTCCCCCTCTCCCTGCGGGAGAGGGCCGGGGTGAGGGGGTTTCGTGGCACGTACTTTCCCCTCCCTAAACTGAGGAGACGCTGGCCTGATCACCCCCGGTTGG
>DIJC01000006.1:316-23184 GCA_002421005.1 Enterobacteriaceae bacterium UBA5654 | reverse complement strand
TGGAGGCGCATTATAGGGAGTTCTCGAACGTCCGCAATAGCTAAATTGCAGAAAAATGACTGACTGCTGCATTCCCCAGCAAAACCCCCACTTATACCCATTTACACACAGAATTATCCACAGACTGACAAAAGCATAAAAATTCGCGAGCGGTGCGCAAACGTTTTCGTTACAATACCCGCGTATTTTGACGGATGCCCCGCCTGGGGCGTTAGCTGAGTTTTTACGAGAAAATTCACCTAACGCTCTCTGTAATCGTCAAATCCAGGGGATTTACCATGCAACAACGTCGTCCAGTCCGCCGCGCTCTGCTCAGTGTTTCTGACAAAGCCGGTATCGTCGAATTCGCCCAGGCACTTTCCGCTCGCGGTGTGGAACTGCTGTCTACAGGCGGCACTGCCCGTCTGTTAGCAGAAAAAGGTCTGCCAGTGACCGAAGTTTCCGATTACACCGGCTTCCCGGAAATGATGGATGGACGCGTGAAGACCCTGCATCCGAAAGTACATGGCGGCATTCTGGGTCGTCGCGGTCAGGATGATGCCATTATGGAACAGCACAGCATCTCTCCTATTGATATGGTGGTTGTTAACCTTTACCCGTTTGCCCAGACCGTTGCCCGTGAAGGCTGCTCGCTGGAAGACGCAGTAGAGAACATTGATATCGGCGGCCCAACCATGGTGCGCTCCGCTGCCAAGAATCATAAAGACGTTACCATCGTGGTAAAGAGCAGTGACTACAATGCCATTCTTAAAGAGATGGATGCCAACGACGGTTCGCTGACCCTCGACACCCGTTTCGATCTCGCCATTAAAGCTTTCGAACACACCGCCGCCTACGACAGTATGATCGCCAACTACTTCGGCAGCATGGTTCCGGCCTATCACGGCGAAAGCAAAGACGCGGCGGGCCGTTTCTCACGAACCCTGAACCTGAACTTCATTAAGAAGCAGGATATGCGCTATGGCGAGAACAGCCACCAGCAGGCCGCCTTCTATATAGAAGAGAATGTGAAAGAAGCTTCCGTTGCCACTGCCACCCAGGTGCAGGGCAAAGCGCTTTCCTATAACAACATCGCGGATACCGACGCGGCGCTGGAATGCGTCAAAGAGTTCAGCGAACCTGCCTGCGTGATTGTGAAGCACGCCAACCCATGCGGCGTGGCGGTCAGCACGTCTATTCTTGATGCCTATGACCGCGCCTACAAAACCGACCCGACCTCCGCATTCGGCGGCATCATCGCTTTTAACCGCGAGCTGGATGCTGAAACCGCGCAGGCTATCATTTCCCGTCAGTTTGTGGAGGTGATCATCGCCCCGTCCGCCACGGATGAGGCGCTGAAAATTACCGCTGCCAAACAAAACGTGCGCGTCCTGACCTGCGGCCAGTGGACTGAGCGCGTGCCGGGTCTGGATTTCAAACGCGTTAACGGCGGTCTGCTGGTTCAGGATCGCGATCTGGGGATGGTGAGCGAAAGCGAACTGCGCGTGGTCACCAAACGCCAGCCGACCGAGCAGGAGCTGCGCGATGCGCTGTTCTGCTGGAAGGTGGCGAAGTTTGTAAAATCCAACGCCATTGTTTATGCCAAAGGCAATATGACCATCGGTATTGGCGCAGGCCAGATGAGCCGCGTTTACTCCGCGAAAATTGCCGGGATCAAAGCGGCTGATGAAGGTCTGGAAGTCAAAGGTTCTGCGATGGCCTCCGACGCCTTCTTCCCGTTCCGCGATGGGATCGATGCCGCCACTGCCGCAGGCGTAAGCTGCGTGATCCAGCCTGGCGGCTCCATCCGCGATGACGAGGTTATTGCCGCCGCCGACGAGCACGGCATCGCGATGGTCTTCACCGATATGCGCCACTTCCGCCATTAATGGAGCGAGACATGAAAGTATTAGTGATTGGTAATGGCGGGCGCGAGCACGCGCTGGCGTGGAAAGCCGCACAGTCGCCGCTGGTTGAGACCGTTTTCGTCGCTCCCGGCAATGCGGGCACCGCGCTGGAGCCGACCCTGCAAAATGTCGCGGTCAGCGCGACCGACATTCCGGGGCTGCTGACCTTTGCGCAGAATGAAAATATCGATCTGACCATTGTCGGCCCGGAAGCGCCGCTGGTGATTGGCGTCGTGGATGCCTTCCGCGCTGCGGGCCTGAAAATTTTTGGCCCGACGCAGGGTGCCGCGCAACTGGAAGGCTCCAAAGCATTTACCAAAGATTTCCTCGCGCGCCATCAGATCCCGACAGCGGAATACCAGAACTTTACCGAGGTAGAGCCTGCGCTGGCGTACCTGCGCGAGAAAGGCGCGCCGATTGTTATTAAGGCTGACGGTCTGGCGGCGGGTAAAGGTGTGATTGTCGCCATGACGCAAAGCGAAGCTGAAGCCGCCGTTCACGATATGCTGGCCGGAAACGCCTTTGGCGACGCGGGCCATCGCATCGTGATCGAAGAGTTCCTCGATGGTGAAGAAGCGAGCTTTATCGTAATGGTCGATGGCGAGCACGTCCTGCCAATGGCTACCAGCCAGGATCACAAGCGCGTTGGCGATGGCGACACCGGGCCAAATACCGGCGGGATGGGCGCTTACTCGCCTGCCCCGGTGGTGACCGATGAGGTCCACCAGCGCACGATGGAACGCATCATCTGGCCAACCGTAAAAGGTATGGCGGCGGAAGGCAATACCTACACGGGCTTCCTGTATGCCGGGTTGATGATTGATAAACAGGGTAATCCAAAGGTTATCGAGTTTAACTGCCGCTTTGGCGACCCGGAAACCCAGCCAATTATGCTGCGCATGAAGTCCGATCTGGTGGAACTATGCCTGGCGGCCTGCGAAGGCAAGCTGGATGAAAAAACCTCCGATTGGGACGCGCGCGCCTCGCTGGGCGTGGTAATGGCAGCGGGCGGGTATCCGGGCGACTACCGTAACGGCGACGTGATCCACGGCCTGCCGCTGGAAGAAGTTGAAGGCGGAAAAGTATTCCAGGCGGGCACCAGACTTGCGGACGACGATCGGGTGCTGACCAGCGGCGGGCGCGTACTGTGCGTCACAGCGCTGGGTGATACCGTTGCTGAAGCGCAGCAACGGGCGTATGCGCTAATGAGCGATATCCACTGGGACGGTTGCTTCAGCCGTGGCGATATCGGCTATCGGGCGATTGCCCGCGAGCAAGGGAAATAACCTCCCGCACGTTGTTTGACCCTCTCCCGTCGGGAGGGGGTCAAGAACGTCTTCCTGCCCAACCTTCGTCTTACAGCCTCAGAAGTTCTTTTCCGTCGGCTGCCAGGTACAGAAATCTTCATTTGCGACCAGCAACAGCTGCGAACCTTCCGGCGCTTCCAGCCATGCCACGCTTACATCAACAGAAGAATGGCTCTGGCGACGTTCAATATGGCTTAACGCGCGCGGCTCAAAATCAGGAGTCAGGGTCTGGCCTTCACAGGTTGTGATGGTGTGATTCTGATGCCAGCGCCCCTGATGCAGGACTACACGGCCCTGACGCAGCGCATCGCTGGTCTGGCGAATTTGCCGGGCACGATAACGGTAGAGTTCGATACGGTCGCTGGAGATCTGCTGTTTCTCGCCATTGACGTCGTGCTGCATAAAGCTGAGTTCACCACGATCGTCGAAGCGAACGCGGATATGTTCCGGGGGGGTATCGTAGATGTTGAGTTCAATCAGCGCGAGGCTATCGCCCTGCCAGCGGTATTCGCTGGTTGAGGTAGTGCCGCTATGCCACGGACTGAATACGGAGAGTAAATGAACCTCTCCGTCGATATCTTTGCGCCAGATCCGCACCGCGCCCCGATCGTCAGCGTAACCGCTGGCGGTAAAGGGAGGCAGAGACGAATCGTGGCTACAGGCGGTCAGCAACAGTGCACCCGCCAGCATCAGCGTTCGACGCCAGACAGACAAAAGGGGCGAGAACGCCCCTTCGTTAAAACTGTTCGCTGCCACGCTATATTACTTAACGGCGTCTTTCAGCGCTTTACCAGAGACAAATGCCGGCACGTTAGCTGCGGCGATTTTGATCTCTTTACCGGTCTGCGGGTTGCGGCCAGTACGCTCAGCACGGTGGTTCACTTTGAAGGTACCGAAACCAACCAGTTGTACAGCATCACCTTCTTTCAGAGACTCAGTAATAGCAGCCAGAGTAGATTCCAGAGCAGATTTTGCCTGTGCCTTAGACAGATCAGCCTTGTCCGCAATTACATCAATCAGTTGAGTCTTGTTCATAAGTTATCCTTACAATGTGTTTATCGCTTGCTAAGCATCGAGTGCGATGGAAATGCCTGAAAAGCACTCTCCTGCATACACGCACCGATAGCCACTTTATTTTCGCCCTCCAAATGTAGACCAGACGGGGGGCAGATGGGAAGCCTCCAGGCACGACAAATCAGGCGTTAAATCACGTTTTATTGTCTCATTGCTGCAAATTTATACCGATATTGCTCTCACCCGCCTCGCGCAGGTCCGCGCGCAGCCCTTTGATCAGCTCGATATCGCGCTCTTCGCAGTCGGCAAGAAGGCGGAAAATCTCCCACTGAATATCCCATTCCTGCTCTACCGCCGGGTTTTCTTTCAGCTCTTCATCGGTCATTTCGCGACCGGCCTGGGTCATTTCCAGCATCGCAACGGTAGTGATTGACGCCTTACTGACCTCAATAGCGTGCTCCAGCGTTTCACCGCTCAGGCGCGAGTGAATAAGTTCGCTCAACGCGACGCAGGCATCAATGGCGGGATAAACGCCGTACAGATCGTAATCGTCCGCCACCGGAATGGCTTCTTCCAGCTTTTCGAGCTGACTGTCGAAATTCACCTTTGCGTCTTTGACCGTCAACGTTTCCCAGACCAAATCAACAAGACGGCGGTAGAGAAGCGGATCGGCAAACTCGGTCTGCTGGCAAAACATCGCGTAATTAGGGTACATACGCTCGCACAGACAGGCCATAAACGTAGTGTGCTGCCAGCTTTCCAGCTTTTCCAGCCGCAGGTGAATCGGGTTTTGTAGCATGATGAGTTCTCGAATTCGGAAATTAGCGGCAGTTTACCTGAATCAGCGGTTAATTTCCTGCCATCGCACAAAGGCGGTGCGCTGCGACGCTACCGCATCGGCCCAGCGCGTCGGCTCCGGCAGGCGGTAGCCTTTCGTGCAGCGCTGTACCCATGCCAGCGCGGTATCGGTGCTGACCCGATGACCGGTCGCAACGAACAACGGATTACAGCGCGCCTTGCTGCGCCAGACCCACGCGAGCTGTTCGCCTTTGTCCATCAGCGGTGCCAGCGCGCCCGGTTCCTCGCTAAGCGGTCCGAATTTGCCGCACAGGCGTTTTTTCGCCACGCCAATCGTCGGCACGTCCACCAGCAGGCCAAAATGGCTGGCAACGCCCAGACGACGCGGATGGGAAATACCGTGGCCATCCACGAACAGCAGATCCGGCTTTTGCGATAGCATTTCCCACGCCGCCATCAGCGCGGGATATTCGCGAAACGAAAGGAAGCCGGGAATGTACGGCATGGTGGTGGCGATACGCGCCACCTGATGCTCAACCAGTTCCAGCGAAGGATATTTTAGCAGCACCATCGCGGCCCGCGTCACCTCTCCGCCCTGCTCGAATCCGACATCCGCCCCGGCGATCAGCTGCGGCGGATCTTTTTCAAGGCGATCTTCCCGAATAACCGATGAGGCAAGCTCTAATTGCTGAGCACGTAGTGACGCCAGATCCATAACAACTCCTTACTTGTGGTAAGGCGCAGAGAGACGGTGAACCGCCTCGACAAATACGCCTGCATGTTCCGGTGGGACATCCTGATGGATGCCGTGACCAAGATTGAAGACGTGGCCTTCACCCTGGCCGAAACCTGCAAGTATAGTCGCCACTTCCTCTTCAATGCGTTCAGGAGAGGCATAAAGCATCGACGGGTCCATGTTGCCCTGTAATGCTACTTTGTCGCCGACGCGACGGCGCGCATCGGCAATATCAGTCGTCCAGTCGAGGCCCAGCGCGTCGCAGCCGGTTTCAGCAATCGCTTCCAGCCACTGACCGCCGCCTTTGGTAAACAGCGTCACCGGCACGCGTCGGCCTTCGTTTTCACGCAGCAGACCATCGACAATTTTATGCATGTAATAAAGCGAGAACTGCTGGTAGTCGCGCCCGGTCAACACGCCGCCCCAGGTATCAAAAATCATCACCGACTGTGCGCCTGCTTTGATTTGCGCATTCAGGTACGAAGTGACGCTTTTCGCCAGCTTATCAAGCAACAGATGCAGCGTTTGCGGTTCGGCATACATCATCTTTTTGATAACGGTAAAGGCTTTACTGCTGCCGCCTTCGACCATGTAGGTTGCCAGCGTCCACGGGCTGCCGGAAAAACCGATTAGCGGCACCTCGCCTTTTAACGCGCGGCGAATGGTGCGTACAGCGTTCATAACGTAGCCCAGCTCCAGTTCAGGATCGGGCACCGGCAGTTTGTCGACGTCGGCTTTGCAGGTGATGGGCGAGGTGAAACGCGGGCCTTCGCCAGCTTCAAAATACAGACCCAGCCCCATCGCGTCAGGGATGGTCAGGATATCCGAGAAGAGGATCGCCGCATCCAGCTTATAGCGGCGCAGCGGTTGCAGGGTGACTTCACAGGCCAGCTCGGCGTTTTTGCACAGCGACATAAAATCGCCCGCCTGGGCGCGCGTCGCTTTATATTCCGGCAAATAGCGCCCGGCCTGGCGCATCATCCATACCGGTGTGACATCAACAGGCTGACGTTGCAGCGCGCGCAGGTAACGATCGTTCTTCAGTTCGGTCATTATGATTTCCTTTTACGTTATGCCGGACAGTATATAAGAAACTAGGCGTCCTCTGCCCGACACAATGCCACGGTATCTTCGATCAGGCGTCTCGCCACGGTTCCCGCCTCCGGCAGCAGCGGCAAGTTGTCATAGCGATACCAGCCTGCATCCAGCAATTCTTTCGGGTCGATGACGATTTCGCCGCTATCGTATTCGGCCATAAATGCAGTCATCAACGACTGGGGGAACGGCCACGGCTGGGAGGTCACATAGCGCAGATTTTTCACGGTAATGCCGCTCTCTTCCATGACCTCGCGGGCGACGGTTTGCTCCAGCGTTTCGCCCACTTCAGTGAAGCCCGCCAGCACGGTATAAACGCCGTTGCGATGGCGCGTGTGCTGTGCCAGCAAAATGGCGTCGCCGCGACGTATCGCCACGATGATGCACGGCGCGATTTGTGGGTAGTAGCGCTCGCGACAATGGCTGCACAGCATCGCCCATTCGGTCTTGCTGGGATGCATGGCATGACCACAGTAGCCGCAGAATTTATGCGAGCGATAAAATTCGGCAAGCTGCACGCCGCGCCCGGCCAACTGGAATAATCCGGCATCCTGAGTGATGACCTGGCGCACCGATCCCATCTCATGACGACGCCCCTGCTGCACCAGCCATACCGCTTCGCCTTCCCATTCGCCGATATGGAGTGCGCGCTGACCCACAAGATCAAAATTTCCTGCCTCGCCGTGTGGTAATTCTCCGGCGGGCAGCCATAATTTTTGTTCATGGCTGACTATCCACCAGCCGCAATCTGACTTCTCGATAATACGGTCCATAATCACTTGCACAACCTTAGTTTCACTGGCATGTTGGTAACATTATTTTCACATATTTAGTGAACAATTTTTCTAATCTTAATTTTACGGGGTCATTTATGCTAAACCACCTGGAAAGACTAACGGAGCGCGTTGGGGGAAGTAATGACCTTGTCGATCGCTGGCTACAGGTGCGCAAGCAGTTGCTTGTGACGTACTACAACCTTGTGGGCCTTAAGCCAGGCAAAGAATCCATCACCCAACTCGACGAAAAAGCGCTTGATGATTTCTGCCATAACCTCGTTGATTATCTTTCCGCCGGTCATTTCAGTATTTATGAACGCATTGTCAATGAAATGGAAGGGGCAAGCCCACTTATCGCCGCCACCAAACTGTATCCGCAACTGGAAGCTAACACTCAGGAAATCATGGGTTACTACGATTCCAGTCTTGAAAGCGCTATCGATCATGATAACTGCCTCGAGTTTCAGCAGGCGCTCTCCGCTATTGGTGAAGCACTGGCGGCACGCTTTACGCTGGAAGATAAACTGATCCAACTGGCGTTTGATTACAACCTGAGTGAAAGCGCCAATGACGAAAGCAACGTCGCACGACCTGCTTGAGTTCTTAAACATTAACGCGTAATTTATATACACCCCTGCGGGGGTTTTTCTTGTCGGAGTGCCTATTTTAGGCTGAGACCGTTCATTCGGGATCCGCGGAACCTGATCAGGTTAATACCTGCGAAGGGAACAAGAGTAATTCTGCTTTTGGCTTTGCCTTTACGGGCAAAGTACATCCATTACTCCATCCGTTGTCTGACAAGCCACGTCCTTAACTTTCTGGAATGAGCTATGTCTGCCACTAAACTGACCCGCCGCGAACAACGCGAGCACGCACAACGTTTCATTGATACCCTTGAAGGCACCGCCTTCCCTAACTCCACGCGCATTTACATCACCGGCTCCCGGCCAGATATCCGCATCCCGATGCGTGAGATTGCGCTTAGCCCGACGCTTATCGGCGGCGCTAAAGACAACCCGCAGTTTGAAGAGAACGAAGCCGTCCCGGTCTACGATACCTCCGGTCCGTATGGCGATCCCGACGTCAAAATCAACGTCCAGCAAGGCCTGGCAAAGCTGCGCCAGCCGTGGATTGATGCGCGGAATGACAGCGAAGAACTGTCCGACCGTAGCTCCGCGTACACCAAAGCGCGGCTGGCGGATGACGGTCTGGACGAACTGCGCTTCAGCGGCCTGCTAACCCCGAAACGGGCGAAGAGCGGCAAATGCGTGACCCAGTTGCACTACGCGCGTCGGGGCATCGTGACGCCGGAGATGGAGTTTATCGCCATCCGCGAAAATATGGGACGCGAGCGCATCCGCAGTGAAGTGCTGCGTCACCAGCATCCGGGTCAGGGCTTTGGCGCACGCCTGCCGGAGAATATCACCCCGCAATTCGTCCGCGATGAAGTTGCCGCCGGACGGGCAATTATTCCGGCCAACATCAATCACCCGGAATCCGAACCGATGATCATCGGGCGCAATTTCCTGGTGAAAGTGAACGCCAATATCGGCAACTCGGCGGTGACTTCCTCGATTGAGGAAGAAGTGGAAAAACTGGTGTGGTCTACGCGCTGGGGCGCGGACACGGTGATGGACCTCTCCACCGGACGCTATATTCACGAAACCCGCGAGTGGATCCTGCGCAACAGCCCGGTGCCTATCGGTACAGTGCCGATCTACCAGGCGCTGGAGAAGGTCAACGGCATCGCTGAAGATCTGACCTGGGAAGCTTTCCGCGACACCTTGCTGGAGCAGGCGGAACAGGGTGTGGACTACTTCACCATTCACGCAGGCGTGCTGCTGCGCTACGTGCCGATGACCGCCAAAAGGCTGACCGGCATTGTCTCGCGCGGTGGCTCGATCATGGCGAAATGGTGCCTCTCCCATCACCGGGAAAACTTCCTCTACGAGCGCTTTCGTGACATCTGTGAAATCTGCGCTGCCTACGACGTTTCCCTGTCGCTCGGCGACGGCCTGCGTCCCGGCTCGATTCAGGATGCCAACGACGAGGCGCAGTTTGCTGAACTGCATACGCTGGGTGAACTGACCAAAATCGCCTGGGAATATGATGTGCAGGTAATGATTGAAGGTCCGGGCCATGTGCCAATGCAGATGATCCGCCGCAATATGACGGAAGAGCTGGAGCACTGCCATGAAGCGCCGTTTTATACGCTGGGACCGTTGACTACCGATATCGCACCGGGCTACGACCACTTCACTTCCGGCATTGGCGCAGCGATGATTGGCTGGTTCGGCTGCGCGATGCTGTGCTACGTCACCCCAAAAGAACACCTCGGCCTGCCGAACAAAGAAGACGTGAAGCAGGGGCTGATCACTTACAAAATTGCGGCTCACGCGGCGGATCTGGCGAAGGGGCATCCGGGAGCACAAATCCGCGACAACGCCATGTCAAAAGCGCGCTTCGAATTCCGCTGGGAAGATCAGTTTAACCTCGCGCTCGACCCGTTCACTGCCCGCGCTTATCACGATGAAACCCTGCCGCAGGAATCCGGCAAAGTGGCGCACTTCTGTTCAATGTGCGGACCGAAATTCTGCTCAATGAAAATCAGCCAGGAAGTCCGTGATTTTGCGGCGAAGCAGGAGCAGGAATCCGGCATGGCGGAAATGTCCAACAGCTTCCGCGCAAAAGGCGGCGAGATCTACCTGCGTCAGGAGGAAGTATGAGTTATCAACCTGATTTTCCGCCGGTCCCCTTCCGGCTGGGACTGTATCCGGTGGTCGATAGCGTGACGTGGATCGAACGTCTGCTGGACGCGGGCGTGCGCACACTCCAGTTGCGGATCAAAGATAAGCGCGATGAGGAGGTGGAGAACGATGTCATCCGCGCCATCGCGCTTGGTCGGCGCTACCACGCCCGGCTGTTTATCAACGATTACTGGCGACTGGCGATTAAACATCAGGCTTACGGCGTACATCTGGGTCAGGAAGATCTGGAAACGACCGACCTGAAGGCGATCCAGGCGGCGGGGCTGCGGCTCGGCGTATCGACACATGACGATATGGAAATCGATATCGCGCTGGCGGCACGACCTTCCTACATTGCGCTGGGCCACGTCTTCCCGACGCAGACGAAACAAATGCCTTCCGCGCCGCAGGGGCTGGATCAACTGGCGAAACATATTCGTCGGCTCGCAGATTATCCGACGGTCGCCATTGGCGGCATCAGCCTTGAACGCGCCCCGGCGGTGCTGGCAACCGGCGTCGGCAGCATTGCGGTAGTCAGCGCCATTACCCAGGCGACAGACTGGCGGGCGGCAACTACGCAGCTTCTTGAACTGGCGGGGGTGGGCGATGAACGATCGTGATTTTATGCGCTACAGTCGCCAGATCCTGCTGGAAGATATCGCCATCGACGGACAGCAAAGGCTGCTCGACAGCCGGGCGTTAATTGTCGGGCTGGGCGGGCTTGGCGCGCCCGCCGCGCTCTATCTGGCGGGCGCAGGCGTCGGCACGCTGGTGCTGGCGGATGACGACGAGGTACACCTGAGCAATCTGCAACGGCAAATTGCGTTTACTACCGATGACATCGCCCGTTCCAAAGCGCAGGTTGCGCAGCAACGTTTGTCCCGACTCAACCCGGACATTGAACTGGTGGCGCTGGCACAGCGACTCGCTGGCGACGCGCTACATCACGCGGTAGCCAGTGCCGATGTGGTCCTCGACTGCACCGATAATATGGCGACGCGCCAGGCGATTAACGCCGCCTGCGTCGCCCACGATACGCCGCTCATCACCGCCAGCGCCGTCGGCTTCGGGGGTCAGCTTATGGTGCTGACGCCACCGTGGACGCACGGCTGCTACCGCTGCCTGTGGCCGGATGAGAGCGAGCCGGAGCGCAACTGCCGCACGGCGGGCATTGTTGGGCCGGTGGTGGGCGTGATGGGCTCGCTCCAGGCGCTGGAAGCCATCAAACTTCTTAGCGGCATCCATACCCGTCAGGGCGAACTGCGGCTTTTCGATGGGCGGGCAAATAGCTGGCGCAGTCTGAGTCTGCGCCGCGCCAGCGGCTGTCCGGTATGCGGAGGGCGTCATGCAGATCCAGTTCAATGATGAGCCGATGCAGTGCGCGGAAAATCTGACCGTCGCGACCCTGCTCGACCAGCTTCATCAGTTAAAACCGGGCGTGGCGCTGGCGCTCAATCAACAGATCCTGCCGCGCGAGCGTTGGGAGCAACAGATCGTGCAGGAAGGCGATCAGATCCTGCTTTTTCAGGTTATCGCCGGAGGCTGACATGTTACGTATCGCAGATAAACACTTTGATTCTCACCTTTTTACCGGCACCGGGAAATTTGCCTCGTCGCAACTGATGGTGGATGCCATCCGCGCATCTGGCAGCCAGCTGGTCACGCTGGCGATGAAACGGGTGGATTTACGCCAGCACAATGACGCCATTCTCGCGCCGCTGCTGGAAGCGGGTATCACGCTGCTGCCGAACACTTCCGGGGCAAAAACGGCGCAGGAAGCGGTATTTGCCGCGCAGCTGGCGCGCGAAGCGCTGGGCACAAACTGGCTGAAATTAGAGATCCACCCGGATGCCCGCTGGCTGCTGCCGGACCCAATTGAAACGCTGAAAGCCGCCGAAACGCTGGTCAAACAGGGCTTTGTGGTGCTGCCATATTGCGGAGCCGATCCGGTGCTGTGTAAGCGTCTGGAAGAGGTCGGCTGTGCGGCGGTGATGCCGCTCGGCGCGCCGATAGGCTCCAATCAGGGACTGGAAACGCGGGCGATGCTGGAAATCATCATTGCACAGGCGACGGTGCCCGTGGTGGTGGACGCCGGGATCGGCGCGCCCAGCCACGCGACGCAGGCGCTGGAAATGGGCGCTGATGCGGTGCTGGTCAATACCGCCATCGCAGTGGCGGACGATCCGGTGCTGATGGCGCGTGCCTTCCGGCTGGCAGTAGAGGCAGGTGTGTTGGCGCGTCAGGCAGTTCCGGGCGCGCGCAGTATGCAGGCGGTTGCCACCAGCCCCCTCACCGGGTTTCTGGAGGCCAGCGCATGAACACCTTTACCGACCGCTGGCGCACGCTCGACTGGGACGATATCCGCCTGCGCATCAACAGCAAGACCGCTGCTGACGTGGAGCGGGCACTTAGCGCCACACACCCAACGCGTGACGATATGATGGCCCTGCTCTCCCCTGCCGCCAGCGATTATCTGGAGCCGCTGGCGCAGCGGGCGCAACGTCTGACCCGCCAGCGTTTTGGCAATACGGTCAGCTTTTACGTCCCGCTTTATCTCTCTAATCTGTGCGCCAACGACTGCACCTACTGCGGTTTTTCCATGAGTAACCGCATCAAGCGTAAAACGCTGGATGAAGCGGAGATCGCCCGCGAGTGCGAGGCGATCCAGGCGCTGGGCTTTGAGCATTTGCTGCTGGTGACGGGCGAGCATCAGGGCAAAGTCGGCATGGATTACTTTCGCCGCCATCTACCAGATATCCGCCGCCGTTTCGCCTCGTTGCAGATGGAAGTCCAGCCGCTGGCGCAGGAGGAGTATGCCGAACTGAAAACGCTCGGGCTGGATGGGGTGATGGTTTATCAGGAAACCTATCATGAAGCGAAATATGCGCAGCATCATCTGAAGGGCAAAAAGCAGGACTTCTTCTGGCGGCTGGAAACGCCGGATCGTCTGGGGCGCGCGGGGATCGACAAGATCGGCCTCGGCGCGCTGATTGGTCTGTCCGATAGCTGGCGCGTGGATTGTTATATGGTGGCGGAGCATCTGCTGTGGTTGCAGAAACACTACTGGCAGAGCCGCTTTTCGATCTCCTTTCCGCGCCTGCGTCCCTGCACCGGCGGAATTGAACCCGCGTCAATCATGGACGAGCGCCAGCTGGTGCAAACCATCTGCGCCTTCCGCCTGCTGGCCCCGGAAATCGAGCTGTCGCTCTCCACGCGAGAATCTCCATGGTTCCGCGATCGGGTGATCCCACTGGCGATCAACAACGTCAGCGCATTCTCCAAAACGCAGCCCGGCGGTTACGCGGACGATCATCCTGAACTGGAGCAGTTTTCGCCGCATGATGCGCGTCGCCCGGAAGAGGTCGCCGAAGCGCTTACCGCACGCGGTCTTCAGCCAGTCTGGAAAGACTGGGATAACTATCTGGGACGCGCCTCGCAATAATGGCGCAACGCCTTGCGATGAAGTGAAAAAGCCTCCGTAATGCCTCGCAAAATCAGCGTCGGGAAGTGGCAAGCCGTTTCCCGACGCTTTACGCTCTCCATGTCAGCAATTGAGGCTGACCAGGGCGGAGCTCTTTCCTCTCACCGCCCTGCCTCATCCTCAATAAACGGTCACTTTCGCCACTTTTGCGACTTTGCCGTCGCGGGACGGATTATCCGGGGTTACGCCCAGCGCAATCGCCCGGTACAGACCCGCAAGCTGAGCAAACAGGACATACAGCATGGCAGAGAAAGATTCGTGCTGCTGCGCCAGTTCAGGAGCCGCAAAATGATAGTAACGATCGCATACGGCATGACCTTCCGGCAGCGCGTCATGACCGATACCCACGATCTGCGCTGCCGCGCTGCGCTCGCGGGTCAGTTCCGTCATCATATCGAGATCGTAACGGTGAATTTCCGGGCGGGCGGCGAGATAGCCAATGACGGTGGCATTGCGGTTGACGGTGAGTTTCGGGCCATGACGGAACTCCAGCATTGAGTGCCAGGCGGTCATGATGCGTCCGTTGCCCATCTCCAGCAGTTTAAGGCTGGTTTCGCAGGCGATGGCCTTCAGCGACAGTGCGCCTACCGCTACCATATTATCGCGCGGCTCAGCGGCCCACTGTTCGATGTCCGCCGCAAAGGTGTCGAGAAAATACGTCGCGCCGCGCTGAAGTACCGGCAGAACATTTCCCAGATCTGACCAGCGCGCCGGGGCCAGCAGCAGCATGATGTACCACATCGGAAGGGTGAATTCGGAGGTGGCGGCAAAACTGCCGTTGGACGTGCCTTCCGGCACCGCGATAAACAACCCGTTTGCGTGCTCGCGGGCAAGCGTTGCCAGGCGGCTCTGCGCATTATTGGTGATAGCGATGTGCGGCGTCTGCGGATGTGCCGCCAGCTGGCGCTCCACAACCTTAACCGTTTCCGGCGTATTACCGGAGCTGCTGACCGACACCAGAATCAAGTTTCCGCACGCAAGTTCCGGGGCCAGCACCAGATCCGTCGCCGGGATCACCTCGACCTGACGCGGCAATACGCTCTGCAACCAGTTGAGGCTGGACTGCGCCGCCAGCAGCGAAGAGCCTGCGCCCGTGATGACAATGCGACTGTCGGCATCGCACTGGTTCCAGAAAGCATCAACGGCTTCCCGCTGCGCCGTTACCTGGGCAAAACCTTCCTGCCACAGACGCGGCTGATTGACTATTGCGGCAGCGGTTAACGCTGCGCCTTTCTCCTGCCACCAGCTTTCGTTATGATTTAGCATAATGATTCCCAAATTTTGTTGTCCTTACGCCTGGCAGACGTTGCGCATTCGCATCCCGCCGCCAGACTTTTGTAAATACTTTTCGGGGCCGCCATGAAGCCACTGTATGTTCTGATCCGCGATACGCTGCGGCGTGATATTCAAAATCAAAAATATCCCGTTGGTTCACTTATTCCTTCAGAACGCGAACTGGCGGACACCTTTGGCGTAACGCGCGCGACGGTGCAAAAAGCGATTACCCACATGGAGCAGGAAGGGCTGGTCAAAAAGGTCATCGGCAAAGGCACATTTGTTTGCCGGACCTTTGCCGCGCCGATTTACCTGCTTAACCCTGAAGGTAAAAACAGCGCGCTGGGCGTGACTCAGGAACTTAGTGAGAAAGCCACTATCACCAGCCAGCTGATTTACCATGTCCGGCAACCGGCGGGCGATTATCTCGCCAGTCAGTTTGGCGTCTCACCGGATGAGCCTGTTCATGCCATTCGCCGCGTGCGTTTGTTTGACGACGTTCCTGCGCTTATCGAAGACAGCTATATTCCGCTGGCGATTGTCGCCACCATTGATGACGACACGCTCGAGCACCATTCGCTGTACACGTTTATCGAGCACGCCTGCCAGCAAAAAATTGGCGGCACCGATTCTGAAGTGACCGCCAGCCTGTTTGATGACGAAATGGCCCGACTGCTGCGCGTTCCGGTGAACTCGCCGATGCTGCACATTAAAGAACGCACCTGGCTTGCTGATGGCACGGTGTTTAACTACTCGTGGAGCTATAACCGTGGCGATCTGTTCAGAATGCGCAGCCATAAAGTGCTTACTTCCTGAAGAACTGCGGCAGGTATTCGCGGTGAGCTTCCAGTAACTCATCCAGTACCACTTTAGCCAGCTTACCTGACGGAACCAGAGGGTTAAGCGTCAGAGCCTGAAGCGCCGCACCGTAACTTCCGGTTACTGCCGCTTCGACCGCCATCTCTTCCCAGGCTTTCATCAATGAAACCAGCCCGGAAACGGTGGCAGGCAGCGGATCGTTGTTCAGCGGGATCGCTCCGTAGCGGCCAATCACGCAGGTGGTTTCAATCGCCACGTTATCCGGCAGAGAGCGGATGGTGCCGTTGTTGCGCACGTTAACCGTCATCAACAGGTTTTTGTCGTTGTAGATAGCGCTGATCAGTTCACAGGCTGCTTCGGAATAATACGCCCCCCCGCGCTGCTCAAGCTGTTTGGGTTTTTCATGCAGGTCGGGGTCTTTATACAGTTCAAACAACTCATGCTCGACCGCTTTAACCACCTCGCCCCGCGTGCCATGCTCGGCGTAATCCTGAAGCTGCTTTTCCAGCACGTTGCTGGTGGTGTAGTAATACTGATGATACGGGCAGGGAATGACGCCAAGGTGCTGAATTTGTTCCTGGAGCCAGGGAATGTCCGGGATATTTTTCGGTTTATGAGCGCTGTCATAGCGCAGGTTTTTCAGCACGTCCGGCATGACGTCTTTGCCGTCCATATAAACATGGGTGCCGTACAGGAAGTGGTTCAGGCCAACCAGTTGAAGCAGGAAGCGGGATTTATCGACGCCGAGGATTTCCGCCACCATCCGCTGCATTGACTGCGACAGGTTACATAACCCGACGCACTTGATGCGGCTGTGCTTAATCACCGCTTCAGTGACGATACCGCTTGGATTGGTAAAGTTGATCAGCCAGGCATCAGGACACAGCTCTTCCATATCGCGGCAGATATCCAGGATCACCGGAATAGTACGCAGCGCCTTTGCCAGTCCGCCCGCGCCGTTGGTCTCCTGACCAATCATGCCGTGCGAAAGGGGAATGCGTTCATCCTTAATGCGCGCATCCAGCTGGCCCACGCGTAGCTGGGTGGTGACAAAGTCAGCATCTTTAAGCGCTTCCCGGCGGTCAAGGGTGAGATGAACGTTGCAATCAATACCCGCCGCTTCCACCATCCGTTTTGCCAGCATACCGACAATTTCCAGCTTCTCCCGGCCAGCCTCAACGTCAACCAGCCAGATTTCACCAATCGGCAACTCATGATAACGCTGAATAAAACCTTCAATGATTTCTGGAGTATAAGAACTACCACCGCCGATAGTTACGATCTTGAGTTTCTTATTCATCATGCAATCCTTTTAATATTCTGTAACAGGTAATTCGGGTGTACTTTCTTGCTGCTGACTGGATTCATCGCGCAGGTACTGTTTATCCAGGGTCATCACGAAGGGATAATAAATCGTCATCGCGACAATGAGATTGATGGCCTGAAATAACATGCCTTTCCAGCCGCAGATTAAAAAGCCACTAATAAAAATGGGCGTGGTCCACGGAATTTCCAGCCCGGACGTTAACGGCAGAAAACCAAACGCCATCGCGCTATAGGTGATGACGCACAGCACGACCGGCACAATAATGAAAGGGATCAGTAACAGGGGATTTAACGCAATCGGCACGCCAAAAATAATCGGTTCATTAATATTAAAGATGGCAGCCGGAGACGCTAACTTGGCGATTTCGCGCATACGTTTACTTTTGGCACGAAACAGCATGACCAGCAGCATTGCCAGCGTAAAACCGGTCCCGCCACAAATCAGGAATACATCGCGGAACTGCTGAGTGATGATATTGACCGGTGGCAGCCCGGTTTTCATCGCCTGCATGTTTTCCATGGTCAGCGAACGCCAGATAGGTCCCATAATCGCCGAGACAATAGAGTCGCCATGCAGGCCAAAGAACCAGAAGAAGCTGATGAAAAACTCCGCGACCATCTGCGAGGGCAAAGAATTACCCAGCTTCATCATCGGCGCCTGAAGAACGGTGAAGATCATTTCCTGCACGGTGCCAAAAGAGGTGCTTTCAAACAGCAGGCGGATAAGCCAGAACACCAGCACAATCAGAAAGGAAGGGATCAGAGAGCTAAAACTGTTCGCCACCGCCGGAGGGACGCTGTCGGGCATGGAGATCATCAGCTTAGGATGGTTAAGCAGTCGATAAAGCCTTACCGCCACCAGAGTGACGATAATCGACAAAAACAGCCCCTGCGCACCCAGGGCAAAAACAGGGATAACGTCGCTAATTGCGTCGCCCTGCTCCTGCGGCAGTTTGAACGGAGTAATCAACAAAAAAGAGACCAGCGAAATCAGGGCGCAGGTTATTTCATTCAGTTGCCAGCGTTTTGCCAGACTGATGCTAATACTAACGATAACCAGTAACGCCATAATTGAATAAGTGGCATCAAGAATATAATTCAGCCGACCAATGAATTTATCGCCCAAAAGGTTAATTACAAATTCGTTATAGCCGGGAAAAGGAAGGTTAGCGATCAGCAAAAAGAAAGAGCCAATAATCAGGAAAGGCATAATCCTGATAAAACCGTCCTTGATAGCAGAAAGATAGTCGTTATTTTCGATCTTCATTGCCATCGGCAACAATTTTCTTTCCATTAATTCAGTGAAATTGTTCATTCCATCCCCACCGCGCTGCTGTTTGTTTTAGTGGTATATACCACATGAGAAATACTATTCAGCTTCGTTTTTTATGTCAACGCATCGGGCATGAATGGGGGAGGATTAACTGCGTTTTGTGATGGGCCACACATCAGGGTGCATGCGTAGGTTTTCTGTTCAAGAAAGCACCAATGCTGACGATCTAATGACAAAATGTAACCGGTTTCATTTTTTTACAGCTTACTTTGTGACGCCTTACACACATTCAAAGCAAAGGAGTTGTCTGCCTTTACTGCAAAGGATAAAGATGTAGGACCAAGGAATAGTGAGGGCTAGTTATGAAGAACATCGTTTTATGCTGTGCCGCAGGTATGTCCACCAGCATGTTGGTTCAACGTATGAAGGACGCAGCTCAGAAGAAAGGGATCGAAGTCTCGATCAAAGCTGTGCCGGTCGCTGAATTTAATGACAACATTGCTACGGCGGATATTGTGTTACTCGGACCGCAGGTGAAATACGAGCAGGCTAAATTACAGGCGCAGGCCGATCCGCTGGGCAAAAAAGTCGCAGTGATTGATATGATGGATTACGGCATGATGAAAGGCGATGCCGTCCTTGAGAAAGCCCTCAAGCTGATGGAGTAATGAAGTGGAAGATTTAGAAACTATTATTATGGAACTGCTGGTTAACGCTGGCGCTGCACGTAGCCAGGCGTTGACAGCACTGCAACTGGCGCGTAAAGGCGATTTCACCGGTGCAGAACAGGCGATGGAAGAGTCCCGTGAGTACGTGAAGCATGCGCATAAAATTCAGACGCAGCTGATCGGCCTTGATGAGGGGGCAGGCAAACTGCCGGTTAATCTGATCACCGTTCATTCCCAGGATCACCTGATGAACGCGATGGTTATTCAGGACCTGGCGGGCGATATGATTGAACTGTATCGCCGTCTGCCGTTAGTGAATTAATAACGGCATTGCAGGTAAAAAAGGCGAAGCGTGATCTTCGCCTTTTTGCTGTCTGCTATCTGAGAATTTCATACGGCTATTTTGTCTGTTGCCGGAATAGTGATATATCAGCGCGTCCTGCGTGCCCCTCGCGATAATACTGTTTTCCGTTCCCCAGATTTCAAATAAAAAAAAGCCAGTCAGGAAACCTGACTGGCTTTTTACGCTAAGCGTAACGATTACTCGTTGTCGGAACCGCCCAGGCCTGCGTTCAGCAGTTCTGCCAGGCTGGCAGACGCATCTTCAGCAGTCACCTGCGGTGCAGCTGGCTGTTCGCCCGCTGCGCGACGGCGCATACGATCCTGGTGGTACGCATAACCCGTACCTGCCGGGATCAGACGACCCACGATAACGTTCTCTTTCAGGCCGCGCAGTTCGTCACGTTTACCCGCAACGGCTGCTTCGGTCAGGACACGCGTGGTCTCCTGGAACGATGCCGCAGAGATGAACGACTCGGTTGCCAGAGACGCTTTGGTGATACCCAGCAGATCGCGGGAGAATGTAGCTTCCACTTTGCCGTTCGCTTCCAGATCGCGGTTTGCAATCTTGACGCGGGAGTATTCAACCTGCTCGCCTTCCAGGAAGTCGGAGCTACCTGCGTTTTCGATGGTCGCTTTACGCAGCATCTGACGAACGATAACTTCGATGTGCTTATCGTTAATCTTAACGCCTTGCAGACGGTAAACGTCCTGAACTTCGTTGGTGATATAACGCGTTACCGCGTGTACGCCACGAAGACGCAGGATGTCGTGCGGTGCTTCCGGACCGTCGGAAACCACGTCACCACGTTCGACACGCTCACCTTCAAACACGTTGAGCTGACGCCATTTCGGGATCATCTCTTCGTACGGATCGCTACCATCTACCGGGGTAATAACCAGACGACGTTTCCCTTTGGTTTCTTTACCGAAGGAAATAATGCCGCTGATTTCAGCCAGGATTGCCGGCTCTTTCGGACGACGGGCTTCGAACAGGTCCGCAACGCGCGGCAGACCACCGGTGATATCCTTGGTACCGCCGGATTCCTGCGGAATACGCGCCAGGGTGTCACCAGAACTGATCTGTACGCCATCTTCCAACTGAACAATCGCTTTACCCGGCAGGAAGTACTGCGCAGGCATATCGGTGCCAGGGATCAGAACGTCGTTACCGTTCGCATCAACAATTTTCAGCGCCGGACGCAGGTCTTTACCACCCGCAGTACGTTCCGCAGAGTCCAGAACCACCAGAGAAGACAGGCCGGTCAGTTCGTCAGTCTGACGGGTGATGGTCTGGCCATCAATCATGTCAGTGAAACGAATGAAACCTGCTACTTCAGTGATAACCGGCATGGTATGCGGGTCCCAGTTTGCTACGGTTTCGCCGCCAGCAACCTGTTCGCCATCACCCTTCGCCATTACCGCACCGTAAGGTACTTTGTAGCTCTCTTTGGTACGACCGAATTCGTCGATCAACTTCAGCTCGGTGTTACGAGAAGTCACCACCAGCTTACCGGCAGAGTTCACAACCGACTTCGCATTGCTCAGACGGATGCTACCTTTGTTTTTCACCTGGATGCTGGATTCAGCAGCCGCACGCGATGCCGCACCACCGATGTGGAAGGTACGCATGGTCAGCTGTGTACCCGGCTCACCGATGGACTGTGCCGCGATAACGCCGATAGCTTCACCTTTGTTGATGATGTGGCCACGCGCCAGGTCACGACCATAGCAGTGCGCACATACACCAAAGTCGGTGTCACAGGATACAACGGAACGTACTTTGACGGAGTCAACGGAGTTCTCTTCCAGCAGGTCACACCAGTGCTCGTGCAGCAGCGTGTTGCGTGGAACCAGAATGTCCGCCGTACCCGGTTTCAGAACGTCTTCCGCAGTCACACGACCCAGTACGCGATCGCGCAGCGGCTCTTTAACGTCACCACCTTCGATAACCGGGGTCATGGTGATGCCTTCAAGCGTGCCACAATCGTCTTCGGTAACAACCAGATCCTGCGCAACGTCAACCAGACGACGCGTCAGATAACCGGAGTTCGCCGTTTTCAGTGCGGTATCCGCCAGACCTTTACGCGCACCGTGGGTGGAGATGAAGTACTGGAGTACGTTCAGACCTTCACGGAAGTTCGCGGTGATCGGCGTTTCGATGATGGAGCCATCCGGCTTCGCCATCAGACCACGCATACCAGCAAGCTGACGAATCTGTGCCGCAGAACCACGCGCACCTGAGTCGGCCATCATGTAGATGCTGTTGAAGGAAACCTGCTGCTCTTCTTCGCCGTCACGGTTAATCACGGTTTCAGTTTGCAGGTTATCCATCATCGCTTTGGATACACGATCGTTCGCCGCAGCCCAGATATCGATAACTTTGTTATAGCGTTCGCCCGCTGTTACCAGACCGGACTGGAACTGTTCCTGAATCTCAGCAACTTCGGCTTCCGCTTCGCTGATGATCTCGTGTTTTTTCTCCGGGATGACCATGTCATCGATACCAACGGATGCACCTGAACGCGCTGCATAAGCAAAGCCGGTGTACATCGTCTGGTCCGCAAAAATAACGGTCGGTTTCAGGCCCAGAATGCGGTAACAGGTGTTCAGCATTTTGGAGATAGCCTTTTTACCCAGCGCCTGGTTGACGATGGAGAAAGGCAGACCTTTCGGTACGATCATCCACAGAATGGCACGGCCAACGGTCGTGTCTTTAATGCTGGTAACCGCTACGAGTTCGCCGTTTTCATCTTTTTCATATTCGGTGATACGCACTTTTACACGCGCATGCAGAGAGGCCAGGCCAGCGCGATAGATACGCTCAGCTTCTTTCGGGCCAGTCAGCACCATGCCTTCGCCTTTGGCGTTAACACAGTCACGGGTCATGTAGTACAGACCCAGTACCACGTCCTGGGACGGAACGATGATAGGTTCGCCGTTCGCCGGGGACAGGATGTTATTGGTAGACATCATCAGCGCACGCGCTTCGAGCTGGGCTTCCAGCGTCAGCGGTACGTGAACAGCCATCTGGTCACCATCGAAGTCGGCGTTATAGGCCGCACAAACCAGCGGGTGCAGCTGAATAGCTTTGCCTTCGATCAGTACCGGTTCAAATGCCTGGATACCCAAACGGTGCAGAGTGGGTGCACGGTTCAGCAGTACCGGGTGTTCGCGGATCACTTCGTCCAGGATATCCCAAACGACAGCTTCTTCGCGCTCAACCATTTTCTTCGCGGCTTTGATGGTGGTGGCGAGGCCACGCAGTTCCAGCTTGCCGTAGATGAACGGTTTGAACAGCTCCAGCGCCATTTTCTTCGGCAGACCG
>DIJC01000006.1:0-248 GCA_002421005.1 Enterobacteriaceae bacterium UBA5654 | reverse complement strand
ATAACGCGACGATACAGATCGTTCAGATCCGACGTAGCGAAACGACCACCATCCAGCGGAACCAGCGGACGCAGATCTGGCGGCAGAACCGGCAGAACGGTCAGGATCATCCACTCCGGCTTGTTGCCAGACTGTACGAACGCTTCAAGCAGTTTGATACGCTTGGTCAGCTTCTTACGCTTGGTTTCGGAGTTGGTTTCGTTCAGCTCTTCGCGCAGAGTTTCACACTCTTGCTCCAGATCCATGCT
>DIJC01000005.1 GCA_002421005.1 Enterobacteriaceae bacterium UBA5654 | reverse complement strand
TCTGTCCTCCTTGTCTCACGTAAACGCCCTCACCCTGACCCTCTCCCCCGGGAGAGGGAACAGACCGAGTTCGTGGTGATGTCCGGTGTCAGTTTTTCGCAGAATACACACCAACCGTTACATCCAACCCCCATCGAACGCGATAAATCCGACCATTTTTAGGCGTTAATCCGCCCATGACAGCGGCTTACTTTTGGCATCATGCTCCCGACGGAACTGTAATGAGAGTATTGCGTGGCAGAAGATAGCGACGACAAAACAGAAGCCCCCACACCCCACCGACTTGAAAAAGCGCGAGAAGAAGGGCAGATCCCCCGATCCCGTGAGCTAACCTCGCTGCTGATTTTACTGGTCGGCGTGTGCGTCATCTGGATGGGCGGCGAGTCGCTGGCACGCAAGCTGGCGAGCCTGCTGTCGTCCGGGCTGCGCTTCGATCACAGCATCATTAACGATCCCAACCTGATCCTTGGGCAGATTATTCGCCTGATCCGCGAGGCTATGCTTGGGCTTCTGCCGCTGATTGTCGGCGTAGTGCTGGTCGCGCTGGTGGCACCGGTGATGCTCGGCGGGCTGGTGTTCAGCGGCAAATCGCTGGCGTTCAAATTCGACAAACTCAATCCGCTGCCCGGCATCAAAAAAATGTTTTCCGCACAGTCGGTGGCGGAACTGGTTAAGGCGCTGCTGAAATCGGTACTGGTCGGCAGCGTGACCGGTTTTTATCTCTGGTCGCACTGGCCGGATATGATGCATCTGATCAGCCAGTCGCCGCTGACGGCGATGGGCAACGCGCTCAATCTGGTCGGTCTGTGTACGCTGCTGGTGGCGCTGGGCGTGATCCCGATGGTGGGCTTTGACGTCTTCTGGCAAATCTACAGTCACGTCAAAAAACTGCGCATGTCGCGGCAGGATATCCGCGATGAGTTTAAGCAAAGCGAGGGCGACCCGCACGTCAAGGGACGCATTCGCCAGATGCAGCGTGCTGCCGCCCGGCGACGGATGATGGCGGATGTGCCAAAGGCCGATGTCATCGTCACCAACCCGACGCATTATTCCGTGGCGTTGCAGTATGACGAAAAGAAGATGAGCGCACCGAAAGTGGTGGCCAAGGGCGCGGGACTGGTGGCGCTGCGCATCCGCGAAATCGCCGCCGAACATCGCGTTCCGGTACTGGAGGCTCCGCCGCTGGCGCGTGCGCTGTACCGGCACGCAGAAATTGGTCAGCAGATCCCCGGTCAGCTTTATGCGGCGGTGGCGGAAGTGCTGGCGTGGGTCTGGCAGCTTAAACGCTGGCGGCTGGCGGGTGGGCAGCGCCCGCAAAAACCTGAAAATCTTCCGGTGCCTGAGGCGCTGGATTTTATGAATGAGAAGGACACTGATGGCTAACCTGGTAGCAATGTTACGTCTGCCCAACAACCTGAAATCCACCCAATGGCAGGTGCTGGCCGGACCGGTGCTGATTTTACTGATCCTGTCGATGATGGTGCTGCCGCTTCCGGCCTTCGTCCTCGATATGCTGTTTACCTTTAACATTGCGCTGTCGATTATGGTGCTGCTGGTGGCGATGTTTACCCAGCGCACGCTGGAATTTGCCGCCTTCCCGACCATTCTGCTGTTTACCACCCTGCTGCGCCTCGCGCTGAACGTGGCCTCTACGCGTATTATTCTGATGGACGGGCATACCGGCGCGGCGGCGGCGGGTAAAGTGGTTGAAGCCTTCGGCCATTTTCTCGTCGGCGGTAATTTTGCCATCGGTATCGTGGTGTTTATCATCCTGGTGATCATCAACTTTATGGTTATCACCAAGGGCGCGGGGCGTATCGCCGAAGTGGGCGCGCGCTTTGTGCTGGACGGGATGCCGGGCAAGCAGATGGCGATTGACGCCGACCTCAACGCCGGACTTATTGGCGAAGATGAGGCGAAAAAGCGCCGCTCGGAAGTCACTCAGGAAGCGGACTTCTACGGCTCAATGGACGGGGCAAGTAAGTTCGTGCGCGGCGATGCGGTCGCGGGCATCCTGATTATGGTGATCAACGTCATCGGCGGACTGCTGGTCGGCGTTCTCCAGCACGGCTTGCCGATGGCAAAAGCGGCGGAATCCTACACCCTGCTGACCATCGGTGACGGTCTGGTCGCGCAAATCCCGGCGCTGGTGATCTCCACGGCGGCGGGGGTTATCGTTACCCGCGTCAGCACCGAGCAGGACGTCGGCGAACAGATGGTGACGCAGCTTTTCAATAACCCGCGCGTGATGCTGCTTAGCGCAGGCGTGCTGGGGTTACTGGGGCTGGTGCCGGGAATGCCGAACTTTGTATTCCTGCTGTTTACGGCGGCTTTACTGGGGCTGGCCTGGTGGAGCCGGGGTCGCGAGACAAACGTCGTCGCCGAGCCGCAACCGGTCAGAATGCCGGAAAACACCCAGGCCGCAGAAGCCACGTGGAGCGATGTCCAGCTTGAAGATACGCTGGGAATGGAGGTCGGCTACCGGCTGATCCCGATGGTGGATTTCCAGCAGGATGGCGAACTGCTGGGGCGCATTCGCAGCATCCGCAAAAAAATCGCCCAGGATCTTGGCTTTCTCCCCCCGGTGGTGCATATCCGCGACAATATGGATCTCTCCCCGGCACGCTATCGCATTTTGATGAAGGGCGTGGAAATTGGCAGCGGCGAAGCTTATCCGGGGCGCTGGCTGGCGATTAACCCCGGCACCGCAGCCGGTACGCTGCCGGGTGAGCAGACCGTCGATCCGGCTTTCGGCCTGGCGGCCATCTGGATTGAGAGCGCGTTGAAAGAGCAGGCGCAGATCCAGGGATTTACCGTCGTTGAGGCCAGTACCGTGGTGGCGACACATCTTAATCATCTGATTAGCCAGTTTGCCGCCGAGCTGTTCGGGCGTCAGGAAGCGCAGCAACTGCTGGAGCGCGTGACCCAGGAAATGCCGAAGCTGACGGAAGACCTGGTGCCGGGCGTGGTGACGCTGACCACCCTGCATAAAGTGCTGCAAAATCTGCTCGAAGAAAAAGTGCCGATCCGCGATATGCGCACCATTCTGGAGACGCTGGCGGAGCACGCGCCGGTTCAGAACGATCCGCATGAGCTGACGGCGGTGGTACGCGTGGCGCTGGGTCGGGCGATCACCCAGCAATGGTTCCCCGGCAGCGGTGAAGTTCAGGTGATTGGCCTTGACACGCCGCTGGAGCGTCTGCTGTTGCAGGCGTTGCAGGGCGGCGGCGGGCTGGAGCCGGGACTGGCAGACCGCCTGCTGGCGCAGACTCAGGAAGCGCTGGCGCGCCAGGAAATGCTGGGCGCGCCGCCGGTGCTGCTGGTGAATCACGCGCTGCGTCCGTTGCTGTCGCGCTTCCTGCGCCGCAGCCTGCCGCAGCTGATTGTGCTGTCAAATATGGAACTGTCGGATAACCGTAACATCCGCATGACCGCCACGATCGGAGGCAAATAATGCGCGCGCTACTGTGGCTGATGCTGCTGCCATTCGGTGCGATGGCGGCGGGCGAGGGGGCGTGGCAGGCCAGCGGACGCGGCGTGACGTTGAATCACCGGGGCGTTGCCGCTTCGTCTGCACCGCTGGCCTCGTCGCAGGCGGTGAGCGGCCTGATCACCCTCGTCGCCTGGCGTTATGAACTGAACGGCCCGACGCCCGCCGGGCTTAACGTGCGCCTGTGCTCACAAACCCGCTGCGTGACGCTGGATGGGCAAAGCGGTACGACCTGGGGTTTACAGGGCGTACCGGCGGTGGAACCGCTGCGTTTTGTCTGGGATGTGCCCGGCGGTGGACGTCTGCTTCCGGCGCTGAATGTTCGTCGTAATCAGGTGATCGTCAACTACCGCTAATCGCTCTCTTTTTCACCGGCTGTCAGGAAAAACTGATGGCTGGCTCGCATTTTTGACCCCTCCTTTTGATACAAGAGAAACGCTGTTTTATAAATCAGTGAGGTTCGTAGCGCGACTCTTTGCAATTTTGCCATCTGAGGGACGGGCATGGCAAAAACGGAAAGGAATCCCTTTCTGCATACTCTTACTGTAGCCGTGTAATAACTCCCTTTGGCGAAGCCAAATTGCCGGGGGTATCCCAAAATAAAAACAGGGTACGGCAATGAAAACACGTAAACCAGGACTCGCAAACTATCTGGCCTATGGATCGGGCGATTTCCTCGGCGCAGGGACGACCGCGCTCACCGCCGCATGGCTACTGTATTTTTACACCACCTTCTGCGGCTTATCGCCGATTGAAGCCACGTTTATTTTTGCCACCGCAAGGGTACTTGATGCGGTGGTCAGCCCGTTGATGGGTTTTTTGACCGATAACTTCGGCTCTACCTGGCTCGGCAAGCGTTTTGGCCGCCGTAAATTTTTCATTCTGCTCGGCATTCCCTGTGTCTTCAGCTATTCGCTGATGTGGGTCGGGGAGATGAGCTTCTGGTACTACCTGCTGACCTATCTGGTGTTTGACGTGGTGTACACCATGATCCTCGTGCCGTATGAAACGCTGGTGCCGGAGATGACCGACGATTTCAAACAGAAAACCAAATTTTCCGGCGCGCGCATTTCCATGGCGCAGATGTCAGCGATCCTCGCCTCCTTCCTGCCGGGCGTGCTGCTGGCGATTTTCGGCAAAGATAACCCGGTGTCATTCTTCTACGCCAGCCTGGTTTTCTCGGTGCTGTGCGCCATTATGCTCACCCTGGTGTGGTGCTATACCTGGGAGCGTCCGCGCGAAGAGTGGACCGAAGCGGCGCTGCGGGCAGAAGAAGAAAAACGTCATCTCACCCTGGGTCAAAGCCTGCGCCGTCTGGTGACAGAGCTTTCCTCCACCCTGCGAATCAAAATCTTCCGTCAGCATCTGGGGATGTATCTCGGTGGTTATATTGCCCAGGATGTTTTCAACGCGGTATTTACCTACTACGTGGTGTTCGTGCTGATGCAGGAAGCCTCGCTGGCCTCCAACCTGCTGGGTACGATGGCGATCTGCCAGTTCCTTGCGGTGATTGCGATGATCCCGCTGTGCATCCGTTTTGGACCGGCTCCCTCCTACCGGATGGTGGTGGTGCTATTTGGTCTGGCGTCTGTTTCCTATGCGGTGCTGTATTACGCGGGTTTAAGCGACGTCTACGCGCTGCTGCTGCTGATTTCCGCTATCGCCGGGCTGGGACGCGGTGGCATCAACTATGTGCCGTGGAATACCTATACCTACATCGCTGACGTCGATGAAGTGATCACCGGCCAGCGCCGCGAAGGCATTTTCGCCGGGATCATGACGCTGACGCGCAAGGCGTCGCAGGCCGGGGCGGTCATGCTGGTGGGCATCATCATGCAGATGTCCGGTTTTGTCTCCGGGCAAAAAACGCAGCCGCCTGAAGTCAGCCACACCATTCTGATGATTTTAAGCTTCGGCACCATTGCGGTACTGGCCTGCGGCTTCCTGGTGTCACTGCGCTTTAAACTGAATCTCCATACGCACAGCGTGCTGCGTGAGGAGACGGCGAAGATGCGCGAGGCCGGACATGCGATCCCGGAAAGCGTGACTCCGGCAGCCCGTGCCACGGTTGAGATGCTGGCGGGTATGCCTTACGAGTCGCTGTGGGGAAATAACAATATTGGTTATCTCAATCGTAATAAACCCGCTGCGCGGCCGCTCAGTCAGGGTGCTCCATTGAATTCGACATATAACAGAGGTTAAGGATATGAAGGTTTGGCCTGTCAAACACAGCGCATTGCTACGTCAGCCGGAGCGTTTTATCAGCAAAGAAGCGCTTCAGACGCTGATTAAGAAAGTGACGCATAATCTGGTCAATATTCACGATGATAGCGGCGAGTTTCTGCTGCGGCTTGACGACGGGCGGGTAATCGATACCAAAGGCTGGGCCGGGTGGGAATGGACGCACGGCATCGGTCTGTACGGCATCTGGCAGTATTATCAACAGACCGGCGATGTGCAGATGCGCGACATTATAGATAGCTGGTTTGCCGACCGCTTTGCGGAAGGCGCGACCACCAAAAACGTCAATACGATGGCTCCCTTTTTGACGCTGGCTTATCGGTATGAAGAGAGTCGCAATCCGGCGTACTTGCCGTGGCTGGAAAGCTGGGCTGAGTGGGCGATGAACGAAATGCCGCGCACCGATCATGGCGGTATGCAGCACATTACGCTGGCCGAAGAGAATCATCAGCAGATGTGGGACGACACGCTGATGATGACCGTGTTGCCGCTGGCAAAAATCGGCAAACTGCTGGATCGCCCGGATTATGTTGAAGAGGCGACCTATCAGTTCCTGCTGCACGTGCAAAATCTGCTGGATCGGCAAACCGGCCTGTGGTTCCACGGCTGGAGCTATGAGGGGCACCATAACTTTGCCAGTGCCCGCTGGGCGCGCGGTAATAGCTGGCTGACCATCGTCATCCCCGACTTCCTCGAACTGCTTAACCTGCCGGAGCAAAGCGCGGTGCGCCGTTATCTGGTGCAGGTGCTGAATGCGCAAATCGCCGCACTGGCGAAATGTCAGGATGACAGCGGCCTGTGGCATACGCTGCTTGACGATCCGCATTCCTATCTGGAAGCCTCGGCAACCGCAGGTTTTGCCTACGGCATTCTGAAAGCGGTGCGCAAACGCTACGTCGGCCCTGACTATGCGGAAATCGCCGAAAAAGCGATAAAAGGGATTGTGGCGCATATTTCAGCGGAAGGAGAACTGCTGCAAACTTCCTTCGGCACTGGGATGGGTTCAGATCTTGAGTTCTATCGGCAGATCCCGCTGACCTCAATGCCCTACGGTCAGGCAATGGCAAACTTGTGCCTGACAGAGTATTTGCGGAAGTATTTTTAATCTGGTTCGCTATACCTGATGGCGCTGTGCTTGCCGGTCATGGAGGGGAACACCTTCCGCCCGTGCAGGCGCAGCGCTATTTTATTTTCCGCCTGCCGTACCGTCCTGTTGATCCTATGCAAGCAGGAATATAAATCATTCTTGATTAATAAATTTATGTGATGTGGCGTGCCTGGTTATGTGAAAAATAATCACTGTCAATGTTATATATGTTTATATTTTGATTGTGTAGTGTTCTATTTTTCGCGTTAATCTTAATTATTTTGAAGGTGGTTGAATTTGGTTTGGCGAAGGGCCATTCTGTTGTGGTTTAGGTATGGGCGTCAGGGATAAAGTATTAACGCTGGCAGACATTTTTTCAGATCCCTTGCGATAAAGTGAAAATAAAAACTAAAGTCGCAAGTTATGCTGCCGATGCGTTTGACTGGAAAATAACAGAGGTTAACCAGGATGATATTGTGATGGAGAACGGTGAAAACGTTATGCGGTTGAAAAATTCCTGCGAGCGATTATTTTAACCAATATCTTCATGTCAGTCTGTTATGTTACCCAGAGCATAAAAAACGGTGCCCTCGGGCACCGTTTTTGATTTAGTGAAAACGCGGTATTACATCCGTTCTACCGTCTCAATCCCCAGCATCTCCAGCCCCAGCTTCAGGGTTTTTGCCGTCAGCAGCGCCAGTTTAAGGCGGCTGTTGCGCACGTCTTCGCTTTCGGCGGTGAGGATCGGGCAGTGCTCGTAGAAACCGGAGAACAGACCGGCCAGGTCGTACAGGTAGGCGCACATTACGTGTGGCGTGCCTTCACGAGCCACCACGGTCACCGTTTCTTCAAATTGCAGCAGGCGGGCGGCGAGCTGGGCTTCGCGATCTTCGCTGATTTTCACCTGCGTATTCAGCAGCGCCTGCTCGTCGATTTCGGCTTTACGGAACACGGAGAGCACGCGGGTGTAGGCATACTGCATGTACG
This sequence comes from Enterobacteriaceae bacterium UBA5654, assembly GCA_002421005.1. Lineage (GTDB taxonomy): Bacteria > Pseudomonadota > Gammaproteobacteria > Enterobacterales > Enterobacteriaceae > Superficieibacter. The sequence continues at coordinate 111,309 of DIJC01000005.1, read as the reverse complement.
GCGCGGTGTTGCCTTCGAAGGCCAGCATGTTGTCCCAGTCGAAGATGTAGTCAGTGGTGCGGTTTTTGGACAGGTCGGCGTATTTAACCGCGCCGATCCCCACTGCATTCGCCAGCTTTTCCAGCTCGTCAGCAGGCATATCCGGATTCTTTTCGGCCACCAGGCGACGGGCGCGTTCCAGCGCTTCATCCAGCAGGTCGGACAGTTTTACCGTGCCACCGGCACGGGTTTTGAACGGTTTACCGTCTTTGCCGAGCATCATGCCGAACATATGGTGTTCCAGCGGCACAGATTCCGGGACGTAACCGGCTTTACGCACGATGGTCCACGCCTGCATCAGGTGCTGGTGCTGACGGGAATCGATGTAGTACAGCACGCGATCGGCCTTCAGCGTTTCATAACGGTATTTGGCACAGGCGATGTCAGTGGTGGTGTACAGATAGCCGCCATCCTTTTTCTGGATGATGACGCCCATCGGTTCACCTTCTTTGTTTTTGTACTCGTCGAGGAAAACGACGGTCGCGCCTTCGCTCTCAACCGCCAGCCCTTTGGCTTTCAGATCGGCGACGATGCCCGGCAGCATAGGGTTGTACAGGCTTTCACCCATGACGTCATCACGGGTTAACGTGACGTTCAGACGCTGATAGGCGATCTGGTTCTGCGACATGGTGATGTCAACCAGCTTGCGCCACATCTCACGGCAGTATTCGTCGCCGCCCTGCAATTTCACGACGTAGCCGCGCGCGCGCGCCGCAAATTCTTCGTCTTCGTCGTAATGTTTTTTGGCATCGCGATAAAAGGCTTCGAAATCGGCCAGCGCCATTTCGCCCGCGTTTTCCTGCTGCTGTTTTTCCAGATAGGCGATTAACATACCGAACTGCGTACCCCAGTCGCCGACGTGGTTGGCGCGGATCACGTTATGGCCGAGGAATTCCTGGGTGCGTACCGCTGCATCGCCGATGATGGTGGAGCGTAAGTGCCCCACGTGCATCTCTTTCGCTACGTTAGGCGCAGAATAGTCGATAACGATGGTCTGCTTTTCTGGCGTTGCCACGCCAAGACGGTCAGAGTTCAGCGCGTCGTCCACCAGGCCTGCAAGGAAAGTGGGGTCGAGAAAGATATTGATAAAGCCCGGCCCGGCGATTTCCGTCTTGCTGGCGATACCGTTAAGATCCAGATGAGTCAGTACCTGCTCTGCCAGTTGTCGCGGTGCCATGCCCAGTTTTTTAGCGACCGCCATGACACCGTTGGCCTGATAATCGCCGAACTGCACTTTTGCCGACTGACGAACCTGCGGTTCGCAATCTGCGGGTGCGCCTGCCGCGATTAAAGCCTGACTGACTTTTTCTGAGAGAAGAGCCTGAATATTCACCGGAATACCTTTCGTTGGTGGCGATGCGTGAAGTTGTAAACCGTGCAGCGCCGACATGATAAAAATGAGCTCGCCATTATACTGCATTTGCTTCTGAGCGTCAGCATTGTGCCACGCTGAGGTAATCAACATTTGGTTAGCAGGCGCGGTCAGGGTAAATTAACGCTTTGCATTTTACTTCAGGCACTGAGCATGACCCACTGGCAGACAATCGAAGAATTACAGGATATTACGGCAGATTTACCGCGTTTTGCCGGAGCGCTGGCTGCACTCAGCGCGCGGCTGGGGCTGGACGTCGCGCCGCTGGAGGCCGATCACATTTCGCTGCGCTGCCATCAAAACACGACGGCAGAACGCTGGCGGCGTGGATTTGAACAGTGCGCGCAACTGCTGTCAGAAAATCAGATCAACGGCAGGCCCATTTGCCTCTACAAACTGAATACGCCGCTGGTGGTCGGGCACTGGCATTTCTCAGTGGTGGAACTGCCGTGGCCCGGCGAAAAGCGTTATCCGCATGAGGGCTGGGAGCATATTGAAATTGTCCTGCCCGGCGATCCGCAAACGCTGAACGCGCGGGCGCTGGCGCTGCTTTCCGATGACGGCCTTAGCCAGCCGGGGATCGTCGTTAAAACCAGTTCGCCGAAAGGTGAACACGAGCGCCTGCCGAATCCGACGCTGGCGGTGAGCGACGGCAGCGTGACGATTAAATTTCATCCGTGGTCGATTGAAGACATCGTTGCCAGCGAAATGTCGCCTGACGCATAACCGGCGGGGCGGTTTAACTTTTTTATGCAAATGGAAATCCTATGACCGTAAAAACTTTGTGGCTCAGGTCCGGCGCGCTATTTCTGTTATTACTCATTATTTATACCGGTGTGGCGACGCAGGACCGGGCAACGTGGCTGATGGAAGTGACGCCTGTGCTAATCATCATTCCGCTGCTCCTGCTGACCCGGCGCCGCTATCCGCTAACGCCGCTGCTGTATACCCTGATTTTTTTCCACGCCATTATTTTGATCGTCGGCGGCATGTATACCTATGCCAAAGTGCCTGTTGGCTTTGACGTGCAGAACTGGCTTGATCTCAGCCGTAATCCTTACGACAAACTGGGGCACTTTTTCCAGGGGCTGGTGCCAGCGCTGGCGGCGCGGGAAATCTTGCTGCGCGGGCGCATTGTGCGCGGCCATAAAATGCTGGCGTTTATCGTTTGCTGCATTGCGCTGGCGATAAGCGCCACTTACGAACTGATTGAATGGTGGGCCGCGCTGGCGATGGGGCAGGGCGCGGATGATTTTCTCGGCACCCAGGGCGACCCCTGGGACACCCAGTCGGACATGTTTTGTGCGCTGCTGGGCGCATTAACGACGGTCGTGGCGATCGGTGGTTGGCACAGCCGCCAGCTTCTGCGGCATCGGCTTATCGTACAGGGATAAAGGAGAGGACGTATGGTGCTACTGGAAATTTGTTGTTACAGCCTGGAGTGTGCGCTTGCCGCACAACGCTTCGGTGCGGATCGTATTGAGCTTTGCGCCGCGCCGCTGGAAGGTGGACTGACGCCTTCATACGGGGTGCTGAAATCGGTGCGCCAGCAGGTCACGCTGCCAGTGCATCCTATCATTCGCCCACGCGGCGGGGATTTTTGCTACAGCGACGGCGAGTTCAGCGCCATGCTGGAGGACGTTCGCACCGTCCGCGAGCTGGGTTTTCCGGGACTGGTGATCGGCATTCTCAGTGAAGACGGGCAGGTTGATATGCCGAGAATGCGCCAGATAATGGCGGCGGCGGGCGATCTGGCTGTCACTTTTCATCGTGCATTTGATATGTGCCAGGATCCACACGAAGCCTTTGATAACCTTGCAGAACTTGGGGTTGCTCGCATCCTGACCTCGGGCCAGCAACCCAGTGCGGTAAAAGGAGTTTCATTAATTGCGGAACTTATTGCCCGATCCCGTGTTCCAATCATTATGGCAGGTGCTGGCGTTCGCGCCGACAACCTCGAAACGATCCTTAACGCGGGGGTGGAAGAGGTCCACAGCTCCGCAGGCCAATGGGTTCCCTCCCCAATGCGCTACCGTAATCCAGGACTCTCCATGTCGACGGACCCGAATGCCGATGAATATCTTCGTTACGCGGTTAACGGGGCATCGGTGGTGGAAATGAAAGCGATCGTCGCGCGTTTCCGCTCGTCGCATTAACGATTTTTACCGCGCATCATGTCGCCCATATGATGCTTGCTTGTACCAGGCCCCTGCATTTACAGGGGCCTTTTTTTATCCTCAGGGCTTGCGGGCGATCAGCACCGCACGCTGCGGGGCCGGATAGCCCTCAACGGTTTTGCTGCTGTCAGCAGGATCGAGGAATTCCGCCAGCGATTCGGTGATCATCCAGTCGGTGCGCCGCTGCTCCTCGGTGGTGGTTACGCTGACATCGGCGATGCGAACATCCACAAAGCCGCATTTCTCCAGCCAGTTTTTCAGCGCCAGCGCCGAGGGAATAAACCAGACGTTGCGCATCTGGGCGTAGCGGTCGCCCGGCACCAGCACCGTATTTTCATCGCCCTCAACCACCAGCGTTTCAAGCACCAGTTCGCCGTCTTTGACCAGTTGGTCTTTTAGCTGCCACAGATGTTCCAGCGGCGAACGACGGTGATACAGTACGCCCATTGAAAAGACGGTATCGAATGCCTTCAGCGCCGGAAGCTGCTCAATGCCCAGCGGCAGCAGGTGCGCGCGCTGGTCATTGCCGATGAGCTTGCGTACCGCCTCAAACTGGCATAAAAAAAGGTGCGTTGGATCGATGCCGACCGCCATTTGCGCCCCCGCGCCAATCATCCGCCACAGGTGATAACCGCTGCCGCAGCCGACGTCCAGGATGGTGCGACCGCTCAGATCGGACAGGTGCGGCAGCACGCGATCCCATTTCCAGTCGGAACGCCATTCGGTGTCGATATCCACGCCGTACAGGGAAAACGGCCCCTTGCGCCACGGCATCAGATTGCGCAGCAGGGTTTCAATTCGGGTTACATGACCGGGACTGAGCGGAATTTCGCTTTCAGCGCTGACGCCGTGCAGTAAATCCAGGCGATACGGCTTCAGTTCCGGCAGAAATTCCACCGCGTTTGACCACTGTTTAAACAGGCCGTGCTGCGACTCACGCTGCCAGGCGGCGATTTGCGCAGGCAGCGTTTCCAGCCAGTGTGCCAGCGGGCCTTTAGCGATTTGCTGATAAAAATTGCCGAACTCGATCATGCCGCCGCTCCTGCTTTCAGCGCGACCAGCGAGCCGAAGTTAAAGCACTGGAACCACAGTTCGCTGTGATCGAAGCCGGCTGCGCGCAGGCGCGCTTTATGGGTTTCTACCGAGTCGGTCAGCATCACGTTTTCCAGCATGCTGCGCTTCTGGCTGATCTCCAGTTCGCTGTAACCATTGGCACGCTTGAAGTCGTGATGCATGTTAAACAGCAGTTCGCCCACGTCGGCATCTTCAAAGCTAAATTTTTCCGATAGCACCAGCGCGCCGCCGGGATTCAGTCCCTGATAAATGTTGTTTAGCAATGCCTGACGCTCCGGGGGAGCCAGAAATTGCAGGGTAAAATTCAGCACCACCATGGAGGCGTTTTCGATTTTGACGTTACGAATGTCACCTTCAATGACCTCAACCGGCGTCGGCGCTTTATAGGCATCCAGATGGCGGCGGCAGCGTTCGATCATCGCCGGAGAGTTATCAATAGCGATGATTTTGCAGCCTGGATGCGCGATATTGCGGCGGATGGAAAGCGTGGCGGCACCAAGCGAACAGCCCAAATCGTACACCTGGGTTCCAGGCTGAACGAAGCGTTCGGCGAGCATACCGATCATCGAGATAATATTGGAGTAACCGGGTACCGAGCGCTGGATCATATCCGGGAAGACTTCGGCTACCCGCTCATCAAAGGTCCAGTCACCGAGGCTGGCGATAGGCGCAGAAAAAAGCGTGTCGCGGTCAGACATAACGTTAAAACCTAAAAATAAAAAAAGTGGCGTATTGTGCGCTAATGCAGGGTGAAAACCAACTCCCACGGCATATACCAGATATTGGCCAGCACCATCAGCACCAGCGCACACCAGGTGGCGCTCAGGCCGGAGCGTTTCCAGCGACCGAGCCGCTGGTGCAGACCGTAATAATGCATCAGGCGTCCGGCAAGCAGCAGCAGGCCGCAAACGTGGACCATCCAGGTTTCCGCGCCGTTCATTTCCATAAACAGCAGTAAGACCAGCGCGATGGGAATATATTCCAGAGCGTTACTTTGAATGCGGATAGCGCTTTGCAGCTCGCTAAAACCGCCGTCACCATAAGAAACGCGATATTGCATACGCAGACGGGCGACATCAAACGAGAACTTGATGAGCAGCAATGCACCCAGCACGGCATACAGCGCGCTTACCATACACATTTCCTTTCAGGCTGGCATGGCGCACAGTCTATGTCAGGTAATGTCATCAGAAAAGAGAAGATTGTTGCGGAATATCAGGAGCCTCACCCAGCGCGGGGATTGCCGCACGCAGCGCAGGCCAGAGGGTATCGACCAGTTCAGGCGCATGGGCAATATCCGGGGTGTGCAAAAACAGCCACGGCGTGGTGGTCTGTTCCCACTGCGGCAGCAGTTTCAGCCACACGTCAAACAGCGCCTGATTTTGCGCCATATCATCACTGCCGATAAACCGCACCATCGGCTGATTGCCGGTGATCACCGCATGGACCGGGACTTTGGGCTTCATGCTTTGCGCTTTAATCACCGCTTCACTGTGCGGCAGGGCGCTGTGCACCGGGCGGCTGTCGAGGATCACCCGATTGACGTTGCGCTGATGAAGACCCCGGTTGAGTTGCTGTTCGGCATCACCTTTGGCGAAAAATTCAGGATGACGAACTTCAACCCCATAGGTGAACGTCGCGGGCAACGTATCCAGAAAATGCCACAGGGCAGGGAGATCCTGCGGACCGAACGTGGCCGGAAGCTGAAGCCAGTATTGGCCGATGCGATCCGCCAGCGGTGACAGACGGCTAAAAAACGCCTGCGTCAGATCGTCGCAATGGCGCAGCGCCGCCTGATGGGAAATGGTCGCCGGAAATTTAAAGCAGAAGCGAAAAGCGTCATGGGTCTGCTCGCGCCAGCGCTCGACGATTTCCGCTTTCGGCAGTGCGTAGAGCGTGGTATTGCCCTCCACGCAGTTAAAATGGCGGGCGTAATCTTCAAGGCTGGTAATTCCCAATCGTCCCCATTTAGGGTGCGACCACTGCGGCAGACCAATGTAAATCATAATGCGTTTAAAACGTCCTCTGTGCGGCGCACTCGTCCAATGCGCGGGAAAATGTGCGTCATGCTGCCCTGATGCTGTTCGGTAGTCGCGGCGCTACAGGCATCTTCCACCACTACCAGGTTAAAACCCAGCTCCCAGGCGTTACGGGCCGTGGATTCCACGCCAATATTGGTAGAGATCCCACAAAGAATAATAGTCTCAATTCCGCGACGGCGTAGTTGCAGCTCCAGATCGGTGCCGTAAAACGCGCCCCACTGCCGCTTGATGACGTTAATATCGCTGCTTTGATGACCGAGCGCCTGCGGATAGTGCCACCAGTTTTCAGGAAGCTGCCCGCCGCCAGTCTGCGCGTCGACCGGTTGCTTAAGCGCTTCGGCAAAATCCGCTGTCCAGCCCACGCGTACCAGTATCACCGGCGCGCCGCGTTCACGGCACTTTGACGCCAGACGTGCGGCGCGCTCAACCACGTCATTTGCCGCATGAGGCCCGCCAGCAAAGGGCAGAATGCCTTCCTGTAAGTCGATGACTACCAGCGCCGTTTTTTTCGCATTCAGTTCCAGCATGTTTATTCCCGTTTTTATGACGTTAGTCGCTAACCATACCCTGCCCGCGTCACAAAATTTGTTAATTTTTGTGAGAATACGCAATAACCGGCCAGCAAACAGGCTTCCGGCGTCTATCGGGCTTATCGCCGGGCAGAAATTCCAGTATAATAGCCCCCTTTTTTCATCCAGTTGTACATTCAGCTAAAGCTGCGACAGTATTGCCTGCAAGGCAGGTGACAATCAGCCTGCGGCTAAGTTAAGGGATATCTCATGCGTACAGAATATTGCGGACAGCTACGACTGTCCCACGTGGGGCAGCAGGTGACTCTGTGTGGTTGGGTCAACCGTCGTCGCGATCTAGGCAGCCTGATCTTTATCGATATGCGCGACCGCGAAGGCATTGTTCAGGTCTTCTTCGATCCCGATCGTGACGAAGCCTTCAAGCTGGCCTCTGAACTGCGTAATGAGTTCTGCATTAAAATCACCGGCACCGTGCGTGCGCGTGACGAAAAAAACACCAACAAAGAGATGGCGACCGGCGAAGTTGAAGTTTTCGCAACTGACCTGACCATCATCAACCGTTCAGAATCACTGCCGCTCGACTCTAATCATGTCAACACTGAAGAAGCGCGCCTGAAGTACCGCTACCTGGATCTGCGTCGCCCGGAAATGGCCCAGCGCCTGAAAACCCGCGCGAAGATCACAAGCCTGGTGCGCCGCTTTATGGACGACCACGGCTTCCTCGACATCGAAACCCCGATGCTGACCAAAGCCACGCCGGAAGGCGCGCGCGATTACCTCGTGCCTTCGCGCGTTCATAAAGGCAAATTCTACGCGCTGCCGCAGTCCCCGCAGTTGTTCAAACAGCTGCTGATGATGTCCGGTTTTGACCGCTATTATCAGATCGTTAAATGCTTCCGCGATGAAGACTTACGCGCTGACCGCCAGCCGGAATTTACCCAGATCGACGTAGAGACCTCTTTCATGACCGCACCGCAGGTGCGCGAAGTGATGGAAGCGCTGGTGCGCAATCTGTGGCAGGAAGTGAAGGGCGTGGATCTGGGCGATTTCCCAATCATGACCTTCGCTGAAGCTGAGCGCCGTTACGGTTCAGATAAACCGGATCTGCGTAACCCGATGGAGCTGGTTGACGTTGCCGATCTGCTGAAAGCGGTTGAGTTCGCGGTGTTTGCTGGTCCGGCTAACGATCCGAAAGGCCGCGTTGCCGCGCTGCGCGTGCCGGGCGGTGCCTCTTTAAGCCGTAAGCAAATCGACGACTACGGTAACTTCATTAAGATCTACGGCGCGAAAGGGCTGGCTTACATCAAAGTCACCGAGCGGGCGAAAGGTCTGGAAGGCATTAACAGCCCGGTCGCGAAATTCCTCAATGCGGAAATCGTTGACGCTATTCTTGAGCGTACCGGTGCGCAGGATGGCGATATGATTTTCTTCGGCGCGGATCATAAGAAAGTGGTTGCTGACGCGCTGGGCGCGCTGCGTCTGAAGCTGGGTAAAGACCTGAATCTGACGGATGAGTCCAAATGGGCACCGCTGTGGGTTATCGACTTCCCGATGTTTGAAGACGACGGTGAAGGCGGCCTGACCGCGATGCACCACCCGTTCACCTCGCCGAAAGACATGTCCGCCGCTGAACTGAAAGCCGCGCCGGAAGACGCGGTTGCCAACGCCTACGATATGGTGATCAACGGCTACGAAGTGGGCGGCGGTTCGGTGCGTATTCACAGCGGTGAAATGCAGCAAACCGTGTTTGGCATTCTTGGCATTAACGAGCAGGAGCAGCGTGAGAAATTCGGCTTCCTGCTGGACGCGCTGAAATACGGTACTCCGCCGCACGCGGGCCTGGCGTTTGGCCTGGATCGTCTGACCATGCTGCTGACCGGCACCGATAATATCCGTGACGTTATCGCGTTCCCGAAAACCACCGCCGCTGCCTGCCTGATGACCGAAGCACCGAGCTTCGCCAATCCGGCCTCGCTGGGCGAGCTGGGCATTCAGGTTATCGCTAAAGAGAAGCCGGAGAATCAGTAACATGCCGTATAAGCGTCCCGTCTCGGTGCTGGTGGTGATTTATGCCCAGGATACGAAACGGGTGCTGATGTTACAGCGACGCGACGATCCTGAGTTCTGGCAGTCGGTTACCGGCAGCCTGGAGGAAGGAGAAACTGCGTTGCAGGCCGCCGTGCGTGAAGTACATGAAGAGGTCACGATTGATGTTGCGTCTGAGCATCTGACCCTAATCGACTGTCAGCGCACGGTGGAGTTTGAAATTTTTTCGCATTTACGTCATCGCTATGCACCGGGCATAGAGCGCAATACGGAATCCTGGTTCTGTCTTGCGCTCCCCTCTGAGCGGGAAATCGTGTTCACTGAACATCTGACCTACCGCTGGGTTGATGCGGCGGATGCCGCCGGATTAACCAAGTCCTGGAGCAACCGGCAGGCGATTGAAGAATTTGTTATTAACGCTGCCTGAGAAGGCAAAGCCATTCGGAGATATTTTTATGGCAGGTCATAGTAAATGGGCCAACACCAAACACCGCAAGGCTGCGCAGGATTCCAAGCGCGGTAAAATCTTCACTAAAATCATTCGCGAGCTGGTCACGGCAGCGCGTCTGGGCGGCGGTGATATCGGTGCTAACCCGCGTCTGCGTGCGGCGGTAGATAAAGCCCTGTCCAACAACATGACTCGCGACACCCTCAACCGCGCAATTGCACGCGGCGTGGGCGGTGATGAAGGCGCGAACATGGAAACCATCATTTATGAAGGTTACGGTCCTGGCGGCACGGCGGTGATGGTGGAATGCCTGTCTGACAACCGCAACCGTACCGTTGCCGAAGTGCGTCACGCCTTCAGCAAAACCGGTGGCAACCTCGGCACCGACGGTTCCGTGGCTTATCTGTTCAGCAAGAAAGGTGTGATTTCCTTCGAGAAAGGCGACGAAGACGCAATTATGGAAGCGGCGCTGGAAGCCGGTGCTGAAGACGTTGTGACCTACGACGACGGCGCAATTGACGTGTACACCGCCTGGGAAGATATGGGTACCGTGCGTGACGCGCTGGAAGCGGCTGGCCTGAAAGCCGATGAAGCCGAAGTGTCGATGATCCCGTCCACCAAAGCCGATATGGATGCCGAAACTGCGCCGAAACTGCTGCGCCTGATCGACTTGCTGGAAGACTGCGACGACGTGCAGGAAGTTTATCATAACGGCGAGATCTCCGACGAGGTCGCGGCGACTCTGTAATGGTGTCGTCAAACGCCTGCGGGCAGGGGGCATAACGTGTCAATTATTCTCGGTATTGACCCCGGTTCGCGCATTACCGGCTACGGTGTGATCCGTCAGGTGGGCAGGCAACTGACCTATCTCGGCAGTGGATGCATTCGTACTAAAGTCGATGATTTACCGTCGCGGCTAAAACTGATTTATGCGGGCGTATCGGAAATCATCACCCAGTTCCAGCCGGATTTTTTCGCCATCGAACAGGTGTTCATGGCGAAAAACGCCGACTCGGCGCTGAAGCTGGGGCAGGCGCGTGGTGTCGCCATTGTCGCCGCCGTTAATCAGGATCTGCCGGTATTCGAATACGCGGCGCGTCAGGTTAAGCAAACCGTCGTCGGCATCGGCAGCGCAGAAAAAAGCCAGGTGCAGCATATGGTGCGCACGCTGCTGAAGCTGCCCGCTAATCCGCAGGCGGACGCCGCCGATGCGCTGGCGATTGCCATCACCCACTGTCACGTCAGCCAGAACGCGATGCAAATGAGCGAGTCGCGGTTGAATCTGGCGCGGGGACGGCTGCGCTGAATGACACCGCCCCGGCTTTTTCAGGCAGGGGCGTTTTTATTCCATTCGCGGTGACTAAAGTTAATCGGGGATGATGCCACAGGCTGGCAGGCGTTACGGTTTTCCGATCCCACGGAATCGATCCTGAAAATCCGAATTTCCAGAGCGTCAGTTTTGCATCCGGGTTGTTAAGCAGAAGATGTTCAAAGGTTTGAATATCGCCAATTGAAGTACACAGCGCCTCTTTATAAATATCGAACACAAACTTTGAGCAAAACTGGCGAGATGAGTCGTATTTAAAGTCGGTGTGATACAGCTTATAACATCATGGAGCAACAGCATTAATATGAATTCCGGCATCCTGACCTCGATATTTTATGCATTGCTGCTGATTTCAGGCGTCTGGGCTGTCCTTAACTATTTTAATGTCCTCAAAAAGCCGCTCGCCGTATTTTATGTCTTGCTACTGATGTTCACCGGCTATGCCGTGGTGATGGAATATCACTACCATCGCCAGAGCATCACCACCACCACTGACGTCTCGGCAATACGCTACACCAGCAGCGCCGAGCGCAGGATGACCGACACCTGTAACCATTTTCGCGGCAGAACCGACTGCGCCGCGCTTTATGACTATGACCTGACCTGGCGGGTGGGCGACAAAACCTGGACGTACCACGTTAAGGATAAACGCGTGCCGCCTGGCAGCGTGATGTGCGTGAACGTCGTTAAAGATAAACCCGCCGTGGCTAAGCCGTGCGAAAATATTTTTTTTAACGTCAGCCCGCTGCCGGTTGTCATCGCGATTTGGGCAATCAGCGCATTTATCTTTTTGACGTTGCTTCTTTACCGTTTTAAACAGCGGCGGATGGCGGTGCCTTCAGCCGTAGACTTATACCGCGTATATAACACCTCGCGGCAGCTATTGCTGGAAACGGAAAAGGGGGAGGAGGCTTTACAGTTTATAAGTCGCGGTTATCGTATTCGGAAACACGTTAAAACGACAGAACACATAACGTCCGGGCGGGGGAATAACCCGATCAGCTGTATGCACTATTATGTCCGTCCACGAAAGGCGCGCAGGAAAATGGGACCCGGCGCAAGTAACGACGGGTGACTTGCGTGCCGCTTTCGTGCCCGCCCGATTGATGCCACCACCGGCATGGATCGCCCGTCAGCGCTACATTCCGCCAGCGCGCCGCACCACTAAAACATTTTAATTTCATCACTCGCTGGATATCTATCCAGCCTTTTTTTATGATACAGCCTTCATCTTCAGATCTTTACGCAGGAGCGTTACGTGATAGGCAGACTCAGAGGCATCATTCTCGAAAAACAACCCCCGCTGGTACTGCTGGAAACGGGCGGCGTCGGCTATGAAGTGCATATGCCGATGACCTGCTTCTATGAGCTGCCGGACGCCGGACAGGAAGCCATCGTCTTCACTCACTTTGTGGTGCGCGAAGACGCGCAACTGCTGTACGGGTTTAACAACAAACAGGAGCGCACCCTGTTTAAAGAGCTGATTAAAACCAATGGCGTTGGGCCAAAGCTGGCGCTGGCAATTCTGTCCGGCATGTCAGCGCAGCAGTTTGTGAATGCGGTTGAGCGCGAAGATCCTGCCGCGCTGGTCAAACTGCCGGGCATCGGTAAAAAAACCGCCGAGCGCCTGATTGTGGAAATGAAAGACCGCTTTAAGGGTTTACACGGCGATCTGTTTACACCAGCCGCCGATCTGGTGTTAACCTCTCCGGCAAGCCCGACCAACGACGATGCGGAGCAGGAAGCCGTTGCTGCGCTGGTGGCACTGGGCTATAAACCACAGGAAGCCAGCCGGATGATCAGCAAAATTGTTCGTCCGGGTGCCAACAGTGAAACATTAATACGTGAAGCGCTTCGCGCCGCGTTGTGAGGTAGAGGATGATTGAAGCAGACCGCCTGATCTCAGCAGGCAGTACCCTTGTTGAAGACGTTGCGGATCGCGCTATTCGTCCCAAACTGCTGGCAGAATACATTGGTCAGCCGCAGGTGCGCTCGCAGATGGAGATCTTCATTCAGGCCGCGAAGCTGCGCGGTGAGGCGCTGGATCACCTGCTGATTTTTGGTCCGCCGGGGCTGGGTAAAACCACGCTTGCCAACATCGTGGCGAATGAAATGGGCGTTAATCTGCGTACCACTTCTGGCCCGGTGCTGGAGAAGGCGGGCGATCTGGCCGCGATGCTGACCAACCTTGAGCCGCACGACGTGCTGTTCATCGATGAAATCCACCGTTTATCGCCGGTAGTAGAGGAAGTACTCTATCCGGCGATGGAAGATTATCAGCTTGATATCATGATTGGCGAAGGGCCTGCCGCGCGCTCAATCAAAATCGACCTGCCGCCGTTTACCCTGATTGGTGCGACCACCCGCGCAGGATCGCTGACCTCACCGCTGCGCGACCGTTTCGGCATTGTGCAGCGGCTGGAGTTTTATCAGGTGCCGGATTTGCAGTATATCGTCAGCCGCAGCGCGCGTTTTATGGGGCTGGAGATGAGCGAAGAGGGCGCGCTGGAAGTGGCTCGCCGGGCGCGCGGTACGCCGCGTATTGCCAATCGCCTGCTGCGCCGGGTGCGTGATTTTTCCGAAGTGCGTCACGACGGCACCATTTCACTGGACATTGCTTCACAGGCGCTGGATATGCTGAACGTGGATGCGGAAGGCTTCGACTATATGGACCGCAAGCTGCTGCTGGCGGTATTGGATAAGTTCTTTGGTGGCCCGGTGGGGCTGGATAACCTCGCGGCGGCCATTGGCGAAGAGCGCGAAACGATTGAAGATGTGCTGGAGCCGTATCTGATCCAGCAGGGCTTTTTACAGCGCACGCCGCGCGGACGTATGGCAACGGTCAGAGCGTGGGATCACTTTGGCATTACGCCGCCGGAAATGCCGTAAGGCATTCGTTCCCCGGTGAAGCCAGCACCACCGGGGAAACGGCGCACATCACGGCGCCGTTCTTTTCATCATACTGAAGACAAACATCAGCGCCGCGCACAGCACCACTGACGGTCCGGCTGGCGTATCGTAGAAGGCGGAAAAGGTCAGGCCGCCGGTGACGGCAATCATTCCCACTCCCACCGCCACGCCTGCCATTTGCTCCGGCGTGCGGGCAAAGCGGCGGGCAGTTGCCGCCGGAATAATCAGCAGCGAAGTGATAATCAGCGCACCAACAAACTTCATTGCCACGCCAATGGTCAGGGCCGTAACCAGCATCAGCAGCAGCTTAACCCGCTGGAGTTTTACCCCGTCCACAAATGCCAGATCCGCGCTGATAGTCATTGATAACAGATTGCGCCACTGCCAGAGCAGGATCGCCAGTACCACCAGCACGCCCAGCGCAATAGCGATCAGATCGGTCGGCGTCACCGCCAGCAGGTCGCCAAACAGATACGCCATTAAATCGACGCGAATATTCGACATCAGGCTGACCACCACCAGCCCCAGCGACAGCGCGCTGTGCGCCATAATGCCGAGCAGGGTATCCACCGCCAGATGCGGGCGCTTTTCCAGCCACACCAGCCCCGCTGCCAGCAGCAGCGTGACCACGATCACCGCATAAAATGGATTCACATCCAGTAATAAACCAAACGCCACGCCGAGCAGGGAGGCGTGCGCCAGCGTGTCGCCAAAGTAGGACATCCGTCGCCAGACCACGAACGAGCCAAGCGGACCCGCCGCGCAGGCCAGCATGATCCCGGCCAGCCAGCCGGGCAGTAGAAGTTCAATCATGAGTTTCCATTCCCCCGGCGCAGGATTATCCGGCCCTGTAAATCATGGCGATGGTTATGATGATGGCGGTAAATGCCAAGCTGTTCAGCGCCGCGCGGCCCGAACATGGAGATAAATTCCGGGTGCAGAGAGACCACTTCCGGCGTGCCGGAGCAGCAAATATGCTGGTTCAGGCACAGCACTTCGTCGGTTTTCGCCATTACCAGATGCAGATCGTGCGATACCATCAGTACCGCGCAGTTTAGCTCCTGGCGCAGCTGATTGATCAAATCGTAAAGTGCGACCTGACCGTTGACGTCCACCCCCTGGGTCGGTTCATCAAGCACCAGCAGTTGCGGACGGTTGAGCAGAGCGCGGGCCAGCAGCACGCGCTGGGTTTCACCGCCGGAAAGTTTTTGCATCGGCGCGTCAATCAGATGCCCGGCCTGCACGCGCTTCAGCGCAGGCAGGATATCGTCTTTACGGGTGCCGGGACGCAGGCGCATAAAGCGGCTTACCGTCAGCGGAAGCGTGGCATCAAGGTGCAATTTTTGCGGCACATAGCCGATGCGCAGATTACCGTCCCGCTTGATGTGCCCGCTATCGGGTGCTACCAGACCCAGCACCACGCTGACCAGCGTAGATTTACCCGCGCCATTAGGCCCCAGCAGGGTAAGGATTTTCCCGCTCTTCAGCTGGAGCGAGATATCTGACAGCACGCGGCGCTGACCGAAGGAGATGGAGACATTGTCGAGGGTTACAAGATTTGTCATGTCAATTAAAGGTTGCACAAGATGATGAATGTTATAATATCACACTTCACTCACCCATTACGATTATAAGTCGCATTATGTTACATAAAAATACGTTTCTTTTCGCTGCTTTATCCGTTGCACTTTGGGGTGGCGTAGCACAACGTGCTGACGCTGCGGTTGTCGCGTCGATTAAACCGCTGGGATTCATCGCTTCTGCCATTGCTGACGGGGTGACAGACACCCAGGTACTGCTGCCGGACGGGGCTTCGGAACACGATTATTCCCTGCGTCCCTCCGATGTAAAACGCTTAAAAAACGCGGACTTAGTGGTATGGATCGGCCCGGATATGGAAGCCTTTATGACCAAATCCGTACAGGCAACGCCGGACGCAAAAAAAGTTACCATCGCCGAGCTGGCAAAGGTGAAGCCGCTGCTTCAGAAAGGCGGTGACGATGATGAAGATGAGCATCATCACGATCACGATGAGGGCGAAAATAGTGACCATCATCACCATCACGGGGATTATAACATGCATCTCTGGTTGTCCCCGGAGATCGCCCAGGCCAGTGCGGTTGCAATCCATCAAAAATTAGTGGAACTTATGCCGCAAAGTCGAGCCAAACTTGACGCCAACCTGCAGGAATTCGAGGCGCATCTCGCCGCAACCGATAAGCAGGTGGGTACAGAGCTGGCACCGTTGAAGGGTAAAGGTTATTTCGTGTTCCATGATGCTTATGGCTACTACGAAAAACACTATGGGCTGACCCCGCTTGGCCATTTTACCGTTAATCCCGAAATTCAACCCGGTGCGCAGCGTTTACATGAAATCAGAACACAGTTGGTTGAGCAAAAAGCAACCTGCGTTTTTGCTGAGCCACAGTTCAGGCCAGCGGTCGTTGAAGCTGTCGCACGAGGAACATCCGTTCATATGGGAACGCTGGATCCTCTGGGAACCAGTATTGCGTTGGGCAAAGAAAGTTACGCCCAGTTCCTGACCCAACTTGCGAACCAGTATTCGAGCTGCCTGAAAGGAGATTAACGAGGAAGTGAATACGTGCAACAGATAGCCCGCTCTGTCGCCCTGGCATTTAATAATCTGCCACGACCTCACCGCGTCATGCTGGGGTCGCTTACTGTTCTCACTTTAGCGGTCGCCGTCTGGCGGCCCTATGTTTATCACCCCGAATCTGCACCGATCGTCAAAGTCATTGAGCTTGAAAAAAGCGAAGTGCGATCGCTGCTGCCTGAAGCCAGTGAACCTATCGATCAGGCTCCCCAGGAAGATGAAGCCATCCCCCAGGATGAGCTGGATGATAAAATCGGTAATGAGTCCGGCGTCCATGAATATGTGGTCTCCACCGGCGATACCTTAAGCAGCGTCTTAAATCAGTACGGTATTGATATGGGTGATATCACCCAACTTGCCGCTGCCGATAAAGAGCTGCGTAATTTAAAAATCGGCCAGCAGCTTTCCTGGACACTCACCGATGCCGGTGACCTGCAACGTCTGACCTGGGAAATGTCCCGCCGTGAAACCCGCACCTATGACCGTGTTGAAAACGGTTTTAAGATGAGCAGCGAGTTACAGCAGGGCGAGTGGGTGAACAACAGTCTTAAAGGCACCGTCGGCTCTGGTTTTATCGCCAGCGCGAAAGAGGCGGGCCTGAGCAGCGGTGAAGTCAGCTCTGTCATCAAAGCGATGCAGTGGCAGATGGATTTCCGCAAAATGAAGAAAGGCGACAAGTTTGCGGTGCTGATGTCCCGTGAAATGCTGGACGGCAAACGCGAACAAAGCCAGCTTTTAGGCGTGCGCTTAAGCCTCGACGGAAAAGACTATTACGCAATCCGCGCTGAAGACGGCAAATTCTATGACCGTAACGGTACGGGGCTGGCAAAAGGCTTCCTGCGCTTCCCGACATCGCGCCAGTTCCGCGTCTCGTCTAACTTTAATCCGCGTCGTCTCAATCCGGTGACGGGTCGTGTGGCTCCGCATCGCGGCGTTGACTTTGCCATGCCGCAGGGGACGCCGGTGCTCGCGGTCGGCGACGGTGAAGTGGTCGTTGCCAAACGCAGCGGCGCGGCGGGCTACTATGTCGCCCTCCGTCACGGGCGCACCTATACCACCCGTTATATGCACCTGCGTAAGCTGCTGGTGAAACCGGGGCAGAAAATTAAACGTGGCGATCGCATTGCGCTTTCCGGTAACACCGGGCGCTCGACCGGGCCGCATCTGCACTATGAAGTGTGGATTAACCAGCAGGCGGTGAACCCGCTGACGGCGAAGTTGCCGCGCACCGAAGGGTTAACCGGCTCCGATCGCACCGATTATCTGGCGCAGGTGAAAGAGGTTATTCCGCAACTGCGCTTCGATTAAAAAGCAGTCGTTCAAAGCCGGTGACGCAAGCGCACCGGCTTTTTCTTTTGTGCCCTCCGCGTGGCCTCGCTACACTAAGAGATTATTTCTGACCGTCATTTGTCTCATTCTGGAACTTGCATGGAACCTAAGAAAAACAATAGCGAATTTATTCCACAATTTGAGAACCGCTTCCTTCATCCGCGCTACTGGGGTACGTGGCTCGGCGTTTTTGCTTTTGCGGGCCTATCGCTGACGCCGCCTGCGTTTCGCGATCCGCTGCTGGGCAAACTGGGGCGGATGGTGGGCAGAATGGGCAAGAGCGCTCGCCGCCGTGCGCAGATTAACCTGCTGTATTGCTTCCCGGAAAAGAGCGAGGCGCAGCGCGAGGCCATTATTGATCGTATGTATGCCACCGCCCCGCAGGCGATGGTGCTGATGGCAGAGCTGGCACTGCGTTCGCCTGAAAAGGTTAAGAATCGTATTAAATGGCAGGGGCGCGACATTATTGATGAGATGCTGCGCAATAATGAAAAAGTGATCTTGCTGGTGCCGCACGGCTGGGCCGTGGATATTCCGGCGATGCTGATGGCATCGCAGGGGCAGCCGATGGCGGCGATGTTCCATAATCAGGGTAATCCGGTTTTTGATTACGTGTGGAATAAAGTTCGCCGTCGCTTTGGCGGTCGCTTGCATCCGCGTAACGATGGCGTTAAGCCCTTCATTCAGTCGGTGCGTCAGGGTTACTGGGGATATTACCTCCCCGATCAGGATCATGGCCCGGA
The DNA here is from genome assembly GCA_002421005.1 of Enterobacteriaceae bacterium UBA5654. Classification (GTDB taxonomy): domain Bacteria; phylum Pseudomonadota; class Gammaproteobacteria; order Enterobacterales; family Enterobacteriaceae; genus Superficieibacter. Next base: position 92,658 of record DIJC01000005.1, on the reverse strand, counting down.
GCAGAGTGAATTCGTCGACTTTTTTGGCACCTATAAGGCAACACTGCCCGCCGTGGGTCGCCTGATGAAAATCTGCCGGGCGCGCGTCGTGCCGCTGTTCCCGGTGTACGACAGCAAAACGCATTGCCTGACCATTCACGTCCGTCCGCCGATGGACGATCTGCTGACCGCGGATGACGTCACCCTGGCCCGTCGGATGAACGAAGAGGTGGAACAGCTGGTGGGGCCGAACCCGGAACAGTACACCTGGATATTAAAGCTGCTGAAGACCCGTAAGCCGGGTGAAATCGAACCGTATAAGCGCAAAGAGCTGTATCGGAAGAAATAATCACGTCAAAGGGAAAGGGATTTTCCATGAGTAAACATATTTTTGTTTTAGGTATTCTTGCGAGCCTGACAGGCGCTGGCGCACAGGCAAATATACGTGGGCCACAAAATGTTTTTCGGCCCCCCTCATTTTCGTTATCGCCCCTTAAAAGCCAACCGCAGAGCGGTCTGGTCGTGCAGTCCGAAACGCTGGATGTGGAGTGCGATTACAACGCCTGTAAGGTTCATGCGGTATATCACATCACCGCTAAGGAGAGAGCCGATCTTGCGTTCGCGTTTATTCTGCCTTCCCGGACGCCGGTACAGGCGAGAGTGGCGAATCGTTTTGTGACCTCGACATTAACACCTGTCGAAAACAATACCTTACCTCCTGTACCTGATGCGCAAAAGTATTACGAGCCGTTATATCAGGCTAATTTCGAGGGAACCCTATACCCGGGGAACAATACGATTGACGTTAGCTATCTTCAGCCGCTGACCATCCTTGAGATGGAGTATGGCTATTTTACTGATAGCCGTTTCCTGGAAAAATTCCGCTATCAGATGGGACCATTAAAAGAGTGGACGCTGGCTAAAGACTTTACTATGGCGGTGAGGGTTTCCACACTGCGCAAGCGTCCTGAGCGGGATGACTGGAGTTTAGTTAAAACGCGCAGCATAGACTGCGGCGGTGGTGATAAACAGCATATTGAAAAAGATGGCGATCGTCTGGTATTGACGATTCACTACAACCAGCATTTTCCCACTACTTTTTCCTGCTGGATAGGTGATAGCGACTTTCTGGAAGATGATGATTAGAAGCCCGGCAGCGCCGGGCTTCAGTTTACGTTACTGCACGGTCAGAATACGGGTGGTATTGGTGGTGCCGATGGTGCTCATCACATCACCCTGGGTGACGATGACCAGATCGCCCGTCACCAGATAACCTTTATCCCGCAGCAGGTTTACCGCATCGGTTGCTGCCACGACGCCGTCGTTAGCGCTGTCAAAATAGACCGGCGTCACGCCGCGATACAGCGCGGTCAGATTCAGGGTGCGCTCATGGCGCGACATCGCGAAAATCGGCAGACCGGAGCTGATTCGGGACGTCATCAGCGCTGTGCGACCTGATTCGGTCATCGAGATAATCGCCGTCACGCCTTTGGTGTGGTTTGCCGCGTACATGGCCGACATCGCAATCGCTTCTTCCACGTTATCGAATTCGACATCCAGACGGTGTTTGGACACGTTGATACTCGGGATTTTTTCAGCGCCCAGGCACACGCGGGCCATCGCCGCGACGGTTTCCGCCGGGTACTGGCCTGCCGCTGTTTCCGCAGACAGCATAACGGCATCGGTCCCGTCGAGCACGGCGTTCGCCACGTCCATCACTTCTGCACGGGTTGGCATCGGATTGGTGATCATCGATTCCATCATCTGGGTGGCGGTAATTACTGCGCGATTGAGTTTACGGGCGCGGCGGATCAGCGCTTTCTGAATACCCACCAGTTCGGGATCGCCGATTTCAACGCCGAGATCGCCGCGCGCAACCATCACCACGTCGGAGGCAAGAATAATGTCATCCATGGCGTCCTGGGTCGCGACCGCTTCTGCACGCTCCACTTTAGAGACGATTTTCGCATCGCAGCCAGCGTCGCGCGCCAGGCGACGGGCGTAGTTCAGATCTTCGCCGCAGCGCGGGAAGGAGACCGCCAGATAATCAACGCCAATTTCTGCGGCAGTGAGGATGTCCGCTTTATCTTTCTCGGTCAGCGCTTCCGCTGAAAGGCCGCCGCCCAGTTTATTGATGCCTTTATTGTTAGAAAGCGGGCCGCCGACGGTGACTTCGGTAAAGACTTTCAGTCCCTGAACTTCCAGCACCTTCAACTGCACGCGACCATCGTCGAGCAGCAGGATATCGCCAGGGACCACGTCGGAAGGAAGACCTTTGTAGTCAATCCCCACTTTTTCTTTGTCGCCTTCCCCTTTACCGAGGTTGGCATCCAGCAGGAATTTATCGCCGATATTGAGGAAAACTTTGCCTTCTTTGAAGGTGGAAACGCGGATCTTCGGTCCCTGTAAATCGCCGAGAATGGCGACGTGGCGGCCAAGTTTGGCTGCAATTTCACGCACTTTATCCGCGCGTAATTTATGATCTTCAGGGGTTCCGTGAGAGAAATTCATCCGTACTACGTTGGCTCCTGCGGCGATAACTTTTTCGAGGTTATTATCGCGATCGGTAGCCGGGCCTAAGGTGGTAACGATTTTCGTTCTGCGAAGCCTTCTGGACATGTAATACTCCGTTGACTGAATCAATTTTGGTGTTGTCTGAACAGGAATTCGGCTGTTCTGCAATGGAAACACCACTGCATGAACTTAACCGAATGATGAAATAAGTTACAGCTTTGTTATCGTTTTCCTGGGATGGTCCCCATAAACGTGCAGGGCTTTATCAAAACGCGATTCTTTTAACGCTTCTTTGACACGCTTCAAGTTATCTCTGAATTTTGCTCCGCGACGCAAAGTAAATCCGGTTGCCAGCACGTCAATTACGGTGAGCTGGGCCAGCCGGGAAACCATCGGCATATAAATGTCGGTATCTTCCGGCACGTCGAGGGTGATGGCCAGCGTGGCTTCCTGCGCCAGCGGCGTTCCCGGCGAGGTAATGGCGATCACCATCGCATCGTTTTCACGCGCCAGCTGCGCCAGTTCGACCAGCGTTTTGGTGCGCCCGGTATGAGAAATCAGCACAACCACATCATCATCGCTACAATTCATACAGCTCATCCGTTGCAGCACGATGTCATCGGTGTACACCACCGGCACGTTAAAGCGGAAAAATTTATTCATCGCGTCGTGGGCGACAGCGGCGGAAGAACCAAGACCGAAGAAGGCGATTTTTTTCGCCTGGGTTAACAGGTCCACCGCGCGGTTAACCGCTGCCATATCCAGCGACTGCCGGACGTGATCGAGGCTGGCCATCGCCGACTCAAAGATTTTGCCGGTGTAGGCCTCAACGCTGTCGTCTTCATCGACGTTGCGGTTCACGTAAGGCGTGCCGTTCGCCAGGCTCTGCGCCAGATGCAGCTTGAAGTCGGGAAAGCCGCGCGTGTCGAGGCTGCGACAAAAGCGGTTAACGGTGGGTTCGCTGACGCCCGCTTCGACGGCCAGTGCCGCGATGCTGGAATGGATGGCCTGGGCAGGCGTGGCAAGAATGACTTCCGCCACTTTGCGCTCGGATTTGCTAAGGTGTTCCAGCTGGGACTGGATTTTTTCCAGCATATTCATTGTTTACTGTGCGCTCACGGTGATAAACGATCGACTAACAGATAAAATCGTTCTGCGTTTTAGCAAGAATATACTCCCGTACTCGCAGGAAGAGTGCAGAAGGGCGGCAAAATGATGTTGTTTTTTTTCATTACATGATCAGAGTCGGATTTTACAGCCTCCGATTCGGGCAAAAGTATCAGTGAAATTAGCAAGATGCCTGAAGGTATGGGAGGTGATTTTCCCAAACATGCCTTTTTGCAGGCGCACATAGGGTGCGAGGGTTTCAGGATATTCGTAAACACAGTACAGTGCAGTGTAACAAAATTACAAATATAGCCTGGCACAAGTACCAGGATATTCAATTGAGGAGAATGACATGGCGGTAACGCAAACGGCTCACGCATGTGATTTGGTCATATTCGGTGCAAAAGGTGACCTGGCACGGCGTAAGCTACTGCCTTCCCTGTACCAGCTTGAGAAAGCCGGTCAGATCCATGATGACACCCGCATTCTGGGCGTCGGTCGCGCAGACTGGGATAAAAATGCCTATACCAAAGTGGTTCGCGAGGCGCTTGAAACTTTCATGAAGGAAAAAATTGATGAAGGTTTGTGGGATAAGCTCAGCGCGCGTCTGGATTTTTGTACCCTCGACGTGAACGATACCGCCGCTTTTTCCCGACTGGGTAAAATGCTGGACCAGGAAAATCGCGTCACGATTAACTACTTTGCCATGCCGCCGGATACCTTCGGCGCTATCTGTAAAGGTCTCGGCAAGGCCAAACTGAACGCCAAGCCCGCGCGGGTGGTGATGGAAAAACCGCTCGGCACCTCGCTGGACACGTCGCGTGAAATCAACGATCAGGTGGGCGAGTATTTTGAAGAGTGTCAGGTGTACCGCATCGACCATTATCTGGGTAAAGAAACGGTACTCAACCTGCTGGCGCTGCGTTTCGCCAACTCGCTGTTCGTCAATAACTGGGATAATCGCACCATCGATCACGTGGAAATTACCGTGGCGGAAGAGGTGGGCATTGAAGGGCGCTGGGGCTATTTTGACCAGGCAGGCCAGATGCGCGATATGATCCAGAACCACCTGCTGCAAATTCTCTGCATGATTGCGATGTCGCCGCCTGCCGATCTGAGCGCCGATAACATTCGCGACGAAAAAGTAAAAGTGCTGAAATCCCTGCGCCGCATTAACCGCACCAACGTGCGCGAAAAAACCGTGCGCGGTCAGTACACCGCCGGGTTTGCCCAGGGCAAGAAAGTGCCGGGCTATCTGGAAGAAGAGGGCGCAAATAAATCCAGCAATACCGAGACTTTCGTGGCGATCCGCGTCGATCTCGATAACTGGCGCTGGGCGGGCGTGCCTTTCTACCTGCGCACCGGCAAGCGTTTGCCGACCAAGTGCTCGGAAGTCGTGGTGTACTTCAAAAACCCGGAGCTGAATCTGTTTAAAGAGTCCTGGCAGGAGCTGCCGCAGAACAAGCTGACCATTCGTTTACAGCCGGATGAGGGCGTGGATATCCAGATCCTTAATAAAGTGCCGGGGCTGGATCACAAGCACAATCTGCAAACCACTAAGCTGGACCTGAGCTACTCGGAAACCTTCAATGAGACGCACCTGGCCGATGCCTACGAGCGTCTGCTGCTGGAAACCATGCGCGGCATTCAGGCGCTGTTTGTGCGCCGCGATGAGGTTGAGGAAGCCTGGAAATGGGTCGATTCCATTACTGAGGCCTGGGCTGCCGATCAGGACGCGCCGAAGCCTTATCAGGCAGGCACCTGGGGGCCAGTGGCGTCGGTGGCAATGATCACCCGCGACGGCCGTTCGTGGAACGAGTTTGAGTAATCCGAATGGGTTGTTTTACCGGTAACATGATCTAACACAGATTGTCGTGTTATTTTCTGCAATTTACGCCCTGCGTGGATTTCCCCGCAGGGCTTTTTTTATTACACTAGCGTCAGTATCTTACCTCTTGGCTGCGTAAACCCTGCCGATACGCTGTTTTTAGCTGGCGATAATCCGCGTTCACACGCAGCGAACAAAATTAACGTTAAGGAGCTTTTATGAATCCTGATTTGTTACGGGTAACAAAACGCATTGTTGAACGTTCGCGTGAAACCCGGACCGCTTACCTCGCCCGTATTGAGTCCGCCAAAAGCAGCACCGTTCACCGCTCCACGCTTGCCTGCGGCAATCTGGCGCACGGCTTTGCCGCCTGCCAGCCGGATGACAAAGCGTCCTTAAAAAGTATGCTGCGCAATAATATTGCGATTATTACCTCTTATAACGACATGCTCTCTGCCCATCAGCCCTACGAACATTATCCAGAGATCATCCGTAAAGCGCTGCATCAGGCCAATGCCGTGGGGCAGGTAGCAGGCGGGGTTCCGGCAATGTGTGACGGTGTCACGCAGGGGCAGGACGGCATGGAGCTGTCGCTGTTAAGCCGCGAAATCATCGCCATGTCTGCGGCGGTGGGACTTTCGCACAATATGTTTGACGGCGCGCTGTGGCTTGGCGTCTGCGACAAAATCGTCCCCGGACTGGCGATGGCAGCGCTTTCCTTCGGCCATTTGCCGTCCGTTTTTGTGCCGTCAGGTCCAATGTCCAGCGGACTGCCAAATAAAGAAAAAGTGCGCATTCGCCAACTGTATGCCGAAGGCAAAGTGGACCGTATGGCACTGCTGGAATCGGAGGCGGCGTCCTATCACGCTCCCGGCACCTGTACCTTTTACGGTACCGCTAACACCAATCAGATGGTGATTGAATTTATGGGGATGCAGTTGCCCGGCTCCTCTTTTGTTCAGCCGGATGCGCCGCTGCGCGAAGCGTTAACCGCCGCTGCCGCACGTCAGGTGACGCGTCTGACCAGTAACGGCACCGAGTGGATGCCGCTTGGCAAAATGATCGACGAAAAAGTGGTGGTCAACGGTATCGTGGCGCTGCTGGCTACCGGCGGCTCGACCAACCACACCATGCACCTGGTGGCGATGGCGCGCGCGGCGGGGATCCTGATTAACTGGGATGACTTCTCCGATCTCTCAGACATCGTGCCGCTGATGGCGCGTCTGTATCCCAACGGCCCGGCGGATATCAACCACTTCCAGGCAGCGGGCGGCGTACCGGTGCTGGTGCGCGAGTTGCTGAAAGGCGGCCTGCTGCACGAAGACGTTAACACCGTCGCAGGCTTTGGGCTGTCGCGTTACACCCTTGAGCCGTGGCTGAACAACGGCGAGCTGGAATGGCGCGACGGGGCGGAAGCCTCGCTGGACAGCAGCATTATCGCGTCGATGGATAAACCGTTCTCCCGGCACGGCGGCACCAAAGTGCTGAGCGGCAATCTGGGCCGGGCGGTGATGAAAACCTCCGCCGTACCAGTGGAAAATCAGGTTATCGAAGCGCCTGCGGTGGTTTTTGAAAGCCAGCACGACGTGCTGCCCGCCTTTGAAGCCGGGCTGCTTGACCGGGATTGCGTGGTGGTGGTCCGTCATCAGGGGCCAAAAGCGAACGGGATGCCAGAATTACATAAACTTATGCCGCCACTTGGTGTATTATTGGACCGCTGTTTCAAAATTGCGTTGGTGACTGACGGACGACTTTCCGGCGCATCAGGCAAAGTACCGTCGGCGATCCATGTGACGCCGGAAGCGTATGACGGCGGGCTGCTGGCAAAAGTGTGCGATGGTGACATCATTCGCGTCAACGGGCAGACGGGCGAGTTAACGCTGCTGGTGGATGAAAAGGAACTTGCCGCCCGACAGCCGCATATCCCCGATCTGAGCGCCATGCGCGTGGGCACGGGACGTGAACTGTTTGGCGCACTGCGTGAAAAGCTTTCTGGTGCTGAGCAGGGCGCAACCTGCATCACTTTTTAAGATGACAAATTTGTAGATCTGGCGAGAGAAAAAACTCTGATGAAAAACTGGAAAACAAGTGCAGAAGCAATCCTGACCACTGGCCCGGTTGTACCGGTTATCGTGGTGAACAAACTGGAACACGCCGTCCCGATGGCGAAAGCGCTGGTTGCTGGCGGCGTACGCGTGCTGGAAGTGACGCTGCGCACCGCCTGTGCGATGGATGCTATCCGCGCCATCGCCAAAGAAGTGCCGGAAGCGATTATTGGTGCCGGTACGGTGCTGAATGCGCAGCAATTGGCGGAAGTAACCGAAGCGGGCGCGCAGTTTGCTATCAGCCCTGGCCTGACCGAGCCGCTGCTGAAAGCGGCAACCGCAGGCACGATCCCGCTGATCCCAGGCATCAGCACCGTGTCTGAACTGATGCTGGGGCTGGACTACGGTCTGAAAGAATTTAAATTCTTCCCGGCGGAAGCGAACGGCGGGACCAAAGCATTACAGGCGATTGCCGGTCCATTCTCGCAGGTGCGTTTCTGCCCGACCGGCGGCATTTCTCCGGCGAACTACCGTGATTACCTGGCGCTGAAAAGCGTGCTGTGTATTGGCGGCTCCTGGCTGGTTCCGGCGGATGCGCTGGAAGCCGGAGACTACGATCGTATCACCACGCTGGCACGTGAAGCGGTGGCGGGTGCGCAGCAGTAACTGAACGGCAGGAATAGAGCCCGGTAAGCGCAGATCGCTACCGGGCTTTTTTTATCCAGAAACCTTAATGCTGGCCGCAGCTTCTTTCGCCCGCTGCACGGCATGTTCCACGCTATCACCCGTGGCTAATGTGACGCCCAACCGCCGCGTGCCGTCGATTTCCGGCTTGCCAAATAAACGCACCTGTAACCCGGCACCCGTTGCGGCCTCAATATGACTGAACGTTACGTTCTGGCTGGTCAACTGCGGCAGGATGGCCGCCGAAGCCGCCGGACCGTACCGGCGAATAGCGCCAACCGGCAGACCGAGAAACGCGCGCACGTGGAGAGCAAACTCTGACAGATCCTGAGAAATCAGCGTGACCATGCCGGTGTCATGCGGACGCGGTGAAACTTCACTGAAGACCACGTCATCGCCACAAATGAACAGCTCCACGCCGAAAAGCCCGTAACCGCCAAGCGCCAGCACCACCTCACGCGCAATCGTCTGCGCGCGCTCCAGCGCCAGCGCACTCATCTGCTGCGGCTGCCATGATTCGCGATAGTCGCCATCCTCCTGACGATGACCTACCGGCGCACAGAAATGCACGCCGTCGGCGGCGCTGACGGTCAGCAGGGTAATTTCAAAATCAAAATTCACCACCCCTTCGACGATCACCCGGCCCGCGCCCGCACGTCCACCCTGCTGGGCGTACTGCCAGGCGTCCCCAAGCTGCTCTTCCCGGCGGATAAAACTCTGCCCTTTACCGGAGGAACTCATCACCGGCTTCACAATGCAGGGCAGGCCGATGGCGGCGACAGCCTGGCGAAAGCTTTCTTCGCTATCCGCGAAGCGGTATGGGGAGGTGGGCAGTTTCAGGGTCTCCGCCGCCAGACGACGAATGCCTTCGCGGTTCATCGTCAGTTGTGTGGCTCTGGCGCAGGGCACCACTTTTTGCCCGGCCTGTTCAAGTTCCAGCAGCATATCGGTCGCAATGGCTTCAATTTCCGGCACGATATAATCCGGCTTTTCCGCTGCCACCAGGGCTTTTAGCGCCTGACCGTCAAGCATGTTGATAACGTGCGCGCGATGGGCGACGTGCATCGCCGGGGCGTCGGCGTAGCGGTCAACGGCGATCACCTCCAGCCCCAGCCGCTGGCATTCAATCGCGACCTCTTTGCCCAGTTCGCCGGAGCCTAACAGCATCACGCGGGTTGCTGCCGGACGCAGCGCAGTACCTAATACAATCATCACATTTTCCCTTCAGATCACCTGCGCGCAGTATAAACGAAAACGTTTGCGCCTGTCTTTGCTGACGTGATTACTGAAGTTTGATTTCGGTAAATCGCAGTGATATACTGTATAAAATTACAGTGATATGGGGCTGCAAAATGGCGGTTGAAGTTAAATACGTTGTGATCCGTGAAGGTGAGGAAAAAATGTCTTTTGCCAGCAAAAAGGAAGCCGATGCTTACGACAAAATGCTCGATCTGGCGGAAGTGCTGGGTACGTGGCTGGGTCAGTCTCCGGTTGCGCTGGACGACGAGCAGCGCGAAGCCATGGCAATGTGGATCGCCGAGCAAAAAGACGTTTTGGGTAATGTGCTGAAGGCTGGAAAAATGCCTTCGCCGAAAGCCGTGGCGGACGACGCGCCCGCGAAGCGCACCAAAGCCGCCTGACCGTCACTTGCGCTCCTGCCGTTTTGTACCATGCTTTTTCTGAAACCCACGTTAAGCGTTGGGTAATAAGGAGAACATGATGAACAAAACAGGAGCGCTTTTCTGTTTATTGCTGCTGGCGGGTAGCGCATCGGTACAGGCTGTCAGTCAGGATCCGCATTCGAAAACGGTCAAATTTCCCCATTGCCTGAAGCTTGACGCTGACGGTATTGCGGCGAGCGTTAAACGTGACTATCAGCAAAACCGCATCGTGCGCTGGGCGGAAGACCGACAGAAAATCGGTCAGGCCGACCCGGTGGTCTGGGTGGACAGCAACGAAGTGGTTGGCAACAAAGGGAAATGGAAAGTACCGTTGACCGTGCGCGGCAAAAGCGCCGATATTCGTTACCTCGTTCAGGTTGACTGCGCGGCGGGCAGCGCCAGCTATCAGCAACAATAAGCGGCAATACTTTGCGCACCTTTTGCCGTTTTGACACTTTCTGACGTCCCCTCGCTTACTCTGTTTTTTACATTATCAGAGTGAGGGTACATCTCTATGGCAAGCTGGCTTAATCAATTGCAGTCTCTTCTGGCGCAAAAAGGCGCATCTGCCTCTTCCGGCGCTTCGCACGGGCAGGGGCTAAGTAAACTGCTCTCGCCCGGCGCGCTCGGTGGACTGGCGGGTCTGCTGGTCGCCAATAAATCCTCGCGTAAACTGCTCTCAAAATACGGCACCGGCGCGCTGCTGGCTGGCGGTGGCGCGGTGGCAGGCACCGTGCTATGGAACAAATACAAAGATAAAATTCGTCAGGCGCATCAGGGTGAGCCGCAGTTTGGTCAGCAGCAGACGCCGCTGGATCAACGTACCGAACGGCTGATTCTGGCGCTGGTCTTCGCCGCCAAAAGCGATGGGCATATCGACGATCGCGAACGCGCTGCCATTGAGCAGCAACTGCGCGAAGCGGGCGTGGAAGAGCAGGGCAGAGCGCTGGTGGCGCAGGCCATCGAACAGCCTCTCGACCCGCAGCGGCTGGCAGAGGGCGTGCGTAATGAGGAAGAAGCGCTGGAGCTTTATTTCCTCAGCTGCGCAGCGATTGACGTCGATCACTTTATGGAACGTAGCTACCTTAGCGCCCTCGGCGACGCATTAAAAATTCCGCAGGATGTTCGCGATGGCGTCGAGCAGGATCTAAAGCAGCAAAAACAGGCGCTTCCTGAGTAAATCGTGCGGAAAGTCATCACGTTTCGCTTGCATCGCTGGCGACTTTTGCCAACCTTATAGGATGTCATAAGCAAAAGAAGTCGCGATATGCCACCAAAAGCCAGACGTATTCCTCATACCATGACGCTGCACAACGATACGCGCACCGATCCCTACTACTGGCTGCGGGACGATACGCGCTCGCAGCCGGACGTGCTGGACTATCTCCAGCAGGAAAACAGTTACGGTCATCAGGTGATGTCTTCCCAGCACGATCTCCAGGATCGCATCCTTGCCGAGATCGTGGGGCGTATTCCGCAGCGGGAAGTTTCCGCACCCTGGACCAGAAACGGTTATCGTTACCGGCATATTTATGAGCCGGGCTGCGAGTATGCAATTTATCAGCGCCAGTCGGTGATGCTGGCGGAATGGGATGAATGGGAGCTGCTTCTCGACGCTAACAAACGCGCCGCGCACAGTGAGTTTTATACGCTTGGTGGGATGGCGGTATCGCCGGATAACACCATTATGGCGCTGGCGGAAGATTATCTTTCCCGCCGTCAGTACGGGCTGCGCCTGCGTAATTTGCAAAGCGGGAACTGGTATCCTGAACTGCTGGATAACGTCTCGCCAGATTTCGTCTGGGGTAATGACTCGCAAACCCTGTACTACGTGCGTAAACACCCGGTTACGCTGTTGCCGTACCAGGTCTGGCGGCACCGGGTAGGAACCTCCTCGGCGGCGGACGAACTGATCTACGAAGAGCGGGACGAAACCTTTTACGTCGGGCTGCACAAAACCACCTCCCAGCATTTCGTGGTGATTTTCCTTTCCAGCGCCACCACCAGCGAGGTGCTGTTGCTGGATGCGGCACTGGCGGATGCGGAGCCAATGCCTTTCCTGCCGCGTCGTAAAGATCACGAATACAGCGTCGATCACTATCAGCATAAATTTTATATTCGCTCGAACCGCGACGGCAAAAACTTTGGCCTGTACCGCAGCCATGTGCGTAATGAACAGCAGTGGGAAGTGCTGATCCCGGCGCGGGCAGATATCATGCTGGAAGGCTTTACCCTGTTTACCGACTGGCTGGTGGTGGAAGAGCGCCAGCGGGGGCTGACCAGCCTGCGCCAGATCAACCGTAAAACCCGCGAAGTGACCGGTATCGCCTTCGACGATCCGGCTTACGTGACCTGGCTGGCATATAACCCGGAACCGGAAACCTCCCGCCTGCGTTACGGCTATTCTTCCATGACCACCCCGGATACCCTCTTTGAGCTGGATATGGACACCGGCGAGCGCCAGGTGCTGAAGCAGACCGAAGTGGCGGGTTTTGACAGCAGCCTGTATCGCAGTGAGCATCTGTGGATTGTCGCCCGCGACGGTACGGAAGTGCCGGTGTCGCTGGTTTACCACCGTCAGCATTTTCGTCGCGGCAAGAATCCGCTGCTGGTGTACGGCTACGGCTCCTACGGCTCCAGCATGGACGCCGATTTCAGCAGCAGTCGCCTGAGCCTGCTGGACCGGGGCTTTGTGTTTGCTATTGCTCACGTGCGCGGCGGGGGCGAACTGGGCCAGCAATGGTATGAAGACGGCAAGTTCCTGAAAAAGAAAAACACGTTCACTGATTATCTCGACGTCTGCGATGCGTTACTGGCCCAGGCCTATGGCGATCCACGCTATTGCTTCGGCATGGGCGGCAGCGCGGGCGGGATGCTCATGGGCGCGGCAATTAATCTGCGCCCGGATCTGTTCCACGGCGTCATCGCCCAGGTGCCGTTTGTGGATGTCGTCACCACCATGCTGGACGAGTCGATCCCGCTGACCACCGGGGAATTTGAAGAATGGGGCAATCCGAAAGATGAAACCTACTATCACTACATGAAAAGCTACAGCCCCTACGACAATGTTGAAGCTAAAGCCTATCCGCATCTGCTGGTAACCACCGGCCTGCACGACTCGCAGGTGCAGTACTGGGAGCCTGCCAAATGGGTCGCCCGGCTGCGCGAGCTGAAGACCGATAAAAATCTGCTGCTGCTCTGTACCGATATGGATTCCGGGCACGGCGGGAAATCGGGGCGTTTTAAGAGCTATGAAGGTGTCGCCATGGAGTTCACCTTCTTAATTGCCCTCGCGCAGGGGACGCTGCCCGGCAACGCGCAGGTTTAGGCTTTGTCGAGGTAGTGCTTCAGGGTCAGGCGCATTTCCGGGCTCATCCGGTCGAGATTATTGAACAGCCAGCGTAAATAGCCGGGGTCACGCTCGGCAACTTCGGCGACCGGCTTACCGCGATATTTCCCGAAGCTGAAGGTTGAGATCAGACCGGGACGCCCGGTCACTTCCAGCATTTCTTCAGGCGTCCAGCCGGAGGTGTTCATGATGTTGATTAACAGCGCGGCGGTAATGTAGCAATCATATAGTGCCCGGTGATGATGCAGCCCGGCGGGCGTCTGCACCGAAAGATTCCGCGACTTATACAGCCCGATATTGCTGTACTTAATGCCCGGCCACAGGCGGCGGGCCATTTTCATGGTGCAAATCCACTCGCCGTGCATTTCAGGCAGCACCCGGCGGTCAAAGCTGGCGTTATGCGCGACGTACCACTGACTTCCCTGATAAAACGGCAGCACTTCTTCAATCCACGGCTGATTGGCAACCATAGCCTCTGTGATCCGATGGATGGCCATCGCCTGCGGGCTAATGGGGCGATCCGGGCGCACCAGATGGCTCATTGGATTGGTGATTTTTCCGTCCACCACGTCCACCGAGGCGATTTCAACCACGCCTCCCTGGAGGTCGCAGGTTTCGGTATCAATAACGCGTAGCATGGCGTGCTCCTGAAGTAAGACGAATAATCACGCTTATTTAATTTTGGGTTCGTAGGGCAAGCGTGACAGATTAACCGAGGCCAGCCGATGGGCAATTAACCGTTCGCGAAACCAGTCGCGCAGATGTTCGGGCTGCTCCCGCTCCACCACTTCGGCGACGATCGGCATATTGTACCGCTCTTTAAACGCGACGGAGGCCGCCGCCAGATCGACATTCACTTTGTCCATTTCCTGCTGGGAAAGTTTGGCCAGATTGGTGTGCATTGCTATCTCCTCTTACAAACAGGCAGAAGGTACTAAGAGTGCCGCAGAATAACAAGCCCGGTGATGACTATTCTCGACTAAGGCATTATACAGCGTTATTCTTTACGGTGATTACATAACAAAAAGGAATGATTTCATGGCGTTCATTGCCCCTTCTGCACGCGGCGCGTTGCTTTTCCTGACCGCATTAATGACGACACCTCCCGCATTCGCCCATGCCCATCTTCAGCATCAGTATCCCGCCGCCGACGCGCAAGTCACCGCCGCACCTCAGGCGCTGACCCTGAATTTTTCCGAAGGCATTGAAGCTAATTTCAGTGGCCTCACCCTCACCGGACCTGCGGGAGCGTTAATCGCCACCGGTAAGGCAAAACGTAATGAAAAAGATAATACCCAGCTTATTGTGCCGCTTAATCAGCCGTTAAAGCCCGGCAAGTATACCGTCGACTGGCATGTGGTTTCTGTCGATGGGCATAAGACGCAGGGGCAGTATCATTTTAGCGTGAAGTAAGATGCTGGACGTTGCATGGACAGGACTGCGATTTTTGCATTTTGCCGCGCTGATTGCGCTGGCGGGCGGCGTGTTTTTCGCCGTCTGGCTGGCGCGTGAACCGCTGCGCTCTGAGCTGGCAAACCGCTTTTGCCGCCCGTTACGCCTGTGTGCCGCGCTTAACGCGCTGACTGCATTACTGCTATTAATGGTGCAGGGCGGAATGATGGCCGGTGGCTGGCCTGACGTCTGGCGACCGCAAGTGTGGCTGGCGGTGATTGGCACACAGTTCGGCAATGTCTGGCTCTGGCAAATCGTACTCGCCTGGGTTTCGCTGATCCTCGTCTGGCTCAGATCGCGTCATCAGCTTGCGGTGCTGTTAATCCTGCTCGGCGCGCAGCTGGTTATGCAGGCCAGCGTCGGCCATTCGGCAATGCATTATGGTGTAATGGGCGCTATACAACGGGCTAATCAGGCCGTGCATCTGATTTGCGGATCGATCTGGCTGGGTGGCCTGCTGCCATTTCTTTACTGCCTGCGGCTGATCCATGGCCGCTGGCGGCAACCGGTCATTAAAACGTTGCTGCGCTTTTCGCGTTACGGGCATTTTGCCGTCGCCGGGGTGCTTCTTACGGGCATTAATAACGCATGGCTGATTCAGGGGCGCTTAATCAGTGCCTCTCCGTGGGGGCGTGCGCTGTTGTTGAAATGTGCGCTTGTTGCGCTGATGGTGGCAATTGCGCTGGTGAACCGTTATGTTCTGGTTCCACGTATGAGTTCGGACGGCGAACGGGCGCAACGATTTTTAATTCGCATGACGCAAGCAGAAACGATCCTCGGCGCGCTGGTGCTGGCGACGGTAAGTCTGTTTGCTACCTGGGAGCCTTTCTGATTAACCTGGCTAATTCTATGAAAAAAATAGTGATCTCTGCTTTATTACTGACAACGTCTGCCACCGCGCTGGCAGCGCCCGGCCTGATTACCGTCAGTCGCTTTGATATTGGTAAAGATAAATGGGCGTTTGACCGGGAAGAGGTGATGCTGACCTGTCGTCCGGGAAATGCGCTGGTGGTGATTAATCCCTCAACGCTGGTGCAGTACCCGCTTAATGATATCGCGCAGCAGCAAATCGCGGCGGGCAAGATGAGCGGACAACCGCTGAGTGTGATCCAGATTGACGATCCTAAGCATCCGGGGCAAAAAATGAGCCTTGAGCCGTTTATTGAACGCGCGCAGAAGCTTTGCCAGTAGCCAAAAATAGCAGGCTGATTTCCAATAAAAAACCGCAGGCTTATCTCAATGAAAAGCTGCGGTTTTTTTACTTTTTGACCTGAATGTCAGGAAATATTTCTGGTCACTTTTGCATCAGACTGGAAAACCTGGCACGGTCAACTATTCTTATAAGGCATGGCGACTAAGCCTGCATTAATGCCAACTTTTAGCGCACGGCTCTCTCCCAAGAGCCATTTCCCTGGACCGAATACAGGAATCGTATTCGGTCTCTTTTTATCTGACTTCGATAAAAGCAGAGAGCTGAATGTTAAGCCTGATATCCATCACGGCTCAAAATTCGCTTTAAACCATACCATAGTCAGCCCCTCCGCCGTCCAGGTATTTTTGTATTTATTTTCGCCACTGTGAATTGCGCCAGGTTACAGCGAACTGATAATGGCGTCGAGGATTTCCTCACTGGACGTGTTGTTTAGCAGGGCTAAACTCTTAGCCAGCTCGTCAAGGGTATTGCCAGAAATACGCTCGCCAACGACAGGCTGGGCGAAGAACACCCCTTCAGACAACCCGATGTCGTATGCGGTATATTCCAGATAAATTCTTTCCATAATCAGCTTCTTATAGTGTGATTTTGTTATGACCACACGAATTGTTACAGAAACCAAAGACTATCTGAAGCTACCAAAAATGTCAGCCTGTTTAAGCGTGGCTTAACTAACGGGGGAGGGGTTAAAAATCGCTGTACTCCTGTGCCGGACGCCAGAAGCCATCAATGAACTCTTCGACCGGATAGCACCCGCCGTGGCGCAGGCGCTGATCGCGCATGGCGACCATGCATTGCTGCTCGGTATTGTAAACATCGACGACAATGTCATCACAGCCGCCATCGAGATAACAGATAAACAATACCAGTGCGTACATCCTGCCCTCAGAACCACAAAACCTGAGTTAATTGTAGGGGATGAAACGGTGCGGGGGAAATTTACGCCAATAAATAACCCGCCTCATGGACGGGTTCATTGTGGGTCAGGCAAGACGCATCACCCAGGAATCAGTTTGCTGGTCATAATGTTCGCGATAAAGGACGGAATGCTCGCCATCAAGGATAGCCGGAACGCTGGTGTCGGCATCCCAGGCGTCGAGCTGCATACATAAATCCGGGTCTGATTTGCAGGGGATCACTAACGTTCGTTCTCCCTGATTTTCACCCTTGAGTTCGGCATCTTCAATCTCGAAAGCACCGATGCGTACGTTGGTTTTCGTCATATTGCTCTCCGTTGATCCGCTAAAATGTGGTACGACCAGTTTAGCCGCCCATCTTTTAGCGTAGTCAACGCAGATAAAATAGCCAGTCAGAAGATGCTTAATCTTTGCGTGCCGTCACGCCTTGTGGGTGAACAGCCGTCCATCGCGAACCAGCTCGCGCGGATAGCTATTTTTCAGCCGTGAGCCGACTTTTTTCGCCAGCCCCAGCGGGAAACCCTGAAACGTCACCAGTACATCGTCAGTCACCGGCGGATGCTCCGGGTAAATGTCCCGGCCGCGATACCACTCTTCCGCCTCGTGCGGCGTCAGTTCGAAGGCCAGCGTCTCGCTTTGCGCCAGCGCAATCACCGCTTCGTGCTGCCAGCGATAGCCTTTATTATGACTTTCGGCAAGCCTGATACCGATGCGTGAAAAGCGTACCTGGCCCAGCAGAGATTCAATACTGGCCGGGAACAGCCAGATTTCTTTGTCGCGCTGCCACAGGGTGTGCGTCTCATCCCATTGCAGGCCCATACTACGGGCGGCGCTGATAAGCTGCGCGGCGTCGCGTCCTTTCATCGGCGTAAATGGGAATTTGCCCATTTTGTAGCCCGGCGCGGGAAGGGGATCGACGCTCGCCGTTTTGCGCAGCCGGGCAACGAAGAAACCCTCGCAGTCAAAAATTTGTGGGAAGACATGCAGAAAGCCCTCTGCGGTCAGCGCCTCGCTCGCCTGGGGAAAAAGCGTACCCAGAGGGAGAGTTTCAACCGCCTGCGGGAAGCGAGCCAGCAGCCACTGCACCACCTCTTCATTCTCTTCCCGGTTCAGCGTGCAGGTGGAATAGACCAGCGTGCCGCCAGGCCGCAGGGCATGGAACGCGCTTTCAATCAGTTCCCGCTGGGTGGCGGCAATGTGCTGATTGCTTTCCGGCGACCAGTTTTTAAGCGCATCGGGATCTTTGCGCACCACGCCTTCACCGGAGCAGGGGGCGTCCAGCAGGATCGCGTCAAATGCTTCCGGTAGCGCCGCGCCGAAAACGCGACCGTCAAAGTGGGTCAGCGCGACATTGCTGATACCGCAGCGGCTGATATTGGCATGTAAGACTTTTACCCGGCTGGCGGAAAATTCGTTGGCGAGGATCGCGCCCTGATTGTGCATCCGCGCGGCAATTTGGGTGGTTTTAGAGCCGGGAGCCGCTGCAACGTCCATCACCCGTTGCGGCGTAGCGCCATCAGCGAAAAGCGCCGCCACCGGCAGCATGGAACTGGCTTCCTGAATATAAAACAGTCCGCTTAAATGTTCGGCGGTACTGCCGAGCGGGAAAGCGTCTTCATCTCCACGTTCGATCCAGAAACCCTCTTCACACCACGGCACGGGGCTAAGCTGCCAGCCGTAAGGGGCTACCAGCGCCAGAAAATCGTCCACGGTGATTTTAAGCGTATTAACCCGGATGCTGCGCCGCAGTGGGCGCTGGCAGGCGGCAATAAACGCTTCAAAAGAGAGATGCGCAGGCATGGCTGCACGCATTTGCGCTAAAAATTCATCGGGAAGGAAAACAGAGCTGTCAGCCACGGCGTGCACCACAGAAAAAAACGGGTGCGCAGTGTACCACATTCGCTCCGGCGCAGGCACGCCGGAGCGTCAGGTTTAACGTGGCAGGGCGGTTCCCCACTGACGCCACTCTTTCGGTTCGCTTTCCTGCAACAGGAAATGTTTCCCGACCTGGGCTTTTGGTGCCAGCGGCGTTCCCGGCGGCGTGGCAAAGGCAATGCCGCCGCGAATGAACTGGTTAAAGGTTCCGGTTTTCACCAGTCCGCCGGTAATGCCGAAGTCCAGCGTATAGCCGGAAGCCAGCCAGAAGACCGAGTTATTACGCACCAGATGCTGATAGCGTTTGCTGATCCGCAGATCGATCATGATCCGGTCCGAGAGCGAGCCGAGCGTCATTCCGGTCACCGTGCCGACTTCAATCCCCCGGAACAGCACCGGCGTACCGATATTCAGCGCACCGGCTTCCGGCGCTTCCACCACGATGCTCAGGCCGTCAAGATAGCGTGAGTCGGTGATGGTCGCCGCCTGTAGCTCAAACTCGCGGCGGGCGTTACCTTGCCCCGGTTCGACGTTGATATAGGGTTGCAGAATGGTGTCCAGATGCTCAACGCCCGCCGCCGAAATTTGCGGCGTGACCACCGAGAAACGCGTTCCCGCGCGGGCGAAGGTCTGCATATATTCAGGGTACAGCACCGCTTTCGCCTGCACTTCGTTGCGCGAAGTGATCAGATCCAGCTTTTGCACCTGACCGATATCAATGCCCAGATAGCGAATAGGCATTCCGGCGGCCAGCTTGCCCGCGTCAAACGCGTGCAGGGTAATTTGCCCGCCAACCGCGCGCGCTTCGGTTTCAGAGGCGTAGAGGATGCGTTTATCACTCTGACGCTGGCTGCCGCCCGCGCCGCTGAGATTATCAAAGCTGATCGCGCCTTTCAGCGCGCGGGAAAGCGGAGACGCCTGTACCGTCAGACCGCTGCCGTTAAGCTGCACTTTCGCGCCGCCTTCCGCCCAGAACACACTGTCTTTCGTCAGCAGGTTGCGGTACTCCGGCTTGATATGCAGCTCAATATCAAACGCATTGGCGCGCGGACGCACGGTGATCACTTCACCCACTTCAAATTTACGATACAGCACCACGGAGCCGGGCTGAACGTCCGGCAGGGTGCTGGCGCTCAGAGTGAGGGTGGTCGTGGGGAGATCGCTTAAGCTGTTTTCCAGCGCTTTTTCCAGGTTGGCGTACAGCGGGTAGCTCGATTTCATCTCGCCTTTATTCCCCGGCAGGATACGCACGCCGCCGCTGATCCATTCACTGGCGCTGGCTCCAAGAAACTCCACGCCGTCAAGACCGACTTTGACATCGACCCGGCTGTTGACCACAAATTTGCTGTCGCCGTGTACCAAATCGCGGTATTGCGGATCGACCGCCACTGAAAACGATACGCCTTTCGCAGAGAGTTTGCGCTCCAGCACCTGACCAATCTGCACGCCGTGCAGGATCAGCGGCTGACCGGTATCAATGCCGTAACTTTCCGGCGCGGTCAGGGTGAGCGTCAACACGCCCGGCTCCTGAAGCAGCGTTTTATTGGCGGGTAGCACCACAAAATGATCGCGCGGCGCACCTTCGCCCGGCACCAGTTCAAAGGTATTCCCGGTCAGCAGCGAGCTGACGCTGGCGTTGTCCAGCGACAGTTTCGGGCTGCGCAGCTCAATGCGCGTGTTTTCGCGCAGCAGGTTGACCACGCTGGGATCGACGGTCATTTCACCGCTCACCGCGCCGCCGGGATTAAGGGTAATTTTGCTCAGTTCCCCGACTTCAAGACCCTGATACATTAACCGCGTCGATCCGGCTTTCAGCCCGGCACCGCCCGGCAGGTCAAGCTTGATCAGCACGCCGCGCTGGCTATGGGCTAAATCCTCATACAGGCCAAACTCATCGTTTTGCGCGGCGGGTTTGGACTCCTCCGGGGAGTCGAAGGCAATGGCCCCGTTGACCAGCGCCGCCAGGCTTTCCAGCTTAATATCTGCGCCGCTGAAATCGATGTCCGCTTTGACGCCGGAAACGTTCCAGAAACGACTGCCTTTTTTCACCAGATTGGTAAAGCGGCGCTCGATCAGAACGTCCACGGTGACGCCTTCATTATTGGGATTGATGGAGTAGTCGTAGACGCGGCCCACCGGGATTTTGCGAAAATACACCAGCGACCCACTGTTTAGCGAGCCTAAATCGGGGGCGTGCAGATGGATCATCAGCTCGCCGTTATTCAGGCGATATTTAGGCTGGGTATCCAGCGCCACAAAATGATCTTCCGGCTCGCCTTTACCCGGCATCATGCCGATGTAGTTACCGCCGACCAGAGCATCCAGACCGGAAACGCCCGCCAGTGAAGCCTTCGGCGTAATAAGCCAGAACTGGGTTTCACTGCGCAGCGCATCTTTCATGTCGCTTTTGATGCTGGCTTTAACTTCGATCTTTTTCAGATCATCGCTTAAGCGAATTTCCTGAACCGTGCCGATTTCAACCCCCTGATAACGTACCGGAGTGCGTCCCGCCACGATGCCATCGGCAGACATAAAATCGATAGTGACAGTGGTGCCCCGATCTTCATAACTATTCCAGATTAACCAGCCCGCAATCAGCAAGGCGATAACCGGGAGTAACCAGAAAGGCGAAATGCGTCGTTTTGTTTTAATTCGCGCTTCAGTCGGTGAAGCGGGCGTTTCCTGACTCATGTGCATCCCAAAGTAAGCGGCTGTCCAGCCATTCAACAGCAAGAATAGTCAAAATTACCGCTGCGCCGAAATAAAACGCAGCTGGCCCCATCGTAAATGCCAGTAGCTGATCGCGATTAATCAGCGACATTGTTAACGAAATGACAAACAAATCCAGCATTGACCAGCGGCCGATCCAGATCACCATGCGCAGCAGGTTAATGCGCAGGCGCAGCCCCGTTTTCCATTGAAAGTGAATGCTAAGAAGTAGTGTAAACAGCACAATAACTTTGGTAAATGGCACCAGAATACTGGCGATAAACACTACTGCGGCCACAGCAATATTACTGCTCGCCAGCGAAAGGATACCGGAGAAGATGGTGTCTTCCTGCCGTGCGCCATTGATATAAATAATTGAGATAGGCAGCAGGTTAGCAGGCAACAAAAAGATTAGCGAGGCGATTAGCGCGGCCCAGCATTTTTGTATACTCTGACGCCGCCGGTGGCGCAGCGGAATATGGCAGCGCGGGCAGCGACCGCGCTCGTCCGGCAGGCCAGTGAAGTGGCAGCCGAGGCAGACGCGCAGGTTATCATGCGGTCGCATGGCGGGGCGAACCGGATAAAAACGCTCCCAGAGCTGCTCAACGTTGAGGTGAATAAGCGTCAAAATGCTCAGTAGCATCAGCGATACAAAAGCAAACAGCCCAATGCCCGGCTGGATGAAGGCGTAATCCTGCACTTTGATCGCCGCCACGCCGATGCCCACCAGGTAAATATCCAGCATCACCCATTCGCGCAGTTTATCCAGCATCAGCAACACCGGGCGCAGATTCATCCCCAGCACGTTGCCGAGCCACAAATAAGCAATTGCGCCGACCAGCACCAGCGGGGCGGCGATGGTACAGAATAAAACCATCGCGGCGGTAATGGGATCGCCCATTTCCAGCATCTGCCAGATGCCCTGGAGCACGTTAGCGTCAATGCGGATGCCGAGCAAATACACACGCAGCAGCGGCTCGCTCCAGGCAAACGGCATCAGCAGCAGCATGGCAATTGCCATCGCCCCTAATCGCGTCAGAGACCAGTCCCGGCCATCGCGGATTTTAGCCTCGCACTGCGGGCAGTACGCGCTCTGATGCGATTTCATGACCGGCAGCAGAAACAGCGTGTCGCACTGCGGGCAACGCTCGTACTGCGCGTGGGGCAGCGGGTCGCTAACCGAATGGACAATAATTTTTTTTGTTGGCGTTATGGTGTGTGTTTTGAGTGCCATTTATTGAGTACAGGAATGAATATATAAAACTATCTTAACTCATGAATGGGATTCACCTTGAGCCGAAAGGCATTTAATGCTTATTTTATAGAGCTTACAGCCGGGCAAGGATTCGGTAGTCAGGTAAACACAATTGGTTGGATAATGAACAAAACAGAATTTTACGCGGATTTAAACCGCGATTTTCAGGCATTGATGGCAGGTGAAACCAGTTTTTTAGCTATTCTCTCCAACACCAGCGCGCTGCTTTTCGAGCGACTGGAGGGCGTGAACTGGGCTGGTTTTTATTTACTGGAAGGCGACACCCTGGTGCTCGGCCCTTTCCAGGGAAAAATCGCCTGTGTGCGCATTCCGGTAGGGCGCGGGGTTTGTGGGACGGCGGTCGCGGAAAATCGCGTTCAGCGTGTTGAAGATGTTCACGCGTTCGCCGGACATATCGCCTGTGACGCCGCCAGCAATGCGGAAATCGTGCTGCCGCTGAATGTACAAAATCAGACAATCGGCGTACTGGATATCGACAGCACCGTCTTCTCCCGCTTTACCGGCGAGGATGAACAGGGGCTGCGTGAACTGGTCGGGCAACTTGAGAAGCTGCTTGCGGCCAGTGATTATCAAAAATTCTTTGCTCTCAAAGCAGGATAATCAACGGATAACGTAGCAATTACCGATGGCGTCATTATAATGACGCCTGTTCATGCCTGCGGGCTTGTTGGCTACGTCCGTTGTAATCAGGAAATTTCATGGAAAATCAACCTAAGTTGAATAGTAGTAAAGAAGTTATCGCGTTTCTGGCCGAGCGTTTTCCCCAGTGCTTCAGCGCTGAAGGCGAAGCGCGTCCGCTCAAAATCGGCATTTTTCAGGATCTGGTCGCGCGCGTTGAAGGTGAAATGAACCTCAGCAAGACCCAGCTTCGTTCCGCCCTGCGTCTTTACACCTCCAGCTGGCGCTACCTGTACGGCATCAAAGCGGGCGCATCCCGTGTCGATCTCGACGGCAATGCCTGCGGCGAACTCGACGAGCAGCACGTCCAGCACGCCCGTCAGCAGCTTGAAGAAGCTAAAGCGCGCGTGCAGGCCCAGCGTGCCGAACAGCAGGCGAAAAAACGCGAAGCTGCGGGCGAAGGCCAGCAGGCCGCTGATGCACCTCGTCGCGAGCGTAAGCCGCGTCCGCCAGTGCGTCGTAAAGAGGGGGGTGAAAACAAACCTCGTGCCGCAAAACCTGCCGCGAAAGCCCAGCCTGCCGCTCGTGAAGAGCATTATACGCCGGTTTCGGATCTGTCCGCGCTGACCGTGGGCCAGTCCCTGAAGGTTAAAGCCGGTAATAACGCCATGGATGCCACCATTCTGGAAATCACCAAAGATGGCGTTCGTGTACAGCTGACTTCTGGTATGTCAATGATTGTACGCGCAGAACACCTGGTGTTCTGAAACGGAGGCCGGGCCTGGCATGAACAAATTTTTTAAGCTCACTGTTATCGCTGGCCTGCTGTTTACAGCAGGGCACGCGTTTGCAGTGGACGATATTACCCGTGTTGAGCAGATCCCCGTTCTTAAGGAAGAAGCCCAGCACTCTACGGTCAGCGAACGCGTCACCTCGCGTTTTACCCGTTCACATTATCGTCAGTTCGATCTGGATAACGCCTTCTCCGCAAAAATCTTCGATCGTTACCTGAATCTGCTCGACTATAGCCATAACGTTCTGCTGGCCAGCGACGTAGAACAGTTTGCCAGTAAGAAGACCACGCTTGGCGACGAGCTGCGTTCCGGCAAGCTGGACGTCTTCTACGAGTTGTATAACCTCAGTCAGAAACGCCGCTTCGAACGCTTCCAGTACGCGTTAAAAGTGCTGGAGCGGCCGATGGATTTCACCGGCAACGACACCTTCGACCTCGATCGCAGCAAATCGCCGTGGCCGAAAGACGAAGCCGAGCTGAACGCGCTGTGGGACGGCAAGGTCAAGTATGACGAGCTGAGCCTGAAGCTGACCGGCAAAGACGAAAAAGAGATCCGCGAGACGCTGAATCGCCGCTATAAGTTTGCGATCCGTCGTCTGGCGCAGTCTAACAGCGAAGACGTTTTCTCCCTGGCGATGACGGCCTTCGCCCACGAAATCGATCCCCACACCAACTACCTTTCCCCGCGTAACACCGAGCAGTTCAATACCGAAATGAGCCTGTCGCTCGAAGGGATTGGTGCGGTGCTGCAAATGGATGACGACTACACCGTGATTAACTCCATGGTGGCGGGCGGTCCGGCGGCGAAAAGCAAAGCCATCGCCGTGGGCGACCGCATTGTCGGCGTGGGTCAGGTCGGTCAGAGTATGGTCGATGTGATTGGCTGGCGTCTGGATGACGTGGTCGCACTGATTAAAGGGCCGAAAGGCAGCAAAGTGCGCCTCGAAGTGCTTCCTGCCGGGAAGGGAACCAAAACGCGCATTATTACCCTGACCCGCGAGCGTATCCGCCTCGAAGACCGTGCGGTCAAGATGTCGGTGAAAAACGTCGGTAAAGAGAAAGTGGGCGTGCTGGATATTCCAGGTTTCTACGTTGGCCTGACGGATGACGTCAAGGTGCAACTCCAGAAGCTGGAAAAACAGAACGTCAGCAGTGTGATTATCGATCTGCGTACCAACGGCGGCGGCGCGCTGACGGAAGCGGTTTCGCTCTCCGGGCTGTTTATACCGTCCGGTCCGGTGGTGCAGGTGCGTGATAACAACGGCAAAGTGCGTGAAGACAGCGACACTGACGGCGTGGTGTATTACAAAGGCCCGTTGGTGGTGCTGGTCGATCGCTTCAGCGCCTCGGCGTCTGAAATCTTCGCCGCCGCCATGCAGGACTATGGCCGCGCGCTGATTGTCGGTGAACCGACTTTCGGTAAAGGCACCGTGCAGCAGTACCGTTCGCTGAACCGGATTTATGACCAGATGCTGCGTCCTGAATGGCCTGCGCTCGGCTCCGTCCAGTACACCATTCAGAAGTTCTACCGCGTTAACGGCGGCAGTACCCAGCGTAAGGGCGTAACGCCGGATATCATCATGCCAACCGGCAATGAAGAGACCGAAACGGGCGAGAAATTCGAGGATAACGCGCTGCCCTGGGATAGCATCAACGCGGCGACGTTCGTTAAATCTGGCGATTTGACCCCGTTCGGAGCGACGCTGTTAAAAGATCACAACGCGCGTATCGCCGACGATCACGAGTTCCAGTACATCATCAAGGATATTGCCCGTTTCAACGCGCTGAAAGCGAAGCGAAACTCCATTTCTCTGAACTACGCCCAGCGTGAAAAAGAGAATGCCGAAGATGATGCGACACGCCTGGCGCGGATTAACGATCGCTTCAAGCGTGAAGGGAAACCGTTGCTGAAAAAACTTGACGATTTGCCAAAGGATTATCAGGAGCCGGATCCGTATCTGGATGAAACGGTGCATATTGCGGTTGACCTTGCTCATCTGCAAAAAGATAAACCAGCCGAAGAACCGGCGAAAAGCAAATAACACCCCCCACAGGCACAAGCAATTGTGCCTGTTTTTTTACATCTGCAACTCTGCGTCAGTAACTTCTTTCAAAATGTAAAGTTGTGTTTTTCTCATGACTTAGCGCCATTTCGCGCTTGAAAATGCCGTCAATGCCCCTACGATGTGGATAGCGCATAGTGCGTTTTGTTAAATCGAGGTAAATAGAAAATTATGATGCGAATCGCGCTTTTCCTGCTGACCAACCTTGCCGTCATGGTGGTGTTTGGGCTGGTGCTAAGCCTGACAGGAATTCAGTCGAGCAGTATGACCGGCCTGCTGATCATGGCCCTGCTGTTTGGTTTTGGTGGTTCGATCGTTTCGCTGATGATGTCGAAATGGATGGCCCTGAAGTCCGTCGGAGGCGAAGTTATTGAGCAGCCGCGTAATGATACCGAGCGCTGGCTGATGCAAACTGTGGCTAACCAGGCGAAGCAGGCGGGTATTGCTATGCCGCAGGTGGCGGTCTACCACGCGCCGGATATCAACGCTTTTGCGACCGGCGCACGCCGTGACGCTTCGCTGGTGGCGGTGAGTACCGGGCTGCTGCAAAACATGAGCCGTGACGAGGCCGAGGCGGTTATCGCCCATGAAATCAGCCACGTCGCTAACGGCGATATGGTGACGATGACCCTGATTCAGGGCGTGGTGAACACCTTCGTGATCTTCATTTCCCGCATTATCGCCCAGATTGCCGCAGGCTTTCTTGGCGGTAACCGGGAGGAAGGCGAGGGTGGCAACGGCAATCCGCTGATCTACTTTGCGGTAGCGATGGTACTGGAACTGGTGTTCGGTATTCTTGCCAGCATGATCACTATGTGGTTCTCCCGCCATCGTGAATTTCATGCCGATGCAGGCTCGGCCCGCCTGGTTGGACGCGAGAAGATGATCGCTGCCCTGCAACGCCTGAAAACCAGCTACGAGCCGCAGGAGGCGAGTACGATGATGGCGTTCTGCATTAACGGCAAAGCGAAGTCGTTCAGCGAACTGTTTATGACTCACCCGCCGCTGGATAAACGTATCGAAGCGCTGCGCAGCGGTGAATACCTGAAGTAATCTGGCAGATAAAAAATCCCGGTCTTTTTTTGACCGGGATTTTTTTACGCCTGTGTCCGGGGCTGGGTCACGCGTAATCCGCTGACGATGGCCGCCAGCGTTGCCAGCGTTCCGGCGAGCAGCAGCGAGGTATGAGTGCCGCCGTTGCCAAAGAGATTAAACATCAGTGCCACCAGCGCGGCTCCGATGCTTTGTCCCAGTAGCCGGGCGGTGCCAAGCATTCCGCTGGCTCCGCCGCTGCGCTGGCGCGGCGCGGAAGAGATGATGGTATGGTTATTCGGGGACTGGAACAGGCCAAATCCGGCGCCACAGAGGATCATCGGCCAGATGATATTCCAGTCGGACGGAGAGGCGGGTAATAATGCGAGGCCAAACAACCCGCAGGCCATGACGATCATGCCCACGGCCCCCAGCAACCCGGCATGAACCCGTTCAATTAAATACCCGGCCAGCGGAGCCATCACCATCGTTGCCAGCGGCCACGGTGTTAGCAGCAGCCCGGTTTCCACCTCGCTGCGCCCGATGATCGATTGCAGGTAAAAGGGCAGCGAAACCATTGCCAGCATTTGCGCGCAGAACGAGCAAAGGGAGGTGCAGATGGACAAAGAAAAAAGCAGATCGACCGGCAGGAGCGGCACCGGCAGACGCAGTTGCCGCCGGATGAAGAAATACCCTACCACCAGCATTACCGCCGCTTCAGCGGCCACCAGCGTCGTGGACTGGCCCTGTGCGAATCCGCTCAGGGCGGTAATCAGCAGGCCAAACGTCAGCGCATTCATGATAGCGCTCGGCAGATCAAAACGCGGTATTGAGGTGCGGGCACCGTTGGGTGGCAGATAGCGCATCGCCAGGACCAGCGAGATAATCCCCAGCGGCACGTTGATTAAAAAAAGCCATTGCCATGAGGCAACGGAAAGGATCGCCGCCGCGATAGTCGGACTTGCCGCAGATGAAACCGCGACCACAAAGGAGTTGATCCCCATCCCACGCCCCAGTTGCTGCGGCGGATAGATCAGGCGGATCAGCGCCGTATTGACGCTCATCAGTGCCGCCCCGCCGAAGCCCTGCGCCACGCGGGCCAGCGTCAGCGTAAACAGAGAATCTGACAGCGCGCAGGCCAGCGAAGCGCAGGTGAAAATGACCAGCCCGCATTTGTACACCCGCCGATAACCGAACATATCCCCCAGAAACGCTAGCGATAACAGCGTCACTACAATGGCAATTTGATAGGCGTTGACGATCCAGATAGACGCGGCGGGGGAGGCGTTAAGGTCCGCTGCAATAGTGGGTAGCGCGACGTTTGCGATAGCGCCATCAAGCACCGCCATCGCGATGCCAAGAATGATGGTCGCAATAGCGCCATAGCGCCGGGCGGCGGGAAGACCTTCAGGAAGCGTATTTGTCATAGTGAGATGCAGTGCAGCAGCAAAATTATTATTTGGGAAATAATTTTAGCACTGATAATTCCGCCATCGCTCGCAGATTTGTAACGAAGTGGCAGAAGAATCGTTGCGACGGGGAGGGCGTGAATTTATAATAAAAACTCGTTCTGATTTTTATAAAACAAACGCTATGAGGTGATAAATGGCACTCGCAGATTTGGACAAGCAGCCAGATTCTGTCTCATCTGTACTGAAGGTTTTTGGCATCCTGCAGGCGCTGGGTGAAGAGCGTGAAATTGGGATTACCGAGCTGTCACAGCGCGTCATGATGTCGAAAAGCACCGTTTATCGCTTTTTGCAGACCATGAAATCACTTGGCTACGTGGCCCAGGAAGGGGAATCAGAAAAATATTCGCTGACGCTTAAGCTTTTTGAGCTGGGCGCGCGCGCGCTGCAAAACATCGATCTGATCCGCAGCGCGGATATCCAGATGCGCGAACTGTCACGTCTGACAAAAGAAACCATCCACCTGGGCGCGCTGGATGAAGACAGCATCGTCTACATCCACAAAATCGACTCCATGTACAACCTGCGCATGTATTCGCGCATTGGTCGTCGCAATCCGCTTTACAGCACCGCAATTGGTAAAGTCTTGCTGGCGTGGCGCGATCGCGAGGAAGTGAAACAGATCCTCGACGGCGTGGAATATAAACGCAGCACCGCGCGCACCATCGGCAGTACCGACGAGCTGATGACGCTGCTGGATGTGGTCAAAGAGCAAGGCTATGGTGAAGATAACGAAGAGCAGGAAGAAGGGTTACGCTGCATCGGCGTTCCGGTTTTTGACCGCTTTGGGGTGGTGATTGCCGGGCTGAGTATCTCTTTCCCGACGCTGCGTTTTTCCGAAGAACGCCTGCATGAATATGTCGCTATGCTGCACACTGCCGCGCGTAAAATCTCCGAACAAATGGGCTATAACGACTACCCGTTCTGATCCAGCCAACGCCGCCTGCGGGCGGCGTATTACCTTAGTGCTCAATCACCGTATCGCTTTTGCGCAGTAATGGGCAGTTGTTCACCCCCACGATGCCGCTATCGGAGTGAATGTACTGAGCCGTACTGGTGCCGCGCGCTGTGACGTATTTACACTGAATGCCAAGACCCGCTGCGTTGACATCGCTACCTATCAGCACGCCGTAGCCGCTGAGCAATAAACCAATCCACACCAGTGCCAGTAATATCACTATGCGTATGATAATCCGCATGATTACTCCTTTTTAACTTTAAATATTGCCGTTAGACTACAGGCGCAAAATATCCGGGCAAGGCGAAAATTCCCGAAATGGGAATAATTTCGCCAGTTAACGCCCTGTTTAACATCTGCATGTTAACCTGGTCGCATAAGGTGATGATTCGGAGTATGGAGTGAAAAAATTTCGTTGGCTGATCCTGATTGGGGCAATCGTCGTCGGCTTGCTCATCTGGACCCAAATGCTCAACGTCCTGTGCGATGAGGATGTTCAGTTCTTCAGCGGCATTTGCGCTGTAAACAAATTTATCCCATGGTAAGCATTTTTTGCATCAATGATTTCCTTCCTGCGCGTGAGTGGTAAGATAGCGTGTTTCTTTTGAGGTGGTGAAATGAATGATTTAATGAGTACCGGGGTGCTTAATCTGGCCTCACTGCTGGTGTCTCTGGTCGTGCTGGTCGTCGGCCTGGTTCTGTGGTTTTTTGTTAACCGCGCCAGTTCGCGTACCAACGAACAGATTGAGCTGCTTGAAGCACTGCTCGAACAGCAAAAACGACAGAATGCGCTGCTACGGAGACTGTGTGAAGCGAACGAGCCTGACAAACCGGACGCGCCGGTTAAGCCGCAAGAATTAGCCAAAGATGATGACGATTTCATTCGTCTGGTCGCCGAGCGCTAATCTCTCCTGCCCGGTGATAAGTATTATTGTTGCCGGGTACTGCACCTTTTGGGTGCGCCTTTCCAATATCTGCGGATTCTGATGCGGGCTATATCAGCGCCAGACGTCACGCTGTCTGTCGCAGACGCATAAACATAATAACCCCCACGCTTTATTCATTAAGAAAGAGCTTATATCCATCGAAACGTTTTTATTGCTTCCTGACGAGGCGCTGAGAACGGAGTTTCATTATTTTGGTGCAGATGACAGTAGTATTTAAATCGTATTAATTACTGGTTAAAACTTTCACCATTGGGTGACTAATTTTATCACTGATGAAGAGGTGACTATGATTTTTTACGCATAACTATGCACAAAATCATCTAAGTTGCAGATATTGACTGCAAGATCAACATCCT
Organism: Enterobacteriaceae bacterium UBA5654; assembly: GCA_002421005.1. Lineage (GTDB taxonomy): Bacteria > Pseudomonadota > Gammaproteobacteria > Enterobacterales > Enterobacteriaceae > Superficieibacter. The sequence goes on along the minus strand of DIJC01000005.1, from coordinate 61,813 downwards.
GCCTTTACAGTCAGTCATGGCTGTACTACCGCATAAAAGCCCGGCGGAGCAGGGTATGCCGCCATTAAGCCGTAAGCGGAACGACCTTTTTCCGGCGGCTAAAAAAGCGCATAAAATGCGATTGCGTAAAAAAATCCCGATTAAATATGTGCGACAGATCGCCACCCGTTTAAAAATGGCTTGCCATAATTTACGTTGTATGTGATAACACATTTGGGTTAAACGAGGTACAGTTCTGTTTATGTGTGGCATTTTCAGTAAAGAAGTCCTGAGTAAACACGTTGCGTTGAATACCGCTTCTCTGCCGAACCTTATATTAGTGCCTCATGCAGTAATGTCTCAGTTTTATCTATGTAAGAGCCTGCGGGCGAAGAAAACTTTCTAAGGAATTTTGCAAATGGCGAAGATCAAAGGTCAAGTTAAGTGGTTCAACGAATCTAAAGGTTTTGGTTTCATTACTCCTGCTGACGGCAGCAAAGATGTGTTTGTACACTTCTCTGCGATCCAGGGTAACGGCTTCAAAACTCTGGCTGAAGGCCAGAACGTTGAGTTTGAAATTCAGGACGGTCAGAAAGGCCCGGCTGCTGTTAACGTAACCGCAATCTGAATCGAACACCACTGATCTTGTCGCGCTCAGGCGCTCACTTTCAGCTTTAAAGCCTCGCAAATGCGGGGCTTTTTTATAGGGATTTTTCAAAGTATTGCAGTTACCCGCCGCTGGTCTTGTTTTGTTGCAAAACGACATCATATTTCGCACCGCTCTCTCCGCCTGACAGGTATTCTCCATGCAGATCAACGCGTTGTGATGAATGTATGGAGAAAGAGTGCAAAACAGAAGCGTTAAACCGGAGAATCATTTTACAGCGCTGCGTTTTGGCCTGATCTGCGTGGGCATTTTGGGATGCTTCGCCGTACTGCTGGTGCGAGTAGGCTGGCTACAAATCGTCGAGCCGGAAAAGCTGGTGCGCCAGGAAGATATGCGCTCACTGCGTGAAATACCGTCGGAAACGCCGCGCGGGATGATCGTTGACCGCCACGGGCGTCCGCTGGCGGTGAGCGTACCGGTCAGCGCCATATGGGCCGATCCTTACACCCTGCTGCAAAAAGGCGGACCGGGAAACGATGCGCGCTGGCAGGGGCTGGCTTCGCTGCTGCACATGCCGCTGACCACGCTGGCGCAGCGGGTCACTGAACATCCGCGCTCCCGCTTTCTGTACCTCGCCCGTCAGGTCGATCCGCAGCAGGCAGCCTGGGTCGCCAGGCTGAATCTGCCGGGGATAAATTTGCGCCAGGAGTCGCGACGTTTTTACCCGGCGGGCCACGTTGCCGCTAACCTGCTTGGCTTTACCAACGTGGACGGGCAGGGCATTGAAGGCGTGGAAAAGAGTTTTAACGCCCAGCTTACCGGTAAGCCCGGCGTGCGGCTGGTGCGGCGGGATCGACACGGGCAGGTTATTGAAAATCTGACCGAAGTGACGCCTGTTCCGGCGCATAACCTGCAACTCAGCATTGATGAACGGCTGCAGGCCGTCACGGAAGACGCGCTGGATAACGCCGTGCGCTGGAATAAAGCCCAGTCGGGCGCGGCGGTGCTGATCAAAATTGATACTGGCGAAATTCTCTCTATGGCCAGTTTCCCCGACTACAATCCGAATAATCGTGACAATGCGACGCTGGACGATTTTCGCAACCGGGCGATCAGCGATACCTTCGAACCCGGTTCGACGGTCAAACCGCTGGTGATTATGACCGCGCTCCAGCAGGGCATTGTGCAGCCGGGCAGCGTGGTGGACACCCATCCTTATAGCCTGGACGGTCATCGCATCCGCGACGTCGGTTATTATCCTGAACTGACCCTGACCGGCATTTTGCAGAAATCGAGCGATACCGGCGTTTCCCGCCTGTCGCTGGCAATGCCCATTCAGCATCTGCTGGATACCTACAGGAATTTTGGTTTTGGCGAACCCACCGGGCTGGGGCTGACCGGGGAAAGCCGGGGGCTGATGCCGCAGCGGCGCTACTGGGGACAACTCGATCGGGCGACGTTTTCCTTTGGCTATGGCCTGATGGTTACGCCACTACAACTGGCGCATGTCTATGCCACTATCGGCGGTTTCGGCGTGGAAAAACCGTTATCTATTACCCGCATCGATCCCCCGGTGATGGGTAAACGCGTGATGCCGGAAGAAATTGTCCATCAGGTAGAACATATGATGGAAAGCGTGGCGCTGCCTGGCGGTGGCGGCACCAAAGCCGCCGTACGCGATTACCGGGTGGCGGTGAAGACTGGCACGGCGAAAAAAATCGGTGATGACGGCAAGTATGTTGATAAATATGTGGCTTATACCGCAGGCGTCGCGCCCGCCAGCCATCCGCGTTATGCGCTGGTGGTGGTGATTAACGATCCGCAGAACGGCCGCTATTATGGCGGGGCGGTTTCTGCTCCCGTCTTCAGTCAGATCATGGGGGACGTGCTGCGCCTTGAAAACGTCATGCCGGACGGCATGGCCCCGGACTCAAAAAACCTTCTGGTGATGCACGCGGCGTCGGATAGCTCCCCCGCGCTGTAATGATTTCCCCGCAGGGCGATAAGCGTTACACTTTCGCCCTCAAATTTTTCCCGGAGTCGTCATGTCCTACAGTTGCCCGCTTTGTCACGCCCCGTTAACCCGGCAGGAAAATAGCTATCTTTGTCCGCAGCAACACCGCTTCGACCGGGCGAAAGAGGGCTATGTTAATTTGCTGCCGGTTCAGCATAAACGGTCACGCGATCCGGGAGACAGCGCGCAGATGATGCAGGCCCGCCGGGCTTTTTTGGACGCCGGACACTATCAGCCGTTGCGCGATAAACTGGTAACGAAACTGCGCGCTGTCGCGCCCTCCGCCCTGCTGGATATTGGCTGTGGTGAAGGTTATTACACGCACGCTTTTGCCGACATCGCCGACGAAACCTGGGGGCTGGATGTGGCAAAAGCGGCGATCCGTCCGGCGGCAAAGCGTTATCCACAGGTCAATTTCTGCGTGGCATCCAGCCAGCGGCTACCGTTTAACGCCGACAGCATGGACGCCGTGGTGCGTATTTATGCCCCCTGCAATCCCCAGGAGTTGGCAAGAGTGGTGAAACCCGGCGGCTGGGTATTTACGGTGACGCCAGGGCCACGGCATCTGATGGAGTTAAAAGGACTGATCTATGCGCAGATCCAGCTGCATGAGGAGAGTTATGAGCAACTGCCCGGTTTTATCCTTCAGGAGCATGACTCGCTGGACTACACCATGACGCTAACGGGAGCAGAAGCGGTAGCATTATTACAGATGACGCCGTTTGCCTGGCGGGCAAAACCGTCAGTGTGGGAAACGTTAGCGGCGCAGGAAGTGTTTCACTGCCAGACCGATTTTAGCCTTCACTGCTGGCAGCGGGAGCGTTAACCGGCGTAGTGGCTCCAGAGGATTTGTACACCAATACCTATCAGCACGATGCCGCCAAGAATTTCAGCCCGTTTGCCGAGCAGCGGGCCAATAAAGCGACCGAGCACCATTCCGATGGTGGACATCACAAAGGTGGCGCAGCCAATCGCCAGCGCGGTGGTGACGATGCTGACCTGTAAAAAAGCGAGGCCGACACCCACCGCCATTGCGTCAAGGCTGGTGGCGATCGCGGTCGTCACCAGCAGCCAGAAGCCGTGACGATGCGGCGGCTCCAGCGCGTCGTCATTACCCCGGCAGCCTTCAAGCACCATCCGACAACCGAGAAACAGCAGCAGGAAAAAGGCGATCCAGTGGTTCCATTCGAGGACGAACTGGGTGGCGAGCATCCCCAGCCCCCAGCCAATCAGCGGCGTCAGGGTTTCGACCGCGCCAAAAATCAGACCGGTTCGCAGGGCTTCAGAGAATTTAGGTTTTTTGAGGGTGGCACCTTTGCCGATTGAAGCGGCGAAAGCGTCCATCGACATGCCAAGAGCAAGAAGGATAGTGGCAGATAAATTCATAACAGCGTCCTGACCGGGATCCATATAACACACCACTGCCCCCAGCAAATAGCAGTTGATGCGCCTATGGTCTCGCCTGACCGCCGTCTGGCGATCCGTACGTGCCACGTTTTGCAACGAGTATGTTGACACGTACATTTCCGGGAATAAGGAAATTGGCTACTCCCCAATGACGGGCGCAACCTTAACATATTTATTTAATATAAGACAATAACAAATACGCGCTATTCCGCTATCTTGTTGATAACGATTTTCATTTGCTTTTTGGAGTAAATAAAACGTTAATAACACCAGGTGTATTGATCAACAAATATAGCCGTGGCTATATATTAATAACCTTATTAACCCGGTAATATAGCAATAGCTATGAATGTAACACATTAATTAACAACAAGTAATTTATAAATCTTTTCCAGATCGTCGATATTTCGCACTCTGACCAGCAGGCGACGCTGCTCTAATTGCATCACCAGAACGCCGTCTTCCGATAAATTCATCTCTTTAATACGGTTATATTCTATCCATGCATTGGTGAAGAAAAAGCCCTGTTTTTTGAACACAATCTTCGGCGTGCGGATCCAGAACAGATATAAACCCATTAATGCCAGCGCACTTAATAACCATGTGGTTAATATTGCACCCTGGCTGGTGACGTTGTTATAGATAAGGATCGCCACCAGACCGACAAAAATCACGCTATCTACCCGGCTGCGGCGCAGCAGCGGGATGGCAAGCAGGGTGGGACCGTTACGGCGAGGCATGATGAACTGATCGTAAATGGCAAACGCCAGCAGCAGGGCGATAAACAGTATCAGCACGATATCGGTAAGGGCCATTGATTTTCCTCAAAAAAAAGCCGGGGGCAAGCCCCCGGCGGATAACAAATTTATTACAGGCCCAGCAGACCGATAGCATAACCCGCGATACCGATGACGAAGAAGCCAACGATGATCCACAGTGGGTTAACTTTCTTACGCAGCAGCCACATACAGGCGAAGGTCAGCAGCAGCGGGACCAGGCCCGGCATCAGCTGATCGAGAATGGTCTGTACAGTGGTGACGTTTTCTTTACCGGTCTGGTCGGTAATACGCGATACCACCAGCGGAATATTAACGTGCGTCCACTTGTTGACCAGTGCCCCCATGACAAACAGGCCGAGGATTGACGCCCCCTCAGTCAGTTTTTGCAGGAAGCCGCCGCCCATATCTTTAACGATATCGATACCTTTGCGGTAGCCGTAAGCCACGCCATAGTAACGCGTTGCCAGACGTACCACGTTAAACAGGATGAAGAACAGCAGTGGCCCCAGCAGGCTGCCGCTCATCGCGATACCCGCGCCGAGTGCCGCAAATACCGGACGCACCGTACCCCAGAAGATCGGGTCGCCCACGCCTGCCAGCGGTCCCATCAGGCCGACTTTGATACCGTTGATGGCACCATCGTCGATCTCTGCGCCGTTAGCACGCTGCTCTTCCATCGCCAGCGTAACGCCGAGTACCGGTGCTGCAACGTAAGGATGGGTGTTAAAGAACTCCAGATGACGTTTAATCGCCTGACGACGCGCTTCGTTGTTCTCCGGGTACAGGCGTTTGATTGCCGGAACCATTGAGAAGCAGAAGCCCAGCGCCTGCATACGTTCGAAGTTCCATGACCCCTGGAACAGGTTCGAACGCAGGAACACGCCGCGAATATCGCCCGGGGTGAGTTTTTTCTCAGTGATAATTTTTTTGGTCTCAACCATTTCGCTCACCTGTTAGTCCAGTTCGTTATCAAGATCGTTAGCGCCAGCAGCCGGAGCAGCTGTACCTACAGAGCGGTTGTATTTCGGGCTGAGCTGAATATACAGAACCGCCATAACAGCACCAATCACACCCAGCGCAACCAGGTTGAAGTTGGTGAAAGCCGCAGTAACGAAGCCCAGATAGAAGAACGGCATCAGATAGCCCGCACGCATCATGTTGATGACCATGGCGTAACCAACTACCACAATCATGCCACCAGCGATGTTCAGACCGCTGGTCACCACTTCAGGAATGGCGTTCAGCATGTTCTGTACTTCGCTGGTGCCTACAGACACCGCAACAATCACAGCCGGGATAGCGATACGCATAGCCTGTAAGAACAGGGACGAAACGTGGATCCAGGACAGCGCCGTCAGGTTGCCGTTATCAGCCGCCTTATCCGCTGCGTGCTGGAAAGCCACGGTGATGGTACGCACGATGATGGTCAATACCTGGCCTGCTGCGGCCAGCGGGATAGCCAGTGCGATACCGGAACCAATGCCCTGATGACCCGCGATAACCAGAATGGTAGAAATGATGGACGCCAGCGCCGCATCAGGTGCAACTGCCGCACCGATGTTCATCCAGCCGAGAGCGATCATTTCCAGAGTACCACCGATAATAATACCGGTTTTCATATCCCCAAGAACGATACCCACGAGGGTACATGCGACCAGCGGGCGGTGAAACTGAAATTCATCCAGTATCGACTCCATACCCGCGATACACGCTACGATGAACACCAGCACAATCTGAAGAATGGTAATCTCCATTGTACTTCTCCTATAAACGTAAGACTTAAAGTGTGAAAACTGAGTGATATCAGCGCAACGCGTTATTTCCCGATTTTGCCGATCAGATCCATCATTTTCAGTTTCGGATCGTTGGAAACTTTACGGACTTCCAGTTCAATACCGCGATCGTTCAGTTGCCTGAACGCGGCAATATCTTTTTCATCCACCGAAACGGCGTTATTTACCTGTGTTTTACCCTGCCGGAATGCCATGCCGCCGATGTTGACGGTGGTGATTTTCACGCCGCCCTCAACAAGACGTTCTACATCAGTCGGGTTAGTGAACAGCAGCATGACGCGCTCGCCCGCATATTTCGGGTTGTTATAAACGCGGATCATTTTATCAACGTCCACCACATGCGCGGTGACGCCCGGAGGAGCAACCTGCGTCAGCAGCGTTTTACGCACTGTATCAGCGGCCACTTCGTCGCTGACCACAATAATGCGGCGCACGTTGGTTTCTTTCGTCCAGCGGGTAGCAACCTGACCATGGATCAGACGGTCATCGATACGCGCCAGGCCAATGGTCATATAGTCATTGGGACCCATCGGTTTTACCGGTGCTGCGGCGCGTGGCGCGGCGGCAACCGGAGCAGGGGCCGCTTTTTCAACCGGTTGCGCTTTCAGCGCCTTAACGCCTTCACGACCGGTTTCCACCGCCAGAGCCACCAGTTCATCGAACGTCGGATTATCATCACGACCCATCAACGTTTCGACCAGCATCGGAATGTTGACGCCCGCAATGACTTCATAGTGCTCTTTATCGACGACAATGCGGCTGGCAGCGTTAAACGGACTGCCTCCCCATGTATCGACGAGAAACAGCACGCCTTTGCTGGTATCCAGCTTTGTGAGCTGAGCGTTGTACTTCTCGATCAGCGTTTCTGCGTTTTCGCCTGGGACAAAGTCAATCCAGCCGACGTTTTCCTGCTCGCCCAACAGCATTTCTGCTGTTTTGAGCAGTTGTTCTGCAGCCCAACCATGTGTACCAATTACAATAGCAATCGTCACTTGCTACCTCCTTTATTATCGTTAATACATCGACGGATGCATTTGTGAACCGTTCTGTTACATTGAATCGATTCAGATCGCTTTCTGGCCCTAAAATGGTTACTACAATGAATTATTTTAGTTAGTAAAAAAATAAATAATGTGATGAAGATCCGTAATTTAAATTTATAAGCATATTAATTTCGCAGCACAAAAAATCGCACAGAATGCAAAGACAGGTAAATCTTTGCCAAAGATTATTTTTGTCTGTTATGTTTACATTTCGTTTAACATCACAGGAGAACAGGGCAGTTGCCCGCCGTATGGACCGTCACCGACGCCTTTCCACGCCAGAGTACATTCGTACTCCTGATGCTTTTCCCATCACCCTTTCCGTCATTGTTACGCCTGAAGTAACCCAGGCGATGACGACGCACGCCGTTAGCAGGAGCTGACCATGGAATTCTTAATGGATCCTTCAATCTGGATCGGTCTCTTAACGCTTGTCGTTCTTGAGATCGTGCTCGGTATTGATAACCTCGTCTTCATTGCGATCCTCGCTGATAAACTGCCGCCGAAACAGCGTGACAAAGCCCGTTTGATCGGTCTGTCGCTGGCGCTGGTGATGCGACTTGGGCTGCTGTCGGTGATCTCCTGGATGGTCACGCTGACCAAACCCCTTTTCAGCGTCTGGGATTACGCCTTCTCCGGGCGCGATCTGATCATGCTGCTGGGGGGGATATTCCTGCTGTTTAAGGCCACGACCGAACTGCACGAACGGCTGGAAAATCGCCAGCACGATGACGGCCACGGCAAAGGTTACGCCAGCTTTTGGGTGGTGGTGCTTCAAATTGTAGTCCTTGATGCGGTTTTTTCACTCGATGCGGTGATCACGGCCGTCGGGATGGTAAATCACCTGCCGGTAATGATGGCGGCGGTGGTGATTGCAATGGCGGTGATGCTGCTGGCCTCGAAGCCGCTGACAAACTTTGTTAACCAGCATCCAACGGTCGTGGTGTTGTGTCTGAGCTTCCTGCTGATGATTGGCTTAAGCCTTGTGGCAGAAGGGTTCGGCTTCCATATCCCGAAAGGTTATCTGTACGCGGCGATTGGCTTCTCGATCATTATCGAGTTTTTCAACCAGGTGGCGCGACGCAATTTTATTCGCCATCAGTCCACGCTGCCGTTGCGCGCGCGTACCGCTGACGCCATTTTGCGTCTGATGGGCGGGCGTAAACGCACCAGCCCGACCAATGAAACGGACAGCCATACCAACGTGCCAATCCCGGAAGGGGCGTTTGCCGATGAAGAGCGCTACATGATTAACGGCGTGTTGACGCTGGCGTCCCGCTCGCTGCGCAGCATTATGACGCCGCGCGGGGACATTAGCTGGGTGGATGCCAACCTGAGCCGCGACGAAATCCGTCAGCAACTGCTGTCTTCTCCACACAGCCTGTTCCCGGTATGCCGGGGCGAACTGGATGAAGTGATTGGTATTGTGCGGGCAAAAGAGCTGCTGGTGGCACTGGAAGCGGGTGAAGACGTGGCGGCGATGGCGTCGTCCTCTCCGGCGATTGTGGTGCCGGAGACGCTGGACCCCATCAATCTGCTGGGCGTACTGCGCCGCGCACGCGGTAGCTTTGTGATTGTCACCAACGAGTTCGGGGTGGTGCAGGGGCTGGTTACGCCGCTTGACGTACTGGAAGCCATTGCCGGTGAATTCCCTGACGCCGACGAAACGCCGGAAATCGTCTCCGATGGCGACGGCTGGCTGGTCAAAGGCGGCACCGATCTCCACGCCTTACAGCATGCGCTGGGGCTGGATAACCTGGTGAATGATGATGAAGACGTCGCCACGGTCGCTGGTCTGGTCATCGCGGTGAACGGTCATATTCCGCGCGTGGGGGAGGTGATCGAACTGGCTCCGCTGCAAATCACCATCGTCAAAGCGAACGACTATCGTGTGGACCTGGTTCGCGTCATTAAAGAAGCCTCCGTTCACGAGGACGATCAGGACGCTTAACGCAACGGAATAATCGGCCTGGGATGGCGATTTTGTCGCAGGGCTGGCGGAGACGATTCCGCCAGCCACTGTGGAAATTCATTGATAGGCATCGGACGCGCATATAAATATCCCTGTAACAATTGCACTCCGTGGTGACGCAGGTAAACCGCCTGCGGCTCTGTTTCCACCCCTTCCGCCACCAGTTCGATGCGCAGGCGCTTTCCGAGCGCAATAATCATATCCGTCACCGTCGAATTTACCGCATCAGTGCCAATCGCGGCAGTAAACGATTTGTCGATTTTCAGCACGTCCGGGCGCAGTTTTTCCAGCCAGGAAAGGGAGCTGTTGCCGGTGCCGAAATCATCAATCGCCAGCTTCACCTCTTTACGATGCAGCTCCCGCACCAGCCGGTAATCCACATCTTCCAGCGCATCGCGCTCGGTCAGTTCCACCACCAGTTGCTGCTTCGGATGCATGTTAAACCAGTAGCGGTTGAGATCTTTTAACAAAATACCGCGCCGCAAATGGCTGGCGGCGACGTTAATCCCGATATGAAAACCGCTGGTGGCCGGAAAGAGCGCCAGATTGCGTGCGGTTTCAGCGATCACGTAGCGGGTCAGCGGGATAATCAGATTGTGGTCTTCAGCGATGGGTATAAACACATCCGGCGAAATCCAGCCCTGCCGGGGATTATTCCAGCGCAGGAGAATTTCTACGCCGGTACACTGGCGCGAGCGGGCATCCAGCAGCGGCTGACAAAAAATCTCAAACTCGTGGGCGGCGATGCCCAGATTGATTTCCCACGTAAAGCTCATCCGGCCCGCCGTCGCGAGCCAGGCAATCCACGCCAGCAGAGTGCTAAGGATCAGTGCCAGTGGGAGCTGGCTGGGCAGATCGCGCAGTGCCAGCATCGTTGCGCCGGGGGTGCTGACATTAATCGTAAAAGGGAAATTCGCCGAGGCGAGGCGGTAAAGCGGGTGATCCTGATCTTCGGGCAGACGCTCGACCACGCCCACGCCTTCAATATAATGACGGTCGCCCAGCGTCAGGCTGAGTGCCGAAATTAACGGCGCGCGCGGGCTAAGAATCAGGCTACTGAGCAGTTCGATATTAATGCTCTCCATCACCCCATCCTCGCCATCGGCCGAGACGGGATACCATTGCAGCATAATCGGCGAACCTTTTAGCAGCGACTGATCGGTGGAAAGCAGCAGACGGTCTTCGCTGGCAGGCAGAGCGGGCTGGAGCTGATTAACCGGCACATCGCGCTCGCCGAAAATACTGGAACAGTACAGAATGCCGGATTTTACCAGCGCAATGGAGCGAACGGTTTGCAGCATCGCCGCTTTTTTACGGATAAGCGGCTGCGCTTCACTACAGGGCAGACCAACCAGACTCATCGTCTCGCTGCGCCCGTTTTCCAGCGGCAAAAGAATTCTGTCCAGAGTGGCGACGGCCTGCGCGGCAGCTTCCTGAATGCGTTCCTGATTTAGGCTACGCTGCGAAATAAATCGTATCCCTAAGGTCAGGCTAAGCGTAATCAGCGCCACGATGGTACTGACGATAATGCGCTTACGCCGATAATTGACGATGATCCGCTGTGCTGTTTGCATGGCTGGTTTTTATCAATCTCGTATAACTGACGTTGTGCCAACGGTACAATAAAATTGTAGTGCGGAAAGGAGGAGGCGACGAGAATATAGCGGGAATTGCCCACCGGTTAAGGTGGGCAGAAGAGAAATTAGTCACACTGAACTTTAATTGCCAGGCCCCCGCGCGAGGTTTCGCGGTATTTGGCGTTCATGTCTTTACCCGTTTCATACATCGTCTCAATGACTTTATCCAGCGACACGCGCGGCTCGCTGGTGCGGCGCATCGCCATGCGCGCCGAGTTAATCGCTTTGACCGAGGCGATAGCGTTACGCTCAATGCACGGCACCTGCACCTGACCGGCAACCGGATCGCAGGTTAAGCCGAGATTGTGCTCCATGCCAATTTCTGCGGCTACGCACACCTGCTCCGGGCTGGCACCCAGCAGTTCCGCAAGACCCGCTGCGGCCATTGAGCAGGCGACACCCACTTCTCCCTGACAGCCCACTTCGGCACCGGAAATAGAGGCGTTCATTTTATACAGCGCACCAATTGCGCCCGCCGCGAGGAAATAGCGAATATAAATATCCGGGCTGACCGATTCAATAAAGTGATCGTAGTAGGCCAGTACCGCCGGAACAATTCCGCACGCGCCGTTGGTTGGCGCGGTGACGACGCGGCCGCCTGCGGCGTTCTCTTCATTGACCGCCAGCGCAAACATATTCACCCAGTCGATGACGATCATCGGATCGTTGGACAGTTTGTCGCTGGACACCAGCATCCGGCGCAGGGCAGGCGCGCGACGCGGCACGCGCAGCGGACCCGGCAGCACGCCTTCAGTATTCAGACCGCGATCGATACAGGCGCGCATGGTCTGCCAGACGTCGGCAAAATATTCTTCAATTTCTTTTTTGCTGTGCAGCGCCAGTTCGTTCTGCATCACCATGCCGGACAGCGACAGGCCGGTTTCTTTGCAGTAGCCCAGCATCTCTTTGGCGGATTTAAACGGATACGGCACGCTAACGTCGCCGCTGGCGTCGTTGCCAAAATGCTCTTCATCGACGATAAAACCGCCGCCGATGGAGTAATACGTTTTGCTGTAGATTTCTTTATCGCCGTTCCACGCGTGGATCACCATGCCGTTTTCGTGCAGCGGCAGGTTTTCACTGTGAAAACGCATCCCGTCGCCGTGCGGGAAATCCACTTCATGGCTGCCCTGGGCCAGCAGCAGGCGACCGCGCGTTTCAACATCGCGGATAAACGCCGGGATACTGTCAATATCTACCGTGGCAGGCAGATTACCCGCCAGTCCCATAATAATGGCGATATCGGTATGGTGTCCTTTGCCGGTTAACGACAGCGAGCCGTAGACGTCAACCGCCACGCGGGTGACGCTTGTCAGCAGATCTTTTTCCACCAGATCATCGACGAACTGTTTCCCGGCCTTCATTGGCCCTACGGTGTGGGAAGAGGAGGGACCAATCCCCACTTTAAACATGTCGAATAGACTAATCACGGTATGTACTCCAGACAGGGTTACTGAACGTCAGTAACGATGTAAAAATTGCGCTTAGTGTAAGAGGGAACGCGGCATTCAGCGCGATTATTCACATGAATTAAACTAATGTATAACCGCTGTTTTACTAATGATGGCGAAACCCTGCTGCGCTAACTGTAGTCAGGATTTAAATCCCACTTGTAGCGCCAGCTCACGAATAATGCCTGCGGTCATCCCCCAGACAAAATAATGCTGATACCAGGAAAGCCAGACCCGGTGAGAATTCCCGCGTCGGTGTATATCCAGCGGATGATAGCGTCCCAGCCGCAGCGCCTCCGCCAGCGGCATTTCAAACACGGCGGCCACTTCGTCTTCACTGGCGTGATAGGGTAAATCTGGCGGAATAATGCCGACCACCGGCGTCACCTGGAAACCGGTTACGCTGTCGACGGGCGGCAGGACGCCGATGACTTCTACCCGCTCCGGGGGAATGGCGACCTCTTCCTGCGCTTCCCGCAGCGCGGCGGCAATCAGCGAGGCATCGCTGGCATCTACCGCGCCGCCGGGGAAAGCGACCTGCCCGGCGTGCTTGCGCAGGTGCGATGAACGTTTGGTGAGCAGCAGCCCCGGCTGCGTACGCCGGACGATGGGGATCAGCACAGCCGCCTGACGGGTGTTCAGTCCGGTGTGATTCGCCTGCGGGCGTAAAAGCTGAAAGCGCGAAAGAAAATCATCAAGGGTGAGATTGTGGGCATCCAACGATCAGCTCTCCAGTTGCTGCAAGATACGATTAACTTTATCAAACGTTTCCTGATATTCCGCCTGTTCCTCGCTATCAGCAACAATCCCGCCGCCCGCTGAACAATAAAGCTGGCCGTCGTGCGCGGTTAGCGTGCGAATGGTGATGCTGGTATCCATATTTCCGCACAGGCTGAGATAGCCGATGCTGCCGCACCAGGCATTACGGCGCTGTGGCTCCAGTTCGTCGATAATCTCCATCGCCCGCACTTTGGGCGCGCCGGTAATCGAACCGCCGGGAAACGCGGCGCGCAGCAGGTCGCTGGCGTGCAGCGCCTCCGGCAGGCGGGCGGTAATGGTGCTGACCAGATGATGCACCGCCGGGAACGGCTCTACCACAAACAATTCCGGCACTTTTACGGAACCGGGCACGGCAACGCGGCCGATATCATTACGCATTAAATCGACAATCATTAAATTCTCGGCGCGATCTTTGGCGGAATGCGCGAGCTTCGTCGCCTGCTGTGCGTCAAGATGCGGATCGTCCAGGCGCGGCAGGGTGCCTTTAATGGGGCGGGTCTGGATCTCTGTATGGCGCAGCTGAATAAACCGCTCCGGTGACAGACTGATCACCGCGCTGCGATTAAGGCGCAAAAACGCGCTAAACGGCGCTTTATTGGCGGCGTTTAGCTGGCAGAACGCGCTCCACTCATCGCCGCTGTAGCGCGCCTGAAAACGCTGCGCCAGATTGACCTGGTAGCAGTCGCCGCTGTGCAGATATTCCTGTACCTGGCGGAACTTCTCGCCGTACTCTGCGCGGCTCATATTGGACTGCCAGGCAGACGTCAGGCGGAAGGAGCGTGCCTCAGCCGCCTGCTGCCCGTTCAGCCAGGTCAGCCGCTGATGGGCGTCGGCGTGGCTTACCAGTACGACCCGCTGGCGACGATGATCGACAATCAACGCCCAGTCATAAAGACCGACCGCCATGTCCGGCAGGTCAATATCCGCGCTGGCGAGGGCGGGGAGTTTTTCAAAGCGTCGCCCTAAATCATAGCCAAACAGCCCCAGCGCACCGCCCTGAAACGGCAGATCGTCATTTGCCGTCGTCGGCAGATCCAGCGCCCGTAACGCATCATGCACCAGTTGCAGCGGATCGGCTGCGGACTGATGCTGCCCGTCGGCGTTTATTATGGTGGTCAGGGTGCCGCGCGTGGTCAGGGTGGTGCGCGGATCGGCAACCAGAATATCAAACCGGCTGTGCGGATGATCGGCATAGCCGGAGTGCAGCAGCATTGCCCACGGCAAGTGGCTGAGGGGACGGAAGTAATGTTCGGCAGCGTCCTGACGCCATGGTAAACTTAGAACGGTGGGAGATTGCGTGTTCATCGATCCTGACTCGTTGCTGGCTAAGCGCCAGGCAGCATGAAATAATTAGCGCCAATAATGTAGCAGGAGTGTGTCATGTTTGCAGGTTTACCTTCGCTCAGCCATGAGCAGCAGCAGAAAGCTGTCGAGCGTATCCAGGACCTGATGTCGCAGGGCATGAGTAGCGGTGAGGCAATTACCAAAGTGGCGAATGAACTGCGCGCCAGCCACACTGGCGAACGTATCGTCGCCCTTTTTGAGGATGACGAAGACGAATAACTAGCCGGAGGGCTTATGTCAGTCATTATGCCAGCCAGCGTTGTCCATTTTCTTCAGGCCGCCGTGCAGCCTGGCGCAATGGTGCTTCCGTGCCATTGCCCGCAGCCGGAACAGTGGGCCGACTGGCAAAGTGGCTTTCGCTATCACGGCGTGACGGGCGAAGATCTTACCGCCAGCCGGGATGGTACGTCATTGCGCTTAATGGTTTTGACGATCCCTTTTTTATCGACCTTTGATGATAAAGACCGGGCAACGGGCTTCGTTGCTCGCCTGGGTGACGTTAGCGATAAATACTCCGCTGTCATAGCCGTTACCGCGCTATAACAGCGAAGGATTTACACCGCGGCGATAATTTTGATCTCAATTTTATACTGCGGCTTCATCAGCGTTGCCTGCACCGTGCAACGTACCGGGGCGTGGCCTGCCACTACCCACGCATCCCACGCCTTATTCATGGCGGCGAAATCAGCTGCATCGGCCAAAAAAAGCGTTGCATCAAGAATTTTGCTTTTGTCACTGCCCTGTTTTGCCAGCACCGCGTCAATCTGCGCCAGCGTATTGGCGGTCTGCTCGAAAGCATCAGCATCCAGATTTTCCGGCACGCCGGTGTAGTAGAGAGTGTGATTGTGGATCACCACATCAGACCAGCGGGCTTCGGCATCAATTCGGGTAATGGTCATTGTTTTTCCTTTCAAAACGTCCAGATATCTCCCCTAAGACTGCCATATTGTCGCGGCTGCGTCATCTCTTCGACTGGCTAAACCCCACGCACCCTGACATAATCACTGGCGATTTAACCAGGGGGTAGCGTGACGGACGATTTTGCAACAGACGGCCAGTTAGCCAAAGCCATACCGGGCTTTAAACCGCGTGAGCCGCAGCGTCAGATGGCGGTGGCGGTCGCCGAGGCGATTGAAAAAACGCAGCCGCTGGTGGTGGAGGCGGGCACCGGAACGGGTAAAACCTATGCGTACCTCGCGCCTGCGCTGCGAGCCAATAAAAAGGTGATT
Source organism: Enterobacteriaceae bacterium UBA5654 (assembly GCA_002421005.1). Lineage (GTDB taxonomy): Bacteria > Pseudomonadota > Gammaproteobacteria > Enterobacterales > Enterobacteriaceae > Superficieibacter. The sequence continues at coordinate 45,778 of DIJC01000005.1, read as the reverse complement.
ATCTCTACCGGCTCGAAAGCGTTGCAGGATCAGCTCTACAGCCGCGATCTCCCCACCGTCTCGAAGGCGCTGGGCTTCAGCGGCAAGCTGGCGCTGCTGAAAGGGCGCTCAAACTACCTCTGCCTTGAACGGCTGGAGCAGCAGGCGCTGGCGGGCGGAGACTTGCCGGTCCAGACGCTAAGCGACGTGATCCTGCTGCGCTCGTGGGCCAATAACACCATTGATGGTGATATCAGCACCTGCGCCAGCGTAGCCGAAGACTCTCAGGCCTGGCCGCTGGTCACCAGCACTAACGATAACTGTCTGGGCAGCGACTGCCCGCTGTATAAAGACTGCTTCGTGGTGAAAGCGCGTAAAAAAGCGATGGATGCCGACGTCGTCGTGGTGAACCATCACCTCTTCCTTGCCGATATGGTGGTGAAAGACAGCGGCTTCGGTGAACTGATCCCCGAAGCCGACGTGATGATTTTCGATGAAGCGCATCAGCTTCCTGATATTGCCAGCCAGTATTTTGGTCAGTCGCTCTCCAGCCGTCAGCTGCTGGACCTGGCGAAAGATATCAGCATTGCTTACCGGACCGAGGTTAAAGACACCCAGCAACTGCAAAAATGTGCCGACCGACTGGCGCAAAGTGCGCAGGATTTTCGTCTGCAACTTGGCGAGCCGGGCTATCGCGGCAACCTGCGCGAGCTGCTGGCGGATGCCAGTATTCAGCGCGCGCTGCTGCTGCTTGATGATGCGCTGGAGCTTTGCTATGACGTCGCCAAACTGTCGCTTGGTCGCTCTGCGCTGCTGGATGCGGCGTTTGAACGCGCCACCTTGTACCGCGCCCGCCTCAAGCGGCTTAAAGAATTTAACCAGCCCGGCTACAGCTACTGGTATGAATGCAACTCCCGCCATTTTACCCTCGCCCTGACGCCATTGACGGTGGCAGATAAATTCAAAGAGGTCATGGCGCAGAAGCCGGGAAGCTGGATTTTTACCTCGGCAACCCTGTCAGTGAACGACGATCTCCGCCACTTCACCACCCGACTTGGCATTGATGAAGCGCATTCGCTGCTGCTTCCCAGCCCGTTCGACTATGCGAATCAGGCGCTGCTTTGCGTTCCGCGCAATCTGCCGCTGGCTAATCAGCCCGGCGCGGCGCGTCAGCTGGCGGCGATGCTCAAGCCGATGATTGAAGCGAATAACGGCCGCTGTTTTATGCTCTGCACCTCACACGCCATGATGCGCGATCTGGCGGAACAGTTTCGCGCCACTATGACGTTGCCGGTGCTGCTTCAGGGCGAAACCAGTAAAGGCCAGCTGCTTCAGCAGTTCGTCAGCGCGGGCAACGCGCTGCTGGTGGCGACCAGCAGTTTCTGGGAAGGTGTTGACGTGCGCGGCGACACGCTGTCGCTGGTGATTATTGATAAACTGCCGTTCACCTCCCCGGACGATCCGCTGCTGAAGGCGCGGATGGAAGACTGCCGTCTGCGCGGCGGCGATCCCTTCGATGAAGTCCAGCTACCGGATGCGGTGATCACCCTGAAGCAGGGCGTCGGACGTCTGATCCGCGATGTTGACGATCGCGGCGTGCTGGTGATCTGCGATAACCGACTGGTCATGCGTCCCTACGGCGCGGTTTTTCTCGCCAGTTTGCCGCCGACGCCGCGTACTCGTGATATCGCGCGGGCGGTCCGTTTTCTTGCCGTCCCGCCCGCGCGGTAATTTATGACTGACTATGATAAAATACGCCTAATTTATTGATCTGGAGTGTAAGAGCGCGATCCCCATGCGAATTCTGGCTATTGATACCGCAACCGAGGCCTGTTCCGTTGCCCTGTTGAATGACGGTAAAACCGGTGCCCATTTTGAACTGTGCCCACGTGAACACACCCAGCGGATTTTACCGCTTGTCCAGCAGCAGCTTAGCGAAGGCGGCGTCAGGCTCGCCGATCTGGACGCGCTGGCGTTTGGGCGCGGGCCGGGCAGTTTTACCGGCGTGCGCATTGGCATCGGTATTGCGCAGGGGCTGGCGCTGGGTGCCAGCCTGCCGATGATTGGCGTCTCGACGCTGATGACGATGGCGCAGGGCGCCTGGCGTAAAACCGGGGCCACGCGCGTGCTGGCTGCCATTGATGCCCGAATGGGCGAAGTGTACTGGGCGGAATATCAGCGTGATGCAGACGGCGTGTGGCACGGCGAAGAAACGGAAGCGGTGCTTAAGCCTGACGCGGTTACCGCGCGGCTGCAACAGCTGACCGGAAGCTGGGCCACCGTCGGCACCGGCTGGGGAGCCTGGCCGGATATGGCGCAGGGCACTGCGGTGACGCTCACCGACGGCGACGTTCAGCTTCCCGCTGCCGAAGATATGCTGCCGCTCGCCAGCCAGCTTCTCGCCCGCCAGCAGACCGTTCCGCCGGAAGAGGCTGAACCGATTTATTTACGTAACGAAGTGGCCTGGAAGAAACTTCCTGGCCGGGAATGAATCTCACTAAGTAAGATTCAGTTGAAGAGGTTGCATCATGGCGGTTCAAAAACAGATTGTACGCTGGATAATCGCAGGGGCGATGGCGGCGGCATTAAGCGGGTGCGTTACCGTCCCGGATGCCATTAAAGGCTCCAGCCCCACTCCGCAGCAGGATCTGGTGCGGGTGATGAATGCGCCACAGCTGTATGTGGGCCAGGAGGCGCGCTTCGGTGGGAAAGTCGTGGGCATCGAGAATCAGCAGGGCAAAACCCGACTGGAAATCGCCACCGTCCCGCTGGATGACGGGGCGCGACCGGTGCTCGGCGAGCCTTCACGCGGGCGTATTTATGCCAACGTCAACGGCTTCCTCGATCCGGTTGATTTCCGCAACCAGCTGGTCACCGTCGTCGGGCCGATTACCGGCACGGTGGAAGGTAAAGTCGGTAATACCGGCTACACCTATCTGGTCATGCAGGTGAACGGCTATAAGCGCTGGCGGGTCACGCAGCAGGTGATGTTACCGCCGCAACCTATTGATCCGTGGTTCTGGGGACCGCATCCCTGGGCCTATGGTTATGGCGGCTGGTACAATCCCGGACCCGCACAGGTTCAGAGCGTGGTAGTCGAGTAATCCATTGTATTGTAAGCAAAAGAAACAGCGGCCGGTCCGCTGTTTTTGCGTTAAGTTCGTGGATAATAAAAATAAATAGTGACGCGCTTCGCAACCTGAATTCTGGCTGATTAATAAACTGGTACGCTGAGTTAATATAATGTTAACGCAATGTTTATTGTCAGGGGTTGAGATGACGCAAAATTCTGGTTTTAGAGGTGATGCATTGAAAAAGGTTTGGCTAAACCGCTATCCCGCTGATGTCCCGGCGGAGATCAACCCCGACCGTTATCACTCCCTGATCGAACTGTTTGAACATTCTGTCAGGCGCTACGCCGATCAGCCTGCTTTCGTCAATATGGGGGAGGTGATGACCTTCCGCAAGCTCGAAGAGCGCAGCCGGGCCTTCGCCGCCTGGCTACAGCAGGGCTTAGGCATGAAAAAGGGCGACCGCGTTGCGCTGATGATGCCCAACCTGCTGCAATATCCGGTGGCGCTGTTCGGCATTCTTCGCGCCGGAATGACGGTTGTTAACGTTAACCCTCTGTATACCCCTCGTGAACTTGAGCATCAGCTTAATGACAGCGGGGCGACGGCGATTGTCATCGTCTCTAACTTTGCCCACACCCTGGAAAAAGTGGTTAAAAAAACCCAGGTGCAGCACGTTATTCTGACCCGCATGGGGGATCAACTTTCTCCCACCAAAGGCACACTGGTTAACTTTGTGGTCAAGTACGTCAAACGGCTGGTGCCGAAGTATCACCTGCCGGATGCGATATCCTTTCGCAGCGCGCTGCATAACGGCTACCGGATGCAGTACGTGAAGCCGGAGCTGGTCCCGGAAGACCTGGCCTTCCTGCAATACACCGGCGGCACGACCGGCGTGGCGAAAGGCGCAATGCTGACCCACCGCAATATGCTGGCGAATCTGGAGCAGGTCAACGCCACCTACGGGCCGCTGCTGCATCGCGGTACTGAGCTGGTGATCACCGCGCTGCCGCTGTATCACATTTTTGCGCTGACCATGAACTGCCTGCTGTTTATCGAGCTTGGCGGGCAAAACGTCCTCATCACCAACCCGCGCGATATTCCCGGTCTGGTGAAAGAGCTGGCAAAATACCCGTTCACCGCCATGACCGGCGTCAACACGCTGTTCAATGCGCTACTGAATAACAAAGACTTCCAGCAGCTTGATTTCTCGACGCTGCACCTTTCGGCGGGCGGCGGAATGCCGGTTCAGCAGGCGGTGGCAGATCGCTGGGTCAAGCTGACCGGGCAGTATCTGCTGGAAGGCTACGGCCTGACGGAGTGCTCGCCGCTGGTGAGCGTTAACCCGCATGATATTGACTATCACAGCGGCAGCATTGGCCTGCCGGTACCGTCTACCGAAGTGAAGCTGGTGGACGATGACGACAACGAGGTTGCGCCTGGCGCACCGGGCGAGCTGTGCATTAAAGGCCCGCAGGTGATGCTGGGCTACTGGCAGCGCCCGGATGCCACCGATGAAATCATTAAAGACGGCTGGCTGCATACCGGCGATATCGCGGTGATGGATGAAGAAGGCTTCCTGCGGATTGTCGATCGCAAAAAAGATATGATCCTCGTCTCCGGCTTTAACGTCTATCCGAACGAAATCGAAGATGTGGTGATGCAGCACCCCGGCGTGCTGGAAGTGGCGGCGGTAGGGGTGCCTTCCGGCAGCAGCGGCGAAGCGGTGAAGATTTTTGTGGTCAAGAAAGAGGCCTCGCTGAGCGAAGATTCGTTAATCGCCTTTTGCCGCCGTCAACTGACTGGCTACAAGGTGCCGAAACAGGTAGAGTTCCGTGACGAACTGCCGAAATCGAACGTCGGTAAAATTTTGCGACGAGAACTGCGTGACGAAGCGCGTGCTAAAGTGGACAATAAAGCCTGAGCCATTGAGTAAGTCGCCAGACGCCGGTTAACCCGGCGTTTTTTATGGGCGCAAGTAAAGAGAAAATGATTTGAATTACCAGATGATCACCACCAACGAGGCGCTGTTTGCCCTGTGCGAAGAAGCGCGCAGCGCCACGGCTATTGCGCTGGACACCGAGTTTGTCCGCACCCGTACCTATTATCCGCAACTGGGTTTACTTCAGCTGTTTGACGGTCAACGCGTGGCGCTCATCGATCCGCTGGGCATCACCGACTGGTCGCCGATGCAGGAACTGCTGCTAAATCGTGACGTCACCAAATATCTCCACGCCGGTAGCGAAGATCTCGAGGTCTTTCAGCATGAATTCGGCGTGATGCCGCAGCCGTTTATCGATACCCAGATCCTCGCCGCATTCTGCGGTCGGCCGATGTCCTGGGGGTTTGCTTCTATGGTTGAGGAGTTCACCGGGCTGAAGCTCGACAAGAGCGAATCCCGCACCGACTGGCTGGCGCGTCCGCTTACCGAGCGCCAGTGCGACTATGCCGCGGCCGACGTCTGGTATCTGCTGCCGATTGCCCATAAGCTGCTGGCTGAAACCGACCAGGCAGGCTGGCTTTCAGCCGCGCTGGACGAATGCGAGCTAATGAAAAATCGCCGTCAGGAGATCCTCAACCCTGACGAGGCGTGGCGTGAAATTACCAACGCCTGGCAGCTGCGTACCCGCCAACTGGCCTGTCTGCAACTGCTGGCTGCCTGGCGGTTGCGCAAAGCGCGCGATCGCGATATGGCGGTTAACTTTGTCGTGCGCGAAGAGAATCTGTGGGCGGTGGCGCGTTATCTGCCGGGGAGTCTGGGCGAGCTGGACAGCATCGGTCTTTCCGGTAGCGAAATTCGCTTCCACGGCAAAACGCTGTTAAGCCTGGTTGAGAAAGCGCAGGCGCTGGCGGAAGATCAACTGCCTGAACCGCTACTGAACCTGATGGATATGCCTGGTTATCGTAAAATCTTTAAAGAGATCAAAGCGGTGGTGCAGGAGATCAGCGCGGTTAAAAATCTCAGCGCAGAGCTGCTGGCGTCACGCAGGCAGATCAATCAGCTGCTTAACTGGCACTGGGATCTGAAAACCTCCACCATGATGCCCGAACTGATTTCCGGCTGGCGTGGCGCGTTGATGAGCGAACCGCTGAAGGCGCTGCTGGCGAACTACCCGCGCAGCGAGAGCTAAGACGGGACTACCGGGCGGAGCAACGCCGCCCGGCAGGATGCGGCTACTTTGACTCTTCCGCTTCAGGCAGAGTGACGTTCAGTTCCAGAATGGAGATATCATCCCCTTTCTGTTCCAGTTGCACGGTGACCATTTCAGGGTCGATCTGCACATAACGGCAAATCACTTCCAGAATATCGCGTTTAAGCTGCGGCAGGTAATGTGGCTCGGCGTCGCTACGACGACGTTCCGCAACAATAATCTGTAATCGCTCTTTAGCGATGTTAGCCGTATTCTTTTTCCGTGACAGAAAAAAGTCGAGTAATGCCATAACTTATCCTCCGAACAGGCGCTTGAGGAAACCTTTCTTCTCTTCTTCGACGAAGCGGAAAGAGCGTTCTTCTCCCAACAGGCGGTCTACCGTATCAGCGTATGCTTTGCCCGCATCTGAAATGGTGTCCAGAATGACAGGCTCCCCCTGGTTGGAAGCGCGCAGGACGGACTGGTCTTCCGGGATCACGCCAACCAGCTTGATGCGCAGGATCTCCAGTACGTCTTCCATGCTTAACATATCACCTCTGTTAACGCGCCCTGGGTTATAACGGGTCAGCAGCAGATGTTCTTTGATCGGTTCATCACCATTTTCTGCCCGGCGAGATTTAGAGGCGAGAATACCGAGAATGCGATCGGAGTCGCGCACCGATGACACTTCCGGGTTAGTGGTAATGATCGCTTCATCAGCGAAGTAGAGCGCCATCAGAGCACCGGTTTCGATCCCTGCCGGAGAGTCGCAGACGATGAAATCAAACTCCATCGCTTTCAGCTCTTCGAGCACTTTTTCCACGCCTTCGCGGGTCAACGCGTCTTTATCACGGGTTTGCGACGCCGGGAGAATATAGAGGTTTTCCGTGCGCTTATCTTTGATCATGGCCTGATTCAGCGTCGCGTCACCCTGAATCACGTTAACGAAGTCGTACACCACACGGCGTTCGCAGCCCATGATTAAATCAAGGTTACGTAAGCCGATATCGAAATCGATAACGATGGTTTTTTTACCCTTCTGGGCCAAACCTGTAGCGATGGCCGCGCTGGAGGTGGTCTTGCCCACGCCCCCTTTACCCGATGTAACTACAATAATGCGTGCCATAAAAATTCCTTGTTAAAAGGGATTAATTTAAGGGTTCGATCGACAAAGCATCATTCGCCAGACGTAAACGCGCGGCTTTGCCATAAAATTCGGCCGGGATTTGATCGCTCAGCCAGTACTCACCCGCGATGGATATCAATTCCGCCGTCAGGTGCGTACAAAATATTTGTGCTTCTTTATCACCGCTGGCACCTGCGAGGACGCGGCCTCTCATCATGCCATAAACGTGGATATTTCCATCGGCAATTAATTCTGCGCCTGCGCTGACGTGACTGGTTACAATCAAATCACATTGCGGTGCGTAGACGCGCTGGCCAGAACGCACCGGAACGTCAATTAATCGCGTTTTTGTGATGGGCGTCACCGCCGCTGGTGGTGCCTGCTCTTCAACAGGGGCAGGGCGAACGACTTTTTCTTTACCTTCAGTTAGTAAAGGAAAGCCTGCTCTGTCAATTTCTGCTTTCAGGGCAGGGTCCTTACAACCGCTCACGCCGATAATTCGCAGGCCCGTTGCAGCGATGGCTTTCTGAATGGATAACCAGTCGACGGGTGCCGTAAGCGTACTCACATTCACCACAACGGGGGCATGACGTAAAAACGCCGGTGCCTGAGCGATTTTGTCTTCTAACGCCTGACGAATAACTTCCGGCTTTGCCTCATGCAAATGAACCACTGATAAGGTGAAACTACTTCCTTTAAGTTCGATTGGCGTGTTTGACATCCTGGCCTTACTCAATTTGCTTTTTACCATCCCCGAGATGGGATGATATTCCGAAGACTCTCTGGCATGTTATAGTCACTATTATATTGAGGCAAGTCACCTTCCCGTTAATTCAGAGCAAAAGTATGTTTTGTGTGATCTACAGAAGTACCCGACGAGAGCAAACCTATCTTTATGTCGAAAAAAGGGACGATTTTTCGCGCGTCCCGGCCGAGCTGATGGCAGGGTTTGGCAAGCCGCAGCTGGCTATGCTCCTCCCGCTCGACGGCCGCAAGCAGCTGGTGAGCGCGGATCTGGAGAAAGTGAAACAGGCGTTAACTGAGCAGGGCTATTATTTGCAGCTTCCGCCGCCACCTGAGAATCTACTTAAGCAGCATCTGGCGGAATCCGACAAAAAATAACCTCCATCGAATATTTGATTAACTACAGGGGAAAGCATGTATCAGCATCATAACTGGCAGGGCGCTCTGCTGGACTACCCGGTTAGCAAAGTCGTCTGCGTAGGCAGTAATTACGCGAAACACATTAAAGAGATGGGCAGTGCAACGCCGGAAGAACCGGTTCTGTTCATCAAGCCGGAAACGGCGCTGTGTGATATTCACCAGCCGCTGGCGCTGCTGGCAGGACATGGTTCGGTGCATCATGAGGTTGAGCTGGCGGTACTGATCGGCGCGACGCTGCGCCAGGCGTCAGAAGAACACGTCGCCCAGGCGATTGCCGGTTACGGCGTAGCGCTCGACCTTACCCTGCGCGACGTACAGGGCAAAATGAAAAAAGCAGGGCAGCCGTGGGAAAAAGCGAAAGGTTTCGATAACTCCTGCCCGATTTCCGGTTTTATCCCGGTAAGCGAATTCAGCGGCGATCCGCAGGCGACCTCGCTGGGGCTGAAAGTGAACGGCCAGGTGCGTCAGCAGGGCAACACGGCGGATATGATCCACAAAATCGTGCCGCTTATCGCCTATATGACGCGCTTCTTCACCCTGAAAGCGGGCGACATCATTCTGACCGGCACCCCGGACGGCGTTGGCCCGCTGCAAAGCGGCGATGAACTGGAAGTGAATTTCGACGGCAAAACGCTGACCACCCGCGTACTGTAACTCTCGCTTGCCGCCTTATCCTGGCGGCAAAACTTGCATCCGGGTGCCAGAGTGGTTATAAGGTGCCCCCTGGATCTCAATCGTGGACGTCTTTATGAGCAATTTACCCTTCTGGCAGTGCAAAACCCTCGACGAAATGACCGACGCAGAGTGGGAATCGCTCTGTGACGGCTGTGGTCAGTGCTGCCTGCATAAGCTGATGGACGAAGACACCGATGAGATTTACTTCACTAACGTTGCCTGCCGCCAGCTGAATATCAAAACCTGCCAGTGCCGCAACTACGAGCGCCGTTTTGAGTACGAGCCGGATTGCATCAAGCTGACCCGCGAAAACCTGCCCACCTTTGAATGGTTGCCGCACACCTGCGCTTACCGGCTGCTGGCGGAAGGAAAAGATCTTCCGCGCTGGCATCCTCTGTTAACCGGTTCGAAAGCGGCGATGCACGGCGAGCGCATTTCAGTACGGCATATCGCGGTGCGCGAATCCGACGTTCTCGACTGGCAGGACCACATCCTTAATAAGCCGGACTGGGCGCAGTGACGGGTTGAAAAGACAGAATGACCTCTCATTCTTATATAGCTGAATCCGCGTCCCGTTTTTTTCACTGGGGCGCTTTTGGCTATTCTTCAGGGGGCTGGCTTACAGCAGTTTATTCATATTAATTCCGGTGACGCTAAAGCCATTCGCGGAATAAAGATGCCTGGCGTGCTCATTACCTTGCGCCACTCTGAGTTTCATCTGGGTAAAACCTTCCTGGGAGAGTTTATTCTCCAGCGCTTTCATTGCGGCACTGCCAAACCCTTTATTTCTGGAAGCTTCAAACAGATAGAAATCATTAATATAGACAGACTTCAGCACCGTGTCTGCTTTATACCAGATATACCCGACATGATGTTCGGTGTCGTCCTGCTGAAACATAATACAGAGTACGATCTGATCCGGCGTTCTTTCCGCGTCGGGAAAACTTTGTTCCACATCCCGGATGGCCTGCGCCCGCGCGTCCGGTTCAGAAAGACGGTAGTTGGTGACGATCTCAGCGGTATAATCTTCGATAAAATACGTCACAAAAGACGCGAATTCATTTTTTTCGATCGGCCTTAATGTTATTCCCTGCGCCACACGTAATTTATTCATACTTCCCTCATACATTAATGGTATTTTTCCAGCGTCGCCGGGCAGAATATCATTACCGCACCGGTGTGCAACTGCCAAAAAGTGTATTGCGCCTTAACAGAAGGAAAAACGTATGACCCTGGCTATCGTTTCTGTACTGCTGTTTGATGATTTTGAAACGCTGGATGCGATGGGACCCGTCGAGGTTTTTGGCTGCTTACCGCAATGCCAACTGCGCTTTTTATCGCGCCACGGTGGAGAGGTGAGAAGTTCGCAGGGCGTGATGGTTCAAACCGACATAGCGGATGCCGCGCATTATGAGGCGTTACTGATCCCCGGCGGGCAGGGGACACGTCCCTTGTCCGGGGATGCCGACTGGCTGAGGTGGTTACAGCACCTTGTGGAACGCTCCGCGCTCTGTATGAGCGTCTGTACCGGCTCCGCACTTCTGGCCCGCACGTCCTTGCTGGATGGCCTCAAAGCCACCAGCAACAAGCGCGCATTCGATTGGGTGACGTCGCTGAATGACCGTGTCATCTGGCAGCACCGGGCGCGCTGGGTGCAGGACGGCAAGTTTTATACCTCGTCCGGCATCAGCGCGGGGATCGATATGGCTCTACAGGTGGTGGCGGATTTGCGGGGACGCGAGCAGGCGCTGGATATCGCCGGAAGGATGGAATACCTGTGGAATGAAGAGGCGGGTAACGATCCATTTGCGCGTTGATAAAGCGTTAGCGCTTATTCCACTGCTGTTGCGTCAGTCGGTACACCAGGCTCGGTTCTGCGTCGGCGATGTCATTAACCGTGCCGGTTTTGATCAGGCTTGATTTTTCCAGCACCCGCCGGGAGGCGTAGTGCAGGGGTCTGACAACGGCGGTGATCTCCTGCAGGTCGCAGGTGGTAAAGGCGTGCCGTAAGGCAAAATCGCAAAATTCGCTGGCTACCCCTTTACCCCAGGCTTCCGGTGCCAGGCGATAGCCGAGGTTTAGCACCGGTATGCCCTCCAGCTCCCGCGGCGAGATCCCGGCAAAGCCAATAATACGTGCGGGCGCATCGCGCCAGGCAATCGACCAGTGCCCGTAGCCATGCTGCTGATATTCCTCAATCCATGCGTGCAGTTTCTGCTGCGCAAATGCCAGACTCGGCCAGGGACCGGCAGGATTAAATGTATGAGTTTGCGGGTCGCCATAGATGCGATAAAGATCGTCAGCATCCTCAGGCGTTAAGGCGCTTAGCCGCAGGCGGGCGGTGGTTAACGTCATAAAAACAATCCGTCAGGAGCCGGGCGTGGCGTAGCCACCCACCACAAACCAGGTTAAAAACGCCACGGCGACGATAAACACCATCACCGGGAAAAGGATGCCAATTCTCATAAAGCCTCTGTGCCAGTGTGTAAGATTACTGCGCCATCGCGATAACGGCGTTGACCATTGATGATGCCAGAAATACGCCACCGAGAATAAACCATACCGGCTTACGCAGCGTAGCGGCCAACGTCAGAAAAACCACTGAAACGACCAGAAATGGGATCGCAATAATCGCAAACGTGGACATTATCTTCTCCAGGTAAAATCAAAGCGCTATAACCAGGCTTATCTTTAATATCAGATTAATCTATAAAGATAATGTTTTAGCATAGAGACGCGCCGTTCGGCAAGCTACCTTTAATTGCCTGAAATCGCCTGCGCGCTTGTGCAGGCGGCATTTTAGCGGATTCTCTCCGGCTTTTGTTTTCCCTTCAAACGAAACAATGCGCCGCTTTGTTTTACTGGCTTAGTTAAAGGCGAGCACATTATGCTTAAAAAAGGTATTGGACGTTTACCTGAAAATCAATTTACAATGCCAGTGTTATATGCGGCTTACTAAAAGCGTGCTAAATAACGTATTGAAAAGTTAGATATTTCTTAAAAATGCGTCTCTGTAGTGAGTTATTTTAAACGGGTAATACTACTAACCCGTTGTTCTGGAAACTGTATTTAATTTTTAACAGCTATTGTCGTGCTCTTGCAATGAAATACATTTATTTGCCTTTCGTGCGCTTCTGAAAAAAGCGCAGCAAAAAAAATGTAGTATTGAGTTCCCTTTTAAAAGCAACTCATAACATCGGGAGAGAATTATGACAGAGAAACACATTGACGATACTCGGTGCCCTTCATGTAATGAGCTGATTGCCGCCGACGCCGAGGCTTGTGAACATTGCCATGCGCATAAAATAAATAACTATGTTTCACGAGAGGCGCGTTTAAAAATAAGATTGCTGGCCTCCATCGTAGCGGCGGTACTGCTGCTTGTTTTTTTACTGTCAGCGGCGTTTACGAACCATACGTGGCTTCTTGGCGTGGTGGGTCTGCTGTTATCGCTGGCGGTCTGGCTTGGCATTTATAAAGCGCTGACGGAGCGCGAGAAGAAGAAAAATGTCACCGTCTGGAAAAGGCGCACGCTGACCTGGTAAGTAAGGCGCTCAATGAGCGCCTTACTTTTTTGGGTCGCCGCGGGATGCGCCGCTTAATCCTCTGGAACAGTGAAACATTGCCTTGTTAAAACGTATCTTTTCTTCCAGGCTTAACGGACTGAACGCGAAAAGAGGAAATAAGATGACAGAGCGCAACACGCAAGACCCACGTAAGAAAGAAGACGATCGTCCGGTTACTGGCAGTCCGAAAGAGCATGGTGAAGTTCCGCGCACGCGCGATAGCAGCCAGGACCACAAACAAGATCCCTACAAAAATAAGTAATCTTCTTCCCCTTCAGGTACCGCCACCGGGTACCTGAAGTTAATTCAGCGCTATCTTTATTGTAATGAATATAATGATATCGTCGTATCCCTGATAATTACGTCTGGCGATACCTTCAGCGAATTGATGCTTATTCAGGCAAAAAAATTAAGCATATTGGTTATTGATTTTTGGATTGCCCTCTAAGCACGCAGTGCTAAAAATAACAGTAATGAAATCTATATTATTTCGCCCACTGGCCCCGTCGCCATGGATTGGTAGTTAGTTGGAATATTCCGCGGGGTCAGTCCAACCCATTTCGTTAAATAGTTCTGCTGATTTCAGATTTTACATTTAGCCTGTTATCCCGACAAAACTCACTACCTCTAAGAAATAATTATATTCTTTTCATCTATTGCAATGCTAACTATCCTTCCAGGCACCGGAGGCGAGCGATCCAGAGTTGATTGATATTTATACAATTGATCGGTTATGGCGATCAATATTATTGTTTTGATTGATAATATATTTTATATGCGTAAGATTTGTCCTGACTCTGCTCTTTTTGCCAACACCAGGCAGCAGGGTTGGTTTAGCGGGTATGAGGCCACACACCCGGTGGCTCCTGTGATGTGGTTTTCTGTCAGGCTCACTAAATCTCATAAATAAAGGTCACGCATCTGCGTGACCTTTTCTCTTTGTCCGGGGTGAACCCAGGGGATTACTTCTTAGCTTCAACGCCCGGTGTTTCGGAACGTAGCAAAAACTGTTGCGTGACGTCCGGTAGGTGATCGAGCGCCCATTTCGCCATCGCTTCTTCTTCCGCGAGAATGGTTTTAAATACCGCCACGCCTTCGCTGTCGCCCACTTTTTCAGCGGCAGCAATCAGCGAGGTATAGCAGGCAATTTCAAACTGCTCGAACACATAGCTGCTGATAGCGCCCTTTACGATTTCATCAGAGGTAAAGATACCGCCAACCGACTGACCAAAGGCGGTCATTTTACTCATCGAATCTTTAACGACTGAACGAGAGATATTATTACGCTCAATGACGCCTTCCAGCAGAGTAATTTGATGTTTTGTTTCGGCAAGGTGTTGTTCAATGCGCGCACGCAGGTCTGGATAATTATCGATTCTGCCGGACATCGACTCCAGCATAGATTCAGCCTGTTTTTCCATAGCGTGGGCGTCACGCAGCCAGTCATGATAATTCTCTTGATGAGTAGCCATGAGTATTCTCCGAGTAAATTTAATTTACCGTACAGATAGTGCAAATATAATTGGGTGTATATCACATGCTTAACACAACAAGCAAAATTGCCGAAGAAAGTGGATAAGTGGGGGATGTGGCGAGCCAGTGATGGCTCGCCAATAAAGCCATAGTCATTATGTACTTTTTAATCGTAATTACGGTTAATTAATGATCGGTATCACAGGGTTATTTTTTACCCCCGCTGCTCTGTCCGCCTTTTTTACCTGCTTCAGAGGCTTTCTGCGGATCGTCTTTAAAGTTACCGCCGCTACCGCCGCCGCTGCTTTGTCCGCCTTTACGACCAGCGTCGGAGGCCTTATCACGATCTTGTGCAAAATTACCGGAACCACCACGATGTTCAGCCATAATATATCTCCACTGTACGTTATGTTACACACATAATCGATACTGATGACGCATATCGACTGCTTTCAGTATTTAAATTTAGTCCAAAAAACACTCGCGTCAAACTTTAATAAAAATTAAATTACCGCTTCGTTTGTTTCACTATTACCGTTTCGCTGAGCGAAAATTACAATTAATAACCCTATGAAAAGGTTTGATGTTTTTTAAATTCTGGTGGTTTCTTTCAGGGGAAATAATATTTTTAGCCGATGAAACCCTATATGTTGCTTACTTTTGCTTACAGCTTGATTTTTTTATCCCTCGTTAAGTGCAGATGCTCCTGAAGGTAATTTATGTGATCGACTTCCTTAATAAAGGTTAAAAAGAGGACTTTTCTCTTAATAAATCATAAGATTTGCCTATGCTTTGAACAGAGCAGTTTAAATTCAACAGGATAGATAAGATGAACTGGATTTTTTATCTCGGCAGGTGGTATCAGGTCACCCAGGTTTATGAAGGCCGTGAGTATCGTCTGACTATTCCTGGCGAACGAACTTTTTTGATCATGTCGCGAGCGGGCCTCGAAAAAGCGCTACGCAGCTACTATGGCTTGCGCCAGAAGCACCACGGGCAAGCGCCGCCGGTTTAAAAGGGTTGTACCGATCCTGGCTGCTGGTTTTTCAGTGCAGCAAATTAATAGTTATTCTCTGACTTGATCTCAACGGCAACTCAAATTACTGTTTATATATACAGTAATAATTTGAGGTGTTAATTTTGATGTTTATTCAACCAGCGGAACTCCGTCCGGTAGTCTTGCTGCCCCTGTTTAGTGACCTTGTACAGTGCGGTTTTCCGTCACCGGCACAGGACTACGTGGAGCAGCGCATCGACCTCAATGAACTGATGATCCATCATCCCAGCGCCACGTATTTTGTGCGGGCTTCCGGCGATTCGATGATTGAAGGCGGCATTAGCGACGGAGATCTGCTGATTGTTGACAGCTCAAGAACGGCGGAGCATGGCGATATTGTCATCGCCTCGGTTGCAGGGGAATTTACCGTCAAGCAGCTCCAGCTTCGCCCTTCAATCCGCTTAAATCCCCTGAACAAAGCGTATTCGCCGATCCTGATTGGCAGCGATGAAGGGCTGGAAATCTTCGGTGTCGTCACTTACATCGTGAAAGCGGCGTGCTGACGATGTTTGCGCTGGTTGATGTTAATTCCTTTTATGCCAGCTGTGAAACCGTATTCCGTCCCGATCTGAAAGGCTGGCCGATCGTCGTTTTGTCGAATAACGACGGCTG
This sequence comes from Enterobacteriaceae bacterium UBA5654, assembly GCA_002421005.1. Classification (GTDB taxonomy): domain Bacteria; phylum Pseudomonadota; class Gammaproteobacteria; order Enterobacterales; family Enterobacteriaceae; genus Superficieibacter. The sequence continues at coordinate 29,924 of DIJC01000005.1, read as the reverse complement.
CGTGATTGCCCGCAGTCAGGAGGCGAAAGCGCTGGGCATTACCATGGGCGAACCGTATTTCAAGCAGAGAGCGCTCTTCCAGCAGCACGGCGTGGCGGTGTTCAGCAGCAACTATGAACTGTACGCCGATATGAGCCACCGGGTGATGTCGATTCTTGAAGAGCTGACGCCCGGCATCGAAATTTACAGCATTGACGAAGCCTTTTGTGATTTGACCGGCGTGGCTAACTGCCGCAACCTGGAAGAATTTGGCCGCGACGTGCGCGCTATTTTGCTCCAGCGCACTCACCTGAACGTCGGTGTTGGTATTGCTCCCACCAAAACGCTGGCGAAGCTGGCGAATCACGCAGCTAAAAAATGGCCGCAGACAAAAGGCGTGGTCGATCTGTCTAACGTTGATCGCCAGCGCAGGCTGATGGCGCAGTTACCGGTTGATGATGTCTGGGGGGTAGGCAGGCGGATCGCCAAAAAGCTTGACGTCATGGGGATTAAAAACGTCCTGCAACTGGCAGACTGTGATATCCGTTTTATCCGCAAGCATTTCAGCGTGATCCTGGAAAGAACGGTACGCGAACTCCGGGGCGAGTCCTGCCTGCAAATGGATGAATTTATCCCGGATAAACAGGAGATCATGTGCTCGCGCTCCTTTGGCGAGCGCCTGAGCGACTATCCCTCAATGCGCGAAGCGGTATGCAGCTATGCCTCGCGCGCGGCAGAAAGAATGCGCGGGCAGCATCAATACTGCCGTTTTATTTCGGTATTCATCAAAACCTCTCCTTTTGACCCTTATCCCGCCCGCTATGAAAATAGCGCGTCGATACGCATTCACATCCCCACTCAGGACACGCGCGACGTCACTGAGGGCGCGATAAAGTGTCTGGACGCTATCTGGCGCGACGGGCATCGCTACCAAAAAGCGGGCGTGATGCTCAGCGATTTCTTCAGTCAGGGCGTGGTACAACTCAACCTGTTTGACAGTAACGTGCCGCGCGCCAATAGCGCGGCGCTGATGAGCGTGCTGGACGCGCTGAATGCAAAACGGGGGCAGGGGACGCTCTATTTTGCCGGGCAGGGCATTGAGCAACAGTGGCAGATGAAGCGGGAAATGCTTTCGCCGCGCTACACGACGCGCTTTTCCGATTTACTGGTGGTGCGCTAAGAAAAAGCCCGGCATTGAGCCGGGCCTGGAAGCGGCGGGATTAGCGACCGAACAGATCGCGTTTTTTCGGTCTGAAGGGCTGAGCAATCACCACCAGCAAAGCCACGACAAGATAAGCCGCGAAAATACCGAGCAGCCACTGCGGCATTTCCAGCGTCAGGAACGACCACTGACGTTCGGCACAGTCGCCGGAAGCGACGAAAACCTGAGGCAGCCATTTATCCAGCGGCAGCCAGCCGGGGAAGCGCGCGGCAAAATCACAGGTCATAAAGGGCGAAGGATGAAGCTGGATCATGGTATGTTCCCACGCCAGCTGTAAACCGCGCCATGCGCTGTACAGCCAGATCACCAGCGCAACGTAGCGCAGCGGCGTTTTTGGCGCGATCGCCCCCACCAGCCCCGCGCCCATCACGCCAAACAGCGCACAGCGTTCGTAAATACACAGAACGCAGGGCTTTAGCAACATAACGTGCTGGAACCACAGCGCCACCATTTCCAGCGCAAGGGCTGTCAGCGCCATCAGTAACCACGCCCCGCGACCCCGCGAGCACTGGTTTAAAAATCGCAACATAATCTTTTCCCTGGAACTTGCTAAGAGAGCGCAGTGTAAACGAAATCATTTCAGACGCCACTAGCCTGCAAGAAAATATTCATTAAACGCGTGTTTATCATGCGGAAAGTCAAACCTGACGATAAAGCCGCCAGCGGCACTCAGAAACCGTCGTCGGATGCTTAACATAAATGATAAAAATGAAACGGCGATCCCTTTTTAATTGATTCTCCGTGCTATCTGACCGGGAAGCGCTCTGGTATGATGAGTCAACGTTGCAACGCTGAGTAATGGAAATATCACTATGGTAATTAAGGCGCAAAGCCCGGCGGGTTTCGCTGAAGAGTACATTATTGAAAGCATCTGGAACAGCCGCTTTCCTCCTGGCTCTATTCTTCCTGCTGAACGCGAACTCTCGGAACTTATCGGCGTCACGCGCACAACTTTACGTGAGGTTTTGCAACGTCTGGCGCGTGATGGCTGGCTGACCATCCAACACGGCAAACCGACGAAGGTGAATAACTTCTGGGAAACGTCCGGGTTGAATATCCTTGAAACGCTGGCGCGTCTCGATCACGAAAGCGTTCCGCAACTGATCGACAACCTGCTTTCCGTGCGTACTAATATCTCGACGATTTTTATTCGTACCGCCTTCCGTCAGCACCCTGAACGGGCGCTGGAGGTGCTGAACAGCACCCGCGAGGTGGAAGATCACGCTGATGCCTTTGCCGAGCTGGACTATAACATTTTTCGCGGGCTGGCCTTTGCGTCGGGCAATCCGATTTACGGGCTGATCCTCAACGGCATGAAAGGGCTGTACACCCGCATCGGTCGTCACTATTTTGCCAATCCCGAAGCGCGCAGCCTGGCGCTGGGGTTCTACCACCGGCTGGTGGAGATTTGTGAGAAAAGCCTGCACGATCAGGTTTACGACACGGTGCGTCGCTACGGTCGCGAAAGTGGTGAGATCTGGCACCGGATGCAAAAGACGCTGCCGGGCGATCTGGCGATTCAGGGGCGGTAAACGCAAAACAGGCCGGGCAGCGTTATGCCGCCCGGCATTGATTGATATTAACGCTTAATCTTCAAAGAACCAGTAGCCGCTATTCACCAGCGCAGCCAGCATGGCGAGGAACGACGGATCTTCCAGCGCATCGCCAAACAGCGTCTCGTTGAGCACGATATGGCTGGCTAACGCTTCCAGTGCCGGACGGTGAGGGGAGTCGATCTTCTCGCCGTTAGCAAATACCTCATCCCCAATGCGCAGCACGCGCAGGCCACCCAGACGCACCAGCTTGTCGCCCTGTTTGAGCGCATCGTAAATCTCATCCGGCTGATACGGCGGCTCCGGCGGGGCAATATCCAGCTCGTGGCGGGCCTGGGTAATAAATTCGCCGAACCACTGATTGAAATGCCCCGGTTCATTAAGCAGATCCAGCATCATACCGCGCAGTTTATCCAGTTCCTGCGGGAGAATATCGGCCGGATGCTCGCGGGACGGGATATCCGGGTCACTGTAGCGGAAGCTGCCCAGTTCGCGCTGAAGCACGTAGTCGGCAAAACCGCTGATCAGTTCCCGGGCGTTAGGCGCATGGAAACCGACCGAATAGTTCATCGAATTCTCCAGTGAATAACCCTCGTGCGGGAATCCGGGTGGAATATAGAGAATATCGCCCGGCTCCAGCTCTTCGTCGATAATCGCTTCAAACGGATCGACCTGAAGTAAATCAGGATGCGGGCAGTGCTGTTTCATCGGCACTTTTTCGCCCACGCGCCAGCGGCGGCGGCCCATGCCCTGAATAATAAATACGTCGTACTGATCGAGATGCGGGCCAACGCCGCCGCCCGGCACGGAGAAGGAGATCATTAAATCATCCACCCGCCAGTCAGGAAGCGCGCGGAACGGACGCATTAGCGCCGCCGTCGGTTCATGCCACTGATTCACCGCCTGCACCAGCAGGGACCAGTCGTTTTCACCGAGGTGATCGTAGCTTTCAAAAGGACCGTGGCTGAGCTGCCATTTACCGTCCTGATGACTGACCAGGCGGCTATCGACTTCGCTTTCCATCGCCAGGCCAGCCAGTTCGTCGGGAGAGAGAGGGTCAACAAAATCGGTGAAACCCCGTTTCAGCACCACCGGGCGTTTTTGCCAGTAGCGCTCAATAAAATCGGGCCAGTTTAATGCTAATTGATAATCCATAATAGTTTCCCGCAGGCTCGTGACTGAAGGGGATTATAACGGATGGCGGCCAGGAACGATGCAGGCGGGGAAAGAAAAAAGCGCCGTCAGCTCTCTTTGCTGTCAGGGTGCTGGCGACCAAAAATCACCTCCATGCGCGCGCCGCCGAGCAGGCTTTCTCCGGTCAGAATGCTGCCGTTGTACTGCTCGACAATTTCTCTGGCGACGGAAAGCCCTACGCCCTGACCGGGCCGGAGCGTATCAATACGCTGCCCGCGATCGAAAACCAGTTCGCGTTTGCTCTGCGGAATACCCGGTCCATCATCTTCAATAATGATATGCAGATGGTTGTCGGTCTGGCGGGCGGAAATCTCGACGAACTCCAGACAGTATTTGCAGGCGTTATCCAGCACGTTGCCGGTCACTTCCATAAAGTCGTTTTTCTCGCCGACAAAACTGATTTCCGGGGAGATATCCAGCGTAATGCTGACGCCTTTGCGCTGGTAAACTTTGTTCATTGCCGAGCTAAGATTATCAAGCAGCGAGGCGACCGGGTGCAGTTCACGGCTCAGCATGACATTGCCGCCGCGCATACTGGCGCGATGCAGGTAGTAACCAATTTGCTGGGAAATGCGGCTGATCTGATCCAGCATTAATGGCTCGGCATCCGCAACGCTGATCTTATCGCCGCGCAGCGAGCGCAGGGTGCTTTGCAGTACCGCCAGCGGTGTTTTCAGGCTGTGGGTGAGATCGGTGAGGGTGGTCCGGTATTTGTCGTAGCGTTCGCGTTCGCTTTTCAGCAGCTGGTTAAGATTGTTTACCAGGCTGGTCAGTTCGCGGGTGGTTTCCGGGTTGAGCGCCTCGCGGTGGTGCTCTTCAAGTTCGCGCACTTCCTTCGCCAGCGCCTCGATAGGCCGCAGGCTCCACCAGGCGGCGAGCCACAGCAGCGGGATCACCAGCAGGAAATTGGCAATCAGCACATACAAAAACCAGTTCCAGACCATGTAAGAGCTTTTCAGCTCAACAGGGATGGTGTCGATAATGACAATGGTTAATGGCGGCATTCTGGCGGTGGCAGGGTAGAGGTTAACCGCCACAGAGTGAGTCATTTCGTAATCGGGATCTTCATCCCGACGCAGTTCATTAAGCCTTTGCTGAACGTCATTATCGTCATGCAGCAGCATACTGCTAAAATCGATATCGGCTTCAATCTCCTGAAAACCGTTGCTCTTTAGCCACTCGGGGCGAATGCGCTTAACCAGCCAGGGAACGTCACGCTGCGACCACAGCAGCCGCCCGTCAGCATCATAAATCAGCGCGATGGACGGGCTTTGCTGGGCCAGATTATCGGGAAGGTCGATGTCCAGAGCGCCGTTTTCCCATTTTGCGAGGGTATAAAATAAATTACTCTCGCCGCGCAGCAGGCGGTAAGTCGTTTTGTCGAAGCTGACGCTGTAGCCCACCAGCGCCACCATGCCGTAAGCCAGCGACAGGATCAGCACCACCGCCGCCGTCGCCAGCAGAAAACGTCCGCGTAAAGAGAGCGGCCAGAAATGGCGCAGCAGTCGATTCATGCCGGAAGTTCGAACCGATAACCCTGGCCGCGCACGGTGGTAATCACCTCGTGCGGGTAGCGATGCTGAATTTTTTTGCGCAGGCGACCCATTAAGACATCAATCGTATGGCTTTCACGCAGTTCGGCATCCGGGTACAGTTGCAGCATGAGCGCATCTTTGCTGACCACTTTGCCATGATTACGGATCAGCGTTTCCATAATGGTATATTCAAAGGCGGTAAGCTTAATGGCTTCCTCGCTGACCGAAAGCTCGCGGCGGGAAAGGTCCAACTGAAACGGCGGCATGGAAATCACCTGCGAGGCCAGCCCGCTATTACGCCGCAGCAGCGCCTGCATTCGTGCCGCCACTTCTTCGATGTGAAACGGTTTGGTGACGTAATCATCGGCCCCCGCGCTCAGCACTTCGACTTTATCCTGCCAGCCTTCACGCGCGGTCAGCACCAGCAGCGGGAGAGAGATATTATGGCCGCGCCAGCGACGGATCAGCGATAAACCGTCTTCATCCGGCAGTCCCAGATCCACAATCGCAATATCCGGGAGATGCTCGCCGAGATAATAATCCGCCTCTTTTGCATCTTCGGCAGCATCGACCTGATGACCCAGCTCCTGAAGCTGAACTTTAAGATGGTGACGCAGCAGGGGGTTATCTTCCACAACGAGTACGCGCATGTCTCTTTCCTCACATAAAGATCGGTAACAGTTTAACGCACAGAGATAAATAATGATTCAACCAGCGGGCAGTAACGCCCTCTTTTCTGACAGAAAAGAGGGCGGAAAGGGAGATTATTTCAGTTCATCGACCATCGTGACGGCGCGGCCAATATAGTTGGCTGGCGTCATCGCTTTCAGGCGCGTTTTTTCTTCTTCCGGCAATTCAAGACCGTCAATAAACTGCTTCATGCCTTCCGCATCCACGCGCTTGCCGCGTGTCAGCTCTTTCAGTTTTTCATACGGTTTTTCAATGCCGTAACGGCGCATCACGGTCTGAATCGGTTCGGCCAGCACTTCCCAGTTATGATCCAGTTCATCGAGCAGGCGTTCGCGGTTCACTTCCAGTTTGCTGACACCCTTGAGGGTGGACTGATAGGCGATCAGCGCATAGCCCACGCCCACGCCGAGGTTACGCAGGACGGTGGAGTCGGTGAGGTCACGCTGCCAGCGGGAAACCGGCAGTTTGCTTGCCAGGTGCTGTAGCACTGCATTAGAAAGCCCCAGATTGCCTTCGGAGTTTTCAAAGTCGATGGGGTTTACTTTATGCGGCATGGTGGACGAGCCGATTTCACCGGCAATGGTTTTCTGTTTGAAATGGTTTAGCGCCACATAGCCCCAGATATCGCGGTCGAAATCAATGAGGATGGTGTTGAAACGCGCGATGCAATCAAACAGCTCGGCAATATAATCGTGCGGTTCGATTTGCGTGGTGTACGGGTTCCACTGGATGCCCAGCGAGGTGACGAACTCTTCGCTGAACCGGTGCCAGTCAACTTCCGGGTAAGCGGCAATATGGGCATTGTAGTTGCCGACCGCGCCGTTAATTTTGCCGAGGATCTCAACCTGAGCAAGCTGGCGGTACTGACGCTCCATACGATACGCGACGTTTGCCATCTCTTTACCCAGCGTTGACGGTGTCGCGGGCTGACCGTGCGTGCGTGACAGCAGGGGAATATCGCGGTACTGGACGGCGAGATCCTGAACGGCATCAATGATCTTGCGCCAGTAAGGCAGGATCACTTCTTCGCGAGCGGTTTTCAGCATCAGCGCGTGGGAAAGGTTATTGATATCTTCAGAGGTGCAGGCGAAGTGAATGAACTCTGAAACCGCGTGCAGTTCCGCGACGTCAGCCACTTTCTCTTTCAGGAAATATTCAACGGCCTTCACATCATGATTGGTGGTGCGCTCAATGGTTTTGATACGTGCCGCATCGGCCTCGCTAAATTCCGCGACGATCTTATTAAGGAAACCGTTTGCGTCGGCAGCAAATGAAGGAACTTCCTTAATCGCTGCGTGCGCGGCCAGCTTTTGCAGCCAGCGAACTTCAACCTGAACGCGAAATTTCAGCAAACCGTATTCGCTGAAAATAGCGCGCAGCGCGCTGACTTTATCGCCATAGCGTCCATCGACAGGGGAAACGGCGGTCAGTGAGGATAATTCCATAAATCACAACTCCGGGGTTAGATGAGCGAGAATATGTTTGGCCTGGGTAAGCAGGCGATTGCGGGAAAACATGAGTTGCAGGCGGCTGCCGCCAACCTGATGCCACAGCACTGCGGCGCGAATACCGGCCAGAAGGGCCGAGCGGACTTTAGCCTGCACCTGCGGGCTTTGCAGCACAGCAGGGGAGCCAGTCACCTGGATGCGCGGGCCCAGCGGACTGATCACGTCAACATAAATGCCTTCCATCGCGCTAAGCAGGGTTTCAGACTGCAAATCAAAATGGTCGAGCTGGCGCTGTAAACCGGAAATGCTGGTGCCCAGTTTATCCATCGCGCCGCGTGCGGCGTTAAGCTTTCGCTCCAGCACCATCAGGCTGAGGGTATAACGGGTGAGTTCAGCGTTTAGCCCCTGACGGCTGCTGGCGTTCAGCACGCCGAGCAGGGTTTCCAGGCCGAGGCGCAAATTGGCTTCGCTGCCCCCGAACACGCCAAGCGTTGAGTCCGGGTTGAGGTCAATGATGCTGTTCAGCGAAACGTGCAGGGCGTCGCTATCGCAATGACCCTGATGCGCCAGTTGTTGCACCAGACGGGCTGACTGGCAAATGCCCGCCAGCGCCAGGGTGATGTCATAATAGTTCTTCGCCACACTCACTCCTTGTTTATACCCGCGTATACGATGGGCATAACGAAATCATTGCTGAAATTAAAGCGGCAGCGGCAGGCGCTGCTCAATAATACCGCCGCCGAGGCAAACCTCGTCCTGATAAAAGACCGCAGACTGGCCCGGTGTTACCGCAGAGACCGGCTCGTCGAAGCGAACCTCAATACGGTCTGCATCCAGCGCGGTGACGGTGCAGGGAATATCAGTCTGACGGTAGCGGGTTTTCACCGTACAGCGCACGGTGCCGGTCAGCGGCAGACGGTCAACCCAGTGCAGTTGTTGGGCGATCAGGCCGACCGACATCAGGCGCGGATGCTCATGACCCTGCGCGACCACCAGCACGTTGTTTTCAACGTCTTTATCAACGACGTACCACGGGTCTTCGCTACCTTCTTTGGTGCCGCCGATCCCCAGCCCTTTACGCTGTCCGAGCGTGTGATACATCAGCCCCTGATGCTGACCGATTTCTTCACCGTCAACGGTGATGATTTTTCCCGGCTGGGCGGGAAGATAGCGGCCGAGAAACTCGCGGAATTTACGCTCGCCGATAAAGCAGATGCCGGTCGAGTCCTTTTTCTTCGCGGTGATCAGGTCCAGTTCTTCGGCGATTTTACGCACCTGCGGCTTTTCCAGTTCGCCGACCGGGAACAGGCTTTGCGCGATCTGCTCATGGCCCAGCGTGTAGAGGAAATAGCTTTGATCTTTGTTGCCATCCAGCCCGCGCAGCAGGCGGCTTTTGCCGTCAACGTCGGCGCGGCGCACGTAGTGACCGGTCGCGATATAGTCCGCGCCCAGATCTTCAGCGGCAAATTCGAGAAAGGCCTTAAACTTGATTTCTTTATTGCACAGAATGTCCGGGTTTGGCGTCCGGCCTGCTTTGTACTCTTCGAGAAAATGCTCGAAGACGTTATCCCAGTATTCTGCGGCAAAATTGACGGTATGCAGTTCAATGCCGAGTTTGTCACAGACCGCCTGCGCATCTGCCAGATCGGCGGCTGCGGTGCAATATTCCTCGCCGTCATCTTCTTCCCAGTTCTTCATGAACAGGCCTTCCACGTGATAGCCCTGTTGCAGCAGCAGGTACGCAGAAACGGAAGAATCGACACCGCCGGACATACCGACGATCACTTTTTTTGGGCTTTCAGACATAGGAATACTCACAACATTGAACTTCAGGGCGGCGTATTTTAGCACGCGCCCCCTGACTTGACACCCTCTGTAAACGGCCAGTTAAATTCACCGATCAGCGCCAGCGGATATTTTTGCCCGTTTTGCCAGCTATGAATACTCTCCGCCACCAGCGGCGAGCGCAGGTTACGGGCCTGTAAAATCTCGTCCGCGCTGACCCACAGACAGCGGTCAATATCGCTATCGTGCGGTTCGGTGGCGCATATTTTGTTAAGTTCGATGGCGAACAGAAAGCGTAAAAACGGCGTTTTATCAGGCGCGATCCACTGATGCAGGCGGATAAAATGCTGCGGCTCAGCCACGATCCCGGTCTCTTCCCACAGCTCGCGCTTTGCCGCCTGTACCAGAGTTTCATCGGCTTCCAGATGGCCAGCGGGCTGGTTCCACAGCGCTTTGCCGTTGATTGTTTCTTCGACGACTAAAAACTTGTCTTCTGCATGAACGATGCAGGCGACGGTGACGTGAGGTTTGAACATGGTTATTCCTTCGTTTTCAAAGCAAAGATAATTTCGCACTTTTCATGCGTGGCATATGCTTATTGGCTTGCTTCCCGCCACTCGCCGTTCGCCAGTCCGTCCAGGGTATAGTCGCCCGTGGCATAGCGGATCAGCCGCAGCGTTGGGTAACCGACGTGGGCGGTCATGCGTCGTACCTGTCGATTTCGCCCTTCGTAAAGGGTGATTTTCAGCCATGAAGTCGGAATCGATTTCCGTTCGCGGATCGGCGGATTGCGTGGCCATAACCATTCCGGTTCACTCACCCGCTCAACGCCTGCGGGCAGGGTAGGACCATCGTTGAGCGTGACACCGTCACGCAATGCGGCCAGCGCTTCGGACGTCGGCTCGCCTTCAACCTGAACATAATAGATTTTCCCGGTACGTTTGCCCGGCTGGGTCAGACGCGCCTGCAATGCGCCATCGCTGGTCAGCACCAGCAGCCCTTCGCTATCGCGATCCAGTCGTCCCGCCGCGTAAACGCCACTGACCGGAATAAAATCCTTCAGCGTGCGGCGTCCCGCTTCGTCAGTAAACTGCGGCAGCACATCATAAGGTTTATTAAACAGGATCGTCCGCTGCGGCAGGTTTTCCCGTCGACTTCTGGCATCTTGTTGTGAGCTGAATCGCTTAAGGCGGTGATTTGTAAAAGAAGTTTTGCGCATAGTATTTTCATAGGTTATCAATTGCCGCATTATAGCGTAATGATCAATGCCTTTCATGGAACCAAACTATCAGGTAGTATTGAACGGCTTATTACAAATCATTAACAAAAATCAGTAACAACCAGAAGCGCTCGAAGGAGAGGTGAATGGAAAGCAAAGTAGTTGTTCCGGCGGAAGGTAGTAAAATCACCCTGCAAAACGGCAAGCTGAACGTTCCGAATAACCCGATTATCCCCTTCATTGAAGGTGATGGTATCGGTGTTGACGTCACGCCAGCGATGCTGAAAGTGGTCGATGCCGCTGTTGAAAAAGCCTATAAAGGCGAGCGTAAGATCTCCTGGATGGAGATTTATACCGGCGAAAAATCTACCCAGGTTTATGGCCAGGACGTCTGGCTGCCCCCTGAAACGCTTGATCTGATCCGCGAGTATCGCGTTGCCATCAAAGGCCCGCTGACCACCCCGGTCGGTGGCGGTATTCGCTCTCTGAACGTGGCCCTGCGCCAGGAATTAGACCTCTACGTCTGCCTGCGTCCGGTACGTTATTACCAGGGCACGCCAAGCCCGGTAAAACACCCTGAACTGACCGATATGGTTATCTTCCGTGAAAACTCCGAAGATATTTACGCCGGTATTGAGTGGAAAGCTGACTCTGCCGAAGCAGAAAAGGTCATCAAGTTCCTGCGTGAAGAAATGGGCGTGAAAAAAATCCGCTTCCCGGAGCATTGCGGTATTGGTATCAAACCGTGCTCTGAAGAAGGCACCAAACGCCTGGTGCGCGCGGCTATCGAATACGCTATCACCAACGATCGCGATTCGTTAACCCTGGTCCATAAAGGCAACATCATGAAGTTCACCGAAGGCGCGTTCAAAGACTGGGGCTACCAGCTTGCGCGTGAAGAGTTCGGCGGCGAACTGATTGACGGCGGCCCGTGGCTGAAAATCAAAAACCCGAAAACCGGCAAAGATATCATCGTTAAAGATGTGATCGCCGATGCGTTCCTCCAGCAGATCCTACTGCGTCCGGCTGAATACGACGTTATTGCCTGTATGAACCTCAATGGCGACTATATTTCCGACGCGCTGGCCGCTCAGGTTGGTGGTATCGGGATTGCGCCAGGGGCTAACATTGGTGACGAGTGCGCGCTGTTTGAAGCCACGCACGGTACCGCACCGAAATATGCCGGTCAGGATAAAGTTAACCCTGGCTCTATCATCCTCTCCGCCGAGATGATGCTGCGTCACATGGAATGGTTCGAAGCCGCAGACCTGATCGTTAAAGGCACCGAAGGCGCAATCGCCGCTAAGACTGTGACCTACGATTTTGAACGTCTGATGGAAGGCGCCAAGCTGCTGAAATGTTCAGAGTTTGGCGACGCGATCATCGAGAATATGTAATTAGTCACGCGGGTTAGTGGAGAACGGGAGCCGAATGGCTCCCGTTTTTTATTGGCAGGTAAAATTTTGGCCTTAAACCATGCCGTATAAATCGTCATGCAACACACCACTTTTAGTAGTTATGACGGTTTTATCGTTCAGAAATCTGGGCGGTCATTTACATTTACAGACGAATACCAGATAGTGATGCCGGTTAAGATTAATCTCATCTGGTGACAATGTGGCTAAGAAATTTACTGCGTTATTTATAGTATTGATGGTTTCAGGATGTGCGACCCAGAAACAACAAATGCCCTATGAAAATTATCAAAAAATTGCCTTATATGAAGTCGCCGCTGACAAATGCGTTGCGCTGGGTTTTATGGATGTTCAGACTGCCGCTACAGCTAAGAATTTCCTGGCGCGTGACCTGAATAGCTGGAGCTATGATCCCATGCTATATCAAAACGCATACGCTGAAAAAGTGAAAATGGCTGACGCCACACCTCCGCAAAAAGCGCAGTGCGACTCATATGCCGTAGGGATTGCACAACGCCAGCAGAACGAGCAAACGGCCTATCAGCAACAACAGTTAGCGGCTCAGCAACAGCAGGCTTATAGCCAGACAATGCAGGCTATTCAAAACGCCACGCCTAAAACGACTTACTGCAATAAGATCGGTTGGCAGACGGTGTGTAATACCTACTAGAATATTTACCATTTTAGTAAGCGCTTATTAAACGCCACCTGACTATGGTTATGTTGGGTGGCAGCATACCCTGAAAAGTTTAAACCATTTAATAATCAAACTTCCCCTTGAGGCTTGCTTACTGGATGTTTTCAGGCGCGCTCTATTTTTACAGGGCGCCAGGATAGATGAAAAGGACAGGAGAGCATGACATTTTGTCAGCAGAGAGGCTAATAGTCTATTTTCGTTGGTAATTAGAAACAGGTGTTGTTTGCCTTTTCTTTCTACACTACTAATATTTGTAGAAGGCGTAATACGATCCCTTATTTTTTTAGGAGATCGCAATTTCTTATGTGTTATGAAAAGGAAATAAATACTTATGAATGAAAAAATATTATATGTGATCAATGATTTTGAAGCTATTAAAACGCTTTCCGGCATTGATACCAATATTATCAGGACTCGAGGTCACCACATCTTCGGTGTAGGTTCAGCCTTGTATCAGAAAGATGCTTCAACCGGTATCCCTTCATCGGGTGATGAATCAAAAGTTTTTGATGCTGACGGAAATGGCTGGACTCTCGATCAAGGGCAAATAATTGATGCTAAAATGTTTGGATTGGTAGGGTTTGGGGATAACCAAACGGATGAAACTTCAGCATTTATAAAAATGCTGACCTATTCTTCAAATCATGGGATAAAAGTGAGTGTGCCAGAAGGAGAGTATGGCTACTATCTTTTGGGTGAAGTTCACGTTCCTGATAATACTTATGTGGAGTTTTCCCCTCAGGCAGTGATTAAAGCCAGGGACGATCTGCGGCAAACATTTAAAAATACCGTTCCTTTCGAAGTATTATTCAGATTTAGTGACACCAAAGGTGCTAACTGGCATTGCAATCGCGCCAGAATGTACTATGACAAAAGTAAATACTCTGGTGAACATAATCATATTTTTATGTTTGACGGCGCTTCAGACTTGTTTATCCATGATCCATTTTGTCAGGATGCTGGCGGTGATGGTTTTTATGTTGGTGGACGTTTTTCCACGGCTAAGCACTGCACTAATATTCACTTGTTCCGTCCGTACTCATCGCAGGCCCGCAGAAATAATCTGTCAGTTACATCGTGCGATGGCCTTTTCGTCTACAGCTATGATTTTCGTTCCGCAGGGATAAACGGAGGGAACCCTTCCGGCCCTTGTGCAGGTATTGACGTTGAACCAGAGACTTATACAGATGCGCTGCGGGTAAGGTTTTATGATGGCAGGACACAAGACAATCTGCGGCAGGGTATGGTTTTTGCTATGACGAAATTGCCAGAGGGTGTCATTGTCGATATACAGGTAGAAAATCCGTACTCATATAGTGACAGTAGAGGGTTTGAGTTTACACGTCTGAAGGCTATTCACAATGGTGTTATCAGGCTGGTAGCGCCAGTTGCAGAAAAGAGCCGGTATGCGTCGTTTCATAGTATAAACAGTTCAGCTACAGGAATTCTTTGTGAAATAATCTGCCCACTGGCGGTGGATCCATCAATATCGACTGATGCACAGAATGGAGGTGGAGCCGCATACTACTTCAATAATTTCAATGATGCGTCACCGGAAGAAATATATCCGCTAAAATTTGGTGGTATAAGACTGGTTAGTCCTGCTATAAAATATATGGCAGCTACGTCCAGACCTAATTATTGTGTAAGGGTTAATATAACCTCATCTACGATAAATGAAGTGGAGAATATTCAGGCTGATAATATCGAGATAAAAGCTCCTCTTTTTAAAAGAAGTGATTATGCGGTTGATTGCTTAAATGTCACTGTACCTTCTGGATTGAATTATAATCCTGTGCTTAATATTATTTTTGATTCAGAATATGATTACAGGAAAGATAATGTTGGCAATGGATTTAATGCCAGAAGCTACCCCAGCGGATACTTTACAAACTATGGATCCACCCAGAACATTACAATCAATCTGAATGATGCCGTTCCGGGAAGAACTTATAAATTTCTGGTACTGATGGCAATGCCATTCATCGTGAATCCTGGCGGAGAAAATGTTCTCCCGGCTATCAGTGCGAACACAGGAAATCAGCGGCTAATTTCTAATGTAGTAGGTTCTCGGCTTGAATTGTTGTGCGAAGATATAGGTGGTACCGCAACCTGGATCATAAAATCCATGACAGGCACATGGAACGTTGCATAACATCGAAAGATGAAGTAATTAAAACCAACCTCTTACGGTTGGTTTTTTATAAGTTAGATAAAGGTACGGCTATGTCAATGATCTGAAGTTCCTAATGTGATTTTCCATAGACCGCGATAACCCTCACAGATCCAGCCACCGTACATAACTTTATTTTTACATGTGCCATAAGGGGTTGCGGTACAGTTATCGTTTCCTTTCAGGGTATATACACCAGGTGAATCTTCATAGTCACTGTAAACAAATTCACCGTATTCGGTTAGGTATGTAACAGATATTATTTTACCATCTATACTTACTTTACATGGATGATCAATCCTGGGTTAATCATCCATATAAAGTGTATCCATCAGGCATTTATCGAATATGGGCATATAAAATACTCAAATAAGTTGTTGAGGTGGTTATCAAACTTATACGATTCACTGCAAAAAAAGCCAGTAAGTATAGTATCAGAAAATTGTCTTAATAGTGAAATATAAATTATTAACTAATATAATAAATGTGTTATGGTTTTTCTTCAAGTAGTGAAAAAGCCATTACCGCGTCATATGCCTCTTATGAAGGTGGAAGCTGAGCAGGAGCGTCTGGCATATCTGGTAAGCTTAAACTCGTTGAGCTACAGATACACGACCGGTGGAACAACTGGTTGCGTCAGGACGACTCAACTCCCCCGATGCTGCCCAAACCCAAATTCGCCACGGCTCCATAAATTCACCCAGATGTTTCATGAGCCAAGCGTCCTGTGAGGCGCTTTGTGGGTACGGTCATTAGTGCGCCTGTCAGTGCCGTGCTGAAGATATTTCTCCCACGGGAATAACTTAGCGTAAATTTGGATTTGCCATGTCGCCTGTTTACGCTATTGATAAGGTTTATCGCAAGGGAGATAAACCTATGACTGGCGGTTCGTTAGCAGCGCTGGCAGAAAAGTTGCCGGAGATCTGGACATCGACTTTATTAGGCAAAGTCAGTAACGCAAATATTAAACTCATTAGAATGGGCGGTGAAGGGATACCGGAAGAGTATCACAAGGATTTCAACGAACTGCTGGTGGTGATAGCCGGTGAGATGACGCTCATCGTTGACGGGAAAACCGCAAATCTTACGACCGGCGACTTTTACCTGATTGAGAAGAATGCAAAACATCGGGTACCAGCGGGAAGCTATGGTACGCTATTACTGATAGATGCCGAATAACGATGTCTGGTGGGGAATGCGGTTAAAATCCGCCACATTTTTACGCTGATTGGGGTTGGTCCTTGGCGCGTAGCATAGACATCCCTGACCAGCCATTACATAAGCCGGAGAATGACCATGTTGCAAAAACTACGTACCCCCGAAGGTAAAAAATTTCTTATCGCGGTGGCTATTGTTTTTGTGGTTGCGGTGACGATTATCGCCAAAGCCACCTTCCAGGGCGTGGAAGATCAGTATGATTTGCCGATGGCCAGCTGGCCGGTGTCACTGTTTATTATGCAGGGCGCATGGGTAGCCATTTACAGTATCATTTTTACCGTTCTCGGCTCGCTGCCCTTTGGGTTTTACTTCCTGGGACCCAAGGATGACCGGGGATAAAAAGCATTTGACTGGCTAACTGTCCATATTTGTGCAGACTTAATGACTCCACTCAAAGAAAACTTGAGGTGAGTTATGGATCAGGATGCCCTTAAATGTATTGAGTTATGCTACAAATGCGCGGCAATGTGTGATTTTTGTGCCGCTTCCTGTCTCAGAGACGAAGATCCCGGCAGGATGACCGAATGTATTCGTCTTGCTGTCCAGAGCGCGGGGATCTGTAGGCTCACAGCCCAGTTTATGAGTCTTGAGAGCCCCTATTTTAAGCAGTTGTGCCGCATCTGCGTGGATATCTGTAAATCTTGTGCCGAAGAGTGCGCTAAACATCAGAACGATCATTGCCAGCGCTGCGCAAAAACCTGCCGATACTGCGCCGACGCCTGCCTGAGAATGGTGGCGTAAATCCCTTCAACGCGGGGGCGCTGGATCAACCAGCTGCCCCGGTGTCAGTCTTTGTTTTCCACTTCATCCGCGCCGTAGTAGAGCTTGCCTGACTGGATAAGCGGTCTGCCCTGCGCTTTGCGATGCAGGTTTGAGTCACGCAGCGAGTAGACGCATCCACAATACTCCTGCTGATAAAACTGCTCGCGCTTGCTGATTTCAATCATCCGCGCCGAGCCACCCTGTTTGCGCCAGTTGTAGTCCCAGTATTTCAGGCCGTAGAGGGCGGCAGCACGCTGTCCGCAGTCGTTGATCTGCTGCATATTTTTCCAGCGCGATATGCCCAGTGAACTGCTGATGATCCTGAAGCCGTGCTCTGCGGCATAAAGCGCGGTGCGCTCAAAACGCATGTCGAAGCACATTGTGCAGCGCACCCCACGCTCTGGCTCCCATTCCATCCCTTTGGCCCGCGCGAACCAGTTATCGGTGTCGTAATCGGCATCGACGAAGGGCACGCCGTGCTTTTCGGCAAAGCGGATGTTTTCGTTTTTACGCAACAGGTATTCTTTCTGCGGATGAATATTCGGATTGTAGAAAAAGATAGTGTAGTCAATCCCGGAAGCCTGGATTGCCTCCATGACTTCGCCTGAGCAGGGCGCACAGCAGGAGTGCAGCAGCAGCCGGGTTTCGTTGTCGGGCAGGGTGAGAAGGGGACGGGTAAATTCTGGCATACGTGACCTGTAATGCTGACGACATTTACCTTTAGTTTAACAATAAACGCACTGTTTTTTAACTCTGATGCCCGCGCGACGCGGCAGGGAAAATAGTTCTTGTCAGAAAATGTTATTCGTGCGTTAATGGAATGTCGGTTTGATACACAGACACAAGTACAGGCAGTTTACTAAAGTAGTTCTCACACAGATACCCTCTCTTTGAGTCTCCATTTGAAGCTTCGTTTCGCATCTGTATTCAAACCATGAATGCCATTTGGCGCTTATGTAAGGAAAGAGCTTTGAAAATACAATTCAGATGCCCGGCGTGTCACGGGTCGCAGTACAGAATGTCGCACTTTGACGTCACAGAAAAAAATCGTTTCGGTGCAAAATGCATTTTTTGTAAAACCGCAATGATCACCGGCGATGGTCTTGATGTTCCGATCATGACTCATGCCCCAAAACTGGCGGAGTACCGCCGTTAATCAGTGAGCCGGACGTGCTAACGCGTCCGGTTAAGCCCGCCGCTTTACCACCAGCCCAGCTGAGTTCCCGCCACCGCAACTACCGCCACAATCAGCATGATAATCGTCGTTTTTTTCATCAATTTAGTCCCTTCATTCGTCAATTAAACATACACCGGCGCTATAGTAACGAAACTGCCGCCAGGATGCTCAGTCGATGTGAAAAAATGTGGCGTGCCGCCGATCCCTTTTCTCCTGATACATCGCGGCATCCGCTTCACGCAGCGCGCTGTCCGCATCACGGTTAAAAGGATCTGCTTCTATTACGCCAATGCTGGCACCGGGATAAAACAGCGTGATCCCGTCAAGGTGATAAACGCCCTGAATCTGCTGGTGTAACGCGGCCTTAAACGCCTGGGGAGAAGCGGCCTGCGGCGAGCCTAAGCGGGCAACCAGAAATTCATCGCCGCCCAGTTGCCCTGTAATTTCGTCGTCTTCCTGCCGGGCAGTAAGCCGCTTACCCACGCCGATCAGAAAATCATCGCCGGTCTGATGACCATAGCGGTCATTAATCAGTTTGAAATCATTCAGGTCGATAAATGCCAGCACCACGTTGCAGTGCAGATGCCGCGCCAGCGAAAACAGGCTGGACAGTTTTTCAAACAGCGCCCGGCGGTTAGGTAACCCGGTGAGCGCGTCGGTGTAGGAGTGCGCTACCAGCGCTGCATTCGCTTCTTTCAGTTGCTCGACCAGCGATTCCCGTTCGATATGATGGGCGATCAGGCTGGCAAACAGCTCAAGGATTTGTTCCCCGCGCTCGCTGAGCGAATGCGAAGTGTCACTGGCCGCGCAGAGCGTTCCGTACAGGGAACCGTCGGTGAGGTGGATCGGCGTGCTGAGATAGGTTTTGATACCCAGATTTCGTGCCGCGTGGCAGTCTTTCCAGTGCTCATCAACCTCATTACTGAAAAAGCAGCGCTCGTCCAGCGCCCGTTTACAGAGCGTTTCATTCCACGGCACTGCCAGCCCTTCAGGTATCTGCATTTTCCGGCTGTTACGCGCGTACAGGATATGCTGCAAATGCGCTTCGTTATCAATGCGCGTCAGCCAGGTTGACTCCATTTCGGTAACAAGTTCCAGCATTTCCAGCAGGTGACGGACGAGACTTTCCAGAGTGTGATCTTTTGCCAGCGTTTGCGACACACGGGCGAGGATGAGGTCTGACATGTCAATAACAACTCCCATGCGCAACCCGAAGACTTACGCATGTTATGCGGGTTTTTTACTCGATTCAGGCATAGTAAAACATGGCTGGAGAAAATTTGATATATTCCGTTTGGCGGGAGAAATCCACGGAAAAAAAGCCCCGTAGCGAACAGCGGGGCAAAAGTTGTTGATTATGGAATGATTTGTTCTCCGGTCATGGAGAGAACAGGTCTACACTACGCTAAAAAGAAGCAGGCAAAATGAAGAAATCATGGAGATCACCTGCTAATTCCAGGTATATAAGGAAAAACTAATGACGAAATTATTCTGGCTGATATTACCGTTAACGCTGGCGGGCTGCGCAAAAGAGTCACCCGCGCCAGCAAAAGCAGGAATGGCAAACCCGGCGGCGGTTTGGTGTGTTGAAAAAGGCGGAACCCGCGTGCCGGTGCAAAGTCCGCAGGGCGTGCGCACCGAGTGCCGTTTCAGCGACGGGCAGGTATTCGATGAGTGGGAGCTGTGGCGACGCGATCACCCCGCGCGTTGAATGCACTTTTCCCTTACGCGGCAGCCGTTGTGGGGATCAGCTTCATCATGAACGCGTTTACACTGGATCATCCTGCTCCTCGCGCTGCTCCATCCATTTAATCAGCGCCGGGATCTGCTGTTCGGAAAAAACCGCAATGCCATGTTCGCGCAGCAGCGCGGCGGCAACGCCCGTTCCCGGCCTGCGGGTGCCGCTGAATCTGCCATCATAGATAAACTGACTGCCGCAGGTCGGGCTGCCGTCGGTGAGCAGCGCGGCACCGCACTGTCCGGTTATGGCGGCGTTAAGCGCCAGCCACGCCGCCAGCTGATAGTGTGGCGTAACATCCTGCCCGGTACTTTCAACGATCCGCGCCCGCCCGCGCATAACGTCGCTGCCATCTGCCGCCACGATTTCCGCCGCAGGGCGAGGCGTCTCAAGACCTGCCGCCAGTTCCGGGCAGTGGATCACCACGCGTCCCGCACGCTGCCAGCGTTCAAGTCGGGCCGTGAGGTTGGCTTTCTGGCTGCCATTGTAGCGGACGTTAAATCCCATCAGGCAGGCGCTGACCAGTAATTTATTCTTCATTGCGTTGCCAACGTTTTTGGGCTGGAATCGATAAGGGTAAAGGATCTTACGGGCAGATGACAGCGCGGGCTGCGCATTGCACCTGCCAGAATTAAGAGATTGCCTTCAGGATGGAAGATCGCTAGTCTGAGGTTCCTTATGCCGTCCTTCTTCAGCTCAGACATAAGGTAAACTCTCATGGAAAACCCCTCCCAAACTTCTCTGCGTGTTGCGCTCATCGGCGATTACAATGCCGATGTTATTGCCCATCAGGCGATCCCGCTGGCCATTGATGACGCTGCCGCCGTACTGGATCTGGCCGTGGAATATCACTGGCTTGCGACCCGCGATGTAACCAGCGAAGACGATCTGGCAGGCTTTGACGCCCTCTGGCTGGTGCCCGCCAGCCCGTATGAAAATATCGACGGCGCGTTTACGGCGGTACGCTATGCACGACAAAACGCCATTCCGTTTCTCGGCACCTGCGGCGGCTTCCAGCACGCGATCCTCGAATATGCGCGGAACGTTATGGGCTGGGAAGATGCCGCTCATGCGGAGATCGACAGCGCCGGGCGAATGGTGATTACGCCGCTGGCCTGCTCGCTGGTGGAAAAAAGCGCGGTGATTGAGATCCGTGCCAGCACGCATCTCTCGCGGGCCTACGGTAAAGAGAGCATTGAAGAGGGCTATCACTGCAACTACGGAGTTGCCGCTGACTTTGCCCTGGCGCTGGAAAAAGAACCGCTGCACGTCACCGGCTGGGATGAGGACGGGGAGATCAGAGCCATCGAACTCGTCACCCACCCGTTTTTTGTCGCAACGCTCTTTCAGCACGAGCGAAATGCGCTGGCCGGACGCCCGGCACCGCTGGTGCAGGCGTGGCTGTACGCCGCCAGTCACTAATCGACGTTAATTTCCCGGTCGCGTCCGGCGCAGGCACCAAATACCGCCATGACTACGGAGAGCAGTGCGCAGGCCAGCAGCGGCAGATGCCAGTCGCCGCTGGCGTCGTGGATTTTACCCATCAGCGGTGGACCGCAGGCGGCAAGCAAATAACCGACTGCCTGCGCCATCCCGGACAGTGCGGCAGCCTGATGCGCCGAGCGGGCGCGCAGGCCGATAAACGTCAGGCCAAGGATCATCGTTGCGCCGGTGCCAAATCCAAACAGCAGCGTCCACAGGACCGCGCTCTGCGGGAAGAACCAGTATCCCGCTGCGCTGACCGCGCACATTAGCGCTGTCAGTGCGGCAATCCCGCGCTGGTCTTTGAGTTTGTAGAGGATCAGCGGGATCGCCAGACCGGGGACGGCGGTCGCCAACTGGAGCAGGCCATGCAGCGATCCGGCCTGCGCCTCGCTGTAGCCCTGACCGATCAAAATTGCCGGAAGCCAGCCGATAATCACATAGTAAATCAGCGAGTTAATCCCTAAAAACAGCGTGACCTGCCAGGCCAGCGCCGAGCGCCAGATGCCGCGATTGTGCTGCATCCGTGAAGAGGTTAAGTTCGCCGCCTGCTGCTGACGACGACACTGCGGAAGCCAGAGCAGGAAAGCCAGCAGCGGAAAGGCCATCAGCATCAGCAGCGCGCCGCGCCAGCCGAACCCGCTTAGTGCCAGCGGCACGACCAGAGCTGAACCCAGCCCCGCCGCCGCACCCATCGTCAGCGAATACGCCCCGGTCATTTTCGCTACGTGCTGCGAGAAATCACGTTTGATTAATCCCGGCAGCAGGACGTTGCCCAGTGCAATCCCGCAGCCAATAATGGTGGTCCCGGTAAATAAAAACAGCGACGAGGGCAGCGAGCGTACGGCGATCCCGGCGCAGATTAACAGCATGGCGGCAAACAGGCTGCGCTCCATACCAAAGCGGCGCGCCACGCCCGCCGCCAGCGGTGATACCAGCCCAAACGCCAGCAGCGGCAGGGTGGTCAACATGCCGGTCTGCGCGGTGCTCAGCCCGTATTCAGCGCGAATGGCGTCCAGTAGCGGAGCCGCCCCGGTAAAGGTGACTCGCAGGGTGGTGGCAATCATCAGAATGCCGATAATTAACAAAATACCGCGTCGGCCAGACGCGGGAATAGCAGAAGTCATAATTTTCTCATTACCTGAAACAAAAGTTTACTGCTTGCCGATCACCAGCGAAACCAGCCCTGCGGCAATCAACGGACCTACCGGTACGCCACGGAACAACGCCACGCCGAGAACCGTTCCGACCAGCAGCCCGGCCACCAGTTGTGGCTGGCTGCCCATCAGCGTCACCCCGCGTCCGCCCAGCCAGGAAACGAAGATCCCGACGGCGATAGCCAACAGCGATTTCCAGTTGACGAAAGAGTGCAGCAGGGTGGAAGGCGGCAGTGAACCGCTGGCGACAGGCGCCATCACGCCGATGGTCAGAATAATAATCCCCACCGTCAGCCCCTGTTTTTCAATCCATGGGAAAAAGGTACTCAGCGGCGTAACCCGGACAATAATCAGTACCAGAACAGAAACGGCGACGGTGGTGTTATGACTGACAAAGCCCAGCGCTGCCAGTCCGAGCAGGATCAGCAGAGTGACATCAAACATCGTATTTTCCTTGCCTTGAAATGATAAGCAGACTTATTTTACGCAGATAATGCAGGGTAAGCAGGTTTTTTTATCCCGATGCGCCAGAAAAAATTGTAATGAAAATCATCTGCTTATCGAGTGTTCTGCCATTTGATGAGAGAGGCTGGCGTTGAAGGGGTGAAGATAATGATCCTGAAGAAGGCAGGCCAGATGCTTTTCACACGCATTATCAGCAACGCTCTGTGCGCCAGAACCGCGTTTTTCAAATAAAAAAATACCCCGGTACACGGGCACCGGGGTGATGAAGATTAATCGCTGGTCACGCTTTGTTTATGAAACAGCTCGCGGAACACTGGATAAATATCTTCCTGTTCGCGGATGTGCTGGATCGCAAAGTTATCAAAGGTCGCCTGCAAATTTTCATATTCGCGCCACAGCGTTTGATGCGCGCGACGGGTGATTTCAATGTAGCTGTAGTAACGCACCACTGGCAGGATCTTCTTCGCCAGAATCTCATGACACAGCGGTGAGTCATCGGCCCAGTTGTCGCCATCCGAGGCCTGCGCGGCGTAAATATTCCACTGGGCAGGATCGTAACGCTCCTTCACGACTTCATCCATCAGCTTCAGGGCGCTGGAAACAATGGTGCCGCCGGTTTCCTGCGAGTAGAAAAACTCATGCTCGTCCACCTCTTTGGCCTGGGTATGGTGACGGATATATACCACATCCACGTTTTTATAGGTCCGGCTCAGGAACAGATACAGCAGAATATAAAAGCGTTTCGCCATATCTTTGGTGGCCTGATCCATTGAGCCGGAAACGTCCATCAGACAGAACATCACCGCCTGGCTGGAAGGCTCCGGGCGTTTTTCGTAGTTCTTGTAGCGCAGGTCAAAGGTGTCAATAAACGGCACGCGCTCGATTTTCGCCCGCAGTTCGGCGATCTCCTTACGCAGGCGCTCCTCTTCCAGCAACTGCACCGGCTCGCTGTTAGCCATGAGATCCAGGCAGGCTTCCAGCTCCTTCAGCTCGCGGCGTTTCCCGGCGGTCATCGCCGTGCGGCGGGCCAGCGAATTTTGCAGCGAGCGAACCACGCTGATATTGGCGGGTACACCGTTAGAGGTATATCCGGCGCGATGAGTTTTGTACTCGTTCATCTGGCGGTGCTGGTTTTTCTTCAGATTGGGTAGCGCCAGATCTTCAAACAGCAGATCCAGATACTCATCTTTGGAAATCTGAAAGACAAACTCATCCTGACCTTCGCCGTCCTGACCTGCCTGACCCTGACCGCTGCCAGATCCGCCGCCGCCCTGTGGACGCTCAATGCGGTCGTTCTGCACAAAATGGTCATTACCCGGATGCACGCGGCTACGCTCGCCGCCGCGCCCCTGATGGAACATCGGTTCGTTGATATCGCCAGCAGGAATGGAGACCGATTCTCCACTGTCCACGTCGGTCACCGAACGCTTGTTGATGGCTTCGGAAATCGACTGTTTAATCTGTGCCTTGTAACGGCGCAAAAAGCGCTGGCGATTCACCGCGCTCTTATTTTTGCCGTTCAGTCGTCGGTCAATGAACCAGGTCATATGCCCCCCGTACTGCTTCTGCCAACTATGTGCAGCGTCCGTAACGGCCCGCCCGTCAGACGCTGTCGATACAGGCCCGGTCAGCGCAAGGCGACCGGGCATTTATTTTATGATGATTTACGCACGCGCAGATACCATTCGCACAGCAGACGCACCTGTTTGCGGGTGTAGCCTTTTTCCATCATGCGATCGACAAAATCGTCGTGTTTTTTCTGCTCGTCGGTGGAGGTTTTCGCGTTAAACGAGATCACCGGCAGCAGCTCTTCGGTATTGGAGAACATTTTCTTCTCAATGACCGTGCGCAGCTTCTCATAGCTGGTCCAGTTCGGATTGCGTCCGCTGTTATTCGCTCTGGCACGCAGCACAAAGTTGACGATTTCATTACGGAAGTCTTTCGGGTTGCTGATCCCGGCAGGCTTCTCGATTTTTTCCAGCTCGGCGTTAAGCGACTCGCGGTCAAACAGCTGACCGGTATCCGGGTCGCGATATTCCTGATCCTGGATCCAGAAATCCGCATAGGTGACATAACGGTCGAAAATGTTCTGTCCGTATTCGGAATAGGATTCAAGGTAGGCGGTCTGGATCTCTTTGCCGATAAACTCGGCGTATTTCGGGATCAGATAACCTTTCAGGAACTCCAGATAGCGCTCTGCCAGCTCCTGCGGGAACTGCTCACGCTCAATCTGCTGTTCCAGCACGTAGAACAGATGAACCGGGTTGGCCGCTACTTCCGCGTGGTCAAAGTTAAACACCCGCGAGAGGATCTTAAACGCAAAGCGCGTCGAGAGACCGTTCATGCCTTCATCAACACCGGCGTAGTCGCGATACTCCTGATAGGATTTCGCTTTCGGATCGGTATCTTTCAGGCTTTCACCGTCATACACGCGCATTTTCGAGTAAGCGCTGGAGTTTTCCGGCTCTTTCAGACGCGAAAGAATGGTGAAGCGGGCCAGCGTTTCCAGCGTGCCGGGCGCGCACGGTGCCTGCGCCAGTTCGCTGTGGTTCAGCAGCTTCTCGTAAATTTTGATCTCTTCGGAGATCCGCAGGCAGTAAGGCACTTTGACAATGTAAACACGGTCAAGGAACGCCTCGTTGTTCTTGTTATTACGGAAGGTCACCCATTCCGATTCGTTGGAGTGGGCAAGGATAATCCCGTTAAACGGCAGGGCGGAAATCCCCTCAGTACCGTTGTAGTTACCCTCCTGGGTGGCGGTCAGCAGCGGATGCAGCACCTTGATTGGCGCTTTAAACATCTCGACGAATTCCATGACCCCCTGGTTGGCGCGGCACAGAGCGCCAGAATAGCCGTAGGCGTCAGGATCGTTCTGCGCGTGGTTCTCCAGTTTGCGGATGTCCACTTTACCCACCAGCGCCGAAATATCCTGGTTGTTCTCATCGCCAGGTTCGGTTTTGGCAATCGCAATCTGTTCGAGAATAGAAGGCCAGACCTTCACGACGCGGAATTTGGTGATATCACCGCCAAACTCATGCAGACGTTTTGCCGCCCACGGCGACATGATCGTGCCGAGATAGCGACGCGGAATGCCGTATTCTTTGTCGAGAATTTGCGCGTCTTCCTGCGGATTAAACAGGCAAAGCGGATGATCGTTGACCGGGCTGCGTTCGCCGTTGGCGCTCAGCACGTAAATCGGCACCCGCTGCATCAGCGCTTTCAGCCGTTCCGCCAGCGAAGATTTACCGCCGCCGACCGGCCCCAGCAAATACAGGATCTGTTTCTTCTCTTCCAGGCCCTGAGCCGCATGTTTCAGGTACGAAACAATTTGCTCGATGGCCTCTTCCATTCCGTAAAACTCCTCAAAGGCCGGGTAGCGTGCGATGACCCGGTTCGAAAAGAGACGAGATAGCCGTGGTTCCTGAGCAGTATCAACCATCACTGGCTCACCGATTGCCGTCAATAGCCGCTCCGCCGCGTTGGCGTAAGCGCTACGATCCTGGCGGCAAATAGTAAGAAATTCCTGCAGTGTGAACTCTTCGTCCTTGGCAGCTTCATAACGCTGGCGGTAGTGATCGAATATATTCATGGCATGCCGTCCTTTCGTTTTTAGCACAGGTAAAGAGCCGTTCATATGAATAGTAGAGGCTCCCGGAAGAGGTAGGCTGAACGACGCTCGTTCACACTCCAGCAACCATTATGCCAGGTTAGAGGAGGCCAGAAGATAGCGTGCCCGGCGATACACCTTCTAAATAAAGCGTAGATGGCATTTGAAAAACTTGCATGCGAGCCAGCACTAATTTCAATGACATATCAACGACTCATCAGGAAAAAAATTATGCCGCTGTTCTTCATTCGCTGACGGGTCATGCTGGTGTAAAAAAACGGTAATCCTTTTGCCATATCTGCAAAACAGAGTAATAAGTTTGTCTAAGTAAGTATCTTGTAAATTACTTGGGATGTCGGTAAAGGGCGGTTACACTCCATCAGCGGATAATTTGACTACGGGAAAGAGTGAATTGTGACTAAATTCAAACTTCTGGCACTTGGTGTGCTTATTGCTTCTTCGGCCTCAGTTGCCCAGGCGGCTGGCCCCTGGACGGTGGGTGCAGGTGTGGGCGTCGTACAGAACCCCTACAAACAATACGATGATGATGTCTATCCAGTACCGGTTGTAGCCTATGAAGGCGATGATTTCTGGTTCCGTGGGCTCGGCGGGGGTTACTACCTGTGGAATGACACCACCGATAAACTTTCTGTGACGGCTTATTACTCGCCGCTGCATTTTAAGCCTCATGACAGCGACAATGACCCGCTACGCCAGCTCGATCGCCGTCGCTCAACGGTGATGGCCGGTCTGACCTACGTGCATAACACGCCGTACGGTTTCCTGCGCACCACGCTGGCCGGGGATACGCTGGATAACAGCAACGGCATTACCTGGGATCTGGCCTGGTTATATCGCTACACCAGCGACCGCTGGCATATCACGCCCGGCATTGGGGTAGAGTGGAGCAGCGAGAATCAAAACGAATACTACTACGGCGTTTCCGGTAAAGAGGCGCGTCGTAGCGGTCTGAACAGCTACGATCCTAACAGTAGCTGGAATCCGTATGCGGAACTGGCGGTCAGCTACAGCCTGACCGATAACTGGAACATTTACGGTTCTGGTCGCTATACGCGCCTGTCGGATGAAGTCACCGATAGCCCGATGGTGGACAAGTCCTGGTCAGGCGTATTCTCAACCGGCGTGACCTACACTTTCTGATCGGGCATTTAAACAGGGCATTTCATGCAATAAAACAGAGCGCTTGCGCTCTGTTTTGCATTACGGTAGTGCAGTAAACGTCTCAGGAGGAGTTATGACAGATAAAGTTATTCAGTTCAGTCATCAGGCCACGCTTCCTGCCATTGGTCAGGGGACGTGGTATATGGGCGAAAGCCGCAGCCAGCGCAGCACGGAAGTGGCGGCGCTACGGGCTGGCGTCGAGCAGGGACTGACGCTTATCGACACCGCAGAAATGTACGCTGACGGTGGGGCGGAAGAAGTGGTCGGCGAGGCGCTGAAGGGGATCCGCGATAACGTTTTTCTGGTGTCCAAAGTGTACCCGTGGAATGCCGGAGGCAAAAAAGCAATTGCCGCCTGCGAAGCCAGCCTGCGACGGCTGGGCACTGACCATCTTGATCTTTACCTTCTGCACTGGCGCGGCAATTATGCCCTGGAAGAGACGGTAGAGGTCATGGAGACGCTGATCGCGCAGGGTAAAATTGCCCGATGGGGCGTGTCTAATCTCGACTATGACGATTTACAGGAACTGTGGCAGGTTGAGGGTGGCGAGCAGTGCGCAACCAATCAGGTGCTTTACCATCTGGCCTCGCGCGGAATTGAATATGATTTACTGCCGTGGTGCCAGCAACAGTCGCTGCCGGTGATGGCCTATTGTCCGCTCGCTCAGGCCGGACGTCTGCGTAGCGGTTTACTCAATAACAGTACGGTGACGGAGATTGCCCGTGCGCATAACGCCACCGCCGCGCAAATTTTGCTGGCATGGGTGATTAGTCATCAGGGCGTAATGGCAATCCCGAAAGCGTCAAGCGTGGCGCACGTTGAAGAAAATGCCGCTGCGTTAAAGATTGATTTAAGCGCGGACCAGCTGGCGAAGCTGGATAAGGCGTTCCCGGCGCCACAGCGCAAAATGCCGCTCGACGTGGTGTAACGGATAAAGCGCCCGGATAAGGGCGCTTTGCAACGGACTCAGCGTTTCGCGACGCGAATAGTTTGCGCCAGGCGAGACGGTTTCTCTTCGCTGGTTTTCTGCGCGGTGGTGGCGCAGGCCGTTTCCACGCAAACAAACGTTTTATAACCGTCGTCCGGCATATCGCCCATGCTCGCGGACAGCGCCGGGCCTGGGTTCCAGCCCACCACATCGCAATGGTGATGATGGATCACTTCGATGCTGCGATTCAGCGCCGCGTCATGGATCACGCTGCACGCTTCCGGGTGGGTATACACGCGGTCGGTACGATCCGGGAAAGTCTGCACGCCATCCGCCAGCTCGCCCTGCCGGGCATCATTCACTTTGTCAATATAGCTGTTGCCAAGACCGCTCACTTTCACCGCGCTGATATCGCCCACGTTGAAATAGGTATGCAGGGCGGAAGTGGTTTCGAACTCGCCGTGCGCTTCCAGTTCGATTTCGCAGGTTTTGCCCAGCTTGAAGCGCGCATACAGCGTGAAGTCATGCGGCCAGAATTTGCGCGATTCATCGCTGCTCTGCAATTCAAACGTCAGCACGACGCCATTATCATCTTCATTGTGCGCTTTCAGCGTCCAGGGCAGGTTACGTGCAAAGCCGTGAGAGGGCAGACCCTGCTGCGCAGCAGGTCCGAACCACGGCCAGCACACCGGCACGCCGCCGCGCAGCGCTACGCCGGTTTTAAACGGCGTGTTGCCGCTCAGCCACAGCACTTCTTCTTCGCCTGCGGGTTTCCAGGAGAGCAGATGAGCGCCCTGTAAGGCGAAGGACGCTTTAACCTGCGGATGATCGACAACAATGACATCCAGCTCATCAAGCTGACGTTGGGAAAGAACCAGGGTGATCTGTTCGACTACAGGTAAAGCAAAAATTTTATTAATCATTGAGTGCAATCCTCTGTCTTCAAAACAAAAAAAGAGCGACCGAAGTCGCTCTTTTGGATGAGTGTCTCATCTGCTTATTTGGAGATGTGAGCAATCAGGTCCAGAACTTTGTTGGAGTAACCGGTTTCGTTGTCGTACCAGGAAACCAGTTTCACGAAGTTGTCGTTCAGTGCGATACCGGCTTTAGCATCGAACACGGAAGTGCAAACTTCGCCGTTGAAATCGGTAGAAACAACGTCGTCTTCGGTGTAACCCAGAACGCCTTTCATGTCGCCTTCAGAAGCGGCTTTGATGGCTTTCTTGATTTCTTCGTAAGAGGCTGCTTTTTCCAGACGAACGGTCAGGTCAACAACGGATACGTTCGGAGTCGGAACG
>DIJC01000004.1 GCA_002421005.1 Enterobacteriaceae bacterium UBA5654 | reverse complement strand
TCATTGCGACAAATCAATCCTCTGCCTAACCTTTGGACGACTGACCCGTTCCACTTTTCCTTTGGGCTGAAAACCACATATGGGCTGCGCCCGGAATTTTAAAGGGCTACCCGCAGAAAAATGTGAGTAACGTCACAATTTTCGGGGTGGCTTTGCACAACGGATAAGTTTAGAACAAATAGCGGGACTATGATGTTAATGTTTTGTTAGAATAGGCTTATAAATGTAAGTGCGACTACAGCGAGATGTATGAAAATGGCTAACAAACCATCACCAGAAACCCTGAAAAAAACGCTGAGCGAAATGCAATTTTATGTGACGCAAAATCATGGCACTGAGCCGCCGTTTACCGGTCAGTTACTGCACAATAAGCGCGAAGGCGTTTACCATTGTCTGGTTTGCGACGCGCCGTTGTTCAATTCGCAATCAAAATACGAGTCCGGCTGTGGCTGGCCAAGCTTTTATGAGCCGGTCAGTGAAGAGGCGGTGCGCTCGCTGAACGATTACTCCCACGGGATGCAACGCATTGAAATTCGATGTGGAAATTGCGATGCCCACCTTGGACACGTCTTCCCGGATGGCCCGCAGCCCACCGGTGAACGCTTCTGCGTTAACTCGGCTTCTCTGAGTTTTACCGATGATGATAACGGCGAGCAAATCAAAGGCTGAAAAATCGATTCAGCAAATTATTCCATTGGCAGGAGCAAAAGCGTGGAGCTTGAGACCCTTATTGAGAGTATGACGCCGGAAGTGTATCAACGTCTGGCAACCGCAGTGGAAACAGGCAAATGGCCCGATGGGGTGGCGCTGACGCCTGAACAGAAAGAGAACAGCCTGCAACTGGTGATGCTCTGGCAGGCACGGCATAACACTGACGCTCAGCATATGACCATTGATACGCGCGGGCAGATGGTGATGAAAAGCAAGCAGCAGCTGAAAGAGGATTTCGGCATCGCGCCCCGATCGATTGCCACCTTCAAATCCTGATCCTTTCTGGCCCGGTAACTTGATGTTGTCGGGCCATCGTTAACGTTCTTATTTTTTGTTCATCATCGCTTTCAGATCGGCGAAGGGATTATATTTCGCTGCGCCCACGCTATCCTGCGCATCTTCTCCGGCGACCACCGTCGTCCCATACATATCCGCTTCGGTATATTTTGAATGCTCGTGGTCGTGGCAATACAGACACAGCATTTCCCAGTTACTGCCATCTTCCGGGTTGTTGGAATGATCGTGATCGATATGATGCACCGTCAGCTCGCGCAGATTTGAATACACAAACTCACGGCTACAACGCCCGCACACCCACGGAAACAGCTTAAGCGCTTTCTCGCGGTAGCCGGATTCCAGCCGGGCATAATTTTTAGGGATAAATGCCATGATAAAAAACCTCACAAAAAGTTAATTACGCCTATGGTAGCAGGCATTCCCGCGCCGCTGTTAATGCAATTACGTGAAAAAACAGTCGGCCGATTTTCGGTTGGCGCCATCCGCCTGAACCCGCACAATAATCGGCGGGCTGGCGTGGCTGCTTGCGCATGAGGGCAGGGCGAAAGGGTTAAAACGGCCCTGACGGGCCGACGGTTATTCGTCCGGCGTCAGTTCACCGCGCAGATTCTGCATCATGGCAGTGCGGATGGCGTCCGGGGTTAAATTCTGGCTTAGCAGATAGTGCAGCTTGGTCAGGGTCGCTTCCACCGTCATATCAAAACCGCTAATCACGCCAGCGTGTGCCAGAGCATTGCCGGTGGCATAGCCGCCCATATTGACCTTGCCCGACATGCACTGCGTCAGGTTAATGACGACGATCCCGCGCTGGCTGGCGTCCGCCAGTTCCTGAAGAAACTCACCGTTCTGCGGGGCATTGCCCACGCCGTACGAACGCAGAATCAGCGCTTTCACCGGCTGGCGCAGGAAATTGCGCACCACGTCGGCTGAAATGCCCGGATAAATCGTCACCACCCCGATGGGCTGCGGTGTAATAGGGTGCACGAGCAGCTCGCCGGTGCCCTGTGGGGCGGGCGGTGTACCGAGGCGGCGAATATGAATACCCGCTTCCAGCAAAGGTTGCAGATTGGGCGAGGCGAAGGCGTTAAAACCGTCGGCGTGGGCTTTAGTGGTGCGATTGCCGCGATACAGTTGGTTATTGAAAAACAGCGTCACTTCGTTGATCGGGTAATTCGCCGCCACGTATAACGCATTCAGCAAATTTATCTGTCCGTCGGAGCGCAGTTCTGCCAGCGGGATTTGTGACCCTGTCACAATCACCGGTTTGCCAAGATTCTCCAGCATGAATGAGAGCGCCGCGGCGGTATAGGCCATGGTGTCAGTGCCGTGCAGGATCACGAAGCCGTCATAGTCGTCGTAATGCGCCTTAATATCTTCGGCGATATGCTGCCAGTCCTGCGGCGTCATATCCGAAGAGTCCATCAGCGGCTGATATTCATGGATTGTAAACTGCGGCATTTCCTGGCGATGGAACTCTGGCATCTGGGCCAGTTGCTGCTGTAGATGACCGGAAACAGGAATGTAACCCTGGTCGGAACGCTGCATCCCGATGGTGCCGCCGGTATAGGCGACGTAAATGGATTTCTTTTGCATGATAGTTTCTTAGGGTGAAAAGCTCCCCTCCGCAGGCGGAGGGGAGACACTTTAGCGAATATTCGCGCAGGTCAGGCAAAACGCATAGCGGTTTTGCGGATCGTTAAAGGCGGCAAGCTTATCACTTTCTTCCTTCACGACGCTTGCGGCTCCGGCCAGCGGTGCGGGCAGATAAGCCTGCATCGCCTGCGGCAGACTGACACGCGCCGAGGCGAATACGCTGTCTACCACCATGTTCAGGAAGCCAGGTTCTTCGACCAGATAATCCAGTTGCCACTGCTTCAGCTTCGCCAGTTCAGCGGCCTTCTTCACCGCGTCGTCAAAGTCACCAAGGCTGTCAATCAGGCCATTGTTTTTTGCATCCTGACCGGTCCAGACGTGGCCCTGGGCGATTTTATCAATCTGATCCGGCGTGCTCTTACGGGCCGCCGCGACCAGTGAGATAAAGCGCTGATAGCCATTCTCAATGCTAAGCTGCATGATCTGCTGAACTTCCGGCGGCAGGGTTTTGGTAATCGAAACGTCTGCCAGCGGAGAGGTCGCCACGCCGTCGGTGTGGACGCCGATGGAATCAAGGCTGTTCTCCACGGTATTGATCACGCCGAAAATACCAATCGAGCCGGTAAGGGTGCTGGGGTTGGCAACGATGTAGTTCGCTGGCGTGGAAATCCAGTAACCGCCGGAGGCCGCCATGCCGCCCATCGAAACCACAATCGGCTTGCCAGCGGATTTCGCCGCCGCCAGTTCCGAGCGGATCACTTCAGAGGCGCTGACGCTGCCGCCAGGGCTGTTCACGCGCAGAACGATGGCTTTGATGTCCGGGTCAAGACGCGCTTCGCGGATCTGCGCAGCGGTAGTATCACCGCCCACGTTGCCCTGAGTTGCTTCGCCGTCCATAATCGCGCCATTAGCGAAGATCACCGCAATTTTGCCACCCTGCCGGGCGGGTTTTTTCAGCGCATAGTCGTACATGCTGATGGCGCTGTAATCCTTCTCTTTATCACTCCAGCCAAACTGTTTGGTTAACGCTTTTTCCACATCGGCGCTGGAGCCAAGCGCATCAACCAGTTTGCTATCCAGCGCATATTTCGCCGTATCGCCACCGGTTTTACGCAGGCCGTCGAGCACGCCCTGCGCGCCGGGGAAGACCTGCTGCGGGGTGATCTGCCGGTTTGCGGCAATGGCTGAGAGATAGTTTTGCCACAGTTCGCCGATCCAGCGGCTGTCCGCTTCACGCGCCGCAGGCGACATGTCATCGCGAATAAACGGTTCTACCGCTGATTTATACGTGCCGACGCGGAAAACGTGGGTCGAGACTTTCAGCTTATCAAGCAGGGATTTGTAATACAGGCCGTTGGTGGCAAAGCCGTGCAGATCGACGGTGCCCTGCGGCGAAAGCCAGATTTTATTGGCGAAGCTGGCCAGGTAATACTGCCCCTGGGTGTAGCTGTCGCCCACGGCAACCACCGGTTTGCCGCTGTCGCGGAATTCGCGCAGCGCTTTACCGATGTACTGCATTGAAGGCTGATCGGCCCCGACGAAATTTTTCAGGTCCAGCACGATACCGGTGATATTGCGATCTTCCTGCGCCTGACGAATGGCATGAACGATCTCAAACAGCGAGTTTTCCTGCAAACGATCGGTATTGGCACCCAACAACTGACGCGTCACCGCGCTCACTTTACTGGTCGGAGAAGGGTTATCCACCACCACGCCGGTAATATCGAGCAGCAGCGCCCCACGCTGGCTGTTCTCTTCCGCACTGCTGCTCAGCTGTAACCAGATGCCTGCGCAGACCAGCAGCAGGAAAATAAAAATGACGTTAAAGACGAGCTGGCGAACAAAATTCAGTATCCGCCATGTCCATTTAAAAAAACCGGCTATAAAACGCCCGAGGGTTCTCATGCAATCTCCCTGACCAAACTGGAATGAAAAATTTGCCGTTAGGGCAAAATCGTGTGGCTATCCTAAATATCCCGCCGTCTCTTGTCAGCAGGAATCGCTGTCGGCGCTGTAACAAAAAGCCCTTACATGTTAATTTTGTGAAAAATTAACAGAGACAGGAGTTAATTAATGGACGCACTTGAACTGCTCGTCAATCGCCGTAGCGCTTCACGGCTCACTGAACCCGCTCCGGCCGGGGAACAGCTGGAAAATATTTTACGCGCCGGGATCCGCGCACCGGATCACGGCACGCTGCAACCGTGGCGGTTTTTTATCGTCGAAGGAGAAGGCCGCCAGCGTTTTAGCGAACTGCTGGAGAAAGGCGCGGTTGAGGCCGGATCGGACGCCAAAGCGATCGACAAAGCGCGCAATGCACCGTTTCGCGCTCCGATGATCATCGCGGTGGTGGCGAAATGCGAAGAGCACCATAAAGTGCCGCGCTGGGAGCAGGAGATGTCCGCAGGCTGCGCGGTGATGGCGATGCAGATGGCGGCGCTCGCCCAGGGCTTTAACGGCATCTGGCGCAGCGGTCCGCTGACCGACAGCCCGGTGGTGCGGGAAGGGCTGGAATGCCGGGCGCAGGATAAAATCGTCGGCTTTCTGTATCTGGGGACGCCGCAGTTGAAGGCATCCACCACGATTGAACTGGCCGATACAACGCCTTTTGTCCGCTATTTCTGAACCCGGCGCGAAAACCGTCTGGATTATGAGCGAAAGCGGCGTAATTCAGACGGTATTACTTATCACTGCCCGCTTCTGGCGCTACCATAGCGGCAGTGCAAAGACAGGAGATGTCCATGAGCGAGCAAGCTATCCGTTTAACCCAGTACAGCCACGGAGCGGGTTGCGGTTGTAAAATTTCCCCTAAAGTGCTGGAAACCATCCTGCACAGCGAACAGGCAAAGTTTATCGATCCTCACCTGCTGGTCGGTAATGAAACCCGCGACGACGCGGCGGTTTACGACTTAGGTAATGGCACTTCCGTCATCAGCACCACCGATTTCTTTATGCCGATTGTCGATAACCCTTTCGACTTTGGCCGTATTGCGGCGACGAACGCCATCAGCGATATCTTCGCGATGGGCGGCAAGCCGATTATGGCGATTGCGATCCTCGGCTGGCCGCTCGATAAACTGGCCCCGGAAATTGCCCGCGAGGTCATTGAAGGCGGTCGCTATGCCTGCCAGCAGGCGGGAATTGCGCTGGCGGGCGGTCACTCCATTGACGCGCCGGAGCCGATTTTCGGGCTGGCGGTGACCGGCATTGTGCCAACCGAACGGGTGAAGAAAAACAGCACCGCCGAAGCCGGATGCAAACTCTATCTCACCAAGCCGCTGGGGATTGGCGTGCTGACCACCGCTGAGAAAAAATCGCTGCTCAAACCTGAGCATCAGGGGCTGGCGACGGAAGTGATGTGCCAGATGAACCTCGCCGGAGCCGCGTTCGCTAATCTTGAGTGTGTGAAAGCCATGACCGACGTCACCGGATTCGGCCTGCTCGGCCACCTGAGCGAAATGTGCCAGGGCGCGGGCGTGCAGGCGCAGGTCAACTTTGAAAGCGTGCCAAAACTGCCGGGCGTGGAAGAGTATATCCTGCTCGGCGCGGTGCCGGGCGGCACCGGGCGGAACTTTGCCAGCTACGGACACTTAATGGGGGCAATGCCGGAAGCGTGGCGCGATCTGCTCTGCGATCCGCAAACCTCCGGCGGCTTACTGCTTGCCGTGACGCCGGAAGGCGAAGCTGAGGTGCAGGCGACCGCCGCCGAATTCGGCATCAGCCTGAGCGCCATTGGTGAACTGGTACACGCGCGAGCGGGACGACCCATGATCGAGATCCGTTAATTTTATGCGGCTGTTTATTGCGGAAAAACCCAGTCTGGGCCGGGCGATTGCCGATGTGCTCCCCAAACCGCATCGCAAGGGCGATGGCTTTATCGAATGCGGAAACGGGCAGGTGGTCACCTGGTGCATCGGGCATCTTCTGGAGCAGGCCCAGCCCGATGCCTATGACGAACGCTATGCGCGCTGGAATCTGGCCGATCTGCCTATCGTCCCGGAAAAATGGCAGCTTCAGCCGAGAGCCTCGGTAACCAAACAGCTCAACGTGATCAAACGTTTTCTGCATGAGGCGGAAGAAGTGATCCACGCCGGTGACCCGGATCGCGAAGGGCAACTGCTGGTGGATGAAGTGCTGGACTATTTGCAGCTTGCCGCCGACAAACGTCAGAAGGTCCAGCGCTGCCTGATTAACGATCTCAACCCGCAGGCGGTAGAACGTGCCATTTCACGTCTGCGCGCCAACAGCGAGTTTATCCCGCTGTGCGTTTCGGCGCTGGCGCGGGCGCGTGCCGACTGGCTGTACGGGATCAACATGACCCGCGCTTACACCATTCTTGGACGTAACGCGGGCTATCAGGGCGTGCTGTCGGTGGGGCGCGTACAAACGCCGGTGCTGGGGCTGGTGGTGCGTCGTGACGAAGAAATTGAAAACTTCGTTGCCAAAGACTTTTTCGATGTCAAAGCGCATATCGTTACGCCCAAAGACGAACGTTTTACCGCGCTGTGGCAGCCGAGCGAAGCCTGCGAACCGTACCAGGATGAAGAAGGGCGGCTGCTGCATCGTCCGCTGGCGGATCACGTGGTCAGCCGCATTGCCGGGCAGCCCGCGATCGTCACCTCGTATAATGATAAACGGGAATCAGAACCCGCGCCGCTGCCGTTTTCGCTCTCTTCGCTGCAAATTGAGGCCGCCAGGCGCTTTAATCTGAGCGCGCAAAACGTGCTGGATATTTGTCAGAAGCTGTATGAAACCCACAAGCTGATTACCTACCCGCGTTCGGACTGCCGTTATTTGCCGGAAGAACATTTCGCCGGGCGTCAGGCGGTGATGAATGCGATCGGCATCCACGCCGCCGATTTGCTGCCGCAGCCTGCCGTCGACCCCGATCGGCGCAACCGCTGCTGGGATGATAAAAAAGTGGATGCTCACCACGCCATCATTCCCACGGCCCGCAGTTCGTCTGTCAATCTCAACGATAACGAAGCTAAAGTGTACAGCCTGATTGCCCGTCAGTATCTGATGCAGTTTTGCCCGGATGCGGTATTCCGTAAATGCGTGATCGAGCTGGACATTGCCAACGGCAAATTTGTCGCCAAAGCGCGTTTTCTGGCCGATGCGGGCTGGCGGGCGCTGCTCGGCAGCAAAGAGCGCGACGAAGAAAACGACGGCACCCCGCTACCGGTGGTGGCAAAAGGCGATGAACTGCTGTGCGAGAAGGGGGAAGTGGTGGAACGGCAAACCCAGCCGCCGCGCCATTTCACCGACGCCACGCTGCTTTCAGCGATGACCGGGATCGCCCGTTTCGTGCAGGACAAAGACCTGAAAAAGATCCTCCGCGCTACTGACGGTCTGGGAACGGAAGCGACCCGCGCCGGGATTATCGAACTGCTGTTTAAGCGCAGCTTTCTCCATAAGCAGGGGCGCTATATCCACTCGACCGAGGCGGGAAGGGCACTGATCCACTCCCTGCCAGAGATGGCGGCACGGCCAGACATGACCGCGCACTGGGAATCGGTACTGACGCAGATCAGCGAAAAACAGTGCCGCTATCAGGATTTTATGCAGCCGCTGGTCGGCACTCTCCACGACCTGATCCATCAGGCGCGTAGCACGCCGGTCCGCCAGTTCCGGGGCATCGTCGCGCCGGGATCGGATAAAAAGAAAACCTTCCGCAAACGCAGCGCGAAAAAAAGCGCCGCGCCGGACAGCCGCCTGCCATCTTAATATATTCCGAAAAACGTCTTTGATGCCGACTGGCACAAAGGCGTTTTTTTTAATCCTGATACTATTCGCGCCCTTAAGCCTTAAGGGGTAAATAAAAATCGGATTAATATCATGGATAGAAAACACATTCTGGCGGCATTTCTCTTTATTTCTGCTTATTCACAGGCCACCATTGACGCCGGTATTCAGAATCACTCTTTTCGGCGGGCAACCTTACAGGAAACCACCTGGCTGTATCAGCAGACCGCACTTCAGGCCGTCAGCTGTGCCGAATTGTGGGTCGCCAGCGAAATCCCTGCCGTAACGCGATATAACGTATCGCCGGTGTTAATGACCTTTTCCGCCCGCCCGCTCTTTCCGCAGGGAAGAATAATCTGTCAGGTGACGATGAATAAGAGTGCGGCGGACACGCTCGATTTTTATGCCCGTGAAGAAGGCTATCTGGGCACCACGCGCTATGAGCTCACTCACACCGGCGTGAATGCCGACGGCTACATTGGCGACAGCGAAAATGGCTGGCACTTCGCCTGTGAAACCCGCGAGAACGTCGATGCCAGCGAGTCGGATTTTCATGGCTGCTTTATTAACGAAAATAATCTTTATATTCAGAAAGTGCCGGAATTAACCGCGCTGGATGTGCCGGGAGGATATTTAATCAGCGTCGGTAAGATGCGCTTTAATCCAATTTCGCAACTGCATATCGGCAACTCTGAATTTATTACCGCCGCCGATTTCCCCTTTATCTATGGCGAGAATGCGGCAAAAGCGATAGCGAAGCTTGAGAATAACGCCAGGGTGAGCTGGACCTGGGGAGAGTTAACGTCGGGACGGGTGAGAACCAGCACGCTTTCGCCTTCCAGTGTAGCGATTGCCGGGCCAGCGGTGGAGATGCTGGATCGCGCATGGGCGCGTTATCAGTAATAAAAATACCGCGCCCCGGATTTCACGGGGCGCGGTAGCGTTAAATCACGCCCTGCGCCAGCATCGCATCGGCAACTTTGACGAAGCCCGCAACGTTTGCGCCGCGGACATAATGAGTTTGTTTGCCTTCGCCGCCGTAATTCACGCAGGCTTCATGGATATCCAGCATGATGTGATGCAAACGGGCATCCACTTTCTCCGCTTTCCAGCCGAGACGCGCCGCGTTCTGCGCCATCTCCAGCCCTGACGTTGCCACGCCGCCTGCGTTAGCCGCTTTGCCCGGCGCGAACAGCACGCCCGCGTCAAGGAACAGATCGGTGGCTTCAATTGTGGTCGGCATATTCGCCCCTTCAGCCACCGCTTTCACGCCGTTGGCGATCAGCTGACGGGCAGCATCAACGTCCAGCTCGTTCTGGGTGGCGCACGGCAGGGCGATATCAACCGGCACGTTCCACGGCTGCTGGCCTTCAAGATAGGTCAGGCCAAATTCTTTGGCGTAGGCTGCTACTCGTCCGTCACGGCTGGCTTTAATTTCCACCAGTCGCGCCAGTTTTTCGGGGGTAAATCCGGCCTCATCTACCACTGTACCGCTGGAGTCAGAGGCGGTGATCACCCGCGCGCCCAGCGACATCGCTTTCTCAATGGCATACTGCGCCACGTTGCCGGAGCCAGAAACAGCAACGCGCATCCCTTCAAAGCCCAGCCCGTGGCGCTTCAGCATGGCGTTGGTAAAGTAAACCAGCCCGTAACCGGTAGCTTCCGGGCGGATCAGGCTACCGCCAAAGGAAAGCCCTTTACCGGTAAACACGCAGGCGGTGTTATTGGAGAGTTTTTTCATCATCCCGGTCATAAAGCCGACTTCACGACCGCCCACGCCAATATCACCCGCCGGAACGTCGGTGTCCGCGCCCAGGTGACGATATAATTCGGTCATCAGCGCCTGGCAAAAACGCATCACTTCGCCATCGCTTTTCCCTTTCGGATCGAAATCGCTGCCGCCTTTACCACCGCCCATCGGCAGGGTGGTGAGGGCATTTTTAAAAGTCTGCTCAAAGCCGAGGAATTTCAGGATCGACAGGTTAACGGTCGGGTGGAAGCGCATCCCGCCTTTGAACGGGCCGATAGCCGAACTGAACTGCACGCGCCACGCGCGGTTTACCTGTACCTGGTTGCGGTCATCGACCCAGGCGACGCGGAACTGGATCACGCGTTCAGGTTCAACCAGCCTTTCCAGCAGTGAAAGCTGACGATAGCGAGGGTTCTGTTCGAGGAAAGGCCAGAGTGTTGTCATAACTTCACGTACGGCCTGAGCGAATTCTTTTTGCTCTGGGTCGCGCTGCTGTACGCGGGCGAGGAAACTTTCCAGAGAGCGTGTCTGATCCATAGATATAAGAGCCTCTTATGATGTGTTGGGTTGTATTTATTATGATTGCGGTAAGAACGTGACCGCTTTTTCGACTATAACATTCGCCACCGTGCGCTTTGCAAGGAAAAATTCCCTCATGGCAGAAATTTATAATAGTGCCCGCGTCATAATAAAATGTGATGGCAGAACTTTTATCTGGTTTTGGTTATAGTAAGGAATAAATACATTCAGGAATTAAATAATATGAAGGCTATTATCATCGCCGCTATTTTTACCCTCGGCTGCGGCAGTGCGCTGGCGGAAAGGAACATTCAACCGGATGTCGACGTTAACGTGCCGCCGGAGGTGTTCAGTTCCGGCGGACAACGCGCCCAGCCGTGCCAGCAGTGCTGCGTGTATGAAGACCGTAATTATTCGGAGGGTGCGGTGGTAAACGCCGATGGCATCTTATTGCAGTGCCAGCGGGATGAAAAAACAATCAGCACTCATCCGCTGGTGTGGCGGCGCGTAAAAGCATAAAGGCGTCCAGCAGGGGAATATCCGCCGGAGCCAGCGGATATTCCCGCGCCCCGGCAGGCGTACACCAGACCAGCGCGCTGTGACAGTGTGCGACCGGCTCGCCGCTAAACGCCACCACTTCCCAGGCATGAAGATGGATCAACCGCCCCGATACTTCGCGTGAATGGCTGGCGATGTAGCGGGCAGGCCGGGCGTCGATACCCAGCTCCTCGCGCAGTTCACGGATCAGCGCCTGCGCCTGGCTTTCTCCCACTTCCACTTTCCCCCCGGCGAACTCCCATAAGCCGGGCTGATCGCCAGAGGGCGGGCGCTGGGCCAGCAGGATATGACCTTCTCTTTCGATAATCGCCGCGACCACATCAATTTCGATCATGCTGTTAACCAAACGTGGCCCACACCGGTGCGTGATCGGAGGGTTTTTCCATGCTGCGGATCTCGTAATCAATGCCGGTTTCTTTACAGCGTTCGGCCAGCGGGGTACTAGCCAGCAGCAGATCGATACGTAGTCCCCGGTTTTCATCAAAGCCGCGCGAGCGATAATCAAACCATGAATACTGGTCAGCGGTGTGCGGGTTGGCCTGACGGAAGGTATCGACCAGCCCCCAGTCCAGCAGGCGCTGCATCCACTCGCGCTCTTCCGGCAGGAAAGAACACTTGCCGGTGCGCAGCCAGCGTTTGCGGCTGTCTTCGCCAATGCCGATATCCAGATCGCCAGGGCTGATATTCATATCACCCATAATCAGCACCGGATTCTCTTTTTTCAGTTCATTTTCCAGCAGCTGTTGCAGGTTTTGATAGAACTGCGCTTTTGCCGGGAACTTCACCGGATGGTCGCGGCTCTCACCCTGCGGGAAATAGCCGTTGATCACCGTAATATTGCCCAGCGGAGAAGGCACTTCGGCAATAATAATGCGGCGCTGGGCCTCTTCATCATCATTCGGAAAACCGCGACGCACGGCTACCGGCGTCTCTTTGGTCAACAGCGCAACGCCATAATGACCTTTTTGCCCATGGTAAAAAACGTTATAGCCGAGTTTCGCCACCTCTTCGAGGGGGAACATATCGTCATGAACTTTGGTCTCCTGCAAACCAATCACATCTGGCTGATGCTTTTCGACAATCGCTGCAAGCTGATGTGGGCGGGCGCGCAGGCCGTTGATATTAAAAGAGACAAATTTCATAGTCGCTGCCACTTTGCAAAATGAGTAGACCGGGGATGGTAGCAGAATTTGCCGCCCGTTGCT
The DNA here is from genome assembly GCA_002421005.1 of Enterobacteriaceae bacterium UBA5654. GTDB lineage: Bacteria > Pseudomonadota > Gammaproteobacteria > Enterobacterales > Enterobacteriaceae > Superficieibacter. Next base: position 526,359 of record DIJC01000004.1, on the reverse strand, counting down.
GCCGTTACATTCTGTTTACCACGGGCGGTGCAATCTCCGCCCTTTATCGGTGCGCGTTGCCCCGTTTGCGGGCGTTAAACTACGAGAAATTTCGCAGACGATCACATTTCCAGAATTATATTTTCCACATGAATAATATTTCTGATTAATGCGCTGCAAATGCTGCTTTCAACATATTTATTCACTTTATATGCAAATAATATGAATAGCGACGGGCTGTAAGCCATTGATATTACGTTTGACCCTCCGTTTTATGCATTTTTTCTGCTGGCTGGCACGATGCGTGCAATCTACATTTACAGCGCCAATGCTCATAAATTTAACATTTTTTAAACCTTTTATTTACCGGATGAGGTCGCTATGTCCCAGTCAGTTACGCGCAATAATTTTGATGAATGGATGATGCCCGTTTATGCCCCGGCGGCGTTTATTCCGGTACGCGGCGAAGGATCGCGGCTGTGGGATCAAATGGGTAACGAGTACATCGATTTTGCGGGCGGTATCGCGGTCAACGCGCTGGGACATGCGCATCCGGCGCTGAACCGGGTGCTGCTGGAGCAAGCGGGTAAATTCTGGCATACCGGAAACGGCTATACCAACGAGCCGGTGTTGCGGCTGGCGAAACGGCTGATTGACGCCACCTTTGCCGACCGGGTGTTCTTCTGTAACTCCGGCGCGGAAGCGAACGAAGCGGCGCTGAAGCTGGCGCGTAAATATGCCCACGACCGATTCGGCAGCGGAAAAAGCGGCATTATCGCTTTCAGCAATGCCTTTCATGGCCGCACGCTGTTTACCGTAACGGCAGGCGGGCAGCCCGCTTACTCGCAGGATTTTGCGCCGCTGCCGCCGGATATTCGTCATGCCACCTTTAACAATCTGGACTCGGTGCGCGAACTGATCGACGACCAGACCTGCGCGGTGATCGTCGAGCCAATACAGGGCGAGGGCGGCGTGGTGCCAGCCGAGCCTGACTTTCTGCGCGGGCTGCGCGAACTGTGCGATCGTCATCATGCCCTGCTGATTTTTGATGAAGTCCAGTCCGGCGTCGGACGGACCGGTGAACTGTATGCCTATATGCATTATGGGGTGACGCCCGATCTGCTGACCACCGCCAAAGCGCTGGGCGGCGGCTTCCCGATTGGCGCACTGCTCGCCCGCGAAGACTGCGCCAGCGTAATGACCGTGGGCACGCACGGCACCACCTATGGCGGTAATCCGCTGGCGAGCGCGGTCGCCGGGGAGGTGCTGACGATGATCAATCGCGAAGAGGTATTAAACGGCGTCAAGCAGCGCCATCAGTGGTTTACCGAGCGGTTGCAGGCCATTGCTCAGCAAACCGGCCTGTTCAGCGAAATTCGTGGGCTGGGGCTGCTGATCGGCTGCGTGCTCAGTCCACAGTGGGCCGGAAAAGCCAAAGAGCTCAGCAAGCTCGCCGCTGAAGAAGGGCTGATGGTACTGATCGCGGGCGGCAACGTGGTGCGTTTTGCCCCGGCGCTCATTATTAGTGAAGAAGAGATCACTACCGGCCTCGACCGTTTCAGCCGTGCCTGCGAACGCTTTGTTTCTGGAGGTTCATCATGATGATTATTCGCCCGGTCACGCATGACGACCTGACTGCGCTGGTGGCGCTGGCGGGCAAAACCGGCGGCGGTCTGACCTCGCTGCCCGCCGATGAAAAGACCCTGAGCGCGCGTATCGAACGGTCGTGTAAAACCTGGGAAGGGACGATTGAACAGGGCGATCAGGGCTATGTTTTTGTGCTGGAAGATACCGACAGCGGCGTGGTGGCAGGGATTTGCGCTATCGAGGTGGCGGTGGGGTTGAACGATCCCTGGTACAACTACCGGGTAGGCACGCTGGTTCACGCCTCCAAAGAGTTAAACGTCTACAACGCGCTGCCCACCTTATTTTTAAGCAACGATCATACCGGCAGCAGCGAACTCTGTACGCTGTTTCTCGATCCCGACTGGCGCAAGGGCGGCAACGGCTATCTTTTATCGAAATCGCGCTTTCTGTTTATGGCGGCGTTTCGCGACCGCTTCAATGAAAAAGTGGTCGCCGAAATGCGCGGCGTGATTGACGAGCACGGTTATTCACCGTTCTGGGAAAGCCTTGGCAAGCGCTTTTTTTCGATGGAATTTTCCCGCGCCGACTACCTGTGCGGCACCGGGCAAAAAGCATTTATCGCTGAGCTGATGCCGAAACATCCCATCTATACCGATTTTCTTTCTGAAGAAGCCCGCGCGGTGATTGGCGAAGTGCATCCGCAAACGGCTCCGGCGCGGGCGGTACTGGAGAAAGAAGGATTTCGCTACCGTCAGTACATCGATATCTTTGACGGCGGCCCGACGCTGGAATGCGATATCGACCGCGTGCGCGCCATCCGCAAAAGCCGCCTGGTGGAGGTAGCGGAAGGCCAGCCAGCGGCGCAGGCGCTTCCGTTGTGCCTGGTGGCAAACGAACAATATCACCACTTTCGCGCGATGCTGATCGAGGCCGATCCCCACTGTGAGCGGCTGGTATTAACGGCAGCGCAGCTTGATGCCCTGAAATGTCATGCCGGGGATCAAGTCCGGCTGGTGCGCCTTTGCGCAGAGGAGAAAAAATCATGAGCCAGTGGATTAATGGCGACTGGATCACCGGTCGCGGCGAGCGTCGGGTAAAAACCAATCCTGTTACGGGCGAGGCCGTCTGGCACGGTTACGATGCCGATGCAGAGCAGGTCGCGCAGGCAGGCGAGGCGGCGCGCGGCGCGTTTCCCGGCTGGGCGAAGCAACCCTTTAGCGTCCGCCAGGCCATCGTCGAAAAATTTGCCTCGCTGCTGGAGAGTCATAAAGATGAACTGACCGCCACTATCGCCAGGGAAACCGGCAAGCCACGCTGGGAAGCGGCCACCGAAGTGGCGGCGATGATCAATAAAATCACCATTTCGGTCAAATCGTACCATGCCCGCACCGGCGAGCAGCATACCGATATGCCGGACGGTGCCGCGACGCTGCGCCACCGTCCACACGGCGTGCTGGCGGTGTTTGGCCCCTATAATTTCCCGGGGCATCTGCCGAACGGGCACATCGTCCCGGCGCTGCTGGCGGGAAATACGGTGATCTTTAAACCGAGTGAGTTAACGCCTGCCAGCGGTGAAGCGGTGGTGCGCTTATGGGAGCAGTCCGGTCTGCCCGCCGGGGTGCTGAATCTGGTGCAGGGCGGGCGCGACACCGGCGCGGCGCTAAGCCAGCTTTCTGCCATCGACGGGCTGCTGTTTACCGGCAGTTCGGCCACCGGGGCACAGTTGCATCAGCAACTGGCGGGGCAGCCGGAGAAAATCCTCGCGCTGGAGATGGGCGGTAACAACCCGCTGATCGTCGATGCGCCGCCGGATATCGACGCGGCGGTGCATCTGACCATTCAGTCTGCTTTTATCACCGCCGGGCAGCGCTGCACCTGCGCCCGTCGCCTGCTGGTGAAACGGGGCGCAGAGGGTGACCGTTTCCTTAGCCGACTGGTGGCGGTCGCGCGTCGGCTGACGCCCGCCGCGTGGGACGCCGATCCCGCACCGTTTATGGGCGGGCTGATTTCGGAGCAGGCGGCGCAGAAGGTGCATCAGGCGTGGCAGGAGCATGTTCGTAACGGGGGCGTGACGCTGCTCGAGCCGCGCCTGCTTCAGGCGGGCACGTCGCTGCTGACGCCGGGAATTATCGATTTAACCGAAGCGCGTGACGTCGCGGACGAAGAAGTGTTCGGGCCGCTGCTCGGCGTCTGGCGCTACGATGATTTTGACCAGGCCATCGCGCTGGCAAACGCCACCCGCTACGGGCTGGCAAGCGGGCTGATCTCCGCCGAACGGGAAAAATTTGAGCGGCTGCTGCTGGAGGCGCGGGCGGGGATCGTCAACTGGAATAAACCGCTGACCGGGGCGGCGAGTACCGCACCCTTTGGCGGCACCGGCGCGTCCGGCAATCATCGCCCCGGCGCGTGGTACGCCGCCGATTACTGCGCATGGCCGATGGCAAGCCTTGAGTCCGCTTCGCTCGCCATGCCCGCCACCCTGAGTCCGGGGCTGAATTTTGATGGTGAGGAGCAGCCATGAACGCGCAGGAAGTGAATTTTGACGGACTGGTAGGGCCGACGCATCACTATGCCGGGCTGTCGTTTGGTAATGAGGCTTCGACCAGCCACCGTTTTCAGCTCTCCAATCCCCGGCTGGCGGCGAAGCAGGGGCTGCTGAAAATGAAGGCGCTGGCGGACGCCGGATTTTGTCAGGCGTTGATCCCGCCGCAGGAGCGCCCGAATGTCGCGGTGCTGCGCCAGTCAGGATTCACCGGCCGCGACGAGCAGGTCATCGAGAAAGCGGCAGCGCAGGCTCCCTGGCTGCTGTCGGCGGTCAGTTCAGCCTCTTCAATGTGGGTCGCAAACGCCGCGACGGTGTGCCCCTCTGCCGATGCGCTTGACGGGCGGGTGCATCTGACGGTAGCCAACCTGAACAACAAATTTCACCGCGCCAGCGAAGCGCCAACCACAGAAGCCTTACTGACGGCGATTTTTACCGATCGTTCCCGCTTTACTGTTCATTCGGCGCTGCCGCAGGTGGCGCTGTTCGGTGACGAGGGGGCGGCCAACCATAACCGTCTCGGCGGTGCGTATGGTCAGCCCGGCGTGCAGCTTTTCGTTTACGGACGCGAAGAGGGTGGCGCGCCACGACCGGAGCGTTACCCGGCGCGTCAGACCCTGGAAGCGAGCCAGGCGGTGGCGCGGCTGAATCAGGTCAACCCGCGCCAGCTCATCTTTGCCCGGCAAAATCCGGCGGTCATCGACCGGGGCGTTTTTCATAATGACGTTATTGCCGTCAGCAACCGACAGGTTCTGTTCTGTCATGAAGACGCGTTTGCCGACCAGCCCGCGCTGATGGCGAATTTGCGCCAGCTGGTGCCGGGATTTATGCCGATTCAGGTATCCGCCCGCGATGTCACTGTGGATGAAGCGGTGGCGACTTATCTCTTCAACAGTCAGCTTCTCAGCAAAGCGGACGGTTCCATGCTGCTGGTGCTGCCGCAGGAATCGCAGCAGCACCCGCGCGTCTGGCGCTATCTGAATCGTTTGCTGGAAGAAGACAATCCGATTAGCGAACTGCGGGTGTTTGATTTGCGTGAAAGTATGGCCAACGGTGGCGGCCCGGCCTGCCTGCGCCTGCGGGTAGTGCTGAATGAAGAGGAATTACGTGGGGTTAATCCGGCGGTGATGATGACGGAGACGCTGTTCAATACGCTGAACAACTGGGTGGATCGCTATTACCGCGATCGGCTGGTGCAGGCCGATCTCGCCGACCCGCAGCTTTTGCGCGAAGGGCGCGAGGCGCTGGATAGCCTGACGCAGATCCTCCATCTTGGTTCGGTCTATCCTTTCCAGCGCTGAAGGAGGTGAAATGAGGCATTTTCTGCAACTGACGCTTTCTGCGGCGACGCCACCTGTCACCAGCGGTGAGACGCTGCATTTCCACTGGCGCTGGCATGGCGAAGGGTTACTGGAGCTGACGCCGCACACGCCAGTGTCGCAGGCGCTGGTGCTCTCCACCGGTATTCACGGTAACGAAACCGCACCGGTGGAGATGCTGGATACGCTGCTTGGCGCGCTGTTCGCCGGGGACATCGTCCTGCGCTGGCGTCTGCTGCTGGTGCTCGGCAATCCCGCGGCGCTGCGTGCCGGAACGCGCTATTTGCACAGCGATCTCAACCGGATGTTTGGCGGACGCTGGCAGCAGTTTGCGGCCAGCAATGAAACGGCGCGCGCCGCTGAACTGGAAAGTCAGGTCGCGCGCTTTTTTCAGCAGGATGACGTCAGCTGCTGCTGGCACCTGGATCTGCATACCGCCATTCGCGGATCGCATCATCTGCGCTTTGGCGTGCTGCCCGCGCGTGCGCAACCGTGGGATGACGACTTTTTGCATTGGCTGGGCAGCGCCGGGCTGGAAGCGCTGGTTTTCCATCAGCATCCCGGCGGCACCTTCAGTCATTTCAGTAGCGAGCGTTTTTCCGCGCTGTCCTGCACCCTGGAATTAGGTAAAGCCTTGCCGGTTGGCGAAAACGATCTGTCGCAGTTTGCCGCCACCGCGCAGGCACTGGCGCAACTGCTGGCGGGAGAGGCGAGCCTGCCCGCTGAAAGGGAGCCGCTGCGCTATCGGGTTGTCCAGCAACTGACCCGCCACGATGACTGTTTCACGCTGCATATGTCGGCGCAGACGCTTAACTTCACGGCTTTTGCGCCGGGTACGCTGCTGGCGGAGGACGCCGGGCGGCGCTGGCAGGTGGGGAGCCAGGAAGAATACGTGCTGTTTCCTAATCCCGCCGTTGCGCCGGGTTTACGCGCCGGACTGATGTTACAACGCATCGATAAATAAAATGAACGCCGCCAGAAAACGTGTTTTTCTGGCGGTGACAACGCTAATACAGACTTATCTTAGTATAATGCTTTATTATTAGTCATCGCTGATTTATACTTCTGCTTAATCTCTTCTTAATCAATGGATTATGTATTTTTGTTATCACTCTCCATTGTTTATCCTTATTTTCTTCATAATTGACGATTAAACGATTTTTATACTTTCAATGCTTTACTCTTGCCCCGATTTATTGACGATAAACGCGTTATAGTGAATATCGTCAACACGGCAAACACGCCGAAAGAATAACTGAAGTAAGGAAAAAATTATGCGTAAATTAACTGCTCTGTTTGTTGCCTCTACCCTCGCTTTTGGCGCGACCAATCTGGCCTTCGCGGCGAATACCAGCGAAACGACAGCCCACGCCAATGACACCGTAACGCACACCACGGCAACCACGACCGAACACAGCGCGCCGGTGCACAAAGGCCCACGGGGGCCGCATCATGACATGATGCTGAAAGGTCTGAACCTGACCGATGCCCAGAAACAACAGGTGCGCGAAATTATGAAAGCGCAGCATGACCAAATGAAACGTCCGCCGCTGGAAGAACGCCGCGCGATGCACGATCTGGTCGCCAGCGACACCTTTGACAAGGCCAAAGCCGAAGCGCAGATCGACAAAATGGCGGCACAGCACAAAGCCGGGATGCTGGCACACCTGGAAGCCCAGAACAAAATCTACAACATTCTGACCCCGGAACAGAAAAAGCAGTTTAATGCCAATTTTGAGAAGCGTCTGACAGAACGTCCCGCGCCAGAAGGTAAAATGGCACCGTCGGCTGAATAATCCAGTCGCCAACATTCAAGACCGCCGGTCTTGCCCACCGCCAGCATCTGGCTCTGGGCAGGCCCGGCGGTTTTTCATTTTAATGCTTGCCTCCCGCCACCGACACGGTATTCTGCTGAAGCGGATCGCCGGTTATTAACTTAATAATCACAGTGTTAGGAATTTTCTTGCCCGCACCTGCACGCTGATGTTAAGACCCGCCGCTCCGCTGCCGATAATTCATCAACAGAAATAACAATAATCACCGCCACCCCTTTGCCGTGGCGTTGCGGCACGCCCTGTGCCATTTCAGGAGTGATGATGGAATATTTTGATATGCGCAAAATGCCGGTGAATTTGTGGCGTAACGGTGCCGGTGAAACCCGTGAGTTATGCTGCTTTCCTCCGGCAACCCGCGACTTTAACTGGCGGGCCAGTATTGCCTCAATTGCGGCGAACGGCGAATTTGCCACGATGGACGGTATGGATCGGGTGATTACCCTGCTGGAGGGTGGAGAAGTCACGCTGGATGGCGGAAACGCGTTTCGTCATACCCTGCGCCGCTTTCAGCCTTTTCGTTTTGCCGGGGAACAGACGGTGCGCGTCCAGCTCACCGAAGGGCATATGTCGATGGATTTGAATGTGATCACCCGCCGCGATCGCTGTCGGGCAAAGGTGCGGGTCGCGGATCGGACATTCACCACCTTTGGCTCGCGCGGCGGGATGGTGTTTGTCTTAAGCGGGGCCTGGCAGCTCGGCGATAAGTTACTTACCGCCGAGCAGGGCGCTTACTGGCAGGACGGGTGCCACACCCTGCGGCTGCTGAAGACCGAAGGACAGTTGCTGTTCAGCGAAATTACCTGGCTACCGGGGCATTAATTCACTGATTTCGTACTGGCCTGCGATCAGCGGACGGCAAAGAATTTTGTAGCCGTCCTGATCGAACCCGGCGGGGGCGCGCAGTAGCTGTGAGGCCTCGTCGGGACTATTGACCGATCCCAGCCACAGCCAGTTATCAATAATATGATACTGGGTCATATCCGGGCCGCTCTCTTTCATCGCGATCGGGCCTTTCCACGGCCAGCACACCACCTGAAGCCGCTCCAGCGCCTGGCGTAAACGTGAGTTATGCGCCTCCACACTTTCGTTGCCGCAGCAGGCACCGGCGCAGCGGCGCAGCGCGGCGCGAAAACAGGCGCGACCGCGGCTCACCGCTTCCAGACCGAGCAATCCGTAACAAAGCTTGTGCTCATCGGCAATGGTTTGCAGCGCTCCCAGCGCGGCGCGGCGGTTGGCAAACAGGCCAAATAACCCCGGCTGGCGCGAGAAATCCACTTCGCGGGCGTAAACCACTTCCGGTTTCCCCTCCGCCAGCAACAGCGAGCAAAGCTGGCGATTGCGACGCAGACGCTTATTAAACAGCGGCTGCTGCTCTTTGATCATTTGCGCTTCCAGCAGCAGCGCGCCCACTTCACCCGCCGTGCGCATCCAGGTGATGCGTCGCGACTGACGCAGCATGGACGCTTCAGCCGGGGTGCGCAGATGAGAAAGCACGCGGCTGCGAATATTGATGCTCTTACCGATGTACAGCGGCATCGCTTCGCTTTCACCGTGAAAAAAATATACGCCGGGCAGTTTGGGCAAAGCCTCCAGCCAGGGACGTAAATGTTCGGGATATTCATAAATTGCCGCCGCTTCGAAATCGAGACGCGGGGCTGAGGGACGCCTGGCCACATTAGCTCCTGATACTGTTTACTCATACAGTATAGCAAGATAAATCTGGCGAAAAAAGAGGCGGAAAACAGACGCCGGGCGACCGCCCGGCGTACAGGACGTTATTTTTTCCAGAAATCATCAAATACGGTGATGGGTGGACGGCGCTTGTGCTCGGTTTTCAGATACCAGCCCTCGATGATACGCGCGGTGACTTCGTCCAGCGTTTTGCCTTCCAGGTAGTTGTCGATATCTTCGTAGGTCACGCCCAGGGCCACTTCATCCGGCAGAGAAGGGCGGTCGTCTTCCAGATCGGCCGTCGGCAGTTTCTTATACAGATGTTCCGGGCAGCCAAGGCTTGCCAGCAGTTGTTTGCCCTGACGCTTATTCAGGCGGAACAGCGGGTTGATGTCAGTGCCGCCGTCGCCGTACTTGGTGAAGAAACCGGTCAGGGCTTCCGCCGCATGATCGGTGCCCACCACCACGCCTTTGGTCATCCCGGCGATGCTGTATTGGGCTTTCATACGCTCACGGGCTTTTTCATTACCGCGCACGAAATCGCTAAGCTCGATACCCGCATCACGCAGCGCCTGCTCGCTCGCCAGCACCGCGCCTTTAATATTGACCGTCAAAACGCGATCCGGCTGGATGAATTTGATGGCATCCTGGCAATCCTGTTCATCGGCCTGGACGCCGTAGGGCAGGCGCACAGCGATAAACTGTAAGTCAGGATCGCCGCCTTCATCGCGCAGTTCATTAATGGCGGTCTGGCTTAGCTTACCGGCGAGTGTGGAATCCTGGCCGCCGCTAATGCCCAGCACCAGCGTTTTCAAAAACGGGTGTGCTTTTAAGTAAGATTTGAGGAAATCCACGCTGCGGCGAATTTCTTCATCCGCATTAATCTGTGGTTTTGCGCCAAGCGCCTGAATAATCTCTTGCTGCAGAGCCATATAACCCCTCCGTAAGTAAATTCTGTTTACAGGAACATCCTTTAAACCTACCTCTTCGGCAGTAAAACGACAAGAAATGGACGGCTATACGGCGTCAATTGTTGCATTTTCGGCCTCATCCGCTGTTTTTTAAGGATATTTCCGAAAGACGCAGGATTTTAGCTAACGGGTTGAAAAAATCGCATATGTATTCCAGGCTTATAACACGCTGATAAACAAGAGGACGGAATATGAATAAGAATGTGGCAGGAATTTTAAGTGCAGCGGCAGTTCTGACGATGTTGGCAGGGTGTACGGCATATGATCGTACCAAGGACCAGTTCACACAGCCGGTAGTAAAAGACATTAAGAAAGGGATGACACGTGCGCAGGTGCAGCAGATTGCCGGTCGTCCATCTTCTGAAGTCTCGATGATCCACGCTCGCGGTACATGCCAGACCTACATCCTGGGTCAACGTAATGGCAAAGCAGAAACGTATTTTGTTGCGCTGGATGATGCTGGTCGCGTGCTTAACTCAGGCTATCAGACCTGTGCTGAGTACGACACTGACCCGCAGGCTCCGAAGCAGTAATTTCGCAGTATAAGCCTGAGATCTAACAAAAGCCGACCCCTGCGTCGGCTTTTGTTTGCCTGTCGGATCTTTTTTCATTGCGCGAATTATTTTGGCCAAAATGTGAGGTGAGTCAAAACGCCAGGTCAAAGAGAGACAATTTGCGTATCTTATGCATTATCGCCCCCTCCCCGAATCTCGTATACTTAGCCCAGCCACAAACAATATCATTTAGAATTGCTACCAATGGCAGGGTGAGACTATTTCATCACCGCTGAATATCTGTTCGTAAAATTATGGAGGGTTTTATGGAAAAGAAAAAAATCTATTTATTTTGTTCTGCGGGGATGTCTACCTCTCTGTTAGTATCAAAAATGCGCGCCCAGGCTGAAAAATACGAAGTGCCGGTTGTTATTGAAGCATTCCCGGAATCGCTGGCCGCTGAAAAAGGCCCGGAAGCGGATGCCATTTTACTGGGGCCACAAATTGCGTATCTCTTAGCCGATATTAAACAACTGCTTCCTGGTAAACCGATCGAAGTTATTGACTCTATTCTGTACGGTAAAGTCGATGGTCTTGGCGTTCTCAAATCTGCGGTTGCAGCTATTAAAAAATCACCATCACATTAATTTTATTTATTTTCCCGTCAAAGAGTAATTTCATATTTCATCGCCGCAATAGTAAATTGCGGCATTACAGGATGCTATTTATGAGCAGAGCAATAGATTCGCTTGAAAGGGTACTTTTGCCCTTTGCGGTGAAATTAGGTAAACAGGTGCATGTCAATGCCATTAAAAACGGTTTTATCCGTTTAATGCCATTAACGCTTGCGGGCGCAATGTTTGTCCTGATTAATAACGTATTCTTAAGTTTTGGTGAGGGATCTTTCTTTTTCTCGCTGGGGGTGCGTCTCGACGCTTCCACCATTCAAACCTTAGACGGCTTTAAAGTGATTGGCGGCAGCGTATATAACGGTACGCTGGGTATTATGTCGTTAATGACGCCGTTCTTTATTGGCATGGCGCTGGGGGAAGAGCGCAAGGTTGACCCGCTGGCCGCAGGCTTACTTTCCATCGCCGCTTTTATGACCGTCACACCGTTTAGCGTCGGTGAAGCCTATGCCGTGGGCGCAAACTGGCTCGGCGGGCAAAACATTATCTCCGGGATCATTATTGGCCTGGTCGTGCCTGAAATCTTCACTTTTATCGTGCGCCGCAACTGGGTGATCAAATTGCCGGACAGCGTGCCGACCTCGGTATCACGCTCTTTCTCCGCGCTGATCCCCGGCTTTATTATTCTGCTGATCATGGGCTTTGTGGCGTGGGGTCTTTCGCTGGCGAGCAGTAACTTCCACCAGATCATCATGGATTCCGTCTCCACACCGCTGGCGTCCATGGGCAGCGTGGTCGGATGGGCCTACGTGATTTTCAACGCCCTGCTGTGGTTCTTCGGCGTCCACGGCGGTCTGGCGTTAACCGCGCTCAACAGCGGTATTCTCGGCCCGTGGGGGATGGAGAATATGGCGACCTACACCCAGTACGGTTCGGTGGATGCGGCCATTGCTGCCGGTAAGACCTTCCATTTCTGGACCGGACCGATGCTGGAGTCCTATATTTTCCTCGGCGGTACTGGTGCGACTCTCGGCCTGATCCTCGCCATCTTTATTGCTTCACGTCGCCCTGACCATCGTCAGGTGGCAAAACTGGCGCTGCCGTCAGGTCTGTTTAACATCAACGAACCGATTCTGTTTGGGATGCCGATCATCATGAACCCGCTGATGATGATCCCGTTCATTCTTATCCAGCCCATTCTGGCGTGTATTACGCTTGCGGCCTATGCGGTAGGCTTCATTCCGCCTTCCACCAACTTTGCGCCGTGGACCATGCCGCCGGGACTGGGTGCCTTCTTTAACTCCAACGGCAGCATTGGCGCGCTGATCCTGGCCTTGTTTAACCTCGGTGTGGCAACGATGTTCTATCTGCCTTTCGTCATCATTTCCAACAAAGCACAGGTTGTGATTGAGGAAGAAGAGAGCGAAGAAGACATCAGAAACGCCCTGTCATTTTAATTTGCAGCGTAGCGGGCAGCGTCCCGCTACTGATTTAAAGGAGGAAAATATGTTTGATTTAGACAATATCGCTGAGGCCGACAGAGCCGCCGATGAGCTGGAAGAAGTGGTGATGGGGCTGATTATTAACTCCGGCTCCGCCCGCAGTCAGGCTTACGCCGCCCTGAAAAAAGCCAAAGCGGGTGATTTTGTCGCGGCCCAGGAGCTAATGGCGCAGTCTAAAATCGCGCTTAATGAAGCGCACCGCGTCCAGACCCAGCTGATTGAAAGCGACCAGGGGCAGGGGAAAATGAAAGTCAGCCTGGTGCTGGTGCATGCCCAGGACCATTTAATGACCTCAATGCTGGCTCGCGAACTGATCGCCGAAATCATTGAGCTGCATGAAAAAATGCACTAGCTTAACGACAGGCCACGGACAACGGGAGAGTGCGATGGAAATCAAAACGGTACGCGCCAGTCAATTCCTGAACAGTCAGGACTTCCACATGTTCATTTTTGACAAAGTGGAAAGCGTAAGCGGTTTGCATCAGCACGATTACTACGAGTTTACCCTTGTCCTGACCGGCAGTTGCTATCAGGAAATCAACGGCAGGCGCGTCCTGCTGGAGCGGGGCGATTTTGTGTTTATCCCCATCGGCTCGCATCACCAGACCTTTTACGAGTTTGGCATGACGCGCATTTTAAATATGGGGATCAGTCGTGCCTTTTTTGATGAGCATTACCTGTATCTGCTGCCGTTTTGTTTTGTGGCCTCACAAAAATATCACGTAAAAAAAGAGTTTCTCAGCTATATCGAATCCGTTATTGCCTCACTTAATTTTCGCGACAACGAATTCGACGAGTTTAATAAGCTGCTGACGTTCTATATTGTAAACCGCCTGCAACATTATAAAGAGCAGGTGGAAGATGATGATGTTCCTGTCTGGCTTCGGCGCACGGTGCGAGAGATGCATGATAAAGCGATGTTTGGCGAAAATGCGCTGGAGAAAATGATTGCGATCTCCGGGAAAAGCCAGGCCTATCTCACGCGTTCAACGCAGAAGTTTTACAATAAAACGCCCGTGCAAATCATTAATGAAATTCGCATTAATTTTTGCAAAAAGCAGCTTGAGACAACCAACTTTTCCGTGGCCGATATCGCTTATGAGTCAGGATACAGCAGTCCGGGCATTTTTATTAAGACGTTTAAAAAGCTGACGTCTTTTACGCCTGGGTCATATCGCAAAAAGCATCACAGCGGATAATATTTTTTCGCTGAATATCCGTTTGGATTTAATAATATTGCAATCGACTATGGGTCTGGTGAATTATTTCACCACGGCTACCATTAACTGTACTGGAGTTGACATGAAAAAATTAAAAGTTGTCACCATTGGCGGTGGCAGTAGCTATACCCCGGAATTACTCGAAGGTTTTATTAAGCGCCATGCTGAATTACCGGTAAGCGAATTATGGCTGGTGGATATTGAGGAAGGTCAGGAAAAACTGGATATCATTTATAACCTGTGCCAGCGGATGGTGGAAAAAGCCGGAGTGCCGCTGAAAGTGTATAAAACGCTGGATCGCCGAGAGGCATTGCAGGGCGCTGATTTCGTCACCACCCAGTTCCGCGTAGGTCAACTTAAGGCCCGTGAAAAAGATGAGCGCATTCCGCTTAGCCACGGCTATCTCGGCCAGGAAACTAACGGCGCTGGCGGCCTGTTTAAAGGGATGCGCACTATTCCGGTTATTTTCGACATTATTAATGACGTTGAGGAAATCTGCCCGAACGCGTGGGTGATTAACTTCACCAACCCGGCTGGCATGGTGACCGAAGCGGTTTATCGTCACACCAACTTTAAACGCTTTATCGGCGTGTGCAACGTGCCCATCGGCATGAAAATGTTTGTGCGCGACGTGCTGAAGCTTGAAGAGAGCGACGACCTGTCTATCGATCTCTTTGGCCTGAACCATATGGTGTTCCTGAAAGATGTGCTGGTGAACGGCAAATCCCGTTTTGATGAGCTGATTGACGGCGTGGCATCCGGCACTCTGACCGCCAGTTCGGTTAAAAATATCTTCAGCCTGCCGTTTAATGAAGGGCTGATTCGCTCGCTAAGACTGCTGCCGTGCTCTTACCTGCTGTACTACTTTAAGCATAAAGAGATGCTGGCGATCGAAATGGGCGAATTCTACAAGGGCGGAGCGCGTGCGCAGGTGGTACAGAAGCTGGAGAAACAGCTTTTTGAACTGTATAAAGATCCCAATCTGAATATCAAACCGAAAGAGCTTGAGCAACGCGGCGGCGCATATTACTCCGATGCGGCCTGTGAAGTGATCAACGCTATTTATAATGATAAGCAAACCGAGCACTACATCAATATTCCGCACAAAGGAAGCGTGCAGAATATCCCGCAGGACTGGACGGTAGAAATGACCTGTCTGCTGGGCCGCGAAGGTGCGACGCCGCATCCGCGCATTACCCATTTTGATGAAAATGTGCTGGGTTTGATCCATTCCATTAAGTGCTTCGAAATTGCCGCGAGCAGGGCGGCGCTGAGCGGGGAATTTAACGATGCGCTGCTGGCGCTGACGCTGAACCCGCTGATGCCGTCTGATAGTGATGCCGAAGTGCTGGTGCGCGAACTGCTGCTGGCGCACCAGGAACATCTGCCCCGGTTCGCTAAAGCTATTGCCGGATTTAATCAACCGCATTAAGGAAAGGAGGCGGATTGTGCAACGTTTATTGATCGTTAACGCTGATGACTTTGGTCTGAGTAAAGGCGTGAACTACGGCATCATTGACGCCGTGCGTGAAGGGGTGGTGACGTCAACCACCGCAATGATGAATGCCCCCGCTATTGAGCACGCCGCGCGTCTGAGGGCTGAAACGCCGCAACTGGGGGTGGGGCTACACTTTGTGCTGAGCTTTGGTCGCCCGCTGACCGCGATGCCGTCGCTGACCCGCGACGGCATGCTGGGCAAGTGGATCTGGGAAGTCGCAGAGCAGGGCAAACTGGATCTTGACGAGGTTAAGGGCGAGCTGAATGCGCAATATCAGCGTTTTCTGCAGGTTTTTGGCCGCTCACCGACGCATATCGACGGCCATCACCATGTGCATCTGATCCCGCAGGTTTATCCGCTGGTGGCGCAGTTTGCCCATGAGAAGGGTCTGCCGATCCGCATCGACCGTGAGGTGGTGGCGGAAAGAAATATCACCCTGAGCGACGAGCGCAGCAGCGACGGTTTTGCCAGCAATTTCTATGCGGAAAATGTCTCCGCAGCGTTTTTTCTCGACATACTCGATCGGTCCATTGCCCGTGGCGATAAATCGCTGGAACTGATGTGCCATCCGGGGCTGGTCGATAAGCCGTTGCAGGCGAGCAAATATTGCTTCCCGCGTCTGGAAGAACTGGACGTGCTGACGTCAGAGACGCTGAAAGCCGCCATTGCCGAACGAGGTTTCAGACTGGGTCACTTTAGCGACCTGTAAAAAAAAACCGCAGCGCTTCTGGCGCTGCGGTTTTGTTGATGCCGGATCCCGGTTACGCCGGAATAGCCGAAATCTTACTGGAGCGTGACCAGACACGGTGCGCCGCCAGTAGTGTAATCAGCTCCTGTACCGTTGACGACGAAAGGCTGTCACCTTCAACAATACCTTCTTCGCCCTGCGCATCGACGTTCAGCACCGTTTTGAACTGCCGCGCATCGCCCGCCAGCACAATCGGTTTCAGATGTTTATACGCTTCCAGCAGATAGTAAATCGCATCGCCGCTGTCTTTCAGGCTCGACAAATCACCGCCCGGAACCACGACCGCATCCACGGTCAGGGAAGGCGCACCGGCGAAGGTGGCCATCACGTTCAGCGCCGTGCCGTCATCGGCAGCAATCTCGCCCATCCGGGAATACAGCAGTTTGGCATGTACGCCCTCCGCCTTCAGCCCTTTCAGCAGTTCAAGCAGGTCGCTGGCGCTGGTTTTCTCGTTCAGCAGAACGCCCACCACGCGGCCTTTCACGCTGCCGCCGGGAATGGCGTACAGGCTCAGGGACGGATCTTTCTTCAGGCCGTTTACGTCCGGCGGCGGGGTAATCGCGAGTTGTTCATCCGTCAGCACAATCCCCAGATTATCGGCAACGCCCTGCGCCAGTTTCAGGTCGATACACGCCAGATGATCCACCACGCGCTCGCGAATATACGGGCGGCTCACTTTCGAAAGTTCGAAGCTATAAGCGTCGATAATATGCTGCTGTTCTACCGGCGTCTGGCTGTTCCAGAACAGGCGCGGATGCGAATAATATTCGCCGAATGACGGGCTGCGCTCGCGCACTTTATTGCCGTCCACCCGCTCCTGATAGCTTTCGAAACCGCCGCGTTTAGGGGCCGGTGGCGTTTCGCGTGGCCAGTTATCGTTAATCGAGTTCGGCTCGTAGTTGGCCGGGTTGGTGTCGATATCCATCCGGTGCATCCCGTCACGCTGGAAATTGTGATACGGGCAGGTCGGGCGGTTAATCGGAATTTCATGGAAGTTTGGTCCGCCGAGGCGGCTGATTTGCGTATCGGTATACGAGAACAGACGGCCCTGTAGCAGCGGATCGTTGGTGAAATCCAGCCCCGGCACGATGTGCCCTGGGTGGAACGCGACCTGTTCGTTTTCCGCAAAGAAGTTATCCGGGTTACGATTGAGGACCATTTTGCCGACCAGTTGTACCGGCACCAACTCTTCCGGGATCAGCTTGGTCGGATCGAGCAGGTCGAAGTCGAATTTGAATTCATCTTCTTCCGGGATCAGCTGGAAGCCCAGCTCAAATTCCGGGAAATCGCCCGCTTCAATGGCCTCCCATAGTTCACGGCGATGGAAATCCGGGTCACGTCCGGTCAGTTTTTGCGACTCATCCCACACCATCGACGCTTTACCCGCCACCGGTTTCCAGTGGAAGCGAACAAAAGTGGCTTTGCCTTCAGCGTTAATCAGGCGGAAGGTATGAATGCCAAAACCTTCCATCGTGCGCAGGCTGCGCGGCAGGCCGCGATCGGACATCGCCCAAATCACGTTGTGCAGCGTTTCCGGTTGCAGGGAGACATAATCCCAGAAAGTGTCGTGCGCAGAACCGCCCTGCGGGATCGCCCAGTGTGGCTCCGGTTTCACCGCGTGAACAAAGTCGGGGAACTTATGCGCATCCTGAATGAAAAACACCGGCGTGTTGTTGCCGACTAAATCAAAGATGCCTTCTTCAGTATAAAATTTGGTAGCAAAGCCGCGAATATCGCGCACGGTATCCGCCGAGCCAGCACCGCCCTGAACGGTCGAAAAACGCACGAAAACCGGCGTTTTCTTTTCCGGGTCGCTTAAGAAATCGGCTTTGGTAATATCGCTCAAATCTTTATACGGCTGGAAGAAGCCGTGCGCCGCCGAGCCACGCGCGTGGACGATACGCTCCGGGATACGCTCGTGGTCGAAATGGGTGATTTTCTCGCGCAGGATAAAATCTTCCAGCAGCGTGGGGCCACGCGATCCGGCGCGCAGCGAATTTTGATCGTTGGCGATTTTAACGCCCTGGTTTGTGGTCAGCGCTTCATCTTCGCTGCCTTTACGAAACGCGCCCAGCGCGGTGAGTTTTTCGCTTTCGGTGTCCGGTGCCTTCAGGCTACCCGGCGCGGTCGGCTGTGCGCCTGGCGGGGTGGGAACCGGATCGGGGCGATGGGAGCCATCTTCGGGAGCCAGTGAGTCCAGCCCTGGCTGTGCTTCTCTCTCATCATGGACTGGCGAAGTATGCGTTTTACTTTTTTTATGATCCTGCGACATTGCACTCGTCTCCTGTTTTCATTGCTGAAAAGGTCGTTGCTAATTTAAAAAGCCCTTCTAACTATAGAACAATCTGACGGACGGGCAGGGGAAGCAGGCAAGATGACATCCTTCAGGCGGTTTTTGCGCTCGCTTGCCGCCCTGATACGCTTTTACAGACAGCAAAGCACACCCGACGCGACGCGCGGGGGGCATTTCGGCTATCATAGGAGTCTGTTTGTGTACTGCTTAGTGAATTAACTTTTTATGAAAACGCTTCGACAACAAAATCGCCCTGTCATCAGCTACGTACCTCGAATCGAGCCTGCGCCGCCGGAACATGCGGTCAAAATGGAGGGTTTTCAGGACGTCTGGCTGCTGCGCGGTAAGTATGTGGCTTTCGTAATGATGGGCGAAGAGTTTCGCCGCTCGCAGGCGTTCAGCGTGCCGGAATCGGCCCAGCGCTGGGCAACGCAAATGCGTCAGGAAGGCGATATCGCTGGCGAGTAAATGAAAGGAGCCGGGAAGCGAACGCCTCCCGGCAAGCGCGATTAACGATGAGCCAGTTCGGCTTCGTCTTCGCTCTCAAGAATGGTTTTATCGGTCTGTTTCAGCCACTGGCTGGTCAGCGTCCCGGCGGTCATGGAACCGCTAACGTTCAGCGCGGTACGGCCCATATCGATCAGCGGCTCCACGGAGATCAGCAGTGCGACCAGGGTAACCGGCAGGCCCATCGCGGGCAGGACAATCAGCGCGGCAAACGTCGCACCGCCACCAACGCCCGCCACACCGGCAGAACTCACCGTCACAATACCCACCAGAGTAGCAATCCACACCGGATCCAGCGGGTTAATGCCTACCGTCGGGGCAACCATCACCGCCAGCATCGCCGGATACAGCCCGGCACAGCCGTTCTGACCAATGGTGGCGCCAAAAGAGGCGGCAAAGCTGGCGATAGATTCCGGTACGCCGAGACGGCGCGTCTGGGCTTCCACGTTCAGCGGAATGCTGGCCGCGCTGGAACGGCTGGTGAACGCAAAGGTCAGCACCGGCCAGACCTTGCGGAAATATTTCAGCGGGCTGATACCGTTAACGCCCAGCAGAATGCCGTGGACCACAAACATGATCCCCAGCCCCAGATAAGAGGCAATAACGAAGCTGCCGAGCTTAATGATGTCCTGAAGGTTGGAGCCAGCGACCACTTTGGTCATCAGCGCCAGCACCCCGTAAGGCGTGACCTGCATCACCAGACGCACCAGCTTCATCACCCAGCTTTGCAGGGTGTCGATAGCGGTCAGTACGCGCTGCCCTTTTTCCACGTCATCTTTCAGCAGTTTCAGCGCCGCCACGCCGAGGAACGCGGCAAAGATCACCACGCTGATGATAGAGGTCGGGCTGGCCCCGGTCAGATCGGCAAACGGGTTTTTCGGTACAAAAGAGAGGATTAACTGCGGCACGGTTAAATCGGCGATTTTGCCCGCGTAGTTAGTCTCAATCGCGTTCAGGCGAGCCGTTTCGGCTGCGCCCTGCACCAGACCTTCGGCAGAAAGACCGAACAGATTGGTCACCAGAACCCCAACCAGCGCGGCAATCAGAGTGGTAAACAGCAGGGTGCCAATGGTCAGCACGCTGATTTTACCCAGCTGGGCGGCATTATGCAGACGCGCCACCGCGCTTAAAATAGAGGCAAACACCAGCGGCATGACGATCATTTGCAGCAGTTGCACATAGCCGTTGCCGACGATGTTAAACCACTGAATGGAGCTTTTCAGCACCGGGCTTTCGTCGCCGTAAATAAATTGCAGCGCCAGCCCGAAGACCACCCCCAGTACCAGACCTGCCAGCACTTTTTTTGCCAGACTCCACTGTTTATGACGGGTTTGCCCCAGCACAAATAGCAAAATCACGAACACGATAATGTTCGCCACTAATGGAAAATTCATCCCCGTTCTCCTTTATATGGTGGTCGACGTATCATCGCCGACTCGGATGGCGCAAGAGTAGCAGAAGTGTGATGTTGGTCTTATATCCAAATGGAATGGTTTATGCCTTAAATGAAATAAGCGGGCGTTTAATGCCCAAATTGCTGATTAATCAGACGGTAAAAGCTGGTTTGCAGAGAATTGATCATGCTGGAGGACCAGCGCACGGCGCTGTTATCCGGCAGATTTTGCGGCATCCAGATAGCCCAGGCGAACAGCGCCATGCACAGCACGCGTTCAAGCTGGTTGCCTTTGCGCGGCGCGAGAAGCGGCAGCCGGAAACGCCAGCGGCAGGGCCACAACAGCGGAACCCCGGCGGGGGTGAGCATATCAGCAAGGATATGGCTTAAGTAACCCAGCACCAGACCCTGCACCGCGTCAGCCGGGATCACCCAACTTTCCGGGATTTTCAGATAGCACAGCGTCAGCCCGATAAATACCGCCAGCAGACTGTGGGTAAAGCCCCGGTGCCCGAAAGCTCTGGCGACCGGCCGGGAAATCCATCTCAGCCGCTGACCAAGAAAGGACTGCGGATGATCAATATCAGGCAGCAGGCAGGTGAGGATTGCGGAGGGAACAATGTGCCACCAGTCCCCCTGCGCAAGCACAGGCGTAAGCTCGGCGTTTTTGGCAAACACCGCGCAGGCAATAGAAAAAAGGAGGTGGCCTTCCGCCGTCATGATTAAGGTAAAACTCGCTAAACTGTCAATTCATCCAGTATAGGGTTTTTATACAGTAGGCGAAAGAGGTGACGTTGTAACTCTTTGTCACAAATGTCAGGAAAATAACCAGTAATGACGGGCATTCAGGAGATGAATGCCCGCAACATTTAACCCCGCAGGTGTGCGGCGGTCAGATCGCGCAACGACGACAGTTTGACGTTGGCGAGCGCATAGCGTGCATCGTGCTGATCTTCAGCGGCGGGAACGACAATGGAGCGCATTCTGGCGGCTTTGGTGGCAATCATGCCGTTCACCGAATCCTCCAGGGTGACGCAGGTCAGGGGATCAACCCCCAGCTTCGCCGCACAGTCAAGGTAGACCTGCGGATGCGGCTTGCTGTACGGCAGACGTTCTGCCGAAGCCAGCGCGTCAAAGTCATCGCGCAGGCCAAACATAGTGAGGACGTTTTCCAGCATGTGCAGCGGCGACGCTGACGCCAGCCCGACTTTCAGCCCTTCAGCCTTGCACAGCGCAACGGCTTCCCGCACGCCAGGCAGCAGCGGACGGGCATCGTCCACCAGGTTCATGGTGCGGCTGATAATGCGTTGAGTGACTTCATCCCGACCTGGACCATTCCACGGTTGCTGGGCGTACCACAGTTCCACCACCATATCGATGCGCAGGCCCAGCAAATCAGGCAGCTCGTTGCGGCGGCTGATATCCACGCCCAGGCTTTCCATCACCTCCAGTTCGGCTCGATCCCACAAGGGTTCCGAGTCGATAAGTAAACCATCCATATCAAAAATTGCGGCGAGAATTTGACGCGAAGCTGCCATGGCACTCCTCCTCTGGAGTCAGAACACAAATGAAAATATCGAGATCAATGCCGTTGTTATAGCATATCCGCCTTAAAATTCGGGCGAAGATTGGCGGCAGCAGGTAGAATTAGCTGCGATAACAAAGCGTCTCAATGAGGGGAATCCATGACGTATCAACAAGCTGGACGCATCGCCATCCTGAAACGGATCGCGGGTTGGGTGATTTTCATTCCCGCTGTCGTTTCCACGCTCATTTCAGTTCTGAAATTTATGTATGCGCACAGCGAAAAGCAGGCGGGCATCAACGCCGTCATGCTGGACTTCGCGCATGTGATGATTGAAATGATGCGTTTCAATACGCCGTTTCTCAATTTTTTCTGGTACAACTCGCCGCAGCCGGAGTTTCAGCACGGGGTAAACGTGTCGTTCTGGATCATTTTCGCGCTGATTTTTGTCGGGCTGGCGTTACAGTCATCCGGCGCGCGCATGAGCCGCCAGGCGCGCTTCCTGCGTGAAGGGGTTCAGGATCAAATGATCCTTGAGAATGCAAAGGGCGCAGACGGCATGACCCGCGAGCAAATTGAGTCGCGCATTGTTGTGCCGCGCCATACTATTTTCCTGCAAATCGTGCCGCTGTACGTCATGCCGGTGGTAGTGCTGATTATCGGTTATTTCTTCTTTTCGCTGCTGGGCTTTATTTAAGCGAGTGCGCCCGGCGCAGTGCCGGGCGATGCGTTACGCGGCGGGCAGGGGTCTTGGCTTGCCTTCGTTATCGACCGCCACATAAATAAACAACGCCTCGGTCGCTTTATAACGCTGGCCGATGGGCTCAGACGACACCTTCTTCACCCAGACTTCAACGTTAATCGTAATTGACGTATTACCTTTCTTCACGCAGCGCGCGTAGCAGCACACCACATCACCGACCGCCACCGGGCGCAAAAACGTCATGCCGTCCACGCGCACGGTGACGACCCGCCCCTGGGCAATTTCTTTTGCCTGAATCGCGCCGCCCATATCCATTTGCGACATCAGCCAGCCGCCAAAAATATCACCATTCGCATTGGTGTCTGCTGGCATCGCCAGGGTGCGAAGCACCAGTTCGCCCTGCGGGGCATCGTTTGCAGTTGTCATGCTTTTTCCGGTTTCACATTATCGATATCAGGCGAATGCTACTACGAAAGGGAATGGCTGAGAATGGGCTGACCATGACGCGGGTGGAAATGCCAGCTGTGAAGGCGATCAAATTTTTCTCTGTGCGAGTTGACGAAATACTTTCATCGGCCTATTTTGGCGGCATGTGATAAGGATTTCATATGATCTTATGGCAACCATCAAAGATGTGGCGTTAAAAGCCGGACTCTCGGTGACGACAGTGTCCCGCTTTCTCAATCAGCATCCTTATATCTCCGAAGATAAAAAGGAAAAAATTCTTGCGGCGATGAAGGCGCTTGATTACGAACCCAGCACCGTGGCGCAGCAAATGCGCGGCGTGAAAACGCATCGTATCGGCGTGCTGATTTCCCGCATCACCAACCCGTTTTTTGCCAGCCTCGTGGATGCGATGGAAGTTACCGCCCGTAAAAATGGCTATTCGGTGCTTATTGTGCAAAACCATGACAGCGTCGGTGAAGAAAAAAATTGCCTCGACCTGCTTAAGAAAAAAATTATCGACGGGTTAATACTGTGCGCGGTGGAGAATGATAAAAATATCATCGAAACCTATCAAAAATATGGCCCGATCCTGCTGTGTAATACCAGCATCAAAGAAACAACCTTGCCAGTGGTGCGGGTCGATGACCAGGACGCTACCTGGCGCGCCATCAATTATTTAATCGGCAAAGGCTATTCGAAAATAGCGTATTCCACAGGCGGTAATTTTGATGAGCACGGTCACGGTAAACGCAGAAACCGGGGCTTTACAGAAGCCATGAAATCCTGCGGTCTCGTGATTAAAGAAGACTGGCTGTTTCGCCACAGGCATACCTGGGCCGATGGCGTCGCGCTGGGTGAGCATATTTACGCTTTGCCCGCCACAGAGCGTCCCGATGCCGTATTTGCTGGCAGTGACGAAGTCGCCTGTGGCCTTATTTCCGGCCTGACCTCGCGGGGGATCGCGGTTCCACAAGAGATTGCAGTCATGGGCTTTGATAACCTGCCGCTGGCAGAAATGGTCACTATCCCGCTGACGACCGTCGCCCAGCCGATTGAACAGCTTGGACGGATCTCCGTGGAATATCTGCTGGCGCAGATCGGCGGTCAGCATTATCACTATGACGAGGCATTACTCAGATCTGATTTAATTATCAGGCAGTCAGCATAAAATTTTTTTAACTCAATATGGTATCGATTTCATAAGCGGAGGTTGACGTGCAAATACAGCAGGACGCGCAGGCAGTGGAGTGGTGGAAGGAAGCAGTGGTATATCAAATTTACCCCAAAAGTTTTTATGACAGTAACAATGATGGCACCGGCGATATTCGGGGCATCATTGAAAAACTCCCTTATTTACACGAGTTAGGGATCAGCATGATATGGCTTTCGCCGTTTTATCAGTCGCCAATGGCGGATAATGGCTATGATATTTCCGACTATTTTGCCGTCAATGCCGACCTCGGCGAAATGCGTGATATTGATGAACTGATTACCCGTGCCAAAAATTACGGCATTCACATAATGATCGATCTGGTCGTTAATCACACCAGCGATGAGCATCCCTGGTTTCGCGAGGCGGTAAATAACCCGCAATCGCCATACCGCAATTATTATATTTTTAAAGCGGGTAAAAACGGCGGCGCGCCAAATAACTGGCGCTCGCTGTTCGGCGGCAGCGCGTGGCAGAAATTACCTGATGAAGACAACTACTACCTGCATGTATTTCATCAAAAGCAGCCGGATCTGAACTGGGAAAATCCGGCGCTCAGGGAAGATATTTATGCGATGGTCAACTGGTGGCTTGCTAAAGGAATTGCGGGTTTCAGAATTGATGCAATTACGTTTATCAAAAAAGATCGGGACTTTAGTTCCTGCCCTGCGGACGGTAGCGATGGCCTGGTGTCCATTAAGGTGAAATCCAGAAACCGCCCCGGTATTGAAACCTTCCTCCACGAACTGAAAGCCAAAACATTCGATCGCTTCCGCTGCGTGACCGTCGGCGAAGCGCCGGGTGTGCCTTTTGACCAGTACGCTAACTATATTGGCGCGGAAGGCTACTTTAATATGATTTTTGACTTCCACGCTGCGGATATTGATGTTGAAAATGGATCGGAGTGGTTCAGACGGCATAACTGGACGGTGGATGAATTTCGCCGGACGCTGTTTGCCAGCCAGCAGGCGTTTGTCCGCGCCGGGTGGGGTACCACCTTTATTGAGAACCACGACCAGCCGCGTGCGCTATCAAAACTGATTAAAGACGTCAGATATCAAAATGCCACGGGCGCAAAGGCGCTGGCAGCAATGTACTTTTTCATGTTCGGCACGCCGTTTATTTATCAGGGTCAGGAACTGGGAATGGCAAATTTCTGCCGCCAGGACATCAGCGAATTCGATGATGTTTCAAGCATTGATAATTATCACCGCTCGCTGGCCGAAGGCTTTACTGCGCCACAAGCGATGCATTTTGTTAACCAGCGTTCCAGAGATAATGCCCGCACGCCGTTTCACTGGGCGGACACCCTCAATGCCGGTTTTAATACAGGCGCGACGCCGTGGCTGGCGTTTTCGTCAGCGGATTATACCGTCAATGCCGCAAGCCAGTTAAATGATGCCAATTCGGTCTTTTCATTTTATAAAAAAATGATCCGCTTACGTAATAAATGCTGGCCGGAAACGCTGATTTATGGCGAATTTATTCCATTAGATTACCCGGATGAAAATATCATTGCCTATGAAAAAAAAGCCGTACCGACCGTTTTATTTCGATCACCAACCTGAGTAATAAAACGATACCCTTTATTTTGCCACAGGGAGATGTCTTGCTTAATAACTACGATTGCCTTACCTCCGAACTACAACCCTACCAAACCATTTTTATAAAAGGACATTTTAAAAATGAACAAATTCAGAGAGATTGCCGTTGAAATTGTCAGCATCGTCGGGCGTGATAACATTATCTCGGGTACCCATTGTGCGACCCGACTGCGACTACAGGTAAAAGACCGGGAAATAATTGATGACGATAAAATCCGCCAGATCCGCGACGTAAAGGGCGTATTTTATAATGCAGGGCAATACCAGATAATACTGGGCAGCGGTCTGGTTAATAAAGTCTACCAGGAATTTGTGGCGGAATATCAGGTCAGCGAAGTCAGTAAAGATGAAATGACCCGCCAGGCCAGCGGAAGGTTACAGCGAGGCATTCGAAATTTATCGGATGTGTTTGTGTCGATCATTCCCGGACTGGGGGCGACAGGGCTGTTTCTCGGTCTGAAAGGCGTTATTTTCAACGATACCGTTCTCGCCTGGTTTGGCAGTACGCCTGAGGATGTTCCTCTTTATGTGCGGACGCTGTCCACGGTGCTGTGTGATACGGCATTTGCTTTTCTTGCCGCATTTATTTGCTGGTCAACGTTTAAAAAATTTGGCGGAACGCCCATTCTCGGCTTTCTGGTTGGCTTAATGCTGGTGTCACCGGCGTTGCCGAATGCTTATGATGTGGCGTCGGGCAATGTGGTGCCGATTTATATGTTTGGTTTTATCCCGCTGGTCGGCTATCAGGGATCGGTTTTAACGGCGCTGATCACCGGAATTATCGGCACCCGGCTGGAAATTTTCTTCAGGAAGATTATGCCTGAGTCAATGGACCTGATATTCACGCCTTTTGTGGTCATCCTGTGCTCGGTGGGCATTGCGTTACTGGTGCTCGGGCCGCTGGTCCATGGATTTGAGTATTACGCCATTATCGCATTCAAGCATTTCCTGTCGCTGCCGGCGGGGATCGGCGGCTTTCTGATTGGCTTTATCTACCCGATAGCCGTCATGACCGGTATGCACCATATGTTTATCATGATTGAAACCTCGCTGATAGCCAGCACAGGTTTTAATCCGTTAATTACCGTTTGCGCGATGTACGGTTTTGCCAACGCGGCGGTCTGCCTGGCGATTTCCATTAAATCTCATGATGCCGCGTTCAAAACGTCGGGGATCTCGGCGACCGCCACCCAGTTGCTCGGCATTTCCGAACCTGCGCTTTTTGGCGTGGTCATGCGCACCGGTGAACGCGCGCTGGGGATCATGATACTCAGCTCGGCGCTGGGCGGAATGCTGCTCTCGCTGTTATCGATTAAAGCGAACTCCTACGGTCTGGCGGTGCTGTTATCACCGCTGATGTATATCTATGACCGCTACCAGCTTATCGGCTACGTCTGTGTAGGAATAATTGTGTTTATCTTCGCTTTTGCCTTAACCACGCTGTTGATCAATCCGAACAAGGTGGCACAGCGTGCCCGCAAACAGCCGCTGAAAAACGCGGTGGCTTAAGGGAGAAGGAAATCTGGCGGGCTGTGAAGGATGAAATGACCAGGGGGATAACAACGGCCCATGGCAGGGCCGTTGTCTGACGTTTAGCGTTTATCATCCTGCGGCAGATGCCGGAAGATATACAGCCCGCTTAACAGCGTGAATACCAGCGTCAGCCCCGACAGGCCAAAGACCTTAAAGTTGACCCAGATATTTTGCGGCAGCCAGAAAGCGATGTAGATATTTGCCAGCCCGCAGAGGATGAAAAACAGCGCCCAGGCGATGTTAAGCCGGGACCACACCGAGGCGGGAAGCGTAAGTTCTTTGCCCAGCATGCGCTGGATCAGTGGCTTTTTCATCACCCACTGGCTGAACAACAGCGCGCCAGCGAACAAGGCGTAGATCACCGTGACCTTCCACTTAATAAATTCGTCATTGTGGAAGAACAGGGTCAGGCCACCGAACACCGCTACCAGCGCGAAGGTGATCAGCGCCATTTTCTCAACCCGGCGATAGCGCAGCCAGCTGTAAATCAGCACTACGGCAGTGGCGACGATCAGCGCCGTCGTCGCCATATAAATATCGTACAGTTTGTAAAAAACAAAGAAGACGACCAGCGGTAAAAAATCCAGAAACTGCTTCATTCTACGATTCCATATGGGTAACGCCCGGCGTGCGGGCGTCAGGGTTAATGGCGGATAAGCATATACAGGCGGAACAGGTAAACCAGCAGCATCGCAGAGATCAGATTGCTGAGGGTATTCGCGACAATGGCACCCACCACCGGCGTCAGCACGGCAAAATGCGACGCCATCATCAGCAGCAGCGTTTTTGCCATCAGCCAGCAAACGATCGCCGGGGCGACCAGGCGCATATTCGCCCATGCCAGGCGCATACTCGCCCGCATTGAGGCAAACACACCCATTTTATCCTGCACCATCATCACCGGGGCGAAGGCCAGCACAATCGCCAGTAGCACGCCCGGTACGATCACCAGCATCACGCCTATCTGCACCAGAAAAGTGGTTAACAGAATGAGCAGGAACAGTTTAGGCAGCACCGGCGCGCTGGCGCCGATTGCGCGCAGGGCGCTGACGCGATGTCCGGCAGAAATAAGCTGGATCAACAGCAGCATACCGCCTGCGAGGATGGCATTGCCGATAAGCCCGGAAAAGGTGGAAACCGCCGAGGCGCGCAGCAAAACCTGCTGCTGTTCCGGCGACATGTTCTGCACCATTTCAAACAATCCCACGTTACCGGCAAGATTGTCGCCTTCGGTCAGAACGGAAAGCTGCTCTTCACTCGGTGAAAAAGCATGGCCAAGCACCACCGTGATAAATGCGCACAATAAAGCAATCAGCAAAATGATAATGAACTGATTACGAAAAAAATTACCCGTGTCACGGTAAACGGACTTCGCCGTGATAGACATGCACTCTCCTTGAGTATTGCAGGTGTTATTCAACGGGCGATTGTACCCTGGATAAGTCATCAGTGGCAGCATCAGGAAGAGTAAGTAACCGTCTGTCTTTGTAAAGGGGCGGTAAGCCGTAATGTGCCCGCGCGCGCTCGCAGGCGTCATTAATGAGGCCTGCTTCGCCAGATTGCGCAAATTCCCGGCAGGTCGAAGGACGACAGGTGTACACCGAACAGCTCACCTGGCTACCAGGGGTTCCCTGAAGAGCAATACAGCGGGGATTTTTTTGATTAGTCCCGCTCATGCAGCGAATAAAAGGGGAAACCGCCTCGGTGAGCGCGGCGGGGACCGGACCGCCAGCGTCATCGCCCTCGGCCCAGTAAAAAGAAACACGGAAAAATGCACAACAGGCACCGCACGTCATGCACGAATTATTCTCGCTCATCACACACCTGAAAACGCACCAAACTGAGATGCAAAATAAATTAGGCCTGTGCTGACCCTTCCGCAAGAGGGGGAACGAAGAATATTTTTGCGGGTCAATTATTCCAAAATTGATGTAGTTAGGTTCTTGTTGCTGCTCGTTAAAGCGCGAAAATTAATCCAGATCAATAAAGGTTAAATTTCCCGCTTAAATGTGATCTAAGTTGGATCACTTTTACTTCTATGTAGGTATATTTGCCCCGCCTTATAAAACCATAACGAAGGAGTGGGTATGAAAAAGTTGGCAGTGGCAGCGTTAATTTTAAGCAGTTTCTCCGGGAGTCTCTGGGCGCACGAAGCGGGTGAGTTCTTCATTCGTGCGGGGTCGGCGACGGCGCGCCCCACGGAAGGTTCTGATAACGTGCTGGGCAGCCTGGGCGGGTTTAATGTTGATAACAATACCCAACTGGGACTGACATTTACTTATATGGCGACGGATAATGTCGGCGTGGAACTGCTGGCGGCAACGCCGTTTCGCCATAAAGTCGGCACCGGCCCGACGGGTGATATCGCTACCGTGCATCACCTGCCGCCGTCGCTGATGGCGCAGTGGTATTTTGGTGATGCCAACAGTAAAGTGCGTCCGTATGTCGGCGCTGGCGTAAATTACACCACCTTTTTTGATGAAAGCTTTAACGATACCGGCAAAGCGGCAGGGTTATCCGATCTGAGCC
Source organism: Enterobacteriaceae bacterium UBA5654 (assembly GCA_002421005.1). Lineage (GTDB taxonomy): Bacteria > Pseudomonadota > Gammaproteobacteria > Enterobacterales > Enterobacteriaceae > Superficieibacter. The sequence continues at coordinate 496,620 of DIJC01000004.1, read as the reverse complement.
TGAAAGATTCCTGGGGCGCTGCGGGGCAGGTAGGTCTGGATTACCTGATTAACCGCGACTGGCTGATTAATATGTCGGTCTGGTATATGGATATTGATACTGAAGTGAAATTTAAAGCGGGCGGCGTACAGCAGAATGTGGATACCCGCCTCGATCCGTGGGTGTTTATGTTCTCTGCGGGTTATCGTTTTTAATTCTTTGTTACAAACTGGTCGCCAGCGGCCAGTTTCCTTCTCTGATCATGCTTTGAGGTAATCCTTGAGCCCTTTTTATGACAAGGGCAATCCAACTGGCACACTTTGATAATGCGCAATTGCCAGGAATGTATATTATCGCCGTTTAAGTATTTCTTAAGAAATGACGATATTATGACATTGAAAACGCAATTTTCCGCAGCGGCATTTTTTCTGATCCTGCTGGCGGTCCTGTTTCCCTTTACAGCGGATATGCACGTGCCGCTGCTTCATGGCGAGCTGGTGGAGTGGATCGAAAATGGTCAGGCGCTGTGGCTGCTATTCGGCGCGATTTTCACCGCTGTATATATAAAGCCGCTGTCGCTGCAAAACGGCGCGAAACAATTCTGGCTCTGGGCCGTGGTCTGGTGGCTGGTGCTGTTAGGAAGAAGTACCAGCTGGGGGCGGGTCTATTTTCCTGACGATCCCAAACTGCTGTTCAGAGCGATTTCAGTGGTGCTGATTGCCGCGCTGGTGCTGCCGGTTATATTTTCTTCCATCCTGCGTAAAGAAATTATCCGCAAACTGCGCACCGTGGAGCTTCCGCTGTGGATGGCGCTGGTGGTGGTGATCACCTTCCTGATTTCTGATTCCGTCGAGCATCACCGGATGCTGGCCCCGCTGTTTATGCACAGCAAGAAGTATCAGGATTTAATCGAAGAGCTGTATGAAATTCCTTTCATGGTAGGACTGTTCTTTATTACCTGGGATCTGATGAAAAGCGAAAAACAGGTGGCGGAACTGACCGTCGCCCCGGCGAACCGATAAAAAAAAGCCCGCCAAAAGGCGGGCAAGTCATACTGGAAGCAATGTGAGCAATGTCGTACCGAATACCCGAGTGTTTTGCTCAACTATTCGGTAGTGAGAAAGATAATCTTTATCATCTTCAGAATCAACCCCTTCTTTTATGCGGATGCTACGGAATTAAAAACACCGTGCGTTTTTTGCTGTCATCCCGCGGCCAGGCGGCTGCCACGTCAGAGAGCGGCGCGGGAGTTGTGGCAATCGTTAGCCCGGCGGGCATCGCCGCCTGCAACATTGCATTGGTTGCAGCCATTAATTCCGCCATCGATAAACTGCCAATACCGCTGCCCATTAACTGGATGGCGGATGAACGCAGCACCGCACCGGGCAGGCGGATGTCGCTCCCGGCAAGCGCACCGACCTGCACATAGCGCAGCGGGCGGGGGCCGTGGCTGGCCAGGGTTTGCAGGATCTGCTCTGCGCTTTCGCCCCACAAATAGTCAATCACCACGTCAATCCCTGCCGCTGCCTGTTCCGCCAGCCGTGGCTGAAACTCTGCTGTCTGCAAAAGCAGGGAAACATCAGCGCCGCACTGCTCCAGCGCCGGTGAGTGACGCCCGGTAGCGATAATTTTGCCCGCGCCCAGATAACGGGCGATTTGCACCGCCAGCCTGCCCGCGCTGCCGGTTGCACCGTTGATCAGCACCGTCTCACCGCGCTGCAATCCGGCGCGGTTAACCAGCGAAGCCCAGGCGGACATACCGGGATTGCCCAGCGCCGCCGCATCCACGGAAGACAGCGCCGGCGGCAGCGGCAGGCAATTTTCACGCGGTACCCGCGTCCACTCCGCCATGCTGCCCCACGGTGCGACCGGCATCGCAAACCAGACGCGCTCTCCTGTTTCAGTCAGCCCGACGCCGTCGATCCCGGCCACAAAGGGTTCGCCGCTGCTGAAGCTGTAATGCCTGCCAGCGGCGCGGCTTTTAACCACATGGCTAATCGCCGACGCCTGTACCTGGATCAGTTGTGACGTCTCGTCCGCTTCGGGGCAGGGAAAATCTGCATACACCGGTCCCTGGGCGGGATCGTAAACCACGGCTGCTTTCATAAATATTCCTCTGTGAAGTGGATATGTGTAAAATGCACATATCCGATAGCGGGACTATACACCTTAGAGAAATTTATATGCAAGATGCACATAAAAAATATGATATCCGGGATTTTCACGGTGCGCTGCTCGATATCATCAGTGTGATGAATCATCCGCTGCGCGATGAAAACCTGCTGCGGGAAGCCAGCGTGAAGCTGGACCAGGCACTTTTCCCGCTGCTGGTGGCTATCGATCGCTACGGTCCGGGCGGAGTGGTGGAGCTGGCAGACCGGCTGGGACGCGATTACACCACCGTCAGCCGTCAGGTTAAACGTCTGGAAGCGCTGGCGCTGGCGCAGAAACAGCCTGGTGAGAAGGATCGCCGGGTGAGCGTGGTGACGGTTGCGCCGCAGGGGAAAATCCTGATCGATAAAATTAATCAGGCCCGCGAGCGATTGATGAATCAGATTTTTGCTGACTGGACGCCGGATGACGTAGAAACACTTTTTCGGCTGGTGCGCAAATATGCGCAGAGCGTGAAGGGCGAGTAACCGCCCGGCGCGGGGCCGGGCAGTGGGGATCAGGCGCGCAGCGTTGCGGCCTTCATGTTTTGCACAAATGCTTTCAGTTCCGCCAGCATGTTAGCGTGATCGTTAAGATTGTTTTCGATGATCCTGACGATAGCCGAACCGGAAATCGCGCCCGCTGCGCCCGCGTCAATGGCTGACGCGACCTGTTCAGGCGCAGAGATACCAAAGCCCTGCAACGGTGGCGCAGCATGGTACTCGGTCAGTTTTTCGACCAGGTGATGCAGCGGCAGGGCGGCGCGATTTTCCGCACCGGTGACGCCCGCACGCGACAGCAGATAGGTATAACCGCGACCATATGAAGCGATCTGGCGCAGCAGTTCGTCATCGGCATTCGGCGGACAGATAAAAATCGGCGCAACGTTGTGACGCATCGCCGCCTGGCGGAACGGTGCGGACTCTTCAATCGGCACATCCGCCACCAGCACCGAATCCACGCCCACTTTTTCACACTGCGCATAGAAATCATCAATACCTTTGCTGAATACCAGGTTGGCGTACATCAGCAGGCCAATCGGAATATCCGGGTATTTTTGCCGAATGGTCGCCAGCATCTCAAAGCACTGGCCCGGCGTGACGCCTGCGGCAAACGCGCGCAGGGTGGCGTTCTGAATGGTCGGACCATCCGCCAGCGGATCGGAGAACGGAATACCCAGCTCCAGCGCATCGGCACCGGCTGCAACCAGGGTGTCGATAATTTTCAGCGACTGTTCCGGGGACGGATCGCCAAGGGTGACGAACGGCACGAAGGCACCTTCCTTGCGATCTTTCAGTCTGGCAAATAACTGGTCATAGCGTTCCATCAGATTTCCCCTCGCGCTTTCAGAATGTCATGTACGGTAAAAATGTCTTTGTCGCCGCGCCCGGAAAGATTCACCACCAGCAGCTGCTCTTTTTCAGGATCTTCGCGCATCATTTTCAACGCGTGGGCCAGGGCGTGAGACGATTCCAGCGCCGGAATAATACCTTCCTCGCGACAGAGAATTTTGAACGCATCCAGTGCTTCGTCATCGGTAATCGACACATAGTCTGCGCGCCCGGTGCTGTTCAGATAAGCGTGCTGCGGACCGACGGACGGAAAATCCAGCCCTGCAGAAATAGAGTAAGATTCTTCGATTTGCCCGTCTTCGGTCTGCATCATCGGCGATTTCATGCCGAAGTAGATGCCCACACGACCGTGTTTCAGCGGCGCGCCGTGCTCACCGCTTTCAATGCCGTGACCGGCTGGCTCAACACCAATCAGCCCGACGCTGGTTTCTTCGATAAAATCGGCAAACATGCCGATGGCGTTGGAACCGCCGCCGACGCAGGCGATCACCGCATCCGGCAGGCGACCCTCTTTTTCACGGATCTGCACTTTGGTTTCTTCACCGATCATGCGCTGGAATTCACGCACGATAGTCGGGAAGGGGTGCGGACCCGCCGCCGTGCCGAGCATATAGTGGGCGTTATCATAGCTGCCGGACCAGTCGCGCAGCGCCTCGTTACAGGCATCTTTCAGCGTCGCCGAACCGCTGTATACCGGTATCACTTCGGCACCCATCAGGCGCATACGGAACACGTTCGGCGACTGACGCTCAACGTCTTTAGCCCCCATATAGATGCGGCATTTTAGCCCCAGCAGTGCGCTGGCGAGTGCCGACGCCACGCCGTGCTGACCCGCGCCGGTCTCGGCGATGATTTCGGTCTTGCCCATACGTTTTGCCAGCAGCGCCTGACCGAGCACCTGGTTAGTTTTGTGCGCGCCGCCGTGGAGCAAATCTTCACGCTTGAGATACAACGTGGTGCGGGTGCCCGCCGTAATGTTCTGACATTTGGTCAGCGCGGTAGGACGACCGGCGTAGTTTTTCAGCAAATCGGTGAACCGGGCCTGAAATTCGGGATCTTTCTGCGCGCTGACGAAGGCTTCTTCCAGCTGGCGCAGCGCAGGCATCAGGATTTGCGGTACGTACATACCACCAAACTCACCAAAATAGGGATTTAATAATGTTGTCATTGTCGCTTCCTTAATATGCGCGCAGCGTCCGAAACACCGAGGCCAGTTTCCCGGCATCTTTAATTCCCGGTGCAGACTCTACGCCAGAATTGAAATCAAGCCCGGCACAGCCGGTATCGGCTGCGGCGACGCAGTTGTCAGGGCCAAGTCCACCCGCCAGTAAAACGTTACTTAAGTCCTGACCTTCCAGCAGCGACCAGTTGAATTGCTGACCGCTTCCGCCCTGTCCGTTGTCGAAGACGTATTTGTCCACATGCACCAGCGTGCGGGCAGGCAGCGTTACGCCTACGCTTAACGCTTTCCAGATCTGCACGGAGTCGGGTAGCTGTGCGCGCAGGGCGTTAATATAAGACTGATCTTCCGCGCCGTGTAACTGCACGGCGGTCAGATGCAGCGCTTCGGCGGTAGCGGCAACGGTGGCGATATCCGCATCGCGGAACACGCCAACATAGCGCAGCGGTGCGCCTGCCATCACTTCCCGCGCCTGCGCTTCGTTCACCGCGCGCGGGGAGGCTGGCACGAAAATCAGCCCGCCGTAACTGGCTCCGGCGTCAAAGGCAGCGCGGGCGTCTTCGGCGCAGGTCAGGCCACAGACTTTGTTTTCTCCCAGCAGCACCCGCAGTACGGCGGCGTTAAGATCCTCATGCGACATCAGCGCCGAGCCAATCAGAAAACCGTTGGCAAAGCGGCTAAGCTCGCGGACCTGGGCGTAAGTGTTAATCCCGGATTCGCTGATCACCGTCACGCCGTGACCGAGGCGCGGTGCCAGTTCGCGGGTGCGGTTGAGATCGATAGACAGATCCCGCAGGTCGCGGTTGTTGATGCCGACCACTTTGGCCTTAAGCGCGATAGCGCGCTCCAGTTCTTCTTCATTACTCACCTCCGTCAGCACGCCCATATTCAGGCTATGAGCGACGGCGGAAAGCTGGCGGTACTGGTCGTCGTCCAGCACCGAGAGCATCAGCAGGCAGGCGTCGGCCTGATAGTGACGCGCGAGGTAAATCTGGTAAGGATCGACGATGAAATCCTTACATAGAATCGGTTGCGGGGCGATGCCGCTGACGATGGGCAGAAAATCAAAACTGCCCTGGAAATATTTCTCGTCGGTCAGCACTGAAATCGCCGAGGCATGATGTTTGTACACTTCGGCAATGCGAGCCGGGTCAAAATCATCGCGGATGGTGCCTTTTGACGGCGACGCTTTTTTACATTCCAGAATAAACGCGGTGCGTGCGCCCTGGAGCGCGCCATAGAAATCGCGCTGGCTGGGCAGCACCTCATTCTGAAAGCTGGCCAGCGGCTGGTGTTGTTTGCGGTTTGCTACCCATATCGTCTTGTCGGCGACGATTTTCGCTAAAACGGTCTGCATTATTTATCCTCTCGCCGCTAGGGCGGTAACACAATCGTAGGCCGCGCCGCTGCGCAGGACGCCGAGCACTTTCCGGGCATTGGCGTGCAGGTCTTCTTCACCGTGCAGACGCATTAGCATCGCGACGTTGGCGGCGACCGCAGCTTCATGGGCCGGCTCTCCTTTACCTTGTAGTAAGCGTGTTAAAATGTCACGGTTTTCTTCCGGCGTGCCGCCCGCCAGCTCCTGCTGATGATAGGGCGTCAGGCCAAAATCGTCGGCGGTAAGCTGATAATTTTTGATTTCGCCGTTGTGCAGTTCTGCCACCACTGTCGGCGCGTGCAGGGAAACTTCGTCCATGCCGCCGCTGTGAACCACCGCCGCCCGCTGATAGCCCAGCACGCGCAGGGTTTCGGCAATGGGCAACACCAGTTCCGGGCTGTAGACGCCAATCAGCGCCAGCGGCGGATGCGCCGGGTTAATTAACGGCCCCAGCACGTTAAACAGGGTGCGGGTTTTCAACTGCTGGCGCACCGGCATGGCGTGGCGGAAGCCGGTATGATATTTCGGCGCGAACAGGAAGCAGACGCCCAGTTCATCCAGTGCCAGGCGGGATTTGTCGGCATTCATCTCCAGATTAATCCCGAACGCGGCCAGTAAATCTGACGATCCCGACTTGCTCGAAACGCTGCGGTTGCCGTGCTTCGCCACCTTCAGTCCACAGGCAGCGGCGACAAATGCGCTGGCGGTGGAGATGTTAATACTGTTGCTGCCGTCGCCGCCGGTGCCGACGATATCAGCGAATAAATAGTCCGGGCGCGGGAACGGCGCGGCGTTCTCCAGCAGGGCGGTGGCGGCTCCGGCAATTTCATTCGGATGCTCGCCGCGCACTTTCATACTCACCAGCGCGGCCGCCAGCTGTTCCGGCTTCAGTTCGCCGCGTACTACCGCAGAAAAGAGCTGATGGCTTTCCTGCTGGCTGAGCGTCTGTGCCTGGTACAGTTTTTCCAGCACCGGTTGCAGGGTGTTGGTCTGTTCCAGTTTCTGGATAGCCCAGGCAAGGGTTTGTTCCAGCAGACGTGCGCCCTGGGTGGTGAGAATCGATTCCGGGTGGAACTGGAAACCGCAGACGCGATCCGCATCGTGACGCACCGCCATGACCATGCCGTTAAAATGAGCGTTGATGGTTAATCCGGCAGGCACGTTGCTGCCGACCAGCGAATGATAGCGCGCGACGGGAAGCGGATTCGGCAGGCCCGCAAACATCGCCTGACCGTCATGCTCAATGCTGGACGCTTTGCCGTGGAGAATTTCCCCCGCCTGACCGACATAACCACCGTAGGCTTCGACAATCGCCTGATGACCCAGACAGATGCCGATGATCGGCAGCTTACCGCGCATTCGGGTCAGCAGCTCCGGCATACAGCCCGCTTCGCTCGGCGCGCCAGGGCCGGGGGAGAGCATCAGCACCGGGTTGTCCATGGTCGCCAGGCGTTCGATCAGGGTTTGCGCCGGGACATGATTGCGATAAATCACTACGTTGTGCCCGCTGGCACGCAGCTGATCCGCCAGGTTGTAAGTAAAGGAATCAATGTTATCAAGCAGCAGAATGTCAGCCATCAGAAAATCTCCTGTGCGTGATGGGCGGTGGCAATAGCGCGCAGCACCGCGCGGGCTTTATTTCGGGTTTCATCGGCTTCGGACTGTGGCACGGAATCCAGCACCACGCCTGCGCCCGCCTGGACGGTCGCCACGCCGTTCTCAACGAAGGCTGAGCGGATCACAATGCAGGTATCGAGGTCGCCGTGGGCGGTAAAGTAACCCACCGCGCCGCCGTAGCTGCCGCGTCGTTTGCCTTCGGCAGCGGCGATGAGCTGCATGGCGCGAACTTTCGGCGCGCCGCTGAGGGTGCCCATATTCATGCAGGCGCGGTAGGCGTGCAGGGCGTCGAGGTCATGACGGAGTTCACCGACCACTCTGGAAACGAGGTGCATAACGAACGAGTAGCGGTCGACTTTGGTTAAGTCCGCCACGTAGCGGCTGCCCGGCGTGCAAATCCGCGCCAGGTCGTTGCGCGCCAGATCCACCAGCATTAAATGTTCCGACAATTCTTTGTGGTCGGTGCGCATTTCCAGCTCAATGCGGCTGTCGAGGTCGCGATCCAGCGAGCCGTCAGCCCGGCGACCGCGCGGACGCGTTCCGGCAATCGGGTAGATTTCAATCTGCCGGGAAACGGCGTCATATTTCAGCGAGCTTTCCGGCGATGCACCGAACAGGGTGAAGTCGTTGTCCTGCATAAAGAACATATACGGGCTGGGGTTGCTTTTCTTCAGCACGTCGTAGGCCGCCAGCGGTGACGGGCAGGGCAATGAGAACTGGCGGGAAGGCACCACCTGGAAAATTTCACCGGCGCGGATCGCTTTCTGCATCTGACGCACCACCGCGCCGAATTCATCATCGCTCTGATTACAGACGCTGCGCATGTGGGTAACGGGTTCAACCGGCAGCGGCAGCGGCGGCTCGCCAAGCTGCTGGCGGAGCTGCGCAATGCGCTGGCTTAAGCGCTGCTTTTCATCTTCCAGCGGCGTAAACAGGCTGCACTGGATGCGCGTTTTTTGGCTCTGATGGTCGATCACCAGCAGCGTTTCTGCCAGATAGAAGCAGTAATCCGGGCAGGCGGTGTCGCTGGCAAGCTGGGGTAAATCCTCAAAACCGGACACCAGGTCGTAGGCGAACAGGCCGCCAAAGAACATCGCTTCGCGCTCTGCCTGCGGCACGATGACCCGTTCCTGAATCAGGCGGAAGGCGTCGAACACCGACAGTGAGCAGAGGCGGGCGTCTTCATCCAGCAGCGTGCTGACCGGCGGAAAGCGCAGCACGCGGGCGTTTTCCTGACGCTCATTTGCGACGCCTGCGGGCAGGGCGGAATCGAGCAGCGGCAGCAGCGCCGCGCCGTTAGCGGTCAGTGCGTTAATTGTGACAGTGTCACCTAATGCCGAGATGCGCAGCGCGCTGTCTACCAGCAGCAGGCTTTTTAAATCGTCTTTGCTGTCAATATCTGCCGATTCCAGCAGCAGCGTGGCGGGACGCTCCGCGCAAAGCTGATGGAACAGCGCAGTAGGGTCTTCGCGATACAGCGCATCGCTGGTCAGCAGTTCAAGAATGGGTTTTGACGTTTGCATTGTATTCTCATCTGTTCTGTTCAAAAAAAAGCCCGCTCGGTGGCGGGCCAGGTATCTGTTTGCGAAGTGCAGACGCGATGACACCGCCCGTTAACAGGGAGCGCGCCAACCATCGTGCAGAGAAAAATGTGCCTTCATTTCAGATACCTCATCAGAGTGAACTTTCGTACTAGTTAACTAGTTCATGAAAATAAAGTCAAGCCCTCGTTTCAGAAAATCCACTTCAGCCGTTATGATGGTTCGCCGAACCTGTATATACCCAACCGGAGCCGTTTTGAGCGATCCCCAGTACGCGATTATTTACGACCTGCACAGCCATACCACTGCCTCTGACGGTATGCTTTCCCCCGAAGAATTAGTCCATCGCGCCGTGCAGATGCGCATTGGTACGCTGGCGATTACCGATCACGACAGCGTTGACGCCATTCCGGCAGCGCAGGCGGAAATTGCCCGCGCCGGGCTGGGACTGGATCTCATCACCGGCGTTGAAATCTCGACCGTCTGGGAAAATCATGAAATTCATATTGTCGGGCTGAATATTGATATCACCCATCCTGAGATGATCGCCTTCCTGGCGGAGCAAAAGGAACGTCGTCAGCAGCGCGCGCGGCTTATCGCTGAGCGGCTGGAAAAAGCGCATATTCCCGGCGCATGGGAAGGCGCGTTAAAACTGGCGGCGGGCGGAGCGGTCACGCGCGGCCATTTCGCCCGGTTCCTGGTCGGGGCGGGGAAAGCCAGCAATATGGCGGACGTATTCAAAAAATACCTCGCCCGAGGGAAAACCGGATACGTTCCTCCGCAGTGGTGTACAATAGATCAAGCTATTGATGTGATTCATCATTCTGGCGGCAAGGCCGTGATTGCCCATCCAGGGCGTTACGATCTCAGCGCCAAGTGGCTGAAAAGACTGCTGGCTTACTTCGCCGAACGCGGCGGAGATGCGATGGAAGTCGCCCAGTGTCAGCAGGGTCCTAATGAACGCACGCAGCTAGCGGCTTATGCCCGCCAGTTTGGGCTTCTGGCCTCGCAGGGATCGGATTTTCACCAGCCCTGTTCGTGGATAGAACTGGGCCGCAAACTCTGGCTGCCCGCCGGGGTTGAAGGCGTGTGGCAGTTGTGGGAACAGCCGCAGAACACCGATTGAGAGGGAAGTATGAGTCAGTTTTTTTATATCCACCCGGATAACCCGCAGCCGCGTCTGATTAATCAGGCGGTGGAAATCGTCCGCAAAGGCGGCGTCATTGTCTACCCGACCGATTCCGGCTACGCGCTGGGCTGCAAGATCGAAGACAAAGGCGCGATGGAGCGCATCTGCCGCATCCGTCATTTGCCGGACGGTCACAACTTTACCCTGATGTGCCGCGATTTGTCGGAGCTGTCGACCTATTCGTTTGTTGATAACGTCGCTTTCCGCCTGATCAAAAACAACACGCCGGGGAATTACACTTTCATCCTGAAAGGTACGAAAGAGGTGCCGCGCCGCCTGTTGCAGGAGAAGCGTAAAACTATCGGCCTGCGCGTGCCGTCTAACCCAATCGCGGTGGCGCTGCTGGAAACGCTCGGCGAGCCGATGCTCTCCACCTCGCTGATGCTGCCGGGCAGCGACTTTACCGAGTCCGACCCGGAAGAAATCAAAGACCGGCTGGAGAAGCTGGTGGATTTGATTATTCACGGCGGCTACCTTGGTCAGCAGCCGACGACGGTTATCGATCTCACCGATGATTCGCCGGTCGTTCTGCGCGAAGGCGTGGGTGACGTTAAGCCTTTCTTATAATCTCTGCGGCAGCGCCTCACCGCTGCCGTTTCTCTCCTGCTTTCCCCTTTCCGCACGTCACCCCAGCGCTGGTTTTTTGATATCTCTCACAGAGTTGCGTGGATATTTGAGCTAATTCACTCTTTTGCCCCCTTACCAACAATTCATTTCCAGAAAGCGGGGAAAACGCTTGTCAGAACCGCAAAGGAAAACGGTTTAGTCTGTGGATCACTTCAAATGACAGACGATGCACAGGGAGATATCCGCTCATGCTCATTGCCCGGCAAAACATTTTTCTCAATCAGACCTTCAGCAACAAAAAAGAGATCTTTCAGTTTCTCGCCCGCCATGCGGTAGCGCAGGGCTGGGCGACCGACGCCGATAAAATAGAGGCCGACTTCTGGGCGCGTGAAAACCAGTATTCCACCGGCTTCGAAAACCAGATTGCGATCCCCCACGCCAAAACCGCCAACGTCGCGCGGGCAGGGGTGATTTTAATTCGGCTGCGCCAGCCCATTGACTGGGAAAGTCTCGACGCGCTACCGGTGCAGATCATTTTCGGCCTGCTGGTGCCGGAGAGCGGGGCCAAAGTGCTGCATCTGAAAATTATTAATAGCCTCGCCAGTCAAATTGTTGATGACGAATTCAGGGAAAAGCTCTTCGCGGCAAAAGATGAAGAAGAGCTGTTTCAGTTTATGCAGTTACGAATTTCAGTTCAGGGGGAAGCATGAATATCGTTGGAGTCACCTCATGTATTGCGGGTCTGGCGCATACGCCCATGGCGGCAAAATCGCTGGAGAAAGAGGGCGCACGGCTGGGGCATTCGGTAAAAATCGAACAGCAGGGCGCGATGGGGATGCTGAATAAAATTACCCGTGAGGAGGTTGCGGCGGCGGATTTCGTCATTATTGCCGCCGACCGGGCGATTGAAGAAGAGGAACGCTTTCACGGCAAAGTGATTATTCGGGTCAAAATTGGTCAATGCGTCGGGCATGCGGCGGAAGTGATTATGAAATGCGTGGCGGCAGTGGACGCGCGTAATAACGCAGGGAAGAGCGGATCATGAACAAAATGCTGAATGACGTTAAGAACCATCTGATGACCGGTATTTCCTACGCGCTACCGATTATTATTGCCGGTTCGCTGATGGTGGCGGTGGCAAAAATTATTGGCCTGATGTTTGGCGAATCTAATCTGGACGCTTTTGCCGACAGTGAAGGAATGAAACACTGGCTGTATCTGACCCAGGATATCGGTTTTAAAATTATCGGCCTGATGAATTATGTTCTCGGTGCCTACGTTGCCTTTTCCATTGCCGGAAAAAAAGGGCTGGCTGCCGGTTTCACCGCCGGGCTTATCGCTTCCCTGACCGGATCGGGATTTTTAGGCGCGATCCTCGGCGGTCTGCTGGCCGGTTATTCCTCCGAGTGGGTGGCGCGGAAAATTCGCATTGAAGGCTCGGCGGCAAGCTCCGTCCCGCTGATTATTCTGCCCTTTATTACCGTCGGGCTTCAGGTGCTGGTGATGCGCCTGCTGCTGGGTGATGCGCTTAGCTGGATCAACCTCGCGCTGATGGCCTGGGTGCAAAGCATGACCGAGGATGGCACCAGCACGGTGGTGCTGGCAGCCGTACTCGGCGGCATGATCTGCTTCGACCTTGGCGGACCGGTGAACAAAGCGGCGTGGGGCACCGCCAACGTGCTGTTTCTCAGCGGCGTTTACCTGCCTGCCATTCTGGTTAACGTGGCGATTATCATTCCGCCGCTTGGCTATGCGGCTGCGCGTTTCCTGCGCCCCGGCAATTTCAGCCAGACGCTAAAAGAGGCGGGAAATGGTGGGGTGATCATGGGCATCCTCGGCATATCGGAGGGCGCTATCCCGTTTACCCTCAAAAACCCGGCGCGGCTGATCCCGCTTAACGTGCTGGCGGGCGTGCTCGGTGCGGTTTGCGTCGCGCTGTTTAAAGCTTATCCGATTATGCCGCCGCTCGGCGGTCTGTACGGCGGTTTCACCGTTGGTCATCCGTGGGCTTATTTTATCGGCGCGTTAGTCGGCACCGTCGTTATTGCGGTGGGCGCCAACCTGCTGGTGAATTTTAACGATGACGAAACCGCCGCCCCACAGAGCGCGGTTGACGATATTGAAATCCGATTCGATTAATTTCCCGGCGAGGCAGCATCATGAAGAATAAAACGGTTCATTTATATAGCCATACCCACTGGGATCAGGAGTGGTATTTCACCTCGTCACGTTCGCGGGTTTATCTTTTTAATCATGTGAAAAACGTCATTCGCGTTCTTGATAACAATCCTGATTTTCCGTGCTATCTGCTGGATGCGCAGACCGCGCTGGTGGAAAGTTATTTACAGTGGGCACCAGAAGACCGGGACATTTTATGCCGGTTGATTGCCGAAAAACGCCTGCTGACCGGCCCGTGGTATACGCAAACCGACCAGTTAGTGATCCACCAGGAGTCGGTGGTGCGCAATCTTTACTATGGCATTACCTTAAGCGAGGCGCTGGGCGGCGCGATGATGCTCGGCTATGTGCCGGACTGTTTTGGCCTCGGCGGTAATATGCCGCAGATTTACCGACAGTTCGGCATCCGCCATGCGCTGTTCTGGCGGGGAATTGCCGACAACACGCTGCATGAAACCGAGTTTTACTGGCGCGGCGATAACGGCGAGCAGGTCTTCGCCGTGCAGATGCCCTGGGGCTACCACTACGGCGGGCTGCTGGATGAAACGCCTGCCAGTATGAAAGCGTTTCTCGATCAAAAAATGGCACCTGTTGAGGCGCGCAGTCCGCGTGCGCACTTGCTGTATCCGCACGGTTTTGATCAGGCTCCGATCCGCGAAAACCTGCCGCAATTAGTCGCGCAGTTCAATGCCTGTGACGACCAGCGCCACTATCAGATCGCCAGTCCGCAGGCGTTCGTGCAGATGCTGGAAGAAGAGGCGGTGGATGCGTCGGTGTTGCATGGCGAGTTGACCGAAGCCAAACATTCGCGCATTCATAAAACGATCTTTTCCTGCCGGGCCGATCTCAAGCAGATGAATAACGACATCGAAGCGCTGCTGGTCAACACCCTTGAGCCCGTGCTGGCGATTGGCCGCAGTCTGGGACTGGAGTATCCCGCGCGGATCGTCGCCGATATCTGGAAGCTGATGTTTTATAACGCCGCGCATGACAGCATCGGCGGCTGCAACAGCGATGAAACCAACCGGGATATCGCTGCCCGCTACCGTCAGGCCGGGGATTTAGCCCGTAACCTGCTGGAAATGCAAACCCGGCTGATCAGCATTCGCATCCCGCGAGCGCATGATTTTACCTTCACGGTGTTTAATCCGCTGACCCATCCGGCATCGCCGCAGATCACCTTTGAGGCATGGCTGCCCGGCATTCCGTTTACCCTCCGCGATGGCGCTGGCAACGCGCTGCCGTATGTGATCGAGGCGCAACGGGACCTGACGGAATACGTGCTTAATCAGACTATCCGCCTCGATCCCGGCAAGCCCTGGCACAAACCGGAGAAAGTGTACCGCACGCGGCTGAGAGTCGGCAGCAGCACGCTTCCGGCGCTGGGCTATACCCGCTGGCATCTGGCGTTTGATGGCGACGGCGCAAGCCCGATCGCGACCGATACCGAAGGCCACATTGACAACGCCTTTTATCACATTGTGGTTGAGGATGACGGACTGTTGACCATCCTCCACAAGGCCAGCGGTAAACGTTATTCGCGACAGATGCGCTTTGTGGAAAACGGCGATGACGGGGATTCGTACAATTACTCGCCGCCGCGCCAGGACATGCGGGTTTCATCCGACGGTTGCCTGGTGAGCCAGTCGCGGCAGAGCGACGACTTACAGCAGTCTCTGCATCTTGAGTACCTGCTGACGGTGCCGAAAAACCTGGAGGAGAGGGCGCAGGGGCTGGCATCGGCGGCGCTGCGGCTGGCGGTCACGGTGACGTTGCAAACGGACGATGCGATCCGCTTCGAGGTCAGCGTGGATAACACCGTCTTAAGCCACCGTCTGTGCGTCCATTTTGCCACCGATATCATGGCCAGCGTTTCCTGCGCGGATCAGCTTTTCGGTGCGATAACGCGCCCGGTTGCCCGCCGTGCATCGCTGGCGGTCTGGGAGCGCGAAAAATGGCAGGAAAAACCGATTGCCATTGAGCCGATGCAGAGCTTTGTGAATTTACATGACCATGATCACGGCATTAGCCTTCACACCAACGGCGTGCGCGAGTATGAAATTGTCGGCGATCATTTCGATACCCTCTCCCTGACCCTGTTCCGCACCTTCGGCTTTATGGGCAAACAGGATCTGCTGTTCCGGCCGGGACGCGCGTCGGGGGAGACGGTAGTCGAAACCCCGGATGCTCAGCTCCCGGGCAGGCTCACGTTCTCTTTTGCCTGGCGAAGCTGGAGTGGCAGTTTTGATGGCTCACAGTCGGCGCGGATCTCCAAAAACCTGCTCACCGCTTTCCCGGTTTACCAGGACAGCGACTTCCTGAATGGTCGGCTGCGCTTTTGCCTGAGTGATGAAGAGCGTCACTTCCCGCGCCAGCACAGCCTGATCGATCTGCCGTCGCAGGCCAGCGATGCGCTGGTCAGCGTGGTGAAATGCGCGGAGCGGGGGGCGGGCTATATCTTCCGCTTTTACAATCCCACGCTCAGTTCCACCGTGCAAATCCCGGCCTTTGCCAACGGTTGCAACGTGATGCTGGACGAGCAAACGCCGATGCCGAAAAGGGAGGCGCTTCAGCCAGCGGATCTCCAGACGCTGTATGTCGAAATAGGGTGAAAACATGAGACTGTTTCACTACAAACGGATCAGGGACATTTTTCTGCGGATCGCGGAAGGTAACGTGACGCAGGCGTCTCTGGCGCGGGAAATGGAGGTCTCAACGCGCACTATTCGCAGCGATCTCAAAGAGATTAGCGAACTTCTTTCCGCTTCAGGTAACCGTCTCATTCACGATCGTAAAAAGGGCGTACAAATTCAGGTAGATAATGCGCCAGGGCTGGCGCATTTACTGGACGTGGCGCGCCAGCCGTGGAAGGAAATACGCACTGCCGCCGCCCGGCGTCACGCGCTGCTGACGGCGCTGCTGGCGCATACGCAGGGGGTATCGCTGGCGGTGCTGGAAGCCGAGTGGTACATCAGCATCTACAGTCTGCGTAATGATATCGCGCTGCTGAAGCGCCATTTTAGCCTGTACGACATCGCAATCATTGCCGACGGCGGGGACAGTTTTCGTCTACAGGGCAGCGAAATTGCCCTGCGCCGCTGCCTGTACGAACACCTGCTAAGCGTCAGGGAAACTGAGGACGAGTTTCAGATCCTGTTTCATCCTCTTCTCTGCGTGCAGGAGATGAAACACGCCGTTAGCCAGTATCTTACCCGGCACGGCTTTGCGTTCAGCGATGTGAATCTGCGGTTTTTCACGCTGGTGTGCGCCATTGCCTGCGAGCGAATTCGGCAAGGGCATTGGCTGTTTGACTTTGAATTCACGCTTGCCGAACCGGTATGGCGCAGCACCGCCAGCGAACTCATTTCTCATCTGATGCCTGAAATCCAGACCGCCTCGGTGAGCGGTGAAGTCGACTACCTGGCAATGCATCTTGCCGCATTCTGCCCGGTGCTGCCGCCCGGCATACAGGAAGCGGGCTTGTACGATACCGAAATGGCGGTGATGAACCATTTTCTCAGCTATGTCAGCACCGCCTGGTATTGCGAAGTCAGCTACGATGCGGTGACGAGAAAAAATCTTCTCGACCATATCAAAGCCATGCGGATCAGAATTAACAACGGTATCCGCATTATTAATCCGCTGATCGGTCAGATTAAACGCCACTATCCGTTAATGTATGAGATGACCCTCGCGGCCTTCAGTGAGATGGAGCATTTATTCACCAGTAGCGTCAACGATGATGAAATAGGTTATCTGGTGATGCATATCGGGGCGATCCTTGACGCGCCGGACTCTGGCGCGGCGAACCACATGACCGCGCTTATCGTCAGCGATCAGGGACTGGCCGCCACGCGGGTGGTCTGCCAGAAAATCATTAAGGTCTATCCCGACCTGTTAATTTCGCAATGCCTTTCTGTCGAGCAATACAATGCCATGGCGGAAATTAACGAAAACATTGTTATTAGCATGGCTTCCATAGCGGAGAAAAATCGTCGGGTGATCAGTCTGACGCCCCTGCCGCAGCGCTGGGAGTTAGAAAAAATAAAATATTATTTAATCACCGACAATACTTCGCCCGCCACCATGCTTAATTATTTCTCGCAGGAGCATTTCTTTATATTGCCGGGAACGGAAAATACCAAAGAATCGGTTATCAACCTGCTGGCGTTGCACCTGCGAATAAAGGGCAGGGTGGACGAAAACTATCTGCAATCGGTGCTGGAGCGGGAGTCATATGCCTCCACGCTGCTGGACGATAAACTGGCGATCCCGCACCCGCTGGGGCTGCTGGCGCTCAGCACGATGGTGACGGTGGCGATATTTCCTGAAGGGATCGAATGGGACCCCGGCAAGACGGTGAAGCTGGTTTTTATGCTGGCAATTAGCGAAGATGCGTTTATTGACAGTATGCATATTTATGATTATTTGACCAATATTCTGGATAACGACGTTATTGACACCTTAAGCAAAAGTCAGAGCTATGCCGAATTTATGGCGATTTCAAAAAAGTATTTTTTATAACGCGGAGGGCAGAATAATTAATTGTCCGGGCGTGGCCCTCTGCTTGCGAATAAAAGAGGTTACAATGCGGGGAAAAGTGCGTATAATAGCAGCCACTAAATCATGCTAATTCATTGATTTTAAAAGACTTTAACTCTCCAGTCGACGCCTGGGAAGGCGACACCTAAAGGAAGCTCCATGAGCGAAAAACTACAGAAAGTGCTGGCACGCGCTGGCCACGGCTCCCGTCGTGAAATTGAATCCATTATTGAAGCAGGCCGCGTTAGCGTTGACGGTAAAATCGCCACGCTGGGCGACCGCGTAGAAGTGACCCCCGCGTTAAAAATCCGCCTCGACGGACATCTGATTTCGGTGAAAGAATCCGCCGAGCAAATCTGTCGCGTGCTGGCCTATTACAAACCGGAAGGCGAACTCTGTACCCGTAACGACCCGGAAGGGCGTCCAACCGTATTTGACCGTCTGCCAAAACTGCGCGGCGCGCGCTGGATTGCCGTCGGTCGTCTGGACGTTAACACCTGCGGTCTGATGCTGTTCACCACCGATGGCGAACTGGCAAACCGTCTGATGCATCCCAGCCGTGAAGTTGAACGTGAGTACGCGGTACGCGTGTTTGGTCAGGTTGACGAAGCGAAAGTGCGCGATCTGGGGCGCGGCGTGCAGCTGGAAGACGGCCCGGCAGCGTTCAAAACCATCAAATTCAGCGGCGGCGAAGGGATTAACCAGTGGTACAACGTCACCCTGACCGAAGGCCGCAACCGTGAAGTGCGTCGCCTGTGGGAAGCGGTAGGCGTGCAGGTTAGCCGCCTGATCCGCGTGCGCTACGGTGATATTCCGCTGCCGAAAGGCCTGCCGCGCGGCGGCTGGACCGAACTGGGCCTGCCGCAGACTAACTATCTGCGTGAGCTGGTTGGCCTGAAGCCGGAAACCGAATCAAAAGTGGCGGTAGAAAAAGATCGTCGTAAGATGAAAGCGAATCAGATCCGCCGTGCGGTGAAACGCCATACTCAGGTGGGCGGCGGTCGTCGCTCCGGTGGTGGTCGCAGCAACGGTTAAGTTCGTATGGCCCGGCGCTTGCCGGGCCAGTCTTTTTTAATAATCAATTCCCCTCTGCGCTTTAATCCCCGCCTCAAACGCGTGCTTTACCGGACGGAGTTCACTGACCGTATCCGCCAGATCGAGGATCTCCCGATGACAGCCGCGACCGGTAATAATCACCGTCTGGTTGACCGGGCGCGAGTTCAGCGCCGTCAGAACGTCCGCCAGCGGCAGATAATCATAAGCCACCATATACGTCAGTTCATCAAGCAGCACCATATCGAGCGAGTCATCCGCCAGCATTCGCCGGGCGTGCTGCCAGACATCAAGGCAGGCAGCGGTATCGGCGGCGCGATCCTGGGTATCCCAGGTAAAACCGGTCGCCATCACCTGAAATTCCACCCCGTGCGGCTCCAGTAAATTACGTTCGCCGTTAGGCCACGTTCCTTTTATAAACTGAATGACGCCGACTTTTTTACCGTGTCCTACCGCGCGGGTCGCGGTGCCAAACGCTGCCGTGGTTTTGCCTTTGCCGTTGCCAGTGAAAACGATGACGATCCCGCGCTCGTCCTGGGCGGCGGCTACGCGGGCATCCACCTGTTCTTTGACCCGCTGCTGGCGCTGCTGATAACGTTCGTCGCTCATTGTGCCATCCCCGGTTTGCGCCCCGGCTGGGCGTCAAAGGTCATACCGGTTTTACGGCGGCTGTCGTCGCCCATCAGCCATAGATAGAGCGGCATAATGTCAGCGGGCGTTTTCAGTTTTGACGGATCTTCGGTCGGGAAGGCGCTGGCGCGCATTCCGGTACGGGTGCCGCCGGGATTGATACAGTTCACCCGCAGTGGATGATTCTGATACTCCTCCGCCAGCACCTGCATCATGCCTTCGGTGGCGAATTTGGACACGGCATAAGCGCCCCAGCGGGCGCGACCCTGACGACCGACGCTGGAGGAGGTGAACACCAGCGAGCCGGATTCAGAACGCAGTAATAAAGGAAGAAGTGCCTGGGTCAGCAGAAACGTGCCGTTAACGTTAACCTGCATCACCTGCTGCCAGACCTCTGGCCGCTGTTCGCTCATCGGCACTACATCGCCAAGCAGGCCCGCGTTATGCAGCACGCCGTCAAGCCGGGGGAAGTTGACGGCAATCTTCTGGGCAAGATGCTCGCAATCCTGTGCGGTGCAGGTCAGCAGGTCGAGAGTAAACCAGGCCGCAGGCAGACCCCCCTCCGTCGCAATGGCATCCGCCACGGCGCGCAGCTTGTTATCGTCGCGACCAAGTAAAATTACGCTGGCCCCGTAGCGGGAATAGGTAAGCGCCGCTTCGCGACCAATCCCGTCGCTGGCTCCGGTTACAAGAATAATGCGGTTTTGTAGTAAATCGCGTTGGGGCTGGTAATGCACGGCGTCTTCTCCTGTGATCCGGGCGACCACGGCAAACGGTAAAAAAGGGTTTATGCCCTAAAAAGCACGCGAATTCAATCAGCCAGCCGGAGAGCGTGCCGGGCCATTCATACTTTGCAACGATTTCATGCTGTTGCAAAAGTTTCTGAAGCGCCCTCGCAGCGTTAACGTCTGCCAGAGACGAGGCGGAAAGGGTGTTGTACACTGGTTCCAGACGTAAGCGATGTTAACCAAGGTGGAAGCGTGGAATTACTCTCTCAATATGGTCTGTTCCTGGCAAAAATCGTCACGCTGGTCGTGGCGATAGCCATTATTGCGGTACTGATTGTTAATCTGAAGCAGCGGAAGCGTCAACGCGGTGAACTCACCGTGACGAATCTGAGTGAGCAGTACAAAGAAATGCAGGAAAACATGGCGGCAGCCATTCTGGATGAACACCAGCAAAAGCTGTGGCACAAAACGCACAAGAAAAAGTTAAAGCAGGAGGCGAAAGCGGCAAAGGCGAAAGCGAAGCTGGGGGAGAGCAACGCGCCGCACAAACCGCGCGTCTGGGTACTGGATTTCAAAGGCAGTATGGACGCGCATGAAGTTAACGCGCTGCGTGAAGAGATCACTGCTGTGCTGGCGGTGGTGAAACCGCAGGATCAGGTGGTTGTGCGGCTGGAAAGCCCCGGCGGGGTGGTTCATGGCTACGGGCTGGCGGCATCGCAGCTCCAGCGCATTCGCGAGCGCAACGTTCCGCTCACCGTCGCGGTAGATAAAGTGGCTGCCAGCGGCGGCTATATGATGGCCTGCGTGGCGGATAAGATCGTTTCCGCGCCGTTCGCCATTATCGGCTCCATCGGCGTGGTGGCTCAGGTGCCGAACTTCAATCGTTTCCTGAAAAACAAAGATATCGACATCGAGCTGCACACCGCCGGGCAGTATAAGCGGACCCTGACGCTGCTTGGAGAAAACACCGAGGAGGGGCGGCAGAAATTCCGCGAAGATCTCAACGAAACGCATCTGCTGTTTAAAGATTTTGTTAAGCAAATGCGCCCGACACTGGATATCGACCAGGTGGCGACCGGTGAACACTGGTACGGCACCCAGGCCCTGCACAACGGCCTGATTGATGCCATCAGCACCAGCGACGAACTGCTGCTGGGGTTGATGGACGGGCGCGACGTACTGAATGTGCGCTATCTGCAACGTAAAAAATTGTTGGATCGCGTGACCGGTAGCGCGGCGGAAAGTGCGGATCGTCTGCTGCTGCGCTGGTGGCAGCGAGGCCAAAAACCGCTGATGTAACCTGAAAATAGCGGGCCGGGTGGACGACGCGCACCCGGCCCCTTAACCCTGCAGGACTAATCGATCAGGTGATATTTCTCGGACAGTACGTGGGCCAGATGTTTAAACATATTAAACACCGCCGTACTTTTCGGCGTCGGTAATCCCTGTTCATCGAGATAATATTCGCCGCTAAACACCAGCACACCGTTACGTTGGGTGACGCCAGTGGCCTCAATACCGGCCATCGTATCTTCGTGGTCACGAATAAGTTTATTCGCTTCAAGCAGCAGCGTCTGACGATCGACAGGTTGGGTTTCACTCATCTTTTTTTACTCCTCAGGCAAACTGGCAATAGTCTACGTCGTGCGCGGCTCGCGGGCAAATATTCCCCCAGAAAAACAGGGGTATCGGTGAAGCGGTCAGGTGGCAGGATTTGCTTTTGCATGCTAATAAAGTTGCGTAACGAATTTTATCAGGTACAGTGAGACCCTTTCGATAATCTGGCAACAGATTTGCTTGACATTCGACCGAAAGTTCGTCGTGCTATATCACCGCAGCTTAGAAAAGCGAAGCACTGCAACCACCTGCATCAGGTTTGGTATGCGGGGTTGATCTCTGTTGCACCTGCCGCAATATCAACGGCACGTCGTCAGCACAACGTGAATCAACGTGCGATGTATTCCTGGAAGAATCAAATTAGGTAAAGGTGAATATGGGTAAAGCTCTCGTTATCGTTGAGTCCCCGGCAAAAGCCAAAACGATCAATAAGTATCTGGGTAATGATTACGTGGTTAAGTCCAGCGTAGGTCATATCCGCGATTTGCCGACCAGTGGCTCAGCCGCCAAAAAGAGCGCTGACTCTGCCTCCACCAAAACGGCCAAAAAGCCCAAAAAGGATGAACGCGGCGCTCTCGTCAACCGCATGGGGATCGACCCGTGGCATAACTGGGAAGCACAGTACGAAGTGCTGCCCGGCAAAGAAAAGGTTGTCGCAGAACTTAAACAACTGGCTGAAAAAGCCGATCATATCTATCTCGCTACCGACCTTGACCGCGAAGGGGAAGCCATTGCCTGGCACCTGCGGGAAGTGATCGGTGGAGATGACAAACGCTACAGTCGCGTAGTGTTTAACGAAATTACCAAAAACGCGATCCAGCAGGCTTTTGAAAAGCCGGGCGAACTGAATATCGATCGCGTTAACGCTCAGCAGGCGCGTCGTTTTATGGACCGCGTGGTGGGCTATATGGTTTCTCCGCTGCTGTGGAAAAAGATCGCCCGTGGTCTGTCTGCCGGACGCGTCCAGTCCGTTGCGGTACGTCTGGTGGTCGAGCGCGAGCGCGAAATCAAAGCCTTTGTCCCGGAAGAATTCTGGGAAGTGGATGCCAATGTTGCCACGCCGGGCGGCGATTCTCTGCCGTTGCAGGTAACGCATCAGAACGATAAACCGTTCCGTCCGGTCAATCGCGAAACCACGATGGCGGCGGTCAGCCAGCTGGAAAAAGCGCGCTACAGCGTCCTTGAGCGCGAGGACAAACCGACCAGCAGCAAGCCGGGCGCACCGTTTATTACCTCCACGCTGCAACAGGCGGCGAGTACCCGTCTGGGCTATGGCGTGAAGAAGACCATGATGCTGGCGCAGCGTTTGTATGAAGCAGGCCACATCACCTATATGCGTACCGACTCGACGAACTTAAGTCAGGACGCGGTCAGCATGGTGCGCGGTTATATCAGCGAGCAGTTCGGTAAAAAATACCTGCCTGCCGATGCCAATCAGTACGCCAGCAAAGATAACTCGCAGGAAGCGCACGAAGCGATTCGTCCTTCCGACGTGGCAGTCGAAGCCGACGCGCTGAAAGATATGGAAACCGACGCGCAGAAACTGTATCAGCTTATCTGGCGCCAGTTTGTGGCCTGTCAGATGACGCCTGCGCAGTATGATTCCACCACCCTGACGGTAAAAGCGGGCGATTTCCGCCTGAAAGCACGCGGTCGGATCCTGCGTTTTGACGGCTGGACCAAAGTCATGCCGGCACTGCGTAAGGGCGATGAAGATCGCATTCTGCCAGCGGTGAATCAGGGCGATGAACTGTCGCTGATTGATCTCGTTCCGGCGCAGCACTTCACCAAGCCGCCTGCGCGCTTCAGCGAAGCGTCGCTGGTCAAAGAACTGGAAAAACGCGGCATTGGCCGCCCGTCCACCTATGCGTCGATCATTTCGACCATTCAGGACCGTGGCTATGTGCGGGTTGAAAGCCGTCGTTTCTATGCGGAAAAAATGGGCGAAATCGTGACTGATCGCCTGAAAGATAATTTCCGCGAACTGATGAATTTTGACTTTACCGCGCAGATGGAAGACCGTCTGGATGAGGTGGCCCGCCACGAAGCCGAATGGCAGAAGGTGCTGGATATTTTCTTTGCCGAGTTCAGCGAACAGCTCGAGACGGCAGAAAAAGATCCGGCCGAAGGCGGTATGCAGCCTAACCAGATGGTGCTGACCAGCATCGACTGCCCGACCTGCGGTCGCAAAATGGGCATTCGCACCGCCAGTACGGGCGTGTTCCTCGGCTGTTCTGGCTATGCCCTGCCGCCGAAAGAGCGTTGCAAAACCACCATTAATCTGGTGCCGGAAAACGAAGTGCTCAACGTGCTGGAAGGCGACGACGCTGAAACCAACGCGCTGCGGGCCAAACATCGCTGCCAGAAATGCGGCACCGCGATGGACAGCTACCTGATCGATCCGAAACGCAAACTGCACGTCTGCGGTAATAACCCGACCTGTGACGGTTACGAAATCGAAGAGGGCGAGTTCCGCATTAAGGGGTATGACGGCCCGATCGTCGAATGCGAAAAATGTGGTTCTGAAATGCACCTGAAAATGGGGCGTTTTGGTAAGTACATGGCCTGTACGAACGACGATTGCAAAAACACGCGTAAGATCCTGCGCAATGGCGACGTTGCGCCGCCGAAAGAAGATCCGGTGCCGCTGCCGGAACTGCCGTGTGAAAAATCGGACGCTTATTTCGTTCTGCGTGACGGGGCGGCTGGCGTGTTCCTGGCCGCCAATACGTTCCCGAAATCGCGTGAAACCCGCGCGCCGCAGGTGGAAGAACTGTACCGCTTCCGCGATCGTCTGCCGGAGAAACTGCGTTATCTGGCCGATGCGCCACAGCAGGACCCTGAAGGCAACAAAACCGTTGTTCGCTTTAGTCGCAAAACGAAACAGCAGTACGTTGCGGCGGAAAAAGACGGTAAAGCGACCGGTTGGTCCGCTTTCTTCATCGACGGTAAGTGGGTGGAAGGTAAGAAATAATTCTTCCTGACATTCACCATTCTTAATAAAAAAGGGCCGATTAGCGGCCCTTTTTGCTTTTGGTTATTATTTTTTAATCATATCTATACAGAGTAGCTATAAATGATATAGTGGTTATAGTTAACCCTTTTTTTAGTCTTAAATCGTCTTAAGCGATGGACCTCTGCGTTCAAACGGATGGCGCGTCATGAAATTACAACAGCTTCGCTATATCGTTGAAGTGGTCAACCACAATCTCAACGTCTCTTCGACGGCGGAAGGGCTTTATACCTCACAGCCGGGGATCAGTAAGCAGGTCCGTATGCTGGAGGACGAACTGGGGATCCAGATCTTCGCCCGCAGCGGTAAACATCTCACCCAGGTTACGCCAGCCGGGCAGGAAATTATCCGCATTGCCCGTGAAGTGCTGTCAAAAGTGGATGCTATTAAATCGGTCGCTGGTGAGCACACCTGGCCGGATAAAGGCTCGCTGTACGTGGCGACGACCCATACCCAGGCGCGTTACGCTTTGCCTGGCGTCATCAAGGGATTTATCGAGCGTTATCCGCGCGTGTCCCTGCATATGCATCAGGGATCGCCCACCCAGATCGCCGAAGCGGTGTCGAAAGGCAACGCCGATTTTGCCATTGCCACCGAAGCGCTGCATCTGTATGACGATTTAGTCATGCTGCCGTGCTATCACTGGAATCGTTCGATTGTGGTCACCCCGGAGCATCCGCTGGCGGCCAAATCGTCGGTCACCATTGAAGAGCTGGCCCAGTATCCGCTGGTGACGTACACCTTCGGCTTCACCGGCCGTTCAGAACTGGATACCGCGTTTAACCGTGCCGGTCTGACGCCGCGCATCGTCTTTACCGCCACCGATGCCGACGTGATTAAAACTTACGTGCGTCTGGGGCTGGGGGTAGGGGTGATTGCCAGCATGGCGGTGGACCCGGTTGCCGACCCCGATCTGGTACGGCTCGACGCGCACGGCGTGTTCAGCCACAGCACCACTAAAATCGGTTTTCGCCGCAGCACGTTCCTGCGCAGCTATATGTATGACTTTATTCAGCGCTTTGCGCCGCATCTGACCCGCGATGTGGTGGATACGGCCGTTGCCCTGCGCTCGAATGAAGATATCGAAGAGATGTTTAAAGATATCAAACTGCCGGAAAAATAATCTGACCGTCCGCGGCCTCTTATCAGGGGCCGCATTTATCACTCCCCTCAAATACCCGCTTTATCTACAGGGTCTTTCTGCCATTAAATCGTCATAAAGTAGAAACAAATCTGCCGATGCGCCAGTTTGCTATTTCGATTATTTATTTCAGGTCAAAAGATTGAATAATTACATGGACCCGACCCCTAAATTCACTGGATTTTTTAGCCATTTTTGATTAGGATTTATCTCAATTACGATTGTTCAGGCCAATTGTTGGTGCAGAAATGATAAGTAGTGCCGATTTTACGAGGTTAGTAATGTCATCTGGACGCGAGCAGCCGAAGAGAGACCCGGAGCTAAAACGCAAAGCGTGGCGCGCCGTATTCGTGGGTTCGGCGCTGTTCTGGGTCGCACTGGCGCTACTGGTGTGGAAATTCTGGGGCTGATCGCAACGCCCTGAATGTGCGTCTTACGTTAAATTATAAAAATATACACCACAGCAATATAAGCCCTGGCGCCAACGCCAGGGGCACGAAATAACTTTTACGGTGTGAAAGATGATGCAAAATAGTGAAGCAAAATACTGGTCGTGGCTGGGAGCACTTTCTTTCTCTCTGCTCTTCTGGGCGCAACTGGCCTGGATGCTGACTCACTAATCTGATAAAACCCGACCTTCGCGTCGGGTTTTTTATTGTTACCTTACCTGCCATTTCCCCGCATTTATCAATTCGAGTTGTTATCAAAACGTTACGACATGTTTGTGTTATCTTTAATGCAGACCCTGGGAAAGATCAGGGTATCGCATTCCCTGTCATAAAGGAGGAGCTATGTCGTTAACCCTACGCGAAGCCAGTAAGGATACATTAGAGTTAGAAAATAAAACCTGGCATTACTACAGTTTGCCGCTGGCTGCGAAAGAACTTGGAGACATTTCACGTTTACCCAAGTCATTGAAAGTGTTACTGGAAAACCTTCTGCGCTGGCAGGATGAGGATTCCGTCACGTCAGAAGATATTCATGCCCTGGCTGAATGGCTGAAAACCGGTCATGCCGACCGTGAGATTGCCTGGCGTCCGGCGAGGGTACTGATGCAGGATTTTACCGGCGTGCCTGCGGTGGTCGATTTGGCGGCCATGCGTGAAGCCGTTAAACGTCTCGGCGGCGATACCGCCAAAGTTAACCCGCTTTCCCCCGTCGATTTAGTGATTGACCACTCCGTGACCGTCGATCATTTCGGCGATGATGACGCCTTTGGTGAAAACGTGCGTCTGGAAATGGAACGCAACCATGAGCGCTATGTTTTCCTGCGCTGGGGCCAGCAGGCATTCAGCCGTTTCAGCGTGGTGCCGCCGGGGACCGGCATTTGCCACCAGGTCAACCTGGAGTATCTCGGCAAAGCGGTGTGGAGCGAATTACAGGATAAAGAGTGGGTGGCTTATCCCGATTCGCTGGTGGGCACCGATTCGCACACCACGATGATCAATGGCCTGGGGGTACTCGGCTGGGGCGTGGGCGGTATTGAAGCGGAAGCGGCGATGCTGGGCCAGCCGGTGTCGATGCTGATCCCGGACGTGGTCGGTTTCAAATTAACCGGCAAGCTGAATGAAGGCATTACCGCGACCGATCTGGTGTTAACCGTCACCCAGATGCTGCGTAAGCACGGCGTGGTTGGTAAGTTTGTTGAATTTTATGGCGATGGTCTGGACTCGCTGCCGCTGGCGGACCGGGCGACCATCGCCAATATGGCCCCGGAATATGGCGCAACCTGCGGCTTTTTCCCGATCGATGCGGTTACGCTGGAATATATGCGTCTGAGCGGACGCAGCGATGAGCAGGTGGCGCTGGTCGAAGCCTATGCCAAAGCTCAGGGGATGTGGCGCAATACCGGCGACGAACCGGTATTCACCAGCACACTGGAACTGGATATGGCGGACGTTGAAGCCAGCCTTGCCGGACCGAAACGGCCTCAGGATCGCGTGGCGCTCGGTAAAGTGCCTGAAGCGTTTGCCGCCAGCGCCGAGCTGGAAATCAATACCTCGCACAAAGACCGCCAGTCGGTGGAATATACCCTGAACGGACGTCAGTATCAGTTGCCTGACGGCGCGGTTGCGATTGCCGCCATCACTTCCTGTACCAACACCTCCAATCCCAGCGTGCTGATGGCAGCGGGGTTGCTGGCGAAAAAAGCGGTCAAGCTGGGGCTTAAACGTCAGCCGTGGGTGAAAGCGTCGCTTGCGCCTGGCTCGAAAGTGGTTTCGGATTACCTCGCGCACGCGCGCCTGACGCCGTATCTTGACGCGCTGGGCTTTAATCTGGTTGGCTACGGCTGCACCACCTGTATCGGCAACTCCGGCCCGCTGCCGGAACCGATCGAGGTGGCGATTAAAAAAGGCGATCTGACCGTGGGGGCGGTGCTGTCCGGTAACCGTAACTTTGAAGGCCGTATCCATCCGCTGATTAAAACCAACTGGCTGGCCTCGCCGCCGCTGGTCGTCGCCTACGCGCTGGCCGGTAATATGAATGTCACTCTGACCACCGATCCGCTGGGGCACGACCAAAAAGGCGATCCGGTGTATCTCAAAGATATCTGGCCGACCGGGCGCGAAATCGCCCGCGCGGTGGAGCAGGTTTCCACCGAAATGTTCCGCAAAGAGTATGCGGAAGTGTTTGAAGGCACTCCGGAGTGGAAAGCCATCGAGGTGGATCGCTCTGATACCTACGGCTGGCAGAGTGACTCCACCTATATTCGTCTTTCTCCCTTCTTTGAAGATATGGAAGCGGAGCCGAAACCGGTTGAAGATATTCACGGTGCGCGCATTCTGGCGATGCTCGGTGATTCGGTCACCACCGACCATATCTCTCCGGCGGGGAATATTAAGCCAGACAGCCCGGCGGGACGGTACTTGCTTAACCACGGCGTCGAGCGGCGCGAATTCAACTCTTACGGTTCGCGGCGCGGTAATCACGAAGTGATGATGCGCGGGACATTCGCGAACATCCGCATCCGCAACGAAATGGTGCCGGGTGTGGAAGGCGGGATGACGCGCCATCTGCCGGGAACGGAAGTGATCTCCATTTATGACGCGGCGATGCGCTATCAGCAGGAAGGCACGCCGCTGGCGGTGATTGCCGGGAAAGAATACGGCTCAGGCTCCAGCCGCGACTGGGCGGCAAAAGGCCCGCGCCTGCTGGGTATTCGCGTGGTGATTGCCGAGTCGTTTGAGCGAATCCACCGCTCCAACCTGATCGGTATGGGGATCTTACCGCTGGAATTCCCGCAGGGCGTGACCCGCAAAACGCTGGGGCTGACCGGGGAAGAGCGCATTGACGTTGTCGATCTGCATAATTTGCGTCCAGGGGCGGATATTCCGGTGAATCTGACCCGCGCCGATGGCTCAACGGAGGTGATTCAGTGCCGCTGCCGTATTGATACCGCCACCGAGCTGACCTATTACCAGAACGACGGTATTTTGCACTATGTGATCCGCAATATGTTGCATTGATGGCTTCAGCGCGTCAGGAAAGGCACCCTCTCCGGCGGGAGAGGGTTCGCGAGAGGGGGTCATTTGCCCAGCAAATGACCCATTTTTTCGGCTTTGGTATCAAGGTAGTGTTCGTTTTTGGGATTGCGCCCGACGATCAGCGGCACGCGCTCCACGATGTTAATTCCGGCTTCGGTCAGCACTTCAACTTTCAGCGGGTTATTGGTCAGCAGACGGACTTCATCCACGCCCAGCAGTTTGAACATATCGGCACACAGCGTGAAGTCGCGCTCATCGGCGGCAAAACCCAGTTGGTGGTTGGCTTCAACCGTGTCGTAACCCTGATCCTGAAGGGCATAGGCGCGGATTTTATTCAGCAGCCCAATATTACGGCCTTCCTGACGATGATAAAGCAGCACACCGCGACCTTCCTCCGCAATGTGGGACAGCGCCGCTTCAAGCTGGAAGCCGCAGTCACAGCGTAAACTGAACAGGGCGTCACCGGTCAGGCATTCGGAATGCACGCGCGCGAGAACCGGGGTCGGCCCGGAAATATCGCCATAAACCAGGGCTACGTGATCCTGTCCGGTTGCCAGTTCTTCAAATCCCACCATCAGGAAATCGCCCCAGGGGGTTGGCAGTTTGGCTTCTGCCACACGTTTAAGCTGCATGTGATTCTCCAGAGTATGCGGGCACGCATTGTGCCTTCTGTATGTGGCTATTTTGCCAC
This sequence comes from Enterobacteriaceae bacterium UBA5654, assembly GCA_002421005.1. Classification (GTDB taxonomy): domain Bacteria; phylum Pseudomonadota; class Gammaproteobacteria; order Enterobacterales; family Enterobacteriaceae; genus Superficieibacter. The sequence continues at coordinate 466,588 of DIJC01000004.1, read as the reverse complement.
AATGTTTTCAACTTCTCCTAATAACCGGGATTTGAGCGCACATTAAGCGAACAGCGATGCGTTGAGTGCCGCATCGCTGAAATTCAGTTATGATTTGAGAGGCCATATTTAAAAAGGAAAAACTATGTTTTCTATCGCCAGGCGTACTTCAGCAGGCGCAGCCTTACTTCTTATCATGCCTGTTGCGGTATGGATTTCCGGGTGGCGATGGGAGCCAGGAATGGATAGCTGGTGGCTAAAATCACTTTACTGGGTGACCGAAACGGTGACGCAACCCTGGGGGATCATCACTCACGTCGTGCTTTGCGGTTGGTTTCTCTGGTGCCTGCGCTTTCGTCTGCGCCCGGCGATTATGCTGTTCGCGATTCTGGGCGGCGCAATTCTTGTTGGGCAGGGGGCAAAATCGTGGGTAAAGCAGCAGGTGCAGGAGCCGCGTCCTTTCGTCCTCTGGCTGGAAAAATCTCATCATATTCCGGTGGATGAGTTCTACACTTTACAACGTAAGGAGCGCGGGCATCTGGTCAAGGAGCTGCTGACCGAAGAGGATCATATCCCGAAATTTTTACGTAAACACTGGCAAAAAGAGACCGGATTTGCTTTTCCGTCAGGCCATACGCTGTTTGCCGCTAGCTGGGCTTTGCTGGGTGTAGGGCTGCTCTGGCCGCGTCGCCGTCGGGTCACTATTGCAGTGTTGCTGGTGTGGGCAACGGCGGTGATGGGCAGCCGGATGCTGCTGGGAATGCACTGGCCGCGCGATCTGGTGGTCGCGACGCTGATATCCTGGCTGCTGGTGACTTTCGCCGTCTGGCTGGCGCAGCGCATCTGTGGTCCACTGACGCCGCCGGGGGAAGAAGCGCGGGATATCCGGGAACGCGAGCAGAAACGCTAGCCGGGGTTGAAATTCTATCCGATCGCCCTTAAATCCAGCGAGGGCGTGACGCTTTTCCATTTCGTCTGTAGCACGAAAATGGTACTTTATAAGGCTGGACGAGCCAGGTTGAATACGATTTATACACCGCATCATCAAAGCGTTCTCAATGTGACCTGTTTTTCTTGATGTTGTGTATTTACGCTCACGCCACATAACGGGAAGTAATGTGAAATATTTACTCATTTTCTTATTGGTATTCGCGATTTTCGTCATCTCCGTCACGTTAGGTGCGCAAAATGACCAGGTCGTGACGTTCAATTATCTGCTGGCGCAGGGCGATTTCCGCATCTCCACGCTGCTTGCAACCCTGTTTGCTGCGGGCTTCGCTATCGGCTGGTTAATCTGCGGCCTGTTCTGGCTGCGCCTTCGCGTTTCGCTGATGTATGCACAACGGAAAATTAAACGGCTGGAAAGCCAGAATACGCTGGTTACGCCAGAGCCAACAGATCCGGGCGTTCCGGTCGTGAAGGAATAAACATTTATGCTGGAGTTGTTGTTTCTGCTTTTACCCGTTGCGGCTGCCTATGGGTGGTACATGGGGCGCAGAAGTGCACAACAGACCAAACAGGAAGAAGCGAGTCGCCTGTCGCGTGATTACGTCACCGGCGTCAACTTCCTGTTAAGCAACCAACAGGATAAGGCGGTGGATCTGTTCCTCGATATGTTGAAAGAGGATACCGGCACCGTCGAGGCCCATCTCACCCTCGGAAACCTGTTTCGCTCTCGCGGCGAAGTCGATCGCGCCATTCGTATTCACCAGACGCTGATGGAAAGCGCCTCGTTGACTTACGATCAGCGCCTCCTGGCGGTACAGCAGCTTGGCCGTGACTATATGGCGGCGGGCATGTACGACCGCGCCGAAGATATGTTCAGCCAACTGGTGGATGAAACCGATTTCCGCGTCAGCGCGCTTCAGCAACTGCTGCAAATTGCCCAGGCGACCAGCGACTGGCAAAAAGCCATTGAAGTGGCAGAGCGGTTGGTGAAGCTCGGCAAAGAAAAGCATCGCGGTGAAATTGCTCATTTCTACTGTGAACTGGCGCTCCAGCAGATGGGCAACGATGACATGGACAAAGCCATGTCGCTGCTGAAAAAAGGGGCGGCGGCCGATCGTAACAGCGCGCGGATCTCCATCATGATGGGTCGTGTGCTGATGGCGAAAGGTGACTACGCAAAGGCGGTAGAAAGCCTGCTGCGGGTGATCGACCAGGACAAAGAACTGGTCAGCGAAACACTGGATATGCTGCAAACCTGCTATCAGCAACTGGGTAAAAATGATGAATGGGCGGATTTTTTACGCCGCTGCGTGGAAGAAAACGTCGGCGCTACAGCGGAACTGATGCTGGCAAATATCGTCGAGCAGCGTGAAGGGCAGGAGAATGCGCAGATCTATATTACCCGCCAGCTCCAGCAGCATCCGACAATGCGCGTGTTCCATAAGCTAATGGACTACCACCTTAATGAAGCGGAAGAAGGGCGGGCAAAAGAGAGCCTGATGGTACTGCGCGATATGGTCGGCGAGCAGGTGCGCAGCAAACCGCGCTTCCGCTGTCAGAAGTGTGGTTTTACCGCCTATACGCTGTACTGGCACTGCCCGTCGTGCCGCGCCTGGTCAACCGTGAAGCCAATTCGCGGCCTTGACGGACAATAATTAAAAAAAGTGCCACTTTAGTTACAACATCCTAATGAATGAGTTCTCACCCTGACGCAGACCACCGGGAAACTTCGCCTGGCAGGGGAAAATGCAACCTGTCAATTTCTTGCTTTCGCGGGTAGAATGCTCGCCGTTTACCTTTTTTGCGCCCCAGCGCGCCATCATCAGAAGGTTCGGTCATGACGTCTTCAGCTATATCCTCTGTACGCCCAACGACACATTCTCCCATTGTGGTTGCCCTTGATTATGATAACCGCGATAACGCGCTGGCCTTTGTGGACCGTATCGATCCGCAGGATTGCCGCCTGAAGGTCGGGAAAGAAATGTTTACCCGCTACGGGCCACAGCTGGTGCGCGATCTTCAGCAGCGTGGCTTTGGCGTCTTTCTGGATCTGAAATTTCATGATATTCCGAACACCACCGCCCGCGCGGTAGCCGCCGCCGCAGATCTCGGCGTGTGGATGGTGAACGTACACGCGACGGGTGGGGCGCGGATGATGAACGCCGCGCGTGAGGCGCTGGTGCCGTTTGGTGATGATGCGCCGCTGCTGATTGCGGTGACCGTACTGACCAGTATGGAAAGTAGCGATCTCGCCGACCTTGGCGTGACGTTGTCACCTTCTGATTATGCTGCGCAGCTTGCCCGTCTGACGCAGCAGTGTGGTCTGGATGGCGTGGTCTGTTCCGCCCAGGAAGCCATGCGCTTTAAGCAGGAGCTGGGGAGCGCGTTTAAACTGATTACGCCGGGTATTCGTCCGGCCGGGAGTGAAGCGGGCGATCAGCGACGCATTATGACGCCGGAGCAGGCGCAGGCCGCTGGCGTCGATTACATGGTGATCGGTCGCCCAATTACCCAGTCCGCCGACCCACTTCTGACCTTACGTACCCTCAACGCAGCCCTGCATAAGGAGGCATAATGAACGATTCCAGTTCACGTCTGGTGTATTCCACAGAGACCGGGCGTATTCACGAACCTGACGTTGCGCCAGAGCGTCCGAAAGGCGACGGCATTGTGCGCATTCAGCGCCAGACCAGCGGACGCAAAGGTAAGGGCGTCTGCCTGATCACCGGCATTGATGGCGATGATGCCACCCTGACCAAACTGGCTGCGGAGCTGAAAAAGAAATGCGGCTGCGGAGGCGCAGTGAAAGACGGGGTCATCGAGATCCAGGGCGATAAACGCGACCTGATAAAATCTCTGCTCGAAGCAAAAGGAATGAAAGTCAAACTGGCGGGTGGTTAAATAAAATCGAGCCACGGAATAACCGTGGCTCGAAGAGTTTGTGCATTATTTAGAGATAAATAACGCATTCCTGAAATGTTCAGGAGAAGGTTATTTGCTCACCTGATGACCGATTACACCACCAACCGCAGCGCCGCCCAGCGTACCCAGCGCGCTGCCGTCAGACAGCACCGCACCACCGATAGCACCCGCACCCGCACCCAGTGCGGTATTACGGTCGCGTTTAGACCAGTTAGAACAGGCGCTCAGAGACATTGCCAGAGTGACGGCCAGAACAGCAACTGCCATTTTTTTACTCGTTAAGTTCATCATACCTTCTCCTGAATAATTGATTCATGGAAGAATTTCCCTATAAGTATAGCTGGTCGCTATCTTATTGGAGGCGTCCATGAGTATTGTTGTGCAGGTGTAAAAAAATCACGCAGGTGATAGTTCTGGCCTGTCGTTTCGTTAAAGTAATTTTAGGTCTTTCCCTTTGAACAGACAGGTAAAAACTCTTAATTAAATGCCAGGATAAATCTCAGAGAAGAGCACCAGCCCGCTATGAAGCGGGCCAGTAAGATCAGGAATGATTCACGATATCTATTTTAATACGCGACTGCTTAAGCGTAAGCGCGAATTCTTCGCGTAAAGCGCCGTCGGTAATGATGTGATTCAACGCGCTGGCCGGGCTAAAAGGATAGGGATGAACGGCGCCAAATTTGCTGCTATCGGTGAGGATAATGGTCTCGCACCCTTTTTCCAGAATACAGTTCACCACGTCAACGCGCATCATGTCGCGGCCGGTAAAGCCGGTTTGCGGCTGCCAGCCATCAATGCCGATAAATGCTTTAGTAAAATGCACGTCCCGCGCATAAAAGCGGGTCAGCGGGCCAACCATACTCTCGCTTTTTTTCTGATAAATACCGCCGAGTAAAATCACTTCACCGGGGCTGTCTTTTAACAAATGGGCGATGTAGCTACTAACCGTCACAATAGTGGTTGCTTTGGTCTCCGCGAGGTGCCGGGCGAGTAGGGCATTACAACTGCCGTTTTCAATAAAAACGGTTTCGCCCGGCTCAACCAGCGTGGCGGCAAATTCCGCAATTTTTTGCTTAATAGAAAAATTATCGAGCATCCGCGTTTCGACATTATCGCTGTCCAGCGGTACCGCGAAACCGTGCTGACGGCGTAAATAGCTTTGCTTTTCCAGCGTCGTTAAATCCTGGCGGATAGTGACTTCAGAAACTTTACAGATTTTCGCCAGTTCAACCACGCTCATGCGCCCGTTGTCGGTCACCATCTGAATAATATTATGCTGTCGGGGATTCATAGTCGTAACGTCACGTCCCTTGTCATTTAAGATGTCACGAGCGGCCTGGTATCAGATTTCCCAGGGCGACTTCGGCTTGCCGGGTTCAGCAGGGCGTTCGTGGTCCGCTTGCTCAAGCAGTTCAGCCTTAAGGATTTCGAGATTATGGATAGCAGAGTGGTAATCGCCAGCGACCAGAATATCCAGCACGGTATCAATGCGCTGTGCCAAAATGTGCGGGTTGAGGTTGGACACGTTGTTATCCTTTGATCGAAAATTGAAGGCATTCAATCATCCTAAAATTAGCGATAAAAGAGAAGTAAAAAATAAGCAATTGAAAATAGCGCCAGTGCAAAAGCACGATTGCGGCACGATGCAGCAACCTGCTGGTTTTTATGGCAATCAATTAATGGCTGGTGCGCGACTGATATTCGCGATACCACTGCTCGAAAACGTCCGCTGGCATCGGGCGGGCAAATAAAAATCCCTGCCGTTCATTGACGCCGTTGCGGGTTAAAAAGGCATCCTCTTTTTTGGTTTCCACGCCTTCCGCAATAACCCGCAGATGAAGCGCCTGGGCAAAGGCAATAATGGCCCTGACCAGCGATTGCGAAACCGCCTGCTTATGGACATCGCGCACAAAGCTCTGATCGAGCTTAATGGCATTGATCGGAAAACGCGCCAGCTGGGAGAGAGACGAATACCCGGTGCCAAAATCATCCAGATGGATTTGCGCCCCAAGCTGGCTAAATTGCTGGATCAATGACTGCGCCTGCTCGGCATTATCAATCAGACAGCTTTCGGTCAGTTCGACGTCAATCGGGCAATCGTCAAAATGGAATTCTTTCAGCACCTGGGTTAAATCGCTAAAAATAGTCTGGTCAGCAAGCTGGCGGGCGGAGACGTTGACCGCAACGCGCAACTGAATGCCTTCATCACGCCATTTTGCGACCTGGCGTACCACTTCCATCATCACCCAGCGACCGAGCGGGACGATCAGCCCGGACTCCTCGGCATAGGCAATGAACTCCTGCGGCGGGATCAGCCCGCGCTCCGGTGATTGCCAACGCACCAGCGCTTCGAGGCTATGCACCTCGCCATCCCAGTCTATTTTCGGCTGATAGTGAATATGAAGTTGCAGCTTTTCCAGCGCTTTACGCAGGTTGGTGTCCAGCCATAAATATTCAAACACCCGCTGATTCATTTCCGGGGCGAATACGCAGAATTTGCCGCGCCCGTTTTCTTTGGCGGTGTACATAGCGGTGTCGGCATTGCGGATCACGCTCTCGCGATCTTCACCGTGCTGCGGCGCAATGGCGATCCCCAGCGAACAGCTGGTATATACCTCAATCAGACCAATACGGAAAGGCTGCTGAAGCTGTTGCAGAATGCGCGAAGACATCGCTTCCAGCTTGCTTTGCGTGGTCTGCGGGGCAAGCACAATAAACTCATCCCCGCCGAGACGGGCGAGGACCTGCTCCTCTTCCAGACAGCTTAAAATCGCCAGCGATACGGCCTGAAGCAGACGATCGCCAAACATATGCCCATAGGCATCGTTTATTTTTTTGAAGTTATCGAGATCCAGATAAACGATGCCTACCTGATTTTCGCCCCGGCTGTCGATGGCATCGGAAATCAGTTCCTGAATCGCATTGCGATTGGGTAAACCGGTCACCGTATCAGTATTAGCCAGCACCCGTAAATGCTCCTGCGCGCGCCGTTCTTCGGTAATATCCGTACCGGAACAGATCAAAAATATTTCGTTTTTACCGCTGCCGCTGTGGACGAATTTATTGCGAAAAAGAAACAGCCGCTGCCCTTTGCGGGTGTTGATCCAGCGTTCCACTTCATAGGAGCTGCCATTAGTGAAAAAATCGTTGATATATTCTCTGGAGGCATTGGCTTCGCCCGGCGTCATAAATAAATTGAAAATACTCTGACCAATCACTTCATGTTCTTTTTTCCCGGCATACTCCTCGCTAAGTCGGTTAAAGCGCTGAATATTGCCGTGACGATCGAGAATAACGATAACGGAATTGGCTTCGGAAACCACCTGTTCGGCAAAGGAGAGGCTTTGCGCCAGGTCGCGGGCGACCGACGAGGTATCATTCCAGGCGGAGGTTGTTCCGGCCCATTCATCGGCGCTGATCTTGCGGCCCACTAAATGGATCGGCACTTCGCATTCATAGATATTCAGCGTCATTTTCAGGCTGGAGGTGATAACGCTTAGCTCACGGATCCGCGCCGCCTGTTCGGGGGTGAGGGTGACGATCTGGGTCAGGGAAGCGCCTTCATTCGGCGTGAGAAAAAGCGTGTTGCTATTGGCTTTAAAGCGCCATCGCGGACTGCTGCTTCCTGTGTAACGGTACAGTAAATTATTTTCCGGCTCGTCTTTCATACCCTCTCCGCACAATAAATATGTCCTGATTAAGCGTATTTATGCCTGCACCGATTTGCGTCGTACTCTTTATTGTGAACGCTTTTACTGTTTTTGGCGGGAATTATTAAAAAAATGGCGGGGGAGTCGCATTCAGGAAGTGAATATAAAAACGGCCCCGCGTTTTCATGCGGGGCCGTTATGTTTTACTCACGGTGGTTATCAGACGGCGGGACGTGCGATAACGCTGCGCGTTTCCAGACGCACTTCTGCGATGGTGACATCAATCACTTCAGTGACTTTATAGGCCACTTCACCTTTGATTTGCACCGTTCCGCTTTCCTGGCTGCATACCAGTTCATCGCGAACGGCGTGCAGGAACGGGGCCGGAATAAAGGCTACCGCGCCGTTATCGACCAGGCGCACGCGCATGCCACCCCGGCTGACATCAATGATTTCAGCGGCGAAACGGGTATCCGTTCCGGCTTTATCTTTCAGGAAACGGGCGTACAGCCAGTCGCCGACATCGCGCTCGGCCATCCGGTTAAGGCGACGGCGCTCCGCCATTTGCACGGTTACCTCTGCCTGCGGACGCGGGGTGGTTTCCCCTTTGATCACCGCTTTCAGCAGGCGATGGTTGATCATATCGCCATACTTACGGATCGGTGAGGTCCACGTCGCGTAGGCTTCAAGCCCTAAACCAAAATGCGGTCCCGGTTCGGTGCTGATTTCAGCATAGGACTGAAAACGGCGAATGCGGCTGTCGAGGAAACCGGTCGGCTGTGCATCCAGCTCGCGGCGCAGTTTGCAGAAACCATCAAGGGTCAGCACCTCTGCGGTATCGACATGCATACCGTGGGTTTTCAGCAGGGCGGCAAGCTGTTCGCTGTTGGCAGGATCGAAGCCGGTATGAACGTTATAAATGCCAAAGCCGAGCTTATCACGCAGCACGCGGGCAGCGCAGATATTGGCGGCAATCATTGACTCTTCAACGATACGGTTAGCGATCCGGCGCGGTTCGGCGACAATATCCAGCACCTCGCCTTTTTCGCCCAGCACAAAGCGGTAGTCGGGGCGATCTTTAAATACCAGCGCGTGGGTATGACGCCATTCGCTGCGGCTTAAGCAAATGCGGTTGAGCAGCGTGATTTGCTGTGCAATGTTGTCAGTTTGCGGCTGCCAGCGGTTGTTGCCTTCCAGCCAGTCGGAAACGTCGTCGTAGGCCAGCTTAGCTTTGGATTCGATGGTGGCGGCGAAGAATTCGATGTTTTCTTCGATTGCGCCTTCGGCATCAATGATTATTCGGCAGGCCAGCACCGGACGCACTTCCTGCGGACGCAGCGAGCAAAGATTGTCGGAAAGCTCACGCGGTAGCATCGGGATGTTAAAACCCGGCAGATAGTTGGTGAACGCGCGAACTTTGGCGGCATCATCCAGCTTACTGCCTTCGGCGATCCACGCGGTGGGGTCGGCAATCGCGACGGTCAGTTGCAGTTTGCCATCAGGCAGTTTTTCGGCAAACAGCGCATCGTCCATATCTTCCGTGCTGGCGCTATCGATAGTCACGAAGTCCAGCGCGGTCAGGTCGCGACGCGCCAGCGCTTCATCAAGCATCGCTGCAGCCGTACCTTCCGGCGCTTCTTTTTCCAGATTATGCCGTGCCAGCGTTACCCACCACGGCACGAAGTGGTCGTCACCGAAGGTAATAAACTGGGTCAGTTCGGCATAAAAACTGCGATCGCCCTTAAGCGGATGGCGGCGCATTTCGGCAACCGCCCAGTCACCGTCCTGAAAATCATGCTCCACGCCGCGCGCGGCGCGGCAGGGAATGGCATCTTTCAGCAACGGATGATCGGGAATAATGGCAAGACGGTCGTCTTTACGTTGTACCTTGCCCACGAAGCGGGTCAGGAAAGGCTCGACCAGCTCTTCCGGCTCGGCGCTTTCACGATCTTTCTCGCTGTGGATCACGGCGATCACCCGGTCGCCGTGCATCACTTTTTTCATCTGCGGCGGCGGAATAAAATAGCTTTTTTGCGCATCGACTTCGAGGAAGCCAAAGCCCTTTTCCGTGGCTTTAACGACCCCTTCAGCACGCGGGGTCTGGGAATGTAGTTGCTGTTTAAGCTGCGCAAGCAGCGGGTTATCCTGAAGCATAATGATGTATTTTCGTGGCCTAAGAGCGGCTGACAGTTTTACGCGATTCTCACCTTTCCTACAAGCGCTGTTTAAGCCTTTCCCCTACTCGATGTCCGGTCGAACGCTTTCTCCCAGCGCAATGCGCAGACGATCCAGCCAGCCGCAAAATCCACTCCACGCGAGCAGGTTCACCGCCTGCTGAACAGAAAGCCCCTTTTCCGTGAGTGGGGTGAAGTGCGCGGCGCTAAAGCGATCCGGCGAACGGGTGAGTAACTGTACGGCCTGAACAATTGCGCGCTCGACAGGGCGATCCTGGCTCCACGCCTGAAGCGCGTCCGCATCCTGACGCAGCAGCACTGCGAACCCGGAATCATTAGCGTATTCGTTGAAACGGCTTGCGCTGCCATTAATGCGGGCGCTCAGAAGCGCGACCAGAGGTGTCCAGGTGTCAGACGGAAGGGCGGTGAGAATGTTGCCGGTGGCCTCCAGCGCGGGACAATCATACACCAGCAGCGGGGCCAGTCCCGCCAGCGTCGGTAGCGACTGCCATTTTGTCAGCATCGATTCTTGCTCCACGCTGGCAAAACGCGGCTCTGCGCTGCGGATCGTTGTCTGCCAGCGTGCTTCAGGGTCGGCGAAGCGATCGGCATCCGCATCTTCCTGCACCGGCATTCCGGGGATCCATCGTGCCGGATGCGCAAGCACTGCCTGGAACGTTGCCAGCACCCGCGCCTGAAAGCCGACAAAGCCAATAATCTGGTTAATCAGCACAATGTCGGGCAGCGTCAGACCCACGTCTTCAAGCTGGGTTCTCGCCTGCGACGTAATCACCGCGGGTGAGCTGGCAAGCTGGCGGGCGTACTGGGTGATTTGCGCCAGTCGGTGATTGCTTTCCCGCGAAGAGTCCGGGCCGGGCAGCGGCGCAAGCCGCGCGGCGTAATGGTTGCAAAGCCGCTGAACGCCGAAGACCTGGGCCACGGTTAACGCCGTGCTCAGGCGGTCATAGGCGCTGAACGTGTTGAGGCGACTGACCGCAACCTCATCGGGGAACAGGCGTGACGCCAGCGCCCGCGCCGGGGCGATCCATGTTTCACTGGCGGCAAGCAGGGATTCTGGCAGGGCGATTTCAAGCAGGAAGCGGTCTTCAACGTGAGCGGCTTCAGGGACTAACGGCAGGACTTCCGCCGGACAGGTACTGGACTGGGTCTCATGATACCAGTGGCTTTTGCCGGAAACGCGGCGTTGCTCCATGGGCTTTCCTTGATCTGAAGGTGGCGAACCGTACAACACAGACGGAACGTTTTAACCTGAATATCCTGGCTTAAGCCTGTAAGAGGATGAAAGAATGAAGCGTGATATTTAATAGCGGAACGGAATATAGCGGGAGAGAAGCGTTACAGGCCGGGCAACATGGCGTTACCCGGCGCGGTCAGCAGGACTTATTTCAGTTCCAGCTCGTTCATTGCCGCGATGCTGAAACCGCCGTCAACGTGAACGACTTCACCGGAAATACCGGCGGAGAGGTTAGAGCACAGGAAGGCCGCAGAGTTGCCGACGTCTTCGATGGTAACGGTACGACGGATCGGCGTGACTGCTTCGCAGTGTGCCAGCATTTTACGGAAATCTTTGATCCCGGAAGCTGCCAGGGTGCGGATCGGACCGGCGGAGATGGCGTTAACGCGCACCCCATCCGGGCCCATTGCATTGGCCATATAACGCACGTTTGCTTCCAGCGACGCTTTCGCCAGGCCCATTACGTTGTAGTTAGGGATTGCACGCTCTGCGCCCAGGTAAGACAGGGTCAGCAGCGCAGAATCCGGGTTCAGCATTTCACGGCAGGCTTTTGCCAGTGCGACAAAGCTGTAGGCGCTGATATCGTGCGCAATTTTGAAGCCTTCGCGGGTCACGGCATTGACGTAATCGCCGTCCAGCTGATCGCCCGGCGCAAAGCCGATGGAGTGAACAAAACCGTCGAATTTCGGCCAGCTTTTCGCCAGCTCGCTGAACAGTGCGTTAATGCTTTCGTCTTCAGCTACGTCACACGGCAGCACGATGCTGGAACCCAGATCGGCGGCAAAGCCTTCCACGCGACTTTTCAGTTTGTCGTTCTGGTAGGTGAAAGCCAGCTCTGCGCCTTCACGATGCATAGCCTGTGCGATACCCCAGGCGATGGAAAGTTTGCTGGCGACGCCAGTGATCAGAATGCGCTTACCGGTAAGAAAACCCATAGCTTTTAATCCTTAGTTGGTTATTTTTGCCTATAAATCAGGCGGTTTGTCGCTTAAGTAAGCAGTACGAAACCTAAACGGTCATTATAAGCTACTCCGCAGAATGAGGCTATACCCGGCTCAGAGCTTCACCTAACATCGGATCAGTTCACCATAATGCGAAAGTGCGAGGGATCTCTCTGTTTTGAAAAAAAGGAACACTCATTGTACGGTCTTTGATTGACCCGGCGCGTCCATCCCCCTATTAAACGTGCTGCGACGCACAGCGCGCATTAAATGAATGTAAAAGGGAAGGGGAAGATGGATTTACCAGTAGATTATTACGAACGGGTATACGCAGGCGTTTTGGGGAAATTAATCGGCGTTTATCTGGGGCGGCCTTTTGAAGGCTGGACTTATCAGAGGATCATGCAGGAACTGGGTCCGATTAATGATTATGTTCACCAGCGGTTTAACCGTCCGCTGGTGGTCACAGACGATGATGTGGCGGGCACGTTTACCTTTATTCGCGCCCTCGAAGATTATGGCTTACCCAACCAGTTAACCGCAGAGCAGATGGGCCACTGCTGGCTGAACTATATCATCGATAAGCGCACCATTTTGTGGTGGGGCGGCAACGGTAATTCTACCGAGCATACCGCGTGGCTGAATCTGAAGAAGGGTATCCCCGCGCCGCTGAGCGGCGCGATTGCCACCAACGGCAAAACCATCGCCGAGCAAATCGGCGCGCAGATTTTTATCGACGGCTGGGCGCTGGTGGCGCCAGGTCAACCCGCGCTGGCGGCGTCGCTGGCGCAAAAAGCGGCCAGCGTCAGTCACGATGGTGAATCGGTGTATGCGGCGATGCTGTGGGCGGCGATGGAGGCGCAGGCGTTTGTCTGTCAGGATATTGAGCAACTGCTGACGACCGGGCTGGCGCTGATCCCGCCTGACTGTGATATCGCCCTGATGATCGCCGACATCCGCCGCTGGCGGCAGGAAGATAACGACTGGCATCTCACCCGCCAGCGTATTGAAGATCATTACGGCTATCAAAAATATCCCAGCAATTGCCACATCATACCTAATCATGCCCTGATGATTATGGCAATGCTGTATGCGCCGGATGACTTCCAGCAGGCGCAGTGCATTATTAACACCTCCGGCTGGGACACCGACTGCAACGCGGGTAACGTGGGCTGCTTGTCCGGTATTATGCTGGGGCTGAGCGGCATCAATGCCGGACCGGACTGGCGGGGACCGCTGGCAGACCGGATGCTAATTTCTTCTGCTGAAGGCGGCTTTTCCATCAACAACGCCGTGCGCATGACCGACTATCTGGTGGCGCTGGGGCACAAAGTCGCCGGGCAGCAACCGCCCGTCCCGCCGAAAAACGGCGCGCAGTATCATTTCTCTCTTCCCGGCAGCGTGCAGGGCTTTCGCTGGCAGGTGGAAAATAACGCTGCGGACGTTGCAGTCGGCAATATCGTTTACAGTGGCAAACGCTGTTTAAGCCTGCGCTATGCCGGGCTGGCCGCCGAAAGTCAGGCACGAGTCATGACGCCGACCTTTGCGCCGCCGGAAATTGTCGAAATGCACTCCTATGATTTGATGGCCACGCCGCTGATTTACCCCGGACAGCGGCTACAGGCGGCGGTGATCGCGCCGTCAGACAACCCCCAGCCGGTTAACGTGCGGCTGTGTCTGCGCGTCTATGACGAAAACAGCCAGCTGGTCGCTCACTATGGCGCTCCGCAGGTACTTAATGCGGGTGATGAAACCATGCTCTGCCTTGATATTCCTGACTTCCACGGTCAGCCCGTTGCCGAAGTCGGCATTGCGCTGGAGGCCGTCACCGGCACCGCCAGCGGCCAGATCCTCATCGACTGGCTGCGCTGGGACGGCACGCCCACCTTAACGCTCAGCAAACCGCAGGGCGAGAGCGATTTCTGGTGGCGCTCGTGGGTTAACGGTGTGGATCTGGTTTCCCGCCATTACGCCGGACGTATCCGCATTTCGAAAGAATACGACGAGGGATTACTCATCCACGGCACCCGTCAGTGGCAGGATTACCGGGTACAGAGCACGATAACGCTGCACCTTGGCGAGTACGGCGGGCTGGCGTTCCGCGTGCAGGGAATGCGACGTTATTACGCCGTGCAGATCACCCGCGACGGGAAGTGCCAGCTGGTTCGCGTGCGTGATAATGCGCGTACCGTGCTCGCAGAGCAGGCGATCGGTGACATTTATGAACGGGAAATCGTGCTGGATGTGTTGGCTGAGGGAAGTTTAATCACCGCCACGGTCGATGGCATGACGTTACAGGCCCAGGATGCTGGCCGGGATCGGCTGGCTGATGGCGGCGCAGGACTGATGATCTGTGCCGGGGCGCTTTCAACGGACGCCATTCACATCACCCCGGTTCGCTAAAAATGAAGAAGGCGGGGGACTCCCGCCTTCTGTCAATTACCGATCCCTGCGCCACGCATCCGCCGTCAGCGCTTCGCCAAAATGTCCGGCGATTAAGCGACGGGTCAAATCATGAAGCGGGGCGGCCAGCACATCCGCCGTGCTGCCGCGCTCAACGACCTCACCCTGATGCATCACCAACACCTGATCGCTGATATGCTTCATCATGCCCAGATGCTGGGTCACGTAAATATAAGAAATGCCCTGTTTTTCCTGCAATTCCAGCATCAGATTGATGAGCTGCGAGCGCATCGACATATCCAGCGAGGCCAGCGCTTCATCAGCAATAATGACTTTCGGGCGCAGGATCAGCGCCCGCGCCAGCCCCAGACGCTGCTTCTGTCCCGGCGCCAGCATATGCGGATAATAGCTGACGTGATCGGGCAGCAGACCGACCATCCGCATGGTTTCGATGATTTGCGTGCGTCGCTGCTCCGGTTCGAGATCGGTATTCAGGCGCAGCGGAAAATCGAGAATTTGCGAGATCCGCTGGCGCGGGTTCAGCGAGGTCGACGGATCCTGAAAAATCATACGGATCCGCTGGCTGCGAAAAGAATAATCACCAAAATGCAGCGGGTGATCGTCGATTAACAGTTCGCCCGTCGTCGGCTCAATCATCCCCGCCAGCATTTTCGCCAGCGTGGATTTGCCAGAGCCGTTCTCACCGATGATCGCCAGCGTCTGCTTCTCGCGCAGGGTAAAGCTCAGGGGCTTTACCGCTTCGACCGTCTGGCGATGAAACCAGCCGGTGCGGTAGCGGAACGTTTTGCTGAGATTGCGCACTTCCAGCAGAGTCTCAACCATCTCACTCTTTCTCCATATTCAGCGGAAAATGACAGGCGTACAGATGGTTTTTAGCCCCTGTCAGACGCGGCGTTTCAATGCATTTACGCTGTGCGTAAGGGCAGCGGGGACCGAGGCGGCAGCCAATCGGCAAATGCTCCAGCAACGGGATCGCTCCCGGCATGGTATTAAGACGGCTTTTGTGCGGCATCGCGCTACCGAAATCGGGGATCGCGCGGATCAGCGCTTGGGTATAAGGATGATGCGGGGTGGTGATCAGATCCTCGCTCGGCGCAGTTTCTACCGTTTGTCCGCAGTACATCACGTTGATTTTATCGGCCCATTTGCTCAGCATTTGCAGGTCATGGCTAATCAGCAGAATGGTGGTGTTGTTATTTTGATTCAGCCGACTTAGCAGACGGAAGATTTGCGCCTGGGTGGTTGGCTCCATCGCATTCGTGGGTTCATCGGCAATCAGCAGGCGCGGCTGATTTGCCAGCGCGATGGCAATCATCACTTTCTGGCATTCGCCGTCCGTCAGCTCATAAGGAAAGCTGCGTAGCACGTCTTTATGATCTTTAATGCCCACCCGGTGCAGCAGCTCGGTAGCGCGCCGTTTGCGCCAGCCCACGCGCTGCCACCAGCGGCCTTTGAAGGTCCAGCGGGGAATATTTTGCATCAGCTGGCGACCAATGCGCTCAGAGGGATCGAGGCACGATTGCGGCTCCTGAAAAATCATCGACACGTTATGACCGACCAGCTTGCGCCGCTCACGCACCGACAGACGCAGCAGATCGATATCGTCAAAGCGCATACGGTCAGCCGTTACCCGCCAGTTGTCTTTGGTCACACCACAAATCGCTTTGGCGATCAGGCTTTTCCCGGAGCCGGACTCGCCGACCAGCCCGCGAATTTCACCCTCGGCAAGCGTCATACTGACGCGATCAACCGCTTTCACCCAGCCTTCGCCGGTTTTGAATTCGATGGTCAGATTGCGAATGTCCAGTAGCGGCATTATTCCACCCCCGCGTTAATCGCCCGGCGCAGGCCGTCGCCCAGCAGGTTGATCAGCAGCACGCTGAGCATGATTGCCGCGCCCGGCAGCATGACCGTCCACGGAGCCACGTAAATCAACTCCAGCGCATCGCCCAGCATCGCGCCCCATTCCGGCGAGGGCAATTGCGCGCCAAGGTCGAGAAAACCCAGCGCGGCAATATCCAGAATCGCCATCGACAGCGCGCGGGTAATCTCCGTCACCATTCCGGCGGTGATATTCGGCAGTATCGCAAACCATAAAATATTCATTGTGGTCGCCCCGTCGAGTCGTGCGGCCACCACATACTCTTTTTCCAGCTCGTCATGCACCAGGCTGTATACCGAGCGAACCATACGCGGAAGAAGCGCCAGCCAGACGGCGAACATCGCATGTGAAAGATGCGGACCGGCAAACGCCACAACGATAATGGCCAACAGTAGCGACGGGAGAGAGAGCAGGGTGTCGAGAATATGATTCAGCGCCGCAGAGCGCAGGCCGTGAGTTGACCCGGCTACCACGCCCAGCACCATCCCGCAGAGGGTGGCGGCAAAAGTGACCAACAGCGCGCCGCCCACCGTTGGCGCTGCGCCGCTCAGCAGGCGGCTAAGCACGTCGCGGCCTAAATCGTCGGTGCCGAGGAAAAAGGAAACCTCGCCATAACGTGACCACGACGGCGGCAGCAGTTGATAGCCTAAAAATTGCTGGTTGATACCGTAGGGCGCAAACCAGTGGCCGAAAATACACAGCAACAGCAGTGCGCCACAACCGTACAGGCCGATCATGGCGGTGGTATCGCTATAAAATTTGCGCCACGCGGTGCGCAGCGTGCCGGGCGAGCGCTTTTCGCTATAAACGCTATCGTAAGGCATACCATTCCTTATGTTTCAGAGGGTTAGCCATAGCACCCAAAATATCAGATATCACGTTAACAATAATGACCAGCGCGCCGATCACCATTACGCCTGCCGAAATCGCCGCGTAGTCCTGCTGGCGGATGGCGTTGATCAGCCAGCGCCCGAGCCCCGGCCAGCTAAACACCACTTCAGTGATCATCGCCAGCGTCAGCATGGTGGAAAATTGCAGGCCAAGACGCGGGATCACCGGTGGCAGGGCGTTATGCAGAACGTGGCGGCGCAGAATGGTGCGCCGCGACACGCCCCGCGTCGCAGCGGCTTTGATATAGTTCTGGTCAAAGACCTCAATGGTGCTGATGCGCATCAGGCGGATCACCTCGGTGGTCGGCGCGACCGCCAGGGTCAGCACCGGCAGAACCATATGCCGCAGGGCGCTCACGATCATTTCATCGCGCCACGGCGAATCAGACAGCCAGGCATCAATGATGGCGAAGCCGGTCACGCTTTTGACTTCATAGAGCAGATCGAAGCGACCAGAAACCGGCAACCAGCCGAGGGTCAGCGAGAAAAACAGCGTCAGCAGCAGCGCCAGCCAGAATACCGGAATGGAAAAGCCCAGCAGCGCCAGCGCGCTAATCAGATTGTCCTGCCATTTGTTACGGGTGATCCCCGCCAGCATGCCGACCGGAATGCCGACCAGCAGCGCAAAGCCGAAGGCGAGAATGCACAGCTCCATGGTGGCCGGAAAAACCTCTTTTAACTGTTCAGAAATAAGCTGCCCGTTAATGCTGGAAACGCCAAAATCCCAGTGCAGAATACCGCTGAACCAGAACACCCACGCATTCCACAGCGACGCGCCCTGTAACGGCGCGTGGGGCGTAAAATAGCTCAGGCTGAAGCCGATAAAGGTCAATAAAAACAGCGTAACCAGCAACAGCAGCAGGCGGCGCAGGGTAAAAATAATCATGGTTTCTGCCCCTCTTCTTTTTCCCGCGAGACGCCAGCAAAAGAGGCGTTGCCAAACGGACTGAGCACCAGCCCTTTCATATCATAACGGTAAGCCTGAAGACGCAGCGACGAGGCCAGCGGTAACACCGGGAGCTGCGTGGCCAGAATATTTTGCGCCTCGTTGTAGGCATCAATACGCGACGCCAGCTGCTGCGAGGAGAGCGCTTTCAGCAGGACAGTATCAAATTCGCGATTACACCAGTGCGCGTAGTTGGTTTGCGAATTTATCGCCGCGCAGCTGAGCAGCGGGCGGAAGAAACTGTCCGGGTCATTACTGTCGGTCGCCCAGCCCGCGAGGGTCAGATCGTGGCTCATATCCATCAGCCGCGCTTCCTGAAAACGCCCCTCAACCGGCACGATATTCACTTTCACGCCGATATGCTCCATGTCAGCCTGAATCAGCTCCGCCATTTTTAGCGGGCTGGGGTTCCAGGCCTGGGAAGAGGTGGGGACCCATAGCTGAAGCGACAGATTTTCCAGTCCCAGCGCTTTAAGCTGCTGACGCGCCTTTTCGGGATTGTACTCGGTGATTTTCGCGTCGCTGTCATACGCCCACGACGCGCGCGGCAGGATCGACGCGGCGGTTTCGGCGGTGCCGTAATAAATGGACTGCATCAGCCGCTCGTTGTTAATCGCCAGCGCCAGCGCGTGACGCACCGCCGGATTATTCAGCGGGGCTTTATTGGTATTAAACGCCAGATAAGCGATATTCATGCCGGGGCGCAGGGTCAGCCGCAGGCGCGGATCGTCGCGCAGAATAGAGAGCTGGCTGGCGGCGGGCCAGGCGAGCACATCGCATTCCCCGGTCAACAGTCGCGAAAGACGTCCGGTGCCACCGGAACCGAGATCGACCACCACCTGCGGCATCAACGGCTCACCGCGCCAGAAATGGGGATGACGCTGCAAACGAATATACTGCCCGGCGCGATATTCATTGAGCTGATAGGGGCCGGTGCCGACCGGCTGGCGGTCGAGCAGTTCCTGATGGTCGGCTTTCGTCAGATCCGCTGCATATTCCGCCGACATGACCGACGCATAGTGCGTGGCCAGATGCCAGAGGAAAGAGGCGTCCGGGCGGGTCAGGCGAAATTCGACGGTGCGGTTATCCAGCTTGCGCACGCTTTCTACCGTATCGGCAAATTGCAGGCTGTCGAAGTAGGGAAATGCGCTGCCGTTAACGTTGTGCCAGGGATGATTGCGGTTAAAGATGCGCTGGAAGGTGAAAACCACGTCGTCCGCATTCAGCGTGCGGGTTGGTTTAAACCAGTCGGTAGTCTGAAACGCGACGCCTTCACGCAGGTGGAAACGGTAGGTCGCGCCGTTATCCAGCACTTCCCAGCGTTCAGCCAGTTCAGGCACCAGCCGGTAAGTATAAGGATCGACATCCAGCAGCCGATCGTAAAGCTGGTCGGCGAGGGTATCCACAATCAGCCCGCTGCCCGCTTTTTGCGGATTAAAAGTGCTCACCTGCCCGTTCACGCAATAGACAAAACCGCTATCACGGATATCGGCAAGGGGCTTGGGGGCGGCATGAGCCAGGCCATAAAACAGGCCGACTGCCGCCACCAGAGAGGACAAAACCAGGCGCATAATTTTCAGGGTTTTCAGATTCGATCTGCAAAGTGTATCGCACTTACGGCGGCTGCGTAAAAATGTCTGCGGCAATTGCGCTAAATGTCGCCAGTTCAGGCGTTAAACGGCCTGAATCTGATGTTTTTTGAGCAGGGCGCGCAGCTGATGGTAGGTCAGACCCAGTAATTCAGCCGCTCGCTTTTGATTAAACCTCGCCTGATGCAGGCTTTTATTCAGCAGATCCCGCTCAAGATGATGCTGATACTGGCGAAGATCCAGCGGCAGCGCGGGGAGGGCGTCGGGCGTCGGCTCCTGCGGCGCGGACGGGGTAATGTCGCGCTGGAACGGATCGATAATAATGTCATCCAGCGGCGTTTCACTGCTGCCGTGACGGTAGACTGAACGCTCGACCACATTTTTTAACTCGCGAATATTACCGGGCCAGCGATGAGCCAGCAGCGTGTCGCTGGCCCGCCTCGTAAACCCCGGAAACAGCGGCAGGCCGATTTCCCGGCACATCTGGATCGCGAAATGGTTCGCCATCAGCATGATATCGCTCTGCCGCTCGCGAAGCGGGGGAAGCTGGACCACATCAAACGCCAGGCGATCCAGCAAATCGGCGCGGAAAGCGCCTTTATTCACCATTTCCGGCAGATCGGCGTTGGTGGCGCAGACCAGCCGCACATTCACCTGCAATGGCTGGCTGCCGCCCACGCGCTCCAGTTCACCGTATTCGATCACCCGTAATAATTTTTCCTGCACCATCATCGGCGCGGTGGCCAGTTCGTCAAGAAACAGCGTGCCGCCGTCGGCGCGTTCGAAACGTCCGGGATGACGCTTTTGCGCCCCGGTGAACGCGCCCGCTTCATGACCAAACAGCTCCGAGTCGAGCAGGTTTTCGTTCAGCGCAGCGCAGTTCAGTGAAATAAACGGTCCCTGCCAGCGGGAGGAGAGGAAGTGCAGGCGGCTGGCGATCAGCTCTTTCCCGGTACCGCGCTCGCCGATGATCAACACCGGCTTGGTTAGCGGCGCGAGGCGTGAAACCTGCTCCAGCACGTCAATAAAGTTATTCGCTTCGCCCAGCAGGTTATCTTTGTATTCAGCCATGATGAAATTCACCACATATTAGCGTTATTCATCATTTAACTTTATGGTGCGATCGGTGAAAAAGCAATCACCATCTTTAAAATCAATAAGATATAAAACTGGCACGGCAGTTGCAGTATCCCAGCAGCAGGGCACCGCCCGAATAATGAACATGAGTGAGGATTTTAATTATGGGTATTTTTTCTCGTTTTGCCGATATCGTGAATGCCAACATCAACACGCTGCTGGAAAAAGCGGAAGATCCGCAGAAGCTGGTGCGCCTGATGATTCAGGAAATGGAAGACACGCTGGTTGAAGTTCGCTCCACCTCCGCCCGTTCGCTGGCAGAGAAAAAGCAGCTGACCCGCCGCATTGAGCTTGCCACCGCGCAGCAGCATGAATGGCAGGAAAAAGCCGAACTGGCGCTGCGTAAAGATAAAGACGATCTGGCTCGCGCCGCGCTGATTGAAAAACAGAAGCTGACCGACCTGATTGCAACGCTGGAGCACGAATCCACGCTGGTGGATGAGACGCTGACCCGCATGAAAAAAGAGATTGGCGAGCTGGAAAACAAACTCAGCGAAACCCGTGCCCGCCAGCAGGCACTGACCCTGCGTCACCAGGCGGCAAGCTCCTCCCGCGACGTGCGTCGCCAGCTTGACAGCGGTAAGATTGACGAAGCCATGGCGCGTTTTGAATCCTTTGAGCGCCGTATTGACCATATGGAAGCGGAAGCCGAAAGCCACAATTTCGGTAAACAGCGCACGCTGGATCAGCAGTTTTCTGAGCTGAAAGCGGATGACGAAATCAGCGAGCAGCTGGCGGCACTGAAAGCCAGAATGAAGCAGGATAACCAATAATAATCTGGCGGCACCCGAGCGTGCCGCCGCTCAGACCCTGTAAGGAGAACACATGAGCGCGCTATTTCTTGCCATACCCCTGACCTTATTTGTGTTGTTTGTCCTGCCGATCTGGCTGTGGCTACACTACAACAATCGCTCGCGTAGCCAGACGCTTTCGCAAAACGAGCAGCAGCATCTGGTGCAGTTAACCGACGAGGCTAAACGGATGCGCGAGCGCATTCAGGCGCTGGAAGCTATTCTTGATGCAGAGCACCCGAACTGGAGGGATCGCTAATGGCCGGCATTGATTTAAACAAAAAATTGTGGCGCATCCCGCAGCAGGGAATGGTGAAAGGGGTGTGCGCCGGGCTGGCGCAGTATCTGGACGTGCCGGTCAAACTGGTGCGACTGATTACCGTGCTGGCGATGGTCTTCGGCCTGTTCTTTATTGTGGTCGTGGCCTACATCATTCTGACCTTTGTCCTCGATCCGATGCCGGAAGGGGCGAATGAGGGTGATATTCCCCCCACCAGCCGCGAATTGCTGGATGCGGTGGATCAGGAACTGGCAGCGGGTGAGCAGCGTCTGCGCGACATGGAGCGCTACGTCACGTCTGATACCTTTTCATTACGCAGCCGCTTCCGTCAGCTTTAATGACAACGAGGTACTGATGAACACGAAATGGCAAAAAGCAGGAACCAAAATGAAACCCGGTCTGAAAATTGCCGGTAAGCTGGTCCTGCTGACTGCGCTGCGCTACGGTCCCGCCGGGGTGGCGGGCTGGGCGATAAAATCCGTCGCCCGTCGCCCGCTAAAAATGCTGCTGGCGTTGGCGCTGGAGCCGCTATTGAACCACGCGGCGAAAAAAGTCTCTCGCCGTTACAATAAACCGCAGGAACCCCGGTGACCGTTCTGGTCACCGCAACAACCTTTGCACAATTTCCCGCCAAATTTGCGTTAGCTCACAAATCACAATTTTAGACGACTAAAAATCTTTTTTTGACCCTCCAGAGACCGGCTCACGGATTGACAGTTAAATTCCTCTGGAGTAGTCTCACTTTCCGTGGGACCGCTACCATGGGAAAAAGAAATGAAGGAAATAATTAATAAATTGTTAACCGATGTTTATGGCGAAAAATTTACGTCAGCGCACCGGGAAACATTATTTGATGCTCTTAATCGCACCCGTTCATTAATATCGCAGCAGCGTAAGCAGGCATGGGACGAAAGTGATGTGGTATTAATTACCTACGCCGACCAGTTTCACCACGCTGCCGCAAAACCTCTTCCGGTATTTAATCAATTTTATAATAAATGGTTTAAATCCGTATTTTCACACGTCCATTTGCTACCTTTTTATCCATGGTCATCTGATGATGGATTTTCGGTCATCGATTATCATCGCGTGGACCCGGAAAGCGGGGACTGGGATGATGTCGCGGAATTAAAAACTCAGGCAAAATTAATGTTCGATTTTGTCTGCAACCATATGTCTGCGAAAAGCGAATGGTTTAACCGTTATTTACAGCAGGCTCCAGGTTACGAAAACTTTTTTATTGCCATGGACCCGGCGACGGATTTATCGGCGGTAACGCGCCCGCGTGCGCTGCCGTTGCTGTCACCGTTCACCCTGGCCGATGGTTCAGTACGCCATCTCTGGACCACCTTCAGTGAAGACCAGATCGATCTTAACTACGCCTGCCCGGAAGTCCTGCTGGCGATGGTGGATGTCCTGCTGCACTATCTGGTGCAGGGCGCCGACTACGTGCGTCTGGATGCGGTCGGGTTTATGTGGAAAACGCCCGGCACCAGCTGTATTCATCTGCCTGAAACCCACCAGTTAATCAAACTGTTCCGCGCCATCGCCGATGACGTCGCGCCAGGCACTGCGATCATCACCGAAACTAATGTTCCGCACCGGGACAATATTGCCTACCTGGGCAATGGGCAGGACGAAGCCCACATGGTTTATCAGTTCTCTCTGCCGCCGCTGGTGCTTCACGCGGTACAGCGTCAGGATGCTGGCACACTGTGTGGCTGGGCGCAGTCGCTGACGTTACCTTCCGACAATACCACGTGGTTCAACTTCCTTGCCTCGCATGACGGCATCGGCCTGAATCCGCTGCGTGGCATTTTGCCGGAAGAAGAAATCTTGCAGATGGTGGAGCAGCTCCAGCAGCAAGGCGCGCTGGTGAACTGGAAAAACAACCCGGACGGCAGTCGTAGCCCGTATGAGCTTAACGTCACCTACATGGATGCGCTAAGCCACCGCGAGGCCAGCGACGACGAGCGTCTGGCGCGCTTTGTCCTCGCCCATGCGATTTTGCTCAGCTTCCCCGGCGTACCGGCGGTTTATATTCAAAGTATTCTCGGCTCGCGCAATGACTATGCGGGCGTCGAAAAACTGGGATACAACCGCGCCATTAACCGCCAGAAATATAATGATCTGGACATCGAACAGCAATTATCCTCATCGGATTCACTGCGTAGCCGGGTTTATCATCGCCTGTCCCAGTTAATTGCGCTGCGTCGGCAGAATAAAGCGTTCCATCCGCAGAGCCAGTTTGCTATTTCAACGCTGAATCCCAGCGTAATGTTAATTACCCGTACCGCTAATAATGGCGAACAAATTACGGCGTTATTTAATATCAGCGAAAATGAACAGCATGTTGCAGTAAACGTTCAGGGCGGATTTGATTTAATCAGTCAACAAGCTGTTATGGAAAATCAGGTTACGCTGCGCCCGTGGCAGGTTGCCTGGATTAAAAAACAATAAAGGAACACCTTATGAAAACATCAAAAATAGCGCTGCTGGCAGCGCTGGTTTCCTGCACGCTGATTTCCGGTTGCAAGGATGATGAAAAGGCCAATGTCGCCATTGAATTTATGCATTCTTCTGTCGAACAGGAACGCCAGGCGGTTATTACCCAGCTTATTGAGAAATTTGAAAAGGAAAACCCTGGCATTACCGTTAAGCAAGTGCCGGTAGAAGAAGACGCCTATAACACCAAAATAATTACCCTGGCGCGCACCGGCGCTTTGCCGGAAGTGATCGAAACCAGCCACGACTACGCCAAAGTCATGGACAAAGAGCAACTGATCGACCGTAAAGCGATTGGCAATGTGATTGCGGCAGTAGGGGAAGACCAGTTCTATGACGGCGTGCTGCGCATCGTGCGCACTGAAGACGGCACCGCATGGACGGGTGTCCCGATCAGCGCCTGGCTTCAGGGCATCTGGTACAAAAAAGACGTCCTGGCAAACGCGGGCATTGAAGAACCGCATAACTGGCAGCAGTTGCTGGATGCCGCACAAAAGTTAAGCAATCCGGCGCAGAAAAAATACGGTATCGCGCTGCCGACGGCAGAAAGCGTGATGACCGAGCAGGCGTTCTCCCAGTTTGCGCTTTCAAATCAGGCCAACGTGTTTGACGCCAGCGGCGCGATCACTCTTAACACGCCTGACATGCAGCAGGCGCTGGAGCTGTATCGCCAACTGGCTGTCACCACCATGCCCGGCTCTAACGACGTTATGGAAATAAAAGATGCGTTCATGAACGGCTCTGCGCCGATGGCCATCTACTCCACCTACATCCTGCCTGCGGTGTTTAAAGAAGGCGATCCGGCCACGCTCGGCTTTATGGTGCCAACGGAAAAATCTGCGGCCGTATTTGGCACGATCACTTCCCTGACCATCAGCAACGGTCAGTCCGAAGAAGAAACGGCGGCGGCGGAGAAATTTGTCTCCTTTATGGAAAAAGCCGACAACGCGTCTGGCTGGGTCATGATGTCACCGGGCGCGGCGTTCCCGGCAACCAAATCGGTGGTGGATACCGCGCAGTGGAAAGAAAACGACGTGATCAAAGCCTTTGGCAGCTTGCCTGAGCAGCTCATCGCGCAGTATCCGCATATGCAGGTGTTCGGCGCGGTAGGGGACAAAAACTTCACTCGCATGGGGGACGTCACTGGTTCCGGGGTGATCAGTTCGCTGGTCCACAACGTCACCGTCGGTAAAACCGATTTACCGCAATCGCTTAAAGAGAGTCAGGCCCGGCTGGACGATCTGGTGAAACAACGTTAATGACCAGGATGGAAAGTTGTATGAAAGGGTGGTTTTCAGGTCGTTCGGATATGCCTTTTGCCATGATGCTACTGGCCCCCAGCTTACTGCTGCTGGGTGGCCTGGTCGCCTGGCCGATGATATCTAATATAGAAATCAGTTTCTTACGCTTGCCGCTTAACCCGCGCATCAGCTCGACGTTTGTCGGACTGGATAACTACATCCGCATTCTTGGTGATGCCAATTTCTGGCACTCGCTGTGGATGACGGTCTGGTATACCGCGCTGGTAGTACTGGGCAGCACCGCGCTGGGACTGGGCGTGGCGATCTTTTTCAATCGTGAGTTCCGCCTGCGTAAAACCGCGCGCTCGCTGGTCATTTTGTCCTACGTGACCCCGTCGATATCGCTGGTATTCGCGTGGAAATATATGTTCAACAACGGCTACGGCATTGTGAATTATCTCGGCGTGGACGTGCTGCATATTTACGATCAGGCTCCGCTGTGGTTCGACAATCCCGGCAGCAGCTTCTTTCTGGTGGTGCTGTTCGCCATCTGGCGTTACTTCCCGTATGCCTTTATTTCCTTTCTGGCGATATTGCAGACCGTGGATAAATCGCTGTATGAAGCGGCGGAAATGGACGGGGCTAACGCCTGGCAGCGTTTTATGATCGTGACGCTGCCCGCCATTATGCCGGTGCTGGCGACGGTGGTGACGCTGCGTACCATCTGGATGTTCTACATGTTTGCGGACGTGTATCTGCTCACCACCAAAGTCGACATTCTTGGGGTGTATCTCTACAAAACCGCGTTCGCCTTTAACGATTTGGGCAAAGCGGCGGCGATCTCAGTCGTGCTGTTCGTCATTATTTTTGCGGTCATTTTACTGACCAGGAAGCGGGTAAATCTCAATGGCAACAAATAAACGTACCCTGTCCCGTATTGGCTTTTACGTCGGACTGGCGGTGTTTCTTATCATCACGCTGTTTCCGTTTTTCGTGATGCTAATGACCTCGTTTAAAGGGGCGAAAGAAGCCATTTCCCTGCATCCGACGCTGCTGCCGCAGCACTGGACGCTGGAACATTACATCGACATTTTTAACCCGCTGATTTTTCCGTTTGTGAATTATTTCCGCAACAGCATGGTGGTGTCGATTTCGTCATCGGTGATTGCGGTCTTTCTCGGCACGCTGGGCGCGTATGCCTTGTCCCGCCTGCGCTTTAAGGGCCGGATGACCATCAACGCCAGCTTTTACACGGTGTATATGTTCTCCGGCATTCTGCTGGTGGTGCCGCTGTTCAAAATCATCACCGCGCTTGGGATCTACGACACCGAAATGGCACTGATTATTACCATGGTCACCCAGACGCTGCCGACGGCGGTCTTCATGCTGAAAAGCTACTTCGACACCATCCCGGATGAGATCGAAGAAGCGGCGATGATGGATGGCCTCAATCGGTTGCAAATCATCTTTCGCATCACCGTCCCGCTGGCGATTTCCGGGCTGGTATCGGTCTTCGTCTACTGCTTTATGGTGGCGTGGAACGATTACCTGTTTGCCTCGATCTTCCTCTCCAGCGCCAGCAATTTCACCCTGCCGGTCGGTCTGAACACGCTGTTCAGCACCCCGGATTATATCTGGGGCCGAATGATGGCGGCGTCGCTGGTTACGGCATTGCCGGTGGTGATCATGTATGCGCTTTCTGAACGTTTTATCAAAAGTGGTTTGACCGCCGGTGGCGTTAAGGGCTAAGGCGGCCAGTTTAAAAGGATATGGAAATGAAAAAGCTTGTAGCAACAGAGCCGCGCGTTGCGGCGCTGGTAGAGTACCAGGATCGGGCCGTCGAGGCTCACGAAGTTAAAATCCGCGTGATGTTTGGCGCGCCGAAACACGGCACCGAAGTGGTGGATTTTCGCGGAGCCAGTCCGTTTATCGACGAAGATTTTAACGCGGAATGGCAGATGTTTATGCCGCGTGAAGAAGGGGCGGCGCGGGGTATTGAGTTCGGTAAATTCCAGCTCGGTAATATGGTGGTGGGCGAAATCATCGAAAAAGGTGACAACGTCACCGATTATGCCCTCGGCGATCGCGTGTGCTGCTATGGCCCGCTGTCCGAGACGGTGATTGTGAACGCCGTCAACAACTACAAATTACGCAAAATGCCGGAAGGCGCGTCGTGGAAAAATGCCGTGTGCTACGACCCGGCGCAGTTCGCGATGAGCGGTGTCCGCGATGCCAACGTGCGCGTCGGTGACTTCGTGGTGGTTATCGGTCTGGGGGCCATCGGACAGATCGCTATCCAGCTGGCGAAGAAAGCGGGCGCGTCCATTGTCATTGGCGTCGATCCTATCGAACACCGCTGTGACATCGCTCGTCGTCACGGGGCAGATTACTGCATGAGTCCCATCGGCACCGACGTGGGTATGGAGATTAAAAAGATCACCGACAAACTGGGTGCGGACGTGATCATTGAAACCAGCGGCTACCCGGATGCGTTGCAGTCAGCGCTGCGCGGGCTGGCCTACGGCGGCACCATCTCTTACGTGGCGTTTGCCAAGCCATTCAGCGCAGGCTTTAACCTCGGTCGCGAAGCGCATTTTAACAACGCGAAAATCGTTTTCGCCCGCGCCTGTAGCGAACCCAATCCGGATTATCCGCGCTGGAACCGCAAACGTATTGAAGAAACCTGCTGGGAACTGCTGATGAACGGCTACCTGGATTGTGACGATCTGATTGAGCCGGTTGTGTCGTTTGAAACCAGCGCCGACAGCTACATGAAGTATGTCGATCGCCAGCCAGATCTGAGCATCAAAATGGGCGTAACGTTTTAAGGTTAAGGAAAACATAAATGAAAATCGGTACACAGAATCAGGCTTTTTTCCCCAACGATATTCTGGAGAAATTCCGCTATATCAAAGAAATGGGCTTCGACGGTTATGAAATTGACGGCAAACTGCTGGTCGAAAACATTGAGGCGGTGAAAGCGGCCATCAAAGAAACTGGCCTGCCGGTCACCACTGCCTGCGGCGGCTATGATGGCTGGATCGGCGATTTTATCGAAGAGCGTCGTCAGAACGGCTTGCAGCAGATCACCCGCATTCTGGAAGCGCTAAGCGAAGTCGGCGGCAAAGGCATTATTGTCCCGGCAGCGTGGGGCATGTTCACGTTTCGTCTGCCGCCGATGGTTTCTCCGCGTAGCCTTGACGGCGACCGCAAAGTGGTCAGCGATTCGCTGCGGGTACTGGATAAAGTCGCCGAGCGCACCGGCACGGTGGTGTACCTGGAGCCGCTGAATCGCTACCAGGATCATATGATCAACACTCTCGCCGATGCCCGCCGCTATATCGTGGAAAACGATCTCCGCCATGTGCAGATCATCGGTGATTTCTACCATATGAACATCGAAGAAGACGATCTGGCGAAAGCGCTGCACGATAACCGCGATTTGCTTGGTCACGTGCACATTGCCGACAACCATCGCTATCAGCCAGGCTCCGGCACGCTGAACTTCAAACAGCTGTTCGATCAGCTGCGTAGCGACAATTATCAGGGCTATGTGGTGTATGAAGGACGCGTGCGGGCGGAAGATCCGGCTGCCGCATACCGTCAGTCTCTTGCCTGGCTGCGTGACTGCTAAGAGGTTGCACGTGAAGAGTACAAAGACACCTTCTGCGCTGCGCGTCGCCATTATTGGTGCCGGGCAGGTCGCGGATAAAGTTCATGCTTCGTACTACTGCACGCGCGACGATCTGGAACTGGTGGCTGTCGCAGACAGCCGCCTTTCCCAGGCGCAGGCGCTGGCAGAAAAATACGGACAGGCGCAGGCATGGGACGATCCGCAGGCCATGCTGCGCGAGGTGCGCCCGGATATCGTCAGTATCTGTTCGCCCAACCGGTTTCACCATGAGCATGTGTTACAGGCGCTGGCGGCGGGCTGCCATGTGATGTGTGAAAAACCGCCAGCCATGGCCCCGGAACAGGCGGAAGAGATGTTTCAGGCCGCCCGGCGGGCGGGCAAAGTGCTGGCCTACGATTTTCATCACCGCTTTGCTGAAGATTGCCAGTTACTCCGCCAGCAGGTGATGGACGGGCAACTGGGCGACATTTACGTGACTACCGCGCGGGCGCTACGGCGCTGCGGCGTTCCCGGCTGGGGCGTCTTTACCAATAAAGAATTACAGGGCGGCGGTCCGCTGATCGATATCGGCATTCATATGCTGGACGCGGCGATGTACGTACTCGGTTTTCCGGCGGTGAAAAAGGTCATGGCCCACAGCTTTCAGAAAATCGGCACCCGCAAAAACAGCGGCCAGTTTGGTGAATGGGACCCGTCGGTCTACACCGTCGAAGACGCGCTGTTTGGCACCGTCGAATTTCATAACGGCGGTATTCTGCGCCTCGAAACGTCATTCGCGCTGAATATCCCGGAGCAGTCAATCATGAACGTATCGTTCTGCGGTACGGATGCCGGCGCCACGCTGTTTCCGCTGCATATTTATAACGATGACGGCGGCGAGTTAAACACGTTGTTGCAGCGTGATCAGGCAGACGATCGGCGGCATATTCGCAGCATGGAGGCGTTCATCCGTCACGTGCAGGGCGAACCGGTGATGATTGCCGACGCTGAACAGGGACGAATTATTCAGACGCTGGTAGCTGCACTGTACCAGTCTGCGCAAACAGGGAAATGTGTGGAATTATGATGAATGCCTCTACGCTTATCGAACCGTCTTTTAGCGTGCACAGCCTGAATAAATACGCGTCGTTAATGACCTCAGGCAATGGCTATCTCGGTATTCGCGCCACGCACGAAGAAGATTACACCATGCAGACGCGCGGGATGTATCTGGCGGGCCTGTACCACCGGGCGGGGAAAGATGAAACGACCGAGCTGGTAAATCTGCCGGACATTATTGGCGTACAGATTGCCCTGAACGGCGAGCCGTTCTCACTGACCGGCGGAAAGACGGAAACCTGGCAGCGCGAACTGGATTTTGCCACCGGTGAACTGCGCCGCGCGGTGGTGTGGCAGGCGGCGAACGGGGCGCGTTTTCGCATCGAAAGCCGTCGCTTCGCGTCTCTTGCTCAGCCCGAACTGGTTGCCATGCAGCTGACGCTGACGCCGCTGGATGCTTCCGCCAGCATCTCGTTTGTTACCGGCATTGATGCGACGCAAACCAACAGCGGACGCCAGCATCTGGATGAAACCCAGGTCCGGGTGTTTGGCCAGCACTATCTACAGGGAATTTATACCACCCAGAACGGCGAGGATAACGTCGCTATTTCTGCGTACTGTCACCTCAGCGCTGAAGCGCAAAGCTGTTTTTCTGCCAAAAATCGCCACCTGCTGCAAAACAGTTCGCTGAGCGTTGCCGCCGGGCAAAGCGTGACGCTGACTAAACTTTGCTGGATAAGCCACGAGCCTGCTGGCGAGATGAGCCAGCAAACCCTCAGCGAGCAGAGCTTGCGGGCGCTGGAGTCCTGCGTGGCGGAAGGGTATGAGCCGCTGTTTCAGGCATCGGTCGCAGCGTGGCACACTTTCTGGCAACGTAGCCGCGTGCAGGTGACGTCCTCCGATCCGCGCGATCAGGAAGCGCTGGATTTCGCGCTTTACCATCTGCATATCATGACCCCGAAAAACGACGAGCGCACCAGCATCGCCGCCAAAGGGCTGACCGGCGAAGGCTACAAAGGCCACGTTTTCTGGGATACGGAAGTCTTTTTACTGCCGTTTCATCTCTTCACCGCCCCAGAGACGGCGCGGCAGCTTTTACGCTACCGCTGGCATAATCTGCCTGGCGCGCGCGAAAAAGCGCGGCGCAACGGCTGGCAGGGAGCGTTGTTTCCATGGGAAAGCGCACGCAGCGGCGACGAAGAAACGCCGGAATTTGCCGCCATCAATATCCGCACCGGGGTGCGGCAAAAAGTGGCCTCGGCGCTGGCAGAACATCATCTGGTCGCTGACATCGCCTGGGCGGTGGTGGCTTACTGGCAGGCCACCGGCGACGAGCGTTTTATGGCGCAGGAAGGCTGCGAGCTGCTGCGAGAAACGGCGACCTTCTGGATCGACCGGGCAACAGACGTCGGCGGGCGGCTGGAAATTCATGACGTTATCGGCCCCGATGAATACACCGAACACGTCAACAATAACGCCTTTACTAACTATATGGCGCATGAAAACGTCGCTCAGGCGCTGCACGTTGTCCGCCGTTTCGCGCCGACAGAAACCGACTTTTTTGTTCGCGCCGAAGACTTTTTGCAGCGGCTGTGGCTGCCGGAAAGCAATAGCGACGGCGTTATTGCGCAGGATGACACCTTCTTCGCCAAGCCTGCGATTGACCTGCAAAAGTACAAACGTCAGGCGGGCAAACAAACCATTCTGCTCGACTATTCGCGTGCTGAAGTCAATGAAATGCAGATCCTCAAGCAGGCGGATGTGGTGATGCTGAACTACATGCTGGCGGATCGCTTCACCCGTGACGAGTGTCTGGCCAATTTGCAGTTCTACGAACCGCGCACCATCCATGACTCCTCCCTGAGCAAAGCCATTCACGGTATTGTCGCTGCGCGCTGTGGCGATTTGGCGCAGGCATACCGCTTCTGGTGTGAAGGCACGGAAATCGATCTCGGTGACGATCCGCACAGCTGTGACGATGGCATCCACGCGGCGGCGACCGGGGCGATCTGGCTGGGCGCCATTCAGGGATTCGCCGGGCTGACGCTGCGCCAGGGTGAACTGCACATTGCGCCACGCCTCCCCGCAGGCTGGCAAAAAATGGCTTTCCCGCTCAGCTGGCAGGGCGTTGCGCTGCAATTCACCCTGACGCCGGAGCGGTTGACCGTTCACAGCGCGTCTGACGCGGTGTTTTATTTGAACGGACACCGGCTGCGCGTAACGGGCACGCAGGACTTCTTACTGAAAGACTTTATTTTATCCACAGATGGGACCGCGCCCACGGAGGGGAAATGAAACTACAGGCCGTTATTTTTGACCTCGATGGGGTGATTACCGACACCGCGCATCTGCATTTTCACGCCTGGCGACAGGTGGCAGCCGATATCGGCATCACCATTGATGAAACCTTCAACAATAGCCTGAAGGGAATTAGCCGTGGCGAATCGCTGCGCCGGATCCTGCAACATGGCGGTCGTGAAGCGGCGTTTAACGACGCGGAGCGGGACGCGCTGGCAACGCGGAAAAATCAGATTTACGTCGAGTCTTTGCGCCAGCTGACCGCCGACTCGGTGCTGCCGGGCATTCGCGAACTGCTGCTGGAACTGCGTCAGCGCGAGATCCCGACCGGGCTGGCGTCGGTTTCGCTGAACGCGCCCACCATTATACGCACCCTGGGCATTGACGGGCTGTTGACGTTTTGTGCCGATGCCTCGCGCATCGCCCGTTCAAAACCCGACCCGGAAATCTTTCTCGCCGCCTGCGAGGGGCTGGGTGTTGATCCGCAGCAGTGCGTGGGCGTAGAAGACGCGCAGGCCGGGATCGACGCCATCAACGCCTGTGGAATGCGCTCCATCGGTATTGGTGCGGATCTGCATGACGCCGGGCTTCAACTTTTGTCCACCGATCAACTCACGTGGTCGTGCCTGTCGGCATTCTGGCACCACGCATAATAAGGAAATCACGATGGCACAACTTTCGTTGCGGCATATCCAAAAAATCTACGACAACCAGGTTCACGTCGTTAAAGACTTCAACCTGGAAATTGCAGACAAAGAATTCATTGTTTTCGTCGGTCCGTCAGGCTGCGGCAAATCGACCACTCTGCGCATGATCGCCGGGCTGGAAGAGATTAGCGACGGCGAACTGCTGATTGACGGCGTGCGGATGAACGACGTGCCTGCCAAATCGCGCAACATTGCGATGGTCTTTCAGAACTACGCGCTGTATCCGCACATGACGGTCTATGACAACATGGCGTTTGGTCTGAAGATGCAAAAAATCGATCGCGCGGTGATCGACGAGCGGGTGAACTGGGCGGCAAACGTGCTGGGGCTGCGTGACTACCTGAAGCGCAAACCTGGCGCATTGTCCGGCGGTCAGCGTCAGCGCGTAGCGCTGGGGCGGGCGATTGTTCGTGAGGCGGGGGTATTCCTGATGGATGAACCGCTTTCTAACCTCGACGCCAAACTGCGCGTGCAGATGCGGGCAGAAATCAGCAAGCTGCATCAAAAGCTGAACACCACCATGATTTACGTCACCCACGATCAAACCGAAGCCATGACGATGGCTACACGGATCGTCATTCTGAAAGACGGGATCGTGCAGCAGGTTGGGGCACCGAAAACGGTTTATAACCAGCCTGCAAATATGTTTGTCGCCGGATTTATTGGCTCACCGGCAATGAATTTTATTCGCGGTGCGATTAACGGCAATATGTTTGTGACCGAAACGCTCAAGCTTATTATTCCTGACGATAAACTGGCGGTCCTGCATAAGCAGGGATATGAACATAAAGCGGTCGTCATGGGTATTCGCCCGGAAGATATTCACCCGTTATCGCAATCTGATAATTGCGTCAGCGCGAAAATCAGCGTGGCCGAATTAACCGGCGCAGAATTTATGCTGTATACCAGCATTGGTGGACACGAACTGGTGGTTCGCGCCGGAGCCGTCGAGGATTATCACGCGGGTGACAATATTAATATTCATTTTGATATGGCGAAAAGCCATTTCTTTGACAACGAAAGCGAAATAGCCATTCAGTGATCGTTGGGTGCCGGGTAGCCATTCCCGGCTTTTACCTCTGTTTAATAAGGATTTTAAAAATGAGCGTTCTCTTTAAAAGTGCTGCACTGGTCATGTGTGCAGGGTTTTCCTGCGCGCAGGCGGCAGAAAATAACGACTGGCATTTTAATGTCGGGGCGATGTATGAAATAGAAAACGTGGAAGGTCAGGGCGAAGATATGGACGGGCTGGCAGAGCCTTCCGTTTATTTTAACGCCTCGCAGGGGCCGTGGCGTTTTTCCGTCGCCTATTATCAGGAAGGCCCGGTGGATTATAGTGAAGGCAAACGCGGCACTTGGTTTGATCGCCCAGAACTGGAAGTTCATTATCAGTTTATCGACAGCGACGATTTAAGTTTTGGCCTGACCGGCGGCTTTCGTAATTATGGTTATCATTATATTAATGAAGGCAAAGACACGGCCAATATGCAGCGCTGGAAGGTACAGCCGGACTGGAGTGTGAAATTGGCTGATGATTTACGCTTCAGCGGCTGGTTTTCTATGTATCAGTTCGTCAACGATCTGAATACTACCGGCTATGCTGACAGCCGCGTTGAAACCGAAACCGGATTGAATTATACCTTCAATGAAACAGTGGGCCTGACCGTCAACTATTATCTTGAACGCGGGTTTAACCTTGATGACAGCCGTAATAACGGCGAGTTTTCGACCCAGGAGATCCGCGCCTACCTGCCGATTTCGTCAGGCAATGCCACGCTGACGCCGTATACCCGTATCGGGCTGGACCGCTGGTCAAACTGGGACTGGCAGGATGATATGGAACGTGAAGGGCATGACTTCAATCGTCTGGGCGCACTCTGGGCCTATGATTTCCAGAACGGGCTGTCAATGTCCCTCGAATATGCCTATGAATGGCAAAACCACGATGAAGGTGAACGCGATCGCTTCCACTATGCAGGTGTGGGCGTGAACTACGCGTTCTGATGCGCAGACTGCCCGGCGTTAACCGCCGGGCAACGTGTTTATCAGGCCAGTGACGCGGTGAGTGAAATGTGCGTTTTGACGATCACCGCTTGCGGGCTGGCTTTTCCGGCGATGCGCTTAAACAGCAGATCGCAGCCCTGCTCACCGAGCGCGCGCGTCGGCACATCAATACCGCCCGGCGGTGGCGTCAGCGTGTAGGAGAGCATTTCATTGCTGTAGCCCACTACCGCCAGCTGTTGCGGAATGGCAATATTTTTCTCTGCCGCGACACGATATAAGCTGATAATTTTCATGCTGTCGGTGGCAAAAACCGCATCGGGGATTTGCGGCTGATCTAATAATTTTCTCGCGGCGTCCAGCGCGCTTTCATGCGTATAACCCCCGTCTATAATCCACTCTTCGCGCAATGAATAATGATGGTTTTCCAGGCTCTTTTTATAGCCGTTAAGACGATCTACTGAAACATTCAGATCCAGCGGCGCATGAAGACAGGCAATGTTTTTATGCCCGCGATCGATTAACGCATCGGTGAGGGCAACGCTATCGCGGAAATTATCGGTATCGACCGAGTAAACGTGTTGATACTGTCCTTCAACTTTGCCAATGACCACCACCGGAATTTCGTATTGATCCAGTCGGGCAAAGAAAGATTCATCGGCAGGGGAACTGAGCATAATAATGCCTTTGATCATCTTCTGGCGGATCTTACTTTCGCACTTTTGTAAATCATCCGCTGAACTGTGGGACGTCTGTAAAATAACGTCAAAGCCTTCATCTTCTGCTTTTGCCGTGATAGCGTGAAGGACTTCCTGGAAAAATGGATTACCCGCCGTCGTTTTGGCTGAGCGGGTTGAAATGACCATAATGGCATCGAAGCCGGAAGAGGTAAGGGCGCGGGCGAGTTTATTCGGCTGATAGTTTAATTGTTCAATGGCTCGTAATACTTTATCCCGCGCTTCGGGAGAAATATTAGTCTGCTTATTAAGCACCCGCGAAACAGTGGATTTCGAAACGCCGGACACGCGCGCTATATCATAAATAGTGGGGGACATCCTTCAGACAGCTCCGTCATAGCGTCAATGATGACTATCTTACTGGAGATGGACCGGATTACAACAGCGGTTGATTATTAATAACCTGACCCCA
Source organism: Enterobacteriaceae bacterium UBA5654 (assembly GCA_002421005.1). Lineage (GTDB taxonomy): Bacteria > Pseudomonadota > Gammaproteobacteria > Enterobacterales > Enterobacteriaceae > Superficieibacter. The sequence goes on along the minus strand of DIJC01000004.1, from coordinate 430,207 downwards.
TTTACTATTTTCAGGGCTGACAGCCGGGAAGAGGGATGTGATGAAACGTTTTACGAATGAAATTAATGCGCTGGTCAATCGCAGCGTGGACCGTCATTTGCGGCTGGCGGTCACGGGACTGAGTCGCAGCGGGAAAACCGCATTCATCACCTCGGTCGTCAATCAATTACTCAACGTTCACGCGGGCGCGCGTCTGCCGCTATTAAGCGCGGTGCGGGAAGAGCGTCTGCTGGGCGTAAAGCGCGTGCCGCAGCGCGATTTTGGCGTACCGCGTTTTACCTACGATGAAGGACTGGCCCAGCTTTACGCCACGCCGCCGATGTGGCCCACCGCGACCCGTGGCGTCAGTGAGATTAACCTCGCGCTGCGTTTTCGCTCAAAGGATTCGCTGCTGCGTCACTTTCGCGAAACCTCAACGCTGTATCTGGAAATAGTCGATTACCCCGGCGAGTGGCTGCTCGACCTGCCGATGCTGGCGCAGGATTATCTGAGCTGGTCGCGGCAGATGACCGGGCTGCTGAAGGGCCAGCGGGCGGAGTGGTCCACGCGCTGGCGCGAATGCTGTCAGGGGCTGGACCCGCTCGCGCCTGCCGATGAAAATCGTCTTGCGGAAATTGCCGCTGCCTGGACTGACTATCTGCACCAGTGCAAAAAGCAGGGGCTGCATTTTATTCAGCCGGGGCGCTTTGTGCTGCCCGGCGATATGGCGGGCGCGCCCGCGCTCCAGTTTTTCCCGTGGCCCGATGTTGATGGCGTCGGCGAAGCGACGCTGGCGCAGGCCGGTCGCCATACCAACGCCGGAATGCTGCGCGAACGCTTTCATTATTACTGCGAAAAAGTGGTGAAGGGTTTTTATAAAGACTACTTTTTGCGCTTCGATCGGCAGATTGTGCTGGTGGACTGCCTGCAACCGCTTAACAGCGGTCCGCAGGCGTTTAACGATATGCGGCTGGCCCTGACGCAACTGATGCAGAGCTTTCATTACGGGCAGCGCACGCTGTTCCGTCGGCTGTTTTCGCCGGTGATCGACAAACTGCTGTTCGCCGCAACCAAAGCGGATCACGTCACCGTCGATCAGCACGCCAGTATGGTTTCGCTGTTGCAACAGCTGATTCAGGATGCGTGGCAGAACGCCGCGTTTGAAGGGATAACGATGGACTGTCTGGGGCTGGCCTCTGTGCAGGCGACGGAAGGCGGTTTAATCGACGTCGATGGCAATAAGGTGCCAGCCCTGCGCGGGCATCGTTTACAGGATGGCGCACCGCTGACGGTGTATCCGGGCGAAGTGCCTGCCCGCCTGCCGGGTCAGGCCTTCTGGCAAAGCCAGGGCTTTCAGTTTGAAGATTTTCGCCCGGCGGTGATGGACGTCGATAAACCGCTACCGCATATTCGCCTGGATGCCGCGCTGGAATTTTTAATCGGGGATAAATTACGATGACCGAACCACTTAAACCGCGCATTGATTTCAGCGGGCCGCTGGAGGCTGAAGCGCAGGAATCTTTCAAGGCCGCCCAGCATTTCAGCCACGTTGAGGCGGAGAAATTCGCCCCGGTCGTCAGCGACGAGCTTATCACCGACGAGGGTCCGGCAGAGGCGGCAGTGGAGGCGGCTCTGCGTCCGCGTCGCAGTCTGTGGCGCAAAATGGTGATGGCGGGGCTGGCGCTGTTTGGCGCAAGCGTGGTGGGACAGGGCGTGCAGTGGACGATGAATGCCTGGCAAACGCAGGACTGGGTGGCGCTCGGCGGCTGTGCGGCGGGCGCGCTGATTATCGGTGCGGGCGTCGGCTCGCTGGCCCAGGAGTGGCGGCGGCTCTGGCGTCTGCGCCAGCGCGCGCACGAGCGTGACGAAGCGCGCGAGTTGCTTCACAGTCACGGCAGCGGGAAAGGGCGCGCGTTTTGTGAAAAACTGGCCCAACAGGCGGGAATTAACCAGTCGCATCCGGCGCTTCAGCGCTGGTACGCCGCCATCCATGAAACACAAAACGATCGTGAAATCGTCGGCCTGTATGCGCATCTGGTTCAACCGGTACTGGACGCCCAGGCGCGGCGGGAAATTAGCCGCTCCGCCGCCGAATCGACGCTGATGATCGCGGTCAGCCCGCTGGCGCTGGTGGATATGGCGTTTATCGCCTGGCGCAATCTGCGGCTGATTAATCGTATTGCCACGCTGTATGGCATCGAACTGGGCTATTACAGCCGCCTGCGGCTGTTTCGTCTGGTGCTGCTGAACATGGCTTTTGCTGGCGCGAGCGAGCTGGTGCGCGAGGTCGGTATGGACTGGATGTCTCAGGATCTTGCCGCACGACTGTCAACCCGCGCAGCCCAGGGCATTGGCGCGGGTCTGCTGACCGCCCGGCTGGGTATCAAGGCGATGGAGCTTTGCCGCCCGCTGCCGTGGATCGACGATGACAAGCCGCGTCTGGGCGATTTTCGCCGTCAGTTGGTCGGTCAGCTTAAAGAGACGCTTCAACGTAATAAAACGCCGGAACCACCCCGCTAAATTTCCGCGCTATCCCTCATTTCTTCAATCAGCTGTCAATATTTGTTGACAGCTATCTTCCCGATTGCCTCCGCGTAGCTTATCATTCTTAGTAACGTTGACTGTTCAGGGAAAAATCCCATGCGTCTTGAAGTTTTCTGTGAAGATCGGCTTGGCCTCGCCCGTGAGTTGCTCGATCTGCTGGTGCTACGCGGCATTGACCTGCGCGGGATTGAAATCGATCCGGTTGGGCGTATTTACCTTAATTTTTCCGAGCTGGAATTTGCCTCTTTCAGCAACCTGATGGCGGAAATCCGCCGTATTGCGGGCGTGACTGATGTCCGCACCGTGCCGTGGATGCCCTCCGAGCGCGAGCACCTGGCGCTCAGCGCATTGCTGGAAGCCATGCCGGATCCGATGCTGTCGCTGGATACCAAAAGTAAAATCGAACTGGCGAACCCCGCCAGCTGCCAGCTTTTCGGCCAGGATCAGGCGCGGCTGCGCAATCACAATATCGGGCAACTGATTGGCGATTTTAACTTCCTGCGCTGGCTGGAAGGTAAGCCGGTGGACTCCCATACCGAGCACGTCGTGGTCAACGGGCAGAATTTCCTGCTGGAGATCACCCCGGTCTATCTCGACGGCGAAGACGCGCAGCGTCTGCTGACCGGCGCGGTGGTGGTTATGCGTTCCACGGTGCGGATGGGGCGACAGTTGCAAAACGTCAGTGCCCAGGACGTGAGCGCTTTTAGTCAGGTGGTTGCCGTGAGTCCCAAAATGCGCCACGTCGTGGAGCAGGCGCGCAAGCTGGCGATGCTCACCGCGCCGCTGTTGATCGTTGGCGATACCGGCACCGGAAAAGATTTGATCGCCCACGCCTGCCATCAGTCCAGCCCGCGAGCGGCAAAACCCTATCTGGCGCTGAACTGCGCATCTATCCCGGAAGATGCGGTCGAAAGTGAACTGTTTGGTCATGCCCCGGAAGGCAAGAAAGGCTTCTTTGAGCAGGCCAATGGCGGGTCGGTGTTACTGGATGAAATTGGTGAAATGTCGCCGCGAATGCAGGTCAAGCTGCTGCGCTTCCTCAACGACGGCACGTTCCGTCGGGTGGGTGAGGACCATGAAATCCACGTCGATGTGCGGGTGATTTGCGCCACCCAAAAAAATTTGCTGGAGCTGGTACAAAAAGGGCTGTTCCGCGAGGATTTATATTACCGCCTCAATGTGCTGACTCTCAACCTGCCGCCGCTGCGCGAGCGGACCCCGGACATCATGCCGTTGACCGAACTGTTTGTCGCCCGCTTTGCCGACGAGCAGGGCATCTCGCGGCCTAAGCTGGCCTCGGATGTTAACGGTGTGCTGACCCGCTATGCCTGGCCTGGTAACGTGCGCCAGTTGAAAAATGCCGTCTACCGCGCGCTGACGCAGCTTGAGGGCTACGAGCTACGAGCGCAGGACATTTTACTGCCTGACAACGATGTCGACACGGTTGCACCGGGCGAAGAGGCGATGGAAGGTTCGCTGGACGATATTACCAGCCGCTTTGAGCGTTCGGTGCTGATCCAACTTTATCGTAACTATCCCAGCACGCGTAAACTGGCGAAACGACTCGGCGTTTCCCATACGGCGATTGCCAATAAGCTGCGTGAATATGGTTTAAGTCAGAAGAAGGGCGAAGAGTAAGGGAAAATACAGGCCCGGCACCTTGCGATGCCGGGCCTGTCCGTTACGCTTTCAGGGATTCCAGCGCGGCGGTGTAGTCAGGTTCATTGGTGATTTCATTCACCAGCTGGCTAAATACGACCTTGTCATTTTCATCAATAACAATCACCGCGCGGGCCGAAAGCCCCTTCAGCGCGCCTTCCGCAATGCCTACGCCGTAGGTTTCCAGAAATTCTGGATTGCGCAGCGTGGAAAGGGTGATGACGTTGCTCAGACCTTCTGCGCCACAAAAGCGGGAATGGGCGAACGGCAAATCGGCCGAGATACAAAGCACCACGGTGTTCTCCACTTCTGTGGCAAGTTGGTTAAACTTACGCACAGAGGCGGCACAAACGCCGGTATCAATGCTGGGGAAAATATTCAGCACTTTGCGTTTGCCTGCGTACTGACTCAGTGTGACGTCGGAGAGATCTTTTGCGACCAGTGTAAAGGGCTGCGCGGCCGTACCTGCCTGCGGGATAGCGCCGGAAACGGCGACCGGATTGCCCTGGAAATGCACGAGTTGTGACATGATTTTCTTCCTGTTTACATATAATTAACGCCGTCGCTAGTGTAAGACAACATGTGTTAACACAGCAATCGCTTTTAGCGCCTGGCACACGAGGATCTGCAATGAGAAGCCTGAGAGTTTATGAGGAAGCCTGGCCGCTTCATACGCCGTTTGTGATTGCCCGAGGCAGCCGTAGCGAAGCTAAAGTGGTGGTTGTCGAAATTGAAGAAGATGGCGTAAAAGGCGTGGGTGAATGTACGCCGTACCCGCGCTATGGTGAGAGTATTGATTCGGTCATGGCGCAAATTATGACCATCAATGACGCATTAGAAGCCGGAGCCAGCATCGAACAACTTCAGCAGTTGCTGCCAGCGGGCGCGGCGCGTAACGCCGTGGACTGCGCGCTGTGGGATCTGGCGCGGCGCAGGGCGGGGGCGCGCCTGGTGCCCGCGCATCAAACCATTACTACCGCGCAGACCGTGGTGATCGGCACCCCGGAACAGATGGCCGCCAGCGCCTCGACGCTGTGGCAAAAGGGTGCGCGGCTGCTGAAAATCAAAATGGATAATCATCTCATCAGCGAACGCATTGTGGCTATTCGCGCCGCCGTCCCGGACGCCACGCTCATCGTGGATGCCAATGAATCCTGGGTCAGTGAAGGACTGGCGGCGCGCTGTCAGTTGCTGGCCGATCTGAATGTGGCGATGCTGGAGCAGCCGCTGCCGGTCGGGGAAGATGAATCGCTCGGTAATTTTATTCATCCGCTGCCGATTTGCGCTGATGAAAGTTGCCACACCCGCGCCAGCCTGCGCGCGCTGCGCGGGCGTTACGACATGATCAATATCAAGCTCGATAAAACCGGCGGTCTGACCGAGGCGCTGGCGCTGGCGAAAGACGCGCAGGCGCAGGGGTTTGCGCTGATGCTGGGCTGTATGCTCTGCACCTCCCGCGCGATTGCTGCGGCGCTACCGCTGGTGGATAACGTGCGTTTTGCCGACCTCGATGGCCCGACCTGGCTTGCGGTTGATGTCGAACCGTCCCTGAACTTCACCACCGGCGAGCTTCATCTCTGAGCCTGCCAGCGCAGCAGGCCGGTCATCGCGGATAAATATTTTTCGCTGGCCTCATCGTTTGAAACCGGCGGGAATTCGGCGGTAATACAGGGCAGACCGATATCGGCACACCAGCTACCAAACGAGCCGGGCGTGTCATAACCGACGCTACCCACCAGCGGAAGCCGGAAGGCGTCGGCGAGCCATTCCCCCAGCGCGGAGTGTGCCGGATCTTCAATGCAGGCCAGCGGATCGTGAAAAGAAACCACCCAGCCTGGGTGGATCTGCTGAATTAACTGGCACAGCGCCTGGGTTTCGGGTTCCGATCCGGGCGCATCCCCGGTCAGCAGCACCACATCCCGCGCCTGCGCCGCGCTGTTCCAGCGGTAAACGGTTTCTCCAGCTTTCCAGTTCGCCGCCGGAAAATTGCGGTTAAGGTCAACGCCTCTGGCATTGGCGCGTAGCCCCAACTGGCAGCCATCCGGGTTGACCGTCAGGACCACATGATGACGCCGTAACTCCGGGGCCAGCGTGCGCATGGCGCAGGAAAGGGTCACGATCGAGGCGTTTTCATCACCGTGGGTGCCTGCAATAATCAACCCGCTTTCGCGATCGGCGAGCGGTGCCGGAAACCACAGCAAGGGCGCGCCCAGCAACGAGCGACCATAATGCAAAGTACCGGGCGGAAATGCGCCGCGTTCGGAGCGGGGACGCGTGGCAGTCATCGAACACCTCATTCTGGATACTATCAGTTTATTCTCACAGTATATTAATTTACGACGCCGTCAATTTTCTGTCATAAGACGTTTGCTTTTCCTTCATGCAAAACAAATAATTAAGCCACTTTATCCTGACCTCCTGGGGAATCTTATGAAGCATCCTGTTTCAATGACCTGCTGCGCGCTGTGGTTAAGCACCCTCTCTTCTTTTTCTTTCGCGGCGGATGTTCCTCCCGGCACGGTGCTGGCGGAGAAACAAGAACTGGTGCGTCATATTAAAGATGAACCCGCCACCCTGGACCCGGCGAAGGCCGTCGGCCTGCCGGAAATTCAGGTGATCCGTGACCTGTATGAAGGGCTGGTGAATCAGAATGAGAAAGGGGAGATGGTCCCCGGCGTGGCGACGAAATGGCAGACCAGCGATAACCGCGTCTGGACGTTCACGCTGCGCGATAACGCGCAGTGGTCAGACGGCACGCCCGTCACCGCGCAGGATTTTGTCTATAGCTGGCAGCGTCTGGTCGATCCGAAAACGCTGTCTCCGTTTGCCTGGTTTGCGGCGCTTGCCGGGATCACCAATGCGCAGGCCATTATAGATGGCAAAGCGACGGTCGATAAACTCGGCGTGAGTGCCGTCGATGCCCGAACTCTGCGCGTTCAGCTCGATAAACCGCTGCCGTGGTTTACCAATCTTACCGCCAGCTTTGCGTTTTATCCGGTGAAAAAAGCTAACGTTGAAAGTGGCAAAGAATGGACCCGCCCCGGTCAGCTTATTGGCAACGGCGCATACGTACTCAAAGATCGGGTGGTCAATGAAAAGCTGGTGGTCGAGCCTAATTCGCATTACTGGGATAACAGCAATACGGTAGTTAAAAAAGTCACTTTTATTCCGATCAACCAGGAATCTGCCGCCACTAAACGTTATCTGGCGGGCGGCGTAGATATCACCGAATCCTTCCCGAAAAATTTGTATAAAAAATTGCTTAAGGACATTCCTGGTCAGGTTTATACCCCACCCCAGCTCGGCACTTATTATTACGCTTTTAACACCCAGAAAGGGCCGACCGCCGACGCGCGGGTGCGTCTGGCGCTCAGCATGACCATTGACCGGCGCCTGATGACGGAGAAAGTGCTGGGCACCGGCGAAAAACCGGCGTGGCGTTTTACGCCGGATGTGACGGCGGGCTTCACCCCGCAGAAATTGCAAATCGAACAGATGAGCCAGGAAGAGCTGAACGCGCAGGCCAAAATGCTGCTGCAGGCGGCCGGATACGGGCCGGGGCGTCCGCTCACGCTGACGCTGCTGTATAACACTTCGGAAAACCACCAGAAAATTGCCATCGCGGTTGCCTCGATGTGGAAGAAAAATCTGGGCGTAGATGTCAAACTGCAAAATCAGGAATGGAAAACGTATATTGATTCGCGCAACACCGGCAATTTCGATGTGATCCGCGCATCGTGGGTAGGGGATTATAACGAGCCATCGACGTTTTTATCGCTGCTGACCTCCACGCACAGCGGCAATATTTCGCGCTTTAATAATCCGGCCTATGACAAGATGATCAATCAGGCCACGCTGGAAACCACGGCGGCGGCGCGTAATGCGGACTATAACGCGGCAGAAAATATTCTGGCGGAGCAGGCACCGATTGCACCGATTTACCAGTATACCAACGGGCGCTTAATCAAACCCTGGCTGAAAGGTTATCCGATTAATAACCCGGAAGACGTCGCCTATAGCCGGACGATGTATATTATCAAGCACTGATAAAGAGCCAAAAAAAAGCCCCCACTGAGTGGGGGCGATGGGGTCAATCTTAGAACTTCTTATCATCTGAAAAACGATCGCGTTCGGCGTCCGTTTTATCGACTTCCACATCCTGACGACGCACGGTATCTTTTACCGTTTCGGTACGCTGGGTGGTCTGAGTATCTAAGCCCACTTCTTCACGAATATGCGCGGTTTTATTCACGACTGGCACTTCATGAGATTCTTCGACTTCAATGGTTTTTTCTGACCAGTCAACGTCATGCAGATACGCCGGATCGTCAACAGCAGAACGGAAGACGTTCGCATGTTGTTCGGTCAGGGAAATATCTTCGGAAACATCTTCTTCAGTGGTGTAACGGCGCAGACGAATGCGGCCATCGCTTACCCGACGCTTGCTGATGTCGATTTCTTCTTCAGCCAGTTGCAGGGACTCACGGTTGGTGTCGTTCAGGCCGTGCGTATGGGTCAGATCGCGTTCTTCAGCAAAATCACGGGTATCAGACAGGTCGTCCGTATCGGTGATTTCCTCGGTACTCCCCCAGTCGCGGGTTCTTTCTGAAGCGGTGACCGTATCCGGGTCAACGGCACGCACGCCGCCGATATTCGGTGGAGTTACGCCGGTCACACCGCCAGTGCCCACGCCGGAGACCGGGTTATCAACCGGACGCACGCCGCCAATGTCGGCGCTGGTGCTGTCTACCTCGCCAAGATAATCACGATGCGTGGTCGGATCGTTGTAGCTATGCAGTGAAGAGTAGTCACTGGCGTAGGTATCAAGCAGCGCTTCGACGCGATCGGCGTCGTCTTTATCGACGCGAGCGGTTAACAGCACGCCGCCAAGCTGAATGGCTTTGTTATATTCAGTGGCGTAGTCGTCGTCAACATCGTCCCCAAATAGTCGCTGCCAGAAGCTGGGGTGACGGATTTCTTTATCCTCAACGCGTAATCTTTCACCCGAAATAATATCAATATGACTTTCCGGGATACCTTCCGCAATGAGCTTTTCTTTCGCGGCGGCTGCCTGCTGGGGTTGCTCAAAGGCGGTAACGATTTTTTCGTGAGCCATCTGAAATTCTCCTCGTGCCTGGGTTACGGGTTGATTATTCCTCATCCGTGGAAATGTCTAATTCCTGTCGTCTCAGTAAGATGCTTTCCTGAAAATTCTCTGTGGTTTGCACTTTTTTTACGTGGATCTCCTCTACCAGAACCTGACGCCGAATAATTTCCACCTCTTCCCGAATCACCGGGATGATATAAATATCACCTTCCTGACGAGCGGTGGGGATGGCATCAGGTTGAATAACTTCATTCTTCGCAATGCGATTAATTACCGCTTCTTCACGGATGAGTTCTGCTTCAACAATTTTTTCATCCGTTACCGTAGTACGGGAAATTTGCACCCGCCGATCTATCACTTTCTTTTTTGATATCTCAACGCGTTCTTCCGCTAAGGGTAACGTTTCAATTTTTTCAGTTGCTGAATAATTAATAGCATCTTTATTAGACATATGTTCTGTAAACCTGTGATTTTAAGAATGTTCTTTATGATGCTAATTAATGACTATGAATTTGTGTCGATGTATTTAAGCATAGACCAAACGGTGTTTTTCGCCGGGAAGTAATTATGTAAAAATGTTAATAACGATATTTACTGGATAACTAAGCGGTGAATAACTGCAAAATCAACGGGATTGCTAATAGAACAGGAGGATAAGCGAAGCGCTAAACGCAGCGGGTCGGGGAGTAAAAAAACTCTCAGGAACATGAAATCCAAATGTTCCTGAGAGAATGCAAAATGCATTATCATTACAAGAGAGGCTAATCTAAGTTAAAAAGAATCAAAAAGATACGCTATTAATAACTTTATCATTTTCGTGGTTTATGATTGGGTTTCTAATGAAGGGCGGGGAGGGGGCGCAGGGGCGGACAGAAAAAACAGCCCCTGACGGGGCTGCAACGGTTAGTGGGGGACTTCCGCCACGTTTTTAACTTCAGATTTGTTGATCTGTTGCTTCACGCCGTTTGCGTCTTTATAACCCAGCAACCCGGTTTCGGATTCTTTCGGTTTCCCGTCACTGATAATGGTACGACCATCATTGGTATGAATCGCGTAGCTTGTACGTGTGCAGCCTGAAAGTGCAGTGGCGGCCAGCAGAACGCTAAGGGGAATAATCAAAGCCTTTTTCATATTGATCCTCGCTACTTTGTTGTTTTGTCAGAACTTGAGTATAGCAGCGTAACGACAACTTGCAGGGAGGAGGGCGAATTTGATCGCCCTGACGTCGGTTACTGATTCTTAATTTCCGGTAACAGAGCGGCGCTGAGCCCTTTATCAGAGGCCGCCAGAGGCTGCGCGGCTGTCGATGTGAAAAGTACCGAAAGTTCGTTGGCAGGGACTGGCGGAGCGAATAAAAAGCCCTGCATTAAATCGCAGCCGAGGCTTGCCAGCAGGTATTTTTGTTCCGGGGTTTCGACGCCCTGGGCGACCACATCCATATGCATGGCGTGCGCGACTTCAATAATGTTGGTCACAATCGCCATATTTTTGCCGTTAAAACGGATGTCTTTGATCAGACTACGGTTAATCTTCAACTCCTGTACCGGAAGCTCTTTGAGCAGCATGACATTGGCATAGCCGGTGCCGAAATTATCAATCGAAAGCGTGACGCCGGAACGCATAAACTCGGTGAGCACGCGAAGGCTGCGCTCCGGGTTATTCAGGGCGATGGACTCGACGATTTTAATGTTCAGTCTGGACGGCGGCACCGTGTGTTGCTCAAGCGCTGCGCAAACCCGCGCGTGAATATCCTCCTGCGCAAACTGGGTTGCCGACAGGCTGATGGATAACGTCAGTTCATCCCGGCCTTCTGTTGCCCAGCTTTGAAGCTGACGACAGGCTTGTTCAATAATCCAGTGACCGACCGGCACAATTTGCCCGTTTTTTTCCAGCGCGGGCAGAAACGCCTCCGGTAACAGAATGCCTTTATCCGGGTGACGCCAGCGCAGCAGCGCTTCAAAGCCCCGGATCTGTTCGGTGTGGGTGTGATAAATCGGCTGATACCAGAGTTCAAATTGCTCCAGCGCCAGCGCATCCAGTAAATCCTGCTGAACCTGCCCCATGCTGATGGCAGGCTGCATGGTTTGCTGATGATAAATCGCCCAGTTATTGCCCCCGTGTCGCTTAATGGTCGTCATGGCGGAATTGGCGTTGAGCCGTAGCTCGTGCAGGCTTTCACCGTGGCGAGGATAAAAAGCCACTCCCGCGCTGAGCGACATATACAATAACTGCCCGCCTTCATAAATGGGCCGCCGCACGGCTTCGACGATGCCCGCCGTCAGTTCGGCAATTTCCGCGTCGCTGGTGTCCGGCACCAGCAAAATAAACTCATCGTTTCCCAGCCGCGCCAGCAGCATTTTCGGATTCAGGCGTGCGCTCAGCCGGTTGGCGGCTGCCATCAGCAGACGGTCGCCCGCCGCGTGCCCGAGCGTATCGTTAACCTGACGGAAACGATCGATATCCATCACGATCAGCGCGAAAGTGGAGCGAATTTGCTGTGCTCTTTGCAGGCACTCCTCCAGCCGGACTTCCATCTGGATACGGTTTGCCAGCCCGGTTAACGCATCGTAGCGCGACTGCCGCTCCAGTTGCAGATTGAGTTGCTGAAGATTTTCTGCCAGCCGCGTGGTGCGGACCTGGGAATCAATCATCGAGAAGAACAGCATCATGCCAAGCAGCAGCAGGGTGGTTGCCGAAACCCAGAAAGCCAGCCCCTGCTCGCTCATTCCCCCGGCAAGACTCTCGCCATGCCCGCTGAAAGTGGCCGCCGCCATGCCGATATAGTGAACGGCGGCCACCGCCATTCCCATCACGCCAGCGGCAGCAATCCGGTTGCTCAGCGCCTGTTTATTGCGCTGTCGCAGGCTGAAGGCCAGCCACAGGGCGCTACCGGAAGCCAGCAGGGCGACGAGAATGGACAGCACAATAAGCGTTTTGCTCCAGCTAATCGTCCCTGGCATTAACAGCGCCGACATGCCGGTATAATGCATGGTTATCACGCCCGCGCTAAGAATTGCGCTCGCCAGCAGCCATCGTTTGGGAGCCAGGGTGTTGCCTGACGCCGCAATATTGATAGCAGCAATAGCACAAATGACGGCGACCAGCAGAGAAATGAGGGTGAGCGAAAAATCGTAATACACCGGCATGGTCATTTTCATCGCCAGCATACCGATAAAATGCATTGACCAGATGCCGATGCCCAGCGTGGCACCCGCAGAAACGCGCCAGAAAAAAGCGATTTTCCGTGCCGAGGTGGTAATTTTGGCGGCGCAGTCCAGCGCCACGAAGGACGCAATGAAAGCGACAATGAAGGAGACGCCGATCAAAATCGGGTCCCATGTAACGAGCACCATCAATGCAATCCACTGTGTAAACGCGATAGCTATAATTTAGCAGTAAAATTGAGTATTTAGCTAATGAATCAATCGCCGGCAAAAAAATATTTTTCCGCCGTTTACCAACGGCTTAGCGATGGTTGGGGTGTATTTAAAACCCGCTTCCCGCAGCGACTTATTTAGAGGGAAGAAATAGCACTCCGCCAGCGTAATTCTCCCGACATATAATTAGATGTGGGGTTATTATATAATATATTCTGACTATGACTTGCGGATGTTATATCAGATGGCGGAGTTTCATTCTGCCGGGCGATGGACTACATCTGCTAAATTTCAACCTAAGTGAAATTTATCTTGTTTTACTGCAAACAAAGTTGGCGTGCTAAATAGTAGTGAAAGTTAATTTCGACGGTGCTATAACCTTATTACCATTGTCTGGTATCCCAGCGAGTCTGATCATGATAAAAAATGTCAGTGTGCGAACTTTTATTCTGGTATTCCTCGTTACTCTTTTTATCATCGTTGATGGTGTGGTTGCGTTAATATCCCGAGATCTCTTTTTATTAATTTTATTAAATATATTCTGGTTAACCGCCTGTTTTTTACTGTGGACGTATCTGACCCGCTATCTGGTTTCGCCGATCAACACCGTGAAACACAGCATTGAAGAAGTAACTGGCGGAAATCTATCGGTTTCTATTCCTGAATTTGGCAACAACTGCGCCGGACGGTTAATCCCCGGCATCAACAGCCTTTCCACGAGTATATCGTCGCTGGTCGCAGAGATCCGTCGCTCTTCGCTTACCGCAATGAACTTATCGGAGCAACTGGCGGCCCGCAGCGCGGAATTATCGGTCAAAACCGAGCAGCAGTCCGCGTCACTTATTGAAACGTCTGCCAGCATGGAGCAAATTGCGGCAGGCACCCAGAATAATGCCGAAAATACGCGACTGGCGAGCCAGCGGGCGAATCAGGCCAGTGAATGTGCGCGCCGGGGTGGGAAATTAATGACGGGTGTCGCCACCAATATGCAATCAATTACCGACTGCGCTAGGCAAATGGGCGAAATTATCACTCTGATTGATGGCATCGCCTTCCAGACGAATATCCTCGCCCTCAATGCCGCCGTGGAAGCGGCACGCGCAGGGGAGCATGGAAAAGGATTTGCGGTGGTGGCCGGAGAGGTCAGAAATTTGGCGCACCGTAGCGCTGAAGCCGCCAAAAATATTAAAAGCCTGATCGGTGTGACCAGCGAGAATGTCAGTCAGGGATCGGCCATTGTTGGCGAGGCGGAGAGCAACATGCAGGAAATCGTCGCCAGCGCGAGCGTGCTTAGCGATCTGGTGGAGCAAATCGCGGTTTCTACCAGTCAGCAGGAGCAGGGCATCAGGCAGATCACCCAGGCGCTCAGTGAACTGGAAAAAGTGACCCAAAGTAATGTCGGCGTAGTCGAGGAACTGGCCGGATCGTCCGAGGTGCTTCAGCGTCAGGTGGTCGATTTGCAGGCGCGCACCCGCGATTTTCGCCTTAATGAACAGCAAGAAAGCAGCGCTGCTGTGGTAAGCCTGACATCCCATTACCGGCACTCATTTTAAGACTTTACCCGCAGAATATGCCTTCGCATACAGTTGCTTAACCGCCACACATGGCTAGACTAACTGCAACTGAGACGAATTTAGGAGGCGCTGTGGACGTCTTAAAGGGATCGGATGTCAATGTACCGGATGCGGTATTTGCCTGGCAACTCGACGGCAAGGGCGGGGTAAAACCGCTGCAAAATGGCGATACTATTGATGAGCAGCACCCTTGCTGGCTGCATCTCAATTATACCCATCCCGACAGCGCACAGTGGTTATCCACCACGCCGCTGCTGCCCAACAACGTGCGTGACGCGCTGGCGGGCGAAAGTATGCGCCCGCGAGTGAGTCGCTTAGGTGAGGGGACGCTCATCACTCTGCGCTGCATTAACGGCAGCAACGATGAGCGTCCCGATCAACTGGTGGCCATGCGTCTTTATATGAACGAGCGGATGATCGTTTCAACGCGTCAGCGCAAGGTGCTGGCGCTGGATGATGTGGTCAGCGATTTACAGGAGGGCACCGGCCCCACCGATTGTGGCGGCTGGCTGGTGGACGTCTGCGATGCCCTGACCGAACATGCCAGCGAGTTTATTGAGCAGTTGCACGACCGGATTATCGATCTGGAAGATAACCTCCTCGACCAGCAAATTCCGCCGCGCGGTTTTCTGGCACTGCTGCGCAAGCAGCTTATTGTGATGCGCCGCTATATGGCTCCGCAGCGCGATGTGTTTGCCCGCCTAGCCAGTGAAAGATTTCCGTGGATGAACGACGATCAGCGGCGGCGAATGCAGGATATTGCCGAACGGCTGGGACGCGGACTGGATGAAATCGATGCCTGTATCTCGCGCACGGCGGTGATGACCGATGAGATTACACAAATCACCCAGGAATCGCTGTCGCGCAGAACCTACACCATGTCTTTGATGGCAATGGTTTTTCTGCCGAGCACCTTTTTGACCGGCCTGTTTGGGGTCAATCTCGGCGGTATTCCTGGCGGCAACTGGCACTATGGTTTCGCCACCTTTTGCATCATGTTAGTTATCTTAATTGGCGGTGTTACCTGGTGGTTACATCGCAGTAAATGGCTGTAAATTTTAACTTTTTTAACATAAATTGAACATAAAAACGCCATTTTAATTGAGCGAGGTCAATAAAGCCGCTACCCATTCAGTGCAATATGACTCTCGCAGGTGAATGCAACGTCAAGCGATGGGCGTTGCGCTCCATATTGTCTTACTTCCTTTTTTGAATTACTGCATAGCACAATTGATTCGTACGACGCCGACTTAGATTAGTCGGCTTTTTTTTGCCTCCTGCGCGCCAGCATCTACCCTTAAAGAGGTGTTCCGTAACCGAGGAGTCAAAAATGTCGAGTCTCGCGCTGTTATTTCTTACCCCGTCGTGGCAATCCGACCCGGTGCCTACCGATCCTGTACCCGTTCCCGATCCAATCCCCCGTCCGCAACCGATGCCGGACCCGCCGCCGGATGAAGTACCGATTAAATTGTCGCATCAGAGCCGCAGATCTGCGAGGATACGCGCCTGCTGAATGCCTCTTTTAAAATGAGATAAGATTGTGACCGCTTTTTCTACGCTGAATGTTTTGCCTGCCGCCCAGCTCGATAACCTCAACGAGCTGGGCTATCTTTCCATGACGCCGGTCCAGGCGGCGGCGTTGCCCGCGATCCTTGACGGCAAAGATGTCAGAGTGCAGGCCAAAACCGGCAGCGGAAAAACGGCGGCGTTCGGACTGGGGCTGCTGCAACACATTGATGCCAGCCGCTTCCAGACGCAGTCGCTGGTGCTGTGTCCGACCCGCGAACTGGCGGATCAGGTGGCCGGTGAACTGCGTCGACTGGCGCGCTTTATGCCGAATATCAAAATTCTCACCCTTTGCGGCGGCCAGCCTTTCGGCGCACAGCGCGATTCGCTCCAGCATGCGCCGCACATTATTGTTGCCACCCCAGGCCGTTTGCTCGATCACCTGCAAAAAAACACCGTCACCCTCGACCAGTTGCAAACGCTGGTGATGGATGAAGCGGACAGAATGCTGGATATGGGTTTCAGCGATGCCATTGACGAGGTGATCCGTCACGCGCCCGCCGCCCGCCAGACGCTGCTGTTCTCCGCCACCTGGCCGGAGGCGATTGCCGCCATCAGCGGTCGGGTTCAGCGCGATCCGCTGACCATTGAAATTGACAGCGTGGATGCGTTGCCTGCCGTAGAGCAACAATTCTTTGAAGTCTCCCGCAATGGCAAGATCACGCTGCTGCAAAAGCTGCTTAGCCAGCATCGCCCGGCGTCGTGCGTGGTGTTCTGTAATACCAAAAAAGATTGTCAGGCAGTGTGTGATGCGCTGAATGAATCCGGACAGAGCACCCTGGCGCTGCACGGCGATCTCGAACAGCGCGACCGCGACCAAACGCTGGTGCGTTTTGCCAATGGCAGCGCGCGGGTGCTGGTCGCCACCGATGTGGCGGCGCGCGGGCTGGATATTAAATCGCTTGAGCTGGTGATCAACTACGAACTGGCCTGGGACCCGGAAGTTCATGTCCACCGCATTGGTCGCACCGCGCGCGCGGGCAACAGCGGGCTGGCGATCAGCCTCTGCGCCCCGGAAGAAGCCCAGCGGGCGAATATTCTTTCTGAAATGCTGAATCTCCGCCTCAGCTGGCTGAACGGACCATCGGGCGTGGCGATCGCGCCGCTGGAGGCGGAAATGGTGACGCTGTGCATTGACGGCGGCAAAAAAGCCAAAATGCGGGCAGGGGACGTGCTGGGCGCGCTGACCGGAGACATGGGACTGACCGGCGCAGACATCGGCAAGATTGACGTTCACCCGGCGCACGTTTATGTGGCGGTGCGCGAGAACGTGGCGCGTCAGGCGTGGAAACAGTTGCAGAATGGCAAAATTAAAGGCAAATCCGTTCGCGTGCGCTTACTGAAATAACCGTCCGGCGCTCAGGCATTCCTGCCTGAGCGCAATCAATCACTTCACTTCAACGACGTTCAGACGCAGTTCATCCAGCGGCGTATCTTCTTCCGGCTGCCAGCCCGCAGGTTGCAGCGGGATCTCTTCGCGGTCAAACGCCAAATCGCCACCGTCTACCACTGCTGAACCGTGGTGGATACCTTTGAAATCGAAAAGGTTAGTGTCGCTCAGGTGCGAAGGAACCACGTTCTGCATTGCGCTGAACATGGTTTCGATGCGTCCCGGATAGCGTTTGTCCCAGTCGCGGAGCATATCGGCAATCACCTGGCGTTGCAGATTTGGCTGCGAGCCGCACAGGTTGCACGGAATAATCGGGAAGCCTTTCGCCTCCGAGAAACGCACGATATCTTTCTCGCGGCAGTAGGCCAGCGGGCGGATCACAATGTGCTTACCGTCATCGCTCATCAGCTTCGGCGGCATCCCTTTCATTTTTCCGCCGTAGAACATGTTGAGGAACAGGGTTTGCAAAATATCATCGCGATGATGGCCCAGCGCGATTTTGGTTGCCCCCAGCTCGGTCGCCGTGCGGTACAAAATACCGCGACGCAGGCGCGAGCACAGTGAACAGGTCGTTTTACCTTCCGGGATCTTCTCTTTTACAATCCCGTAAGTATTTTCTTCGACAATTTTGTACTCAACGCCCAGCTGTTGCAGATACTCCGGCAAAATATGTTCCGGGAAGCCAGGCTGTTTCTGATCGAGATTCACCGCCACCAGCGAGAAATTCACCGGCGCGCTTTGCTGAAGATTACGCAGGATCTCCAGCATGGTGTAGCTGTCCTTGCCCCCGGACAGGCACACCATAATGCGATCGCCTTCTTCAATCATATTGAAATCAGCAATGGCTTCGCCCACGTTACGGCGCAAGCGCTTTTGCAGCTTGTTTAAGTTGTACTGTTCTTTCTTTGTAATATCTTGATTAGATTGCATTTATTCTTTACTCAAATATCAGTTGGGGCACCAGTGGGGCAAAATGCTTTTAAAGCGCCAGCTTCGTATTCAGCATTGCCACCTGTTCGCTGTTCATTTCTTCTATCCATGTTGCATAGATTTCATACACCATCTGCGCATTTTCGTGCCCCATCGGATTAGCAATAAAAGACGGGTTAGCGCCTGCTGACAATAACCAGTACGCGAAAGTGTGCCGTGTATGGTACGGATTGCGGCGACGAATGCCAGCACGTTTTACCGCAGCGTTCCATCGGCGCCCAATACTGCCCAGCGAGTAGTAGGGTTTCTGGATCTCATTCAACATCCCTGGCATAAAAACGAAATGTACATTTTGCTGTTCAGTCAGCCCATATTCACGATGGTAATACGTGATTTCAGTTTTGGGGAATAGCGCAGTAAGTTCACGCTGGGATATCAGTACGTCCATGGCTGGCTGCAGTAAGTTTATTGTCCGAAATCCAGCATCTGTTTTGGGCGGGGCGAACACAGTTCGTGGCGTGGTGCCGGGAGGGAAGAGGGCCGCTGGGCATCGGTGTTGCCGATGTTATGGCTGAATACTGGGAGTGGCAAAAACGAGTATTCCGCTATCCCACCAGCGAGCACTGTCCGTGGCGGAAACCCTGCTGTACCACATTTGCATCGAACTGCGCCACCGCAGCACCGAAGGCCAGCTCAGCTGCCAGGAGCTGGAACGGGAAGCTGCCAACATCCTGCATACGTGGGAAAAACGGGTTGCTGGCGGCAAGCCTGTCCCGCCCGTTCGCCGTGCGCTGGCAGCACCGACACAGGCGAAGGGGCCGACTCCGGCAGAAATTCTGAAAGCTATTGACCAGCTTGCTCGTGCTGCTACAGCCTCCCGACGTTTGAGGCATGAAAACCTCGAGCTATGGTCTAAACTTTACCTTCTTGACTACGATATGCTTTACTTTCTTTTTGAAGAGCCACTAGCTAATTTTATTGAACTTAGTGAAACTCTTCGTAAAAATCCCTCAAAAAGCGAGGAGGTTTTGCGTGCAATTGAGAATCTTTAGGCTGATCAGAAAAGTGCTTTCTGAGATATCCGGCGCGTTAGTCATTAGCGGCGTAGTGATAGGCATTTTTATCGCAATATTTGCGAATGAGGGTGCAATGCGCATCATCGCACCAATCCTGGTCTTTGTCGTGGGTGTGGGGCTTTACTGGTTAGCCTGGATTATCTCAGCAAAAGAAGATCGTAATTAGCTTTCAAACCCTTCAATCATTCAAGCAGTTATGTAAGCTATAAAATGATAAATACCTTATAGTTATGGCTTACATAGCTTTTTAGCATTTTCATTTTTGGCATACTGTACCATACGTATGGTAACCATTCAGCTGAGGTGTTGAAATCCCCACGATTAACGATTAACGATTAACGATTAACGATTAACGATTAACGATTAACGATGTATCGTTTACTTCAGATAAGGTTTTATCACCCACTCGGGGCAGGGATGGCTCTATTTAGAACGATATCTGGCGGATTTGTTACTCGCTGCTACCAAACTAACATTGATTCATCGTATCAGGAAAAAGACGTGGGCTTCCTCGTCGCTTCCATACCTCAGTTCATTAAACACAGCACCGAGTATTATTCACCGGTAACACCACCAATTTATATATTTTTCGACTGGGCTTTTAAAGCCTGGGGATCAAAATTAACACTCTCGCCCATTCAGGATTATCAGTCTGGCTCTGACGTTGGAGCTTCATTCGAATTCAGAGACTGCTTTTACATTAACGCTTCCATTTACTAAATAGGGTTGCGCTCTGACGATTTTATCCGCGAATTGCGGATGAGAAACTGGCATTTTACGCAAGCGGAAGCGAACAAATGGATAGAATGTTACCAGCTTGATTTCGTTGATAAGACGCCTGACTTTAGCGAAAACAGGTTCTGGATCCTGCGTAATATGGGGAGGGTTCATTGATACAGGAAAACGGGACTCAAAGGCGGGTATGATTAGAAGGGGATGATTAGAATTAGTAGGTTGAAGACGTAAGCGATATTAATTTAAGCTATCCTCATACGATGATTTACTTAGGGATTTTGTTATGTCATTGACCAGACAACTTAAATGGTGCTGGGCTGTCACGCTTATCGTTACGCTACTGGGTGGGTGTGTTCCTTATCCCAGGGAAAGGCCTGGCTATATCGATCTTTGCGAAAGCGAACATACATTCAGCGTTGATAGCCCTGGTGGGAAGCAAGAAATCTTTCTTGAAACCTATCTCTACGATCATGCGATCCCAGGTAGATATATGCCTGAAAAGCGTGGTCACTTTACTATTCCCCATGTTCAAGGACCCGAAGCGGAACCAGAGTTCTATGTTCAATTAATTGCCTATAACAAAGGTCGCCAGCGACTTTCGCACCCAGGAAGCAAGGGGCTGCCACCTCTTCCCATCATACTTGATACTCACCAGGCTTATATCGATCTGGGCGATGGGAAACACCTTAGCGCCCGGCCAGAAGTTTTTCTTGGAACCCGATCATTCCCTTATGATTTTCCAGAGGATAATATGGAGTTTGCCAGACCTTCACCTTATGACATCAATAGTGATGAGGTGCACCGCAATGTACCCAGAATTACTAATAATGACGACTATGGTTCAGCGTATGTTGTTTTTAAAATTTATAACAAATATGCGAACACCCATTGGTCAATACATCTCGGCGAGCTGGAAGTTGCAGGACAGAAAGTCACTATACCCCCGCTTAAACTTTGCTATCAACCGACATTAAAGTGGATCGGTATTGAACCGCTAATGCGCCCATAAACAATAATAATGTACGTGTAGTAGTCTGCTCCCGGTTGATTTACATACGTTATAGATGAGCGTACGTTTCTGGCATATCGCAGACAAGCTGTTTTTACCATCACACCTGAGTAGCCTGCGACAGGCTGAAGCCTATTGTTTGCTCGCTGAACAAGCAGGGCGAGAAACGCTGTATTTTTCCGGGCAGGGCACCAAACGGGCTGATATATGAAGTGAGAGATGCCTCCTCTTAGACTAACCGTGTAACTGTTTGTTCTGAGATGCCCTGGGGCATAAATGGGGCAAACCGGACTGAAAAACCCACCTGGGACATGAAATAGGGCAGTTAAAATGTTGGTTGGTGTGGCTTAATGAAGATAATGTAACGATTTAAGTGTTTGTTTTTATTGGAGTTAATATAAAATCAATAACTTGATATCATTATCGCTGCTTGTTTAAGATGTACTGTTCTTTCTTACTTACGTCCTGATTCTGACTCATCTAATCGCTACTCAATGATTGAAGGCGCAGCCGGTAACCAGCCCGGCTATCTATGGCGTGTATGGTACGGATTACGGCGACGAATGCCAGCGGCTTGAAGGGATAAATTATCAGGAACCAGGATAAAGGGGCGGGGATTAACCGCGCATCGCCGGATAACGGGTCGCGCTAAGGGTTTCCTGGTATCCCTGCCGGAAGTAATGCAGATTTTCATCGGAGCCGAATTCGGTAAAGAACTCCATCATAATGACTTTATCCAGCTGATACTGGCGCGTTAACACCCCGGCCTGCCACGCGGCGAGATCGCGTTCGCCGCTTTGCTCCTGCAACTGATGGCAGTAGCCGATGATATAACCGCGCTTGTAATCACTCTGCTGAAGGCTGAAATCGGCGATTTTACGCGGATGCTGACCCTTCAGGCCATCAACGATCCCCGTACCAAACTGATTGCTCATGGACACCTCAAATCTCGTTATATAAACTATTATATAACGATGGGCTGGAATGTCTCTACCCCAAAATAAGTAAAAAGCCCGCAGGATCGCTGCGGGCCAGAAAGCATTAACGTACCACCAGTACCGAACACTCGGCGTGACGCACCACGGCGGCAGCGTTGGAGCCAAGCAGCCAGGTGGACATATCGGGGCGGTGGGAGGCGAGAATAATCAGATCGGCAGAAAGCGTTTTCGCCAGATCGAGGATCTTGTCTTTTGGCGAGCCTTCCGCAATATGCGTCTGCTTGCGATCTTCAGGAAGGTTAAAGCGGGTCACTATCTCATGGAGTTTACTGAGTGCTTCCTGCTGAAGTTCATCCAGCGAAGGCACCTGGGTTGACTGGGCCATCCCCAGCGAAGCGTAATAAGGGAAAGTGGGCACCACGGTCAGGAAATGAACGCTGGCATCGTCCTGACTCGCCTGTAATTCGACGTGAGAAATAACGCGTTGCGCTAAATCTGATTCAGAGACATCTATGGGGACAAGAATTGTTCTGCTCATAATCCTCTCCTCTTTTGTACCTGCTTAAAGTTTAGTCAAAGGCCAGACTAAAGGCACAATAAAGGAGGGTAAAGTTATGTCTGTATTAACGCCCGTTGAGTTTTCGCTCTGGATATTTGCCTTTGATCACCCCATCGAAAAACCGGCCCTTGGAGACTACGCTGAGAAAATCACGAAAAATACGTGCCGGAACGCCGCGATATTGAAATGTTCCACTATCGCGAAAACAGATTTCCAGAGTGGCCGTTTTATCATCATAAGCAATGGAAGCAATTCTGGATGATTTAACGGGATGATGTTCCATGACGCGCATCCTCTACAACTTATCAATTATGAGGATATCATCTATCACGCCGGGGCATTCACGCAACTAATAATAAAACAGAAGGAGGAAATAGCCCGCCGTCGCCAGCGGGCCAGCGGGATTAGAACTGGTAAACCATACCCAGCGCTACGATGTCATCGGTCGCGATGTCATTGTTCGCGTAGAAGCTGTCGTCTTCGTCCAGCAGGTTGATTTTGTAATCAGCGTAGGTGGAGAAGTTTTTGTTGAAGTAGTAGGTTGCGCCCACTTCTGCGTATTTCACCAGGTCTTTGCTGCTGTCCGCGTTGCCGTCAAGATCGCGGCCTTTGGACATCAGGAAGGACAGAGACGGACGCAGACCGAAGTCAAACTGATACTGCGCCGTCATTTCGAAGTTCTGGGTTTCGTTCGCCACGCCAGCATCGCCGTAAGGCGTCATGTTGCGGGTTTCGGAATACATCGCTGCCAGATACAGGTTGTTGGCATCGTATTTCGTGCCCAGGGTCCACGCATCCGCGTTCTCGCCGCCGGCCACTTTACCGCCAGCGTCTACCTGATCGTTGGTACGGTCAGAAGAGCTGTAAGCCGCACCCAGGCTGAAGCCCATACCGGAATCCCAGGTGGTGGAAATGCCGACGCCGTCACCGTTTTCGTTACGCAGGTCGCGACCGTTATTGGTGCCTTCCTGGTTATTGTTGCCGGATTCGTTGTTACCCTGGTATTGCAGCGCCAGGTTCAGACCGTCTACCAGACCGAAGAAATCGGTATTACGCAGGGTTGCCACGCCGTTTGCGCGACCGGTCATGAAGTTGTCAGTGGTGGTGTAAGAATCACCGCCAAATTCTGGCAGCATATCGGTCCAGCCTTCAACGTCGTACAGCACGCCATAGTTACGGCCATAATCGAAGGAGCCATAGTTGCCGAATTTAATACCGGCAAAGGCCAGACGGGTCCAGGCATTAGAGCCCTGGGCTTCAGTGGTATTTGCCTGAACGTTATATTCCCACTGGCCGTAACCGGTCAGCTGGTCGGAAATCTGAGTTTCGCCTTTAAAACCAAAACGCACATAGGTTTGATCGCCATCGGCATTCTGGTTGTCAGAAAAATAATGCAGACCGTCTACTTTACCGTAAACATCTACTTTATTGCCGTCTTTATTATAAATTTCTGCGGCATTTGCTGCGCCTGCGATTAAAAGCGCAGGGATCATGAGGGCCAGTACTTTTCTTTTCATTAAAATAATCCTTTAGATGTTTTTATGCACTTGCTTCCGGTGAAGGAAGTGAACACATGCTAAAGGAGACTATTATGAGATGGTAAATATCAATTGTTACCCGATAAGTAAAATCTTAAATATATAATTCAATGGTTACAGTGATAAGTCTGGTGAATGAATTGTATTAAAGCATACAAAATAAAAATTATACAGAGCGAATTCCGTGCCGTATGATTACGCCGTTATATGCCTTTATTGTCACATTTTTATTTATCCAGGTTACTTGCTTGTCAGGTACAAGGTTTATTTATGACAAGCCCGAATATGAATTCGGGCTTTTTTTTATCTTCTGATTAACCGGCGCGTTACTCGGCGGGTGCTTTCCCGGCCAGTTGCGCCAGGAAGTCATAACGCTTCTGCAAATCGGCAGCGGCGTCTTTCCACAGCTGTTCCGCCACCTCCGGCTGCTGCGCATTCAGACGGCGGAAGCGCTGCTCGTTAAGAAGCGTTTCTGCCAGCGCATCTGACGGCGGACGCGAATCCAGCGCCAGCGGCACCTTACCTTCATCAGCGCGACGCGGATCGAAGCGGTACAGCGGCCAGAAACCGGTCGTGGTGAGCTGGCGCATCTGATCGTGGCTGAGCGCCAGATCGTAGCCGTGCTCTTCACACGGGCTGTAGGCGATAATCAGCGACGGACCCGGATAGGCCTCCGCTTCCTGAATCGCTTTCACCGTCTGGTTCAACTGCGCCCCCAGCGAAATCTGCGCGACGTAAACATGCCCGTACATCATCATGCTGACGCCGAGATCTTTACGCGCCTTACGCTTACCGTGCTCGCCAAATTTAGTAACCGCGCCGAGCGGGGTGGCTTTCGAGGCCTGACCGCCGGTGTTGGAATAGCACTGGGTATCAAGCACCAGGATGTTGACGTTTTCAGTCAGGCTAAGGACATGATCCAGCCCGCCAAAACCGATGTCATACGCCCAGCCATCGCCGCCAATCAGCCAAATCGATTTCTCGACCAGCGCGTCGGCGTCGGTCAGCAGCTGTTCGGTTCCTTCCATGCCCTGAAGATGCTGGCGCAACGCTGCCACCTGTTCGCGACGCACGTCCGGCGTGGCGTCGGCGTGCAGCGCCGCATTCAGTTCTTCCGGGATCTTATCCGCGACGCTGTCCAGCAGACGCATCACGCGCTGGCGATGCTGATCGACCGACAGACGGAAGCCCAGGCCAAATTCGGCGTTATCTTCAAACAGCGAGTTCGCCCATGCCGGACCGCGCCCGTTGGCATCGGTGGTGTACGGCGTGGACGGCAGGTTCCCGCCATAAATGGAGGAACAGCCAGTGGCGTTGGCGATCATCATTCGGTCGCCATAAAGCTGGGTCAGCAGCTTAATATACGGCGTTTCACCACAGCCGGAGCAGGCACCGGAATATTCAAACAGCGGGGTGATCAGCTGTGAGGTGCGAATATCAATACGTTCAAGCTTGCTGCGATCGATTTCCGGCAGGCTGAGGAAGAAGTCATAATTCACTTTCTCTTCTTCAACATGCTCAAGGCGCGACATCATATTGATAGCCTTGATTTCCGGGTTCTGGCGATCTTTGGCCGGACAGACTTCCACGCACAGGTTACAGCCGGTGCAGTCTTCCGGGGCGACCTGCAGCACGTATTTCTGACCGCGCATATCGCGCGATTTCACATCCAGCGATTGCAGAGCGTCCGGGGAATCCGCCATCGCCTCAGGTGACACCACTTTCGCGCGGATCGCCGAGTGCGGGCAGGCAGCCACGCAGTGGTTACACTGGGTACAAATTTCCGGCTTCCAGATGGGGATCTCTTCCGCAATATTGCGCTTTTCCCACTGGGTGGTGCCGACCGGCCAGGTGCCGTCTGGCGGCAGGGCGGACACCGGCAGCGCATCGCCAAGACCCGCTAACATCGCGGCGGTGACGGTTTTCACGAAGTCCGGTGCGGCGTCCGAAACCACCGGGGGACGGCTGGCGCTGTTAACATCGACCGCTTCCAGCGCCACTTCCGCCAGCGATTCACGCGACATCGCCAGCGCCTGCCAGTTACGCTCCACCAGCTCCTGGCCTTTACTGCTGTAGCTTTTGGCGATGGCTCCCTGCAAAGCGGTGAGCGCAGTGTCGCCCGGTAAAATATTCGTGAGGTGGAAGAAGGCCATCTGCATCACGGTATTAATGCGCGCGCCCAGCCCACATTCGCGGGCGATTTTCGCCGCGTTCACCACGTAAAAACGGGCTTTTTTCTGATTCAGCACCGCCTGAACTTCCTGCGGCAGGCGTGACCAGACTTCATCCGCCGGGTACGGGGTATTCAACAGGAAAATACCGCCGGGCTTCAGCCGCTCCGCCATCTGATATTTATCGATAAACTGCAACTGGTGGCAGCCGACAAAATCCGCGTGGGAGATCAAATACGCCGAGCGAATAGGGTGCTCGCTGACGCGCAGATGCGATACCGTCAGGCCGCCCGCTTTTTTCGAGTCGTAGACGAAATAGCCCTGCGCATACCACGGCGTGGCATTACCGATAATCTTGATGTTGTTTTTGGTGGCCGAGACGCTGCCGTCGCTGCCCAGACCGTAAAACAGCGCTTCCAGTTTCGCTTCCGCAGGCAGGGAGTTTTCCGGCAACGGCAGTGAAAGGTTGGTCACGTCATCGTAAATTCCGACCGTAAAGCGTGGCTTCGGTTTAGCGGCGTTAAGTTCGTTGAACACCGCCAGCACGCACTCCGGGCCAAACTCTTTCGACGAAAGACCGTAGCGCCCGCCGATGACGCGCGGCAGCGTTTCGCGATCGCCGCGATTAAACGCTTCGGCCAGCGCGGTCATCACGTCCAGATACAGCGGCTCTGCGTGGGCGCCCGGCTCTTTGGTGCGATCCAGCACGGCGACGGAACGTGCGCTTTCCGGCAGCACGCTCAGCAGATGTTCAGCCGAGAAGGGGCGATACAGGCGCACTTTCAGCACGCCGACTTTCTCACCGCGCGTCAGCAGGTCGTCAACCACCTCTTCACAGGTGCCGATCGCCGATCCCATCAGCACAATGACCCGTTCTGCCTGCGGATGGCCGTAATATTCAAACGGCTGATACTCGCGGCCGGTGGCTCCGGCGAAGGCTTGCATCGCTTCGTCAACGTGCTGGTAGACGGCGTTGTACCACGGGTTAGTGGCTTCACGGGACTGGAAGTACGTATCCGGGTTGGCCGAGGTGCCACGGATCACCGGATGCTCAGGATTCAGCGCGCGTGCGCGATGCGCGTCAATTTCCGCCTGCGGCAGCAGGCTGCGGATGGTATCGTCGGACAGCGGCACGATTTTATTAATTTCGTGCGAGGTGCGGAAACCATCAAAGAAGTGAATGAATGGCACGCGGGATTTCAGCGTGGCGATATGCGAGATCAGCGCAAAATCCTGCGCTTCATGCACGTTTGCTGCGCACAGCATGGCGCAGCCGGTCTGACGCACGGCCATCACATCGGAGTGATCGCCAAAAATGGAAAGCGCGTGCGTGGCGACGGTGCGTGCCGCGACGTGCAGGACAAACGGCGTAAGTTGTCCCGCCAGCTTATACAGCGTCGGGATCATCAGCAGCAGGCCCTGCGAAGAGGTAAAGGAGGTGGACAGCGCGCCGGTCTGTAGCGCTCCGTGAACGGCACCAATGGCCCCCGCCTCGGACTGCATTTCAACCACGCGCGGCACATCGCCCCACACGTTTTTTAACCCATTTCCCGCCCAGGCATCGGCCTGTTCAGCCATTGTTGAACTGGGGGTAATTGGGTAAATGGCGATAACTTCACTGGTTCGGAACGCCACAGAGGCGGCCGCGCCATTACCGTCAATAGTGATCATAGGACCTCTTACATTGCTCAGAATAAGAGCCCGGGGATTTGCCATGCTGTTCAAGCCAGTGATGTCAGATGCGCCAGACTCTAAAAATTCAAAAAGGACGGTGAATCCTGAAAATATCTTCACATTATAGGACTTTCCTGTATCCCATAGAAGTTATGGCGTTATCAGGTGCACAAAATGATACAGCGCAGGAGAAATCATTTTGCCGCGATTAAATTGCCAGAAAATGTTTCCGCGCCCGCAAATGCGCATTTCGTCTCTCGACGAATAGCGTCGGGGTGCATATTATGCTCTGGCTGCGCCCGCGAATAAGCGAGGTGGCGACCTGTTTTGGCCTAACTAAAGGGGAGAGAAAATGCGAGCAGCTTTTTTTATCGGATGTGCCGCGCTGGTGTTATCGGCGTGCAGCAGCAATGAGCCTGTCCAGCAGGCGACGGCAGCGCACGTAGCGCCAGGTCTTCAGGCGGCAATGTCCAGCTCAGGTCAGGCCAACTGTGCAATGATCGGCGGATCGATGTCCGTCGCCCGTCAGCTTGATGGAACGAGTTCCGGCATGTGCGCGTTGCCCAACGGCAAACGTTGCAGCGAGCAGTCCCTTGCCAGCGGCACCTGCGGAAATTATTAACTCGCTCCGTTGACGCGTTTAAATACCAGCGTTTGATCCGCCGTTGCCAGCGTCAGCTGATCGCCGGTCAGGTCCACCTGCGCGCCGCTGTTAAGCATGGCGGTCAGGGTATGATCCAGAGAATTCAGTTGCGGATCGCTGCACATCATCCGCGTCATCGCCATATCTTTAACCGTGAGTTCACCTGCGGACATCTTGCCTGCGCCCGTAAAGCGGTTGCACATACTGCCTGATACCTGGACGCGCTCCAGCACGTGCGCTTTTTCACCAAAATTCAGCTCCAGCGGTTTATCACTTTTCGTGACGGGTTCGCCGTTGGCAGTCTCCAGCACAAAACGCTGCTGCTGCAATTTCTCGGCGGTGACCGAAGTGTCTTTATCGGTGACGCAGCCCGCCAGCAATAGCGCGCACATCAGCGCAAGCGTTTTCTTCATTTTCAGTTTCCTGCAATTATGACTTAATAAGAAAGGATTTTAGGGATATTACACAGGCAGTCATCGGGGATATTCTGAAAGTGCTCCCCACGCGGGGGAGCCTTTTTTCACACGAGGGCATTCGGGCAGGATTCATTCTGTTCAAGCTGACGTAAATTTTGCAGCGTGGTTTCCGAAATACTGATTAACGCCTCTGCGGTCAGAAATGCCTGATGGCCGGTAAACAGCACGTTATGGCAGGCAGAAAGACGGCGGAATACGTCATCCTGGATCACGTCATTCGATTTATCTTCAAAGAACAGGTCGCGTTCATTTTCATAAACGTCCATTCCCAGCGCGCCAATTTTTTGCGTCTTGAGTGCTTCAATTGCCGCCTGGGAGTCAATCAGCCCGCCACGGCTGGTATTGATGATCATAACCCCGTTTTTCATCCGCTCAAAAGCGCTGTGATCCAGCAGATGATAGTTTTCCGGCGTCATCGGACAGTGCAGGGAAATCACATCCGAGCGGGAGAGCAGGGTATTTAAATCCACGTACTCCACGCCCAGCTCCAGCGCCCCGGCGTTAGGATAAGGATCGACCGCCAGCAGCTTCATGCCAAACCCTTTCAGAATGCGCAGCGCCGCAAGGCCGATTTTCCCGGTGCCAATCACCCCGGCAGTTTTGCCGTGCATGGTAAAACCGGTTAGCCCCTCTAATGAGAAATTCGCGTCGCGGGTACGCTGGTAAGCGCGATGGATGCGGCGGTTGAGGGTCATCATCATCCCGATAGCGTGCTCCGCCACCGCTTCAGGCGAATAGGCAGGAACGCGGACGACGCGCAGACCCAACTCCTTCGCCGCGTCCAGATCGACGTTATTAAATCCGGCACAGCGCAGGGCAATAAACTTAACGCCGTGCTTTTTTAACTCCTCAAGCACCGGACGGCTGGCGTCATCGTTAACGAAAATGCACACGCCTTCACAGCCATTAGCCGTTTTCGCGGTTTTTTCCGTCAGCAGGAAGTCGAAGAATTCCAGTTCAAAGCCATAAGCGTCGTTAACCTGTTGCAGATACTTTTTATCGTACTGTTTGGTACTGTAAACGGCGAGTTTCATAAGACTTTCTCCAGTGATTTTCTGTGATCACAGTAGCATTTTTAAAATAAACAGACAATTTATAAAAAATAATTGAAGAGGCAGGGATAAATAAAGTGTAGGTCCAAAAAGGCAGGCAGGACGCCGCCGCTAGCGTCCTGTCGGTAACTGAAGTTTTTGCAATGTCGTATTGTTTTCGAGCCACTCAAGGAACTCTGCGGGCGGAATGGGACGGGAGAAATAGTAGCCCTGCGCTTCATCACAGCCAAAGTTCTTCAACATTAGCGCGGTATCCCGATCTTCCACCCCTTCCGCCAGCACGATGTAATCCAGCTCTTTTAACATCACAATGACGTTGCGGGCGATGATCCGGCTGCCTGCATCGGTCATAATCTGGCTAATCAGCGAGCGATCGAGCTTGATAATATCGACCGGAATGCGGCGTAAATAATTAATATTGCTGTTACCCGCACCGAAATCATCCAGCAGGATGATAAATCCTACCGACTTCAGAATATCCAGCTCGTTCAGGGCGGCGGGGCTTTCCAGCATTTTTTCCGTTTCAAGACACTCAATGCGGATATCCGCTGGCGTCAGACCCGCGCTGACAATCTGCCGGGTAAGGTTTAAGGAAAAACCGGCGCTGGAGAAATCGCTTACCGTGACGTTAATGGATATCGGAATGGTTACGCCAGCGGCGCGCCATGCCTGAAGCTGGGCAATCGCCTGATGGATCACCCATTGGGTAATTTCTCCCATCAGGCTGGTGCGTTCAGCGATCGCCACGATGGTTGATGGAGGAATATTGCCAAGCGTTGGATGCTCCCAGCGTAGCAACGCTTCTGCGCCTTCGGTTTTCCCGCTGCGCAAGGAAATCTTGGGTTGATAGACCAGATAAAGTTGATCTTCCGTTTTCAGCGCCTCGCCCAAATCATAGAGCAGGCGGAAATCGTAATTGCGTTTGTCATCCATCACCGGATCGAAAGCGAGAATGGCCGCATTCTGGCGAATGGCTTCGTGCAGAGCGCTGACGGTTTTGCGCATCACGTCCTGAGCGTTCACCACGCGAGGGTCGAAGGTAAAATATCCGGCATGCATACTCAATGAAATCTCAATATCGCCGGTAATTTTGGCCTGAGTCGCCGGGAAACCCGCCGCTTTCTCAATCAGTGGTTGCGCCAGTTCTTCTTTGACCAGCAGGGCATAGCGTCCGGTCGCAAAAGCGTAAAGCGGAACGGCCACGGGCAGATCGAGACGAATGCGCACCAGCGGGCCGAAGTTTTGCAGCATCTTCTCGACGGCCGCCAGACCCAGATAACGCGATAATTCATAGGCCCGGTAAATATCAATACACTCAAAGATAATGAGCGTCCAGGCCTGCGCCTGTGGCATAAAGGAAAGGCTACCGAGCTCTTCCACCAGGCTTTGCCGGTTGGGAAGCGAAGTTAGCGGATCGATGCGCCCAACCGAATACCAGGATTCAAGCCAGGCGCTGGCGAGGTGGGTCAGTTGTAAAAACTGTTCAATGTGTTTGGGCGAAGGGGTATGAGCGCGGGGATCGCAGACGCACAGCGTTCCCAGCACGAAGTTATCACGGGTTTGCAACGGGGCCGCTGCATAGAAAACGACCAGACCCTTTTGCACCAGCGGATGATTCACAAAACGCGGATCGTTACGCGTGTCCGGGCAAATGATTGGCTGGCAGGTACTCACCGCATGTTTGCACATGGTTTTTTCGACCGGCAGCTTTTCCGGCACGGAATCAAGATTGTGGGCGTATTTGATGTACTGGTATTTATCGTCAAAAATGGTGACGAAACAGCCGGAAACGCCCATCAGATCGCTGGCAAGCCTGGCGAATTCCCCCAGCGTACGATCCCGTGGCGCGTCATCCTTGCGGAGCAGTTCTAAAGCAGCCAGTTTACTGATGTCATTTTCATTCAACCCTGAGAACATGCTCACGCTCCTGCAGGTAAGATAAGACTATCTTTGCCAGCCACAATGAGAAACCTTAACAAGATAATGACATAAAGATGATGTATAAACAGCGAGCTTGTCACTATGTCTTATCAAAATAAACAATATTTGTCTGCTTGTCGGGCAGCATCCGGGAAAAATGGGCGTCGCGGATTATACTGAAGTCTGCACGGCGACTTTCTGCCTGCGGCTTCATCTCAGGTAATAAACATGCCACAATGATCGGCGTATGCCGCTAAAAACTCGAATAATCAGGATATTAACCGCCCATGAAGGGTAGATACAAAGCCGCACTCGCACTGCTTTTATTGCTGATCCTCCTGCCGCTGACGCTGCTGCTTACGCTCGGCTGGTGGGTGCCTAAGCTCGCGGGTATCTGGCTTCCGGCGGGCACGCGCGTGGCGCTGGAAGAGGGACTGAGCCTGAACCGTCACGCGCTGCATATTCCCGATTTACGTTATCTGGTGGGTGACTGTGAACTGGCCCATTTGAAAGGTGGTGAACTTTCGCATCCCAGCCGCTGGCAACTGAACGTGGCGGAACTGGATATCGATTCCGTCTGCCTGAGTAAACTCCCGCAAAGTGAAGCTTCTTCCGCCGCGCCGCGCACCCTGGCGGAATGGCAATCGCTGCTGCCTTATAGCTGGATTAACATCGATCGCCTGACTTTTTCCCCCTGGCAAAAATGGCAGGGAAAACTTTCCCTCGGCGTCACTCCGGCGCGTCAGACCCTTACCTATCAGGGCGATGAGGTGACGTTTGCCGCCGAACTACGCGGTCAGGCGCTGGTGGTTAAAACGTTTGAACTGCATTTGCTGGCGGATCAGCCACCGCTGGCGCTAAGCGGAGAATTTGTCCTGCCGCTGGTGCCGGGTGGGCTGCCGGTTAACGGTCACGCCAGCGCCTCATTGCAGGTGCCGCAGATCGCCGCGCCGGTGGATCTCGAACTGGAATGGCGCGACCGCGAAGGGCAGTTGATCGTCATGGCCCGCGATACCCCGGACCCGCTGCTGGACCTGCCCTGGCAGATGACGCCGGATCAATTCACTATCAGCGATGGTCGCTGGTTCTGGCCGTATCAGGCATTTCCGCTGAGCGGACGGCTGGGCGTGAAGGTCGAAAACTGGCGGCAGGGGCTGGCAAACGCGCTGATTTCCGGTCGCATGAACGTGCTGACCTCCGGTAAAGCGGGGAAAGGCAATGCGGTGCTTAACTTTGGTCCGGGGAAACTCGATCCCGAAAACAGCGATATGCCGCTGCAACTGACCGGCGAGGCGAAGCACGACGATCTGATTTTTTACGCCGTTTTGCCCGCCCATCTGTCGGGGCGGCTGGACGATCCCCGGCTGGCCTTTCAGCCTGGCGCGCTGCTGCGTTCACGCGGGCGGGTGATCAACTCGCTGAACCTCGATGAAATTCGCTGGCCGCTGGCGGGCGTTAAAGTGGCCCGCGACGGCATTGAAGGGCGTCTACAGGCCATTTTGCGCGCCCACGAACCGACAACCGGCGACCTGGTGCTGCATCTTGACGGCAAGGCTCAGGCATTTCTGCCGGATAAGGGACGCTGGCAGTGGCGTTACTGGGGCGATGGCTCGTTTACGCCGATGCAGGCTCGCTGGGACGTTGCCGGAACCGGTGAATGGCACGATCGACGCATTGTCCTGAATACGCTCTCCACCGGGTTTAATCAACTGCGCTATGGCAGTATGCAGATGAGCCAGCCCCGTCTGACCCTCGATAAACCGATTATCTGGCTCCGGGACCCACAGCAGCCGCAATTTAGCGGGGCGCTGTCGCTGGATGCGCAAGCCACTACTTTCAGCGGCGGCAGCGTGCTCCCGCCTTCGACCCTCAAATTTAGCGTGCAGGGCAGTGACCCGACGCTGTTTCAGTTCAAAGGCGATCTGCACGCGCAGGCCATTGGCCCGGTGCGGGTCAACGGTCGCTGGGACGGCGAGCGGTTACGCGGTCAGGCGTGGTGGCCGCAGCAGCCGCTCAACGTTTTCCAGCCGCTGATCCCGGCGGACTGGAAGCTGGATCTGCGCGAAGGCGAACTGTACGCGCAAATCGCTTTCTCTGCCGCCGCCGGGCAGGGCTTTAGCGCGGGCGGGCATGGGGTAGTGAAAAACGGCAGCGCGTGGATGCCCGACAACAAAATCAACGGCGTCGATTTTATCCTGCCATTCCGCTATTCCGATGAGAGCTGGCAGCTTGGCACCCGGGGGCCGGTTTCATTACGCATTGCAGAAATCGTCAACCAGGTGACGGCGAAAAACGTGACCGCAGATTTACAGGGACGCTGGCCGTGGAGTGAAAAATCGCCGCTGGTATTAAGCGATGTCAGCGTCGATATCCTTGGCGGCAAAGTGACCATGCAGCAGTTGCGGATGCCGCAGCACGATCCGGCCCTGCTGCGGGTGCAGAATATCTCGTCCAGCGAGCTTATCAGCGCTGTGAATCCTAAACAGTTCACTCTGTCCGGCCCGGTCAGCGGGGCATTACCGCTATGGCTGGAGAATGAAAAGTGGATCATTCACGACGGCTGGCTCACCAATCCCGGCCCGCTCACTTTGCGCATCGACAAAGACACGGCGGATGCCGTGGTCAAAGATAACATTGCTGCAGGCGCGGCTATCAACTGGCTACGCTATATGGAAATCTCCCGTTCATGGACCAAAATCAACGTCGATAATCTGGGCGTACTCGATATGCAGGCGGCTATCACCGGGATCAGCCGGGTCGACGGTAAAAGTAACACCGTCAATCTAAACTATACCCATCAGGAGAATATTTTTACCCTGTGGCGCAGCCTGCGCTTTGGCGATAATTTACAAACATGGCTGGAGCAAAACACGACGCTGCCTGCGCAAGGCTGCCAACAAAGCAAGGAATGTGAGGAATAATGATGAAAAACGCAATCGCGCTGCTCCCGCTACTGGCGACCACCTTGCTTGCAGGCTGCACGCCCCGAATCGAGGTGGCTGCGCCGAAAGAGCCGATTACCATCAATATGAACGTCAAAATCGAGCATGAGATCCACATCAAAGTCGATAAGGACGTGGAAAGTCTGCTGAAATCGCGCAGCGATCTGTTCTGAGGTGATGATGAAACCGACATTAAAACGGCTGCTTCTGGCGCTGGCGTTAATCAGCAACAGCGCGCTGGCGCTCACGCTGAACGAAGCCCGGACGCAGGGGCGGGTGGGTGAAACCTTTAACGGCTATATCGCTCCGCTACAGCAGGACCCGCAGACCCTGGCGTTGGTGAAACAAATTAATCAGGCCCGCAGCGAAAGCTATCAACAACTGGCGGATCGCAATAACCTGCCGGTGGATGAAGTGGCGAAACTGGCGGGGCAGAAACTGGTGCAGCGGGCGCAGCCGGGAGAATACGTTCAGGGAATTAACGGTAAATGGCTGCGTAAATAACCCCGGATAACGCGTCCGTCGGGTAATCCCGGTGGCTGAGCGTCAGATAATGTAGGGCTTTCGCCCGACCCCGAATTATGACGGGCATAACCACTTCGGCGAAAAACGATAGTACTGTAAAGAAAACGCTTTTAAGATCGGTGTCTGAGGCCGTATGTTGGCATTATCCGCGTTCAGGAAGGGAATTTATGATCACGCTATACCAGATAAAACCCCGGTTTCAGGGGCTGCTACGCCCGTTGCTGCGTCGTCTGCACCGCGCAGGGGTCAGTGCTAATCAAATCACGCTCGCGGCGCTGGCGCTTTCTGTTATCGCAGGCGGCGTGCTGATGGTGCTGAAAACGCCGTTGGCCTTCGCGATCCTGCCGGGAGTGCTGTTTATTCGTATGGCGCTGAACGCGCTGGACGGCATGATGGCGCGGGAATACCACCAGCAAACGCGGCTGGGGGCGATCCTCAACGAACTGGGCGACGTGCTTTCCGATGTGGCGCTGTATCTGCCGTTTCTGTTTCTGCCGGGCAGCCATCCGGCGCTGGTGCTGACCTTACTGTTTTTCACGGTGCTCAGCGAATTTTGCGGCGTGCTGGCGCAGTCCATCAACGGCGTGCGCAGCTATGCCGGGCCGCTGGGGAAAAGCGACCGGGCGCTGGCGTTTGGCGCGTGGGGACTGGCGATTGCCATCTGGCCGCAACTCCTTGCCTGGAATAATCTCGTCTGGGGCGCGGCAACGCTGCTGCTGGTCTGGACTCTCATCAACCGCTGCCGTAGCGTGCTCCGGGAGCAGGCATCATGACCCGACTCCATCTGTCCCTGGCGGTGGTTTTCTCACTGCTGATCGTCGCAACGCTTATCAATCTGCTGCTGATCTGGCTGAAGCCGCAAAAAGACTGGCGCGAACTCACTCTGCGCATCCGCACCTGGTGGGCGATCATCATTCTGTTCTCGCTGGCGCTGGTCAGCCCGCGCTGGCTGGCGATCACTTTCTTCGCGCTGGTCAGTTTTATCGCCCTGAAAGAGTATCTGACTCTGGTTTCCTCTCGCGCCACCGACCGGATGCCGCTGCTGTGGATGTTCCTCGCGATCCCGATTAACTACTGGCTGGTCGGCATTGGCTGGTACGGCATGTTTATCGTTTTTATTCCGGTGTATGCCTTCCTGTTTTTACCCGCCCGCATGGTGCTGACCGGCAATACCCAGGGCTTTTTGCGCAGCGCCTCTCAGCTTCACTGGGGATTAATGACCACCGTTTTTGCCTTCGGTCACGTCGCCTGTTTACTGGTGCTGCCGGGTAACGACGCCCATACCGGCGCATTGCTGGTGCTGTTCCTGGTAGGGCTGACCGAATTCAACGATATCGCCCAGTATCTATGGGGCAAATCGCTGGGGCGCATTAAGGTGACGCCTTCGGTGAGCCCGAACAAAACGCTGGCCGGGCTGATCGGCGGCATCGCCAGCACCGCGCTGGCAGCGTTGTTTCTCGGCCCGCTGCTGACGCCAATGAGCTGGGGTATGGCGCTGATTGCTGGCGCGATCATCGGTATCACCGGCTTTTGTGGCGACGTGGTGATGTCAGCGGTGAAACGCGATATCGGCGTCAAAGATAGCGGTACGCTGCTGCCCGGACACGGCGGCATTCTCGACCGGCTGGATTCCCTGATTTTTACCGCGCCGGTCTTCTTCCATTTTATCCGTTACTTTTATTACTAAGCCTATGGCCAAAAAAACGCTCCGCTTCCTGTTCACTCTGTGTATTGTCTGGCCGGTGATTTGGCTATGGCTTGGCCTGCGGGTAAAGCATCGTGAGCGCCTGCCGCAAAGCGGTCCGGCCATCATCGTCGCCAATCACAATAGCCACATGGATGTCTTCGCGCTGCTGTCACTTTTTTCGCTGCGTCTCCAGCAGCGGGTGCATCCGGTGGCGGCAGCAGACTATTTTCTGCGTAACAAATGGCTGGCGTGGTTCACGCTGCATATTCTGAATATTATTCCGGTCGTGCGTAACGGCGGGGAGGCCGATCCGCTGGCGGGCTGCGAAAAGGCGCTGCGGGATAATAAAATCCTGATCCTGTTCCCGGAAGGCACGCGCGGCGAGCCGGGTAAACTGGCGGCGCTGAAGCCCGGCATCTGGCACCTGGTTCAGCGAATGCCGGAAGTGCCGGTTATTCCGGTCTGGCTGTCAGGAACGGAAAGGGTAATGGCGAAGGGCAACCGCATCCCGCTGCCACTCTTTATTGATGCAAACGTCGGCGAAAAGGTCAGCTGGATTGCCGATAAACACGCTTACACGGAAAGTCTGTTGCAGCACTTTCTCCATCTGCAATCCCATCTGGAAGGGCAACATAATCATGAACACACTCCGCACGCCTGAAGAAAAAAGTTTTCTGACCAGCGATAACCACGCGCTGTTTTATCGTCACTGGCCCGCGTTAAATGAAACCGTGCCGCGCCGGGTTATCGTCCTTTTTCACCGTGGGCACGAGCACTCCGGGCGCTTACAGCACATCGTCGATGAGCTGGCGATGCCGGATACCGCTTTTTATGCCTGGGACGCGCGCGGGCATGGCAAAACTGAGGGGCCGCGTGGCTACAGCCCGTCGCTGGCCCGCTCGGTGCAGGACGTCGATGAGTTCGTGCGCTTCGCTGCCGCCGATAGCCAGCTGGCGCTGGAAGATGTTGTGGTCGTGGCGCAAAGCGTGGGCGCAGTGCTGGTCGCCGCCTGGGTTCATGACTATGCTCCCGTTTTGCGCGGTCTGGTGCTGGCGTCCCCGGCCTTCAAAGTCAAACTTTACGTGCCGTTTGCCCGTGCCGGGCTGGGGCTGATGCAAAAAATTCGCGGCCTGTTTTACGTTAACTCTTACGTGAAGGGCAAATATCTGACCCACGATCCGGCGCGGGTGGAGAGCTTTAATCACGATCCGCTGATTGCCCGCGCCATTGCGGTCAATATTTTGCTCGATCTGTATAAAACCTCCGAAAGACTGGTCAGCGACGCGGCCGCCATCGTCGTCCCGACCCAGCTACTGATTTCCGGCGAAGATTTCGTGGTGCATCGCCAGCCGCAAATCGATTTCTACCAGCGCCTGCGCAGCCCGCTGAAAGAGGTGCATATTTTGCCGGGGTTTTATCACGACACGCTGGGTGAAAAAGATCGCCATCTGGCGTTTGCCAAAATGCGCGACTTTATTGATGCCCTGTACGCCGCACCGCCGCAGCGTTTTGACTATCGCGATGAGGACCGTCACAGCCCCGGAGCCGATGCCTGGCGCATTCTGCACGGCGGTCCTGAGCCTTACTCCATTGACGATTTCTCTTACCGGGCACTGCGCTACGGCATGAAAGCGCTCGGTACCCAGTCAGCCGGGGTGCGCCTCGGTTTTGACACCGGTTTCGATTCCGGCAGCACGCTGGATTACGTCTATCGCAACCAGCCGCAGGGCAGCAGCGCGCTGGGGCGGCTGATTGACAAAAATTACCTGAACAGCATCGGCTGGCAGGGGATCCGTCAGCGCAAGCTGCATCTGGATACGCTGATCAAACAGGCGGTCGGTCGTCTGGTCGAGGAAGGAAAACCGGTGCGGGTGGTGGATATTGCCGCCGGACACGGGCGCTACGTGCTGGACGCGCTTCAGGGCAATCCGGCGGTAAACGAAATTCTGCTGCGCGATTACAGCGAGCTGAACGTGAGCAAAGGCCAGCAGATGATTAGCGAACGGGGGATGGCAGAGGTGGCGCGATTTGAGCGCGGCGACGCTTTTAACCGCGACGAGCTGGCGGCGCTCGATCCCGCGCCGACGCTGGGCATTGTATCCGGCCTGTATGAATTGTTCCCGGAAAACGCGCTGGTCCGGGCATCGCTGGCGGGGCTGGCAGAGGCGATCCCTGCGGGCGGCCTGCTGATTTATACCGGGCAGCCCTGGCATCCCCAACTTAAAACGATCGCCTGGTCTTTAACCAGTCATAAAGACGGCAAGCCGTGGGTGATGCGCGTGCGCAGCCAGGGAGAAATGGACGCGCTGGTTTACGAGGCCGGGTTTGATAAATGCGCGCAACTGATCGATCAGTGGGGCATCTTCACCGTGTCGCTGGCGGTACGGCGTTGATGATTGCCCGCGACCGTAAAATTCTGCTTCAGGGAGTGGGCTGGCTGGCGCTGCTGGGACCGTTTTTCTTCCTCACTTACGGGCAGGTTAACGTTTTCACCGCCAGCCGCAGCGACGTGGGCAGCATGGTGTTTAGCTGGGAGCATTACATCCCGTTCATTCCGCTGAGCATTATCCCTTACTGGAGCCTGGATCTGCTCTACGGACTGTCGCTGTTTTGCTGCGCCACGCTCGGTGAACAGCGGCGGCTGGCTTGCAGACTGCTGCTGGCGTCGCTGCTCGCCTGCCTCGGATTTCTGCTCTACCCGCTGCGTTTCACCTTTACCCGGCCGCAGGTTGACGGCGCGGCAGGCTGGCTGTTCGGTCAGCTTGAACAGTTCGATCTGCCGTACAATCAGTCGCCGTCGCTGCATATCATTTTATGCTGGATTATCTGGTGGCATTTTCATAAACGGCTTTCCGGCGGCGGGCAAAAACTGTGCGACGGCTGGTTTTTACTGATTGCGCTGTCGGTCGTGACCACCTGGCAGCATCACGTCATTGATATTCTCAGCGGGCTGGCGGTAGGGATGCTGATAAGCTGGATCGTTCCCGATCAGGGCAAATGGCGCTGGCGACGTGCGAATAGCGGGCGAAAAACGCTGGCGCTGCGCTATTTCGTCGGCGCGTTGGTGTGCCTGATCACCCCCTGGCTGTGGTGGCCCGCGCTGTCGTTGCTGATCGTGGCGCTGGGCTATGCCGGGCTGGGTGTGGCGGCGATGCAAAAAAATGCCAGCGGGCGCATCACGCCCGCCGCGTACTGGCTGCTGCTTCCGTGGCGGCTGGGAACGCAGCTTTCCGCCCGCTGGTTTACCCGTCATTTAGCGCCTGTCACCCTGGTCGTTGACGGCGTGTATCTCGGCTGTTATCCGCGCGCCGCTACCGATCAGCACGCGGTGCTCGATCTCACCTGTGAATTTCCCCGCCCGGCATCAAGCGTCCACCAGTATTATGCCTGTGTACCCATGCTGGATTTGGTGGTGCCAGAGAGCGCCCAACTGGCGCAGGCGGTAGAGCTACTGGAACAGCTTCGCGCCGGGCACGGCTCGGTGCTGGTCCACTGTTCGCTGGGGCTTTCCCGCAGCGCGCTGGTGGTCGCGGCCTGGCTGCTGCACTACGGTCATGTGCAAACCGTTGACGAGGCGGTCGTCCTGCTTCGGGCGCGTCGGCAGCAGGTGGTGTTAAAACCGTTTCATCTGGAGACATTGCAGCAATGGCAGAAAATCGTGACAACGTAACGCGAAGGGCAATTCTGATCCGTTCGCTCTCCAGCTGGCGCTTCTTCCTGCCGCTCGGTAGCCTGCCGCTGGTGTGGGCGCTGGTGTTTGCTTCCCGCAGCGGGCTACCTGTTTTGCTGGTGCTGAACGTCAGTTACATCGCATATGGTTGCTGGCGACTGTGGCTGGATGCGGGCTATTTTCGCCTGCTCAGTGAGGAAAATTCTCCGGCCGCAGGCGAAGCGCTGGCGTTTATCTGGCAGCGCGAGCGCCTGAAAACGCTGACCTTACAGGAAAGAGAACAGGGCGCGCGGCGTCAGCTCCACCGGACGCTACTGGCAACGGTGCTGGCTTGGGGGATCTGGATAATCGGCCTGATGAGTTTTTGATTTATCGGGGGCGGGAACGTGAAAACCCTCCCGCCAGAGGCGGCGGAAGGGAGAGATCTCAGGCAGCAACCAGGCTGTCAATCGCTGCTTTTGCTTCGGTCTGCGCTTTTTCAGCCACTTCCGGGCCGTAAGCGATACCTTCCGCGAAGACAAAGTTCACGTCGGTAATACCAATAAAGCCGAGGAACAGTGTCAGGTACGGGGCAACCAGATCGGTTGGGGTATCTTTGTGAATACCGCCACGACTGGAGAGGATCACCGCGCGTTTACCGGTCACCAGACCTTCCGGCCCTTTTTCGGTATAACGGAACGTCACGCCCGCACGCGCCACCAGGTCAAAGTAGTTCTTCAACTGGGTCGGGATATTAAAGTTGTACATCGGGGCGTTGATAACAACCACGTCATGCGCCTGCAATTCAGCAATCAGCTCATCGGAAAGCGCCAGCGCTTCCTGCTGACGTGGCGTCAGCGGCGCATCGCTCGGACGCAGCGCGCCAACCAGTTCACCATCCAGAACCGGAACAGGGTTTGCCGCCAGATCGCGAACGGTCACTTCATCACCCGGATGTTTCGCGATCCATTGCTCGACAAAATAGTCAGAGAGCTGACCAGACTGCGAATACCCTGCCAGAATGCTCGATTTGAGAACCAATACTTTGCTCATGGGTGTTTCCTTTTATGTGTTTGAAGGGGGATAGATAGCCCGCTACTTGTTGACACTCTATTCACAATTCCGCCGCAGTGATAGCGCAATATATCGAATTCTATGTTCGATTTTTTTGAATAAGGCGGGTAAACCGGCAATGTGGTACTCTATAGCCATCATAAAAGTAAATTATTTTTTGGCCGCTAACGGCCCGATAACACGATGACAGAACAACAGAAATTGACGCCTGCGCAGCTCTACGATCGGCTTGACGCCCTGATGCTGCGCGATAAACAGCGCTTCGCCAAACGTCTGCACGGCGCGAAGAAGGTTAAAAATCCTGAAGCTCAGCAGGGCATTCTCAACGGCCTGGCGGCTGAAATGTTTCAGGCGGCAGAAAAAGTGGCGCAGCGCGTCGCGTCGCGTCCTGAAATCACCTACCCGGAAAACCTGCCGGTCAGCCAGAAAAAACAGGACATCCTCGACGCCATTCGCGACCACCAGGTGGTGATCGTCGCCGGGGAAACCGGCTCCGGTAAAACCACCCAGCTACCCAAAATTTGCATGGAGCTGGGACGCGGGGTGAAAGGGCTGATTGGTCATACCCAGCCGCGTCGTCTGGCGGCGCGCACAGTGGCAAACCGTATTGCCGAAGAGCTGCAAACCGAGCCGGGCGGCTGCGTGGGCTATAAAGTCCGCTTTAGCGATCGCGTCAGCGACAACACGATGGTCAAGCTGATGACCGACGGCATTCTGCTGGCGGAGATCCAGCAGGACCGCCTGCTGATGCAGTACGACACCATCATCATTGATGAAGCGCACGAGCGCAGCCTGAACATCGACTTCCTGCTCGGCTATCTGCGCGAGTTGCTGCCGAAGCGCCCGGATCTGAAAGTCATTATCACCTCCGCTACCATCGACCCGGAACGTTTCTCGCGCCATTTTAATCACGCGCCGATTATTGAAGTGTCCGGGCGCACTTATCCGGTAGAAGTGCGCTATCGCCCGATTGTCGAAGAGGCAGACGACACCGAACGCGATCAGCTTCAGGCGATTTTCGATGCGGTGGATGAACTGGGCCGCGAAAGCGCGGGCGATATTCTGATCTTTATGAGCGGCGAGCGTGAAATTCGCGACACCGCCGACGCGTTAAACAAGCTCAACCTGCGCCATACCGAGGTGTTGCCGCTGTATGCGCGTCTGTCAAACAGTGAACAGAACCGGGTCTTCCAGGGGCACAGCGGGCGGCGCATCGTGCTGGCAACCAACGTCGCTGAAACCTCGCTCACCGTGCCGGGCATTAAATACGTTATCGATCCGGGCACCGCGCGCATCAGTCGCTACAGCTTCCGTACCAAAGTCCAGCGCCTGCCGATTGAGCCGGTTTCCCAGGCCTCCGCCAACCAGCGTAAAGGCCGCTGCGGGCGCGTCTCGGAAGGGATCTGTATTCGCCTGTATTCGGAAGACGATTTCCTCTCGCGCCCGGAATTCACCGATCCGGAAATTTTGCGTACCAATCTCGCGTCGGTCATTTTGCAGATGACCGCGCTGGGGCTGGGCGACATCGCCGCATTCCCGTTTGTGGAAGCGCCGGACAAACGCAACATTCAGGACGGCGTGCGCCTGCTGGAAGAGCTGGGCGCGATCACCACCGACGAGCAGCAGACCGCCTATAAGCTCACCGCCCAGGGCCGCCAGCTTTCGCAACTTCCCGTCGATCCGCGTCTGGCGCGAATGGTGCTGGAGGCGCAGAAACACGGCTGCGTGCGCGAGGCGATGATTATCACCTCGGCGCTCTCCATCCAGGACCCGCGCGAACGCCCGATGGACAAACAGCAGGCGTCGGATGAGAAACATCGTCGCTTCCACGATAAAGAGTCCGACTTCCTCGCTTTCGTGAATTTGTGGAATTATCTCGGCGAGCAGCAAAAAGCGCTGTCATCGAACGCCTTCCGCCGTCTTTGCCGCACCGATTTCCTCAACTATTTGCGGGTGCGCGAGTGGCAGGATATCTACACCCAACTGCGCCAGGTCGTAAAAGAATTAGGCATTCCGGTTAACAGCGAACCGGCAGAGTATCGCGAAATTCACGTCGCGCTGCTGACCGGTCTGCTGTCGCATATCGGTATGAAAGATGCGGATAAACAGGAATATACCGGCGCGCGCAACGCTCGCTTCTCCATCTTCCCCGGCTCTGGCCTGTTCAAAAAGCCGCCCAAATGGACGATGGTGGCGGAACTGGTGGAAACCAGCCGCCTGTGGGG
Organism: Enterobacteriaceae bacterium UBA5654; assembly: GCA_002421005.1. Classification (GTDB taxonomy): domain Bacteria; phylum Pseudomonadota; class Gammaproteobacteria; order Enterobacterales; family Enterobacteriaceae; genus Superficieibacter. Next base: position 386,188 of record DIJC01000004.1, on the reverse strand, counting down.
ACGCATCGCCGCCCGTATCGACCCGGAGTGGGTGGAGCCGGTGGCGCAGCATTTGATCAAACGCTCTTACAGCGAGCCGCACTGGGAGCGGGCGCAGGGCGCGGTCATGGCGACCGAAAAAGTGACCGTCTACGGTCTGCCAATTGTGGCCGCGCGTAAAATCAATTACAGCCAGATCGACCCGGCGCTGTGCCGGGAGCTGTTCATCCGCCACGCGCTGGTTGAGGGCGACTGGCAGACCCGTCACGCCTTCTTCCGCGACAACCTGAAGCTGCGTGCCGAAGTGGAAGAGCTGGAGCATAAATCCCGCCGCCGCGACATCCTGGTCGATGACGAAACGCTGTTTGAGTTTTACGACCAGCGGATCAGCGTCGATGCCATTTCCGCCCGCCATTTCGATAGCTGGTGGAAAAAAGTCAGCCGCGAGACGCCGGACCTGCTCAATTTTGAAAAGAGCATGTTGATCAAAGAGGGCGCGGAGTCGATCAGCAAGCTCGACTACCCGAACTTCTGGCATCAGGGCAACCTCAAGCTGCGGCTGAGCTATCAGTTTGAGCCGGGCGCAGATGCCGATGGCGTCACCGTGCATATCCCGCTGCCGCTGCTAAACCAGGTCGAAGAGGCTGGATTTGAATGGCAGATCCCCGGCCTGCGCCGCGAGCTTATTATTGCGCTGATCAAATCGCTACCGAAGCCGGTGCGCCGTAACTTTGTGCCTGCGCCGAACTATGCTGAAGCCTTCTTAGGCCGCGTCACGCCGCTGGAACTGCCGCTGCTGGAAGCGCTGGAGCGCGAACTGCGGCGGATGACCGGTCACACCATCGACCGCGACGACTGGCACTGGGATCAGGTGCCCGATCACCTGAAAATCACCTTCCGGGTGGTGGATGATAAAAACAAGAAGTTGCAGGAAGGCCGTTCGTTGCAGGATCTGAAGGACGCGCTGAAAGGCAAAGTGCAGGAGACGCTCTCCGCCGTGGCGGACGACGGCATCGAGCAAAGCGGGCTGCATATCTGGAGTTTCGGCACGCTTGCCGAAAGCTACGAGCAAAAACGTGGCAACTACAAAGTCAAAGCCTGGCCTGCGCTGGTGGATGAGCGCGACAGCGTGGCGATCAGGCTGTTCGACAATCCGCTGGAGCAACAACAGGCGATGTGGCGCGGCCTGCGGCGTTTGCTGCTGCTCAACATTCCGTCGCCAATCAAATATCTGCATGAGAAACTGCCGAACAAAGCCAAGCTGGGCCTCTACTTTAACCCGTATGGCAAGGTGCTGGATCTGATCGACGACTGCATCTCCTGCGGCGTGGACAAGCTGATCGACGAAGCGGGCGGCCCGGTGTGGACCGAAGAGGGCTTTGCGCGACTGCATGAAAAAGTCCGCGCTGAACTCAACGACACGGTGGTTGAAATCGCTAAACAGGTCGAGCAAATTCTCACCGCCGTCTTCACCATCAACAAGCGGCTGAAAGGGCGCGTGGATATGACGATGGCGCTGGGGCTGTCCGACATCAAAGCGCATATGAACGGACTGGTGTATCGCGGCTTCGTCACCGGCAACGGCTTTAAACGGCTCGGCGACACCCTGCGCTATTTACAGGCTATCGAAAAACGGCTGGAAAAGCTGGCGGTCGACCCGCACCGCGACCGCGCGCAGATGCTGAAAGTGGAAAGCGTCCAGCAGGCGTGGCAGCAGTGGATCAACAAACTGCCGCCCGCCCGTCGCGATGATGACGATGTGAAGGAGATCCGCTGGATGATCGAAGAACTGCGGGTGAGTTATTTTGCCCAGCAATTGGGTACGCCGTACCCGATTTCCGATAAGCGGATTTTGCAGGCGATGGAGCAGATTAGCGGTTAGCGCTTCACGCTAAGCCCGGCGGGTATTAACCGCCGGGCTTTTTTACCGTCCCGGGACAGGTGATGGCTGAAAATCGCCTTTGCCGGGCAATAATAACCCCCATCACGATCAACACATTGATAGCCACAGCCCCATGACAACACTTTCCCTTATTACCGACAGACTGATACTCCGCCCGCAAACCATCGACGATTTTGCGGTCTGGTATCCCATGTATGCCGACCCGACTATTTTCCACCTGTCCGGCACGCCCGGCTTTACGGCAGAAGAGGCCTGGAACCGATTGTTAAGAAATGTCGGTCACTGGGCGGCGTTTGGCTATGGCATTTTTGCCGTCTTTCAAAAATCCGACGGGCGCTTTCTGGGGGAAACCGGGCTGGCGAATTTTCATCGCGGTATCGGTGCGGATTTCGATCCTCACGCAGAGGCATCATGGGTTATTTCCCCTGACGCCCAGCATAAAGGCGTGGCAAAAGAAGCCGCGAGCGCCGCACACCGGTGGTTTGCGCAGACGTATCACCCCACACAAACGGTGTGCCTGATCGCCAAAAATAACCTCGCATCGATCCGCGTTGCTGAGCATGTGGGTTATCAGGTTTACGATCGATGCGGGTATAAAGGCGCGGAGTGTCTGAAACTGGTCTGTTCATATTCCGAATCATCCCGGTTGCCGGAAAGCGGTAACCTGATGTGATGATTTTCTGGCATTAAATACAATACGGAAATAATACTGCCGGGCGTCGGGACGGTCGTTATTATCTCTGATCCGTATCGTCACACCGGGATTCTGCAATGGATCACCTATAAAGCGGGTTCGCCCCGGTCCGGATAATATTCCGGCACAGGCCAACAACTGGCTGTGGCGAATATTCAGCCGTTCACGTACCCGCGAGTGACCCAGTCCGATAAGCGCATACATCCGCTGCGAAATATCATCCGTGCCGCCATGACGAAAACAGGCCATCTCATCCAGATAATAACCCGGTAATGGCGATGAACTGCTGGATAGCCCCAAAAAGCGGGTAGTCATCACGTATCCATCGGCCGCATTTTTTTCCAGCGATTCAATATCACGCGGGGAAAATGGACGGTTTACCGAACCGGGGCCGCGCCCTCATATTGGTGGCCCGGTCAGTGGATCCGGGGTAAAAATATCCTGATCGGCCTCCATCATTAAACGCCTCACGCCCCCCAGCCGCCGCCGAGCGCGCGATAAAGATCAATCTGCGCCTGCAACAGGCTGTTTTTCACCTGCACCACGTTCAGTTGGGTGGAAAACAGTGTGCGCTGGGCGTCCAGCTCGTCGAGGAAGGAAGAATAGCCGTTACGATAGCGGTTTTGCGCAATGCGTAGGGTTTCGCGCGCGACCGACTCCTGACCTTGTAATTCCTGCAACTGTTCCTGCAAACGGGCGATGGCATCCAGACTGTCGTTGACCTCTTTGAAGGCGTTACGCACGGTATTTTCATAGCTGTACAGCGCCTGATTGCGCTGCGACATCGACACGTCCACCTGCGCGTTAAGCGCCTGGCGGTTTAACAGCGGGGCAAGAATACTTCCGCCCACGCTCCAGAGTTGAAGCGGGTTATCCAGCAGGCCGGGGAGGGTGCGATCCTGCACCGAGCCGGTGGCGGTAAGATTGAGCGACGGCAGAAGCTGCGCGCGTGACACGGCGAGGGCGGCATCGGCGGCCACCAGTTGCCGTTCAGCCTGCACCACATCCGGGCGGCGATTCAGCAGCGACGACGGCAGTTGCGATGGGATCGCCAGCGGCGTCAGTCCGTCGAACGTCCCGCCGCGCGCAACGCTTTGCGGATTTACGCCGAGCAACAGGCTAAGCGCGTTTTCCTGTTCAGCAATCTGGTGGCGAATTTGCGGGATCTGCGCGCGGGTGCCGCGCAGTTCGGAATCGGCCTGCATCAACTCCAGACGCGAACTGTAGCCGGTGGCAAACTGCCGCTGCGCCAGGCGGTACGAGGCTTCGCGCGCCTCCAGCGTCGCCCGGGTCACGGTTAACTGCTCATCGAGAGAAAGCAGGGTGACATAGCCTGAGGCGACCGACGCGGCAATGGTCAGGTCCGCGGCAGCGGCGGCGGCTTTTTGGGCCTCAAGCGTGGCTTCGGCGGCGTCGGTCGCGCTGCGGTTTGCGCCCCAGATATCAACATCATAGCTGAGGCTGAGATTGCCCTTATACAGCGTGCTGTAGACCGGCTGCCCGGTGGCGGCCGACTGTGAACGCGCGCGGTTTCCGCTGAATCCCGCATCCAGCGTCGGGAACAAATCGCCCTGGCTGGCATAGACCCGCGCCTGATATTCATTCACCCGTTCGCGGGCGATAAGCACGTCAGTATTGAATTGCAGCGCCCGATCCACATAGCGATTCAGCGCGCTATCATGAAAATTGCGCCACCAGACGCCTTCGGTCGGGCTGGCTGGCCCGATATTTTGCCGCCACTGCGCAGGGATTTGCAGGGCAGGTTTGGCAGGTTGCACATCGACCGACTGACAGGCGGTGAGCAGCAGAGCCGTCAGCAGCAGCGCGAGAGGATGACGTCTCATTGGCGATCCTCGCGGGTATCAATATGCACCTGCACCGACATCCCCGGACGCAGAAGCGCGATCTCTTCGGGTTTGCCCAGAATCTCAATCCGCACCGGAATGCGCTGGGCAATCTTCACAAAGTTACCGGTGGCGTTATCGGGTGAAATAGCGCTGAATTCCACGCCCGTGGCCGGAGAAATACTCTGCACCCGTCCTTTAAAGGCGCGGTTATTTAGCGCATCGACGCTGAACTGCACCGGCTGACCAATGCGGATCTCCGCCAGCTGCGTCTCTTTCACATTGGCAATCACCCAGTGCTGCGCGGGAACCAGCGAAGTGAGATGCGTCCCGGCGGCGACATATGCCCCCAGCCGAACGGCGATCTGCCCAAGCTGACCGTTCTGCGGAGCGATAATTTTGGTGTTTTGCAGATCGATTTGCGCCAGCTCCAGCGCGGCTTTCGCATTTTCAACGTCTGCCTCCAGCGAAGCGCGATTCACAATCGTGGTTTGCAGATCCTGACGCGACATCTCAAGCGTGGCCTGCGCCTGAGCAATATCCGCGCTGCCCTGCGCGGCGCTGGCAAGTGCGGCATCACGCTCGCGAATGGACAGCGAGCCGTCGGCGGTTAAATCCTTTACCCGTTTCAGATCCGCCTGGGTTTTCAGATTCTGCGCCCGTGCATTTTGCAGCGCCGCCTGATTGCGGGCGATCACCGCTTCAGCGCTTTTCCGCTGCTGGAGATTATTGTTCAGCGCGGCGATTTTCATATTTAGCTGAGCCTGGGCCTGGTGAACGCGCTGCTGATAAATACGATCGTCGATTTGCATCAGCACGTCGCCGCGTTTCACCTGCACAAAATCCTGCACCGCAACGTGGGTGATATAGCCGTTAACCTGCGGGCTGATAAAGGTAGTTTGCCCGCGCACGTAGGCGTTATCGGTGAACTGAGTATGACGGGTGAAAGGCGGAAGCTGCCAGGCGTAAAGGATCGCCAGTACCCCGACAATACCAATCGCTGCGGCGGCAAAAATCGACACTACCCGCACATTACTGCGCGTATTCGCCCGCTCTTTGGCGACATCCTGCTGACTCATAACATCTCCTGAAATCGCATTATTTTGTTCCCGTTGCCTGTTTCAAACCGATGCGTGCGGTGATCCGCAGGCGTAAAAGCCGCCAGAAAATCCACAGCATGGTCACCGCCGCAATTGCTGCGGTCAGCAAATACGTATCGTTATACGCCAGAATCGTCGCTTGCAAGGTGGAGGCATTCTGCAACTGCACCCCCGCCTGTACGCTGAGCAAATCGCTGTCGCCAATCAGGTTTTTGTACATCTGAGTGTAGAGCTGAAGTCGTTCATTCACCTGCGGGTTGAGGGTCGTGAGCTGATCCGCCAGCAGGCTGGAGTGATATTTTTCTCGCCAGGTCTGAAAGGTGCCGAGGATCGCCGAACCCAGCAGGCCGCCAATGTTCTGGCTCATGCCAAATAAAACGGAAAAACTGACCAGATTGCGCGGATCGGCAATCACGCCGCCGATGCCCGCCAGCATCGCCGGGGCGAGGAAAAAGGCGCTGCCGAAGCCGAGCAGGAACTGGCTGAACATTAGCTGATTCGGGCGGGTCAGGATGGTGGAGTGGCTGTCGAGCCACGAGGCGACAATCATCAGCGCCAGCGAGGTTACAATGGGCCACGCCAGTCGCTGCGGTTTTATGGTCAGGCAACTGGCGATAATCCCGCAGACGATCCCGGCGAAAATCGATAGCGCCAGCCCGGTCATCTGTTCATTTTGCAGTCCGACATACTGTAGCCAGCCGATGACGCCAGTGTTTTGTTCCGCCAGCACGATGCGGATCAGCAGCATGATCAGGCCGAGGCGCAGGATACTGCCGCTTGAAAGCCAGCGGGTATTTAACAGCGGGTTTTGCCGGTTATGCTCAAATACAATGGCAGAGATAATCAGCACCAGCGAGCCTGCCAGCGCCCAGCCAATCCACGGTGTCTCAAACCACCATTCCAGCCGCCCCAGCGAGAGCACCGCGCAGAGCAGGGCCATGCCGGGAGCCAGCAGGATAAAGGTAATAAAGTCTTTCTTTTCGAAAACTTTGCGCCGGTCACCGGGAGGCAGCTTGAGCAGAATCACGCATGCCAGCGAAATCAGCGCCAGCCCCAGTTCAAAGAAATACAGCCCGCGCCATTCGTCGAGCTGGAGCAGATCGGTTGAAAACAGCCGCGCCAGCGGGATCGCCAGCGACGATCCGGTGATGCCAATGGTCAGCGCCTTCAGCCGGTGACGGGCGGGCCATGCCTGAATCTGATAATAAATGCCGAGCGAACTGAGCGCCGCCGCCACCATACCGTGCGCCGCGCGGACCATCAGCGCCGAGCTTAAGTCGTTGACCAGCAGATGGAAAAACGTCACCAGCACATACAGCACCAGAAACCCTTCGGTAAACGCGCGCAGGCCAAACTGCTGGCGAAATTTTACCAGCAGCAGGTTGATGGAGACGTTAGTCATCACGTAAACCGCAGGCAGCCAGGCGATTTCCGTTGACCAGGCGGCAAAGGTTCCCTGCAAGTTTTGCAGGTTAGCCGTCACCACTGCATTTCCCAGCGCCCCGGTCAGGCACACCAGCAGCCCGACGATCCCGTAGGCAATGCGTTTTGGCGTGCTGTGCAGCGGCGTTGAAGGAGAACCCAACAGCATGGGTTTCTCATGGGGTGCCCATTCGCGCGGGGCGTAGGGGTCACGTTGTGGCAGGCGCATTATGATTTTTCACCTTGTTGTAATTATCTTTAGCACCCGGGCAGGCTCTAAGTTTATAACCGGCTTTATTCATAATTCAAGTGAATGGGTTATGCCAGATGTGCCGGTTAAGGGGACAACAGGGTAAAATAGCGCTTTAAGATAGATCCGCTGGGACGCGACGTGACAAATGCTACGCTCCAGGGAGTCTTAGTAAGGAGAAAGTGAATGACAGCTATTTTTCCACAACTTCCCGACATCACGCTCAGTGCAGCCAATCAGCTGGGTGAGTGGCTGGCGCAGAGCGAAACGGTCGATCGGGATAGCGATCTGATCGTACTGGCGGGTAATGCGGTGATCCCTACCATCGACGCGGCCTGCGAGCTGGCGGCGGCGCAGAGCTGCCCGCTGTTAATCAGCGGTGGCATCGGTCATTCCACGACGTTCCTTTACGCGGCGGTTGCCCGTCATCCTCGTTATAACAAGGTGCAAACCACCGGGCGCAGCGAAGCCGGGATCCTCGGCGAAATCGCCAGGGAGTTCTGGGACATTGCCCCGGAGCGCATTCTGCTGGAAACCAAATCCACCAACTGCGGCGAGAACGCCCGTTTTACCCGCCAGATGCTGGAAGTGACCGGCATTCCCTGTACAAAAGGGGTAGTGGTTCAGGACCCGACCATGCAACGCCGCACGATGGCGACGTTTGCTCACGTCTGGCAGGATGTGGCGACCGCTTCGCGCTGGCAGAGTTTTCCGGGCATCGTGGCGCGGCTGGTCAACAGCGACGATGGCCTGACGTTTGCGGATAAAGAGCGGGGCATGTGGCCGCCGGAACGCTATCTGTCACTGATCCTCGGCGAAATCCCGCGCCTGCGTGACGACGCGCAGGGCTATGGTCCCAACGGCAAAGGATTCATCACTCACGTCAATATTCCGGCGGAAATCGAGCGCGCGTGGCAGATCCTGCGGGACGATGCGCTGCTCAACGAGGCGCTGAAAAGCCGTTCATTGCTGTAACCCGTCGCCCGTTTACCGCTAAACGGGCGTCCCTTTCGCTGCCTTTGCCGCGTTAAGGCTTCAGACTTTAGTCTCGATCCAGTTCATCATCAGTTCCGGCCAGACGGACACCGGCAGCCCCTGGGCATCGCGAATGCCAAAACCATGCTTGCCCTGCTCAAATAAATGCATTTCCACCGGCACGCCAAGCCGTCGCAGGGCGCTGAACATCACCACGCTGTTTTCCACTTTGACCGCCGGATCGTCCACTGCGTGAAGCAAAAACGTGGGCGGGGTGCGGGCGTCTGCACGCTGCTCCAGCGAGTAGTGGGCGATCTGCCCGGCGTCGGGTTCCGGGCCAACCAGCGCCTGCCGCGATGCCGGATGGTCGATCTCCTCGTGCATTGAAATCACCGGGTAGACCAGCGCCATAAAATCCGGGCGCGCCGACAGCCGATCGATATCATCCAGCGGTTCATATACCTGCTCCGCATAGCGAGTGCCTGCACTGGCGGCGACGTGCCCCCCGGCGGAAAAGCCCAGCACGCCGATGCGGTCCGCATCCAGTTGCCACTCCGCGGCGCGGGCGCGCAGGGTACGCAGCGCGCGCTGTACGTCCGCCAGAGGCGCGCTGGCCCCTTCGGCATGGCCATCATCGGGCATCCGGTAGGTCATCACAAACAGGGTATAGCCGCGCGCGTTGAAAAACGGGGCCAGCGCGCTGCCTTCTTTATCCAGCACGACACGCTTATAAGAGCCGCCCGGCGTGACCAGAATGCCGATGCCGTTAGGCTCAGCAGGCGCGTAAACCACGATTTGCGGCGCACGCACCCCGGTGACAGAGCGATCGAAGGCGGAGTTTCCGGTATGGTTCTCCTCCAGCACGAACTGCGCACGGCTGGTCGCCGCGCCCGGCGCTTCCCCCTGCGGCCAGACGGGAAAGATCCCCGCTTTGCGTGTGGCTTCAGCCATCAATTGCACTAAATCGTCGGGTCGAATGGACATCATGTCGTTTCTCCTGTGAAGGTAAAAAGAGGTTATAGCACAGTGCGACGCGCAAAAAGTGATGCCCGCCCGCAAATGAACCTATGTTTCATTCTTGCCACGCCGGGGCGTAATCTCCGCACAATACGCAAGTAATTAATGAATTTTTAACGAAAAATCGCTATCCTGGCATCTTTGTATTCATATTCAGGACACTCTGATGGGCAACAAATATTCCGGCGTGCAAATCGCCATTCACTGGCTGGTTTTTCTGTTGGTCGTGGTGGCTTACTGCGCGATGGAATTTCGCGGCTTTGCGCCGCGCAGTTATCGGCTGTGGTTCAACATGGTTCATGTTTCCTGCGGTATCAGCGTGCTGGTGCTGATGGTGGCGCGTCTGGGGCTGCGGCTGAAATATCCTGCGCCGCCAATTGTGCCTAAGCCTAAACCGTGGATGACCGGGATGGCGCATCTCGGCCATCTGGTGATCTACCTGCTGTTTATCATCCTGCCGATCCTCGGCCTGATCATGATGTACAACCGGGGCCACCCGTGGATGGCGTTTGGCGTGGTGATGCCGTTTGCCAGCGAAGCGAATTTTGACGTGGTCGATGTGGTGAAAAAGTACCACATTCTGCTGGCGACGCTGGGCTACTGGGTTATTGGCCTGCACGCGCTGGCCTCGCTGCTGCACCATTATTTGTGGAAAGACAACACGTTGTTACGGATGATGCCGAAAAAGCGCTCCTGAAACGCAAATCATTGACCCCGCGCTGGCGGGGTTTTTTACGTCAGCCGCCATGAAAATGTGATCCCCGCGGGCTTTCTGGCGACCGGATTTGCGAGGCGTCACATTTTCACCTCCCGACGATGGGCAAAAATCCACCATCCGGTGTACATGTATATCTATAATAGAAACACTTTGAGGTGGTGATGAGTACAATAATTAAAGATCGCCCGATAGGCACCGACCGTAAACTGCGCAAAGTGCTGCTGGCAACCGGCGTCGGACACTTCGTGGAATGGTTCGATTTTGGTCTTTACGGCACGCTGGCGGCGATTATCGGCCTGCAATTTTTCCACGCGGGCGATCCGGGCGTGGCGTTGCTTTCCTCGTTTGCCGTTTTTGGTGCCGGTTTTATCATGCGCCCGCTCGGCGGCCTGTATTTCGGATCGCTCGGGGACCGGGTAGGGCGGCAAAAAGTGCTGGCGACGGTGATCCTGCTGACTTCCGGGGCGACCTTTGTGATGGGACTGCTGCCGACTTACCATCAAATTGGCATCGGCGCGACTATCCTGCTGGTGATCACCCGGCTGATCCAGGGCTTTGCGGCGGGCGGCGAGAGTTCCGGCGCAACCACTTATCTTGCCGAATATGCCCCGTTCGCCCGACGAGGCTACTTCACCTGCTGGATCGACAACTTCGGCTTCATGGCGTTTGTCGCCGGTTCCGGGCTGGTTTTCCTGCTCACCGCCTTCCTCGGCGACAGCGCCATGAACGACTGGGGCTGGCGCATTCCGTTTTTGATTGCCGGGCCGCTGGGCTGGATCGGCCTGTACCTGCGCCAGCATCTGGAGGATTCACCGGAATACCGGGCGGTGGCGGAAAGCGGCAAAACCGAATCCGCACCGCTGCGTGCCGCGGTCACCAAAGCGTGGGGCGCGCTGTTATTTTGCGTCGGTTTTGTGGTGTTGAAAGCAGTAGGGCACTGGACCCTGCAAACCTTTATGCCGAGCTACCTGGCCACCGAACTGCATTTTTCCCGTCTGAACGCCTACGCCATCACCACCATTGGCCTGTTCGCCATCGCTATCATGGTGCCGTTTATGGGGTATCTGTCCGACCGCTTCGGACGCAAACCGCTGATGCTGGCGGGCTGCGCGGGTTTTATTTTATTCAGTTATCCGGCGATGATGGTCATGGCGCAGGGCGATGTGCTTTCCGCCGTGCTCGCCATGTTAATGCTGGGCGCGTTTATCGCCGCCTTTGACGGTGCCTGTAGCGCAGCGATGGCTGAGCTTTTCCCGACCAGCGTGCGCTACGGTGGCCTCTCCATCGCCTATAACTTCGCTGTCGCCTTCTTTGGCGGCATCACGCCGTGGTTCTCGGTCTGGCTGATTACCACCACCGGGGATAAATTCTCTCCGGCCTGGTACATCATGGGCGCGGCGCTGATTACGTTCCTGACAGTGTTACGGGCAAAAGAAACGGCGGGGCAACCGCTGAAAAGATAGGACCGGAAGGACGCAGCGGCAACTGGAAAATCCCGCAGGATCGACCACACTTAGTCGTAGTTATCTTTGTTAATCTCGCTGATTTTAAAGAGGAACTATGAATAAATTATTTATTGCCGCTGTGCTGGTCACGCTGACTGGCTGCTCGCAAACCACCTATTCCGACGCCACCCGTTCTGATAAGCCCGCCGCAGAAAATGCGCCCCCCGCGCCCGCCACCAAAGTCACCACCGCAGGCGGCGGATGCGTGGACTCAACCGGTGCACCGTCATCCTGCCCGACGCCGGGGTTGTAAACTTTTTCACAACGCAGCGGCTGGGACCGCTGCATTCTGTGCTTTTGGGTTGCCTTAAGACGCCGGAGTTTACATTCGCGTCACTTACAATTAGTATACCCCCCTATAGTATCTACACCACGGAGTTCCCATGCCGCAGTCACCTGAAGATAAAAAACGGGCGCTTACCCGCGTCAGACGTATTCGCGGGCAGGTCGATGCGCTTGAGAGGGCGCTGGAGTCCGGCGAGCCGTGCATTGCCATCCTGCAACAGATTGCGGCGATCCGGGGGGCGGCGAATGGACTCATGGGCGAGATGGTCGAAATTCACCTCAAAGATGAGCTGGTCAGCGGCGAAACCTCGTCCGATCAGCGCGCGGTGCGGATGACAGAAATCGGTCATTTGCTGCGCTCTTATCTAAAATAAACAGTTAACATCGCAATATGGGAAGAAAGAATATGAAATCGCGTGCAGCAGTTGCATTTGGCCCCGGCAAGCCGCTGGAAATTGTCGAGATTGACGTCGCGCCGCCGAAGAAAGGCGAAGTGCTGGTCAAAATTACCCATACCGGCGTATGCCACACCGATGCCTTTACGTTGTCCGGCGACGACCCGGAAGGCGTATTCCCGGCGGTGCTGGGCCATGAAGGCGGCGGCGTGGTGGTTGACGTGGGCGAAGGCGTCACCAGCCTGAAGCCGGGCGATCACGTTATTCCGCTATACACCGCCGAATGCGGCGAGTGTAAATTCTGTAAATCCGGCAAAACCAATCTCTGCCAGGCGGTACGGGCGACCCAGGGTAAAGGCTTAATGCCGGACGGCACCACCCGTTTTTCCTACAACGGCGAGCCGATTTATCACTACATGGGCACCAGCACCTTCAGCGAATACACCGTCTGCGCTGAAATCTCGCTGGCGAAAGTAAATCCGCAGGCACCGCTGGACAAAGTTTGTCTACTGGGCTGTGGCGTGACCACCGGCATCGGTGCGGTTCACAACACCGCAAAAGTGAAAGAGGGCGATACCGTTGCCATCTTTGGTCTGGGCGGTATCGGTCTTGCGGCGATCCAGGGCGCGGTACAGGCGAAAGCCGGGCGCATTCTGGCGATCGACACTAACCCGGAGAAATTCAAACTGGCACAGGAGATGGGCGCGACCGACGTCATTAACCCGAAAGACTACGACCGCCCGATTCAGGAGGTGATTGTGGAACTGACCGACGGCGGCGTTGATTACAGCTTTGAATGCATCGGCAACGTTAATGTGATGCGCGCGGCGCTGGAATGCTGTCATAAAGGCTGGGGTGAAAGCGTCATCATCGGCGTTGCCGGAGCCGGGCAGGAAATCAGTACCCGTCCGTTCCAGCTGGTGACCGGGCGCGTGTGGCGCGGTTCAGCATTTGGCGGCGTGAAAGGGCGCTCACAGTTGCCGGGCATGGTTGAAGATGCCATGGCGGGCAGAATCAAGCTCGATCCGTTCATCACCCATCGCCTGCCGCTGGCGCAAATCAACGAAGCCTTTGACCTGATGCACGAAGGCAAATCCATCCGCACGGTTATCCATTTCGGCGATAACTGATTCATCTGCCAGCGGTTCCTGCCGCTGGCCTTAGTGCAAATGTTGTGAAGTGTGACCGGGTTATCGCTTTTAGCGGTAATCCATTGCGCTTAAATGCCGATGACTATCAGACGGGCGTGTTTGTACGCTTCTTTATATGAGAGTCGATAGCCATGGACAATAATACAGCGCCGTCACCTGCGCAAAAGCTGAGCTTTTTACACCATATCCGCCTCGTTCCCCTGTTTTCCTCGATCCTCGGCGGCATTCTTGTGCTGTTTGCCCTGAGCGCAGGATTAGCGGGCTACTTTTTAATGCAGGCCGACCGCGATCAAAAAGACGTCACCGAAGAAATCCAGGTGCGGATGGGGCTTTCCAACAGCTCTAATAATCTGCGCACCGCGCGGATCAGTCTGATCCATGCCGGGGCCGCCAGCCGTATTGCCGAAATGGATGACATGAAGGCCAATATCGCCGAGGCCGAAAAACGCATTAAGCAGGCGCAGGACGGTTTCAGGCTCTATATGGATCGCGCCTATAAAACGCCCGCCGACGAAGCCCTTGATGCCACGCTTAACACCGACTTTGCCGCCTATATTAAAGGGATGCAGCCGATGCTCAAATTTGCCAAAAACGGCATGTTTGAAGCCATCATCAATCATGAAAATGAACAGGCCCGGCCGCTGGACAATACCTACAACGAAGTGCTGCTGAAGGCCATCCAGTTGCGCACCGAGCGGGCCAATACCCTGCGCGAGCAGGCGCATCAGCGCAGCCAGTTGGGGATGCTGTTTATGGCCGGTGCCTTTGCTATTGCGCTGGTGCTGACCCTGCTGACCTTTGTGGTGCTGCGCCGCACGGTGATCTCACCGCTTCAGCGTGCCGCCGGGCGGATTGAAAAAATCGCGGCGGGGGATTTAACGGTCGCGGATGAAATCAGCGGACGCAGTGAAATCGGTCATTTAAGCCGTGACCTGCAAAAAATGCAGCATTCGCTGGTCAGCACTGTCGGCACAGTGCGCCAGGGTGCGGAGGAGATTTATCGCGGCACCAGCGAGATTTCAGCGGGCAATACCGATCTCTCTGCACGTACCGAGGAACAGGCCGCCGCCATTGAGCAGACCGCTGCCAGCATGGAACAGCTCACCGCCACGGTGAAACAGAACGCCGAAAACGCCCATCATGCCAGTAAACTGGCGGAAGATGCTTCCGGCAAAGCCAGCCGGGGCGGGCAGATTGTTTCCGGCGTCGTCACCACGATGGGCAATATTTCCGCCAGCTCGAAAAAAATCTCCGAAATTACCGCCGTGATTAACAGCATTGCTTTCCAGACCAACATTCTGGCGCTCAACGCCGCTGTCGAAGCCGCCCGCGCGGGCGAGCAGGGCCGTGGGTTTGCGGTGGTCGCCAGCGAAGTCCGCACCCTGGCCAGCCGCAGCGCCCAGGCCGCGAAAGAGATCGAAGGGCTGATCAGCGAATCGGTCACCCTGATCGAACGCGGTTCCGGGGAAGTGGTTGCCGCAGGCGGGACGATGAAAGAAATCGTCGAAGCGGTGAAGCGCGTCACAGATATCATGCTGGAAATCGCGGCTGCTTCCGACGAGCAGAGCCGGGGCATTACCCAGGTCAGCCAGGCGATCAGCGAAATGGACAACGTCACCCAGCAGAACGCCGCGCTGGTGGAGGAGGCGTCGGCCTCTGCCGCCTCGCTGGAAGAGCAGGCGGCACGGCTCACCGAGGCCGTCGGCGCGTTCCGTCTGCAACAGGCTGCTGCCGCTCGCCCTGCCGTAAGCGCCGCGCCTGCACCGGTATTTACTTCTTCACGCCCGGCGGTCGTCTCCGGCGACAACTGGGAAACCTTCTGATCGACGCTGACCGGAAAGGGGCTTTGCGCCTCTTTCCGGCGGCTGCCCGGGTTTTGCAGGGGAAACGTCAATATAAACTAACGCGGGAAGGTATTAAAACCTGAAACCGTTATTCCGGCAGCGTTCTGCGGATCGCTCCCAGCAGCGTTTGCGCGCCCGCCGACAGGTTCGCATCGATGCGGGTCAGTATGCCAATCGGCTCTCCCGCCCCCAGCGTCGTTACCGGCAGCGCAACCAGCGTGCCGAGGCGCAAATCATCCTTCACCGCGCCGGACGGCACAAACCACACGTAGTTATAATCCACGGTCAACTGGCGCGAGAGCGAGGCGGATAAGGTTTCGATGCACCCGGCTGGCATCTTGCAGCCCTGACTTTGCAGCAGTTCTTCTGCATTCTGCCGTGGCGTGGTGCCGCGCGGGGACACCACCACCGGCCATTCCAGCACCCGGCTGAAGGTGATGGTCTGTTGCAGAAGAGGGTGATCGGGGCGTACCACCAGCTTCAGCGACTCAAGAAACAGCAGTTCGTAATTCAGCCCGCTCATCAGTTCGGGATCGGACATCCGCCCGATGCCTAAATCGATCTCTCCCGATTTCAGCGCCGCCAGCAGCATCGGGTTACTCATGGTGGCGACCTGAAGCGTGATGTCTTTTTGCTGTTTGTGAAACTGGCCGATGACCGCCGGGAGAATCCCCAGCGCGGCGGTAGGCAGCGCGCCAATCCGCACGATGTCGTTGTCCATGCCCTCTTTGCGGGTCAGCGACTGCCCGGCGGTGTTTAACGCATCCAGCACTTTTACCGCGTGCGTCAGAAACTGTTCGCCGATCAGCGTAAGCTGCGCGCCGAGCCGCCCGCGCTCGAACAGCCGCACACCGGTCAGTTGCTCAAGCTCGTTAAGCGTCTTTGACAGTGCAGGCTGGCTGAGGTTGAGCGTTTCAGCCGCGCGCCCCAGCGTTCCCTGTTGCGCGACAGCGACGAAAGTATGTAAGTGGCGCAGGCGAATGCGCTGATTAAAAAGCCCGTTTTTTTCCATAGCCAGATGTTTAAAACACAGCGGCACGGGTGACAAGTAAACTTATTTAATTTTGATAACTTGCTAGCAAAATTTCATTAACATTTAATTTTTGGGGACATGATGTGAATTACCCTGTAAATCAGCAGATTGTCCTTTAAGACTTTTTGCATAGGTTAATTTTAAGTAAAAGCTGGCGCGATTTTCCATAAGCAGCGGTCATGAAAAGCTGAATAATCTGCTGAGTTAAGGAAGATCGGCGGCGATCACAAATCGTAAATTCTTCCCACACGAATGAAAGCGCTTTTCTACACTCCAGAGAGTATTCACTGGAGGCAGACATCATGGCGAACACCATCACGGCTGATGAGATTCGGGAACAATTTTCGCAGGCTATGTCGGCAATGTACCAGCAGGAAGTTCCCCAGTACGGGACGTTACTGGAGCTGGTCGCAGATGTGAATCTGGCGGTACTGGAAAACAATCCGCGCCTGCATGAACAGCTGGCAAACGCCGACGAGCTCGCACGATTAAACGTCGAGCGCCACGGGGCAATTCGCGTCGGCACCGCCCAGGAACTGGCGACGCTGCGGCGAATGTTCGCCATTATGGGCATGTTTCCGGTCAGCTATTATGATTTGTCGCAGGCGGGCGTGCCGGTCCACTCCACGGCTTTTCGCCCGACTGAGGATGAGGCGCTGGCCCGCAATCCGTTTCGCATTTTTACCTCGTTATTGCGCCCCGAATTGATTGACGACAGCCGCCTGCGCGAAAGGGCGATGGCGACCCTGGCGCTGCGTGATATTTTTACACCCCGCTGCCGGGCGCTGATGGAGCTTTATGAGCAGCAGGGCGCATTTACCGTGACGCAGGGCGCGGAATTTGTCCGTGAAGCGCTGGAAACGTTCCGCTGGCATCGCCATGCCACGGTAGATGAAGAAACCTATCACGCCTTAAACCAGCAGCATCGATTGATTGCCGATGTGGTCTGCTTCCCCGGCTGCCATATCAATCATTTGACCCCGCGCACGCTGGACATCGACCGGGTGCAAGCGCTGATGCCGGAATGCGGCATCGAGCCGAAAATCCTGATTGAAGGCCCGCCCCGGCGCGAAGTGCCGATCCTGCTGCGGCAAACCAGCTTTAAAGCGCTGGAAGAGCCGGTGCTGTTTGCGGGCAGCCATCAGGGAACCCACACCGCGCGGTTTGGCGAAATTGAACAGCGCGGGGTAGCGCTGACGCCGAAAGGCCGGGCGCTGTATGACCAGTTGCTCGGCGAGGCGGGAACCGGTAAAGATAACCTGACCCACCAGCTGCATTTGCAGGACGTCTTTAAGCGCTTCCCCGACAGCGATATTTTCCTGCGGCGTCAGGGGCTGGCCTACTATCGTTATCGCCTGACCCCGGCGGGAGAAGCGCACCGCCAGGCCATTCATCCCGGCGACGATCCGCAGCCGCTGATCGAGCGCGGCTGGCTGGTGGCGCAGCCCATCATCTACGAGGATTTTTTACCGGTCAGCGCCGCCGGGATTTTTCAGTCCAATCTGGGCAATGAAACCCAGGCCCGCCGCCACGGTAACGCCTCGCGCGAAGCCTTTGAGCAGGCGCTCGGCTGCCCGGTGCTTGATGAATTCACCCTCTATCAGCAGGCGGAAGACCGAAGCAGGCGGCGCTGTGGTCTCCTCTGAGCAGAAAAAATCCCCGTGTTCTGACTAAAACGGGGATTTTTTAAACATAACTTTACCCGCGATTCAGGCTAATCTCCTCGACAACATAAATTTTCCGTCTGGCGCAGATTTTCCGCGCGCAACAATTGGTTTATCAATGAAATTTGTCTAAAGTGGGCGCTTTCGGACGCGCTCTGACTTGCTGCGTTAATGAGCAACGGCGGGGTCCATTTTGCTGACCTAAGGACGTTTTCCAGGCATGAATCGCAGAAGATTTCTAAAAACTTCAATGGCTGCCGCCGCCGTGTGCGGTACGTCAGGAATATCGGCGCTATTCTCCCGCGCGGCATTCGCGGAAGAGTCGGATATCGCCGACGGCCAGACCCAACCCTTCGACTTTGCTTCGCTGCAATCCAGGGCGCGCGATCTGGCTAAGCAGCCGTGGGTCGGGGCACCGCGCCCGCTGCCCGATACGCTGGCGACCCTCACGCCGCAGGCTTACAACAGCATTCAGTATGACGCGGCGCATTCGCTGTGGAACAATATCGATGGCCGCCAGCTTGACGTGCAGTTTTTCCATGTCGGCATGGGGTTTCGCCGCCGGGTGCGGATGTTCTCGCTCGATGCCGCCAGCCAGCGGGCGCGCGAGATTCACTTCCGCCCGGAGCTGTTCCGCTATAACGATGCGGGCGTTGATACCCGCCAACTGGTCGGGCAGACCGATCTTGGCTTCGCGGGTTTCCGCGCGTTTAAAGCACCCGAACTGGCGCGGCGCGATATCGTCTCCTTCCTCGGTGCCAGCTATTTCCGTGCGGTAGACAGCACTTATCAGTACGGCCTTTCCGCCCGTGGGCTGGCGGTGAATACCTTCACCGATTCGCTGGAAGAGTTCCCGGACTTCACTTCGTTCTGGTTTGAAACCGTCAAGCCCGGCGCAACCACCTTTACCGTCTATGCGCTGCTCGACAGCGCCAGCGTTACCGGCGCTTATAAATTCGTGATCCACTGCGAAGAAAGCCAGGTGATTATGGATGTGGAGAATCACATCTATGCGCGTAAAGATATCAAACAGCTCGGCATCGCGCCGATGACCAGCATGTTCAGTTGCGGCAACAACGAGCGCCGGATGTGCGACACGCTGCATCCGCAAATTCATGACTCCGACCGTCTTGCCATGTGGTTGGGCAACGGCGAGTGGATTTGCCGCCCGCTGAATAACCCGCAAAAACTCCAGTTTAACGCCTACGTCGATACCAACCCGAAAGGCTTCGGGCTGCTGCAACTGGATCGCGATTTCTCGCATTACCAGGACGTGATGGGCTGGTACAACAAACGTCCCAGCCTGTGGGTCGAGCCGCGCAACAAGTGGGGCAAAGGGGCGGTCAGCCTGATGGAGATCCCGACCACCGGCGAAACGCTGGATAACATCGTCTGCTTCTGGCAGCCGGAAAAACCGGTGCGGGCGGGCGACGATCTGGATTTCAAATACCGCCTCTACTGGAGCGCGCAGCCGCCGGTCCGCTCTCCGCTGGCGCGGGTACTGGCAACGCGCACCGGCATGGGCGCATTCCCGGAGGGCTGGGCACCGGGCGAGCACTTCCCGGAAAAATGGGCGCGCCGTTTTGCGATTGATTTTGTGGGCGGCGATCTGAAAGCCGCTGCGCCGAAAGGCATTGAGCCGGTGATCACCCTCTCCAGCGGCGAGGCGAAGCAGGTAGAAATTCTGTACGTCGAGCCGTTTGATGGTTATCGCATTCTGTTCGACTGGTATCCGACCTCCGACGCCACCGATCCGGTCGATATGCGGATGTTCCTGCGCTGCCAGAGTGATGCGATCAGCGAAACCTGGCTGTATCAGTATTTCCCGCCCGCGCCTGATAAGCGTAATTACGTTGACGACCGCGTGATGCGCTAACGTTTTACTCCGCCGGGTCTGATGTCCAGGCCCGGCCCGCTTCTGGAGCAGGATATGTCCGCTGAATCCATCGATATTATCCCGGTCAACGACGCCCTCACGCTGCGGGCGGTCGATGAAGGTTTTGTCAGCGCCCTGTACGCGCTGGTGCAAAAAAACAAAGACTGGCTGCAAGGCTCGCTGAACTGGCCGCAAACGGTAAATGACGAAAGCGATACCCGCAAAAATGTGCAGGGTAACGTGATGCTGCACCAGCGCGGCTACGCCAAAATGTATCTTATTTTTGCGCAGGAAACGCTGATCGGCGTGATCTCCTTTAACCTGATCGAGCCGCTGAATAAAACGGCTTATATCGGCTACTGGCTGGATCAAGACCAGCAGGGGAAGGGGGTGATGTCGCAGGCGTTACAGGCGCTGATGGCGCATTACGTGGCGCGCGGAGAACTGCGCCGCTTCGTGATTAAATGCCGGGTTGCCAACACCGCGAGCAATGAACTCGCCCGCCGCAATGGTTTTACTCTTGAAGGCTGTCTGAAGCAGGCGGAATTTCTCAACGGCAGCTATGACGATCAGAATATCTACGCCCGCATTGTTGACCCGGATTCAGAGTAACCCCGCCAGCGGCGTGCGCGTAATGCGCTGCGCGCCGTTAATCACTTTATGGTCGCGCAGGTGCAGCACGTCGCCTGCGAAGGCTTCTACCACCGCGTCATCAGTCAGTTCAATAAAGTGCTCAATAATCACGTCGCCGCTGATGCGCGCTCGCCCCTGAATCACCACGTTATCGTCGATCAGGATCGGCCCGCCGCGTAGCTGCGCGTCTCCGCCAACCAGCACGTGATGTTTCAGCACGCAATTCCCTTCCACTCGCGCATTTTCCGCCACCTGAGCGCTGTAGCGCAGGGTGGGGATCGCATCCTCTTCCGTCCCGGCAATCAACTGCGCGTGCCCGTAGACCTTCGCGCAGTCGCATACCCAGACGTTATTTTCTTCATTGCCTTCGAGCACAGCAAAATCAAACACTTCCGCCCGATGTTCAATAAACGCATGTCTGACGATGGCATCGCCATAAATCTGCGCCTGATGGACGATGCGCGAGGCCACCACCGTGGCGCGGTCGTAAATGTGCAGACATTGATCGCGTTCCAGCGTCAGTCCCCGTACCGCAACAATTTCGCTGTTATGCAAAACTCGCGCGTCGCCGGAAATTTCACACTCACCGCGCACCGTCGACTGCTGAATGGTGACGTTGTCACGTATGGCGGCGCGATGGGAAACCTGCGCCGCATCCAGCCACGCATTGCCGTCAATGGTTGCCCCGTGGCTGACCACGCAGCACTGGGTCAGGCGGGCGTTACCGCTCACTTTCGCTTCGGCAAACACCGCGCTGTTCACATCATAAATCCAGCAGTCTCCCGCCTGGCTTAACGCCTCTTCATTCTCCACCCAGCCGCCTTCGCTGCCCGCCGTGACATCGGCAAAATCGCGCAGGGCAATAAGCTGGTACAGCGTCACCCGGTGGTTTTCGCCCTGGTCCTGATAGCTATAAACGCGTGATTCCTCGCTAAGGCGGTACTTTTGCATGTTCATCTCCCGGATCGGCCTTTGATAAAAATAGCAGAGGTGTTGGAACATGGCGGACGGTGAGATAAGCTGGGTTTGGCTTCTCCACGTCATGCTGCGCTGGTGGAAGCCTTCTGCCGCCGTCTGGATGCTATTCTGCCATGGGATCGCGCGGCGGTGGATGCCACCACCGACATTAAAACAGCCCTGGCTGCCGCCGGTACGCCGGTCGGCAATAATGACTGCGCCATTGCGGTGGGCGCGGTGGTGGTGACGAATAACACGCACGAGTTTCAGCGTGTCCCCGGACTGCTGCTGGAAGACTGGGTAAATCCTTAACACTTCGCTGCAAAACCCTCAGGAAAAATCATGACCATCCGCGATGAGAATTACTTTACTGAAAAATACGGTTTAACCCGTACCCATTCCGACGTTGTAGACGCTGCCCGCCATATGCAGCCGGGTAAAACCCTGGATTTAGGCTGCGGCAACGGGCGTAACAGCCTGTGGCTGGCGGCGAACGGCTATGAGGTAACGGCGTGGGATCGCAATCCGGCGAGCATTAATAATCTGGAAACCATCCGCGTGGCGGAAGGGCTGGAAAATCTGCATCCGGCGCTGGCCGATCTGAATACGCTCACCTTCGATGGCGAGTACGATTTTATTCTCTCCACCGTGGTGATGATGTTTCTGGAGGCTAAAACCATTCCCGGCCTGATTGCCAATATGCAGCGTTGCACCAAACCCGGCGGCCATAATCTGATTGTGGCGGCGATGGATACCGGGGATTACCCCTGCACGGTGGGCTTTCCATTTACCTTTAAAGAGGGGGAACTGCGCGATTATTATGCGGGCTGGGACGTGATTAAATACAATGAAGACGTCGGCGAGCTGCACCGCACCGACGCCGACGGAAACCGTATTAAGCTGCGTTTTGCCACGCTGCTGGCACGTAAACCGGCTTAACGCGCGGCCAGCAGGCAGAGCTGAAGCGCCACGTTGTACGAGGCCTCGAAGGATTTCAGCGGCAAAAACTCAAATTTTGAGTGGAAATTATGCGCGCCGGTGAAAAAATTCGGGGTCAGCAAACCTTTGGCGGAGAGCGCCGCACCGTCGGTGCCGCCGCGCATCGGCGTGGGCTTCGGCGTGATCCCCAGCGTTTCCATGGCGCTGAAGATTAAATCCACCGCCCGGCGATCTTCACCCATAGCGTTGCTGATGTTGCTGTAGATATCGCTAATCGTAAATTCAACCTTCGCCGTCGGATGGCGCGCGGCGATCAGCCGGGCGACCTCGCCAATCTGCGCTTTGCGCCGGGCAAAGCTGTCCTGGTCGAAATCGCGAATGCTGGCCTGCAACACTGCATAGCTCTGTACCGCTTCCATGCCGTTAAACCAGACGTAGCCTTCGCGGTCGGCGGTGTGCTCCGGCGTCTGCTGGCGGTCAAATTCGTTAATAAAATCACAGGCCATCAGCAGCGGGTTTACCAGCACGCCTTTGGCGGACATCGGGTGCGCGGTGACGCCGGTAAAACGAATTTCTGCCGACGCGGCGTTAAAATTCTCATACACCACTTCGCCCAGCTCGCAGCAGTCAATGGTCCAGGCGAAATCTACCGCAAAGCGTTGCAGATCCAGCGCTTTCGCCCCGCGTAATCCGACCTCTTCATCCGGCACAAACGCCACCACGATATCGCCGTGGCGGTGCTCTGCCGTCAGGTTTTCCAGCAGCGTCATCACCACCGTCACCGCCGCTTTATTGTCCGCGCCGAGCACGCTGGTGCCGTCGCTAAAAATAATTTCTTCACCCGGATACGCCAGAATTTCAGGATGCTCATCGACCCGCAGCCAGATGTCCTTTTGCGCGTTAAGACAGAGATCTTCACCAGTAAAACGCAGGATCTGCGGATGAATATCCGGTGACAGTCCCACATCCACCGTGTCGATGTGGGTAATAAAGCCCACGCGCGGTGCGCCGGGCACATTGCCCTTTTTCACGGCGGTCACCGTGGCGTGCTCGTCAATCACGATGTCTTCCAGACCAAACTGCACCAGCTCTGCTGCCAGC
This sequence comes from Enterobacteriaceae bacterium UBA5654, assembly GCA_002421005.1. Taxonomy (GTDB): domain Bacteria; phylum Pseudomonadota; class Gammaproteobacteria; order Enterobacterales; family Enterobacteriaceae; genus Superficieibacter. The sequence continues at coordinate 362,903 of DIJC01000004.1, read as the reverse complement.
GCCCGCGCCATCTCGTGTTGACCGGGCGTGGTGGGCAGGGTGGTCCCCGCCGGATCGCTCTGGCTGCTGATGGCAAGATAGCGGAAGAAGCGTTGGGTTAATTGACTGGCTAACGGCGAAGACATGGTTTTTCCTTCTTTATTTGAGTTATCAGGTGCTTGCAAAACGTTTTTAATGGTATTTATGAGTCAGCAAACGACATGCACGTCATCCGCCACAGACTCAAGAAAACAGGAAAAAGTGATGAAAAGCAAATTATCAACCCTTGCTCTGGCACTGGCTGCGCTGACGGTTAGCTCCACCGTTGCGGCGAAAACGCTGGTTTATTGTTCAGAAGGATCGCCGGAAAACTTCAACCCGCAACTTTACACTTCCGGCACCAGCGTGGATGCCAGCGCTGTCCCGGTTTATAACCGGCTGGTGGATTTTAAAGTCGGCACCACGCAACTGGTGCCGAGCCTCGCAGAACGCTGGGAGGTCAGCGAAGATGGCAAGACCTATACCTTCCATCTGCGCAAGGGCGTGAAATTTCAGAGCAACAAATACTTTACCCCGACGCGCGACTTTAATGCCGATGACGTGATCTTCTCATTTATGCGCCAGAAAGATCCCAACAATCCGTATCACAAAGTCTCTGGCGGTACATACTCCAACTTTGAAAGCCTTGAATTCGGCACGCTGATCACCGGCATTGATAAAGTCGATGACTACACGGTGCGCTTTAACCTTGCGCACCCGGAAGCACCGTTTGTCGCCGATCTGGGCTGGTATTTTGCCTCGATCCTCTCCGCCGAATACGCCGACGCGATGCTGAAAGCCGGGACGCCGGAGCGGGTGGATATGCAGCCGATTGGCACCGGGCCGTTCAAACTGGCGCAGTATCAAAAGGATTCGCGCATTCTGTACACGGCGTTCGCGCAATACTGGGGCGGCAAGGCCAAACTGGATCGCCTCGTCTTCAGCATTACCCCGGATGCGTCGGTGCGCTTTGCCAAGCTTGAGAAAAACGAGTGCCAGGTACTGCCGTTCCCTAATCCGGCAGATTTACCGCGTATGAAAGCCAACCCGGACATCAATCTGATGAGCAAAGCCGGGCTGAATACTGGCTTCCTCGCCTTCAACACCCAGAAAGCGCCGCTGGATAACGTCAAAGTGCGTCAGGCACTGGCGCTGGCGATCAACAAACCGGCGATTATTGATGCAGTATTCCAGGGCACCGGCACCGCCGCCAAAAACATCCTGCCGCCGGGCGTCTGGAGCGCGGACAGCGAACTGAAGGATTACGACTACGATCCGGCAAAAGCCAAAGCGCTGCTGAAAGAGGCCGGTTTTGCTAACGGCATGACCATCGACCTGTGGGCGATGCCGGTACAGCGCCCGTATAACCCTAATGCTAAACGGATGGCGGAGATGATCCAGGCGGACTGGGCAAACGTGGGCGTGAAGGCGAAAATCGTGACCTTTGAGTGGGGCGAATATCTGAACCGCGTCAAAAGCGGCGAGCATCAGGCGGCCTTAATGGGCTGGACCACCGCCACCGGCGATCCGGATAACTTCTTCGGCCCGCTGTTTACCTGCACCTCCGCCAACGGCGGCTCCAACTCGGCGAAGTGGTGCTATAAGCCGTTTGATAAGATCATCGCCGAAGCCAAAACGATCACCGATCAGGACAAACGCACCGCTTTGTACAAAGAGGCGCAGCAAATGATGCATGACCAGATGCCCGCCGTGATGATTGCCCACTCGACCATTTTTGAGCCGGTACGCAAAAACGTCAGCGGCTATGAGATCGACCCGTTCGGGAAACACATTTTCTATCAGGTAGATGTGAAATAACCCCTTCGCCGGGTAAGTTCTTTACCCGGCGCATTCCGCGAAAATGTGAGCCAGGTTGGTTTCACGCTGCTCTGCGCTTGCTAAAGCGCTTTTTAAGCAACATGGTTCCCACAGCGCTTAAGGATACGTAATGGTGGACTATGTCAGCGAAAGAAGATCTTTATCATAAACTCGACGCCGCCTGGCGCACGCCGCTAAGCGGCTTTACCACTCAGGACTGCGAGCATTTTACCTCCGCCAGCCGCAGCGTGATCAGCCTTTACCTTAATCAACTTTGCGACGATGGCTATCTGCGCAAAGAGAACACCCGCCCGGTGCGCTTCTGGCTGACCGAAAAACGGATGGCGCAAAGCGAGCAAGACGGCGCGACGGTATTCCGTTCGCTGATTGGCGCGACCGGTAGCCTGAAAACCGCCGTCGAACTGTGCGTCGCGGCGGTCAATTACCCGGACGGCGGGCTGCCGGTGCTGATCACCGGCGAAAGCGGGGTGGGGAAAAGCTATCTGGCCCAGCTTCTGCATCAGTACGCCTGCGAAAACGGGGCAATCGCTCCCACCGGGAAGCTGATCGAACTCAACTGTGCCGATTACGCCAATAACCCGGAACTGCTGTCGGGGGCGCTGTTTGGTTATGTCAAAGGTGCATTTACCGGTGCCGAACGCAATAAAACTGGCCTGCTGGATGAGGCCGACGGCGGGTTTTTATTTCTTGATGAAGTCCACCGGCTGTCGGCGGAAAATCAGGAAAAGCTGTTTCTGTTTATGGACAAAGGCTATTTTTACCGCCTCGGCGATAGTCGCCAGCCTTGCCAGGCCCGCGTGCGCTGCGTATTTGCCACCACCGAAAATACCGAAAACGTGTTGCTGACCACCTTCCGCCGCCGTATTCCCGTCACCGTGATGCTGCCGTCATGGGATTCGCGCCCGTTTATGGAACAGCTTTCGCTGATCTCGCGCTTTTTCTCCCACGAAGCCAAACGTTTTCGCCAGGATATTCACGTAGAAAGTGCGCTGATCCACCAGCTTATCACCACCCCGGTGCAGGGTAATATTGGCGAACTGAAAAATCATATCAAGGTGTTGTGCGCCTCGGCGTCGGCGCGGCGCGGCAGCCAGGGGATCTGTATCGATAGCCCGTCGGGCAGGCATAACGAGCAGGACCGCATCACCTTCAGTGCGGAAGAAGCGGACTATGCCACGCTATTTTCGGCCTCGCTCAACGCCGGACAGGGCGAAAACCTGGTGGAAAACTTTTGTCGCACCGGCAACGTGCCGCTGTTAATTCGCAAGCTGGAGGAACAATCCGGCACGTCGATGGCCCAGCGCTTTTATCAGGGCACGCTGTGGCAGTTGACCAAAGAGACGCTGGCGGAGTTTAACGATTTAACCGGGATTTCCGTCGGCCCGGTGATGGAAAAAGCGGTTTTTCACTGTCTCCAGTGGTCGCTCAATGAACCGGTCAGCGGCGAGAGGGTGACCTATCTCAACGGCATCACCGCCTGGACCCCGCTGCGCGCGCGCCTGCTGGCCCAGGAGTGCATCGCGCTGTTTGAGAAAAAATTCCCGCCGGAGCAAATCAGTCTGATGGAGCCGCTGCTCACCGCCATTTTCTGCCATCAGGTCGAACCCGAACCGCTGATCCAGGGCATTATCGTTTCCCACGGCGCGTCCACCGCCTCCAGCATCGCCGGAACCGCCAACAAACTGCTGGGCGGCTTTTATCTGAAAGCCTTTGATATGCCGCTGTCGGTCAATACCCGGGGAATTATTGCCCGGCTGAAGGAGTGGATCATCCGCCTTGAGGGGCAAAACGGGATGATTATTCTGGTCGATATGGGATCGCTTCAGGATATCTACAGCGAAATTAAACTGCATATTCAGGGCGACCTGCTGGTGATGAACAACGTCAGTACTGCCATGGCGCTGGATATTGCCGGTAAGATCCAGCATAAACTGGCGATGAAAGAGATCGTTGACGGCATTAAAGGCGCGTGGGAGGTCGAGGCGCGTTATTACTCCGGCATCGTGCAGGGCAATAAAATTATTATTTCCTGTATCTCCGGCGAAGGCGTGGCCCGGCAGATCCAGGAAATTGCCCGTCGCCATATCCGCGATGAGTCGATTGATATCGTGACCATGGAATACGATGACCTGAAATGGAAATTAACCAAGGCCGATAGTGCTCTGTACGGCACGCGGCTGCTCATCACCACCACCGAAATTGATGCCGGTTATCTTCCGCAAATTAATACCCGCAGGCTGATAGGTGAAAAACCGGATTTATTATGGAAAAACTATTTCGCGCAGATTATGCCGATGCAGGATATGGAGCGGATGGTCGATGAGATCGTTATTCTGTTTACGCTTGAAGGGGTGGCAAATCATCTCTCGTTCCTGAATCCACGGGTGATTATCGACGAAGTGGAAAACGTGGTGAAGTTTTTCGAGCTGACCTACGGCATCCATTTCGAAAGTTATCTGCGAATTAATTTGTTTATGCACCTCGCGGCGATGATAGAGCGGCTGCTCACGCATGACGGGCTGGCGCACCGCGATGAGTTCGATCTCACCGCCGATCAGCAGGCGTTTATGGCGCTGGTGCCGGAAGCCTTCCGCACGCTAATTAATAAATACCGGATTGCGCTCACCACCACCGAAGCGCTGATGATTTATGAACTGATGGAGCCGTGGATCACCATCGCGCCGAACGATTCTTTAGTGTTGAAAGAAAGCAGCGGCAGTGTTTAAACCGGCATAACGTCTGCACACAATGCCTAACCACATGATAAATAAAAGTAAATAAATCTGGCACGCTATTTGTATTAATCCCGTTGAGAATGGCTTAACGGAGGAAATGCAGATGGCGTCAACACAGTGGATTTCACTGGAGCAGAAAATCATCGTCGTGACCGGGGGCAGTTCCGGCATTGGTGAAAAAATCGCCCTCGGCCTGGCGCAGAACAACGCGCGGGTGGTGGTGGCGGACGTGCAATTACCGGCCACGGACCAGCAAATTCCCGGCGTGGATTATCAGCGCTGCGACATTACCCAGCGCCAGCAGGTACGCGACTTAGTGAACGGGGTCGTGCAACGCTACGGACGCCTTGACGGGCTGGTTAACAATGCGGCGGTCAACCGGGCGCGGCTGCTGGTGGACTATTACGGTCAGGCTCCCGAATACGAACTCAGCGACGATGATTTTGATTTCATGGTCAACATTAATCAAAAAGGCCCCTTTATTTGTGCCCAGGAAAGCGCGCGGCAGATGATCCCGCAGCGGTCCGGGGTGATTATTAATATTCTCTCCGAAGCCGGAATTGAAGGTTCAAAAGGGCAAAGCTGCTACGCGGCAACCAAGGCCGCCGTCCATGGATTTACCCTGTCATGGGCGAAGGAGCTGGGCGCGTTTGGCATTCGGGTGGTGGGCGTCGCACCGGGGATTAACGAGCCTACGCCAATGGGCAACATGACGCACCGCAAGGCGCTGGCCTACACGCGCGGAGTGGATGAGAGTGATATCAACGACGATTACAGTCAAAAAATCCCCCTCGGACGGCCAGGAAAACTCACCGAAATCGCCGATTTGGTGATCTGGCTGGCCTCGGATAAAGCCAGCTATATCACCGGAACGACGATCAATATCACCGGAGGAAAGTCTCGCGGTTAACTTTATCTACTGCAGGATTATTTATGGATCACAAAAATATGCCGCCCTGGCTGGTGGTCATCTCACACGGCAATTTTGGTAAGGAACTGGTCAACAGTTGCGAGATGATCTTAGGGAAAATGGACAATATCCACTGTTTTTCGCTGGAGCCGGGAATGGCCCCGGAACAGCTGCTGGAGGATGTTACCGCGCTGGTGGACGCCGCGCCGCAAAACGTCATTATTTTTACCGATATTTATGCCGGTACGCCGTCGAACGTGGCAACCATATTCGCCAGGCGCAAAGGGTATCCGGTTATTTGCGGGATGAACCTGCCCATGCTGATTGAAGCCGAAATGCAGCGGCATGATGTCGCCTTTGAAGAGCTTATTGAAAAAATTATTGATGCTGGCAGTCACAGCATTAAGAACATCACCTCAATTACCCACGGTAGAGAGTATGAATAATATAAAACTCGTTCGAATCGACTTTCGCCTTATTCACGGCCAGGTTATTACCAAATGGCGAAATATTGTTGCCGCCACCGAGATCATCATCGTTGACGATAAACTGTCGAAAGACAGTTTCCTCGCCGATATCTACGTGATGGCCGCGCCGCCGGGCGTGGCGGTGCATGTCTTATCGGAAGCGGCGTTTCTGGCGGCAAAAGCAGCGGGGGATTACAGCAACGGCAAAAGCAATATTTTGCTGCTGTTTAAATCCATTGGCAATCTGCGTCATTTAGTTGAGCAGGAAGTGATCTTTCCGGCAGTACAAATTGGTGGGCTGGGCGGCGGCGTCAATCGCCGAAGCGTGGTGAACGGTATTTCCATCGACGATCAGGATTTACAGGATCTGAAATTTATTCAGGGTCGCGGCACCGACGTTTATTTTCAGGTGACGCCTGAAGAAGTCAAATTAACGCTGGATAAAGCAATTGCCCGGCTGGAGGGATAATCATGGTTGAAATCGCAATTTTCACCGGCATCTGGTACTGGATTTGTAAAACGGATATTGGTTACGCCATTACCCACGCTATTCGTCAGCCGCTGTTTTCCTCGGTCATTATTGGCCTGATTATGGGTGATGTTACCCAGGCGGTGATTATCGGCGCGGCGATCCAGATCCTCTATATTGGTCTGGTGGCGGCGGGATCGAATCTTCCGGCGGACGATTGCCTTGCCGGGCTGATTGCCATCCCGCTGGCGCTTAACACCGGGCTGTCGCCGACGCTGGCGATTGCCATCGCGGTGCCGGTAGGGGTGATGGGCGTGTTTCTCGACCAGTTCAGGAAAACCGTCAACGCGGTATTCGTCCACATGGCGGATAAATACGCGGAAGAGGGCAACGTCCGGCAGATCAAGCTGTGCGCGGTGGTCTGGCCGACGGTGCTCGGATTCTTCATCCGTTTTCCGGTGCCGTTCCTCGCCAACATGTACGGCAAAGACAGCATTAACGCCTTTTTAACCAGCGTGCCGGAGTGGTTGATTCACGGCTTTAGCGTGGCTGGCGGTTTACTGCCCGCGCTGGGCTTCGCGCTGACCATTTTTGTCATCGGTAAAAAAGCGCTGCTGCCGTGGTTTTTCATCGGTTATTTCATCGTCCAGTTCAGCGGCATTCCGGTCTTCGGCGCAGCCATTTTTGGCTTAAGCGCGGTGCTGCTTATCTCTTATTACCAGAACCACAAAGAAGCGTAAGGAGCTGACATGGAAAACAAACTGATTACTGAAAAAGACGTCAAAAATAGCTGGCTCTATTATTACATCGTCGCGGAAATGGGGATTTCCTACGAACGCCTGCAGGCGCTGGGCTTCACCACCGCCATTCTGCCAATCCTGCAAAAGCTTTACCCTGACCCGGAAGACTTAAAACAGGCGATCAAACGCCACCTGGTGTTTTACAACACCGAGGCGGTTTACGGTGCGCCGATCAACGGCATCGTGATTGCCATGGAAGAGCAGAAAGCGAACGGCGCGGACATCGACGATGACACCATCACCGGGATCAAAACCGGGCTGATGGGGCCGATGGCCGGGATTGGCGACTCCATCGACTGGGCGACGCTGAAACCGATTATCTTCGGCCTGGCGGTGACGCTCTCCACCAACGGCAGCGTGCTGGGCGCGTTTTTCCTGCTGCTGCTGCCGCTGATCCAGATTATCGTCGGGCGTAAGCTGGCGGCGTATGGGTATCGGGCAGGACAGGCGTCGATCCGCGAAATTCTCCATTCGGGGCATATTCGCACCCTGATCACCGGCGCGAGCACGCTCGGTCTGTTTATGATGGGGGCGCTGTCTTCCACCTATGTGAAATTAAGCACCCCGCTGGAGTTAAGTTTTGGCTCGCAGAATAAACCCTTTGTGCTCCAGCAGGTCATCGACAATATTGTTCCCGGAATATTGCCGCTGCTGGCGGTGTTCGGTATTTACTGGTGGCTGCTGAAACGCAACCAGAATTTTACCATCATCATGGTGCTGATTATTGCCATCTCAATTATCGGCGCATTCCTCGGCATATTTTAATGGAGCGTAAGTATGCAGGCTTTACATTTTGGTGCAGGGAGTATCGGTCGGGGTTTTATTGGTGATTTGCTTAATGAGTCCGGTTATGACATTACCTTTGTCGATACTAACCACGCGCTTAATCAGCAAATGAACCAGCAGCACGGCTATGCGATTTATATTATTGAACAGAATTATCAGCAAAAATTTATTCCGCTGCGTGAGGCGCTTTCGCCGCTGGAACAACCAGAGGCGGTGATCCAGCGCTGCGTGGAGGCGGATCTGATCACCACGGCGGTATGGGCGGATAATCTGCCGAAAATCGCGCCGCTGCTGCTGGCCGGACTCCGGGCGCGCCAGCAGGCGGGGAAAGAGAAAATCAACGTCATCGTCTGTGAAAACGCGCTGTTTAACGGGCAGATCTTACGCCGGGAGTGCATCCGGCTGGGCGAGGAGAATATCGACCAACTGGCGGCTTTCCCGGATACCGCCGTGGATCGGATGGTACTCACCGCCAGCCGCGCGGGGGAAAGCGTCATTGATGTTGGCGTCGATCGCGAGCTGGTCATTGACCGGTGCGCGCTGTGCGATGCCGATGCGCAGCCGCTCCTGGGTGCAATCTACACCGATAATTTGCAGAAATATCTGGAGCGCAAACTTTATATTATCAACGGCGGTCACGCATGGGCCGGGTTTGTCGGGCATCTGCGCGGCTATCGCACGATGCAGCCCATTTTTGCCGAGCCTGCGCTGGTGGCGGAAATCAAACAAAGTATGCGCGAAACCGCCCGGCTGCTGCACCACAAGTACGCTTTTTCGCTGGCGGAACTGGACGAGTATATCGGGTTCGTGATTAACCGCTTTTGTACGCCAGGCGTGGTGGATACCGTCCAGCGGGTATGCCGTTCGCCGATCCGCAAACTGGCGGCGGGGGATCGGCTCACCGGACCCTGTGAACAGGCCGAGGCCGCAGGCTTGCCGAATGAATATTTAATTAAGGGCATAGCCGCCGCGCTGCATTATTTCGACCCTGAAGATGAGCAGAGCGTAATATTACAAACGTATATTGCCGAAAATACTGTCAGCCAGGCCATTACGCACTTTACCGGTATTAAAGAGAATACCCGGCTGCACGCGCGTATTTTATTTCATTATGCCGGGTTAATGTCCTGAACTGACTTAAACACAGAGGTATTTATGTCTTTTACCAATAAAGACGGGCTATCTGTTGCCCAAAAAATGGTTGAGACCATTCAACAACATAAAGCCTGGCTTAGCGAAATTGATGGCGCGGCCGGCGACGGCGATCACGGGATCAATATGAGCAAGGGATTTACTCTCGCGCAAAACAAAATGACCCCGGATATGACCATGAGCGAAGCCTTTCTGCTGATAAGCCAGGTGCTGATGGAAGAGATCGGCGGATCGATGGGGCCATTGTACGGCATCTGGTTTCGCGGCTTAAGCCGTGAATCTGCCGGGCATGAGGTGATTGACGACGCGCGGCTGCGGGCGATGTTTGCCACGGCGCTGGCGGATCTGCAAACCCTCACCAGCGCAGCGCCCGGCGATAAAACGCTGCTTGACGCGCTGATCCCGGCAACCGATGCGCTGGTGACGGGCAAGGGCGTCAGCAGCATGAAGCAGGCGGCGCAAGCCGGTTTCGACGCCACTCGCCAGATGTTTCCGCGCGTCGGTCGCGCCAGTCGGGTAGGCGAGCGCAGCGTCGGCCATCCCGATGCGGGCGCAGGCTCCTGTCTGCTTCTGCTGACCGCTTTCGCAGACCAGGTACTGACCTTAACCCATAAGGAGGCCCCTCATGCAGCGGCTGATTAACCATCCTGACGAGGTTGTGGACGATATGCTGGCCGGTTTTCTGCGTGTACATGGCGATGCTGTCCAGGCCAGCGCCGCCAATCCCAGAGTGATCTTCAAAAAACATCTTGCCGATCGGCCCGCGCGCGTCGGGCTGGTCAGCGGCGGCGGTAGCGGTCATGAACCGGCGTTTGTCGGCTATCTGGGTGACGGGCTGCTGGATGCCGTGGCGGTGGGCGAAGTGTTCTCGTCCCCTGGCCCTGGCGCGTTTCAGGAAGCGATTCGCGGGGCGGATCGCGGTAACGGCGTCGCCTGCCTGTTCGGCAACTATGCGGGCGACTCAATGAACATGCAGATGGCGGTTACCCGCGCCGCAGAAGAGGGGCGGCGCGTCGCCATCGTTAAAGCGCGGGACGATATTGCCTCCGCGCCGAAAAGCGAGGCGCAAAAGCGTCACGGCATCGCGGGCGGCGTGCTGATGTGGAAAACCGCAGGCGCGGTGGCAAAACGCGGCGGCACCCTGGATGAGGTGATCGCCATCGCCGAGAAAACCGCCACCCGCACCCGCAGCGTCTGCGTGGGACTGTCGCCATGTACCATTCCGGCGGTCGGCAAGCCCAATTTTACCATCGATCCCGGGCACTACGAGTTTGGTATCGGGCATCACGGCGAGGCCGGGCAGTATGTCGCTTCGCTTGTGGACGCACAGAGCATTGCGCAGGCGATGGTTGCCGCCCTGCTGGAAGACTTTGGCCCGCAGGCCGCAGGCGGTGAATTTGCCGTCATGGTATCCGGGCTGGGGGCGACGCCGCTGATGGAGCAGTACCTGATGGCGGGCCATATCCACGACGCGCTGCAAGAGGCGGGACGCGCGGTCTGGCGCAGCTACGTGGGCGATTACGTGACTTCGCTGGATATGAACGGCCTGTGCCTGACTCTTCTGCAACTTGATGACGACCTGAAAGACCTTCTCTCATTCCCATCCTCCGCGCTGGGACTGGCATCTTTGTAAGCAAAAAGGAACTCAAAATGAAACTGCAACTGGCTCTTGATGAACTGCCGATGGAAGAGGCGCTGGCGCTGGCAGAAAAGCTGCGCGAGTACGTCGATATTATTGAAATTGGCACGCCGTTCGTGATCGGCGAAGGGATGAACGCGGTGCGCCAGTTCCGCCAGCGTTTCCCGGAAAAAGAAATTCTCTCCGATGAGAAAATCATGGACGGCGGCTATTTCGAAAGCAAGCTGGCCTTCGATGCGGGCGCGGATTACGTCACCGCGCTGGGCGTCACCGACATTCTCACCGTGCAGGCGTGTCTGCGGGCGTCTGATGAGGCGGGGCGTCATCTGGTCATCGATATGATTTGTGTGGATGATTTGCCCGCCCGCATCGCTGCGCTGGAAGCGGCGGGGGTTAAACATCTCGCCGTGCATACCGGGGCCGATCAGCAGGCGGCGGGGCGGCAGCCAATTGAAGATTTGCGGCTGATGAAACAGCACGCCACCCGCGCGCAGATTTCGGTGGCGGGGGGGATCAACAGTAAAACCATCCACCAGTACGTGGCGCTGAAACCAGATGTGATTATTGTCGGCTCGGCGATTACCCGCGCCCCGGACCCGCTGGAAGAAGCGCGTCTGATTAAAACCGCCATGCAGGCCCTTTAAGGAGGATATGATGGAAAAATGTCGACATCTTCAGGCGATCCTGGAAGAACTGGTGGCCGATGCGCAGCACGTTGACGGGAAAGCCGTGGCGGCGCTCGGCGAGGCGATTGCGCGCGCGAAGCGGGTCTTCGTCGCGGGTGCCGGGCGATCCGGCTTTGCGGCACGGGCGTTTTCCAACCGGCTGATGCATCTTGGCTATCAGGTCTGGTTTGTTGGCGAGCCGACCACACCGTCCATTCAGCAGGGCGATTTGCTGATCGTTGGCTCCGGCTCTGGCGAAACCGCCAGCCTGGTGACGATGGCGCAAAAAGCGCACAAGCAGGGGGCGGAAATTGCCACGCTGACCATCTACCCGGATCACACCATTGGTCAACTGGCCAGCACGGTGATCCGCATTCCCGGCATTACCGCCAAAAGTGAGGATGCCTCAACGAAAGCGGCGACCGTCCAGCCGACCGGCTCGTCCTTTGAGCAGCTAAGCTGGCTGATCTACGACAGTGTGGTCATTGCGCTGAAAGAGAAAACTGCGCAAACCGATGCGCAAATGTTCAGCCGCCACGCCAATCTGGAATAAAGCACAATGCGCCGGGGCTGCAACCGGCTGCCCCGGCGCATTAATATAATCTGAATCCACGACGCCAGCCCCCGGCGGACACTCTTTTTGTCACAACGTGCGATATGATTTTTTGCTATAACTTAAGAAGTTAGCTCCCTATCTCAGGAAATCATTCATGCGTACTCACTCTTTTTTTAAAATTGCGACCCTGTGCGGTCTGCTGGCATTAACCGGCTGCGCGTCAAAAGTGGCTGAACCGGAAAAATATTCAGGCTTTTTAAACGATTATTCCGGTCTTCAGGAAACCACCACGGCCACCGGTAAACCGGTGTTGCGCTGGGTGGCGGCGGATTTTAACCCTGCTAATTACGACAGCATCGATTACCGTCCGGTGACTTACTACCCGATCCCGAAACCGACCACCCAGGTGGGTAAAGACGTCCTCGACGGGCTGCTGACCTATACCAACACTAAGCTGAAAGCCGCCATCGCCGAACGCAAGCCGCTGGTGACGACGCCGGGGCCGCGCACATTGATCTTCCGTGGCGCGATTACCGGGGTGGATACCAGCAAAGAAGGTCTGCAATTCTATGAAGTTGTCCCGGTCGCGCTGGTCGTCGCGGGAACGCAGATGGCGACCGGCCACCGCACGATGGACACCCATCTCTATTTTGAAGGCGAGCTGATTGACGCCACCACCAACAAACCGGTGGTGAAAGTGGTCCGTAAGGGCGCGGGCGATGAGCTGGCGAACGAAAACACCCCGATGACCGTTGATACGCTGAAACAGGTTATTGATGATATGGCGACCGACGCCACGATGTTTGACGTCAGCAAATAGCTTTCTTAAAACCCGGAGCGGGTTTCCTCACCATCCGTGGCACGCACAACTCCCTCTCCCTCAAGGGAGAGGGAACATTCCGGCGTCGTTATTCGGTTTGTCATCAATACTCAGGCAGAGTCATTTACATCAACTCATCCGTGGCACGCACAACTCCCTCTCCCTCAAGGGAGAGGGCTGGGGTGAGGGGGATTGCGGGTACAAAGTTTCCCCCTCTGCCTGACCCTCCCCAAAGGGAGAGAAAACCGCCCGAGTTCGTGGTGCCGACTGACACCAGCCCAAACCCTGCCGGGTTTTAATCGTCAGGCGTGACGTTGTAACTTTATCCATTGCCGCATATTCAGCGGCCTGGCAAACATCACCAGGTTACCGGTCAAAATCAGCACCAGTCCCAGTACCGCATTGATGTGCCACACATACCCTTCATAAATCGTTGAAATGCTTAACGCCACCAGCGGAAAGAGCAGCGTGCTGTACGCGGCATTGCCAGCGCCAATGCGTTCGACCAGGGTAAAATACGCGCCGAAGCCAATCACCGAGCCAAACAGCGCCAGATAGAGCAGCGCGCCGAGATAGCTTAGCGTCCAGTCAGGGGTAAAGCTGTCGCCGCGTACCAGCGCAACGCTCCCCATCAGCAGCGTACCCCACATCATTGCCCACGTATTGGTGGTCATCGTCTCCAGACCACGCCGCTGATGGCGCAGGCTTATCATATTGCCGAGCGAAAAACCGTAGGTGCCGAGCAAAGAAAGCCCGATACCGGACAGCAGCGTGCGGCTAAGATCGGCAGCCGTCAGATCCTGCCAGAACAGAGTAACGATCCCCAGCAAACCCAGCGCAGCGGCGGCAAAAAAGCGGCGCGGCGGTTTTTGCCTGAAGAACAGAAAACTGTTCAGCGCGTTAAACAGCACCGCCATGGAAAATATCACCGACTCCAGTCCGGTATTAATCCACCCGGCGGCGGTATAAAAGCACCAGAAATTAAAGCCGAAAACGCAACCGCCCTGAAGCAGGCAAAATAACTGATCGCGCGCGCCGAGCCAGCGCAGGCGGCGGGTCAGACTCAGCACGATCAGCAGGGTCAGACTGGCGACGGCAAAACGCCAGAAAATAGACACCGGCGCTGCAACGTCGCCCTGCTGAAGAAAAATAGCAATCCACGTGGTGCCCCAAATCACCACCACCAGCCCGTAAAGTAGCGCGTTCATCAATATTTCTCCGTTCAGACATCAGGAATGCACTATCTCCCGACCGTCATCCCCGCGCTTGTACCGTTCTGCGCCGGACTTGCAAAATCTTGCGCTTTTTTTACCGCCAGCGGTGAGGAGGGGTGGAATCGCGCTGCGCCGATCCCTAGACTGGAATAATGTTCCCACAAAGGTTGTCTTCAGCGATGGCAGAAACTTACGGTGCGTTTGAAAATCTTCGCAATCACAAAGCGGTGTTACACGATACCGTCGCGCTGAACTCTGGCATTCGTCTGGCGGCGTGGTCGAATAAACGCGATAACATTACCCAGTATTGCGATCATCACACGCTGAGCCTGTACGTTGCCGACGGCTACGAGAGCTACCATAAAACCGCGGGCGGCTGGAAAAACGGCGGCGGGCCGGACCGCTTTTGCCTGATGCCGAAAGAGAGCGAATCAAGCTGGGATATCCGCGACGATCTCTCCTTTGTGCATCTTTACTGCACCGACGCCCACCTGCGCGATATCGGCGAGAAAATCTGGGATAAAAGCCCGCACTCCTTCACTCTTGATGAGAAAACCTTCGGTAGCGATCCGCAAATCACCACCGTCTACCGTCATTTTTTGCTTGGTCATAGCTGGCGCGAGCAGGCAAATCAGATGATGCTCAGCACCGCCTCGACGCTGCTGCTGACCCACCTGATTCAGCATTACAGCAATACGCACTGGCAGTTGCCTGCGGTCAAGGGCGGGCTTGCGCCGTCGGTGCTGCGAAATATTGTGGCATGGATCGAAGAACATCTTGCCCAGCCGATGACGCTGGGCGATCTGGCCCAGGTGGCGGCGCTGAGCGAATATCACTTTGCGCGGATGTTTCGCCAGTCGATGCAAATGGCTCCGCATCAGTATGTCATGCAGCGGCGGATGGAAAGGGCGCTGCAGATGGTGCGCGACACCTCTGCACCGCTGACCGACATCGCGCTGGCCTGCGGATTCAGCTCCGCCAGCCATTTCAGCAATCGCTTTAAAAGCGTGACCGGGATGACGCCCTCGCGCCTACGCGCGGCGCAGGCGCGATAGCAGCAGTAGCACAGGCTGCCCAGCAGCAATCCCCAGAAAGCCGAACCGATGCCCGCCAGGGTAATGCCGCTGGCGGTCAGCAAAAAGGTCAGCGTCGCCGCATCGCGCTCGTTCTCATTGGCCAGCGCCCGGTACAGGCTACCGGAAAGCGTACTGAGCAGCGCCAGCCCCGCCAGCATCTGCACCCACGCCCCCGGCAGCGCGGCGATGAGTCCACTGACAGAACCGCCAGCCACTCCTGCCAGAAGATAAAACCCGCCCGCGGCGGCGGCGAGCCAGCGCTTTTCTTTTTGCGGATGCGCATCCGGGCTTTGGCAAATGGCGGCGGTAATGGCGGCAATGCAGATCGAGAATACGCCAAACGGCGAAAGCAGCAGTGCCAGGCCACCGGTAACGATCATCAGAGGGGAGACGGCAATACGGTAGCCCGCCGCCTGCATCGTGGCGATCCCCGGTGCATTTTGTGATGCCATTGTGACCAGAAAAAGCGGCAGGCCGACGCTGATCAACGTGGATAGCGTAAAGTGCGGGGCGATAAATACCGGTGAGGCCAGCGAAAAACTCACACCATTTGTGACAATGTCACCTCTGCACCCGGCGACCAGCAAGCCGCACACCAGCGCGGCGATAATTGCATAGCGCGGCGCGGCAACGCGCGCCACCAGCCACGCCAGTCCCATGCTGCCGCAAAGCAGCAGATTCTCCGGCAGCGGCGTGAAGATTTGCAGGCCAAAGCGCAGCAAAATGCCCGCCAGCATCGCCGCAGCCAGCGACGGAGGGATAATGTTCATCAGGCGGGCGAACAGGCCGGTCACGCCGCACAGCACGATCAGGGCATTGGCAAAAATAAAAATGCCAATCGCCTCGTTAATCGTCACCCCTTGCAGACCCGTTACCAGCAGCGCCGCACCGGGCGTTGACCACGCGGTCAGCACCGGCACCCGATGCCAGAGCGTCAGGGCGAGGGTGCTGATCCCCATTCCCAGCCCCAGGGCGGTCATCCAGCCCGCGATTTGCGACGCGCTGGCTCCGGCCACCTGCGCGGCCTGCCAGATTATCGCCGCCGAGCTGGCGTAGCCGACCAGAACCGCAATAAACCCAGCCAGCAGTGAAGAAAAGGGAATGAACGACGCGCGCATCAGGCTTCCTTGTGCGTTATAACGTCCGACAAATCTAGCACTGTGCGCTATAGCGGACAAGTGGTAAACTTTTCATCCATTGCAGGAGGGATTATGGATATTGCAGATCATCTGGCGACCACGCTCAAAGCACTGCGCCAGCAGCGCGGCTGGAGTCTTTCCCGCCTCGCGGACGAAACGGGCGTGTCTAAAGCGATGCTGGGGCAAATTGAGCGCCACGAGTCCAGTCCGACGGTGGCGACGCTGTGGAAAATCGCCACCGGGCTGAATGTGCCTTTTACCTTATTTATCGTGCCGGAACAGGCCGGGGCGCGTGCGGTTTACGATCCCCAGCAACAGGCGATGGTGATCACCCCGTTATTTCCGTATGACGAGGCGCTGCGCTTCGATCATCTCTCCATCACCCTTGCCCCCGGCGCATTCAGCGAGTCCACGCCGCATGAAAAAGGGGTCATTGAGCATGTGGTGGTGATCAGCGGCAGCCTGGAGCTGCGCACTGAGGATCAGTGGCAGACCATCACCGCCAACCATGGCGTGCGTTTCGCGGGCGACCAGCCGCACGCTTACCGCAACAGCCGCGATGAAACGGTCCTTTTCCATTCTTTGATCCATTACGCGTAAAACCCATTCCGCAAACAGGGTCTTCTGACTACAATAGCCGTCATTTTTCTTTAACGCGGATAATGACGTCTGAATGCGCCTGCAACCTCACTACCTTGAACTGTTAAGCCCCGCCCGCGATACCACCATTGCCCGCGAGGCCATTCTGCACGGCGCAGACGCCGTTTATATCGGCGGCCCCGGTTTTGGCGCGCGGCACAATGCCAGCAACTCGCTGGCCGACATTGCTCAACTGGTCCCGTTTGCGCATCGCTACGGCGCAAAGGTGTTCATCACCCTCAATACCATTCTCCACGATAACGAACTGGAACCGGCGCAAAAGCTGATTACCGATCTCTGGCAGGCCGGAGTGGACGCGCTGATTGTGCAGGACATGGGCATTCTGGAGCTGGATATTCCGCCGATAGAGCTACATGCCAGCACCCAGTGCGATATTCGCAGCGTGGAAAAAGCCAAATTTCTCGGCGACGTCGGATTCAGCCAGGTCGTGCTGGCGCGCGAACTCAACCTGAAGCAAATCAGCGCCATTCATGACGCCACCGATGCCACGCTTGAGTTTTTTATTCACGGCGCGCTGTGCGTGGCCTATTCCGGGCAGTGCTATATTTCTCACGCCCAAACCGGACGCAGCGCCAATCGGGGCGACTGTTCGCAGGCCTGCCGTCTGCCGTATACGCTTAAGGATGACCAGGGCCGGGTGGTGGCGTATGAAAAACATCTGCTGTCGATGAAAGACAACGATCAGAGCGCCAACCTGCTGGCGCTGATCGACGCGGGCGTGCGCTCCTTCAAAATTGAAGGGCGCTATAAAGACATGAGCTATGTAAAAAACATCACCGCCCATTACCGGCAGAAACTGGACGCCATTCTGGAGCAGCGCGGCGATCTGGCGCGTGCTTCCGCCGGGCGGACGACGCACAGCTTTATTCCCTCGACCGACAAAACCTTTCATCGCGGCAGCACCGATTATTTCGTTAACCAGCGGCAGGGCGATATCGGCGCGTTTGATTCGCCGAAGTTTATTGGCCTGCCCATCGGGGAAGTGCTGAAGGTGGCAAAAGATCACCTGGAGGTGACGACCGGGGAAACGCTGGCGAATGGCGACGGCCTGAACGTGATGATCAAGCGCGAGGTTGTCGGCTTTCGCGCCAATACCGTTGAAAAGCTGGCGGCGGACCGCTGGCGCATCTGGCCCAATGAAATGCCGGGCGAGATGCTGACCCTGCGCCCGCATCATCCGCTGAACCGTAATCTCGATCACCACTGGCAGCAGGCGCTGCTGAAAACCTCCAGCGAACGGCGCATTGCGCTGGACATTGAGCTGGGCGGCTGGCAGGAGCAGTTGATCCTGACGCTGACCAGCGAGGACGGCTTCAGCGTGACCCACACGCTGGAGGGGATGTTTGAGGAAGCGAACAATCCGCAAAAAGCGCAGGCCAGTCTCGAAGAGGGACTGGGAAAGCTGGGGCAGACGCTTTATTACGCGCGCAATATCGCCATCGCGCTGCCGGGGGCGCTGTTCGTCGCCAGCAGCCAGCTTAATCAGCTCCGGCGCGAAGCGGTCGAACGGTTGGACGAGGCGCGGCTGGCGGGCTATCAGCGCGGACAGCGCAAAGCGGTAGCCCGGCCCGCGCCGGTGTTTCCAGAGGCGCAGCTGAGTTTCCTGGCGAATGTCTATAACCAGAAAGCCCGCGCTTTTTACCAGCGCTATGGCGTCACGCTGATTGACGCGGCCTACGAAGCGCATCAGGAAAAAGGTGACGTGCCGGTGATGATCACCAAACACTGCCTGCGCTTTGCCTTTAATCTGTGTCCGAAACAGGCCAAAGGCGTGACCGGGGTGAAGGGCGGGCGCGCCACGCCGATGCAACTGGTGCAGGGGGACGAAGTGCTGACGCTGAAATTTGACTGCAAGCCTTGCGAAATGCATGTGATCGGCAAAATCAAAAACCACATTCTGAAAATGCCGCTGGCGGGCAGCGTGGTTGGGGCAGTCAGCCCGCAGGAATGGGTAAAAACCCTGCCAAAACGCCGGAGGTAATGGCCGCTGGCGCGATTGGGAGAGGGAAGGGACAGCGTACCGGCAATTCCCCCTCACCCCGGCCCTCTCC
This sequence comes from Enterobacteriaceae bacterium UBA5654, assembly GCA_002421005.1. Classification (GTDB taxonomy): domain Bacteria; phylum Pseudomonadota; class Gammaproteobacteria; order Enterobacterales; family Enterobacteriaceae; genus Superficieibacter. The sequence continues at coordinate 343,907 of DIJC01000004.1, read as the reverse complement.
CCGGGGGAGAGGGAGAAAAGCGACGCCGGACGTTATCCCGCCCTCGGTCAGTTAGGGAGAAAAGCGACGCCGGATGTCACCCCGCACTCGGTCAGTTAGGGAGAAAAGCGACACCGGACATTATCCCGCGCCCGGTCAGTTAGGGAGAAAACCGACGCCGGATGTCACCCCGCGCCCGGTCAGTTAGGGCAAAAACCGACGCCGGGCGTCACCCGCACTCGGTCAGTTCCCTCTCCCTCCGGGAGAGGGTCAGGGAGAGGGTAAAACCCCACCTGGCGTTTAGTGAGATTTAAAACCGGCCGCCGACATCAACAGGCGGAAGAACATGCCGACCAGCGCCAGGGCCAGCACGCTGCCGCCCCAGATGATCGCCAGCCAGAACAGGCGTTTCAGCAACATCAGTGATACCCCTCCCCGTGGCGGACCTTGCCGCGGAAAACGTAGTAGCTCCAGAACGTATAGCCCAGAATCACCGGAATGATCAGCAGCGCGCCCACCAGCATAAAGCCCTGGCTCTGCGGCGGTGCCGCCGCCTGCCACAGGGTGATGGAGGGCGGAATAATATGCGGCCAGATGCTGATCCCAAGCCCGCTAAAGCCGAGGAAAATCAGCCCCAGCGTCAGCAGGAAAGGCCGGGTGTGACTATGGGGATTATTCAGGCAGCGCCACTGCCAGAAACTCAGCACCAGCACCAGCAGCGGGACCGGCAGCAGGAAAAACAGATTTGGCAGGCTAAACCAGCGATCGGCAATCGCCGGATGGGTCAGCGGCGTCCACAGGCTGATTATTGCAATCACTACCAGTAGCGCCAGCAGCAGCCGCTTGCCGACAAAGCGCATCCGGTCCTGCAAGGGATTGCTGCTTTTCATCACCAGCCAGGTTGCGCCGAGCAGCGCATAGGCAATGACAAGCCCCAGACCGCAGAACAGGTTAAACGCCGTCAGCCAGTCCAGCGCGCCGCCGCTGTAGCTGCGCCCGCTGACCTGAAAACCGTTAATCACCGCGCCCACCGCCACGCCCTGGCTAAACGTTGCCAGAATCGAACCGCTCAGAAATGCCTTGTCCCAGAACGGACGATGCGACGGCGTGGCTTTAAAGCGGAATTCAAAGGCCACGCCGCGAAAGATAAGGCCGATCAGCATCAGGGTCAGCGGGATCGTCAGCGCATCAATAATCACCGCATACGCCAGCGGAAACGCGCCGAACAGTCCCGCACCGCCCAGCACCAGCCAGGTTTCGTTGCCGTCCCACACCGGCGCGACGCTGTTGACCATCACGTCGCGGTCTTCAGCATCCCGGGTGGCGGGAAAAAGAATGCCGATGCCGAGGTCGAAGCCGTCCATTACGATATACATCAGGGTGGCGAAGACGATAATCACAAACCAGATTACAGAGAGATCGAGACCCATCACACTTTCTCCTTCGTATCAAACTCTTCGCCCGCAGCGGAGAGCGGACGGGCAGGCGTGCCGTGGGTCGGCAGCTCGTCGAACGGCTGCGGGCCTTTTTTGATCATGCTGACCATATAGGCATAGCCGACGCCAAACACCGAGGTATAGACCACAAAGAACGCCAGCAATGTCAGGCTCATGTGCAGCTCGCCGTGGGCAGAAACCGCATCGGCCGTGCGCTGGTAGCCATACACCACCCACGGCTGGCGACCGACTTCGGTCGTCACCCATCCGGCGAGGATCGCCACCAGCCCGGCCGGCCCCATCCATAACGCGAAGTGATGGAAAGGCCGCGAGCGATAAAGCCGGTGCTTATAGCGCAGCCACAGCGACAGCACGCCCATCAGCATCATCAGCAGCCCCATCGCCACCATAATGCGGAACGACCAGAACACGATGGTCGAATTGGGCCGATCCTCTTTCGGATAGTCTTTCAGCGCAGGCACCTGTTTATCGAAACTGTGGGTCAGGATCAGGCTGCCCAGCGCGGGGATCTCCAGACCGTAGCGGGTCCGCTCCTGCTCCATATCCGGCAGGCCAAACAGCAGCAGCGGGGTGGCTTCGCCGGGGCGATTCTCCCAGTGCCCTTCAATCGCCGCGATTTTTGCGGGCTGATGCTCAAGCGTATTCAGCCCGTGCATATCGCCGATCATTGCCTGAATGGGCGCAACGATCAGCGCCATCCATAGCGCCATGGAAAACATCGTGCGGATAGCGGGCGTGTCGTTACCGCGCAGCAGATGCCAGGCCGCCGACGCGCCGACAAACAGCGCGCTGCTGAGAAATGCCGCGATGGTCATATGCAGCAGCCGGTAGGGAAAAGACGGGTTAAAAATCACCGCAAACCAGTCTACCGGGATCACCTGGCCGTTGACGATTTCAAAGCCCTGCGGCGTGTGCATCCAGCTATTCGATGCGAGGATCCAGAACGTCGAAACAACAGTGCCGAGCGCCACCATGCCGGTGGCAAAAAAATGCAGGCCGGGGCCGACTTTGGTCCAGCCAAACAGCATTACGCCGAGGAATCCGGCTTCCAGGAAGAAGGCGGTCAGCACTTCATAGGTCAGCAGCGGCCCGGTAATACTGCCCGCGAACTCAGAAAAACCGCTCCAGTTGGTGCCGAACTGGTAAGCCATCACCAGCCCGGAAACCACGCCCATACCGAAGTTAACGGCAAAAATTTTGAGCCAGAAATGGTACAGCGTCCGCCATACCGGATTTTTGGTCTTCAGCCATAACCCTTCCAGCACCGCCAGATAACTCGCCAGACCGATAGTGATGGCCGGAAAAATAATGTGGAAGGAAACCGTAAAGGCGAACTGAATTCTGGCCAGGTGAAACGCATCGAGACCAAACATGGACTACCCCGAAACAAACGATGGATGATCATAGGGTAGTCATAGCAAGCGGCAACTGTCAGACACAGATCCATTCTTTTTATTTATAACAGTTACTGAAAATGTTTTATTTTTCGCTAACTGATATAATTTATGCTCAACATTTCACCTTATGGCTTAGCATTTGCGATGAAAAAGTATCAGCGTCTGGCGCAGCAAATTAATGAACAAATCGATCTCGGCGTCTGGCAGCCCGGCGACCGTTTGCCCTCCCTGCGTGAACAGGTGGTGAGCAGCGGGATGAGTTTTATGACCGTCAGCCACGCCTATCAGATGCTGGAAAGCCAGGGGCGGATTCTGGCCCGTCCGCAGTCGGGATACTACGTCGCCCCGCGTGCGGTAACTAAACAGTCCGCGCCGCCTGCGCAGGTGATGAGCGATGAAGCAGTGGACATCAACACCTATATCTTTGAGGTGTTGCAGGCCAGCCGGGAAGCGTCAGTGCTGCCGTTCGCCTCCGCCTTTCCCGATCCGCATCTGTTCCCGCTGCGCCAGCTTAACCGTTCGCTGGCGCAGGTCAGTAAAACCGCCAGCGCCATGAGCGTGATTGAGAATCTGCCGCCGGGGAATCGCGAACTGCGGCACGCCATCGCCCGCCGCTATGCGTTGCAGGGGATCCCGGTCTCCCCCGACGAAATCGTCATCACCGCCGGGGCGCTGGAGGCGCTGAATCTGAGCCTGCAAGCGGTAACGCAGCCGGGTGACTGGGTGATTGTCGAAAACCCATGCTTTTACGGGGCGCTTCAGGCGCTGGAGCGGCTACGGCTGAAGGCGCTGTCGGTGGCGAGCGACGTGAAAGAGGGCATTGATCTCGACGCGCTGGCCAGGGCGCTAAAAGAGTATCCGGTGAAAGCCTGCTGGCTGATGACCAACAGCCAGAATCCGCTGGGTTTTACCCTCAGCGCCGGGAAAAAGGCGCGGCTGGTGGCGCTGCTGGCGGAGCATAACGTGGTGCTGATTGAAGATGACGTTTACAGCGAACTGTATTTTGGCCGCGAAAAACCGCTGCCCGCCAAAGCCTGGGATCGGCACGACCGGGTGCTGCACTGCTCGTCGTTTTCAAAGTGCCTGGTTCCCGGTTTTCGCATCGGCTGGGTGGCGGCGGGCAGGCACGCTCAGCGCGTTCAGCATTTGCAACTGATGAGCACGCTGTCGACCAGTTCCCCGATGCAGCTTGCGCTGGTGGATTATTTGTCCACCCGCCGCTACGACACCCATTTGCGCAGGCTGCGCCGCCAGCTTGCCGAGCGCAAACACCTCGCCTGGCAGTCGATGCTGCGTTATTTTCCGGCGGAGGTGAAAATCCACCATAACGACAGCGGCTATTTTTTGTGGCTGGAACTGCCTGCCAGCCTCGACGCGGGCGAGCTTGGCGAGCGGGCGCTGGCGCATCAGATCAGCATCGCGCCGGGAAAAATGTTCTCCACCTCCAACGCCTGGCGGCCTTTTTTCCGCTTCAATACCTCCTGGGGCTGGGGCGAAAAAGAAGAGCAGGCGGTGCGCACCCTGGGCGAACTGATCCGCCAGATGATGCGCTGACGTCTGCACTTCAACCGTGCATCTCTGTTCAGTAATGTGGCGGCGGTAACATTCTGCGCGCCGCTCATTCTGCCGTTGCCATCTATCCTTTTAAGTATTACGCGGTAGCCTGATACCTGGCACGCTTGCTGCAACGGATCAGGCGAAGGGGACCGATCAATCTGAACAGGACAACACTATGCAACAGTATTTACTGATAAATGGCGAACTGGTGGCGGGTGAAGGCGAGAAGCAGACGGTGTACAACCCGGCCACCGGCGAGGCGCTGCTGGAGATTGCCGAAGCGTCGGCGGCACAGGTTGATGCGGCAGTGAATGCCGCCGCGCAAGCGTTTGATGGCTGGGGGCAGACCACGCCAAAAGTCCGTGCCGGGTGCCTGCTTGAACTGGCCGATGTCATTGAACAGAATGCCGAAAGCCTCGCCCGACTGGAGTCGCAAAACTGCGGTAAGCCGCTGCACTGCGTGCTGGGGGATGAGATCCCGGCGGTGGTGGACGTATTCCGCTTCTTTGCCGGGGCCGCCCGCTGCCTGAATGGTCTGGCGGCCGGGGAGTATCTGGAAGGACATACCTCGATGATCCGCCGCGACCCGGTAGGTGTGGTGGCCTCGATTGCGCCGTGGAACTATCCGCTGATGATGGCGGCGTGGAAACTGGCTCCGGCGCTGGCCGCTGGCAACTGCGTGGTGATCAAACCGTCGGAAATCACGCCGCTGACCGCGCTGGCCCTGGCGGAACTGGCAAAAGATATTTTCCCGGCGGGGGTGCTGAACGTCCTGTTCGGACGTGGCAAAACGGTGGGCGATCCGCTGACCGGTCATGAAAAAGTGCGGATGGTATCGCTGACCGGCTCGATTGCCACCGGGCAGCATATCATCAGCCATACCGCCTCATCGGTAAAACGCACCCATATGGAGCTGGGCGGGAAAGCGCCGGTGATCGTCTTTGACGATGCCGACCTCGACGCGGTGGTGGAAGGCGTGCGTACCTTTGGCTATTACAATGCCGGGCAGGACTGTACCGCCGCCTGCCGGATCTACGCTCAGAAGGGCATTTATGATGCGCTGGTCGAAAAGCTGGGCGCGGCGGTGGCCAGTCTGAAGATCGGCCCGCCGGAAGAGGAAACCACTGAACTGGGGCCGCTAAGTTCGCAGGCGCATCTGGATCGGGTCAGCGAGGCGGTGGAAAAGGCCAAAGCACTGAGCCACATCCGGGTGGTTACCGGCGGCAGCAAAGCGGAAGGCAAAGGCTATTACTTCCAGCCAACGCTGCTGGCGGGAGCCAGGCAGGAAGACGAAATTGTACAGCGCGAAGTGTTTGGCCCGGTGGTCAGCGTCACCGCCTTTGACGATGAAGATCAGGTGCTGGCGTGGGCCAACGATTCGCAGTACGGCCTGGCCTCGTCAGTCTGGACCCGCGATGTCGGGCGCGCGCACCGCCTCAGCGCCCGCCTGCAATACGGCTGCACCTGGGTTAACACGCACTTTATGCTGGTCAGCGAAATGCCCCACGGCGGGCAAAAACTTTCCGGCTATGGCAAAGATATGTCGCTGTACGGGCTGGAAGATTACACCGTCGTGCGCCATGTGATGATCAAGCATTAACCCTCCCGGACGAGGCGAAAAAAAGCGCCTCGTCCACCTGCCGGTAAGCCATACTTTGATTATCCCCGGACATGTTAACAGGATGATCGATGCGCAAAGATAGCTCAATAGTCCATGATGATGCTCGCCAGCCGGTTCAGGAACACGATGGCTGGCTGCGTTTTGAAGCGGGTTGTCGCACAGTGGGTTTCTGGGTGCTACTGGTGATCCTCGCCGCCGGCATTGGCGGGCTGTTTTCCAGCGGTATTTTCAGCAGCACCCACGCCACCAGCGCCAGACAGGGCGTGACCGTCGAATATGAACGTTTTGGCAGGCTGACCAGCGATATGTACGTGAAGGCGATTGCCCGCAGCGAGCCGGGAGGCGGTTTCACCCTGACCCTCGGCGGCGACCTGATGCAGCGTTATGAAATCCGCACCCTGCAACCGCAGCCGCTGCGCGCGCTCAGCCAGGGGAATACGTTGATCCTTGAATTTCCCGCCGCAGGCGGGCCGGGCGAGCACAGCGTCTGGATTGGCCTTCAGCCGCTTAAACCGGGAACCAGCCACAACGCTATTACCGTCAATAAAAATGAAACCGTGACCTTCTCACAATTTATTTATCCGTAGGGAAATAAGATGGACATGATAATCAGAGCGGTGGCGATTTATCTGGTGCTGCTGGTGGTGTTTAAAATTGCAGGCAGGCGCACGCTATTACAGATGACCTCGTTCGACCTTATTTTGTTATTGATCATCAGTGAGGCGACCCAGCAGGCGCTGTTGGGCAACGACTTTTCCGTCACCGGCGCGGCCTTAACAATCATCACCTTAATCGTGGTGGACATGCTGTTCAGTATGATTAAAAAGTATATTTCCGGGGCGGAGTCGATGATCGACGGCACGCCGGTCATCCTGGTCGAAAACGGGGAATTATTGCGCGATAAAATGCGCCTGGCAGATATTTCCTGCGATGACATTATGGCGTCGGCCCGTAACAATCAGGGCGTTTATAAGCTGTCGGATATTAAATTCGCGATACTCGAACGCAACGGGCATATTTCTATTATTACCCATGATGAATAAAGAGGATAAACGCCCGGCGCATAAACCCCGCCGGGCGTCCTGTCACTGAGGTGACAAATTCATCAGACAAACCATCCAAAACGCAACGAAAGCAGGCTGAAAAGTCCCAGCGCAGCAAAGACGTTAATCATCACCACAGTCTTATCCGAAACTTCCATAACGTTACCTCAAAAGTTTGACCCCAATGGTAGATTGCGCGCGAAAACGGCGACTACACTATCCGCAGTCCTGACGGGCGCAGATTTGATTCTAGTTTGAGTTTGGGAAATTGCGCCAGAAAAACTTGATGTAGATCAAAAAAAGAGGCATATTGCGCGGCGTTTTTCTCCAGGGAGGAGACACTTTCAATGACGTTTTACCAAAAAATGCTGGTTTTTTACGCGGTGATGGGCGCGATTTGCGCGCTGATTACCTGGTTTCTGACCAAAGAAAGCCGTCGCGTTCGCCTGCTGGCGGCGCTGCTGGTTGGGGCAACCTGGCCGTTCAGCTTTCCGCTGGCACTGCTGCTGTCGCTTTTCTGATACCGCCCGGCAGCCTTCGCCGGGCCGGATTAGTTAAGCCATTCACGTAATTGCTGACGGTCCATGGCAGAAAGCGCCTGCGCAGGCTGATAGCCTTTATTTTCCGTGGCGCGGGTATACAGCGCAACCAGCCAGTCATACACATAGCGGGTGGCGGCGTGTACCGGCTGCTCCGGCAACTGATTCAACCGCGCACTGCCAGGGATTTCGCCCCCGGCAAACACCGCGCTGCCTCCGGCGATGCGGCTGGCCGGGCGTTGCGGCGGCGGCACATCGCTGTAGCCAAGCCAGGCAATAAAATTGCCGATAAGCGTTTGCAAGCGGGCGGCACAGACGTGACCCTGTAACGTTTCTGCCTGTAAGCGGGCGGGCAAATCCAGTCGGTAGCTGGTGACGATCAGGCATTCCGCCAGTTGTTGCAGGATAAGCCCGCTGAGGCCAAAACGCCGGGCGTTTTCCGGGCGGCGGCTCCACTGGCGCAGATGTTTTACCCACATCGCATGGGCCAGATGGCCGACGTTGCGGGACGGACTCTGCGCATCGGCCTGTTCATCCGGGCGGGAAAAGAGATCGATACCCTGATCGAACAGGCCGGTCACTTTCTCCTCCCGCGGCGTCGGTGCCTGCCAGATGGCCTCGAACAGACTCAGATCCGGCAGCATCCCGTCCAGTAATTCACCGTGGGCGGCGGCATGAAGCTGTAACTCTCTGACCATCGCCTCGGCGTTTTCCTCCGGTTGCAGACAGGGGCGCATCAGCTCGTTGAGCCGCTGCTGATATCGCTGATCCAGTTTCTCCAGTCGGGCCGCACGCAGCGCGGGGGCGGTGGCCTGCGCCAGCCATTCCCGCAGGCGCTGCACGCTCCCGCTATCCAGCGCCTGAAGTGTTCCCCAGCGCTGGCCCGGATTACCCAGCAACTGCTGGACCGCTTCATCCAGATTGCGCTTGTGGCTAAAACGATCGTCCTGCGGGGTAATCGCCCACACCAGACCGGGCAGCGCGCTTTCCTGTTCCGGCTGGGTTTCATCAACCCACTGACGCAGCGCTTTCGCCATCACCGGCGTTTGCGCGCGCTCACGGGTGGCGTTACATATCACCAGCACGTCAGGCTCCAGATGCTGACGGTAGCGATCGAGCAGCCAGCCGCATTTGCTCTGCCACAGTGCCGGATGAGAAGACGCGGCAGAAGCAGGAATATCAAGAATATCCACACTCTCCAGCGCGCCGCTTTCCAGCGGCAGGATCAGCTCGCAGGTCAGCAGCGACAGCGTATCGACCGGCAGGCTAATCGCATTGCGTAGTTGATTGTCCGCCCACGGATGCACCACGACCTCATCGGCACAGGCGCTGTCCACGGTCAAAAATCCGTCGGCGGGCAGGGCAAACTGATCGACCAGTAAACTCAGCGGTGCCGCCAGTTCGCGGGCATGCCCCGTCAGATGCAGAACGTGCGCCAGCGCCAGCCACTGATGCGTCAGCTCCTGCTGTTCGCCCCACAGCAGCGACCAGGCGCTGGCTCGGGCGCTTAGATCCAGCGACGGCAGCAGATGGGCGAACTGATACCACAGCGAATCATCAATGTGCTGTCGGGCAGCCGGAACCTGACTGCGCCAGAAGCGGGCGATTGCCGCAACGTCAGCGGCGTCCAGCCCCGGCACGCTTTGCGGCTGGCGCAGCGCTTTCCAGGCGTGAAGACGCGCTTCGATAACCGGGCGATCCACCGCCCGTAAATCCCCCTGCGCCCGGGCGTGAGCAATAAAAAGCTGCACCAGTTCCGCTTCTGAGATCAGCCGCAGGCGCAGCGGAAAATCATCGTCCGGTATGGCAGCACCTGGACTGAAACGCAGCGCCATCCGCGTTGCCTGATGCCCCGGATTGATATGGGTAAACCAGTCGAGGGTTTTACTGCCGACCGGGACGGACAAACGCCCGTTATCGCGGCCCAGCGCCGAAAGCAGATACGCCTTCGCGGCCTGTGACTGACCGTACAGACCGATGCTGGCCTGCGCGTTTTGCGTCTGCGCCAGCGCGCGGGATTGCGCCATCAGCGACGCGATGCCTGCCAGCAGGGCATCGGCATCGTTATCCAGCATCGGGCTGCGCTTGCGGGCCTCTTCGATCCACGCACTCACTGACGTTAAGTGATTCATTTGAGGTAAATGCTCCCGCTATCAATCCAGTAGTGGCTGCCGCTGTGACGGCGGTCGGCCAGGGTATTCAGTTTCAGGGTCAGCGCATCGGCGGCAACCGGGGTGCCGTCCTGAAGCCAGGCATCGCTGAGGATAAACGCTTCCGGCCCCTGCGTTTTACTGCCGCCGGTCAGTTGCAGACGCACATTCAGCACCCCGTCACCGGCGATGGCTTTCGCCAGTTCCGGCGAATTAATGCTCAGCGTGTACAGCGGCGTGGCGGGCCAGCGGGCATTTGCCAGTTGGCGGAAGCCGAGAGTGACATTGCCGCGCAGCGGGAAATGCAGACGGGCATCCAGCTTGCTGCCGCCTTTATCCAGATCGATATCGTGATACCAGACGTTTTCATCGCGCAGGGTATTGACGGTGTTGTCCAGCACGCCCAGGTAGCGGACCGTCGAATACGCGCCGATATCCGCCGCCTTAAAGTTAAAGCGCGGCAGGCGCAGATCCAGCGCCAGACTACAGAGCATCGCGCCGACGGCAGCGGTGGATTTGGGGTTGCCAATCCGTCCCTGCTGGCTGAACGGATACCATTCGTGAACCGGATAGCGATCCAGCCACACCATCCGGTTAACCGGCACGGGCTGAAGATGGCGGATCAGCGCCTGTACGCCGGGCAGACAGCCCGGACGCCCGGTGATCAGCAACACGTCGCAGGTATAGTGCGAAATCGCTTCGCAGACCGCGTGCAGCGGGGCGCTCAGGGTAAACTCACCCGCCAGCATCGCCCGCTGTAGCGCACGGAAATTCACCTCGATCGGCACCGCCAGAATATCGAACTCCGGCGATCCGGCGGGCAGCGCGTGCTCAATCGCCTGGGTGAGATAATTCATGACGTTACGACCCGGCGGTTGATCCAGCAGTTCGCCAAACGTGGCGTCCAGTCCGGCCAACGGATCGTGGATATCGCTCTGCTCCCACGCCGACAGAATGGCATGGCCTACCGGCATAAACAGTTGCAGAGTGGTTTGCTGGCGCAATACCGCCTGGGTGTCGATGCGCCCGGAGTCGCCAAACAGCGTTGCCATCAGCGCGGCGGCGTCGATCATCCCCGATTTTTGCAGCGCGGTTTGCAGGGCGGGCAGAATGTAGCGCTGAATAATATCCAGCAGTACGTCATCGCCCGCGACCTTAAAGCCTTCGCGAAACAGCAATTGCGGGGTGATTTTGACATTGCTGCCGGTACCGTCATCAAGCTGATAATGGGTGATCGCCATATCGGTGGTGCCGCCGCCAATATCAATGGATGCGACCCGCAGCGCCCGCTGGTCAGCGTGAGCACGGTCAGGTCTGGCGCGGGAGGCAAAAAAGGTTTCGGTCTGCCCGCCGTAATGGGAAATCGCTTCGTTGTACAGCCATACCAGTTGCCCACAGCTGGCTTCGTCCCATTCCATCTGGATTGCCGGAACCGGCACGCGGCTTTTATCCTGCTGTTTCTGGCTGACAAAATCTTCATCCTGCGGATGCCAGCCCATCGCTTTCCACACCAGGGCGATGGCTTCAAACATCCGGCGGCGGAAAATTTCCCGCTCCTGCTTCGGCATCGCCGACGGCAGGGTGAGAATAATGGTGCGTAGCTGGCGCGGTGAAGCGGGGAAGCCCAGCCGCAGGCGGGTTGCCGCGCTGTTGATTTGCCCCAGCGCCTGCGCCAGTAGCTCACACAGCATATGCGTCATCAGGGTGCTGCGGCTGTACTGCGGCGAAAACACCGGCAGGCGCTCGTCCTGCGGCAGAGTAAACAGCGGCTGACCATCATCGTTCATCAGATTCATCAGCGGGAAGGCGGTCGCCAGCGGCTCGCGCTGGGTTTTGGCGTTCATCTGGCTGAAGCGCCAGTCCTGAAGTACCGGCGATTCATCCCACAGATAGCGGCGCGGACTGGAGATGCCACTGTTGCCTTCGGTGCCCAGCCGCTGCATCGCCAGCTTGCGCGCTTCATCACCGACGCGAACAATCGACGGCCAGACGAACGCGTCCTCACGCCCGCTTTCAACCGAAAAGTGCTGCTTGCCAAAGCGCGCTTCGGAAAACTCCAGCCGACTGGTAAACAGCGGCTCGTTAAGAAATTGCGGCTCGCTTAAGGAGCGCACCTGAAGCTCCGCCGTCTGGCGCAGGCCGTCGTTGGCATCGCCGTGATCTTCGATAATCACCCCGCAGGTATGGGTATTGCCGACGTCGAGGATCAAATCCACCGGGATCGCCGGGGTGCTGAGGGTGGCTGTCACCAGCTTGACTTCCGGCACGCTTAGCTGCTCGCCAAGCAGCGCCAGCAGGTTCAGCCAGTGTCCCTGATATTCGAAGCTGCGCAGCGCCTGGGTGACAGCCTGCTCGCTGCGTTTTTCATGGCGGGTGACATAGTGGGTGAATACTTCGCGCAGCCAGCCGTCAATCCACGTCTGGTCGAGAAAATCCGCCAGTTCGTCATCGCGCCACGCCAGCGCAAAGCGGGTGCCGTTGAGCAGATCGTTTTCCACGGGGGCCAGCGCAGCGGGCGAATGCTCGCTGATTTGGGTATCCAGCGCCAGAGTGATGCGGTGGGTATTACCGGAACTGTCCGGCTCGCCGAGGGCGCGAATTTGCATCCGGCCCCAGTTGTCCGGGCCTTCAACGAAAGTGCGCGGCGGATTAAAACGTAAAAAGGGCAGCGGCAGCCAGACGCCGTCCAGCAGGGCCAGCGACTGCGTCAGCGGCAGAGTGCTTTCCGGCTTGACCACTTCCGGCTGCGCGCCATCGCGACCGGGCAGCGTGTAACGGTTGTGCACCACGTCATAATCCAGACGCAGCAGCGGGCCGTTGGCCGTTTTGCGCACGAAGCGCCCGCTTTGCAGGGTGTCCTGCGGCGTCAGACCAAAATCAAGAAACTGTACGCCACTGTTGGCGATTAACGTGACGCTCTGTTTGTAATCGCAGAGATTTACCAGCATGGGATCAGGCACCTATTTTTCGAAACGTCAGCGGGACGATTTGGTTCGCGTCAAAGCGGGCGAGGCACTCGGCAACGTCGCTGGCCCCCGCTTTGCAGGTGATTTCCGGCATCGGATAGCGGGAGCCGTCGCTACAGCGCGCGTGGCCCCGGCTTTTGATCATCAGCTCGCCGCTCTGATGCAGGCCGGAGAAAATGTCCGCCCGGCATACCACGCTGTCGCCGTGCACCAGTCGGGCGGTGCCTTTATTGTTCTGGATCTGAAACCGCAGCGACGGCGCTTTGCCGGTCGCCGGGTCCTGAATGGCCATCTGTACCTGCCAGTTACCGTTAAGAAAACGGGTCAGCCCGGCTTTTACCTGCCCGGCGTCCATCACCAGCGACTCTTTCGGGATGGCGGCAATCACCAGCGGGGCTTTAACGGCAGGTTTAATCACGTCAGCCTGATGCAGCGGCAACGCGGCGCTGATGTCCGGTAACGGGGCGCGCGGCGTGGCGGTCTGCGCCACCGGTTCAGCAACCTCCGGCGCGGGCTTTGGCAAAAAGAACGGTGTGGCGACCACGGCAACCAGCACGGCGGCGATGGATAACGTCCACAGCGGGAAACGACGCGGTGCTCTGGCGGCGGGCGCGGGCGGCACGACGGCAGGCTGTTCCGGGGCTGCGGGTTCCGGTTCGGCAACCAGGGGTAGCGGCGGCGGGGTGTAGAGCGGTTCGTCGGCCTGGCTGAAGCTGACGTCCATCGGCGGCGCGTCCTCTTCCATCGGCAGCGGCAGGATCACCGGCTCCGGGATTTCTTCGTGGCGCAGACAATCAAGCACATCGTCGCGGGCGCTTTCGTTGAGATTGACGAAGCCCCAGAAGGTGATCACCGGTTTACCGTTGACCAGATAAAGATGGTTTTCCCCGGGAAATTGCAGCGCTTTTTCCAGCAGAGAGCCAAACAGTTGCTGGGCGGTTTTCCCGGATTGCAGGCTTTTGCGGCTGAGCGTCGCGGCCCCGTCAAGGGTGGTTTCAAGGTAGCGCAGGGCGCGACGGCGGGTTTCCTCTTCCGCGGCTTTCCAGGCAACCGGCTGGCCTTCAATCGGCGAATACCAGTTCACCCGGTCGCCGTCATCATTGACCTGCGGGATCGCCAGGCATTCCACCAGCGCCTGCTGTTTGCGCAGGCGCAGGGTTTCACGAATTTGCAGCGCTGAATCAAATACCGCCTGTCCGCCGCCGCCAACCGCCTGAAAATCGTCCAAATCGCCACTGCGTAAAAGAGTTTTTGCCACGTTCTCATCTCATAGACTTCTTCACGCCTCTACTTTACGCAACGTGCGGCAGAATAAACGGTGGAAGAGAGGCTAAAATGGCTTAATTCTCGTGGCATTGGCGCAGGCGCGGGCAACCTGCAAATTTCGTCGCCGTAAAAGCTCACGAAAACAGCGAAAACAACTGCTTTAGCATAACCTGATAGTGATTTGTTATTTGCCAGTTGCCGGACGCTATGCTGTTATTAAGCTCCATATAATAAATTCGAAAGGCTTATAACCATGGCAATGGGAAAATCTCTGCTCGCGCTGGCGCTGAGCGCGCTATTACCGACAGGCGCGGCGTGGGCAGCAAATAACGATACGCTCATTTACTGTTCCGAAGCGTCCCCGGAATCCTTCAACCCGCAAATCGCCAGCTCCGGCCCGACCTTCGTCGCCAGTTCGCAGGTGCTGTATAACCGCCTGATTAACTTCGACCGCGAGAAAAATACGCCGATCCCGTCGCTGGCAACCGAATGGAAAATCTCTCCTGACGGCAAAACCTATACTTTTACTCTGCGTCAGGGCGTTAAATTCAACAGCAACAAATTCTTCAAACCGACCCGCGATTTTAATGCCGACGACGTGATTTTTTCGGTGATGCGTCAGAAAGACCCTAAGCATCCGTACCATAATGTGTCGCAGGGCAATTACGAATATTTCAACGACGTGGGGCTGGATAAACTGATCGTCGACGTGAAAAAAATCGATGATTACCACGTTCAGTTTGTCCTCAGTGAACCGAATGCCGCATTTCTTGCCGACTGGGGAATGGATTTTGCCTCGATTCTTTCCGCTGAATACGCCGACGCGATGCTGAAAAAAGGCACCCCGGAAAACGTCGATACCTGGCCGATCGGCACTGGCCCTTACGCGCTGCAACAGTACAAAGTCGATTCGCTGATCCGTTATATCGCCAATCCGAACTACTGGGACGGAGATGTGCCGACGAAGCACCTGATCTTCTCCATTACCCCGAACGTGGAAACGCGACTGGCGAAACTGCAAACCAACGAGTGCCAGATTATTCCTGCCCCGTCGCCGGTCCAGTTTGATGCCATCAAAAAGAATAAAGATCTGACGCTGCACTCCGTTGATGCGCTGAACGTCGGCTATCTGGCGTTTAACACCGGGAAAAAACCGTTTGATAACGTGCTGGTGCGTCAGGCGTTGAATTACGCCACCGACAAAGAAGCGATTATCAACGCTGTGTTTATGGGGTCCGGCACCGTTGCCAAATCGCCGATCCCGCCGAATATGCTGGGCTTCAATAAAGACCTGAAAGATTATGGCTACGATGTGCAGAAGGCGAAGGATCTGCTGAAGCAGGCCGGGCTGGAGAAAGGCTTCGAGGCAACGCTGTGGTCGATGCCGGTACAGCGTCCTTATAACCCGAACTCGCGCCGCATTGCGGAGATGATCCAGAGCGACTGGGCGAAAGTCGGCGTGAAGGCCAAAATCGTTTCTTACGAGTGGGGCGAGTACCTCTCCGGGATGCGCAAAGGCGAGCACGACACCGCGCTGTTTGGCTGGATGTCCGATAACGGCGATCCGGATAACTTTGCCGATGTGCTGCTGGGCTGCAACAGTATTAAAACCGGCTCCAACGCCGCGCGCTGGTGCGATAAGGGCTATAACGATCTGGTCCAGAAAGCCCGGCTGACCAGTGTGCCGGACGACCGCGCGAAATTGTACGGCCAGGCGCAGGAGATTTTCTATCAGCAGGCACCGTGGATCGCGCTGGCAAACGGCAAGACGTTTTATGCCACCCGCAGCAACGTGACCGGTTACAGTGTCAGCCTGATGGGCAGTGATTTCTCAAAAGCGAAACTGAACTAAAGACGAAAGGAGGAAGTATGTCGCACCTGGATGACGTTCGCGCCCGCGTGGCCGCAACGATTGCGGAAAGCGTGATTAGCCATATGAACGAGCTGCTGGTTGAACTGAGTGAAGACAGCGAGCTGAGCCGTGAAGATCGCTATACCGAGCAGCAGCGGCTACGTAACGCCATTGCGCATCATGGGCAACAGCATAAGGAAGTGCAGGAAGCGCGCCGCGAAGCGTTGACCAAAGGCGGCACGATCCTGTAAGTCTTCAGAACTGGCGTCTGGCAATCAGCCAGGCGCCGATCACCAGTAATACCGCGCCGCATACCGGGCCAACCAGCGCCCGCCACGCCAGACCGTGACTTCTGACAATATCCAGCACCAGACCGCCGATAAGCTGGCTGGCAACCAGTACCGCAATGGTGGTCGCCGCGCCGACATACTGATAACCGCTGATACTGGCGAAAACAAAAAACGACCCCAGCAGGCCGGGGATCACCGTCCACCAGCGCACGTTCGCCGCCAGCTCGTGAAAGCCAGCAAAGCCGTATTTAATCAGCAGAATGCTGACAAACAGCACGATGCCCACCAGCGAGTTAAGCAGCATGGCGATAAGAATGGTGGAGGAGGACTGGGTAATGCGCACCATCAGGGTGTTTTGCACCACCAGCCCGATGCCCGCCGCAACCAGAAAGGCGAGGGTAAGGGTCTGATTCATGCGCGGGCGTCCGGCTCGCTGCGCTGGTCAAGCTGAAGCTGCATAAACGTCAGATCCAGCCAGCGCCCGAATTTCATGCCCACCTGCGGCATTTGCGCGGTGGTGACAAAGCCTAATTTGCCGTGCAGATGTAACGACGCCTGATTTTGCGACTCAATGCCCGCAATCATGACATGTTTACCGAGGCGCTGCGCTTCAACGATCAGCTGACGCAGCAGTGCTTCGCCGAGTCCTTTACCCTGGTGATCCGGGTGAACGTAGACCGAATGCTCCACCGTAAGACGGAAGCCGTCAAACGCGCGCCAGTCGCCGAACGAGGCGTAACCGGTGACCACGCCGTTTTCCTCGCTCACCAGCACCGGATAACCCGCGATTTTGCGAGCCTCATACCACGCAATGCGGTTATCGGTATCGACGGTTTTATCGTTCCAGATAGCCGCCGTATGCAGCACCGCATGGTTATAAATTTCGGCAATGGCCGCGCAGTCGTCCTGACAGGCGTAACGAAGAGACATGATTAACCTCAAGAAATTAATTCACAAACAGAGCGTTATTATTACAACAGCGGGCGCGTGGTTGTCGTTACTTTTTTGCCGGAATCGCCTTAAAGCGGCAGAAAGTGAAGCGCTGTCAGGCAGGGCGATCTAGTATTCAACAAGGTGTAAACCATAAGGAGTGCTTAATGAGTCAACAACCGCAACGTAATCGCCGCTGGGTACTGGCATCCCGTCCGCACGGCGCGCCGGTCGCCGAAAACTTCCGCCTGGAAGAGAACGAAGTCGCCGCGCCGGGCGAGGGGCAGCTTCTGCTGCGCACGGTGTATCTGTCCCTCGACCCGTATATGCGCGGGCGCATGAGCGACCAGCCTTCCTATTCGCCGCCGGTCGAGATTGACGCAGTGATGGTCGGCGGCACCGTCAGCCGCGTTGAACAGTCGAATCATCCTGATTTTGCCGAGGGCGACTGGGTGCTGGGCTACAGCGGCTGGCAAAAATATGACCTTTCTGACGGTAAAGGGCTGGTGAAACTCGACGCCAGTCTGAAGCATCCGTCATGGGCGCTGGGCATTCTTGGGATGCCAGGCTTTACCGCGTATATGGGGCTGCTGGATATCGGGCAGCCGAAGGACGGCGAGACGCTGGTAGTGGCTGCTGCCACCGGGCCGGTGGGCGCTACCGTCGGGCAAATTGGCAAACTGAAAGG
The DNA here is from genome assembly GCA_002421005.1 of Enterobacteriaceae bacterium UBA5654. Classification (GTDB taxonomy): domain Bacteria; phylum Pseudomonadota; class Gammaproteobacteria; order Enterobacterales; family Enterobacteriaceae; genus Superficieibacter. The sequence continues at coordinate 326,172 of DIJC01000004.1, read as the reverse complement.
CTGCCGGGTTGTCGGCGTGGCGGGCGGCAGCGAGAAGTGCCGTTATGCGGTTGAGGTGCTGGGATTTGATGCCTGTCTCGATCATCGCGCCGACGATTTCGCCGACCAGTTAGCCGCTGCCTGTCCTGACGGTATCGATATTTACTACGAAAACGTCGGCGGCAAAGTGTTTGACGCCGTGCTGCCGCTGTTCAACACCTCCGCCCGTGTGCCGGTCTGCGGTCTGGTAAGTGGTTACAACGCCACCGATCTGCCGGAAGGGCCGGATCGCCTGTCGCTGCTGATGGGGACCATCCTTAAAAAGCGGATGCGCGTGCAGGGCTTTATCATCGCCCAGGACTACGGTCATCGCCTGGATGAGTTTCGCCAGCAAATGGGCGAGTGGGTGAACGCGGGTAAAATCCACTACCGCGAAGAAATCACTGACGGGCTGGAAAACGCGCCGCAAACCTTCTTTGGTTTGCTGCAAGGCAAAAATTTTGGCAAAGTTGTTATCCGCGTCTCGCCTGAAGAATAATATTCTTCAGGTGGCAGAAAAACTGTCGAATATTTTCGTGCAAATTTTTGCAAAACGTATTTAATTAAAGAGAGCCGGGCAATGTGGACGACATGTTGTCCGGCTTAAATTCTTAATAACATAATTGATAATCATTGGCAGTTACCATTGCATTTTATTTCCAACACCAGAACGCGACACGGATATACGTTTTGTGAGGGGCAACCGCAGGGTTGTGCCCGCCTAATTGACTTAAGTAATGATGGCAACAGGAAATACAAATGCTTGATCTGGAGAAAGCCCACCGCATGAGTCTTACCATGCAGGTGGAAGTAAGTCTGAAGAGTGCATTGATCATTGGTGCGTTGAAACCCGGTGCGCGACTGATAACTAAGGAGATTGCGAATCAGCTGGGGACCAGTATCACTCCTGTGCGTGAAGCGTTGCTGCGTCTGGTCTCTTCCGGCGCGCTGACAGCCACACCAGCGCAGGCTTTTCTGGTACCGCAGCTTACCCTTGAGCGTTATGATGAAATTAATCACATTCGTAAAAACCTGGAAGGCATGGCCGCCGCAATGGCTGCCGCCCAGGTGACGTCGGAAAATATCAGGGAACTCCGCCATTTGTGCGAGGCGTTCGTTGAACATCGCCAGGCGGGGAACGTTGAACAGGCGCTGCGCGCGCATCATAAATTCCGTTTCCGGCTGTACGAATACGCAAAAATGCCGACGCTGTATGCGCTTATTGAGCAGCTATGGATCAGAATCGGGCCAGGATTTAATTATCTTTATCCGCAGCCGGAGAATATATCCTCCAGTCAGTTTGACTATCAGGATCTCATTCTGGCGCTCGAACATAAAGATAATGAGGCCAGTTCTGATGCCGTATGTCGGGCGATTGATGAAGGCGTTTCGCTGGTGAAGAACCAGTATTTGCGTTAAAAGAAAATATTATGTGATCTCGCTCCCGTTATGCGGGAGCGAATACGTTTTTATTCGTATCCTGCTGAATTAAGCGAAAACCCTGCCGATAACAAGGAATGCATTACGTTTGTCACTTTGTTATCCAGGGAGTACGGAATGTCCGGTTTTCGCCAACGATTACGTAATATTACCATCAGTAAAAAACTCGCCACCGGCTTTGGGGTGGTGCTCTTGCTGGTTGCCGTCGCCACGACGCTTAGCGTCATCCGCTTTCGTGAGATCCGCGACGTTTACGAAAAAACCAACCTTATCTACAACATCAATATCGAAGTGTTCCAGGCCAAAATCAATCGCCTGAAGTATTTCTACAGCAGCGACAGCAAATCCGGGCAGGTGATGGCGGACTACGTGAACCATGCGGCGCAACTGACCGCATCGGCACAGGCGCTGGAGTGGACGGCGCAGGAGAAAGCCGTTATCGACAGGATGGCCGGGCATCTGGAAGAATTCAAAACCAGCGTTGCCGCAATGCAAAAATCCACCACCATGCTGGTCGGCCTGCGTTCTGCGCTGGAGGCGACCGGCAATGAGGATCTCCAGTCCCGTTATACCGCCCTGATGCGCACGCCGCTGGAAGACGCCACCCTGAGCTACCAGCTTTACGACGCGCTGTTTGCGATGGGTAATTTACGCGACCGCGCGCTGGCGCTGCGTTTTAACGCCAGCCCCGACGCGCGTGACGCGCTGGATAAACAGTCGGCGGCGACGCAAAGCGTGGTGCAAACGCTACTGCCGCAACTGCCGGAAGAGGCGCAAACCCAGCTGCGTTCCCTGTGGGATGAAAGTACCAGCTACCGCGATAACAGCCTGTTTTACTATCAGTCGGTGCAGGATCTGCGTGCGGCAGAAGACAATGTCAAAACGGCAGGCGATCGTGCCAGCGCCGCCATTAAAGACATTATCGCGCTGGTGAAAACGCATAACGACAGCCTTGCCAATACCTCGTCCACCATCGCCGCGCTGGTCGGGCTTATCGCCATTCTGCTGGGCATTGCGGTTTCCTGGTGGGTGACGCGGCAAATCACCCGTCCGGTACGCGAGAATCTTCAGCTTGCCGAACGCATTGCCAGCGGCGACCTGAGCGCCACCATTCAGGCACGCAGCAATGATGAATTCGGCAAACTCACCGCCGCGATGGGGGTGATGAACGATAAGCTACGGGCGATGATTGGCGAGGTACGTTACAGTGTCACGCGCGTTACCAGCGCCGCGTCGGAAATAGCCGACGGCAATACCGATCTTTCATCACGCACGGAACAGCAGGCCGCCGCCGTGGTACAGACCGCCGCCAGCATGGAGCAGTTGACCGCCACGGTGAAAAACAACGCCGATAACGCGCGTCATGCCAGTAAACTTGCCGCCGAAGCCTCGCAGACTGCGAGCCAGGGCGGCAACGTGATGCGCGATATGGTCGCCACCATGGGCGATATCAACACCAGTTCGCGGAAAATCGCCGACATTACCGCCGTGATTAACAGCATCGCCTTCCAGACCAATATTCTGGCGCTCAACGCGGCGGTGGAAGCCGCGCGTGCCGGCGAGCAGGGGCGTGGTTTTGCGGTGGTCGCCAGCGAAGTGCGCAGCCTTTCCCAGCGCAGCTCCCAGGCCGCAAAAGATATCGAGCATCTGATTGCCGAATCGGTGTCACGTATTGATACCGGCAGCAATCTGGTCGCCAAAGCCGGACAGACGATGGAGCAGGTGGTGCATTCTGTCACCCGCGTGAACGATATTATGGGCGAGATTTCTTCCGCTTCGGAAGAACAGAGCCGGGGCATTGAGCAGATTGCCCGCGCGGTGTCGGAGCTGGACAGTACCACCCAGCAAAATGCGACGCTGGTTAATGCCTCATCGCTGGCGGCGGGATCGCTGGAAGAGCAGGCGCGGGTGCTGGAGGAACTGGTGACCGCGTTTCGTCTGGACGACAGCGCCCGCGTAGCGCGCGCTGCGCGTCAGTCGGTGACGGCGGCGGGTGCGGTACCGCAAGCGAACTGGACGACGTTCTGATATTCCCTCCCGGCGGCAGGCGTCGCCGGGAGTTTTTTCACCTCAGAACTGCCAGCCGACCGATAATCCCACTCCGTAGTTACGTCCCGGCGCCGGTTCGTAGTAGCGACCGTTAGATTCGTTGACGATCACCGAGCCGGCATACTCGCGGTCAAACAGGTTATCCACCCGCCCGAAGATATCCATCATCCAGTGTCCATAGTTGAATTTATAGCCGGTATTCAGTCCGACTACGGTCCATGACGGCGCTTTGTCGCTGTTTTCGTCGTCGGCCATGATATCGCTCAGGTAGCGAATATCGCTGCCCGCGTACCAGCCCGATTCCGGTTCATAGCCCAGTGAGGCGAAACCCATATTGCGCGCGATACCCGGCATCCGGTTGCCGTTACAGTCGTTTGCACCGCAGACGTTACTGCGGTAGGTCGCATCCAGCCAGGTCCAGGAAGCCTTCGCCCGCCAGTTTTCGGCGAACTGCTGATCCAGCGCCAGTTCCGCTCCCTGACGACGGGTTTTCCCGGCGTTTTTGTAGCTGGTGCGTCCGCCGCTGCTGGCGTCCACCACAATTTCATCGTCGGTGTCGGTCTGGAACAGCGCGGCGGTGAGCAGGCCGTTGCCGATGCGGGTTTTGCTGCCGATTTCCACGGTGTCATTGGTGGAAGGCTTAAGATTAAAATTCAGGCCGCTCTGGTTATCGGAACGGTAGGATAATTCGTTGATGGTGGGCGTTTCAAAACCGCGCCCGGCGGAGAGATAGAGGTTCCATGCGTCGGTCACCGCGTATTTTAACGAGCCTGCCGGAAGCCATTTGTGGTAGCTGGCGTCGCCGCTGTCATCGCCGTTGGCGGGGGTGACGTAATGATCGTTGGAGTCAAACCACACCGAACTGTAACGCACGCCCGCATCCAGCGACCACTGCTCGCTTAACTGCCAGCTCGTTTGCAGATAGGGATCGAGGTTCCACATCAGGTTGCGTTCGTCGCGGCGCAGCGCGCCTTTTTCGCCATAGTCCGGCGCGCCGTTGACCATCACAAAGTTCTCGTAGCCTTTGCGATTTTCGCTCATATTTTCGTAATCCAGCCCGGTGGTTAAGGTGACCGGCACACCCAGTTCACCGCGATGGGTCCAGCGGGTATCAATGCCCTGATAGTTACGGCTCAGGTTGATCACCCCGCCCGCATGACCGGGATTAAGCTGCGGCGCACGCGGAATGGACTGGTACTGAGTGGTTTCACGTTCGCCCGCGTACATCATCACGCTGAGATCGTCATTTTGGCTAAGCTGGCGCTCATAGCGCAGCCCGGCCTGCGTCTGCCGGGTGTCTTTGCGGGTATTGTACTGATCGCCGCGCGGCGACTGACGCGGATCGGCACGCCATTCCGCCTGACTTAAACCGCCCGCGTCGTTGGCGGTGATGTCCACGCTATTAAGCAGCAGGGTGAGCTTGCTGACGTCATCAATCCGCACGCCCAGTTTCGCATTGCCGAGATTTTTACGCGCGCCGCTGTGATCGCGATAGCCGTGGGTGGCAAAGCGGCTGCCTGAGACGGTGTAGTCAACGTCGCCTGGCTGGGTGCCGTCGCCTACGGCGCCGGTGGCTTTCAGGCCGTAGCGCCAGCTACCGTAGCTGCCGTAATAGCTGCTGGCTTCAATGGTGGCGGGCTGTTCACCGGTCTGGGTGGTGATATTCATCACCCCGCCGGAGGAGTTGCCGTACAGCGCCGAGAACGGGCCGCGCAGCACGTCCACGCTTTCCACACTGTTAATATCAATATTTGAGGTTTGTCCCTGACCGTCCGGCATGGTGGCAGGGATGCCGTCCACATACAGCCGCAGGCCGCGCACGCCGAAGGTGGAGCGCGCGCCAAATCCGCGAATCGACAATTGCAGATCCTGCGCGTAGTTCTGCCGATTCTGCACCTGCAAACCGGGCACCGCGCCGAGCGATTCAGAAAGATTGACTCGCGGCGCGGCGTGGCGCATTTCGTCCCCGTTAACCACGCTGACGGCGGCGGGGGTATCCAGCTCAGATACCGCGTGCGGGGTGGCGGTGACGATTAACGTTCCGTCCTGCGCCGCAACGGCGAAGGCGGGCAGGAGAATGGCAGGGAGCAGCAGCGCCGGAAGCGCAGCCTGACGAACACGCAGGATTTTCATTAAAGGGCTCTTTACAGCAAAAAAAGAATTTACGCCGTTATGTTAAGTCTTTTGTAAATATTTGAAAATCAAAACGGCACATTAGGTTAAGTGTAAGTATACGAAGGAAATCACTTTTTGGCGGAAAGCGGAAAATTAACGCTCCACATTCATCAGAATAATGATTACTATTCTCATTTATAACAGGGTGTAACCATGATTACGCCCGTGGAAGCCTGTGTAGCGGTAATCATTTTGCTTATCAAAGGGAGTCGTCATGTCTTTACGTCATCTGTCCGCGCCGCGTCTGCACCGTTCATTGCTGTTAACGTCTCTGCTGCTGGCCGGAAGCTTCAACCTCCACGCCGCTGAAGAACTGCTGCGCAAACCTGTTGCTAAAGGCGCGTATGAAATGGCCGTCAGCCCGCAGGAAAATGCGCTGTGGGTCGCCACCGTGCAAAGCCGTAAAACGGATAAGGGCGGGGTGATTTACCGTCTCGATCCGACCACCCTGGACATCACCCAGGCCATTCACAGCGATCTCAAACCGTTCGGTGCCGCCATTGATAATCAGAGCCAGACGCTGTGGTTAGGTAATACCACTGACGGCGCGGTCACGGCGGTGGATGCGAAAACCGGCGAGGTCAAAGGCCGCGTGGTGCTGGATGCCCGCAAACGCACGGAAACGTTCCGTCCGCTTCAGCCGCGCGAGCTGGTGGCCGATGAAACCACCAACACCGTGTATATCACTGGCCTCGGTAAAGAGAGCGTGGTCTGGGTGGTGGATGGGAAAACGCTGAAGCTGAAAACCACCATTACCAGTACTGGCACGATGGGCACCGGGCTGGCGCTGGATGCGGCGGCGAAACGTCTGTACGTTACCAATGCCGATGGCGAGCTGATTACCATCGATACGGGCACGAATAAAATCCTCAGCCGTAAGAAACTGCTCGACGATGGCAAAGAGCATATGTTGCTCAACATCAGCCTCGACGTAAAAGGTCAGCGCGCGTTTATTACCGACTCAAAACAGCCGCAGGTGCTGGTGGTCGATACCCGTGATGGCAAGGTCACTGCGAAGATCGACGCCCCGGAATCGCTGGCGGTGCTGTTTAACCCGGCGCGTAACGAAGCCTATGTGACCCACCGGAAGGCCGGTCAGGTCAGCGTGATCGATGGCAAAACCAATAAGGTCGTCAAAACGTTCGCCACGCCGACCTTCCCGAACAGCCTGGCGCTGTCTGCCGATGGTCAGACGCTGTATGTGACGGTGAAGCAGGAATCGACCCGCGAGAAAGAAGCGACCCAGCCGGATGATGTGATCCGCATCGCGCTGTAAGAGAGAGCCCGGCGCTAACCCGGTGGGCTGAAGGGGGAGCCGCAGCACATACTTTCCCCCTGTCTCTCCGGGGAGAGGAACTGTCCGGGTTGGTAGTGACGAAAGAAAGGCGGTATCACGATCAAAAAATGCCAGTCAGTTAAGCCACTGACTGGCATGAGTGCTTAGTGAGAGGTTTTTTCCTTCAGGATGACGTCGCTGACCGGCTGATGGTCAGGGGCCAGACGGTGAATTTCCTGCACCCGCTTACGCACGCCAAACCAGCCCGCGACCAGCAGGACCGCAATCAGCGGAATCGAGCCGATGGTGTATGTCCCGTTCGGGTAGTCGAAGGCCATCAGAACCAGCACGCTGAACAGAAACAGCAGCGTCAGCCATGAGGTGATCGGTGCGCCGGGCATTTTAAAGCCGACGGCCGGGGTTTTACCTTCTTTAATGGCCTGGCGCAGTTTCATCTGACAAACCACGATAAACGCCCAGGATGCGATGATGCCCAGCGAAGCGACGTTGAGGACGATCTCAAACACCTGCGACGGAACCAGGTAGTTAAGAAACACGCCGATCACGTAAATGCCGAGCGTTGCCAGAATGCCCGCGTAAGGGACGTGCTGACGGCTCATCTTCGACATAAATTTCGGCGCGGATCCGCCCATCGACATCGAGCGCAGAATACGTCCGGTGCTGTACAGGCCAGAGTTTAAGCTCGACAGCGCGGCGGTGAGCACCACGATATTCATAATGCTGCCGATGTATGGCATCCCCAGCTTCGAGAAGAAGGTCACGAACGGGCTTTGCCCAGCCTGGTAGGCATTCCACGGCAGCAGCAGTACCAGCAGAACCACCGAGCCAACGTAGAACAGGCCGATACGCCAGATCACGCTGTTAATGGCTTTGGGCACCATCGTCTGCGGATCTTTGCATTCGCCAGCCGCCGTGCCGACCAGTTCGATAGAGGCGAAGGCAAATACCACGCCCTGAACCAGCACCAGGGCGGGCAGCAAACCGTGCGGGAAGAAGCCGCCGTTATCGGTGATCAAATGAAAGCCGGTGCTGCCGCCGTCGAGCGGTTTACCGCTGCCGAGAAAGACGGTGCCGACCACCAGAAAGACCACGATAGCCAGTACTTTGATCAGCGCAAACCAGAACTCCATTTCGGCGAACCATTTAACGCCGATCATGTTCATGGTGCCAACAATCGCCAGCGCGCCGAGGGCAAAGACCCATTGCGGCACATCGCCAAACGCGCCCCAGTAGTGCATATACAGCGCCACGGCGGTGATATCGACAATGCCGGTCATCGCCCAGTTGATGAAGTACATCCAGCCCGCCACGAAAGCGGCTTTTTCACCGAGAAACTCACGGGCGTAGGAGACGAAACTGCCGCTGGAAGGGCGGTGTAAGACCAGTTCACCCAGCGCGCGTAAGATAAAAAACGAGAAGATCCCGCAGACCAGATAGACGATCGCCAGCGACGGCCCCGCCATCTGTAACCGCGCCCCGGCCCCTAAAAACAGACCGGTGCCGATTGCGCCGCCGATGGCGATCATCTGCACCTGACGGTTGCCCATCGCTTTGTGGTATCCCTCTTCGTGCGAGTTCAACCAGCGGCGTTTGGCAGCATGTTGCTCCGCCGCAGTATGGCTACTTTTGTTCATGCATTTTCCTGTTTTACCTGTCTGAATGTGCTGATGTCGCCCGCGAGGTAAAAACCTGGCCTGACGACATGCCGTCAGGCTTTTCTCATTGTTCTGAAGAAGAGATAAAATCTGACATGGCGAAGCATCCTACACTCATCCTGGCAAGAGCGTAAAGTGCGGATGAATGACTAACCGCCGAAGACCTGAATCGCCTGGTGCAGGCGCGACGTGCGGGTGGTCAGCTCCTCCGCCGCTTCGCTGGCCCGGCCCACCATCACCGCATTATCCTGGGTCATAATGCCGATGCGGGAGAGGGATTCGTTGATCAGATTCAGCGCCAGCATTTGCTCCTGGGTGGCGTGGCCCATTTCGGTGATCCGCGAAGCCATTTGCAGCACGTTGTCGATCATCGCCCGCAGATGCGTTTCGGTTCGCGCCACCATATCCACGCCGCTGTGAACGTTGGCGACGTTTTTCTCGATCAGCGTTTTGATTTCTTTGGCGGCGGTGGCGGAATGCTGCGCCAGATGCCTTACCTCGGCGGCCACCACCGCAAAACCGCGCCCGGAGGTGCCCGCTCTGGCCGCTTCAACCGCTGCGTTGAGCGCCAGAATGTTGGTCTGGAAAGCGATGCTGTCGATGACCGCAATAATATCGACGATTTGCACGTGATCGTGCGAGATGGTATGCATCATCTCCAGGGTGCGTTTCATGATGCTGCCGCTTTCGGTGGCGCTGGCGCTGGTGTTTTCGGCCATGGTCATGGTTTCACGGGCGGTTTCTGCGGTTTGCTCGACGGCGCTGGCAATTTCCTCGACTGCCGCCGCCGTCTGCTGCAAATCGGCGGCGGTTTCTTCCGAGCGGCGATGCAGCGCCACGCCCTGGTCGCTGACCCGCTGGCTGATTTGTCCAATCCCGGCGATTTGCGTGCTGACGTCATCCACCAGCGAATTAAGATTTAATCCCGACTGATTCACCAGCCGCATCATCATGCCTATTTCATCCACCCGGTCAAAATGGAAATAGTCGGTTTTGCGCCCGGAGACGATTTTCTGCATCTGGTTAACGATTTTCTTAAGTGGCTGACTCAGCTGATACTTAAGATAAATAGCCAGTAAAATAAAAAGCAACATGATAAGTGCGGACTGGCCTGCGTTATTTAAGGAACTATTGATCACCGCTAATGCCAGAATAGCCGCCGCAAGCAGGGAGACATTAATCCGGCTCGCCACGCTGAGTTTTTTAAATAACGATAAAAAAGAAAACAGACCACGGCGGACCAGCACGCCTTTATAAAAACGAAAGCCGGTTAAACGCTGGCGATTGATCTGCTGGTAAAGCGCATCGCTGGCGTTTATTTCCTCACGGGTGGGAACATTGCGCACCGAGATATAACCGCGTAACCGATCGTCATGCCATACTGGCGTAACATTTGCGCGAACCCAGTAATGATCCCCGTTCTGGCGGCGATTTTTAACCAGCCCGGTCCAGCTTTCCCCTTGCTGAATGGTAAACCACATATCGGCAAAGGCGGCGGGGGGCATGTCAGGATGGCGGATCAGATTATGCGGCTCGCCGATAAGCTGGGCATCACGAAAGCCACTGGCCTGAATAAACGCTGAGTTGGCGTAAGTAATATGGCTGTGTATATCCGTCGTCGACATTAATGTCGCGTCGGCATTGAGTAAATACTCATTTTGTGTAACAGGAGTGTTACTCTTCATTGATAATTCCCTGATGAATAAAAACAGAAAGGGGTAATGCGCCCGTTCCTGGTGAGGGCGTCGTTTTTATAAAGATATATTCTTCAACGGCTGCATTCTCTACTAAACCCGGCGGGGCGGAAAGAGGTAGTGCTAAATATTTTCTGTCGCTTAACTGCCGCATTGTCATTACAGGGTCACACAGTCAAAAAAATAACCCCACAGGCGGGGTCTTGTCGTGACTTAAATAAAATCCACGCTGTGATTTATTTTCCATAGCGCAATTGCTGGTGAATTCTGATGGCCGGGGATTTAGCGCATCCGACACCTCATTTAAGCGTGGCTTAACCTTTGGAACAGCGAAACGGCGGGCGCGCATATTCAATTTTCAGCAGTGCAAATGTAAATAAATTGTTTCTCAAATGCCCGGCAGGTTTTTAATAATGCAGAGATGTTAATAAAAATGAGAGTGCAACATGTCCTGGCGACTCAGTATGCTGGATAAAAACCCGATTACGGACGGTGAAACCGTCATCCAGGCGCTGGCAAAAACGTTAACACCGGCGCAAAACGTCGGGGAGGTACTGCCATGAGTTTCGCCCAGCAGTTAATCGACTGGCGGCGCGAGTTGCATCAGTACCCGGAGCTGTCGCTGGAAGAGGTGGCGACCACCGGCCGCCTGCGTGACTGGTTGCAAAGCGGGCATATTCGCCTGCTGCCCTACGATCTGAAAACCGGGGTGGTAGCGGAAATTGGCGCGGGGGAGAAGGTGATAGCGCTGCGGGCGGATATCGATGCCCTGCCGATTGAAGAAGCCACCAGGCTGCCGTTTCGCTCGCGCAATGCGGGAGTGATGCATGCCTGCGGTCATGACGTTCACAGTAGCGTCATGCTCGGTGCGGCGCTGCTGCTGAAGGAAAGAGAACAGCAGTTGCCTGGCCGGGTACGGATTTTATTTCAGCCAGCGGAAGAGAATTTCGGCGGCGCGAAAGCGCTGATCCGCGCTGGCGTGCTGGACGGCGTTTCTGCCATTTTTGGGATGCATAACGAGCCGGGGCGGCCGGTGGGGCATTTCGCCACCCGTGGCGGGGCGTTTTATGCCAACGTGGATCGTTTTGTCATCCGCGTCACCGGAAAGGGCGCGCACGCCGCCAGGCCGCACGAAGGCCGCGATGCGATCCTGCTCGCCAGCCAGTTAGTGACCGCCCTGCAAAGCGTCGCCAGTCGCGAGGTGAATTCGCTGGATTCGGTGGTGCTCAGCGTGACACGCATTCAGGGCGGCAATACCTGGAACGTGCTACCGGAAAGCGTCGAGCTGGAAGGCACCCTGCGCACCCATCAGGTGGCGGTTCAGCAGCGCGTTAAAAAACGGGTCAGTGAAATCGCCGCCGGATTTGCCCAGGCCTTTGGCGCACAAATCGACGTTACCTGGTACGCCGGGCCGACGGCGCTGGTCAACGATGAGCGCTGGGCCGCCTTCGCCTTTGAAGAAGCGCAGCGTGCCGGTTATCAGACTGAACATGCCGAACTGCATATGGGCGGTGAAGACTTCGCCGTTTATCTCCAGCATATTCCCGGCGCGTTCGTCAGCATTGGCAGCGCCAGTGAATTTGGCCTGCACCATCCGGCGTTCGACCCGGACGAAGCGTTAATCGCCCCCGCCGCGCACTATTTCGCCGGGCTGGCAGAACGTGCCTTACAGCAGGCGTAAAAAAACGCTGTTCCGAAGGAGTACGGTTTCGGAACAGCGTGGCGAAAGTCCGCCATATCAGGATCATGCCGCCGATGGCGTCAGCGTAATACGATCTAACGGACCGACAATAAACAGGTAGGAGAACAACCCGATCAGCCCCATTGAACCCACGTACAAAATGGCGTAATCAAACGAATGGGTGTTGGCGATAATCACCCCAATCACCAGTGGTGTGATGATGCTCGCCATATTTCCGCACATGTTGAACACGCCGCCCGCAATGCCGAGCACTTCTTTTGGCGAGGTATCGCTCAGCACGCACCAGCCAAGATTGCCAAAGCCTTTCGCAAAAAACGCGAGGCTCATTGCGCCAATCACCACCACTTCTGACGAGGTGTAATTGGCGAGAACAATCACGCAGGAAAGCAGCATTCCGCAGATCACCGGGAATTTGCGGGCGGTGGTCAGGCTGTAGCCACGTCGTAGCAGCCAGTCGGAGAAGACGCCGCCCAGCAGCCCGCCGATAAACCCGGCGATAGCCGGAATACTGGCGACAAAGCCCACCTTGAGGATCGACATCCCTTTGGCTTCATACAAATAGGTGGGAAACCAGGTCAGGAAAAACCAGGTAATAGAGGTGACACAGAACTGGCCGATATACACGCCGATCATCATCCGGTTGACGCAAACGCTTTTGATTTGCGCGAGGGTCAGTTTGGGCTGGTCTTTTTTGGTGCCCAGTTCCGGCTCACCGCCGCCTGCGCGAATATAATCCATCTCCTGCTGGTTAATTTTCGGGTGATTCAGGGGATCGCGCACTTTAATCAGCCAGAATATCCCCAGCACCACGCCGATAGCGCCAATATAATAAAACACATAGTGCCAGCTCAGGTTATGCAGAATAATAGTCATCAGCGGCGTAATAATACCGAGCGAAATATACTGCGCTGCCTGATAAACCGACGTGACAAAGCCGCGCTCTTTATTCGGAAACCACTGCACGCTCAGGCGACTGTTCGCCGGAAACGCCGGAGCTTCGATGGCTCCCATCATCAGGCGCAAAATCACCAGTACAATCAGCGGGCTGGCAAACAGATAAATCGTGCCCTGGAACATGGTGATCAGTGACCAGGCAATGAGTGCAATGCCGTAGACCATCCGTGAACCGTATTTATCCAGCAGCCAGCCGCCGGGTATTTGCATGATGACGTAGGAAATACCAAATACCGAAAAAGCCAGTCCTAAATCTTCTGCGTCGAAGCCTAATTCTTTACTCATAATCGGCGCGACGACAGAGAGCGTCGCGCGGTCGGCGTAATTAAATACGGTAGCCAGAAATAAAAAAATAAGAATGCCGTAACGCACTCGGGTGCGTTTTATCAGGGTCGTCATTGCCAACTCCTTAACAGGGTTGAATTCTTATGCTGTAGGGTAGTGTAAGGGCGGGAGGTTGCCTCCCGCCGGGAGTATCAGGGACGTTTGCCGAATTCACAGGTGAGCTGCGTCCAGCGGCGGGCCTGTTCACTGATCGTAAAGCCGAGGCCGTGGCGTTCAGAGATCCACATCCTCCCGTCGCGCAGTTCCAGTTGCTCGTTGAACAGTGGATTCAGCCATTCGAAATGCTCCAGCCACGGCTCCAGTGGGTAGGCGGCGGAAAGATGCAAATGAACTTCCATCGCGAAGTGCGGAGCCAGCTTGCGCCCGTGTTTGGCGGCCAGATCCATAATTTTCAGGAATGGGGAGATCCCGCCGACGCGCGGCGCATCCGGCTGCACGTAGTCGCTGGCGTTGCCGAGGATCAGCTGTTCATGCTCGCGGAAGCTGGTGAGCATTTCGCCGGTAGCAATTGGCGTATCCAGCGCGGCGGCGAGCTGGGCGTGGCCTTCCACGTCATAGGCGTCAAGCGGCTCTTCAATCCAGATCAGGTTGAACTGTTCCATTTTGCGCCCCATGCGGATCGCCGTTTCGCGGTCCCATTGCTGGTTGGCATCCACCATCAGCGGGAAATCATCGCCCAGTTCTTTACGCACGGCGGTCAGACGACGGATATCTTCGGCGGTGTTTGGCTGGCCGACCTTCAGCTTGATGCCGCCGATGCCGTTTTCCTGGGAGATGACCACATTCTTCAGCACCTGATCCAGCGGGGTGTGCAGAAATCCGCCGGAGGTGTTGTAGCACTGCACCGAGTCGCGGTGTGAACCAAGCAGTTTTGCCAGCGGCAGGCCCGCGCGTTTCGCTTTCATGTCCCACAGCGCGATGTCGAGAGGGGAGATGGCCTGCACCGCCATACCGCTGCGGCCCACCGACGCGCCCGCCCACAGCAGCTTGCTGTAGATTTTATCAATATCGTTCGGATCTTCTCCCAGCAGGTTATCGGCGATTTCTTTGGCATGGGCGTAGATCCCCTGGCCACCCGCGCGTTTGGAATAGCTGAAACCAACGCCTTCAAAGCCGTCGCGGCTGCGGATTTCAGCGATGATGATCGCTACTTCGGTCAGTGGTTTCTGCCGTCCGGTGAGGACTTTCGCATCGCTGACCGGGGTCGCCAGCGGCAGGAAGGCGAGGGACAGTTTTACCCATTCAATACGGTCGCCGGTTTCAGCAGCAGTTTTTACACCGCTAACATGAGCGTAGGAGACGGCATCAGAGTTGGCGCTTAGGGTCATTTTTTTCTCCTGGGTGAATTAAAATGTTTGCGCTAACATTTGTATATCCAGCCCGTAAAAATGACTACTGGCGCGCTGCATTTATGGACAGTCGATCACAATTAGCGGTGAAAACCGACGTAATTTTGCAGAGCAGGTCACGATCCAACTCTCTTTGGTATAATGCCCAACCATCAATGATAGCGATAACATTCACCAGGTTTTCAGAGAAGTTAACGTGTTGATTTTATGCCTGAAAACGGTCGGTGTCTGGTAATGGGACGGTGCATCATCAATAATGCGCTGAATAAAAGAATAATCTGTGAAAGGGCTTTGTCGTGAAAAGTGTGAAACCGACGCGCGCACCCACGCTTGAGGATGTGGCTCGTACTGCTGGCCTTTCCTCAATGACGGTCAGCCGCGCGCTGAATACGCCCGGCCTGGTGCGTCCGAAAACGGTCGAGAAGGTGCTCCAGGCGGTGCGGGTAACGGGGTACATTCCCAATGCCCTGGCGGGAGGGCTGGCCTCGCGGCGCAGTCGGCTGATTGCGGTGGTGGTTCCGCAAATTAATAACAATATGTTCGTCGATACCATTCAGACCCTGAGCGATACCCTTGCCCTGCGCGGTTATCATATGCTGCTGTGTGTGGCCGGATACACCCAGCACAACGAATCTGAACTGGTTTCAACGCTGCTCTCCCGCCGCCCGGATGGGGTGGTGCTGACCGGTATTCATCACTCGCCGGAACTGAAGAAAATTATTCTTAATGCGGCGATCCCGGTGGTCGAAATCTGGGATTTAACGCCCACGCCACTGGATATGCTGGTGGGGTTTTCCCACGAGAAGATCGGCGCGGCAACCGGGGAATACCTGTACCGCAAAGGCTATCGTCGCCCCGGATTACTCTGGACCGCCGACCGCCGCGCGGAACAGCGCCGCCATGGACTGTGCGATGTGCTGAACCGCTATGGTATCGGCGAGCCTGCACAGGTTGATGTCCCGCTTCCCGCCTCGCTGGCGCTGGGGCGCAGCGGTCTGACGGCGCTGCTGGCGCAGGGCGAATATGACGTGATTGTTTGCAGCTCGGATACCCTCGCGCAGGGGGCTATTATGGAAGCTGAAAGCCGGGGAATGCGCATCAATGAGGATCTGGCGGTGATGGGCTTTGGCGATCTGGATTTTGCCGCCAGCAACCGACCGTCAATCACCACAGTCAGCGTGGACCGACGGGCGATTGGTTGCCAGGCGGCGACGCTGCTGGCAGATCGTATTGAGGACCATCCGGTAGCGGAAAGCATTGTCGATATTGGCTTTCAGTTAATTGAGCGCGAGTCGGCGTAATGGTAAATGCCTGGCTGCTGGCTATGCTAAGGTTTCATTTCAATCACTCTGGAGCACACTATGCCGCACGTTGATATTAAATGTTTTCCCCGTGAGCTGACCGATGAACAAAAATCCGCGCTGGCGGCGGATATCACCGCCGCGATTGTTCGTCATCTGCAAAGTAAAGAAGGGTCGATCAGCATTGCGCTGAATCAGGTCGAACCGGAGGCGTGGCAGCAGGTCTGGAACAGTGAAATTGCGCCGCAAATGGATGAGCTGATCAAAAAGCCTGAGTACAAGATGTAACCCCCTGTCTGTAGATTCGGATGGCACAAAATCGCCCATGGGCCGCAGAATTCAGGCTATAAAAGAATAAACCTGTGACAGGAGCCAGCAATGACCCCGTTTTTACGCGCGTACCTGTCCCGGCTGGACTGGGACGGATCGCCTGAAGCCAATATTGAAACCCTGCGGGCGCTGCATTTGCGGCACAACTGCACCATTCCGTTCGAAAATCTGGATGTCCTGCTGCCCGGCGAGATCCAGCTTGATGAGCAATCGCTGGAAGATAAACTGATTACTGCCCGACGTGGCGGCTACTGCTTTGAACAGAACGGTCTGTTTGAGCGGGCGCTGACCGATGCGGGCTTTAGCGTGCGGAGTCTGCTGGGGCGGGTGATCCTGACGCATCCACCGCAGATGCCGCCGCGTACTCACCGACTGCTGCTGGTGACGCTGGAAGGGGAAGCGTGGATCGCCGACGTCGGCTTCGGCAGTCAGACGCTGACCGCGCCGATTCGGCTGGTGGCGGATGTCGAGCAGAAGACGCCGCACGGTCGCTACCGATTACAGCGTCAGGACGAGAGCTGGATCTTACAGTTCTGGCATCATCAGCGCTGGGAGTCGATGTACCGCTTTGATTTATGCGAACAGTTTCAGTCTGATTTTATGATGGGCAATTTCTGGTCCGCCCACTGGCCGCAGTCGCATTTTTTGCATCATCTGCTGATGTGCCGTCATTTGCCGGACGGCGGTAAACTGACGCTGACCAATTTTCACTTCATCCACTGGCAGGATGAGCAGGTCGGCGAGCAGACCACGCTGCCGGATGCGGCGGCGCTGTACGCGGTGCTTCAGGAGCGCTTTGCGCTGGGCGTCAGCGATCCGCGCTATGGTTTCAGCGAGCAGGCGCTGGCAGAGGTGATGGCCGGTTTTGATACCCATCCGTAGGCGGGTAAGTAGCGATTAACCCAGCTCCAGCGCAATGATTCTCGTCAGATGGCTTTCAAAGGCCGTCTGATCGAGTTTTGCCATGCCGAGGACGTAAATCCCGTCCAGCCCGCAGACCAGCGATATCAGTCGCCAGGCGATGTTTTCCGCGCTGTCGGTAACGGTAAATTCTCCTGCTTCCCGGCCCCGGTTGATGATTTTGACCGTCTCGTCATGCCACATTTCCATCGTCAGAATGTAGGCACCCTTAATATCACCCTCTTTGGCGGCAAGGATTTGCGCCTCGCGCCACAGGCGAATGTAGCTTTCAAAACGCGGATCGTTGCTGCCGAGCATGGACTGCAACTGTTCTCGAAAGCTGGCTCCCTGTTGCAGGACGTCCACATCAAGCAGAGCGCGGATCAGACGAATAAACGCCAGCGATTTTAATTCCCCGCCGGAAGTAAAGTGATGATGGACCTGGCCGGTCGCCACGCCCGCTTCACTGGCAATGCGCCGCACCGTCATGGCGGTAAATCCTTCATCCAGCGCCACGCGCATGGCCGCCTGTAAAATATGCTCCCGCCGTTCTTCGCGATTAAGGTAACTCATGATGTTTGTCCCTGAAGGTTGCGCTGAAAACAGCATATCAAAAAGCTGGACAAGTGTTCAGCTTTCCGTAGGATCGGCAGTGTTGGACAAGTGTCCAGTTTCTAATTTGAGGATGAAGGTATGTTTCGGCAGTGGCTGACGTTAGTGATTATCGTGCTGGTTTATATTCCGGTGGCAATTGATGTCACGGTCCTGCATGTGGCTGCGCCGACGCTCAGCGTGACGCTGGGTGCAAGCGGCAACCAGCTATTGTGGATCATTGATATTTATTCGCTGGTGATGGCGGGGCTGGTGCTGCCGATGGGCGCGCTCGGCGACCGGATCGGTTTTAAGCGTCTGTTGATGAGCGGCAGCGCGCTGTTTGGTCTGGCGTCTGTGCTGGCCGCGTTTGCCTCCAGCGCAGAGTGGCTGATTGCCACCAGGGTGATCCTTGCGGCAGGAGCCGCGATGATCCTGCCTGCGACCCTGGCCGGGATCCGTAATACCTTTGCTCACGCCCGCGAGCGTAACATTGCGCTGGGCGTCTGGGCCGCCGTGGGGTCGGGCGGGGCGGCATTCGGTCCGCTTATCGGCGGTATGGTGCTGGCGCATTTTCACTGGAGCGCGATATTTCTGATCAACGTGCCGATTATAGTGACCGTGCTGATCCTGATTGCCTGTATTGTCCCGCGCCAGCAGGGGCGGCGCGAGCAGCCGCTGAACCTGCTGCAGGCGCTGGTGCTGATCACCGCGATCCTGCTGCTGGTCTACGGCGTTAAAACCGGGATTAAAGGCACCCAGTCGGTGTGGACGACATTGGCTATCGTACTGCCGGGCGCGGCGCTGCTGACCCTGTTCGTCCGTCTTCAGCTTCAGGCTCCCCAGCCGATGATTGATATGCGCCTGTTTACCCACCGGGTTATTCTCAGCGGCGTGGTGATGGCGATGACGGCAATGATCGCGCTGGTCGGTTTTGAACTGCTGATGGCGCAGGAGTTGCAGTTTGTTCACGGCATGACGCCATTTGCTGCCGGTCTGTTTATGCTGCCGGTCATGCTGGCCAGCGGCTTTAGCGGGCCGATTGCCGGAATGCTGGTTTCACGGCTTGGGCTGCGCTATGTGGCGACCGGCGGAATGATGCTGAGTGCGCTGAGCTTTCTGGGGCTGTCGATGACTGACTTTGCCACCCGGCCGTGGCAGGCGTGGATCCTGATGGCGCTGCTGGGATTCAGCGCTGCCAGCGCGTTGCTGGCTTCCACCTCGGCGATTATGGCCGCCGCGCCTGAAGAGAAAGCGGCAGCGGCGGGGGCTATTGAGACGATGGCCTATGAACTGGGCGCAGGGCTTGGGATCGCGCTGTTCGGGGTGCTTTTAAGCCGTAGCTACGCGAACGCGATTAGCCTGCCTGTCGGACTGCCGGTGGAGCAGGCGGCACAGGCGACGTCTTCCATCAGCGAGGCGATACAGCTTGCCACCACGCTTGATGAGAGTTCCGCGCAGACGCTGATTTCCGCGGCCAGAAGCGCGTTTATTACCTCGCACAGCGTGGCGTTAAGCAGCGCCGGACTGATGCTGCTGCTGTTAGCCGCCGGGATCTGGTTTGGTCTGGCAAAAGTGACGACCGTGCGCGAGTCACGCTAGCGGATTGCCGATGTTTTTTGAGTGGCAGACGGCCTCGTCTGTAAAGGGCGGGGCCGGGGAATCAATCAATAAAAAGAGCAGGGGAGACGCCAAAACGGGCAGCGAGTTTTTTGATGTGCGTAAGAGTGAGTTGTCGCTCACCGCGTAAAACGCGCGAAACCATCGATTTACTGCCTATTTCGTGTTGAAGATCAGACAGCGTCAGGCCGTGTTGATCGATGAGCGTCCGCAAGATGGCCAGGGCAGAGGGGACTTCGGCCATTTCTTTTTGAAAGTGAGCCACTTCGGGCAAGCTATCTTCATAGCTTTTGATTTTACTGGTAATAATTTCCATCAGGGGGCTGGTGGGATCGTTGAGCAGGAGGTACTCCACCAGAAGCAGCGCATCCTCATAATCTTTCTGCTGGGTACTGCCCGCTAACAAAGGCACGGCTCGTTTTAAGGCTTCTGTCGCTTTTAGTGCATCGGCTACAACCATTTTACTTTTCCTTTTGTACGATTTTTGGCGACAAACTCATCGTATTCTCGATGGCTGAATACATGGCGAACATGACCTTCTGTTGCCATTGTGTCAACATTGTACTCTTTGACATAGCGTAAAAACAATCGCTATTCACCACAATGAACATCATCGAAAGGCTGAAGCTGGCTCGCAAAAGCCAGGGCAGAAATCCCTATTTAGTTACAACATACAATATGCTTGTTATAAATATCAAACTCAACCCAAAATAGAAAAAGATGTCCAGCAGATATAGCTGGTGGCTCGCAGGAGCCGCCAGCTTAGATGAATTAGATCGACGTGCGACGATAGCTGCGGTATTCCGCGCGCCAGAAGTTATCGTCAATGGACTGGAGCAGGGCTTCTGCGGACGTCGTCACTGCGACGCCTTCCTGCTGGGCGACTTTACCCACCGCAAAGGCGATGGCGCGGGAAACCGCCTGGATATCTTTCAGCTCCGGGAGCACCAGACCTTCGCCATTATTGACCAGCGGTGAATAGCTGGCCAGCGTTTCGCTGGCGGACATCAGCATTTCGTCGGTGATCCGCGTTGCGCCGGAAGCAATGACGCCAAGCCCGATACCAGGGAAAATATAGGCATTGTTACACTGCGCAATCGGGTAGGTTTTATCCTTCCAGACCACCGGGGCAAACGGGCTACCGGTAGCAACCAGCGCACTGCCTTCGGTCCAGGCAATGATATCCTGCGGGGTGGCTTCAACCCGCGAGGTTGGGTTTGACAGCGGCATGACAATGGGATGCGCGCAGTGCTTATGCATTTCGCGAATGATTTCTTCGGTAAACAGCCCGGTTTGCCCCGATACGCCGATCAGGATGTCGGGTTTAACATTACGCACTACGTCAAGCAGCGACAGCGCTTCGTTTTCCGTGTCCCAGCCCTGCAAGTTTTCGCTTTTCTGCGCCAGTCGGGTCTGGAAGGAGAGCAGGTTGGGCATTTTAGTGGTCAGCAGACCGAAACGGTCGACCATAAACACGCGCTCGCGAGCGGCTTCTTCGCTGAGTCCTTCACGCTGGATCTGGGCAACGATTTGCTCGGCAATGCCGCAGCCAGCGGAGCCTGCACCAAGAAAAACAATTTTCTGTTCGCTAAGCTGGCTGCCCGCGCCCCGGCTGGCGGCGATCAGCGTGCCAACGGTCACGGCCGCCGTTCCCTGAATGTCATCGTTAAAGCAGCAAATTTCATCCCGGTAACGGGTCAGCAGCGGCATCGCATTTTTCTGCGCGAAGTCTTCAAACTGCAACAGTACATCCGGCCAGCGGTTCTTCACCGCCTGAATAAAGTCATCAACGAACGCATAATATTCGTCGTCGGTAATGCGCGAATGACGCCAGCCCATATACAGCGGATCGTTAAGCAACTGCTGATTGTTGGTGCCGACATCCAGTACCACCGGCAGGGTATAGGCCGGACTGATCCCGCCACAGGCGGTGTAAAGTGACAGTTTGCCGATAGGAATACCCATCCCGCCGATGCCCTGGTCGCCAAGACCCAAAATGCGCTCGCCGTCAGTCACCACGATCACTTTGATATTGTGGTTAGGCACGTTTTGCAGGATGTCGTCCATGTTGTGGCGGTTCTGCCAGGAGATAAACACGCCGCGCGCGCGACGGTAAATTTCAGAGAAGCGCTCACAGGCCGCCCCAACCGTTGGGGTATAAATGACCGGCATCATTTCATCCAGATGGTTTTCGACCAGCCGGTAGAACAGGGTTTCATTGGTATCCTGAATGTTACGCAGGTAGATGTGCTTATCGATTTCGGTTTTGAATCCCTGATACTGCAACCAGGCGCGCTCGGCCTGTTCTTCAATGGTTTCAACCACTTCCGGCAACAGCCCCAGCAAATTGAAGTTGCTGCGCTCTTCTGCGCTGAACGCGCTGCCTTTATTGAGAAGAGGGAATTCGAGCAGGACCGGCCCGGCGTAAGGAATATAAAGAGAACGGATTTTTTTGTGCTTCAGTAACATCTTACTCACTCCTGAGTCATCACTACAGGCGAACGCGTCGATGCGCACGGCCTGACGAGTATGGCGGCAGCCAGAGTATAAGGTAAATGTTAATGGAATTGTTGGTGGCGGTGATATTTAGGCTTCATTTGTAACAAAACACCCTCTTCAGGGCGAAGATGGGGTCTGACGCTCAGTGGAATGAGAACTCACGTTAAGCAATGTTTTCTTCCTCTGACGCCTCTTTTAATGGTCGCCGATGCCCTTTGGTCACCAGTTCTGCCAGCGTTAAGGAATAATGGCCGGGCATAATGATATGCCCGTGGCACGGCAATATCCTCATCACAAAAACGATAAGGTAAAAAATGGCCAGTTGTCAGTCGAATAATGAACAGTAGTCAATACATGTCTATGCGATAAATTCCTTATTCAATGAATGTAAACGTTGTTGCTTAATGAGGGTAATTTATGAAAGACATTATGACACCACAGTACACTTCTGAATTCACAATTCCAGCAAGGCAGCGGGGAATTATTGTTGCACGCTTTTATGATGTTTGGGGGGATGGTTCACTTGATGGATGGCAACAACCAGTGACACCGCCTACGGTTACGTTGGATGGAAAACCTCTCAATCTTGATCTTTGGTTCTCTGCAAATAGTGTTTCTACTCCAGAGCCTGATGGATTTAATGAAGAGGATTATATTAATGGACAAAGCCAGGGTGGGTTCGATCAACACTCTCAATATTACCAGCAGTCGTTCGATGCGCTTACTCATGATGCTCAATTAGTTGTTTCTGGTAACTATCAAATTACTGGATATTTCAGTATCACCGTTTACCTGGGACTGGATGGAACTCGGTTTCAGTATGAAATGCTGGATAGAGAAATGACATCAACCCCCAGTAATTTAAATCCCTATATAGAGGGAAATCCGAGCGTAATTTTTTATTCTGAGTCCGAAGAACATAATAAGGAAGAAGGGCATATTATTTATAACCAACAGATTAATCGCATTGATAAACGAGAGGGGGAGGTATTATTCTTTCGGGCCGATGCCGTGCGTTCCGCCACCGGGTTCTCTGACGAAATGGCTGCCGATGGATGTAGCAAGGGATACCTGTCAGCGACAAAAGACGATCCAAACAATCAACAAGTGTTGATTTTAAGAATTAAGATGCCAACAACGTTTATTGGAAGTGCCACACCTGATTTAACCTTCGGTCGCTATCAATGCAGACAAGTCAGCGTGAGTGCAAACATAGAATCTACAGCCAGTGTTGACCCTCTTCTTGATTTCTGGACGGTTAGCAGTCGAATGTTAAATGAATATGTTGATAATGATGGCTATGCTTACGTCTTCTTTGCACCAACGTATTTTACTGAACAACTGGTGAAAGAACAGGGGGTTCCTTCAAGAACACCACCCGTTATGACATGGGGTAATTATAAAGGCTATCTGTTAGGTGACCCGAACTATGCTGTTGTGATTAGGTATCGAGACCCTGCTTCGGATTGGGAGGGAAACCCACAAAATGCAGTATGCTATTTGTCCCCACAATACAATCAGCCCGTCACTGTAGATGAGTTAGGCGTGTTTTTACCAGAGTTATTTGGGGATACGATGGCGAATTTTTTGAATGGAAAAATTGGTGCGGTAATTTCCGATCGATCCTGGCCGGTAGAATAAAACTATAGTGGAATTAGACGGGAAGTAACATTAAAAAAACAGGGAGCGACCATTCCCTGTTTTTTTAATGCTGGCTCGCAAAGGCCAGGGCAAAATAATTATTTAGTTACAACATGCAATTAGCCTTATTATAAATATCAAACTCAACCCACAGCAGAAAAAAAAGTCTCGCAGATAACGCGGGTAGACCCTGCGAGCCGCCAGATTAGATGAATGAGATCGACGTGCGACGATAGCTCCGGGAGCGAGGTGGGGTATGGCGGCAGCCAGAGTATAAGGTAGATGTTAATGGAATTGTAGGTGGCGGTGATATTTAGGCTTCATTTGTAACAAGACACCATCTTCAGAGCGAAGATGGTGCGATACGGCATTTCAGTGAGGGAATTTATTCAGTGCGGCGTTTGCGGCCAGTGGCATGAGAGTGTGAAACCTGCGTTTCATGATCGCCTTCAACCAAAATTTTCTTCTGGTTTGACAGTCGATAATTCAGCCCAAGAATATGACGTGCCTGACGGTTCGATTTCATTCTTACTCCTTAATCCAGTAATGGTGTTCAAGGACAAGCCCGATGCTAACGCTAAGTCGGACGAAATGTTACCCTTAAGTTCAGTCCGCACCGCGAACTGACTTTTAAGCATTAACCAGGATGCCGGATTTGGCAATTTTTTCGCCGCTTTTAGGAACACTCTCCTTTGTGCCGCAAACTTTCTGTCGCGGCCTATACTTGATGACTCGACAGCAAAAAGGAGTCAACTATGACGATTCATAAGAAAGGTCAGGCACACTGGGAAGGGGACATCAAACGCGGTAAGGGCACCGTCTCTACCGAAAGCGGCGTGCTGAATCAAAGCCCATACGGTTTTAATACCCGTTTTGAAGGTGAAAAAGGAACCAACCCTGAAGAGCTGATCGGCGCAGCTCATGCGGCCTGTTTCTCAATGGCCCTGTCTCTGATGCTGGGTGATGAAGGTTATACCGCAGAATCTATTGATACCGTAGCGGACGTGTCGCTGGATAAGAAAGATGGCGGTTTCGCCATTACTAAAGTGGCGCTCCAGAGCAAAGTCTCCGTGCCGCAAATTGAGGCGTCAGTTTTTGATGCCATTATTCAGAAAGCCAAAGCGGGCTGCCCAGTTTCACAGCTCCTGAATGCAGAAATTACGCTGGATTATCAGCTTAACGCCTGATTCGTATTTCGCCCGCGTCCTGCGGGCGATTTCCCTAATCCTCTTTAAACATCTCACTCTCTTTACGCATTCCCAGCGCTAATGTGTGTGAGGGATCGAATAATGACAGGCTCTCCACCTGCTCAATCAGAATCACCTTACGAAAATCCAGCGCCGACTGCGGCTCGGAGGTCAGCGTGATGTCGTGCTTAGCATACCAGGCGCTGTAGTTGTGTTCAGCGGTAAACTCAAAGGTTTCGCTGTCGCGGTAGCCGCTTAGCATGGGGATGATCACGATGTTGCTGGCATTACTGCCATCAAAGGTGGCCGCATGGACCATGCCCATATAAATGCGCTGCGATCTCAGGGTCAGCCAAACCAGTTGCCCGCTCTCCATACACTGGTAAAGCAGACCTTCGAGGCTATTGCCTCTGGAAAGGTATTTGTAGAGTTCGACGCGTCCTTTACTGTCGAGCCGGGCGCTCATCGCCCAGTTAGATCGGTAAAGGCAGAAAACAATCGAAAATGCCAGCATCAGTACCACCGGCGCCTGGATACCTAAAAAACTCCAGTTCATAAAGACCATTTGCAGCCGATGTTCTTCCGGCCCAAACCAGGCGGGCAGGGCATTCATGGTGACAGAAGCGATCAGCAGCAGAAGCCACAAAATGCCGGTGGCGATAATACCCTGTAAAACAAAAATACAGCCGTAAAGGGCGACAAGAAAATAGACATCCCAACCAAAAGTGCGTTTGAACTTTAAGCGGGTGGAAAGATCCCGGCTGCTGTACCAGTACCCACAGACCATCAGGACCATAAAAATCGCTGTTCCCATTTCAGGCCCTTTTCAGTGAGTTAACGTGCCGGGCAAAATCTTCCTGCACCGCGCCACAGCGGATATTGACCGTGGCGTTGCCATCGTCGTCAATTAAAATACGCTCGCCATCTTCAATGGATTCTTCGATATCGTGATGATTAATCACCTGTAAGAATTTTTCGGGACTGGTAAAAAGTGAACGAAACAATCGCATAGATATAACCTCCTGAACTCAGTATAGAAACTACGGGTGAAACAGAGGGCACATTCATGGGTAAACGGATAATTCTGAACTTCAGCCGCTCACAGAATGTTCTTAGTCGCGTGAATATCAGTGTTTAACGCGGCTGATGCCTTGCAGTTTACCCTCCGGCAACTAGATTTAAATCTTCCCGCCCATTTCCCCCGGAGTGAAATATGAGAGCATTGACGTACCACGGTCCGCATAAAGTGAGTGTCGATACCCATCCCGATCCGATTATTGAAGCCAGCGACGATATTATTTTACGCGTGACCGCCACGGCGATTTGTGGCTCGGATTTGCATCTTTATCGCGGAAAAATTCCGGGTACTGGTCATGGCGATATTTTTGGCCATGAATTTATGGGCGAGGTGGTCGAAACAGGTAAAGATGTCACGGCCGTCAGTCGTGGCGACCGGGTAGTCATCCCCTTTGTGATTGCCTGCGGCAACTGTTTTTTCTGTCAGCTTGAGCAGTTTTCCGCCTGCGAAACCACCAATAGCGGCAAAGGCGCAGCGCTGAACCGCAAAACCATCACTCCGCCAGCGGCATTATTTGGCTACAGCAAATTATACGGCGGCGTACCCGGCGGACAGGCAGAATATGTTCGGGTGCCAAAAGCCAATACCGGTCCGTTTAAAGTCCCGCGCATTCTCTCTGATGATAAAGTGCTCTTTTTAACGGATATATTACCGACTGCCTGGCAGGCGGTGAAAAATGCAGAGGTAAAAAAAGGCTCCAGCGTTGCCATATTTGGTGCCGGTCCGGTCGGTTTATTATCCGCCGCCTGCGCGCGTTATTTAGGCGCAGAGAAAATATTTATGATCGACCATCATGATTATCGCCTTGAATTTGCCCGCCAGTGCTACGGCGTTATCCCGATTAATTTCGATAAAAATGACGATCCGGCGGCGTGGATTATTGAAAATACCGATAACCATCGCGGTGTCGATGCGGTGATTGATGCCGTTGGGTTTGAGGCAAAAGGGAGCCTGACCGAAACCGTGCTGAGCAATCTCAAAATTGAGGGGAGCAGCGGGAAAGCGCTAAGGCAGTGTATCGCTGCCGTTCGCCGTGGCGGTATCGTCAGCGTTCCGGGCGTTTACGCCGGTTTCATTCACGGATTCCTGTTCGGTGACGCGTTCGATAAAGGCTTAACGTTCAAAATGGGCCAGACCCACGTTCATGCTTATCTGCCTGAACTGCTGAAACTGATTGAAGAGGGGCTGCTGCGACCAGAAGAGATAGTCACTCACCATCTGCCGCTTGAAGAGGCGGCGAAAGGCTATGAGATCTTCGAGAAACGCCAGGAAGATTGCCGGAAGGTCATTCTGGTGCCGGGCATTGCGTCAGCGACACCGTAAACAACATCGCGCCGGGTGACAGATGCCGCCACCCGGCGCGATCGTTTAGTTAGACACCAGCTGTACCACCACCAGCCTGCCGCCTTCCTCCGTTGACAGCACAAACTGCGTTCCGTCCTCCAGCGCCAGTTTGTCGCCGATACCGATAGATCGCTTATCCGGCAGCGACATCAGACCGTTAATGCCTTCGTTCACCAGCCACCACGTATCGTTATGAAAGACAAAATAGCCGACGCGCTTTTTCTGCGCATCGGTGGTGCGCTCGTTGGGCGCGATCAGGCGATTCACATGCCAGGCAAAAAGTGACTGCCCGCTCCAGACCATCAGACGATGATCGTCTGGTCTGAAGCTGCCCGCCTTGCGCGAGGAATAGAGATTAAGGATCGGCAGTTTGCCCTTATAAGGCGTACCGCAATACGGGCATACCGGCGTGGTTTTCCCTGAAAAAACATACCATTTTTGCTCGCAGGTGAGATTCTGGCAGGGCTGAACCAAATCCACAGTTTTCACCAGCGCGTTTTCCCACTCATCCGCCGTTGGGCGGCGCTGCGGATCGTGCAGACCTTCAATAAAAGCCCGGTCGAAAAGCGGCGTCAGGTACGGTCCCATAATGGTATAGGGGATCTTCGCCGGATCGGCCCACGGTAAGGCAGAAGGGGACACCTGATTGAGTTTTACCGCATTGCTGCGATCCAGCGGATGCTCAATAAACAGCGCTTTTTCGCCCATCGACAGCGATTCATCACGCATTTCATCGTCAAAGTCATGAATTTTCCCGCCGCGTAGCGGGTGACGATAAAACAGGTACATATAGATCAGCACCGACAGCGCATGGCGATCGGTCAGGATGCTGGGGAAAACCCGGCGCGGATCGTCTTTGTCCATCTGGCTGGTTTTCACCACTTCCGGCGCAATAAAATCCGGCGTACCGACCACGTCAGGCGGGAATTTTCCCGGCACCACCAGCCCGTCAACGTCAATAATACAGGCATGCCCCTGTTCGGGATCGATGAGCACGTTTTTATAGCTCAGGTCGCTATGGCACAAACCAGCTGCGTGCATCCGCCGCACTGCACGGCTTAACAGCAGACAGACTTTCAGGTAGTTAAGGATGTTGCCTTTCTCACGCGGATCGAGGAATTTATTCTGGTTATTCGCGCTGGCGAACCATTTGCCTTCTTTTTCCCGTCCGCGAATGCCGAGAAAATCGTTATTTTTGGAGCCATATTTGAAAAAAAAGTGGCTCTGATAGGTCGGCACCACGATACCGGTTTTACCCTGGTATTCGACGACGCTTTCCGGCCAGCAAAACAGACCTTTCCAGTATTCACCGCCGGTTTGCTCAAAAATGTTTTGCCGATAGCGCCCGGTGATCATATCGATACGTTCGCGCGCCTGTTCGTTCTGCGGTTTTTTGTAAAAAGCCACCACGTAGGATTTATCGGGCGAAAAATAAACATCTTTCATTGAACCGGAGCCAATGATTTCGTCAACATACTGGACGGTTTTTCCGTCTCTGGTTGTACAGGTAATAATGTTTGCCATAGTCAATTACCGCCGTATTTTCTGCTGCTTACCATGAAACGATAATCGTGCGATCGTCATGGTTGCCCGGAGAAAAGAAGTTCAGCCATTCCGCCAGATTTTCAGCGGCGCTATCCGCATCGTTGAGGCAGGGGGCCAGCTCCGCAATGAGCGCATCCCATTTTTGCGGATTTTGTAGCCCGTTATCCGTTTCAAAGCGGGGATCGGATACGCCATCGGTCATTAACACTAAATGGGAAATGTCCTGCCAGCGGCCAATGATGATCCGCTTGCTGAATTCGGGATCCTGCACCGCTTCCGCATCAAGAAAACGGGTTTGCCCGGCATATTCACCGCTGTCCGGCGTACCGAGCACGCGGACTTTTCCCGCCGGGCCATAGGCCGCAATAGCACCATCGCCGAGCCAGAATGAGGCGGCAAAAAGCTCATCGCCTTCGCGGAATGAAACCACCGCCAGCAGAGTAGTGGCATAGGATTTGGTTTTTTCATCGGTAATAATGGCTTCGTTGTGAATATTATTCACTGCCAGCACGGATGCCTGACGATACAGGTGGTAAAAGCCTTCCCATACCTGCCGTTGATTTTCCGTGTTCCATTGCAGAATTTGTTTTTTGAGGTCGAGTCCTTTTTCGCCTTTTAACTGGCTGACCAGATAATTGCCGGCCGTTTCGGTGGCAATCCGCGATCCCTGACGCGAGTTTTTTGCGCTGCCTGCGCCGTCGGCTACCAGCATCACGCTCCAGCCGCTGTCCGGGAGCCAGTTTACATACAGGTCATCGTCGCGGAAGGAGCCGACGTGGGCATGAGAACGTCCCCGGCGACTTGCGGCCGCAATATTTACGCCGGGCTGTCTGATGAGCTGATGCTCAACATTTTTTTTGAAATAGCGATCGTCTTCCGGTGGGTCAATATTCTTCCACAGCGAGCGCGGGTCCGGGTTGACGATAAACGTTGCCGTCGTCGAACCCGAAGGGTGCGCTTCGCTGGCCCACACGACCGTGACCTCAAAATCGCCGCTTTGGGTCGGGATGCCGGACAAATTACCGGTGGCCGGATCGAACGTCAGGCCCACCGGGGAGGCAAAGACAACATCTTTCACCTGCGCCACTGCGCCGTTATCAAGGGCGATGTCGACCGGAAAATTAAAGGGCGCACCGACGCGGGCGTTAGCGATGACGATGCGTGCGCCGGGCGTGGGGGCAAGGGGCTGCGCGGCGGCAGCGGGGATTTGTCCTGGCTTAAGCACGGTGTTTTGATCCTGAAGGGGCGGTTGTGGCGCGTCATCGTTGAGGTTTTCATAAGGCATTTTCTGCCATTCTTCTGCCTCCTGACCGCTCTGCGGGGGATTTTCTTCCGGCTGCTGCGGGCTGGTTTCGGGTGGTTGATCGGGTTGATCGACGTCCGCCGGGGGCGGATCAGCTTCGGCGACAGGGGGCGTGGTTTCTTGTTGATTTGCAATGTGCAGAGTCACTGTGTCAACCAGCGCTGCGATCTGCCTGTGGATTTCGGCATTTTCGCCCAGTTGGGCCAGCGCCTCTTCGGAACTGGCCAGTCCTTTCTCTTCGAGGATCAGCGCCAGCAGTTTTTGTTCCAGATCGGTTTCCATCGTTTTTACCCCCGGCCCCGATCAACGTCAAAATCGCCATCGGCACAGTTTTGGAAGGAAAGCGCTTTGTCGCACCACGGGCAAATCACATCATCCGGGCCATTAATACACAGCAGTTTACCGCAGCTACAAAGGGCAAAAGCGCTGGCGTTCCCGCAGTGCGGGCAGCCCGGTACGCCGTGGAGTTCGCTGGTATTCACCTGCATAAATGAGGCGGAATTATCGCTCCACGCGAAATAATCTTCATCGATGGGATAGCAGCCCGCAATATTGAAGCCGTTGATGTTTAAATCGAAATTCAGTCCGGAAAGGCGGGTATTCGGGCGCTCGTATTTAATCAGGTAAGGTCGCCGTGATTGACTGCACCGTCCCGCCAGGGTGACGCAATTTTCATCATACTTCTGTGATAACACGTCTTTGGTCAGCCTGACGAGGTAATCCGTCTGCTCCGCAGGCGGTGATTCTTCCCCGACGCTGCGGCTGTGGGCGGTAACGGAGGCGCTGATCCATTTGATAAAACGGGCAAAGTCGCCTTCCTGGGCCTCGGTAAAGTGGAAGACGTTTTGCGTCAGCTGGCGCAGGATGTTCAGGTCGGCGGACGGGCCGAGACCAACGGCGATCAGGTTGACCTTGCGCGCGTAATGCTCTTTCCAGCGTTTAATCTCTGCTGCCGCATCGTCAGTGGGGCGCCCGTCGGTCAGCAGGTAAACCACCGGCTTCCAGTCGCCTTTCCCTTCAGCGGTCGTTTTGCGCACCTGAGTGTCAATCTGAGTCGCCAGCTCACGCAGCGCCGCACCCAGACAGGTGCCGCTGCCCACTGGCAGCCTTGGCGGGTAGAATGACAGCACGTCGTGCAGCGGCACGATGGTTCTGGCGATACCGGCAAAAGCAATGACTGAAATAAACGCCGTTTCCAGCGCGTGGGGATCTCTTCTCAGGTCGTTGACGATCATTTGCAGCCCGTCATTCATTTTTTTCAGATTGTCGCCAATCATGGACTCTGAGCAGTCCAGAACAAAAAAAACCGGAAGTCTTCTCATCAAAATCACCTCGTCGGGCAACGCTCACAGAACGTTGCCCTGCGATTACAGCACCAGCTGAATTTCTGGCGGAGGAGGGGGCAGAGTATCCGTGCCTGACGTAATGCCCGCGCTGCTACTGCCCGATGACACGCTTGCCGACACCCATTTGAAGAAACCGGCGAAGGCGTTTGAATCGAGCGTTTCCAGCGCAACAACGTTATCCGTCAACTGCTTCAGATGCTCATGGCGAGCTTTCGGCCCCACGGCGCAAGCAATGATCGAGCCAAACGCACGTTTTTTGACTTCTTTGATCGCTTCGCTATAAGCCCAGGCGTCGGAAGGCGTGCCGTCGGTCATTAAGAAAACCAGCGGTCGCCAGTCCCCTTTTTGATCGCCATCGGACCGACGGACGTCTCGGTCAACGCAGGCGACGAGCTTCTCCAGCGCGGCACCGGTAAAGGTTCCCCCGGCACTGGGCACCACGATATCGGTAAACTGAAAGTTCTCCAGTGCGGAAAGCGGGACGTGCTCACGCGCTTCGTTGTCAAAGGTGATGATGGAAACGTACACACTTTCCAGCGCGTAAGGATCCTGACGCAGCGCGCTTAACATCGCCTGAACACCAACATTCACCGCATGAATAGACTCACCGCGCATGGAACCGGAGGTATCGATCAGCAGATAAACGGGAAGTCTTCTCATCAGATATAACTCTTCAAATGCGTGACAAAAGTATCGGATTCTGACGGCTCACCGATCGCGTTGAGCTTCCAGCCGGTTGGTTCGCGGACCAGTTCGGCGAAGAGCATCGAGCGCTGGTTATTAAACGATGCGCCGCCGGAGAGATCGAAACGCGCCATTTCGATATTGCGCGCGTCTACCGCCCGGATAAAGGCGTTCTGCACCTTGCCAAAATGCTGTTGCAGGCGCTCGCCATTATAGATTTGCACAATGAAAATAATTTTTTCATATTTTGGATCCAGCGCATTGAGCTTAACGATGATTTGCTCATCGTCGCCATCGCCCGCCCCGGTGCGGTTATCGCCGGTCAGCCAGATGTTGCCGGATTTATGTCGCAGGCTGTTGAAGAAAATAATATCACCGTTGACCAGCGTCGGTTTGCCGTTCTCAACATCGCCTAAATCGGTCACTTTACCCTGTGCATTACAA
Organism: Enterobacteriaceae bacterium UBA5654; assembly: GCA_002421005.1. Classification (GTDB taxonomy): domain Bacteria; phylum Pseudomonadota; class Gammaproteobacteria; order Enterobacterales; family Enterobacteriaceae; genus Superficieibacter. The sequence continues at coordinate 293,681 of DIJC01000004.1, read as the reverse complement.
AGAAAAGCGACAACGTCGAGATCGTATTCCGCTTCTTTTTTACCGAAGACGCTGCCGAGAAACCCTTTTTTCTCTTCGTTGATATCCCATCCCAGGCCGATGGTGACGGAAGAAAGATCGTGTTCGTTTTTGCGCAGGCTGACGCCTTGCCCTTTGCTTAAGCTGACTGACATAGCATCTCCTTATTAATATTTAAAGAACGACGTTAACTTCGGGCGGCGGTGGGGGTAAATCATCCAGGCCAATCACTTCTTTTTTGCCGGACTCCACCTTCTGGCTACCGACAGAAATGCTCGCGGAAACCCATTTGAAGAAGGCTTTGATCGTGGAGGAATCGGCGGTATCCAACTGGAGCACGATTTCGGTGATCTCCTGCAAGACTTTGGTCTCCGCAGAGTGTCCGGCGGCGCAGGCCACGACCACGCCGGTCCTTGCCGCTTTGAAATCGTTGACGCCTTTACGCCAGTCGTCGGTTGGCGATCCATCGGTCATGATGAATACCAGCGGCCGCCAGTCTCCTTTGGTTTCGGCAGTCGTTTTCTGCACTTCGCGGGCAATGCTGCTTGCCGCAAGCGAAAGCGCTTCACCCAGCGCGGTGGTCCCGCTGGCGGTTAAGTCTGGCAGTTTAAAGCTGAGTAAATCGGTGAGCGGAACGGCCTGGCGTGCGGAGGAATCGAAGGTAATAACAGAAATATAAGCGGTTTCTAGCGCGTAGGGGTCCTGCTTTAAGGTGGTAAGCAGGGTCTGTACACCATTTTTCACCGCCTCGATGGGTTCGCCGTTCATAGAACCGGAGGTATCGAGAAGTAGATAAACCGGAAGTCTTCTCATGCGTTTCTCCTGCTGATTTTGGGTAGGAATTCAGAGGTTCATCGGTTAAACACGACTAAAATACATTATTCTTTTAAGGACTTATCAGCGAGTTTTTTATTGTGATTTTGGTACCAAAAATGGGAGCTTGTCTGTAACGCCGGTTACGGACAAGCTAAAGGATCGCTATTTAGCCGTACGGGTTTGTTCCTCCACCAGCACGGTAAAGGCTTTTTCCAGCAGTATTTCCATCGCTTCGCTACGCGTTTTGTTATGCGTAAAAGCAAATCGCTCAACCTTACGCAGGACGCTCATCCGCAGCGAGAGTGACACCGCCATCTTTTTTTCTTTGTCGAGATCCACCCAACTGGACGACTCAACGGTTTTCAACTCCGCGTTGGCGCTCAGCGATTCTGCCATTCGGCGCAGCGTTTTTTTATCGAGCGTACCAAAATGGGTGATCTGGTAGGCATGAATCGCCTTACTGTATTTAATTTCTGACGAGTAGGAATCACGCAGTTCTTTCAGCGCTCGGGTCAGTGTGGGTTCAGAGCATTCAAGGATCTCAAGGATTTTACTTGCGGACACGGGCTTGCCCGTACCTAACAACGTGGCAAGTTTAAATACTCTTTCCTGGCGGGAGCTAAGTAACATTTTCTGCGTTTACCTCAGTTTTGCTGCGACAGGGGAACGCGAACAATTCCGCCATTACTGCGATCGCTGATGCCATAGACCTGCGCGCGCTCAAGAATGCCGGAAGCCCATCGGCGATGGGTCGCCGGTTCGCACATCGCGCCCTGCGATTTAAACACCGCCTGGGACGAGTTGATGATCCGCAGCGCGTCGGCGTAATCGTTATCTGAAACCTGCAACGCCTTTTCAATTTTAGCGATTTGGTTAGGGTGAATCGCCGTTTTCCCCACCAGGCCATGCGCCATGTCGAGAGCCAGTTCACGATCCATAATTTCGTGATCGTCAATGTGTTCGCAGACGGGAGCGGTAAGGGCGAAATTACGGGTGGCAAACACCGCGACCAGCATTTTAATCACGTAGCCCATTGGGCCATCGTATAGCGTCAGATTACGCGGACGGCGCAGGGATACCACGTTCATCAGATCGTTGCCGCCAATGCGCAGGGCAATAATTCGCTGATAGCAGGGGTGATTCAGCAGGGTGGTCGCCAGCTCGCGCATTTGCTCAACGTCGAACACTTCTGCTGTCTCAAGCGTAGGCATCATGCACAGGTGGGTGTTCTGAATAAACCGCCACCATTCCGGTAACGAGGCGAGGGTGAATTTAGGCAGCACCAGGCCGTCGATCGGGCTAAGATCCAGCGTTTCGGTAAACCATGCGCCCATCTGAATATCACGCGGACGAATGAAAACCAGCGGCCAGTGAGAGCTGCCGTCCGTTGCTTTAGCTTTTGCCAGTTCGTCGAGCAGGACGGTGAGATTCCTGAGCGCAAGCGGAATATCTTCTTCACTGACGGCATCTTCCAGGCAAATCACCAGCGAGCGCAGACCTTCCACTTTGACGTTAAGAATGGTTTCGGCGATATCCGTGCGGGTCGCGGGCATATACAGCGTCGCGCCCAGATTCCAGGGTGAGAGTCGTTTTATCATCAAAGCACCTTTTTAATGATCGTAACGGCACGATATTGCCCGATATCATCACCCACTTCGGCGATGGTAATGCCTTTGTCCCGCGCCAGCGCGACAAGCAATGCAACATCAGGGTCGTTAACTGTTCTTACAAATACGTGATCGGGCACGCGGCGTAGCACCGCGCGGGTGGCTTCAGCAATGCCGGGTTTGATCCGATTGATGCTGTCAACCTGATAGCGGTTTGCCAGCAGGCTAATCACCCGGTCGCTTTTTGCGATAAGTGCGGGTTTGTGCGCGTTATCCCGCGAAAGCGGCGGCACTTCCGGGAGGTGTTTACGCTCGCGGGCCACGGTATCGACCAGCATCTGGCTACATTCAAACTGCGCAAGATGATCGCAGTGGACGCAGCCGTGAAAACCGTTGGTTGTCCAGATGGAGCGGGAGATCAGACCGGAAACGGGCGCACCCATGATGCCAAAAGGGATCAGCCAGTCATCATCGCTGGCCGACAGCCAGGCGCGACCGCAGGGGTCGGCCAGTACCACCAGCCGGGGCTGCGCAGGGTAGCCAGGACGATCTTTCAGCGATTTAATTAACTGCCCGGTAATGGCACCTTTTCCGGTCCAGCCGTCAACAAACACGATACCTTCGGTGCCGTGACGCGCTTCGATCCAGTCCAGCGCGGCGGTATCAATCCCGCGATCGCGAATGATGCTGATCCCATAATGCCAGGAGGTTTTACCCATATCCCGCAGCGCCTGCTGCAACATTACGCCCAGCGGCACGCCTGCGCGCACCAGGCTTGCCAGTACGATGGGCGTGTCGCCAAACTGTTCGGCGAGGGCGTTTGCCAGTTGCTGGACTTCTCTTGCCAGACGCGCCGCACCCTGATCCAGCGAACGGCGGAACAGATCAAGATGCCAGGCGGTTGGCTCCGGCTCCTGGCTGAGCATTTCCGAGTAGTGTTTTTTCCCGGACTGAATGTACTCTTCTTTTAACTCTACCGGTGTCATTTCCATTTCGACCGGCTGAAGCAGGAACTGAACGTCTTCTGGCTGATAGGAGCCGGAAAAAGGTGCGTTATGAGGCATGGTCGATCCCTCCAAACAAGGTATCCGTGATGGCTTGCGCAAACTGGCTTTGTTGAGGAACGCCATACCAGGTGCATAATTTCATAAAACGGTGATCGCTTAAGCTGTCACCCAGGCCGAAAACCGGGAAAACGCCGCGCTCTGCCCGCAGCTTTTGCAGTAGCCAGTCGACGGCCAGACCTTTTTCTACCGGATCGGGCAGCCACGCAATGTTGTTGCTGTTGCGATGAATGTAAAAACCGGCAGTGGAGAAGATCGTTTCGATTTCATCGCCAATGGCATTAAGTTCATCCAGCCGCGTGCTGTCGCGGTGTTTCATCACCAGATAAACTGGCACGTTGCCATACTCATAGTTCAGTCGCGCCCAGGCGTTAATGCCGCGCGCATCCATCAGCTCGGTGATTTGACGCTGCATGGAGAGCAATTTTTCTTCGTAGGGCTTCAGGCTGCTCAGCATATGCGCCTGCCAGTCGGCATCCGGCGTGCCGTCGGCGTTGAGGATCACTGCCCCGTGGGTCGTCACCGCCCAGGAATGAAAAGGGATCTGCACGCGGGAAATTTCTTCAGTGCCTCTTGCCGTGACCGGGATTAGCTCGGCGTGTTCCAGCAGCCAGTCAACCATCATCGCCTGTTCTTCGGTCATAAAGCTGCGCGGTTGCAGGCTGCGATCCAGCGCTCCGGTGCGGAAAGGCTCCAGGTCCAGCTCGTTGACCATTTTCCGCCGGGTCTGAAACAGCGTGTCGTCAAGGTCGGAAAGGAAAACGGGTTTATTCATAGGTAATAATCTCAACGGTGCCAGCAACGTTATTCAGACCAGCAAGAAGTAAAGGATCGACGCTTTCGGCGGGCGTTTCCGTGCAGAGTAAAATGCGATCGAAAGCCTGATGGACGACGTTGTAAACGAAGTTAGGAATGCCGAGGCCATAGTTGTCAGTAAATGCCAGCGCAGACTGGATTGCAAAGCCGGTGGCGATGGGGGAGCGGGTCGTGGAGCTGTATTTGACGTCAGCACCCAGCGCTTCCAGCCGTTCGGCGAGTAAAAATGGTTCCCAGACAAATTCGCTGGTTCCGAGCACCAGAATTTTTTCGCCAGCACAGGCTGTGACGTTTAATCCCAGATCCGCCGCTGCCGCGACCATGCCCAGCCGTCCCCACGTTTGTTTGCCGGAGATGTTGACGCTGCCGGAGGCGGTCACGTTAACCTGCGGCATAACCGGAACGGGCGCATCGGGGAAGGGTTCCCAGCACCAGTCGCCACTGACCAGGGACAGGTTGTGCACGGGCAGCGGGCAGCCTTCGGCCAGCGCGTCGCGGCTCCAGTCGGTGAGAGTTACGGTGATAACGCGCTCCAGGGCTGTAAGGCCGCCGTCGTGACGCAGCGCCGCCAGCAGATTAATAAACGTATTGCCGGTCGTGGCTTCATCATCAATCAGCACCACCGTACGCGCTTCGCGAACGCGGCGGCGCATCTCCGGGTCATGGGGCAGGTAGAGCAGATGATCGGTAGCGTGGCTGTGCGCTTCTTTAAATTCACACAGCAGCTCACCCTCAACCGGATGGCGCGTGGAAGTCAGAAACACCGGGTCCGGGCAGCGGGTTCTTAATTCATCAAACACGCCTGCACCAAGCCCGACCGCCGTTTCGGCCATGCCGATAAATAACACCGGACCGGGGATGCCAGTAGGAAACTGCTCACTTAATTGACGAAATACGGAACGCATAACGGCAGGCGACACCGGAATGTGGCGGCCCAGCACTTTACTGACGAACAAAAACGCTCTTTTCGGGTTGCGTCGTTCTGCGATGTCAAATAATGACTCAAGGGAAACCTCTCCCTTATGACGGGTGACACTAATTGTGCCGCTGGTAAGAGTACGACGATAAACATTGTCGTCGTGAATAGTCGTCATAGAGACACTTCCTGAATTCAGTAGGTTAGACACCGGTATTGAGTTTGTTTGCTAATACGTGGTCATAGGCCACTACGTCCGTGACAGAACGCACTACCGCCGGGCTAAAGCTGCTGCGCGCCAGCGCCTGGACTTCATCTGCGGTCAACTGGCCGAGCTTAAACGCGGCATATAATCCTGCAAGGTTAACTCCGCTGTGTCGGGTGTAGCCGATGCCCCCGGACGGGCGCATATTGATTTCGAGAAGAAGCGGCTTGCCGCTGGCATCATTGCGCGTCTGCACGTTAACCAGCCCGTCAGCGTTCATCGCCTGCGCGCAGGCCTGCGCCAGCGCCCAGGCGTCACCCGTGTTTTCCAGATACTGAAGCGCATCTTCTTTACGCCGTCCGACAGCGGCAAGCACGTTGCCGTGGTCAACCAGCATATCGACGGAATATTCAGGGCCGGGCAGGTAAGGCATGACGACCTGCGGCTCGAACGATCCCGCTGCTTCACACGCTGCAATATATTGTTCCGTGTTAACCCGGCGGCGCTCAGGATAGTTAAAGACCGTCATTGGCGAGACGGTGTCATCAAACCGCCAGAATCCCATGCCATAAATGCCTTTGACGGGTTTGATACACGGCGCTTCAAAAGGCGTACTGGCGAGCAGTTGTTTGAGTTCGCCCACTGTCGAGACGCGAAGTGAGGGAACGACCGGCAGTCCTTTGCTTTCCATGAACTCGGCAAAGGCGACTTTGTCATCGGCCAGGTCAATAGCATCAACGCTAATCGCACCGGTCGTCAGGGCAACGCCAAGGGCTTCAATGGCCTGGCGATGAGTTTCAAACCAGCGGCCATTACGTCCGGCATGAATGACATCGATCCCGTGCTCTTTGACTATAGCCGTAATAAAGGCCAGCCGCTGACTCTCATCCTGCGGTTCGATCAGCGAAAAATGCGCCACGGATAAAATTTCGTTTCTTTCATGACGATGGGATGCATAGATTGTGATTTCACGCCCCCCGTTATGGGAAAAATCATTTACACTTTGAATGATATTTCGTTGGGAAGAGAGACCTTCCGTCAGCCATATTTTGGTTTTCATTGTTTTGCTATTTTCCTGGTGAGGTCTGGTAAGAGGCAATTTTAATGAGTCTATGGGGGCACTATTTTCATGTCAATCATAATATGATTTTTAATTTTAACGCATTCATGTGATCTATAACCGACCAGGAAATCATTAAAAAACCACTATAAATAAGGGGGGTTGAAAATATTAATTATTCAAAAACAGCGAGTTAACCAACCATGAGGTAAGTTTGTGTAAAAATCATCTTGTGACAGAACTACATCATGATATGATTTTTTGCACGCACGATGCTTTCTCATATTCACCTAATGCTTTACTCAATGCAGGTTAAGGAAAATATATGGTCTCGTTAAGTAAAAATCAGACGGTCTCGCTTAGTAAAGAATCCTCTTCTCTTAGCCAGCTTAAGTTTGGGCTGGGCTGGGATCCAATTAAGAAAAAAGGTTTATTTGGCAGTTTGCTTGGCGGTTCTGGCTCTATTGATTTGGACGCCAGCTGTATTCTCCTCGACGCGAAAGGCAATAAATTAGATACCATCTGGTTTCGCGAGCTTAAATCGCGCTGCGGCTCCGTTATTCACAGCGGTGATAACTTAACGGGTGAGGGCGACGGTGATGATGAAACCATTAGCGTCAATCTGACCCAGCTTTCGCCGCAGGTTGAATTCCTGGCGTTTACGGTGAACAGTTTCCGTGGTCAGACCTTCAACGAAGTGCAGAACGCCTTCTGCCGCGTGGTCGATCAGAACAATAAAGAACTGGCTAAATACGTGCTTTCTGAGCAGGGTAGCCATACCGGGATCGTCATTGCCTCTTTACGCCGTAATGGGGGAACCTGGGACTTTACCGCTCTGGGCAATGCCTGCCGTGGGCGCACGATTGACGAAATGCTGCCAGAGGTTGTGGCTACGGTGGTGCGCTAATGAATCTGACGCCAGGGGGCAACGCCCCTGTTCCAGCCGGAGAGTTGCGGGTTCGTATTCTCTCTGGTTCAGCGGTCGATACCTCTTCTTTCCGTCTGTTTGCTGACGGTAAAGTGAAGGGCGATGCGGATATGGTCTTTTACGGCCAGACCCGCAATGACGACAATACTATTAGCCTGGTGAATGAAGGGAATAACACCACTTTTGTGGTTTCCCTGAATAACCTGAAATCTGATGTGCAAAAAGTCGCGTTCACGGTGACCTGTGAAGGCAATCAGAAGGTGTCCAGTCTCGGTAATCTGGCTATCCAGGTTGAGCATTCGGGGTCCGTGATCGTCAATGGTACTGTTGATCTTAATGGTCGTCAGGAAGCGGCGCTGATCCTGGGTGAGCTTTATCGACGCAATGGCGAATGGAAATTCCGCTTTATCTCCCAGGGCTTTAACGGTGGGCTTAAGCCGCTGGCTGAACATTTTGGCGTGGATATTGCCGATAACCCGGCACCAACGCCAACCCCGACGCCAACACCTGCACCCGTGCCGCCATCGGCTCCGGCCGCTAATAAAATCAGCCTGAGCAAAGTTTCTTTAACCAAAGAAAAACCAGCGATCAGTCTCGCCAAAAAAGACAACTTCGGTGAAATACGCATTAACCTTAACTGGCACCGTGGCAGTAAGACTTCCGGCTTGCTGGGCATGTTTGGTGGGGATAAGGGCGTCGATCTCGATTTGGGTGCCTTCATCGCGCTGCGCGACGGTCCCAAAACGGTGGTTCAGGCGCTGGGCAATGCTTTCGGCTCGTACCATTCTGAACCTTACGTCCAGCTTCAGGGCGACGACCGAACCGGGGATGTCAGCGATGGCGAGTGGATCCATATCAACGGCCGCGAATGGCAGAACATTCGTGAGGTGCTGATTTACGCCTTTATTTATCAGGGCGCGCCAAGCTGGGACAAAACCGACGGTGTTGTCACCTTACATGTGCCGGAACAGCCGCCGATCGAAACTCGCCTGACTGAAGGCGATAACAAACGAACCTTATGTGCGATAGCGCGTCTGATTAATGAGAATGGCGCGATCAAAATCGAACGTATCAATCAGTTCTTTAAAGGGCAACAGGAGATGGACCGCGCGTTCGGTTGGGGCTTTCGCTGGTCTTCTGGTTCCAAATAATACTGTTAATGAGGATAGGGTGATGAGTTTTTTTAATAAAGTGAAAGGCGCGTTTAATAACAGCCGCGAAGAGTTGACCAAACAGGTCAGCCGTTTCAAAAACAAAAAATTTATGCAGGGGACGGTCGCTGTCTGCGCGCGGATCGCGGTTGCCAGCGATGGCGTCAGCGCCGAAGAAAAACAGAAAATGATGGGTTTTCTGCGTTCCTCCGAAGAGTTAAAGGTTTTTGATACCAATGAGGTCATCGAGTTCTTTAATAAACTGATTTCAAGTTTCGATTTCGATATGGAAATCGGCAAAGGCGAAACGATGAAACATATTCTGGCATTAAAGGATCAGCCAGAAGCAGCACAGCTTGCTATTCGCGTGGGGATTGCCGTCGGTAAGAGCGACGGTAATTTTGATGAGGATGAGCAAAAAGCTGTACGTGAAATTGCACTTGCATTGGGTTTCGACCCTGCCGAATTTGGCCTCTGATATCATCCGCAAAGGGTAAAACATGGTTTCTACACATATTGGATTTCCGGCTGAAACTGTCATTGTGTTTGTCGCACTGTCAGTCGGAGCCATTTTTATTGACCTTTTTATGCATCGCCATGATAAGCCCATTTCGCTGAAAAGCGCGGCACTGTGGTCTGTATTCTGGGTTATCGTTGCAATGGCTTTCGCCGGTTTTCTCTACGTTCACCACGGCGCAGAAGTCGCCAGCCTGTTCGTAACCGGGTATGCGCTTGAAAAAGTCCTCTCCGTTGACAACCTGTTTGTCATGATGGCGATTTTCTCCTGGTTCTCGGTGCCGGATCGTTACCGTCACCGGGTACTGTACTGGGGGATTATCGGTGCGATTGTCTTCAGGGGCATTTTCGTTGCCATCGGTACAGGGCTGCTGTCGTTAGGGCCATACGTTGAACTGGTCTTCGCCGTGGTCGTCGCATGGACTGCCGTAATGATGCTCAAAAGCGGCGGTGATGAAGATGAAGTGGAAGACTATTCCCAGCATCTCGCCTACCGGATGGTCAGACGGTTTTTCCCGCTGTGGCCAAAACTTTCCGGGCACGCATTTTTGCTGACCCAGAAAGAAGTCGATGCCGAACTGGCGAAGCCGGAAAACAAAGATATTGTTGTTGGTCGGGTGAAAAAAGCCGCGCTATATGCAACCCCGCTGATGCTCTGCGTCGCGGTAGTGGAACTGTCTGACGTGATGTTTGCCTTCGACTCCGTTCCGGCAATTATCGCGGTCAGCCGTGAACCGCTGATTGTTTACAGCGCCATGATGTTCGCCATCCTTGGCCTGCGTACGCTTTACTTTGTACTTGAAGCGCTGAAGCAGTACCTGACGCATCTGGAAAAAGCGGTCATCGTCCTGCTGTTCTTTATTGCCGCAAAACTGGGCCTTAATGCGACAAATCATATCTGGCATCATGGCTACAGCCTTTCTGCCACGACCAGCCTGATTGTTGTTCTGGTGGTGCTGGCAATTGGGATCGTGGCAAGCATCATGTTCCCGGACAAGTCTGATGCAGAATAACGCGCATCTCTGTTTGATTGATAACCTGAAAATTTAACCTGTGAGGATTCATTTATGAGCGTTTCTCTATCTAAAGGCGGTAACGTATCCCTGAGCAAAGCCGCGCCATCAATGAAAAATGTACTGATCGGTCTTGGCTGGGATGCACGCTCTACTGACGGTCAGGATTTTGACCTCGACGCATCGGCATTCCTGCTGGGTCAAAATGGCAAGGTACGAGGTGATGCCGACTTTATTTTCTACAACAACCTTAAATCGGCAGATGGCTCCGTTACCCATACCGGTGATAACCGTACCGGTGAAGGCGACGGTGATGATGAATCGCTGATCGTGAAACTGGACAGCGTTCCGGCAGACGTTGATAAGATCATCTTTGTGGTCACTATCCACGACGCACAGGCACGTCGTCAGAGTTTTGGTCAGGTTTCCGGCGCGTTCATCCGTCTGGTCAATAATGACAATCAGACTGAAGTCGCGCGCTACGATCTGACCGAAGATGCCTCTACCGAAACCGCAATGCTGTTTGGCGAACTGTATCGTCATAACGCGGAATGGAAATTCCGTGCGGTCGGTCAGGGTTATGCCGGTGGTCTGGCATCCGTTTGTGCCCAGTACGGCATCAACGCATCCTGATATCTCTCTTTCTCTACCGGAGCTGCATAACGCAGCTCCGCAACTCATTAAAAGCAGGAGCTAAAAATGGCAGTTTCTCTCGTAAAAGGCGGTAACGTATCCCTTACTAAAGAAGCACCTACCATGAATATTGCCATGGTCGGTCTTGGATGGGATGCCCGTGTTACCGATGGCCAGGATTTCGACCTTGACGCCTCCGTGTTCCTGGTTGGCGAAGACGGTAAAGTCCTTTCCGATGGTCATTTTGTTTTCTTTAATAACAAAGTCAGTCCGTGTGGCGCGGTAGAGCACCAGGGCGATAACCGCACTGGCGCAGGTGACGGTGACGACGAGTCAGTGAAAATCGAACTGGCGAAAGTTGACGCTAACGTCAAAAAACTGGTTTTTGCCGTCACTATCTATGAAGCCGAAAGCCGTAAGCAAAACTTTGGCATGGTCAGCAACAGCTTCATGCGTGTTTACAACAACGATAACGGCACTGAAATTGCCCGCTTCGACCTGTCTGAAGATGCTTCCACCGAAACCGCGATGATTTTCGGCGAACTGTATCGCAACGGTAACGAGTGGAAATTCAAGGCGGTAGGGCAAGGCTTTGCCGGTGGCCTGGGTGCGCTGGCATCCCAGCACGGTGTGAATATCTGAGTGTTCAAAACCCCGGTTCTGCCGGGGTTTTTTTATCCGGTATGTAAAAAAGATCGCGGTTTCCGACCGTTATGTTTTTTGCCGATCGCATTCCGACTGATAAGCCATAAGGATGAACATATGCAACTTCAGGCAGGCCAAAATCTCATCATCACCCCCTCCAGTTTTACGTTGACGTTAAATTATCAGACCTCCACGACCTTCAGCAGCGAAGTCGATCCTTCTGCTTTTTTGCTTGATGCCAGCGGTAAGGTGGCCCGGGACGAAGACTTTATCTTTTTTAATAACCTGAGTTCGCCGGAAGGCGCGGTGCGGATGCAGACCTCCGCGCAAGGCGCGCAATTTCATATCCGCCTGGCTGATATCCCCGCGCGGATCCAAAAAATCGCCCTGACGATGGTGATTGAGGGTAAAGATACTCTCGGCCAGCTTAGTCGACTTTCTCTGGGGGCAGATGACGTTGCCCAGTTTAGCGTGGACATCGCGGGTCGCCAGGAAAAAGCGCTGATTGTGGCCGAAATCTACCGCTATCAGGGGCAGTGGAAACTGAAAGCTATCGGCCAGGGATTTAACGGCGGACTTGAGCCGCTGGCGGTGCATTACGGGGTGGACGTCGCCGCGCCGTCGTCAACGCCAGCCCCGGAGCCTGCGAAAATCAGCCTTGAAAAGAAAGTGCAGGAAAAAGCCCCGCAGCTGGTCAGCCTTGCTAAAAACGCCACCGTCAGCCTCAGCAAACATAAACTGCAATCCATGCAGGCGAGGGTGGCATTTGTGCTGGATGCCTCTGGCTCAATGAAAGGACAGTTCAGTAAAGGCAATGTGCAGGCGGTGCTCGACCGGATCGCCGTTCTTGCCGTTCAGTTCGATGACGACGGGGCAATGGATGTCTGGGGATTTGCCCAACGGCATAAAAAATACCCGGATGTAACGCTCGATAACCTGAAGGGCTATATCGCGCAAATCCAGTCATCCGCGTCGCGATCCATGTGGGAAAATCTGCCGGAGCTGGGCGGTGTCAATAACGAGCCACCGGTGATGAATGAGATTGTCGATTTCTACCAGGACACCACGTTACCCGTGTATGTGGTTTTTATTACCGACGGTGGGATCAGCAAAACCCGCGAGATTAAAGAAGCGATTAGCCGCTCGGCACATTATCCCATTTTCTGGAAATTTGTCGGCCTCGGTGGTTCGAATTACGGCATCCTGGAAAAACTGGATACTTTTACCGAGAGAAATGTCGATAACAGTCACTTCTTTGCCATCGACGACTTCAGGAAGATGAACGATGAGACGTTGTACGATCGGCTACTTGAAGAATTTAAAGACTGGCATGATGCGGCCAAATCATTAAATATCATTTAATAAAACGCCCCGAAAGGGGCGTTTTATTATGTACAGCGCTATTAGTTCAGGCGGCTGCCTTTAAGCATTTGCAGGGGCGATTTTCTACGGCTCCATGCCGGATGAAAATGCCGCCAGTGAGCGTCTCTTGCGGCAGTCAGGAGTTCATAATCGCCGCGCGTATCGCCCCAGGCGCGCAGATGATACTGGCTCAGGGAACCGTAGACGCTTTCAAGGCGGTTAATTTTCTGGATGCAGCGACAATTATGACCGCTGATCCTGCCGGTAAGTTTACCGTCTATCACTTCGAGCTGGGTGCCGATCAGTTTTACGCCAAGCTTACTGGCAAACGGTTGAACCACCAGTTCAGGTGAGGCGGAGCACAGGGTAACTTCGGCGCCGGAAACACGTTCGTTTGCTACCGCCAGCAGGCCGCTGGCGCGCATCAGCTTTTCCCAGTAAAGCTGGCAAAATTTCTCTGCTTTCTCGCGCAGCCACTGCTCATCAATGTCGGTCAGAAAGGTAGTGATCAGCACTTCTTTTAACTCGTCGCGCGTTAATTTACGGCGCATACAGCGAAGCGTCGGCAGCGTCATTTTCATCACTTTGCGGATGAAATAGCGATTACCAAAAGCAAAGCGCAGGAAAGGGACGAAGCTGTCATGACGCGTGAGGGTTCCATCAAAATCAAATACCGACAGAACGTTTACGGGCGTGGTTTCCATAACTGAATTTAACTCTCAATGATCTCTTACATTTATCAGAGGTCCGCTTCGGTGCCGCGAACCTCAGGCGCATGTCAGCATCATCTCAAATTATGCTGGCGCGATCATTTGTTAAATAGAAAAAATGTGGCGGTGATTAAAGATCGTCAATGGTGTGGTCGACAATGATTTCCAGGGTTTTGCGAAGGATATCGCCAGTTACCACATCATCGGTACGTTCAACCATGTGAATCAACTGAAGGATGATCGCTTTATTGGTCAACTGACCACCGGAAGCAAGAATGATGCGAATGGCGCTACCAAGCATCGCAGCTTCATCCGCCAGTTTATCACCGGCGGTGCGGAAATACTGAGACAGAGCGGTATTCGGCAGTTCGGGATATGCTGCTGATTCTTCTTGCAATGCCTGACTCATAAAATAACTCCGCTGTTAAAAGGTATCTGTTGGCTGTTAATGTTTTTTTCTGTTGCTTGTCGGCTGGCGATTGCCAAATAACTGATGGACGTTATCGCTGTCCCATTTCCCTGATTCGTTGGCCGCATGACGACGTGCTTCTGACGAATTACGGGTAACTTCAGCGATCACACGGGCAATAATATCCTGCCGCTGATAGTCTGAAGCACTCGCTTCCATGGATTGCAGGCGCATCACCAGAGCCTGAAGGTTAATCGGGCTGTTTTCGGTCAGGAGCGATAACACAGCTTCTCCGATGATTTCGTCTGTTAATTGCTCAATTTCACTTCTTTTCATAACTGCATCTCTGGTTGCCGCACGGTTCAGAAGCAGAACGCGGCAGGAAGTCATTTTTCTGGTCGAAGAGGCGAGCTGGATGCTGCCTGGCCTGTTAAAACAGGCGAAATAACTTCTGCCAGAATTGACTCGAATCACCCATCATCTATTGCTTACTCAACGGTCAAATAACAGACCAATCAGGGTATGGTAGTGGCTTTCCTCTTCAGGATCGGATGCCAGCTCCAGTCGGCTAAGCAATTTCGTACAGATGGCCTTACGGTTCAGACTGCGACCGTCCAAAAGAATTTCCCGAACAATCTCGCCCAGCGTTTCCTGTTGTGTCGGCAGGGCGGCTTTATTGAAATAACGGGCAATGGCATTAGCTGTATCTGGAACATAACCGTTCTGACGCATATGTCACTCCTGGATAATTAAGAATTTACTAACTGTGTGAACAAAGTTATACAAAATCATCAAACTTGTACATAGCTAATTGTACAAGTTAGCATAAATTTTTCAGAATCTTAATTATTAGTTAATATTTTCATAAGGTTACAATGCTAAGCAGCCTAAGATTATTTTCGCAAATGCTGTACAAGGTTCATAAATTGACAGGACGTTAAGAGCCAGGCTGGCGAAAAAAAACGTGCCTTATGTAAAATCGATGTGACACTAAAGTGAGAGAATACAAGATCTAAAGACCAGTTTCTGTTAATGTGACTGCTCATAAACTCGTCTCTTTGGAACCTTCATGCTCACCACCATTATTTACCGCAGCCATATGTGCGATGACGTTCCAGTGAAGCTACTGGAAGACATGGTCGCTGCGGCAAACGAAAAAAATAGTCAAAATGGCGTCACCGGGATCTTACTCTTTAACGGCACGCATTTTTTCCAGTTACTTGAAGGCCCGGAAGAGACAATCTTCCCTATTTATCATCATATCTGTGAAGATGACCGCCACTACAACGTGGTCGAGCTGATGTGCGATTACTCACCGTCACGGCGGTTTGGTAAGGCCGGGATGGAGCTTTTCGATCTGCGGGAGTATGACAGAGACGAGGTACTCCAGTCCGTACTGGACAAAGGCACCTCTAAATACCAGCTCACCTACGATGACCGCGCGCTGCAGTTTTTCCGTACCTTTGTTGAAGCGAGAGAAAAAGAGAATTATTTCGAAATTCCTTCCGGTGATACCTGGGATTTCATTTCTGACGATAATGCCGTTCGTCCGGCCTTAGCCATTGATGGCAGTGATAATTGTACATTTGCTTTTCAGCCAATCATCGATCCACTCGCCCAGGAAATTGTTTCATTTGAAGCGTTGTTGCGCACGCCCGCAGGCGGGTCGCCGCAGGCCTGGTTTGAAGGGCTGACCGGTGATGCGACGTATGAGGCCGATCTGAAAAGTAAAAAAGTGGCGTTTGCAATGGCACGCGGGCTACAGATTGGTGAGCAGAGTCTGACGGTTAATTTGTTGCCGATGACGCTGGTTAAAGTCCCCAATGCGGTGCAGTTTCTGTTGCAGGAGATTGAGGCCAATGGGCTAATCCCGGAACAGATTATCGTTGATTTCACTGAAAGCGAGATTATTTCCCGGCTTGATGAATTCACCGATGCGGTCAGGCAGTTGAAAGCTGCAGGCATTCGGGTTGCTATCGACCACTTCGGCGCGGGCTTCGCCGGGCTTTTACTGCTGGCACAGTTTCAGCCAGACCGCATTAAAATCACCCGCGATCTGATTAAAGACGTGCATAAAAGCGGCCCCCGACAGGCAATCGTGCAGGCGATTATCAAATGTTGTACCTCGCTTGAAATCCTCGTTTCGGCGGTCGGCGTTGAGAAGGCGGAAGAGTGGATGTGGCTGGAATCGGCGGGCATTTCATTGTTCCAGGGTCACCTTTTTGCCCGCCCGGAATTAGCGGGTATCCCTGCTGTCGCCTGGCCGGAAAAGAAAACCGGCCTGTAGTTTTGCCCACAGCGTGCTGATAAAAAATCGGCACGCGCTCCTGATTTTCCCCGTCTCGCTGTACACCATTCTACTCATTTACCACATCCCGATTATATCCTGATAAAAAATATGCTTATTAAACAACAGGTTTATGCTTGTACAATTTAAAAAATATTGTACAAGCATTTTTTCTTAGTTCGTTTTAAACTTGTACATATGAGTTAAAAGGATGAGAAGATGAATGGCCTTTTACAGTATTGGTGATGTCGCCGAACGATGTGGAATCAATCCCGTCACGCTGCGTGCATGGCAGCGTCGTTATGGATTGCTCAAACCACAGCGCAGCACCGGTGGGCATCGCCAGTTTGATGAAGACGACATTCTGCGTATTAAAGAAATTAAACGCTGGGTTGATAGCGGCGTTCCGGTCGGGAAGGTCAAAGCATTGCTGGAAGATAATATAGTGGAAGCGCCTGATACATGGGTGTCTCTTCAGGAAGAGATGATGGCGGTGCTAAGACATGTGCATCCGGCCAGCCTGCGCAGCAAGATTCAGGAAATAGGGCGCGAGCATTCTGCGGCCGCCCTTATCGATCACATTTTTGTGCCGGTGCGTCAACGCCTTAGCCTTGATCAAAACACCGCCCGAACGATGTGCAGTTTGCTGGATGGCATTTTGATTGATTATGCGGTGCTAAGCCTTGCTGCGTCCCGTCAAAATCCAGGCAAAGAGGCGCTGCTGATGGGGTGGGGCAGTGACGATCACACCCGGCTGTGGCTCGAGGCCTGGCGTCTCTCCCAGCAGGGCTGGCACATTACCGTGCTGGCCGAAGCGCTGGAATCGCCGCGCCCGGAAATGTTTCCCGGTCAGCATATTTTTTTATGGACGGGAAAGGGGTTATCCCGGCGTCAGCAGGAGCAGCTGACGCACTGGCAGGAGCAGGGGTTTGCCGTCGCGTTTCACAACGCATAACCTGATGTCTACTGATTACCCCATCGACCTTTCAAATAGCTTACGGCTTTTCTGGTCTGGGGTTGATCGAGATAGCCTTCACGAAACAAAATCGTACCGTTAATCTGCGGTACGGCCTCATTAAGATCGAGTTGCTTTTTCAATTCCGGTACGCCGCCGTCAACCATCCAGTCCGGTTCATTTTTGGCAGGCTCGCCGATTTTATACAGAGCAATGCCAATATAGAGCCGCGTATTGGTGGGCTTCACCACATCTGCCCACCATTTTGCCAGCACATCGTAACGCGCGGCGCTGCGAGAAAAGGGCCAGTAAATCTGCGGCGCAATATAATCCAGCAGACCGTCCTGCACCCAGCGGCGAGTATCGGCATAGGATTCATCATAAGCAGCCGCGCCGCGTGTGTCTGAACCGGCGGGATCAAAAGAGCGATTACGCCATACGCCAGCGGGACTCACGCCAAATTCAACGTCAGGATTTAACTGTTTGATTGTTCTGGAAACTTGTTCGATAAGCAGCTGCGTATTGTTACGTCGCCAGTCGGCTTTGGAAGCGAATCCCTGACCATATTGACTGAACGTTCCGGCATCATTCAGCGCAGAACCGGGGGTTTCGGTATAAAAATAATCGTCGAACTGCACGCCGTCTACGGGATATCGGGCCACGACTTCAGCGATGATACTGGTGATCCAATCGCGCGCCTCCGGGATGCCAGGGTCGAGCACAAAGCGATCGCCAGCGGTGCGGATCCAGTCGCGATGCAGCACGAAAACGCTGGCCGGATGTAATGACAGCGTGTTATTCAGCTCGCGAATTGTTCCCGGTTTTGTATTAACCGACACGCGGTAGGGATTAAACCAGGCGTGAACTTTCATCCCGCGTTTGTGCGCTTCATCCAGCATAAACTGAAGCGGGTCATAACCCGGATCTTCACCAATTTTGCCGGTCAGCATATCTGACCAGGGTAAAATTTTAGACGGCCACAGGGCGGTACCGTCAGGCTTGACCTGAAAGAAGACGGTATTGATACCGAGGCTTTGCAAATGATCCAGCTTGTTACGCAGCGCATTTTGCTGTTGGCTGATCCGGCTGGCGGCGCTGCCGCCATTAACTGACGTCAGCGGTGGCCAGTCGAGTCGGGACACGGTCGTTAACCAGACGCCGCGCACGGGTTCATTGTTACGTACCGGTTTATCCGGCAGTGGCTGTTTAGCCACCGGTGGAAGCGGCGTCACCAGCGTTTTCGGTGGTTTAGACGTGCAACTGGCAAGAAGAAGCGCACAGCCAACTAATGCACTTAACCGTTTACCCGGATGGGCGTGAGAAAAATGAGCAGGCATGTGGAGTCCGGTGATTTCAGGTTGTTATTGTCAGAGGGGCCAGGGAAGGTTACAAGAAAGACGGGACGCCAGCAATGGCGCAGCGATATGAAATCGTATTTAACATAATATACATTATGCGCACCAGTGCGCCAGAGCGTTTTTTCTGACTGTTTCGACGTATCACACACCCGCTCATAAAACCCGCCTTTGGTTTCCATGGAGATGAGAACTTACTTCTCCGTAACGGAAAACACTGAATCTATACTTTTCTTATAATTCGCATGTCTGATTTTCTAAAAAATAATTCATCAGCGCCTTCATCCGGTGCGACAGCAACGGAAAAATGTGGTTTCCCGGTATTTACTTTCTCATTCATTATATTTTTACGGTATGTCAGCACTGTTCCAATATATCCATGAACTTCTCCAACAAACTCCGGGAAATACTCATTAAACTCACCAATGAAAGCATCAAGAAAGCAAGGCTCTTCACCCTGGACCAGTTCTGTTATCCTGCCAAGATGAAACGCCTGAGTCAGTTCATCAGCAGTGTTCCCTTCTGGTCTCTTACCTGCACCACTCCAGCAAAAATCAAGTTTGATAATTGCATCAATTGGAAGTTGCATTTTTTTCATTTGCGGAATTATTTCTAGCGGATATTTATAAGAACGTAATTTTGCATAGGGTGAAGGCGCCAACCCATCATCTCCTGCATCGCCATGACCAAGAACATGAACAATTGTCGCATTATCGCCAGGTTCAAAGTGGTATTTTTCGTACGACATGTGGAAGGTTTTAAACTCTTTATAATAATGTTCTACCTCATTCATGCTATGAGTTCTTCCTGATTCATTCATTTTTACAAGAGTAATTTCTTTAATCAACTCCTCTTCTTCATTTAGCTGATTGTAAAATTGTTCTTTCTGCTTCTCACTTACAAAGACTATATAATAATCGTTTTCACTGTCGATAAATTTGGCAAGGGAATCGTAGAGCAGAACATTTGTGTCGAATGTAAAAGGAGAATACAGATAACGTTTCACTGACCCCAATTTCTTTTTATCAGGGGACTCTGCCGGGTTAACCATTGCACTCGCATAGCTCTCATTTTGAGAGGCTGTCCCGGATGATTTGATCATCTCAGCACTATTTTTTTGTGGTAACGCAAGAGGGCCATTGCCGAGCTCGCTGCGCATCACAAACTTCAGAGGGTTGCCGTCGGCGGTGATCCACACCAGTTGCGTACGGCTGGCATCCAGCGGGGTAATGAGGGCTCTGTCCAGCAGGCGAATGAAACCCCAGTTACCCTGGTTGTTAGCATAGAGCTGCATACCGCTGTTTACACTCCGCCAGCTGAGCGACACGCCTGGATACCAGGTATTCCCCGGCCAGGTGAAGCTCTGCCAGCTTTCCATCTGATTGAAGTAGTCCAGATGTTGTTCATCAAGGTTAAGCTGCACTCTGGCAACATCCCGTGAAGGACGCGCCATCAGTTCGAAGTGAACGCCCGCCTCGCCCTGAGAGAACACGATATCTGACAGTTCTGCCAGCTGGTTAATCGCCCGGAGGAAGTCCGGGCTGACCACCGTTCCCTGACTTGCGCAAGGATCAACGACCCAGCGATTTCCCTCCTGATGAAGGATCCCGCCAAGGTTAGTTTTCAGGAAGGTCGTAATTCGACCCGAGTCGCTACGCAGGAACTGAGCCAGCAATGGCAGTGAGGCATCGCTGCCGGTGGCTTTAAACGGATACCGTCCCGCAAAAGCTTTATTCCATTGGGCGACAATGGTTGTCTGCCAGCGGGCATTGAGGCTTCCCGCAGCCGGGGCAAGTACCTGCCGCCAGGCCAGATCCAGCGGTTGCACAAACAACGACTGGCCAAATCCATTCCACTCCTGCCCCAGGCTTGCCGCAACCAGACTGCCGTAATCGCGGGTGTCCGTCAGGTCGATGGCTTTCCCCTGGAACACGGTCTGGGCCAGCATCTGCGACATAGCCTGCGGATCCGGGGCGCTGGTGACCTGCTGAAGCTTCAGTCGCACTTGGGTAACACGGGCAAGCCAGGACTGGAAACTGAGATTACCGTTGCTACCGGTCCCCTCTTTACCTTCCATCAGACCCATCAGCGGTCCAAATACCCCATCGAGCGGGCCTTTAGGGCCCTGCGCCTGTTCAATAAACTGTCTGGCATTTTTTTTCTGACCGATCAGCTTTTTCGCAGAGTCCACTATCGAATCTGCCAGGGCCTCACCCTTCTGCCCTGTTTTTCCCTGCCAGGCCAGCGTATTCATCAGTGCCACTACCGGTGACTGGCGGACATCGCCGATCAGATTGAGCTGAGCAATCGCTTCGGAAAGTGACGTGGCTTCCTGCCACTGTATGCTGTTGACCATGTTCAGCCAGGCATTACCAAAATCGGTAAAATAGCGTTCAGTCAGGCGGGCCTTCAGCGCCTCCGGGGAGATATCACTCCCTGTCTGGTGGGTTTTATCCGTCAGTACCCAGTCGATTTCATCACGACGGGTTTTGACGACCTCGTTTATTGCATCCTGAACCTGCTCTTCCCATGCCTGGCGCGTAAACATTCCCGGGACGACTTCGTCAGTGCTGAATACCGTTGAGGCATCAGTGTCGCCGGTCATATCGGCAAGCGTTAAATCAGGCCAGTTGCTGGCAACGCGCTTAAGCATGTCCTGGTACAACCCGGACTCAGCGTTACGCTGGCCAATCTGCCTGAGCAGGATCTGACGGACCGTGCTGATTAATTCAGCGTCAGGCTTAATTTTCCATTCCGGATGCGCCGGGAGGTTCTGCGCATAAAAGCCCAGCAATTTCGGTGCGAGGTCCTGCCATGTGCCATCCGGCACATTCTGACGCTTCGGCCAGGCGACCAGTACGTTTTTTGCCAGCCAGCCTGCGTCCGCTTTATCCGGACGGGCCAGCATCAGATAACTTTTGAGCACGTCCCAGGTATGCTGTGTGCCCTGCGTACGGGCATCACTGGCAGGGGGCAGTTGCACAAAAGCATTCAGTTGCTGCCTGAGATAATCTGCTGTGGCATCCCTCATCAGCAGTGCGTTGTTTTTCGCATACAGCGGCCAGAGAGCAGCCAGCGTGTCACTGTCCTGGTTAAGACTAAAACGCGCGTACCATGGGGCGCCGATCGCCTCACAATGTTGCAGACGGGCAATGGATTGCTGTAGTACGAGCTGGTTGTGGAGGCGTTTGGCGAGTGGTTTTGCAATATCCGCTGCCTGCCGGGCTGTCTCCTGCGCCTGATAAATCTGAGTCCGGTTAACGATAAGTGACAGCAGAGTACCTGCCCCCCATAAGACGATCAGGGAAAGCAGGAGCAATCGCAGCACTTTCAGCCCGTTGAAGCCCAGTTTTCTGCCGCTAACGGCATCACAGTCATCAATGACGGCTTTCCATGGCGGGGTGGCGAGATGTGTGTTCGGCACCATTCCGGCAATGGCCAGTTCTGGACTGAACATGACCCCGCGTAAACGCAAGGCCGCAGATCCCTGCATCAGTCCACTGAGCAAAACGGTCAGACTGGCCTTCAGATCGTGGCGCAGGCGCGAGGACAACTGAAGCAGACCGTCATGTGCCGGATTATTCAGTATCTGTGCCATACCGACTTTTTGCAGACGCTGCGCCAGCGTAGAAAACGCTTCATCCGCCTCTTTTACGGGGCCATCCGGCCCGAAAATAACCCCTGCGGGCGCCGTTTCCGCATCCGGCTGAGCACCTGTCGCTTTGTCTGTCAGCCACAACCAGACCGGGGCCTGCCAGCCCAGCAGATGGTCTGCTTTCTGGCGACAACGCAAAAAGGCATCCCGTTCGCTATCCGTCGGGAGAGTTGATGTATTCATCACCTGAATGATGACATCAAGCGGGTGATCGGGCCGCAGGCGTTTCAGTTTTGACAGGAAGATCTCATCCGGGAGTGATTGTGCGTCACCGCCATAAATCAGTACGTTGCCGTCGCCTTCCTGCCAGAGGTCGTGACACAGGCCCGGAGCAGCTTTGTGAACGTCGTCCTGGTTGCCCATTACCAAAAGGAGTCGCACTTTACGCTTCCAGCGACGTCCATAGCGAAAGCGCAGGTGTTCAGACACGACGTCCTCGCTGAAGACTGGTTCATCGCCGTCTTCTTCACCGATAACAGGGTTCGTCAACGGAGCGGCACTCTCAGCCTTTTTCTGCCCCCACTGGAAATACAACCCGGATTTACCGGCGAAGTCGAAAGCCTTCTCTGTCAGCCACCGGGTCGTACTCATAGCGCAGGTCCTGTAGCACCTTCTTGTCTGCTGATCGCTCCGTTTTTATCCCGGTTAACCGTTGGGTTTGAGGCTCATAGGTATACGTGGTCACCACGCCGTTGCCGTGCTCCTCCCGCAGCTTCTGCCCGGCGGCGGAGTATGTCAGCGACTTTACAATAACCTGCTCCATACCGTTCTTCACCGTCAGCCAACTGCCACAGAGCTGACCCGCCACGTTATACGCGACCCGTTGCAGGTTGCCTTTTGCATCGGTAGTGGTCAGCACCGCGCCGGTGGCATCCGCCGTGCTCAGGGTGGTATATGTTTCGCTGTCCAGCCGGTCATTCCAGGCAGAGATCTTTTCTCCCTGCCAGTCGGCCACCACACCTGGATTATCTGCGTCCTTCAGCAGGCGGCGGGTGACGGAGAGCGGCACGCCGGTAAGCGCCAGGCTGTCAGTCTGCACCAGACCGCCGGTGTCGTAGCGGCTGACACACTGTCCGGCCAGATTCCGGGCCTTATCCGCATCACTGTTGTCAGAATAGACGAAGCGTTCCGTAATGTGCGACACGCCGTCCGGGGTCTGCTCCGTCAGGCTCAGTGGACGCCCGGGTCCTGAGCTGTCCTCATACTGCCAGATGCGGGTCACTGCCTGACGTTTGTCCTCCGTGCCGTCGTCAGCGGTGCAAATATTGCTGACTGCAATGACCGGACGTCCGGCAATGTCGTTAAGAACGACGGTGGTGCCGTTATCAACTCCCTGCGAGCGCAGGACGCTGCCCGCCAGGTCCATGATATACGTGAAGTTCGCCCGTCTGGCGTCATGCAGTCGCGGGTCGGCACTTTGTGTCAGGAAGCCGCGGACATCGTAATGGTGGCGGGTGATACGATCATTCGTAACATCCGGGGTGTCGGGGTGTCGGTGGTACGCGATGTCGCGCACCGTCAGGCCACGATTATCAAGAACCGTAACCGTCGGGGTTTTACTGAACAACGATGTGTTCATGGTGTTCTCCTGTCCAGGTGTGCAGCAGCCGGTCTGGCTACCTCGGGTAATGTGGGTCAAAATCGCTGCTGATTGCGAGTCGGAGGCGATTGCCTCTTCTGCTGTTACAATCCGTGAGTACGCCAGGGCAACTGAAAATGAGCACCGTCTTTGAACGTTTTCCAGTCCCCTCCCCATTCCACAGGAATACCTGTAATTTCTGACGCTTTCCTGAAAGCACTGGCGATCATTTCATAATATTTGAAGTCCCAACTTCCTGAGGGAACAGGATAAGCAAAGACATCAATGGCATGACCTGACAAATGACGGCTGTTCATCGTCTGCGATTTCCCTTGATTAAAAAGTTGCTTCTGCCTCTCAATAGTCCGTAGTCCCTCCGTAATACCAAAGTCAACCCTGGTCAGATCCAGCGCAAGATTTGCAAGAACGACCATGTCCGGGTTCACTCCTGATAATCTCTCTTTACTTCTTTTGCTAAAAACAAAACCTTCCATGAAGCCTCTCACTTAATCTTTTCATTACCTGATTGATATAGATACATACACAGAGCCATATTAATGAAAGCCTCAGGCCATACAATTAATTCATTGTTATTGAGTAATAAACAATAAATTTCTAAAGCACATGCCACTGTCAGCATCCACATCAACAATCCCGTCAAGATACAATTCTTAACATCAATTCGTTGAAACAGCATCACCCTCAGTACAATGATAAGACATATCAGAATATTCAGTTCTTTTGAATATGACAAATAGCCCATTTATTACCTCTCTTGCTATAAAAAGCGAAAGTAGAAAATGTCTTATTTGGTTTTATGCGACATAGCGTCAGCAATCGAACGGCTGTCACAGTATGCTGCGAGATCAGGATTTTAAGCGCTCCAGGTGCCCATGTCTCGTCAAAAAATGATTACCAAACTATCAGAAAATGAACATCTTTTATGATGGGTTCATTCATCATCAATTATGAATGGTTTTTTATAGCAGACATCCTTACTCACACTCATCAGGACTACAAATAACCACGATACGGGAAAAAAATGAGCATATTTACTTCTAAAAAAATGATGTATTTTATTACAACCATGCAGGAAAGAAATTACTCTCGCGCTGCGGAGAAATTATATATTACTCGCTCGCCACTGACAAAAACAATCAGTGAAATGGAGGCGTTACTTGGGCATAAATTGTTTACAAGAAAACACAATGAACTGGAACCAACACAATTTGCTAATGAGCTATTTTCAAAAATCAATGGCACTTATACCTATCTCAGAGAGGTCGAAGAGTATTTCATCAGTTTAGCAAAAGCGCAGCCACAAAATTTCATATTCGATTACAGCGTCCCGCATCCTGTTTATGAACACATTACTTCTGCCTTAAATTCGGAGTTAACCTACTCTGCCTGTAGCAGAAGATATATCACCGCCGAAGATTTCGGAACGATGAACAACTTCAGACAGGATGTTTTCATTTCATTGAGAGAAATCAGGGCATTACCCGGTATTCATGTGGAGAAATGGCAACATGATGGCTTCGTCCTCGTTTATGGCAGTAATCTAAGTAATAAAAAATCATCTCCGGCTATAGCTATTTATAAAGACAAATACACCCAAACATTTCGGACAGCACTCCAATATTACCTTCGCGAAAACTATTCCATTGATGATGTCATGGAGCATAACTTCGATATTGTAAAATTGCTATACTGTATAAGAACAGAAAAATGCCATACCATTATGCCGTTAAAAATGGCATCTGCATACAAGAATCAGGGTCTGTGTTTGCAGCCTCTTCCGGAGATACCTCGGACTGTGTACCTCTATTCTGCAGGTAATAAGGTTGACAAAGAAAAAATTGACACATTAAAAAAAGCAATTAGTTTCTATCTTTAAGGATTAGTCGATACTATTTTTCAGAATAACTGGACGCTCTGGAGTATACCCGAGGCCATAGATAGATCTACCCTTTAGTATAAGCATAGCTCGGGGGGTAATTTTAATTGTAATAACGGCAGGCTGAAATCAGGAGACTGTAATTAACATTGTGAAATTGCCTGCTTTGGATAATTTTACAGCAACAATGGAGACAGAAAAATTAAGCAGTTGCTTATTTTTGGATGCTGAAAAACGCAATGGTCGTTATCTTCGGCACGTAAATTATCGCCTTTTGCATAACAAGTCCGACTTTACAGGGTGGCGAAACAATACGTTTTTTTCATTGCAAATAAGAATCAATAACCAATAAAAATGTTGCAAACAGGTTTGTTGTATTGTGAATAAAATGTTTTATCACATAAAAAAATTTGAGGACTTTGTAACAGAAGATATCGAATTTTGAATGCGGACTTAGCTGAAAAGTAAGAGACGCTGCGTACAGGGTGCGCCGCAACTACGTTTTACGGGGAGATATGACATTTAAACATGTATAAGGCTTAATTCGTGATGCGCATAAACTAATGGCAATCTTCCAACACCAGCCTTACAATCAATGCCAATCTCCCAGGTGTTATAACATATCGCACCTGGGAGATCTTTTTTTGGCAATGATTAAATGGTTAGCGGCCAGATAATCATCTTGTAAAAAACCGTAGTGATACAGGTTAGCGGCCTGAAAACTACTTATTACCGATCGTTTTTTACTAATCGTTTACAACATTGTAGAGTTTATCAAACAAGATGCAGAAATCAATAATTGCTACCGTGATTACGGCGAGCTTCGCATTTTATGCAACTTCTGCTTTGGCAGATCAATTTACCGACGCTTTTTCTCAGCATTTTCTGAACAATCAGACAACTCAAAATGACTGGGATAATCTTTCTTATCATCAACAGCAAGAAATTGCTAATACCCGGCCGGGTATCGCAGGGTATTACGGCGGCGTGAATAAGCGTAAAGATATCGTAATCCCTTCTGTTACCGGGCAATCTTATCGCAATGAAATTAAGGAAGCGCAAGCCTCTGTTCCACCGATGGCAACACCTCCGGAACAGCAGACTGTCGCACCGCCCATGCTCAACCAGCTCACGCCGAATATCCCTGCTCCGACGAAGCAACTGACCCCACAGCTGACCCCGGTCGCCCGTACTCAGCTCACGCCGAATATCCCTGCTCCGACGAAGCAACTGACCCCACAGCTGACCCCGGTCGCCCGTACTCAGTTCACGCCACAGATCCCCACCGCGCCGCAGCAACTGACCCCACAGCTGACCCCGGTCGCCCGTGCTCAGCTCACGCCGCAGATCCCCACCGCGCCGCAGCAACTGACCCCACAGCTGACCCCGGTCGCCCGTACTCAGCTCACGCCGCAGATCCCCACCGCGCCGCAGCAACTGACCCCACAGCTGACCCCGGTCGCCCGTGCTCAGCTCACGCCGCAGATCCCCACCGCGACGCAGCAGCAGACCCCACAGCTGACCCCGGTCGCCCGTGCTCAGCTCACGCCGCAGATCCCCACCGCCCCGCAGCAGCAGACGCCACAGCAGGCGTCAGTAGCTCAGGAACAAACTACCGGCCCGGCCTCCCAGGCAACGGTTTCCTCGCCTGTCGTTGCTCAAAACGCCCCCTCGGAAGCACAGCAAACGGCTAAACGCGCTGAAGCGACCAGCTTATTTGCGCAATCACGCGCGGACCAGGCTCTTGCAAATGCTCAGGCTAATCGTCAGGCGCTTAACGATGAATCGGCGCACGTCGCAGCTAACTCCCAGCGTATTGCTGACCAGAACGCGCATTTGTCCGCTCTGGAACAGTCCACCAATAGCAAATTTGCGGGTCTCAATAAAGAAGTCGATAAAAACCGCGAGCGGGCTTCAGCCGGTATTGCGGGCGTCGCCGCGATGGCCAATATTCCGCAGGTTATTCAGGGGCAAAACTTCAGTATTGGCGCAGGACTGGGAAGTTCTGACAGCGAAAGCGCTATTGCTGTGGGTCTCTCCAGCCGTGTAAGCGAGCATGTGGTGGTGAAAAGCTCTGTATCAGATGATTCACAACATAACTTTGTATTTGGCAGCGGCATTAGCTACGGCTGGTAATTTCCCGCCATTAGTTAAATCTCAGACACTGGCTACTGGATTTTCCACCTGACCAAAGGTGGATTTTCAGGTTCTTATTAAGGCCATCAATGATGAAAAGCCGTAAATACCGCCGATATACAGAAATTTTTCTGATCATAACGGGCGTCTTAACCGCGTTTTGGGTGCTGGCAATGATGATATTTACCTTCATCACCGGCGTTGCGCTGACCCTGACGCGATAAACATCATCAGTCCGAAATGAACGACGATGAAACAAAATATCTGCTACGGCCGCGCAATAGCGCGTTTACAGTAAAAACAATTCCAACTTTTCGGGAGATTTAAATGAAAAAATTCACCATCATCGCAATTTTGTTGACGTTAGCAGGTTGCTCCTCCCCGGAGCAGCGAATGACGGAATGTGAATCGAAGGGCATTTCTAAAGATACCTGCTATCTGGCTGAACAGAACCGGCAGGCCACGGCCCGCGCAGCCATCCTGGGTGCCAGTGAATCGGCAGCGCTTCAACATGCGCAGGCGGCAAAATATAAGCCGGGCACGATGCAGCCAATCCATGTTAAAAAGTTTGACATTGATTTTAAACGTAGCCGCGACGGCTTTGCCTGGATTAATGAAAAGCTGGCTGCAAATGATGAAAATACCGCTGATGCCTCTACTTATTCAGCCGGTCTTTATACGGTGATCGTTTACAAAAATGGTCGAATCGTTGCCATGAAAGATGGTCAATTTTTAGGACGGATGAAGTAGTCAACCAGTAAAGGGGTTTAACGTAACCCCTTTACAATTTAAATTACGCCCTGCTCTTCCTTCTGGACTCGCTCTAAATCCCGCAGCATTCTCCTCAGGCATTTAACCTTATTTTTCGCGCGAACTGCGCCAGAAAGTTTGCTGAGTTGCAGAAACGTTTTATCACCGAAGCCATCGATGATCTTGAAACGATACTCCTGACGCGCGTTGTCCCAGGCATAAACGATATTTTTGCAATGGAGAGAATTGAAAATCACCCTCGTGTCGACAAACCAGGCCAGGAGCGCATTTAACTTACGGTACTTTTCTGCATCCAGCTCATTCGCCGAGGCAAGGCTGTAGAGGGTTCTCGCAAGTTTCCCGGTGTGATCGCACTCTTTAACGATGACCTGTCCTGGTCCTTTACTGGTCTCAACCCGCCCTTTGATGGTCTGAATGTAAAGCGCATCCGTTTTGTCATGTGGCTGACATTCTTTCATTTCCCGCAGGACTTCACGCTGTTTGCTTTTGTATTTAGGAATACCAGCGATGACGACTTTAACGAGCAGCTGCTTATCTTCGGGATGCTGAAACACGTAACGATCGTTACCTTTGGCCAGTAAATCATCATCGGTTAACACCATCTTCTGCATGATAAATTTGACTCTTTCAGGGCGGCGAAATCAGGGTGAAATCAGTATAGGCAACAAACATCAACACAGCGTAAATAGCCCGACTGTATGTTTAGAAAGTAATCAACTCGCTCTTTTTTAAGATACAAAAAAGCCCCTGTGCGGGGCTTCTTTATTATGCGAGTGACGACGCGGTTACGCCTCTTGCCACCCGGCAAAGACCTCTTTCTGGTCTTTGTTGAGGATCACTTTGTTATCCTCAACCTTATCTACCCAGGATAGCGGGATGTAATGGTGTTTACCGCCAGACTCCGGGTCACTTTTGGCAAGTTTGATTCGGTCCTGATCGTCAAGGTGATCCACAACGCCGACATGACTGCCGCAACTGGCTACAACCTGAGCATGGTTTTTAATTTCGCTTTTATTCGTCATAATGTACCTTCTGTTGGTTGTTATTTATGTAACCTGTTAAAGGGTAGACGATAAAAACAGAGTTGCACGGCATATTAGCATTTTGAAACAAATTGCCAATTCCTGATTTATAGACTATGGATGCACAGACTTCTGGCGGGAAATATATTTCTGTTTCTGGAGGACGTATTTTAATGAAAGTGACATCTTATAAAGAAATAACCATTCGTATTATTAAAGCAGGAGAAAATATTCGCCTGTGGCGGGAGGGCAGAAAATGCAGGCGGGTTACCCCGCCCTGCTCCGGTAAACTTACGCCAGAGCGTTAAGTTCGTCGATTAATTCAGGTGGCAAAGTCAGCTCGGCGGCGGCCAGATTTTCACGCAGGTGCGCGACCGACCCCGTCCCCGGAATTAACAGGATGTTCTCCGAGCGCTGGAGCAGAAAAGCGAGCGCCAGCTGCATCGGCGTAGCCTGGTGTTGTTTCGCCAGTTCGTTAAGCCGCGTTGACTGGATGGGCGTGAAGCCGCCAAGCGGGAAGAACGGCACGTAGGGAATGCCTTCGGCAGCCAGCGCGTCAATCATCGCATCATCATGGCGATGCACGAGGTTGTAATGATTTTGCACACAGACGATGTTACAGATCTTTTTCGCTTCCTCAATCTGAGTCATCGTCACGTTGCTTAAACCGATATGGCGAATCAGTCCTTCCTGTTGCAACTCTGCCAGCACGCTCAGGGGGGCTTCAAGCGATCCCTCTTCCGGCGCATGAGTGCCAAACATCAGGCGCAGGTTGATGACTTCTATCTGCTCAATGCCCAGATTGGTGAGGTTACTTTCAACCGCCTGACGCAGCTCTGGCGCAGAGAATGCGGGCAGCCAGTTGGCTTTATCATCGCGGCGCGCGCCGATTTTGCTGACGATTACCAGGTCGTCAGGGTATGGCGCTAACGCTTCACGAATGATTTTGTTAGTCACATACGGACCATAGAAATCGCTGGTATCAATATGATTGACGCCGGAGGCAATCGCTTCGCGCAGCACTTCATGCGCGGCCTCGATGTTTTTCGGCGGCCCAAACACGCCAGGACCGGCTAACTGCATAGCGCCGTAACCGATGCGTTTAACCTGACGATCGCCGAGCTGGTAAGTATCAGAATGTCTGGTGTGCATTATGGTGTGATCCTTATTCATTTGATGAAAACAAACAATAGACTCTTATCCCTGCGCTGATAATACGGCACAATCAGGATAGGGTGTACGAAAAAGCGAACAAATATGAAAAGCGACCTGAATGATTTGAAAGCATTTATTGCCGTGGCGCAGGCAGGCGGGTTTCGCAGCGGGGCAAAAGAATCCGGAGCCAGCGCGTCGGGCTACAGCGAAGCGATCCGGCGACTGGAGATAAAAACGGGCGTCAGGCTTTTGCACCGCACGACCCGCAGCGTCGTGCCGACAGAGGCGGGCCAGTTGCTGTTATCCCGCCTGCTGCCCGCGCTGGGAGAAGTGGAAGCCGCGCTTGATTCGGTTAATCAGTTTCGGGACAAACCGGTCGGTACGTTAAAACTTAACGTACCGATGAGCGCCGCACGGCTGGTGCTTCCTGCCATTATCCCCGGATTTTTGGCCGCCTACCCCGACGTGCAGCTTGAAATTGTGACCGAAGAGAGTTTTGTCGATATTTTTGCCGCAGGCTGCGACGCCGGGATCCGTTACGATGAGCGGCTGGAGCAGGATATGATCGCCGTTCCGGTTGGCGCAAGGATCCAGCGTTTCGCGCTGGCCGCTTCGCCAGGCTATCTGCAAAAGCATGGCTGTCCAAAGCATCCGCAGGAACTTATGCAGCATGCCTGCATTCGCGGGCGTTTTCCCGGTGGCAATCTGGCGGTGTGGGAGTTCGAAAAAGAGGGAGAGCTATTGCGAATTGATGCCAGCGGCCCGCTGATCGTGCGCATTGGTGGCGCGGTCGATCTGGGCGTGGACGCCGCCGTTGCCGACTGCGGCCTGGTATATCTGTTTGAAGAGTGGTTACAGCCGAGGTTTATCAGCGGAGAGCTGGTGCCAGTGCTGGAAGACTGGTGGCCCGCTTTTTCCGGGCCATTTCTTTATTACTCCGGCAGGCGCTTTGTTCCGGCGAGTTTGCGGGCGTTTATTGATTACATCAAAGCTATTTAAACGCCCGCAGGATATTACGCCGCCGCATTTTTCGACTGCATCGTCAGGTAGCTCGCCCACAGGCTGGCCACCCATTTCACCCCTTTGGCGGTGAAGCGCGCCTGCGAAAAGGTGTGCTGGTTCTCACCCACGCCGGATCGCAGGGTAAAATAACCCGCCTGCGCGTGATGATGATGCGGGGTTAGCGTCCCGCCCACGCGGTACATAATATTTCGCTCGAGCAAAAACTGACGGAATTCCGGCTCTTTCGCCTTAAGCATTTTGCACAGCTGACGGAAGCCCAGGGAATCATCAACCTGTACATAGCGATCAAAAAATTCAGCCTTTGGCACCGAGAGTGCCAGCCGCTGTTCGGCGATCTGGCGCTGCTCGTATTGTTCAGCCCATGCGCGCGCAGCGGTGGCCGGGTTAGTGAAGTCCGGCAGGTTGTCCTTTTTTTCACGCTCCTGCCAGCGATCCAGCGCTTCAGCGGTGAATCCTGGTGAGAGACGTGAAACGGCAAGCAGAGAATCGCGCTTGTTCAGGAAAAACTCCTGATACGTCTCACCTTCCCGCTCATAAAGATTGACCGTCACAGGCTGGGAAAAGCGCTGCGCCGTATCCAGGCCGTTAATAATCCGTTTCACTTCGCCATGAGTTATGCCGGTCAACGTAGCGATTTCACGGCTACTCATCAGGGCAGACTGATCAAGGGAACGTTGGCTATCAAACGTAATCATCATAGGTTCACCACTCACTTACACGTAACAACACCCATGCGGGTAGTTGAAATAGTATACAATGTACTGGTTAAATATCCAGTTCTTTTTTTTGAGCGATAAATCAAATATTAAGCAGATGTGTTCCCTGTACCCGTTGAAGAATGGCGAGGATATCGTTGGGATAAATCGTTTCCTGGCTGCGATACAGGGCGTCACGATCCCACCAGTGAAAGCGTTTAATTACCCGCTGCTCGTTGGCGCTCCACAGTGCGGTGTTAATGTCGTCGCCGGTGACGTTGACCACAAAAAAGCGTTCCACAGCCAGCACCTCTTCCCCACTCGGTAAGCGCATAGAAAATGTTCTCTCTGCCACCGAACGTCCAGGGTCATCAATGCGAATCCCGGTTTCTTCATAAAGCTCGCGAACGGCGGCCTGTTCACAGGTTTCATTATCCTCAACTGCGCCACCGGGCGTTGCCCAGTAAGATTTTCCTGCCAGCGCATCATCAGAATGGGAGAAATGAAACAGCAATATCCGACCAGCGGCATCAGTGACCAGTAAACGCGATGAGGGCCGGGTTCTCATTTTATGCCCTGATAGATGCGGGTTGTTGAGGGCGGAAAAGCAGCCAGTTTTGCCGCCGGACGTATCGGCCTTCTGACCAGTTCGCCCTGGCAGTTCGGGCAGATGTGCCGGAGAGAGTTCTGCGCACACCCGGCGCAAAAAGTGCATTCAAAAGAGCAGATCATTGCTTCCGGCGAATCCGGCGGCAGGTCTTTATTACAGCGTTCACAGCCAGGTCTGAGTTCCAGCATTTTCCCCGCTCCTTTTCAGGTGAGTTGATAATTTTTATCCGGCACCTGCTTAACCGGATATTCCGTTTCGTCGTTCATTTGCCGCAGGTCGATTTCCATCGCATTGCAGATAGCATCCAGCGGCAGATCGTTATTTTCCAGACCGAAGGGATCTTCCAGCTCTTCGGCCAGCGCATCGAGAGAGATAAAAGTATAGGAAATGAGCACCGAAATAAATGGCGTCATATAGTGCAAATCCACGACCAGTGCGAACGGCAGCAGGATACAAAACATATATACGGTGCGGTGCAGGATCAGCGTATAGGCAAACGGAATAGGCGTATTGGCGATGCGTTCGCACCCTGCCAGCACCGCCGACATATCATTCAGCCGATTATTGAGGCTGTGAAAAAGGATATCGGACAGCCCGCCACTACGCCGGTGCACCGCCAGCCACTCGCCCATCAGCAAAAGGATGCGGTTTGCCGGGGAGTGCGCCGCCAGAACGCCGGGGAGATCGCGCGCAGAAATCAGCGGTGCAAGCGTTTCCTGCTGCGGTAAATGGCGGAGCGTCATGCGTAATGAATGGGCAAAGGCGATTTGCAGACGGACAAATTCTGCTGGCTGAGCATCGCCAGGCAGCGTATTTTTGACCTCCCGCAGCAGCGAGCGCGCGGCAATCATCAACTGTCCCCAGAGCTGGCGCGCTTCGACAAATCGGGCATAGCAGGCATTGTTGCGAAAACCGAGAAAGATAGCGATCGCGACGCCCAGAATACTGAAAGGCGCAACGGTTAACTTGATGCCCAGTGACTCATACCAGGGTAACATCAGGATCACCGCGATGGAGAGCAGGAAATTAAGGAGTAGCCTTGAGAATACTTTCGATAATACCGATCCATGCCAGACAAATATGCGGGCGAACCAGTGCTGTTGCGGTCTTATGATCATTTTTTTAGTGTTGGCAGATGAATAGCCAACAAATTAAACGTGATTGTCATCACACTTTCAAGCTGATACGGGGTTTTATTGCTGGCTGACTTTACAGGGCACAAGGGTTAAGTCTGAATTTCAAAACCTGGTAAATGTATGTTGTAACTAATGAGTATTCTAAAAAACCCGGCCGCCGCCGGGTCAGATAATCAGCACAGAGGCTGCACCGCCGCACGCATTCCTTTGGCCAGAATAGCGTCTAAATCCAGCGTAACCTGTTCTGTCAGCCCAGGGATTTGGGTCAAATCCTGCTCCCAGTGATCGCTGGCGCTAAGCACCGCTTTCACCAGTTCAGACGTCGCGATTTGGTGGTCACGATGTTGCGCCCACAGTTGCTGGAAAGATTCCAGCCAGTGCGCGTCATCCTGCACCGGATACGCCACACCCTGCCGTTCACCACGGTAGAATGCAATCAGCGCCGCCAGGGCAAATGTCAGACGGGCCGGGAGCGTGCCGGAAGCCTTCTGCCCTGCCAGCAACTGCGGCAGAATACGGGTGCGGTATTTGGTCATTCCGTTAAGCGCAATCGACAGCAACTGATGCTTAATGTACGGGTTACGGAAGCGCCCTGTTACCGCGCTGGCAAAAGATTCCAGTTCATCGCGCGGCAGATCCAGCACCGGGATAATTTCTTCGTAAATCGCTTTCTCAACAAATGCACAAATTTCCGTGTCATTCATTGCCTCGCCTACCGTATCCAGTCCGGCCTGGAAAGCGACCGGAACCAACGCGGTATGCGCGCCGTTAAGGATGGCAACCTTACGCTCTTTATAAGGTTTGATATCGTCAACAACCAGCACGTTGAGCGGCAGTTTATCCAGGCGCAATTCGGCGGTCAGGGATTTCGGTCCCTGGATCACGAACAGATAGAAATGCTCGGCGGTATCCAGGAAGCCGTCTTTGTAGCCCAGTTCAGCTTCAAGCTGTGCCACTTCATCACGCGGATAACCGGTAACAATACGGTCAACGAGGGTGGAACAAAAGCTGTTGGAGGCGTCCAGCCACGCGGTAAATTCCGCAGGTAGCGCCCATTCCTGCGCGTAGCGCAATACCAGTTCACGCAGCGCATCGCCGTTGTAGTCAATCAGTTCGCAAGGAATGATGATCCAGCCTTTATCCGCTGCGCCGTTAAAATGGCTAAAGCGTTCGAACAGCAGACGCGTCAGTTTGGCCGGATAGCTCACCGCCGGGGCATCGTCGAATTTATCCCCGGCGTGATAGCTGATCCCCGCCTCTGTGGTATTCGAGAAGACGAAACGGATGTCCGGGTTGTATGCCAGCTTCAGGAATTCATCATACTGCGCATAAACGCTGATTTCGCGATTGACCGAACGGATCAGGCGCGCGTCGCTCACCGCTTCGCCGTTTTCATTCAGCCCACGGATGATTGTAGTGTACAGGCCATCCTGGGTGCTTAATGAAGGCGGGAAATTGCTTTCGATGGGGCGAACGATAACCACCCCGGCATCCAGGTCCGTATTTTCATTCAGCAGATCGATCTGCCAGTCAATAAATGCGCGCAGGAAGTTGCCCTCACCAAACTGAATGATACGTTCAGGATAGTGCGCACCAGGGAAATCACGACGGTTCAGCGTTTTCACAATAGGGTCCCTTTTGATTCGTCATACAACTCGGAAGAATTGGTCCGATAACTTACCAGACTTTTAAACCAATAAAACCGTGTTTTGATCAAAACGTGACACCATAGTTAAAAATAATTAGAGAAATTTATAAAACAGGCGGGAGGCAGTCAGGATGCAGTTCGGTATGCGGAATGCACAGGGAGGGTGATGTAGCCATTATTTTTGCTGTTAATGACCACATCAATAAGATTTTAACCCGAGCAACAAGTCAGTTTTTCCCACCTTCCTGCTTGTTCTTCATGGTATACATCTTTTGATCCGCCGAGTTCAGCCACTCCTGAAGCGTGGTGCTGTCCTGATTAAACTCGCTTACGCCCCAGGAAAACGCCAGCTTCCACGGTTTGCCGGACGTCGCATTAAAGGCTTCCGCCTCTTCAGCAAGATGCTGCATGGCGATCCATGCGCCGTTTTCATCGGTATCCGGGAAGAGAACGGCAAACTCATCGCCGCTGTAGCGCACGGTCAAATCGGTATCGCGGAAAGAGCTTTTAAGCAGCGTGGCCATTGCTTTCAGCGCGGCGTCGCCCTCGCCATGCCCCCAGCGGTCGTTAATTTTCTTGAAGCCGTCAAGATCCAGCCAGCCCAGAGTCAGCGGGACGGCACGCCGGGCCGCAGAGCGAATGGCATAGTTCGCCAGATTGTTAAACCCGCGACGATTATATAGCCCGGTCAGTTCATCGGTGGTTGCCGCGTTAATGGCTGCAAACTCGCCTTCCACAATCGCCGCCAGATCTTTAAGCATATCCAGGTCATTGTGGCTGAATGCGCGCGGCTGGCGGTCGACCAGGCAGAATGTCCCTGCGACTGCGCCGTCCGGCAAACGCAGCGGATAACCGGCATAAAAACGGACGTGCGCGTCGCCCTCGACCAGCGGATTATCAGCAAACCGATGGTCCTGAGTGGCATCCTGTACCACCAGCGGCGATTCGCTGGAAATGGCGTGTCCACAAAAAGAAATGTCACGCGGCAGCGTGGAGATCTCAATACCGTCGTGTGATTTGAAAATCAGCATGTCTTCATCCACCAGCGTCACCAGTGCGATGGGAATATCAAACAGCCGCTTTGCAAGACGCGTCAAACGGTCAAAGCGCTGTGGATCGCCAGATTCAAGAATGCCTGACTCATGCAGGGAGGCCAGACGTTGCGGTTCGTTCACAGGGATGGCCGGACTCTTCATTGCCTCTCCTTTTAAGATGAATACTTTAGTCTGTGCCGGGACGGGGTAG
The DNA here is from genome assembly GCA_002421005.1 of Enterobacteriaceae bacterium UBA5654. Lineage (GTDB taxonomy): Bacteria > Pseudomonadota > Gammaproteobacteria > Enterobacterales > Enterobacteriaceae > Superficieibacter. Next base: position 256,643 of record DIJC01000004.1, on the reverse strand, counting down.
ACGTCAGTGGGCATAGATACGATTTTTTCCTTCGCGCTTGGCCTGATAGAGGGCGTCGTCAGCGGCTTTGAGCCAGTCTGTCGCAGATGCCATCTCCTGCGTGGCGCGGGCAATGCCAATACTTAAAGTCAGCGTCAAATAACGGTCGGGCAAAACGGTCATTACCGCAACCGCTTCCATGATCCGCCCGGCGATACTTTTCGCATCTTCATACAGGGTATCGGGTAGCAGGATCACAAACTCGTCCCCGCCAAGACGCGCTGGCGTGTCGGATTTACGGGTCGCCACATGCAGAATTTGTGACACTGTCACTAAAAGCGAATCCCCGACCTTATGACCGTAGCGATCGTTAACCTCTTTAAAGTTATCAATATCAATAAACATCAGAATCGAGCTATGGCTGGCGTGACGTAATTTCACCAGCTCAAATTCAATCCGCTGTTCGAGCAAGCGTCGGTTCGCGATATCCAGCAGCGGGTCCATCATCGCGATCCGCTCCAGTTCCCGGCTATTTTTCCGCAGCTTGCGGGCAATAGAGTCAGTCAGCACGCTCAGCGCAAAAATATAGATGGCGATCAGCGGCAGCGTCGTATACAGCGTTTTACTTGATACGGCGGGATAAAACGGCATCCCCTGCGCCAGCCAGCTAATGGCAAAAACGCTCAGCATCGCCACCGCCGCTTTACGCATCAGGGGAAAGCCACCGGCAGAAAGGCGATCGGACATCAGGATCGTCGCAATGACTACCGACGGCAGCAGGTTCACCGCCATCATGGCGATCCAGAATCCCCCCGCCGCCGCGTCAAAAATCAGGTTCTGCTGTTCACATTTTAGCGGCAGCGCGGCTTTTTTTGCCCGCTGCCAGGCGATAAACGGCCAGATAAACGCGTTAGCGGCGAGCAGAAGCAGCAGCCAGAACGGACGTTGCAGTTCAATCAAAACCGAAAGAATGGGGAAAAAACAGAGAAGCGTGCCGAGCGTACGCATCAGATACATACGTCTGACAAATCTGGCTCCGGTAACCCGTTCGTTCTTAATTAACTTGTCAGATTCGTTCATGACACAATTTTCCGCTGCGTATACAGACTTATCTTATTGACGATAAAACCAGGTAGCAAGCGCTTTAGAAATTTCTCAGGAGGCGGATTAACCTCTTTTAAACCATAGCATTTATTCCGCTTAACGAGGCGGATTCATCTGACAAACCAGCCAGTGAAAAATCACCTGCACAATATATTTTTGCTGCTCTTCAGAAAGAGCCTGGTGACGGGAAATATGGTGCCACTTTTCCAGGCAGCCCCGACAGCAGGTTGCCGTCGCGTGCTGGGCAATAAACACCGGGTGTCCGCGCATGGGCGTCTGCTTGCCGTCATTGACGGGTTCGGCAGGGGCCAGACGGCTGGCAACAAAATCTGCCGCGTGGCGCTGGATCACTTCTGCGCCTTTATCGAGACAATACTGGCTTTCTTTCGCGCCCAGTCGAAAACGGGAGCGAAATGAAGACCGTGCCAGACGTGCGAAAAGAGGATTAAGATCGTCCATCAGAATACCGAATGTCCGGGCTGCTGCGTCAGCTTCTCCAGCGCCGCCACGCCCGCAATTGAATTCCCGGCGCTATCCAGTTCCGGGCTCCAGACGGCAATCGCCATTTCATGCGGTACGATCGCCACGATCCCGCCTCCCACCCCGGATTTTGCCGGAAGCCCGACCCGCCAGGCAAATTCGCCGGAACTTTGATACATACCGCTGGTTGCCATCAGCGCATTAACCTGCCGCGATTGCAGGGGAGAAATAACCGGCTGATCCAGATGGGCCGCCCTGCCCCGATCCGCCAGAAACAGAAAGGTTTGCGCCAGCTCTGCGCAGCTCATCTTCAGCGCGCAATAGTGGAAATAATTCTGCAATACGGTCGGCACGTCATTATCAAAATTGCCGAAGGATTTCATCAGCCAGGCAATGGCTGCGTTACGCGCCGAGTGATCGAACTCGGAGCGCGCCACCACGCTGTCATAGGTGATGTCCGGCGCGCCGCTCAGCCTGCGTACAATCTCCAGCATCCGCTGACGCGGCGCACTCAGGCGGCTCTGGAGCATATCGCACACCACCAGCGCGCCCGCGTTAATAAACGGATTGCGCGGCTTTCCCTGCTCCAGCTCCAGCTGCACCAGCGAATTAAACGGCTGCCCGGACGGATCTTTACCGACGCGCTGCCAGATCTCCTCCTCCGGATAATGGTCCATCGCCACAATCAGGCTCAGCACTTTTGAAATCGACTGAATGGAAAAGCGCTCGTGAGCATCTCCGGCAGCAAACTGCTGCCCGTCGACGGTGCTGATGGCGATCCCCAGTTTATGCGGACTGACCGACGCCAGCGCCGGAATGTAATCCGCCACGTTGCCCTGACCGATGAGCGGTCTGACCGCTGTAAGAATAGAATGTAGCAGTTGATAAGTGATGACCTTAGCCACCGGTTACTCCTTGTCGCAGGCCATTTTCGGCCTGCGAGTATAACAGAGCTGAATATGTGACGTCAGGCGGGAAGACGAAAACGGGTGACCGCCAGCGTCAGTTGCTGCGAGTCGTCCTGCAACTGTTGCGAGGCTCTGGATGCGCGATCAACCAGATCGCCGGTTTGCCGCGCCACCTGATTCAGTGCGTGAAGCTGGCGGGTCATCAGATGAATACTTTCACCCTGGCTTAGCGTCGCCGCGGAGATATCGCTAAGCAGAGCGCTGAGCTTGCCCACCAGCCCGGTCACCTGCTGAAGATTATCCTCCAGGCGGTTGACGGCCCGTGAACCGTCTTCAATACCCTGAAGCGAGTGATTAATCAGTTGCTGAATTGTATGCGTGGAATGGCTGCTTTTACGCGCCAGCAGCCCCACCTCTTTCGCCACCACCGCAAAACCGCGTCCTTGTTCACCGGCGTGCGCGGCCTCAATGGCGGCATTCAGCGCCAGAATATTGGTCTGAAACGCCACGTTATCGATTATGGAGACTATCCCGCGCATCTCCGCCGAGCGGTCGACGATTTCGCGCATTGACTGATTCACCGTTTCCATCATGCGGTCGCCCCCGGCGGCAACCTGCCGCGCCTCATCCGCCCGCTGGCTGGCCTGCTGCGCATAGCCGGTATTACCTTCCACATGCGATTCCAGCGTGCTGATCTGGGTCGTAACCTCATCCAGTTCGCGGGTCTGCTTCACCGACTGCTGATACAGCGCCTGATTCCCCTCTGCCAGCCGATGAATATTTCCCACCATCGAGGCCGTGGCTTCATTCACCTGGATCACCAGCCGCTGAAGCCCGGTCTGCATCTCCCCGATGCTCGCACCCAACTGGCCGATCTCCCGGTTAAACCGACGAACCGGCGGCAACGGCGCGGAGAGATCGCCCGCCGCCAGTTGATTGATATGATTAATCAGCCGACGCAGCGGGACAATCACCCAGCGCGCCATTCCCAGCCAGACCGCAATGGCAATCACCAGCAGCGCCGCCGGGGCAAGCAGAAACAGCATCTGCAACGACGCCAGCCGGGTCATCAGCGCCTGACGCCCCTCCCCGGCCCGCTGCTCGCTGGCCTGCTGGTGGCGGGCATAGCGATCGTTAAAATCCGCCTGAAATGCCTGCACCGGCACCGCGAAAAAGGCATCGATGGACTGACTTTTGCCGAGGGCGTCGGCCTGCTCTTTGATGGCCGCGTAAAACATCTGATAGCTGGTAATCAGCGCTTCATCCCGGGGTGGATTAAGCGCCTGCCAGGCAAGCCATGCCTTTTGCGAATGGACCAGCGCACGTTGCGCATCGTCAAGTAACCCGTTCCAGCTTCCTACCGAACCGGTATCGCGATCCTGCATAAACCAGACGCCCGCCCGGTTGAGCAGATCGCTGGCGGTGAGCAAGGCGACCCTGGCTTCATCCACCTTCACCTGCTGCAAATGGGTCTGCTGATTACGCAGTTCATTTTGCCGGGCGTTTTGCAGGGAGAGTGACAGCAGCAAGGAGGAGGAAATTTGCAGTGCGGAAAACAGGCCAATGATGCACAGAATTCCCGCCAGCAAACCAAACTGGCGGGGAGTAATACGCTGTACGACGCGGCGGAAAATTTGCTTTAAGTTCATCATTATCATCTTTATCAATGCGTTACGCGCGAGGATAGGAGATAAAAATGACAATGCCATGACAGCAATATGACAAACGTTCTAGCGGCGGTTTTTCCACACCGTCTGCACGTTACAGAACTCATGCAGGCCAAAGTGCGACAGCTCACGGCCAAAACCGCTTTTCTTCACGCCGCCAAACGCCACTCGCGCATCGCTGGCGCTGAAGCCATTGATAAATACCCCGCCACATTCCAGTCGACGGGCAAAATATTCTGCGCTGGCGTCGCTGCCGGTCATCACGGTAGCAGACAAGCCAAATTCGCTGTCGTTAGCCAGCGCCAGGGCATGTTCAGCATCACGCGCCACGGTAATAGTAGCGACCGGGCCGAAAAGTTCCTGGCGAAACGCGGTCATTTCCGGGGTGACGTCACCCAATACCGTCGCCGGATAAAAATTACCCTCGCCCGCGACCTTCTCTCCGCCCAACAGCAGCGTTGCGCCTTCAGCCAGCGTATCCAGCACCTGCTGATGCAACTCATCGCGTAAATCAAACCGCGCCATGGGTCCCAGCTCGCTCTCTTCACTTGCCGGATCGCCCATGCGCAGCTTCGCCGCTGCCGCGACAAACTTCGCGGTAAAGGCCGATGCAATGCCTTCTTCCACGATAAAACGTTTCGCCGCCGCGCACACCTGTCCCGTGTTCTGATAACGTCCGGCAACCGCAGCCTGCACCGCCAGATCCAGGTCGGCGTCATTAAGCACGATAAACGGATCGGACCCGCCCAGCTCAAGCACGCATTTTTTCAGCGCCGCTCCGGCCTGTGCGCCAATCGCTTTCCCGGCGCGAACGCTACCGGTGACGGTTACCGCGGCGATGCGCGGATCGTTTATCGCCTGGCTGACGCCGTCGTTGGTCGCGTTCACCCAGCCGAAAACGCCCTCCGGCACGCCCGCTTCGCGGAAAATAGCGTCAATTAGCGCCGCGCAGCCGGAAACATTCGGCGCATGTTTCAGGAGATAACTGTTACCCGCCAGCAGGATCGGCACCGCCCCGCGCAGCACCTGCCACAGCGGAAAGTTCCACGGCATCACCGCCAGAATGGCCCCCAGCGGGCGATACTCAATCGTCGCCTGGTTATCAGGCACCAGGGTGGCTTCTGCGGTCAGCATCGCCGGGCCATGTTCAGCATACCAGTCGCACAGTTCGGCAGATTTTTTCACTTCCGCCCGCGCCTGGAGAATCGGCTTGCCCATTTCCCGAACGATCGTCCGGGCCATGTCTTCAGCATGCAGGCGCAGCACCGATCCCACTTTATGCAGCACCGCCGCCCGTGCGGCGACAGGAAAACGGCTCCACTGGCGAAAGCCCTGTTCCGCCAGGGCGATGGCGCAATCTACCTGCTGCGCCGAAGCCCAGGGTAATGATGAAAGCGGTTGTCCATTCACCGGGTTGACAGAAACGGCGTCGTTTACTGAGTTCATAGTTTTCTCTCTGGCAGATGTGACGGGAATGCAACCATTCTGCTACACTCCTGCGTTTCTGAAAAATGAATAATCATAACCATCTTATTCACAAAACGAGAACACCATGAATTTAACCCAGCTTGAGATGTTTAACGCCGTCGCTCGTGCAGGCAGCATCACCCAGGCGGCAGCGCAGGTACATCGCGTGCCGTCCAATCTGACGACGCGCATCCGCCAGTTAGAGGCCGATCTTGGCGTTGAGCTGTTTATCCGCGAATCGCAGCGCTTACGTCTCTCCCCGGCCGGGCACAGTTTTTTGCGCTACAGCGAGCAGATCCTCGCCCTGGTGGAAGAGGCGCGAATGGTCGTCGCCGGCGATGAGCCGCAGGGCTTATTCTCCCTCGGCTCGCTGGAAAGCACCGCCGCCGTGCGCATTCCACCGACGCTGGCCCGCTTTAACCAGCGTTATCCGAAGATCCAGTTCGATCTCGCCACCGGCCCGTCCGGGACGATGATTGACGGCGTGGTGGAAGGACGGCTGAGCGCCGCGTTTGTCGATGGACCGGTGATGCATCCGGCGCTGGAAGGAATGCCGGTGTATGAAGAGGAGATGATGATCGTTGCTCCCGCCGGACACGCGCCTGTCACCCGCGCTCGCGAAGTCAACGGCGCAAATGTGTACGCCTTTCGCGCCAACTGTTCTTACCGCCGCCATTTCGAGAGCTGGTTTAACGCTGACAAGGCCACGCCGGGGCGGATCCATGAGATGGAGTCCTATCACGGTATGCTGGCCTGTGTGATTGCGGGCGCGGGGCTGGCGTTGATCCCGCGCTCAATGCTGGAGAGCCTGCCGGGTTACGATCAGGTCGCCGCGTGGCCGCTGGCGGAAAAATGGCGCTGGCTGACGACCTGGCTGACGTGGCGGCGAGGAGGCAAAACGCGTGCGCTTGATGCGTTTATCGCGCTGCTGAATGAGGAACGGTCATAGGATTAACGTATAGATAGCGCGAATGATTGCGTGAATACCGATCGCAGCAGTAATTTTGTTATTTGCTCTCATGTGAACGGATTAACCATGAACACCAAAGCCCGTAAAGTGATGATTATCGGTTCAGGAAATGTTGGCGCATCTGCTGCTTATGCGCTGCTAAATCAGAATATTTGTGAAGAGCTGATTTTAGTCGATTTGAATCAGCCGCTGGTTGAAGGACACGTACAGGATCTCAGCGATGCCGCCGCCTATATGCCCGGCATGATGACCATATCCTGTCGCGAAGCCCGCGACTGAGCGGATGTCGATATCGCGGTGATCACCGTCTCCGGCGGTCCGCTAAAGCCGGGCCAGACGCGCCTCGACGAACTGAATAACACCGCGAAAATCGTCAAAAATATCATTCCACAAATGATGGCGGGCGGATTTAACGGCATTTTCCTGATCGCCACCAACCCCTGCGACATTATCACCTGGCAGGTATGGACGCTGTCCGGCCTGCCGCGTAATCAGGTCATCGGTACCGGCGTCTGGCTGGACACCACCCGACTGCGCCGTGCCCTCGGGCAGAAACTGGATATTGGCGCGCAAAGCATTGATGCCTTTATTCTCGGTGAACACGGCGACACCCAGTTTCCGGTCTGGTCCCACTCTTCGGTTTACGGCTCGCCGATTGGCGACGTCTGGCAGCGTCGCACCGGCGAAACGCTGGATTATGCGCAGCTAGCGGAAGACGTGCGCACGCAGGGCTTTAAGATTTACGGCGGCAAGGGCTGTACCGAATTCGGCATCGCGGGCACTATTGCCGAGATCTGCCGCAATATTTTCACCGGCAGCCACCGGGCGCTGGCCATCTCCTGCATTCTTGAGGGTGAATACGGCGTGCATAATGTGGCGATCGGCGTTCCCGCCGTGCTGGCGCAAACCGGCGTCCAGCAGGTGATTGAACTGCACCTGGCGGACGACGAGCTGGAAAAATTCCGTCATTCCGCAGCCGTGATCCAGGCGAATATCGCCCGCCTGCCGTAATGGTTCAGTCACGGAAAGCCCGGGGGAATCCGGCTTTCCGGTTTCAACCTGCTGGCGGTTAACTCGTTACACGCCGGTTATTTTCGTATTAAAAAATGTTGAGGCGATCTTAAATTTTTGACGCAGAAAATTGAGATCTGCGTCACAAAATGGTTGTATTTGCAGCAGCGATGGTTTTAAGATCGTCTTCTCTTCTTTTCTCCAACCAACCCAGACTATCTTATGACAACGAATACTGTATCACGCAAGGTCGCGTGGCTTCGTGTGGTCACGCTTGCCATCGCAGCGTTTATTTTTAATACCACCGAATTCGTGCCGGTTGGTTTGCTTTCTGATATTGCGGAAAGCTTTGGCATGGAAACGGCGCAGGTCGGGATCATGCTGACCATTTATGCCTGGGTGGTGGCGCTGATGTCGCTGCCTTTTATGCTGCTGACCAGCCAGGTTGAGCGGCGCAAACTGCTGATCGCCCTGTTCGTGCTGTTTATCGCCAGCCATGTGCTGTCGTTTCTGGCGTGGAATTTCACCACTCTGATTATCAGCCGCATCGGCATTGCCTTTGCGCACGCGGTGTTCTGGTCCATTACCGCCTCGCTGGCGATCCGCCTGGCCCCGGCCGGGAAACGGGCGCAGGCGCTGAGCCTGATTGCCACCGGCACCGCACTGGCGATGGTGCTGGGGATCCCTATCGGCCGGATCGTCGGGCAGTATTTCGGCTGGCGTACCACCTTTTTTGCGATTGGCGTCGGGGCGTTAATTACCCTGCTGTGCCTGATCAAGCTGCTGCCACCACTGCCAAGCGAGCACTCCGGCTCCCTGAAAAGTCTGCCGCTATTGTTCCGCCGTCCGGCGCTGATGAGTATTTATCTGCTGACCGTGGTCGTGGTGACGGCGCACTACACTGCTTACAGCTATATCGAACCTTTTGTTCAGACGGTTGCCGGGCTGAGCGGAAATTACGCCACCGTGCTGCTGCTGATCCTGGGCGGGTCCGGCATCCTCGGCAGCCTGCTGTTCGGTAAGCTTGGCAATCTTCATGCGTCTACCCTGATCGGTAGCGCCATCGGCCTGCTGTTTGTTTGCCTGCTGTTGCTGGTGCCCGCCGCGCGTAATGAAAACCATCTGGCGATCCTCAGCATCTTCTGGGGCGTGGCGATTATGATCATTGGGCTGGGGATGCAGGTAAAAGTGCTGGCGCTGGCCCCGGACGCCACCGACGTGGCGATGTCGCTGTTCTCCGGGATATTTAATATCGGTATTGGCGCGGGCGCGCTGCTAGGCAGCCAGGTCAGCACCCATCTGTCGATGGCTTCCATTGGCTACGTTGGCGCGGTTCCGGCGCTGGCTGCGCTCATCTGGGCTGTGATTATCTTCCGCCGCTGGCCGGTGGCGCTGGAAGAACAGCCGCATTAAGCGAGTTAAGGTGAGTCTGCTGCGGCAGGCTCACCCAATACATCATTCCAGTAAATATTTCAGCGTCATATCAAGACAACGCGAACCCCTCTCCCGCCTTTAATTCCTCTATCAACCCTGCGTCATACAAGGACTTTTCCGTCTTTTTAGCAAATCGTGGCATAAGCTTATTCATTCAGTTGACTTATGTTTGCCTGGGCAATAATATCCTCCGCAACTAAACTACTTGCCGGGGCAACCATTGTGAAAAGTTCAGGGGATCTTTTTAACGAAATCATTCCGCTTGGACGTTTGATCCATATGGTGAACCAGAAAAAAGACCGTCTGCTTAACGAATATCTCTCACCGCAGGACATCACCGCGACGCAGTTCAAGGTGCTTTGTTCCATTCGCTGCGAAGTGTGCGCGACGCCCGTTGAGCTGAAAAAAGTGCTGTCGGTCGATCTGGGTGCCCTGACCCGTATGCTTGACAGGCTGGTCTGTAAAGGCTGGATTGAGCGGCTGCCAAATCCAAATGATAAACGCGGTGTGCTGGTGCGATTAACACCGGAAGGCACCCGCATTTGTGAACAGTGTCATCAGCTTGTCGGGCAGGATCTGCATCAGGAACTCACTAAAAACTTATCGGCAGACGAAGTGGCTACTCTTGAATACCTGCTCAAGAAAGTGCTGCCGTAAACAATAAGAGGTAAGACGATGTCCAGACGTAATACTGACGCCATTACTATTCATAGCATCCTGGACTGGATTGAAGATAACCTCGAGTCCCCTCTGTCGCTGGAGAAAGTGTCAGAGCGCTCAGGCTATTCAAAATGGCACCTGCAAAGAATGTTCAAAAAAGAAACCGGGCACTCGCTGGGGCAGTACATTCGCACCCGCAAGCTGACGGAAATCGCCCAGAAGCTGAAGCAAAGCAATGAGCCTATTTTGTATCTGGCTGAACGCTACGGGTTTGAATCGCAGCAGACCCTGACGCGGACCTTTAAAAACTATTTCGACGTGCCACCGCACAAGTATCGCATTATGGATATGCCTGGCGAGGCACGCTATCTGCAACCGTTAAACCACTGTAATTGTTAATCGCCTGAATAAAGACGTATCGAGGAAATCATGAAACTGCTCGTCTCCGCCACCCTTGCATTAGCGATGCTGGCCTCCGGCCAGAGCTTTGCGGAGCAGTCCCGTCAACCGGCAGAAGGCAGCGCACGCGTTGCGATGGTTATGCCCTCCGTCCATGACGCCTCTCCGTTTGATTTTAATCATATGGGTTCGGGAAGCGATAAATCCGATGAATTAGGCGTGGCCTATTATAATTAGCGCCGCCTCTGATTCGTTTGCCCCGCCTGTGCGGGGCTTTTTTTTACCCCTGAACGATCTTAGCCCGGCGCAGACGCAGGCCGAATACATTGATGTACAGTCCCGCCATAATCAGCGCCGCGCCTGCCAGCTGTAGCATATTCAGCGTCTCACCCAACAGCAGCGCTGCGCTGGCGAGGCCGACCACCGGAACCAGCAGCGACAGCGGCGCAACGCGCCAGGTTTCATATCTCCCAAGCAGCGTCCCCCAGATGCCATACCCGACGATGGTGGCAATAAAAGCCAGGTAAATCAGCGATAAAATTGTCGTGGTATCAATGGCTAACAAACTGTGCCAGATTGTCGCCGGGCCGTCGAGAATCAGTGAGGCAACAAGAAACGGGATAACGGGGATTAATGCGCTCCACACCACCAGCGACATCACCGCCGGACGGCTTTCCAGTTGCATGATTTTCTTGTTGAAGATATTGCCGCACGCCCAGCTGAGCGCCGCCGCCAGCGTCAGCATAAAACCGAGCAGCGCAACGTGTTGCCCGTTCAGACTGGATTCAATCAGCACCAGAACGCCAAATACCGCCAGGGTGATCCCGATCAGCTGCTTGCCCTGCAACCGTTCGCCAAAGGCAAATGCCCCAAGAATGATGGTGAAAAATGCCTGCGCCTGAAGCACCAGAGACGCCAGCCCGGCTGGCATACCAAATTTGATGGCGGAGAAAAGAAACGCAAACTGCCCGAAGCTGATTGTCAGACCATAACCCAGTAATAAGCGCATCGGGACGTTGGGACGGGCGACAAAAAAAAGCGCGGGAAATGCAACCAGTAAAAAACGTAATCCTGCCAGTAACAGCGGGGGCATATTGTGCAGGCCGACTTTGATGACCACAAAGTTAAGCCCCCAGACCACCACTACCAGCAGCGCCAGTAGCCCATCTTTACGCGTCATACCCTGCCTCTGAAATTGTTAGAATTATGTGAACCATCCCACGTTAGCGGAAAAAATCAGCCTTTAACAGATCATTATTTTTAGTAGGCACTTCTCGTATGGGCACGCACTATACAACCTTCTTATGCCGTGATATTCCTGATAAGACAAAATAATGAAACACAGCACCTCGGGCAGGAAAATGGTCTCTTCAATCAGGCGCTCTATCTACGCGCTTCTGGCATCATCATTACTTTTAACAATTGGTCGCGGTGCGACGCTGCCTTTTATGACAATTTATCTCACGCGCCGTTATGCCATGAGCGTGGAGATGATTGGTTATGCGATGACAATCGCATTAACCATTGGGGTGATATTTAGTCTGGGCTTTGGCATTCTCGCCGATAAATTCGATAAAAAGCGCTATATGCTGATCTCCGTGCTGGTATTCATCTGCGGCTTTGTGGCAATCCCGCTGGTGAATGATGTGGCGCTGGTGGTATTTTTCTTTGCAATGATTAACTGCGCCTATTCGGTATTTTCGACCGTCATTAAAGCCTGGTTTGCCGATGTATTATCCCCTGCGGAAAAAGCGAAAATATTCTCGCTGAACTACAGCTTTTTAAATATTGGCTGGACGGTCGGCCCGCCGCTGGGCACGCTGTTGGTGATGTACAGCCTTAACTTACCCTTCTGGCTGGCGGCATTCTGTGCCGCATTCCCGCTGGTATTTATTCAGTGTTATGTCCAGCGCGTGGCGGCCAGCAGTGCCAGCGACGAAGCCGTGGCGTGGTCGCCTTCAGTGCTGCTGCATGATAAGGCGCTGTTCTGGTTTACGCTCTCTGGTTTGCTGGCCTCCTTTGTCGCCGGATCTTTTGCGTCCTGTATTTCCCAGTACGTGCTGGCGGTGGCCGATAGCGACGTTGCTGAAAATGTTGTCGCCGTCGTGCTGCCGGTCAACGCCGCGCTGGTGGTTACGCTACAGTACGCCATTGGTCGTCGGTTGAACGCAAACAATCTGCGTCCGCTGATGGCGCTGGGTACGGCCTGTTTTGTGCTGGGGCTGGCGGGATTTATGTTTTCCGGTGTAAATCTGATTTTCTGGGGATTATCCGCCGCCGTGTTTACCGTGGGGGAAATTATTTATGCGCCCGGTGAATATATGCTAATTGATAACATCGCCCCGTCCGGCATGAAAGCCAGTTATTTCTCCGCCCAGGCATTAGGCTGGCTGGGTGCAGCGGCAAACCCGTTAGCCACGGGGTTGATATTAACCCACCTGCCCCACTGGTCATTATTTGTGATATTGATGGCCGCAATTGTTCTGGCCTGGCTGATGATTATTCGTGGAATGAATATTAAGCCGTGCAACAGTGCTATTCAGGTTAATTAAGCTTTGCGAGTCGCCTCGCAAGCGGTAAATAAACCCCGCAGACAGGCTGGTCAGACATTATTTCAGGGATATTATGCAGGCGGGTGCTTGAGGCTTTCCGGTCTCAGGCCTTTATCAGAGTTCGGAAAGATAAAAGCCCCAGGAGATATTTCTATCCACCTGAGGCCTACATCCGAACCAGACAACTCGGATGTTAGTCTCTTTTCTGCACGGAGGCAATAACATGCTGACGAAATACGCCCTTGTGGCAATCATCGTGCTGTGTATCACAGTGCTTGGTTTCACGCTCATGGTGCGCGACTCGCTTTGCGAATTGCATATTCACGATCGTGGTATGGAGTTTAGTGCTGTTCTCGCTTACGAACCGAGAAAATAGCTAACGCGCGGGGAGCAATCCCCGCGTGCCGGTTGCCGGGTCTGGTCCTCATTGCACCCTTTTATATTGCTACCATGCCTCTGACGCCCTCGCTCTCCATATTGATACCGCGCCCTTGCTGGACAATAGCGCCCCTCGACATCAATAAATAGCTGTCCGCCAGCTCTGCGGCAAAATCATAAAACTGTTCGACCAGCAGAATGGCCATATCGCCCCGGCTGGCTAACTGACGGATCACCGCGCCGATCTCTTTAATCACCGATGGCTGTATACCTTCAGTAGGCTCATCCAGGATCAATAGCTGCGGTCGGCTGGCCAGCGCGCGGCCTATCGCCAGCTGCTGTTGCTGCCCCCCTGATAAATCACCGCCCCGCCGGTGCTTCATCTCTTTGAGTACCGGGAACAGCGCGTAAATATCCTCCGGCACGCTGCGGGCCTCGCGTGCCGGGAAGCGGGACAGCCCCATCAGCAGATTTTCCTCCACCGTCAGGCGGGGGAAGATTTCCCGCCCCTGCGGAACGTAGCCTATGCCCGCCTGTACCCGCTGGTGCGGTTTGCGGGTGGTGATGTGGCGGTCCTGCCAGATCACCGCGCCGCTGCGCGCCGGGATCAGCCCCATCAGACATTTCAGCAACGTGGTTTTGCCCACGCCGTTACGGCCTAACAGACAGGTGATTTCACCCGTTTGCGCGGTAAAACTGACGCCGCGCAAAATGTGGCTGCCACCGTAATATTGATGCAGTTCATTAACCTGTAACATGATGGCTCCTCAGCGCCCAAGATAAACGTCGATCACCTGTTCATTGGCCTGCACTTCCCGCAATGAGCCTTCTGCCAGCACCTGCCCCTGATGCAGCACGGTCACGCGGTCGGCGATGGTCTCTACAAACCCCATGTCATGCTCCACCACCATCAGCGAGTGCTTCCCCGCCAGCTGGCGAAACAGTTCGGCGGTATATTCCGTTTCCGCATCAGTCATCCCTGCGGCAGGTTCATCCAGCAGCAACAGATGCGGCTCCTGCACCAGCAGCATACCGATTTCCAGAAACTGCTTTTGCCCGTGGGATAAAAGCCCGGCACGACGATCGCGCTCGCCATGCAGGCGGAGCAGCCGCAGCGTTTCGTCAATCCGATCCTGCTGCTCGCTGTTTAAGCGTGCGCGCAGGGTCGCCAGCACGGATTTATCGGTTTTGAGCGCCAGTTCGAGGTTTTCGGCAACGGTCAGCGCTTCAAATACCGTGGGTTTCTGGAATTTCCGTCCGATCCCCCGCCGGGCAATCTCAATGGGGTCGAGCCGGGTCAGTTCCAGCGACTGGTCGTAAAGCGCGCGGCCGCTTTGTGGCCGGGTTTTTCCGGTGATCACGTCCATCAGCGTGGTTTTACCCGCGCCGTTTGGACCAATCACGCAGCGCAGTTCGCCCACGCCGATTTGCAGCGAGAGATTAGTCAGCGCCTGAAAACCATCAAAGTTCACGTTGATGTTCTCCAGCTGGAGAACCGGATCGGTGCGATCGCGAAAACGGTCGGTCGGTTGCTGGCGAGTGAAAAGACCGGCATCAGGTTGCATTACTTCTCTCCTTTTCGCAGCAGGCCAATAACGCCGCGCGGTAAAAACAGCGTGACCACAATAAATATCAATCCAAGGAAAAGTTGCCAGTATTCCGGCATCGCCACCGTAAACAGGCTTTTGGCTCCGTTCACCAGACCCGCGCCCAGCACCGGGCCGATCAGCGTGCCGCGTCCGCCGAGCGCCACCCAAATCGCTGCCTCAATGGAATTGGTCGGCGACATTTCGCCAGGATTGATAATCCCGACCTGCGGAACGTACAGCGCACCCGCCAGCCCGCAAAGCACGGCGGACAGAGTCCAGACCAGCAGTTTGAAGCCACGCGGATCGTAGCCACAGAACATCAGCCGGTTTTCGGCATCGCGCACGGCGGTGAGAACCCGCCCGAATTTACTCCGGGCCAGCGCATATCCCACGCAGAGCGACAGCATCAGCAGTAGCACCGTCGCCAGAAACAGCGCCACGCGGGTTGAGGTCGCCGCCACGGGGAATCCGAGGAGAGTGGTAAAGCCGGTGAAGCCATTGTTGCCGCCGAAGCCGGTTTCATTACGAAAAAACAGCAGCATCCCGGCGAAGGTCAGCGCCTGGGTCATGATGGAGAAATAAACCCCTTTGATTTTTGAGCGAAACGCAAAGTAACCAAACACCAGCGCCAGCAGCCCCGGCACCAGTACGATCAGCACCAGTGCCCAGGCAAAATGCTGCGTTCCCCACCAGAACCACGGTAGTTCATTCCAGGAAAGGAAGGACATAAACGCGGGCAAACCGTCGCCAGCGGCCTGGCGCATCAGATACATGCCCATCGCGTAGCCGCCGAGAGCAAAAAAGATGCCGTGACCCAGCGACAGCAATCCGGCGTAGCCCCAGACCAGATCCAGTGCCACCGCGACCACCGCGTAGCAGAGGATTTTTCCGGTCAGGGTCAGCGCCCAGGTTGAGAGCGCCAGCGGGTGATCGGCGGGCAGCAGCGCCAGAAATGGCAGGATCAACAGCGCCGCCATCAGCAGGCCGCCGACCACGCGCAGAGTGCGTGGCGCTTTCTGCGCCACCGTTAACGTTAAAGGCTGGCTCATTAATCGATGACCCTCCCTTTCAGGGCAAACAGCCCCTGCGGACGTTTCTGAATAAACAAAATGATCAGCACCAGAATGAGGATTTTGCCGAGTACCGCGCCCATTTGCGGTTCGAGAATTTTATTGAATATTCCCAGACCAAACGCCGCCACGACGCTACCGGCAAGCTGGCCGACACCGCCCAGCACTACCACCAGGAAGGAGTCGATAATATACCCCTGACCGAGTTCCGGGCCGACATTCCCCAGTTGAGATAACGCCACGCCGCCAAGTCCGGCAATGCCGGAGCCGAGGCCAAAGGCCAGCATGTCAACGCGCCCGGTCGGCACGCCGCAGCAGGCTGCCATCGCCCGGTTTTGCGTGACCGCCCGCACATTCATGCCAAGCCGCGTTTTATTGAGGATCAGCCAGGTAAAGAACAGCACCAGCAGGACGAATCCCAGCACCACAACCCGGTTCCATGGCAGGATCAGATTCGGCAACGCCTGAATTCCGCCGGACAGCCAGCCAGGGTTTGCGACCTCAACGTTCTGGGCACCAAACAACATCCGCACCAGTTGGATCAGCATCAGGCTGATGCCCCACGTCGCCAGCAGCGTTTCCAGCGGGCGGCCATACAAATGGCGGATAACAGTGCGCTCCAGCAACATGCCGATACCCGCCGTTACGCCAAAAGCAATCGGCAGCGCCACCAGCGGATAAAATGCCAGCCACTGCGGCGTAAGCTGGCTCATCGCCTGCTGCACCAGCCAGCTGCTGTACGCGCCCAGCATCAGCATTTCGCCGTGGGCCATATTGATGACGCCGAGCAGCCCGTAGGTGATGGCCAGTCCCAGCGCCGCCAGCAGCAGAATCGATCCCAGCGACAATCCCATAAATGCCTGCCCCAGCAGGTCGCCTAAGAGCAGCCGCTGTTTAATCTGCTTCAGGCTGTCTGCGGCGGCCTGGCGCACGCTGGCGTCAGGCTCGTTCTGCGGGTCGGTAAAGGGCACCAGCCGCGACTGGATTTCGGGATCGGTTGATTCTCCGAGCGTAATAGCCGCCGTGCGGCGCAGCGCAGCGTCCGGGCTGGCCAGTTGCAATATGGCCAGCGCGAGGGTTAATTCTTCGCGCACGCTGTCATCCGGCTCAGCTTTCGCGCGCTGCTCCAGCAATGTCAACATGGCAGGCTGGGCATCACGGCGTAATGTTTTTGCCGCGGCCCGCCTTTCTGTGACGTTGTCACTTATTATCAGATGGCTGGCAAGGGCTGCAGCCGCGAGCGTGCGCAGGCGGTTGGTCAGACGTACTTTTTTAAGGTTGCCCTCTGCAGCCTTCGCCTCACCCAACGCAACCGGACGATCGCCTTGCAGCGTAAAGGCGTGGTGCTGGCTGTCGGCGCTGAGGTTTTCAGCAACCAGCGCCCGTAGAAAGGGAATGCGCGCCGCCTGGGGTTTGCTGGCCCACTGCTCCAGCAGCGTGGCCTGTTGCGTCCGGCTGGCGGCCACAAACGCGTCCGCATCCGACGCCTGCGCGCTTACGGACAGTAGCCCGGTCAGGAATAATAAACCGCACAGTATGCGCATGGCGTTCATCATCATCGTCTCTCCAGAAACTGGCCCTCCCGTGGGAGGGCAAAAAATCATTGACCTGCCGTTTTTACCGGGCTTTCAGATTTTTTATCGTTTCCGGGAATGAAGGGACTCCACGGCTGGGCGCGGACCGGCTCCTCGGTTTGCCAGACCACGTTAAACTGGCCGTTATTCTCAATTTCGCCAATCATGACCGGTTTGTGCAGATGGTGATTGGTTTTATCCATGGTCAGCGTAAACCCGGACGGCGCGGCAAAAGTCTGTCCTGCCATCGCGTCACGCACCTTATCCACATCGGTGGTCCCAGCTTTTTCAACCGCCTGCGCCCACATATGCAGCCCCACCCAGGTGGCTTCCATCGGATCGTTGGTCACAACGGTATCCGCATTCGGCAGTTTGCGGGCTTTGGCCCAGGCTTTGTAATCAGCGACAAATTTCTGGTTGGTCGGATTATCAATGGATTCGAAGTAATTCCACGCCGCCAGATTGCCAACCAGCGGTTTGGTATCAATGCCGCGCAGTTCTTCTTCGCCCACCGAGAACGCCACTACCGGCACGTCGGTGGCCTTCAGCCCCTGATTCGCCAGTTCTTTATAAAAGGGAACGTTGGAATCGCCGTTAATGGTTGAAACCACGGCCGTCTTGCCGCCCGCCGAGAATTTTTTGATAGTGGCGACGATGGTCTGATAATCGCTGTGGCCGAATGGGGTATACACTTCTTCGATATCTTTATCCTGCACGCCTTTTGAATGCAGGAAAGCGCGCAGGATTTTATTGGTGGTGCGCGGATACACGTAGTCAGTCCCCAGCAGGAAGAAGCGTTTTGCACTGCCGCCATCTTCGCTCATCAGATACTCCACCGCCGGAATAGCCTGCTGGTTCGGCGCCGCGCCGGTGTAAAACACGTTAGGCGACATCTCTTCACCCTCATACTGCACCGGGTAAAACAACAGCCCGTTCAGCTCTTCAAACACTGGCAAAACTGACTTACGCGAAACGGACGTCCAGCAGCCAAAGACCACCGCGACTTTATCCTGGGACAAAAGCTGGCGTGCTTTTTCAGCAAACAGCGGCCAGTTAGACGCCGGGTCAACCACCACCGGCTCCAGCTTTTTGCCCAGCACGCCGCCCTTCGCATTGATTTCATCAATGGTCATCAGCGCCACGTCTTTTAACGGTGTTTCGGAAATCGCCATCGTCCCGGACAGCGAATGCATAATGCCGACTTTAATGGTGTCCGCAGCATAGACGCTAAAGGTCATTCCCATGCTGACGACAGAGGCGGAGAGTGCGAAGGCTTTTAATAACGTGCGACGTTGCATAATTCACTCCTGAATATTCAAAAAACCCAGACCAAAGAATTGACTCAGGAGAGATAAGGCAAAAAGGATGCCAGGTATGAAAATGCGTGAAGATGCGGCAGGGTCGCGCAGAGAATGGAGGCAAAAGCGTTATTCTGGCACAGCGTTGCCTTATTAAAGTGCAACGCCGTACCGGGTAAAGTGATTACCAGACCTGGGCGGCAATGCCCGTCACCAGACGGACTTTGTCCCACTGCTGCTGTTCCGTCAGGGAATTACCCTCTTCCGTGGAGGCAAAACCGCACTGCGGGCTGAGGCAAATCTGTTTCAAATCCACGTATTTTGCCGCTTCCTGCAACCGGCTTTTAATCCCTTCAGGATTTTCCAGTTCGCCATTTTTAGTGGTGATCAGACCCAGCACCACCTGCTGGTGGCCCGGACGGATGAAGCGCAGTGGGGCAAAATCACCGGAGCGATCGTTATCATATTCCAGGAAGAAGGCATCAACGTTTACCGAGCCGAACAGCACTTCTGCCACCGGCTCGTAGCCGCCTTCTGAGATCCACGTTGAGCGGAAGTTGCCCCGGCAAACGTGCAGGCTGATGGTCAGATCTGCGGGTTTACCTTCCAAAGCGCGGTTCAGCACGCGGGCATAGATGTGCGCCAGTTCATCAGGATCTTCGCCGCGCTCGCGCACCTGGCGACGCTGGTCGTCCGAGCATAAATAGGCCCAGACGGTATCATCAAGCTGCAAATAGCGGCAGCCCGCCGCGTAAAAGGCATGGATCGCATCACGCCAGGTCGTCGCCAGATCGTCAAAATAGTCGGCCAGATCCGGGTAAACGCTGGCATCAATATCTTTACGTCCGCCGCGAAAATGCAGCACGCTCGGTGACGGGATGGTCATTTTTGGTTCAGCGCTGCCGCTGATGCTTTTCAGATAGCGAAAATCTTCCAGCATCGGGTGATCGCCAAAACCCAGTTTGCCGGTCACGCGCACGCCGTGGGCTTTGGTCTGCACGCCGTTAAACTGGATGCCTTTGTCGGAATCGTAGCGCTCAACGCCCTGCAAGCCGTCGAAGAAATCGAAATGCCACCACGCGCGGCGGAATTCACCGTCGGTGACGACATGCAGGCCGCAGTCACACTGGTGCTGGACGACTTCGCGGATCGCTGAATCCTCCACCGCACGCAGTTGCCGGGCGGAAATCTCCCCTTTTGCCAGTTGCTGACGCGCCAGCTTAATGCTTTCCGGGCGTAAAAAACTGCCGACGATATCTGCGCGGTACGGACCATGTTGAGCTGACATACTTTCTCCTTTGCTACAGCCAGAGTAATTGCCTGTAGTGATAATTCGCTTTGTGAACATCCAGACTTCTGGATGGCTATATGTCCGAAAGATGACATAATACCGCCCGCCGTGCAAAGGAGAATTTTTCATATGACGTGAATAATATTCACGTTCATGCTTCAGGAGCCACGTTAAAAGCAAAACCTTCATCCTGCCAGCCGGTCATCCCGCCCAGCATGATTTTCACCGGTCGCCCCAGCCGGGCAATATTTAGCGCGGCTTTATCCGCCCCGTTACAGTGCGGTCCGGCGCAATAAACGACAAATAGCGTCCCTTCCGGCCACTGTGCCAGGCGCTGCGCGTTGATCTCCGCATGAGGCAGATGCAGCGCGCCGGGAATATGATGGCGGGCGAAGCTTTGCGGGCTGCCGATGGCGTGCAGCAACACAAAATCCTGCTGCCGTTGCGCCATGGCGTGGTAGACGTCCGAACAGTCGGTTTCAAAACTCAGTCGGCGGGAGAAATGGTCGGCTGCGGCGTCAGCGCTGGCGGCGGGATAACGGGTAACATCACTCATGGTATATTCTCCGGGTTTATGATACCCATTATCTCATCAAAAAAACCGTTGGAAGACCGCCCTCCGCTATGCCAGAAAACGCCCGAATTATGACAAATTGCCCGCATCATGTTGTCGCCCTGGCTTACGACGGGCTATGTACGTTTGAATTTGGCGTGGCGGTCGAAATTTTCGGGCTGCCGCGCCCGGAATTTGGCGACGACTGGTATCAGTTTAGCGTCGCTGCCGTAGACGTCGGGGAGATGCGGGCAACGGGTGGCATTCGCCTCATGACCGATGGCGGGCTGGATCTGCTAAGCCTGGCGGATACCATCATCGTGCCTGGCTGGCGCAGCCCTGATGCGCCGGTGCCTGAGCCCCTGGTGCAAGCCTTACGCCAGGCACACGCACGCGGCTGCCGGATGGTGTCGATTTGTTCCGGGGTATTCGTGCTGGCGGCGGCCGGGTTGCTGGCGGGCCTGAAAGCCACCACCCACTGGCGCTATACCGGGATTTTACAGCAGCGTTTTCCCGACATTCATGTGATTAACGATGTGCTGTATATCGATCAGCAGCGAGTAATGACTTCGGCGGGCAGCGCGGCGGGTATCGATCTCTGTCTGCATGTGGTGCGTGAGGATTTTGGTCTGGAGAAGGCGAACAGCGTGGCGCGTCGGCTGGTGATCCAACCACATCGCGACGGTTCGCAGGCCCAGCAGACGCAGCGCCCGGTAGCGAAGGCGCGGGAAAGCCGCTCCCTGGGCCAGCTGTTTGACTATCTTCACCAGCATCTTGCCCGGCCGCACAGTGTGGATTCACTGGCGCAACGAGCCGGAATGAGTCCCCGCACCCTGCTCCGGCGCTTTGAGGAAGCAACCGGCACCACGCCTGCCCGCTGGATTTTGCGTGAGCGCCTGCGCTGCGCCCAGGATTATCTGACCACCAGCCGCCATTCTGTTGACGCCATTGCGGAACTGACCGGATTCAGTCATGCCAGCGGGTTGCGCCACCATTTCCGCCAGCATTTCGGGGTATCGCCCGTGCAGTACCGGAAAGCGCAGAGGGAGGATAAGAGTAAAGCCGCCAGCGTCCCGGCGGCCCGGACAGAAGATTAATGACGAAGGGCTGTAAGCGTGTAGCGGAAGTCTTTGATGTCGTTATTCAGTTCAACAACCCGGATATGGCGGTTGCAGATAAACCAAATTTCATCGCGGTCGTTTGCCAGAATGTAGTAGGCATCAGAGGTTTCTGACGGGTTAAAACATCCCAACACGCGATAAGCCGTTTCACTATTAAAGCCGCTTTGTAGGGGCAGCGGGCGCGGACCATTTTCCAGCTCCTGCATCCTGACGTAGAGACCTTGTTCAAGCCATAGCATAAGCATCCTTATTTATTGTCAGTGTCGCTAAGCAGCGGGATCAAAAAAACAGCACCAGGATGGGCAGGTTTTGTTCACCGTGCATTCCCTTTCGGGAGATAATTTGAGAATAGTTGTGGTGGGGTTATTTCGCCATCGGTGGGGGCGTTTTTTTTACCGGGAGGCCGCTGTCTCTCTGACCCGATGAAAAAAGTTACAGCATTGTTATTTATTTAGATTTTTTAAAATTATTTTTGCTTTCGCATTTGTACATTTGCCGGTTTGTGACTAGTTTAAATACGTTGATTTTAAGACCACCCGCAACGTCGGGTGATCCCCACAATTATTAACTATGCACGGTGCAACATACAAAATGTCTACACAAGAAGTCGACCATAGCTCCCCGTTAGCGTTTCCTTACAGTCATGATGATGCCGGGCAAAAAGTCATTTCTGAGATTACGCAACATCTTATGTCTAAAAAAACCGTTGTGAATAATAAAGATATCATTCTGGAGCTGATTGTACGGCTGGAAACAGAATCCGATATCGTCAAACTGGACATCTACCGCAGTGCATTAGAAATGGTTGTGCTGAATACCCCTGACGATATTTAACTTAAGTCAGTCTGCGTACCCATAAAAGAACGGGCATTTGCCCGTTCTTTTATTTTAGTTAAGACCGCTTAATCCACGATTTTGTAACATCGGCTCAATGCGCGGATCGCTACCGCGCCACTGGCGATAAAGCGCTTCTAAATCTTCGCTGTTGCCGCGCGACAAAATCGCCTCGCGAAAACGCTGACCGTTCTGCGCACTTAATCCGCCCTGCTCAACAAACCACTGATAGCCATCATCCGCCAGCATCTGCGTCCACAGGTAGGCGTAATAACCCGCAGCGTAGCCGCCGCCAAAAATATGGGCAAAGTAACTACTGCGATAGCGTGGCGGCACGGCAGGTAAATCCAGGTTTTCCCGGTGAATCGCCGCGGTTTCAAAGGCGTTCACGTCGTCCGGCACTTCACTTGACGAGAAGCTGTGCCAGTTCATATCCAGCAGCGCGGCGCTGAGCAACTCGGTCATCTCATAGCCTTTATTGAAATGCGCAGCGTTCAGCATTTTCTCCTGTAGCGCCTGCGGCATTGGCTCCCCGGTCTGGTGATGACGGGCATAGCGGGCAAATACCTGCGGATGCCTTGCCCAGTGCTCGTTGATTTGCGACGGGAACTCCACGAAATCGCGGGGCGTATTGGTCCCGGAAAGACTGGCATAACGCTGACGGGCAAATAAACCGTGCAGGGTATGACCGAACTCGTGGAACAGGGTAATCACATCATCCCAGGAAATCAGCGCGCTATGACCCGCCGCCGGTTTCTGGTAGTTGCAGACGTTATAAATCACCGGCCCGGTGCCGAGCAGCGTGGACTGGTCAACAAAATTGCCCATCCACGCCCCGCCGCTCTTGGATTCACGAGCAAAGAAATCGCCGTAGAACAGCGCCATGCTTTCATTATTATTGTCG
Organism: Enterobacteriaceae bacterium UBA5654; assembly: GCA_002421005.1. Classification (GTDB taxonomy): domain Bacteria; phylum Pseudomonadota; class Gammaproteobacteria; order Enterobacterales; family Enterobacteriaceae; genus Superficieibacter. The sequence goes on along the minus strand of DIJC01000004.1, from coordinate 233,400 downwards.
AAGATCTCCCAGACGCGCACGTCGGGGTGATACACCGGAATATCGTGGCGCTCAGCGAAACGGATGCCGAAAAGCTGTGAGGCGGTCCAGAAAACGCCCTCCTCCAGCACCGTGTTTAATTCGAGATAAGGTTTGACGGCGGATTCGTCAAAAGCATATTTTTGCTGGCGCACCTGCCCGGCATAAAAATCCCAGTCCCATGCGCGGGCGCTAAAACCGCCGCTCTGACTGTCAATCACCTGCTGAATTTCGCTCAGTTCATGCTGCGCACGATTACGCGCGGCAGGGGTGATTTTACGCATAAACGCCAGGGCCGCATCCGGCGTTTTTGCCATCTGATCGGCAATTTTCCAGCCTGCATAGCTGCCAAAGCCCAACAGCTCGGCCTGCTTTGCCCGGACGTCAACCAGCCGCAGGATCAGCGCGCGGGTGTCATTGGCATCGTTTTTTTCCGTCCGCGACCAGCTGAGGGTAAACAGTTTTTCCCGCGTCTGGCGGTGGCTTAACGCTGCCAGCGCCGGTTGCTGGGTGGTGTTCAGCAGCGGCAGCAGCCAGCGATCCGCCAGCCCCTTTTCGCGTGCAGTGGCAGCGGCAATGGCAATTTCTTCGTCGCTAAGCCCTGCCAGCAGATGCGGATCGTCAACGACCAGCCCACCCGCTTTGTTCGCCGCCATCAGGCGTTGATTAAACTGGCTGGTCAGGGTGGCGGCCTCGGTATTTAACGCTTTCAACGCCGATTTATCCGCTTCGCCGAGGGTCGCCCCCGCCAGTACAAACTGCTGCCTGACCACCTCCACCAGCCGCAGTGATTCTGCATCCAGCCCCAGCGACTGCCGCTGCTGCCAGATCGTTTCGATACGCTGAAACAGCGCATCGTTGAGGTAAATATCGTTCGCCAGCGCCGCCAGTTCGGCGGAAAAGGCTTCGTCCAGCGCCTGAATCGTATCGTTAGTATGCGCATGTGACATCGCAAAAAAGACGCTGGTGACGCGGTTAAGTAACTGGCCGCTGCGCTCAAGGGCAACCAGCGTATTGTCGACATCGGCGGCGGCGGATTGACGGGCAATCGCCGCAACCTCTTCACGCTTTATCCGCAGCCCTTCATCAAACGCCGGGCGGTAGTGGCTGTCATCAATCTGGTCAAAAGGCGGAGCCTGCCAGGGCAAGGAACTGACGTGTAAAAACGGATTATTTTCCAGCATGATTTTCTCCAGAAGCCCGGTGGCGGTATTTCGGTCATTCGCACAAAAATAACGTGGATGCCTCGTTGATCCAATCGCAGGCGGCATTTTTTTGCCACACTTCTTCGGTTTCCTTCAATCAGGGAACACATGTTAAGGTTATATACCCTGAACAATTCACGTTGCAGGAAGGCGGCATGAGAACGAATCCCGATGAGCTTACTGTAGTAAGTGGTTCGGGTGAGTAAACGCAGCCAACGCACCTGCAACGTGAAGTATAACGGGTATACAACATAAAAAGCGTTGAGGAACAGTAAGATGATTATTCTGGTAACAGGCGCAACGGCGGGTTTCGGTGAAAGCATCACTCGTCGCTTTGTTGAAAACGGGCATAAAGTCATTGCCACCGGACGTCGCGAAGAACGTTTGCAGGCGCTGAAAAAAGAACTGGGCGAGGCGATTTTTCCGCTTCAGTTAGACGTGCGCGACCGGGCGGCGATTGAAGAAAAACTGGCCTCCCTGCCCGCCGAATGGCGTGAAATCGATATTCTGGTGAACAATGCCGGACTGGCACTCGGCATGGAACCCGCCCACAAGGCCAGCGTGGAAGACTGGGAAAACATGATCGACACCAACAATAAAGGTCTGGTGTACATGACCCGCGCGGTGCTGCCTGGCATGGTTGAGCGCAATCGCGGCCACATTATTAATCTGGGTTCCACGGCCGGAAGCTGGCCTTACGCAGGCGGCAACGTTTACGGTGCTACCAAAGCGTTTGTCCGTCAGTTCAGCCTTAACCTGCGCACCGACCTGCACGGAACGGCGCTGCGGGTGACCAATATTGAACCAGGACTGGTCGGTGGCACTGAGTTTTCCAACGTGCGTTTTAAAGGCGACGACGAGAAAGCCAGTAAAACCTATGAAAACGCCCATCCGCTCACCGCTGAAGACGTTTCAGAAGCGGTCTGGTGGGTCGCCACCCTGCCGAAACACGTCAACATTAATACCCTGGAAATGATGCCGGTCAGTCAGACCCTGGCGGGCTTAAGCGTGTACAAAGGGTAATTTATCGCCCGGTCGCAAGGCCGGGTACAGAATCATGCGAAACGGTGGTAAAGTTAGCCGGTTAACCTTTTAAAAAGTAAGAACGAATGACCTTCGAAACGCAACTGAATCCAGTACAGCCTGTTAATCAGCAGATCTATCGTATTTTACGCCGGGATATCGTCCACTGTTTGATTGCGCCCGGCACGCCGCTTTCCGAGAAAGAGATCTCAGTGCGTTTCGACGTTTCCCGTCAGCCGGTGCGCGAAGCCTTTATAAAGCTCGCGGAAAACGGTTTGATTCAGATCCGCCCGCAGCGCGGCAGCTACGTGAATAAAATTTCGCTGGCCCAGGTCCGTAATGGCTGCTTTGTGCGCCAGGCCATTGAACGAGCCGTGGCCCGCCGCGCCGCCACCATGATTAATGACAATCATATTTATCAGCTTGAACAGAATCTGCATCAGCAGCGCATCGCCATTGAGCGTAAGCAGCTTAACGATTTCTTTCAGCTTGACGATGAGTTTCACCAGAAGCTGGCTCTGATTGCCGACTGCCAGCTGGCGTGGGACACCGTCGAAAACATCAAGGCGACAATCGATCGGGTGCGCTATATGAGTCTCGATCATGTTTCGCCGCCGGAAATGCTGTTGCGCCAGCATCTGGACATTTTTACGTCGCTACAACAGCGCGATGCCGATGCGGTCGAGAATGCGATGGCGCTGCATTTGCAGGAAATCAGCGGTTCCGTGGAGTTGATCCGTCAGGAAAACAGCGACTGGTTTAGCGAAGATTAAAGGCTAAGCCGGGCAGCATTGCGCCGCCCGGCCTGGTTTTTACCGCCCGGAAGCATAGTGCGCCACGGTGGCTTTCGCCCCCTGCGCCAGCAGCGACTGATACGCCTGGGTAACCTTAGCCACAAATTCACTGTTATCAGGCAAGGCGGTGCCAAAGATGGCGTCAATGCCCAGCAGAGCCTGAACGCGCGCGGTTCCTTCTTCACTGGCGTTCACCGCCGCCTGAATGACATTCAGCAGCGGATCGCAGACTTCAATCGCTTCGCCCTTCTCATCCACACCGCCGACATAACGCATCCAGCCCGCGACGCCCAGCGCCAGCAAATCGAAATGACCGTTATTCGCCAGATGCCAGCGCACGGAGTCGAGCATACGCTGCGGCAGCTTCTGGCTACCATCCATCGCGATTTGCCAGGTACGGTGACGCAGTGCCGGGTTGCTGTAGCGCTCAATCAGTAAATCCGCATAGCGGCGTAAATCAACCCCCTGAACTTTCAGCGTCGGAGCCTGCTCCTGAAGCATCAGCGCATGGGCGGCACGGCGATAATTCTCATCTTCCATACAGTCATTAATATGTTGATAGCCCGCCAGATAGCCGAGATACGCCAGGAAGGAGTGACTGCCGTTGAGCATACGCAGCTTCATCTCTTCGAAAGGAATGACGTCAGCCACCAGTTCGGCACCGGCTTTTTCCCAGGCCGGGCGACCAGCCACGAAGTTATCTTCAATCACCCACTGACGGAAAGGCTCGCAGGCCACGCCAGCCGGATCGCGCACGCCGGTCAGCTGCTCGATTTTATTCAGCGTTTCCGGCGTAACAGCGGGAACAATGCGGTCAACCATCGTGGAAGGGAACGTCACGTTCTGCTCGATCCAGTTCGCCAGATCGTCATTCAGCGCACGAGCATAGGCACATACCACGTTGCGCATGACATGACCGTTTTCCGGCATGTTGTCGCAGGACATTACGCTGAACACAGGCAGGCCAGCGGCTTTGCGACGCGCCAGCCCTTCCACCACCACGCCGACCGCCGATTTTGGCTGCTGCGGTTGCTCCAGGTCCCCGGCGATTAACGGATGATCGAGCATCAGTTGTCCGGTGGCCGGTGAGTGGCAGTAGCCTTTTTCAGTGATGGTCAGCGAGACGATAGCAATTTGCGGCTCGCACATTTTTGCCAGCACGGTTTCAAGGCCATCGACCTGCGCATGAAGCGCTTCTTTTACCACGCCCACGACGCGGGCGGTCCAGGCATCGGCGGACATTTCCGCCACCGTATAAAGGTTATCCTGCTGTCTGAGATCGGCAATCTGCTGCTCGCCGCCGATAAGATTCACCTCAATATATCCCCAGTCGCTGGCGTGTTCAGACGCCAGGATATCGGCGTAAACGCCCTGATGCGCACGGTGAAAAGCGCCAAAACCGAGGTGAACAATGCGGGCGACCAGTTCACTGCGGTCGTAGCCGGGTAGCGTTGCTTTTGCCTTTAACAATCTGGTTTGCATGATAATACTCGTTTTGATAAATGAAACGGTGGTTCATTAGATTACGATGTCGCGAAAATCACTTTATGATTTGCGACAGGATTTAACGACTACCTCATCTAGAATGGTAACCAAATGTGTCAGAAAAGGCGTCATTTGACGCCCCTTCTGTCAGTGTTAACTGTAGTGGTGAACCTGAGCGGCTTTGCTGGCGTGCGTGACATCGGCGGCATCGTTAACAAGGCTTAAATCGCGATCTTTGACCTCCGGCATCAGGAACGCCGACAGCAAACCGATGAGAGAATAAATGATAACCATCGCCAGAATTGGCCACCATGAACCGGTCATGTTGCAGAAAATACCTGCCAGCACCGGCCCAAAACCCACGGCGACTAAACCCCCGGCCTCTTTGGCAATCGCCATTCGGGTAAAACGATTACGGGAGCCAAACATTTCCGCCATAGTGATATTTTCCAGCGCGAACAGACCCAGCACCGCGAAATTATGAATGACGATTAACGCCGCCATAATGACGCCGGGCTTGTAGCTGCTATCGACAATAATTGACAGCATCGGCCACGCCAGCACAATTGCCGAGATATTCAGAATAATATAAGGCAGACGGCGACCAAATTTATCCGACAGCCAACCCAGTAACGGAATAGTGATAAAACCGATAACCGAACTGATCATTAACGCATCAGTAGGAATACTTTTATCAAACAGCAGCGTTTGTACTAAATAACCGGCAAGAAACGTCTGGATTAACCCGGAATTCCCTGCCTGACCAAATCGCAGCCCGGTAGCCAGCCAGAACGATTTGCTTTTAAACATGGCGCCTAATGTATTTTGCTGCGGATCGATTTTTGCTGGCGCATGTTCTCCATCATTGACCTTCTCGAATACCGGACTCTCTTTCAGGTTAAAACGCAGCCAGATAGCAAAGATCATTACCACGACGCTTGCCAGAAACGGCACACGCCAGCCCCATGCCAGGAGTTGTTCCCGATCAAGGACGAAAAACATCACCGCCCAGATTGCGGTTGCACTCAGAGTGCCGCAGTTTGTTCCCATCGCCACCAGCGAAGAAATGATGCCGCGCTTCCCTTTGGGCGCGTACTCAGCCAGCATGGTGCCTGCACCTGAAATTTCCGCACCCGCACCCAACCCCTGAATGATACGCAATGTGACCAGCAGTACTGGCGCAAAAATGCCGATCTGCGCATAGGTCGGCAGCACGCCGATTAAGGTGGTACAGATCCCCATCATAGTGATGGTGATAAACAGCACCTTTTTACGCCCGATGGTGTCGCCCATTCGGCCAAAAATAAATGCGCCGATAATGCGTGCAATATATCCCGCACCATAAGTGCCCATGGCCAGAATAAGCGCCATCGCTGCAGACTGTTCCGGGAAAAATATTTCATGGAATACCAGTGCTGCGCCAAGAGAATAAAGCTGGAAATCCATAAACTCCAGTGCAGTTCCCAGCCATCCTGATACGGCGGCTCTCACTAAATCTTTAGTGCTTCGTTCATGTTTAAGTTGCGTCATATTGGCTATCTCAGAGAGGTAAGATGTGTACCACGCTTCGGCTACACGGGCTTATTGAGAAAACGTCAGCAAAACTTTGCAGCATTTGCGCTGATCGCGTTCAAATAAATCAATGGCGTCGGTAACGTGGTGATAGTCAAAAGTATGGGTAATGAGTTTTTCAGGGTCGATCAGCCCTTTGGTCAACCAGTCGATAACGACTGGAAATTTATTGGCATTCAAACGGGAAGAAAAAATGGATAATTCTTTTCCGGTGATCCCCTGCTGGATAATTTCACAGGGTTCACTGGAAAAACCCATAATGGCAATACGCGCCGCTGGCGATGCCAGAGAAATCGCTTCCTGCAAAATCGAAGGATGGCACGCCGCGTCGATAATCAGCGTCGGTTTAATGCCTTTCTCTTCCAGTGCTTTTTGAAGAGACTGCTGCCCGTTATTAATCGTCCAGTCGGCACCGTTTTGCGCGGCCATTGCCAGACGTTCATCGATACGGTCAGTGACGATGATCTGTTTCACGCCATACACACCTTTCAGTGCCTGAACGCAGGTAAGCCCCATTGGACCCGCGCCATAGATTAACGCGATATCATTTTTTCCGGGATTAATCTGGCCTGTGACATTGGCGGCAATCGTAAAAGGTTCGACCATCACCGCCTGGCGCGAGGTCAGCGCGTCGGGAATAGTCCATGCATTGCGTTCTGGCACCACAGCGTATTGACTGAAGCCGCCATCGCGATGCACTCCCAATACCACAAGGCTGGTGCAGACATTGGGTTTGCCAATGGTGCACGGGTAACAGTGACCACAACTGATCACCGGGTCAACCGACACCCGCTCACCCAGACGCTGCGAAGAGACACCCTCCCCGACAGCCTCAATGACGCCGAAAAACTCATGACCGATCACCCTGGGGTATTTTGCAAACGGGTTATGACCACGATAAATATGGCTGTCCGAGCCACAAATACCCGCCAGTTCAATTCTGACCCGGACCTCACCCGCCGTTGGCACGGGTAAATCACGCTCTTCAATAATCAGTTCATTGGGTTTTTTAATAACGATGCTTTTCATCTTGTTTCTCCTCACCAGTTCCACAGCGTGCCATCTTCCAGGCGGGCTACCGGTAAATACGCGGGATCGTAGGGATATTTCGCGGCCAGCTTTTCATCGAATTCGATGCCCAGACCCGGCTTATCACCAGGGTGCATATAACCGTTATCAAAGGTCCAGTTGTGCGGGAAGACTTCCAGCATTTGTTCGGAGTAGCCCATATATTCCTGAACGCCGAAATTAGGCACCCACAGATCGAAATGCAGTGCGGCTGCCATGCAGACCGGAGAGAGATCGGACGGGCCATGCGAGCCGGTGCGCACCTGATACAGCGACGCAAAATCGGCAATGCGGCGCATACCGGTAATCCCGCCCGCGTGAGTGATAGTGGTGCGGATATAGTCGATAAGTTGCTCTTCAATCAGCTGTTTGCAGTCCCAGATGCTGTTAAAGACTTCGCCGACCGCCACTGGCGTCACGGTATGCTGGCGGATCAGGCGGAAGCACTCCTGATTTTCAGCAGGCGTCGGATCTTCCATCCAGAACAGCCGATAATCTTCAATGCTTTTACCAAAACGCGCGGCCTCAATCGGCGTCAGACGGTGATGCATGTCGTGCAGCAGATGCTCGTTAAAGCCGAACTTTTCACGCACGGCGGCAAACAGTTTGGGCGTAAAGTCGAGATACTTTTCAGTGGACCACAGCTGCTCTTCCGGCCACTGCCCTTTGGTGGCTGGCTCATAGGCCAGCCCTTTGCCCTTCGACATGCCGTAGGTGGTTTTCATGCCCGGTACGCCGCACTGCACACGGATCGCTTTGAAGCCCATCTCTTTGTGGCGGGCGTAGTCTTCAAGGACATCATCAAGGGAATGTCCGGTGGTGTGGCAATACACCATGACACCTTCACGCGAAGCGCCGCCCAGCAACTGATATAACGGCATGTTGGCTGCTTTCGCTTTGATATCCCACAGCGCCATATCCACCGCTGAGATTGCCGACATCGTGACCGGCCCGCGCCGCCAGTACGCCCCTTTGTAGAAAAACTGCCAGATGTCTTCGATGCGGTGCGCGTCGCGACCAATAAGCTGCGGGCAAAGGTGATCTTTCAGATAGGAGGCCACCGACAGCTCGCGTCCGTTTAACGTTGCGTCGCCCAGACCGGTAATACCGTCTTCGGTAGTAATTTTTAACGTAACAAAGTTACGGCCCGGACAGGTGACAAAAACGTCTGCGGCAATAATTTTCATTTCTGTTCCTTACATCTTCTTCGTGGGATGCAGGGAATTTACGCAACTGAACTACTACCATACAAGTATTAAGATCGAAAAAGCCGTTGTCGATCACAAAAAAGCCGCTCAGGCGCGCCCCCATCCGGCAACGATAATCAGCATGCCGCAAAGCGCCACCAGCGCGCCCAGCCAGTCATAAACGCTGAGTTTTACGCCATCGACCAGCCGCAACCACAGCAGCGCGGTGCAGACGTAGACCCCGCCGTAAGCGGCGTAGACACGCCCGCTGGCAGCCGGATGCAGCGTCAACAGCCAGACGAACATCGCCAGCGCCAGCCCGGCGGGTATCAGTAACAACGGGGTAGCCCCGCGCTTCAGCCAGAGCCACGGAAGAAAGCAGCCGACGATTTCGCAAACGGCGGTAACAAAAAACAACAAGGTAATTTTAATCATTTGCCCGGTTCAGTGAGGTTTTGTTCAGACATGATACGGCATAATCAGGTTTTCCTGAGAATGCCGCGCTTTTATCGCACAGCTTGAAGGATGAAGGGTTTAGGGTAAAATCGGCTTATGGGTACTATTCCAGGTACTGAATAAAGGATCTGCAATGAAAATGACACTGAATAAACGTCTGGGCCTGACCGCTCTGCTGGCATTGGCTGCCGTGGTTTATACCGCTTCTGGTCCGGTCCATGCCGAAACCAGCAAACTGGTGATTGAATCGGGCGACAGCGCCCAAAGCCGTCAGAATGCGGCGATGGATAAAGAACAATGGAACGATACCCGCACTTTACGCCAGAAGGTCAACAAGCGTGCGGAAAAAGAGTGGGACAAAGCGGACGTTGCGTTTGACGCTGAAGATAAATGCCAGCAGAGCGCCAACGTGAATGCCTACTGGGAACCGAATACCCTGCGCTGCCTCGATCGCCGCACCGGGCGGGCAGTCAATCCGTAATTCATTATTTTGCAGGAAAGGATTCAGATGACTGACAGTGTTAAGCTCCGCCCTCTTGAGCGTGAAGATCTGCGCTTTGTGCATCAACTGGATAACAATGCCAGCGTCATGCGCTACTGGTTTGAAGAGCCGTACGAGGCTTTTGTTGAACTGTCCGATCTTTACGACAAGCATATTCACGATCAGAGTGAGCGCCGTTTTGTCGTCGTGTGCGACGGCGATAACGTCGGTCTGGTTGAGCTGGTGGAGATCAACCACGTTCACCGCCGCGCTGAGTTCCAGATTATTATCTCCCCGGAGCATCAGGGTAAAGGACTGGCGTCACGGGCCGCGAAGCTGGCGATGGACTACGGCTTTACGGTGTTAAATCTGTATAAGCTCTATTTGATCGTTGATAAAGAGAATGAGAAGGCGATTCATATTTACCGCAAGCTGGGATTCAGAATCGAAGGCGAGCTTATTCATGAATTCTTTATCAACGGTGAATATCGTAACACCATTCGCATGTGTATTTTCCAGCATGAATATCTGGAGACGCACAAGCCATCAGGTTCGACGTTGTTAAAACCTACCGCGCAGTAATCTGCGCGTCAGGGTTAATAATATTTGATTTCGTTTTTAATGGTGTATTCAATTTCCACCGGCGGGGCTGCGCTTTCGTCGGTGATCTGCAATTTGCAGGTCAGCGGATTATCATGGCGATCGTAATCGCAGGTCTGTTTTGCCCGACTGAGCGGATGATTATTCAGCAGGCTTACCGCCGTATAATTCATTTTCTTGCGCGGATCGGCGGGAGGATCGATTTCATCTTCCAGTCGTTTGTCTTTGGCGATAGTGACTTTCGCCAGCGGGTAGCCATCGGCATCGTAGCGATATTCCTTTTGCACATCCTGACCTTTCGCCGCGATGATAAAGCCCCGGTCGTTGGTATCCCAGGTCATTCCTGATGCCGGAATTTCAGCCAGCTGGCATTTACCCTGCAGGCGCACTTTTTTCTCGTGCGTCTGGGCATCCAGATAAAAATTGGCGTCCAGAATCAGCGCCACGCCGGAGTCATTTTCGACGTCGTGCAGTTCCAGCAGATCAAAGCACCCTTCTTTTGACAGCGAGGCCGAAACCCGCTTCGCCACTTCGCCCTTATCATTGAGCAGCGTCTGGCTAAATTCTTTCACCGGTCCACGCAGTGGGTCAAAGTCAAACTCGCTGGAAAAGCCCGCCATCTCTGGGGTGAAGGCTTCAGGTGGTGCCGGGTCATCGCAGCCGGTCAGTAAGGATGCCAGAGGGAGTAATAAGAGTAATTTCTTCACGTTATCTACCTGATTCGGGATCTTTCTCAATTATAATAGCAAATACAGTCGTTTACACGGTATGTGCTATCCTTTAAATAATGTCACACCTCAGGAGACGACTATGAAGACTTCACGTTGGTTACTTGCGCTGCTGGTGGCAGCAGCAGCCCCGGCGCTGGCGGCCCCGGACTCGTGTGAGCGAGTAAAAAGTGATATCCAGCAAAAAATCATCAACAACGGCGTGCCCGAATCTGGCTTTACGCTGGCGATAGTGCCTAACGATCAGAGCGACCAGCCGGATGCGCAGGTGGTCGGTCACTGCGCCAGTGACACCTATAAAATTCTCTACACGCGCACCAGCAGCGGCAATTATCCGGTCAGCGGTGGTGCCACGCAGGACAGTCAGACCAGCGAACCGCAGTAAATAAGTAAAACCTCAATCCTGGCGTTTAAATATTGTGAGCACTATCAATTAAACGCCAGCTTTTCGACTGAAATCCCCACGTTTTTGACCAGAGATAATTTCTCTTACTCCTGAAGAGGTAGGATGCCCATCATTAGGCCGATATTAATTACGGCCGTTAACGTTTTTAAAACGATAACTATGATGGAGCAATGATGTCCAGTGTCGAAAACCAGGGCGGTATAAGCCGACGAACGCTTGTCAAATCGACGGCAATCGGTTCGCTGGCGTTGGCCGCCACAAATTTTTCATTACCTTTTGGCTTTAAACCCGCCGCCGCTGCGGTCAGGCAGGCATCGCAACCGTCAGAGAAAGTGGTCTGGGGAGCCTGTTCAGTGAACTGCGGCAGTCGCTGCGCGCTACGTCTGCATGTCCGCGATGATGAAGTTTACTGGGTCGAAACCGATAACACCGGGAACGACGTGTACGGCGATCATCAGGTCCGCGCCTGTCTGCGCGGGCGCTCTATCCGTCGGCGCATCAATCATCCTGACCGTCTTAACTACCCCATGAAGCGGGTGGGAAAACGCGGCGAAGGCAAATTTGAACGCATTAGCTGGGACGAAGCGCTGGATAGCATCAGTAACAGCTTAAAAAACGTGGTGCAGAAATACGGCAATGAAGCCGTTTATATTAATTATTCCTCCGGGATTGTCGGCGGAAATATTACCCGCTCATCGCCCTACGCTTCTCTCGTTGCCCGCCTGATGAACTGCTACGGCGGCTTTCTTAGCCATTATGGGACGTACTCGACGGCGCAAATTGCCTGCGCCATGCCTTATACCTACGGGTCGAATGAGGGCAACAGCACCTCGGATATTGAAAACTCAAAACTGGTGGTGATGTTTGGCAACAACCCTGCCGAAACGCGGATGAGCGGCGGCGGGATCACCTGGCTTCTTGAGCAGGCGCGCGAACGTTCAAACGCCAGAATGATCGTTATTGATCCGCGTTATACCGATACCGCTGCCGGACGAGAAGATGAGTGGATACCGATCCGCCCCGGCACGGATGCCGCGCTGGTAGCCGGTCTGGCATGGGTACTCATCAGCGAAAATCTGGTCGATCAGCCTTTTCTGGATCGCTACTGCGTGGGATACGATGAAAAAACGCTGCCCGCAGACGCGCCCGCAAATGGACATTACAAAGCATATATTCTTGGGGATGGCGAAGACGGCGTTGCCAAAACGCCCGCGTGGGCAGCCAGCATTACCGGTATTCCGGCCGATCGGATCATCAAACTGGCGCGGGAAATTGGCACCGCGAAACCCGCGTACATTTGTCAGGGCTGGGGACCGCAGCGTCAGGCCAATGGAGAATTAACCTCACGGGCGATTGCGATGCTGCCGATCCTGACGGGCAATGTGGGCATCAGCGGCGGCAACAGCGGCGCGCGTGAATCCACCTATACCATCACCATTGAACGGATGCCGTTACCGGATAACCCGGTGAAAACGCAAATTTCCTGCTTTAGCTGGACCGATGCCATCGACAGAGGCCCGGAAATGACTGCCCTGCGCGACGGCGTGCGTGGCAAAGATAAGCTCGACGTGCCGATTAAATTTATCTGGAACTATGCGGGGAATACAATCACCAACCAGCACTCTGATATCAACCGAACGCACGATATTTTGCAGGATGAATCCAAATGCGAAACGATCGTGGTGATTGATAATTTTATGACCTCGTCGGCGAAATATGCCGATATTCTGCTGCCGGATTTAATGACCGTTGAGCAGGAAGATATTATTCCCAACGATTACGCCGGAAATATGGGCTACCTGATCTTTATTCAGCCTGCCACCAGCGCAAAATTTGAACGCCGGTCAATTTACTGGATGATGAGCGAAGTCGCCAGACGACTGGGCAGCAGCGTTTACCAGCAGTTCACCGAAGGACGCAGCCAGCAGGATTGGCTGAAATATTTATACGCCCAGATGACAGCAAAAGATCCCCAGCTTCCGTCGTATGAGGAACTGAAAAAAATGGGGATCTATAAACGCCGGGACCCTGCCGGGCATTTTATTGCCTATAAAAAATTCCGTGACGATCCTGAAGCCAACCCGTTGAAGACGCCGTCGGGGAAAATTGAAATTTATTCCCGTCGCCTCGCCGACATTGCCGGAAGCTGGCAGCTTGAAAAAGGCGACGTCATCAGCCCCCTGCCGGTCTACGCCTCTGCCTTTGAAGGCTGGGACGATCCGCTGCGCAGCCAGTTCCCGCTCCAGCTTTTTGGTTTTCATTACAAAGCCCGTACCCACTCAAGCTACGGCAATATTGATGTGCTGAAAGCCGCCTGCCGTCAGGAAGTCTGGCTGAACCCGATCGACGCGCAGAAACGCGGTATCCGTAACGGCGATGCCGTCCGTGTGTTCAACGGTCGCGGCGAAGTGCGTACCGTCGCCAAAGTGACACCGCGCATTATGCCGGGGGTCAGCGCGATGGGACAGGGCGCATGGCATGACGCCGATATGTCCGGCGACCGGGTCGATCATGGCTCCTGCATGAATACCCTCACCACCCATCGTCCCTCGCCGCTGGCGAAAGGCAACCCGCAGCATACCAATCTTGTTGAAATCGAGAAGGTCTGAGGAGGCATTGATGAGCACACAATATGGATTTTATATCGATTCCAGCCGCTGTACGGGATGCAAAACCTGCGAACTGGCCTGTAAGGATTACAAGGACTTAACGCCTGACGTCAGCTTCCGCCGCATTTATGAATACGCGGGCGGCGACTGGCAGGAGGATAACGGTACCTGGCGGCAAAATGTCTTTGCCTATTACTTGTCGATTGCCTGCAACCACTGTGACGATCCGGCCTGTACCAAAGTTTGCCCCAGCGGAGCCATGCACAAACGTGACGACGGCTTCGTGATCGTCGATGAAGACATCTGCATCGGCTGCCGTTACTGCCATATGGCCTGCCCTTACGGCGCGCCGCAATATAACGCGGCAAAAGGTCATATGACGAAATGCGACGGCTGCCATGACCGCGTGATCAACGAAGGGAAAAAGCCGATCTGCGTGGAGTCCTGCCCGCTGCGGGCGCTCGATTTCGCCCCTGTCGAAGAGCTGCGCAAAAAATATGGCGAACTTGCCGCCGTTGCGCCGTTACCGGGCGCGCATTTCACTCGCCCCAATCTGGTGATCAAACCTAACGCCAATACCCGCCCCTGCGGCGATGCGACAGGTTTTCTGGCAAACCCGGAGGAAGTCTGAAATGGGAAACGGATGGCATGAATGGCCGCTGGTATTATTTACGGTTCTCGGGCAGTGCGTGGTCGGCGGGCTTGTTGTGGTCGGTCTGGGCTGGATGGCTTCGCAGGACGATCGCCCCGGCCAGCAGCGTATTGTCCGCAGTCTTTTTATTCTCTGGCTGGTGATGGGGATCGCCTTTCTCGCGTCGATCGCTCACTTAGGCTCGCCGCTGCGGGCCTTTAACTCGCTTAACCGTGTGGGTGAATCAGCGCTGAGTAACGAGATTGCCTGCGGCTCGCTGTTCTTTGCGGTGGGCGGACTCTGGTGGCTGGTGGCGGTGACGGGTAAAATGCCTGCGCGGGTGGGCAGGATCTGGCTGATTTTCAGCATGATTCTGGGGATCGTATTTATCTGGGCAATGACGCGGGTCTACCAGATTGATACGGTGCCGACCTGGTTTACCCCTTACACCACGCTGGGCTTTTTCCTCACCGCGCTGCTAAGCGGCCCTGTTTTTGCCGCACTACTGCTGCGGATAGCGAAAATCCCGTTTAAGGGAACGCTGTTTGCCTCACTCAGCGTGGCCGCGCTGCTGGTGAGCGTGGCGGTGATCCTGCTACAAAGCGTGCACATTGGCGCGGTGCATAGCTCGGTACAACAGGCCAGCGCGCTGGTGCCGGATTACGCGTTACTGCAAATCTGGCGCGTCGGGTTGCTGTGCGCCGGTCTGGGCTGCTGGATCTGCCCTCTGGTGCGCCGACAAACGCCGCATACGCTGGGTTTACTGGCAGGCTGGCTTTGCGTCATCGCAGGCGAGCTGCTGGGCAGGGGCATTTTTTACGGCCTGCACATGACCGTCGGTATGGCGGTCGCTGGATAAGTGACTGGCGCAGGGAAACCTGCGCTATTTTGGGAACAACATGATATGCATGAGAGTCATCAGCGCGACGCCATGGCGCTTACCGCCCGCGTTCTGGGCGCACTTTTTTACTATCCCCCGGATTCACCTGACGTCGTACCCCTGGTAGAGGCGTTCAGGTCCGGTGAATGGCGGGAGCATTTACCGTTTGCCGGGCAGCCTGAGCAACTGAACGGTTTTGCGCAGGAGAGTGATGAAACCCTGCCACAGGCGTTTCAGCGGCTTTTTGTCGGTCCGTGGGCGTTGCCCGCACCGCCATGGGGATCGGTCTGGCTCGATCGCGAAAGCGTGCTGTTCGGCGACTCGACGCTGGCGCTGCGTCAGTGGATGCGCGAGAACGGCATCGCCTTTGACGCCACGCAGAATGAGCCAGAGGATCACGTTGGCACGCTGCTGTTACTGGTGGCCTGGCTAAGTGAAAACGGTCAGTCCGCACAGCGCGACCAGCTTCTGGCCTGGCACCTGCTGCCGTGGGCCGGGCGTTTTCTTTCGCAGTTTGTCGAGCACGCGGCGCATCCCTTTTATCAGGCGCTGGGGCAACTGGCGCAAATCACCCTGGCACAATGGCAGGCTGATTTGCTGATCCCTGTAGCGCAAAAAACGCTTTATCGTTGATTTAACGGGCATGATTTTCATGCCCGTTCCTTTTTTCCGCGCTGTATATAACCCGCTCAAAGTGACAACGTCACTTCATGGGTGCCGTTTTTAAGATTTTTCCAGAAAAATGCGCTCAGCCGTTACGTTATAAGGCATAACCCGCTGTTATCACTTGCCTGACGTAACTATTTATTTCACCGCTTTCTGGTGCGCCTTCGATCCCCTTGCTATAGCTCTATCACCCTGCCAGACATGGCATAACAACATGCAGCCACCGGGTTGCCATAACACATGCATACAGGGAGAGGCACAGCAATGCATACAACCGCTCTTCAACGCGCCCTTTTATTTATTGCCGCTATCATCATTGTGCTGGCATTACTGGTCTGGGGAATAGGTCCCGACACCATCGCGGCGCGCAAAGTTGATTTGATTTATCTGGGTCAACAACATCTGATCCTCGTCTTCAGTTCGATGTTTCTTGCGTTACTGGTCGGCATTCCCTGCGGGATCTTACTCAGCCGCCCCGCCGCACGCGGTGTGGCTGAATACGTGATGCAGATCTTTAACGTCGGCAATACGCTGCCGCCGCTGGCGGTACTGGCACTGGCGATGGTGTTTATCGGCATTGGCGATACGCCAGCGATTATCGCCCTGTTCCTCGCCTCGCTGCTGCCGATTGTGCGTAATACCTATGCCGGACTGTGCTCGGTTCCGGCATCACTACTTGAAGCGGCAAACGGCATTGGCATGACCAAATGGCAGCGCCTGCGTCAGGTTGAGTTGCCGAATGCCTGGAGCGTCATGCTGTCCGGCATTCGGATTGCGACCGCCATCAACGTGGGCACCGCCCCGCTCGCCTTCCTTATCGGGGCCAGCAGCTACGGCGAACTGATTTTCCCCGGCATTTACCTGAATGACTTCCCGACGCTCATTCTTGGCGCAACGGCAACCGCCCTTTTTGCGCTGATCCTCGACGTCCTGCTGGCAAGTCTGGGCCGCATCCTGACGCCGCACGTCGCCCGATAACAATAATAAGGAGCGTTAAATGACGTTAAAAACCTGTTTTTTAAGCCTGATTGCCGCTGCTTCATTGATCGGCAGCCAGGCCAGCGCGGCACCGCTGGTGCTGGCGACCAAAAGTTTTACCGAGCAGCATATTCTGTCGGCGATGACCGTGCAGTATCTGCAAAAAAAGGGATTTCAGGTTCAGCCGAAAACCAATATCGCCACCGTGATTTCGCGTAATGCGATGATTAACAAACAGGTGGATATGACCTGGGAATATACCGGCACGTCGCTGATCATTTTTAACCATATCAATCAGCGCATGACCCCGCAGGAGTCTTACGAGACGGTGAAAAAGCTGGATGCAAAGCATGGTCTGGTGTGGCTTAAACCGGCTGATATGAACAATACCTATGCGTTCGCGATGCAGCGTAAACGGGCTGACGCGGAACACATTACGACCATGTCGCAGATGGTGGCGAAGATTGAAGACATCCGCCGCAATGACCCGGACAACAACTGGCTGCTCGGTCTGGATCTTGAGTTCTCCGGGCGCAGCGACGGCATGAAGCCTCTCCAGCAAGCGTATCAGATGGAGCTGGATCGCCCGCAAATCCGCCAGATGGACCCCGGTCTGGTTTATAACGCCATTCGCGATGGCTTTGTCGATGCCGGGCTGGTTTACACCACCGACGGACGGGTAAAAGGCTTCGACCTGAAGGTGCTGGAAGATGATAAAGGTTTCTTCCCCAGCTACGCCGTGACGCCGGTAGTGCGTAAAGACACCCTGGACGCTAATCCGGGGCTGGAAGAAGCATTAAACACCTTGTCCAGCCAGCTTAATAATGACGCCATCACCGATATGAACGCGAAGGTGGATATCGATCATCAGTCACCTCAGCAGGTCGCCCGCGACTTCCTGCAAAGCAAAGGCCTGCTATAAGGAGCGCGCATGGATACTATTCATTATATGATTGATAACGCTGGCTTTATCTTCAGCCTCACCTTCCAGCACCTGTGGCTGGTCGGGTTGGCGGTAGGCCTGGCGATTCTCATTGGCGTCCCATTGGGGATCGTAATTGTTCGCTATAAGTGGCTGGCAACGCCGATTCTCGGTCTGGCGACCATTCTGCTGACCATTCCATCCATCGCGCTGTTTGGCCTGATGATCCCGGTATTTTCGCTGATCGGTCAGGGTATCGGCCCGCTTCCGGCCATCACCGCCGTTTTTCTTTACTCACTGTTGCCGATTGTGCGTAACACCCATACGGCGCTGGATAATCTGCCACCCGGCCTGCGTGAAGCCGGACGCGGCATTGGTATGACCTTCTGGCAGCGTTTGCGCTGGGTTGAAATTCCGATGGCGCTGCCGGTCATTTTTGGCGGTATTCGCACCGCCGTGGTCATGAACATCGGCGTGATGGCAATTGCCGCCGTGATCGGCGCGGGTGGCTTAGGCCTGTTATTACTGAACGGCATCGGCGGCAGCGATATTCGCATGCTGATTGCTGGCGCGTTGATGATTTGTCTGCTGGCGATTGTGCTGGACTGGTTACTGCATCGTCTGCAAATCGTGCTGACACCGAAGGGGATACGATAATGATAAAACTGGAAAACCTGACTAAACAATTTAAGCAAAAAAACGGCCAGATTTTTAAAGCGGTCGATAATGTGAATCTGAACGTACCGGAAGGTGAAATGTGCGTGCTGCTCGGCCCTTCCGGCTGCGGTAAAACCACCACCCTGAAAATGATTAACCGGCTGATTGCGCCTTCTGGCGGCAAGATCCTGATTAACGGCGAGGACACCAGCGGCATGGATACCGTTACCCTGCGCCGCAATATTGGCTATGTGATCCAGCAAATTGGTCTGTTTCCCAATATGACCATTGAGGAAAATATAACCGTCGTTCCGCGTATGCTCGGCTGGGATAAAGCCCGCTATAAAAGCCGCGCGGAAGAGCTGATGGATATGGTTGCGCTGGACCCGAAGAAATTTCTTCATCGCTACCCGAAAGAGATGTCCGGCGGACAGCAGCAGCGCATCGGCGTGATCCGCGCTCTGGCGGCCGATCCGCCGGTCCTGCTGATGGATGAACCTTTCGGCGCGGTAGACCCGATCAACCGCGAGGTGATCCAGAACCAGTTCCTGGAGATGCAGCGTAAGCTGAAGAAGACGGTGATGCTGGTCAGCCACGATATTGATGAGGCGCTTAAGCTGGGCGATCGTATCGCGGTATTCCGCCAGGGGCGCATTGTGCAGTGCGCCAGCCCGGACGAGCTACTGGCAAAACCGGCGAATGAATTTGTCGGCTCTTTTGTCGGTCAGGACCGCACCCTGAAACGTCTGCTGCTGGTTTCGGCGGGCGATGTGACGGATCAGCAGCCTACCCTTACCGTCCGCCGCTCAACGCCCGCCCTGGAAGCGTTCGCCATGATGGACGATAACGACATCCGCGCGATCACCGTTGTGGATGAGGATGGCAAGCCGCTGGGCTTTATCAAACGCCGCGAAGCGCGCAATGCGCCGGGCACCAGCGCTGACCTGCTTCACCCGTTCCGCGTTACCGGCAAGGCGGAAGATAACCTGCGCGTGGTACTGTCTAAGCTGTATGAGAGCAATACCAGCTGGATGCCAATCGTGGACGAAGACGGACGCTACAGCGGTGAAATTTCCCAGGACTATATCGCCGATTATCTCAGTTCCGGGCGCACCCGCCGGGCACTGAATATTCACAGCGACAGCTGATGTGATAAGCCTCCCGATCGGTTGCACACGGGAGGCTTTTTGATCGCCCTGACGCCTCTGCGATGTTTCGACGCCTGTTATTTGCTGTGGTTATTGGTGTGCCGATTATGTCTGCGCTGATGGTTTGTGAAATGACCGGGCAATGTGCGTTATTACCCGGTTTGCTGCTGGCCTGCGTGGTGGCGTCGGTTTTGTCGCGGACCTTACGCCAGGGCTCCCTCTACCGCCAGCACATCGCCGAGCATCGCTAAATTAATGTACTGCGCCAGGTCGCGCTGTTCCGCTCTCGGCAGGTAAGGCAGCTCGCCAATCAGGGGCGCGGGAAGTTTTTTACTCAGCACGTCAATAATTTCAGCGTAATGCGCCAGCCCAGGGTTGATACGATTAGCGACCCAGCCCAGCAGCGGCAGGCCGTCGTTGGCAATCGCCTGCGCCGTCAGCAGCGCGTGGTTGATGCAGCCTTCCTGAATACCGACCACTAACAGCACCGGAAGCTGTTCCTGAACGACCCATTCTGAGAGTGGACGCAAATCGTTCATCAGGCTGCGCCAGCCGCCTGTGCCTTCGACCACTACGTGATCGACCTGCCGGGAAAGCGTCGCCAGACCTTCCGAAAGCCGGGAATAGTTAATCGGCGAGCTGTGCGCCACGCTGCTTTCTTCTTCACTCAGCGCGATGGGGTTGATCGCCTCATAGGGCAGCGCTAGCGTTGAAACGCTTTGCAGCACCAGAGCATCTTTGTTGCGTAGTCCCTCTGGCGTCTCTTTGCTCCCCTTCGCAACGGGTTTGTAACCCGCCACGCTTTTTCCGCCAGCAGCCATCGCCTGCAACAGCGCACGGGAAACCACTGTTTTTCCGACAGCGGTATCAGTACCGGTAATAAAGAAACGCTTAAGCATGATTCACTCCACTGTTGAATCGGGTAAATATCATTCTGATTTATAGATCACGGTGGAGAAAGTCTAAGTGAAGATGTCAACCGCCAGTTTGAGATAGCGCAATTTTTTAGGTTATCAGTGAATATTAGTTAACCTTGTAAAAGGCGAATCAGTAACGATCCGTTATACATCGCGTCTTTGACCAGCGCGGCACCCGCCATTGTTCCCTGATTAGAGAACTGGGTGCTCTCAACGGAAATCTGCTTGCTGTATGCCGGGAGCGCCTGCTGACGAATACAATCGGCGATGGCCGGAAAGAGGATGTCAGACGCCTGGTTGAACGGCGAACCGATTAAGATTTTTTGTGGATTAAATAAATTCACCATGATGGCGATAATCCGCCCGACGTGAGTACCGACGCCACTGATGATGTCTTTTGCCAGCAAATCGCCCTGCTGCGCGGCCTCGCACAGTGAGGCAACGCTCAGAGGCTGCTGATGCAGCATGGAGCTCATGGACTGACTCATCCGCACCTGCGCCAGTTCCAGCACGCTTTCAATGCTGGCGATGGTTTCAAGACAGCCATGATTCCCGCAGTAGCAGCGCTTGCCCCAGGGATCGACCTGGGTATGACCGATCTCAACCAGGCTGCTGCTTCCGGCGTGGAGCAGGCGGCCATCGGTGATCACCCCTGCGCCGACATTGTGATCGATAACTACCTGAATCACATCCCGCGCCCCGCGCGACGCGCCGAACAGCAGTTCCGCCATGGTCCACGCGCTGATATCGTGCTGGATGTACACGGGCACACCGGTATGATTTTCCAGGGTTTCACCCAGCGGCATGTCCTTGACGTCTTCATAAAAAGGCATCCGGTGGACAATGCCATTCTCGGTGTCAATAATTCCGGGTAACGTAATGGCGATCGCGGTCAGGCGTTCAAGTTTGTGCTGATGGCGGATAAAAAACTGATCGATATGAGTGATGATCCGCGTTAAAAGCGGTTCAGGATCGTCGAGGGGAAGCGCCAGTTCCTCTTCTGCCACCCGTTTGCTGCTTAAATCACGAAGGGCAATCTGCACGGTGCCGCGATTAATGCGCAGGGATAGATAATGCCAGGCCTCGGTTTCGACCATCAACCCGACAGCGGGACGGCCACGACTGCCCGGATCCTGAATTTCCGTTTCCTGCACCAGATGCGCTTCCAGCATTTCACGGACAATTTTGGTAATACTGGCGGGTGCGAGCTGTGCGAGACGCGAAAGGTCAATGCGCGATACCGGGCCAAGCTGATCAATCAGACGATAAACCGCTCCTGCATTGGTCTGCTTAATTTGATCGATATGTCCTGGCTGACTCTCGGCTACCACCGCTGACTCCCTTTATTTTCGCGCTTCGAAATAATCTGCGGGCTATGGTGAAACACTTCAATGGCTGGCGTCAACTTTTTACTTAGCCTTGTGATTTACCGCACATTTTTTCGCTATTTTCGTGCTTTTGCACCAGTTAATAATTGATCTCTGAAATGAATTGCGGCCTGACTAAGCTGACGATGGCCAGCCCAGACCAGCCACATTTCCGAAACGGCATCTTTCTCTTTTATCGGCAACCAGCGCATTTCATCAAGCTGCACCCGCCTGAATGACGCCGGTAAAATGGAAACCCCCAGCCCCGCCGCAACCAGACCAATTATGGTCATCGCCTCGCCCACTTCCTGGGTTATCACCGGCGTTAAACCATACCGGCGCATCAATCCGAGAATATCGTCATAAAGGCCGGTGCCGACGTGCGGATCAAAAAAGACAAACGGCTCCTGCGCCAGCTCTGCCAGGCTGACGGCGGCCTGTTGGGCGAGCGGATGATCGCGGTGAACCATCGCCAGCAACGGCTCATGCAAAATGACCTGCGCGTTGAGGGTGTCGGGAAGTTGGGTGTTACGCATCAGGCCGAGATCCAGTTCGCCGTCATTGAGCGGCGCGATTTGCTCGCGGGTGTTTGTCTCCCGCGTCTGAATATGCACGTCAGGGTAACGCTGGCGGAATGACGATAGCGTATCGGACACGGATTTAATAAACGGTGCGGAAGAGGTAAAACCGATCCGCAATTCTCCGGTTTCGCCGTGGTGCAGACGGGTTGCACGCAGCGCGGCGTCATCAACCAGCAGCAGGATCTGGCGGCTGTCCGCTAAAAACTGTTTCCCCGCCGCCGTCAGGCTGACGCTGCGATTGGTGCGGTTGAACAAGCGCGCGCCGATGTGCTGCTCCAGCATCTGAATTTGCTGGCTCAGCGGCGGCTGGGAAATATTCAGCCGCGCGGCGGCACGACCAAAATGCAGTTCTTCCGCTACGGCTATAAAATAGCGCAGATGTCGCAGCTCAATATTCATATTTTAAAAGTATCATTTAAGATTATTAATATATTAGACAGAATATTTACATTTTTCTACCCTTAATAAGCGCCTGAAGGGTCAGGCATTTCACTTTCTTACACATTGTTTTACGCAAGGATCTTCCATTGAGCCGTACAACCACCGTCGCCGCCGATCCGCGCAGTGACGTAGCCGTGAATCCCGCAGCCCGGCCGGGCAAATTTATCCAGCGCGGCACCCGCCCGTTTATCCGGGTAACGTTAGCCCTATTTTCTGCCGGACTGGCGACCTTTGCCCTGCTCTACTGTGTGCAACCTATTTTGCCGGTGTTATCCCAGGAGTTCGCCGTCTCGCCTGCCAGCAGCAGTATTTCACTTTCGGTAGCAACGGCGATGCTGGCAGTGGGTCTGCTGTTTACCGGTCCGCTTTCAGATGCCATAGGCCGCAAAAAGGTGATGGTGACGGCGCTGCTGCTTGCATCGTGCTGTACGTTGCTTTCGACCATGATGACCAGCTGGCACGGCATTTTAATTATGCGCGCGCTGACCGGTCTGTCGCTAAGCGGCGTGGCGGCCGTGGGTATGACTTATCTGAGCGAGGAGATCCATCCCAGCTTCGTGGCGTTTTCGATGGGGCTGTATATCAGCGGCAATTCTATCGGCGGGATGAGTGGACGCCTGCTTAGCGGCGTGCTCACCGACTTTTTTAACTGGCGCATCGCGCTGGGATTTATCGGCTGTTTTGCGCTGGCCGCCGCGATTATGTTCTGGAAAATTCTCCCCGAATCACAGCATTTTCGCCCTTCTTCGCTGCGCCCCAGAACGCTGCTGATCAACTTTCGCCTGCACTGGCGCGACCGGGGCCTGCCGCTGCTGTTTGTTGAAGGATTCCTGTTGATGGGATCGTTCGTGACGCTGTTTAACTATATTGGCTACCGGTTGATGCTGTCCCCGTGGTCGCTAAGCCAGGCGGTAGTGGGATTATTATCGGTGGCCTATCTGACCGGAACATGGAGTTCGCCAAAAGCGGGCGCGATGACGGTCCGTTATGGTCGCGGCCCGGTGATGCTTTTCGCCACCGGCGTGATGCTGTGCGGTTTGTTACTGACGCTCTTTACCTCCCTGTGGCTGATTTTTACCGGGATGCTGTTATTTTCTGCGGGCTTTTTTGCCGCGCATTCTGTCGCCAGTAGCTGGATTGGCCCGCGCGCCCGCCGGGCACGGGGTCAGGCCTCGTCGCTGTATCTCTTCAGCTACTATCTGGGTTCCAGTCTTGCCGGGACGCTGGGCGGCGTATTCTGGCACCGTTTTGGCTGGAACGGCGTGGGAGGTTTTATCGCGCTGATGCTGGTGGCGGCATTACTGACCGGCACCGTTCTGCACCGTCGTTTGCGCTGATCCCGTGTTTGTACAAACGGTTACACGCCGAAACCAAACACTCACGGAAAGGCTGATTCTTCAGGGATATAGTTCTTTCAACGGCCCCGCAGTGGGGTTGAATGAAAAAACCAATTCGAGGATATCAGAATGAAAAAAGTATTAGCTCTGGTTGTTGCCGCTGCTATGGGACTGTCTTCCGCTGCCTTCGCTGCTGATACCACCAGCACCACTCAGGCTCCGGCTGCTTCTGCGACCACCAGCCACGCCGCACCAGCGAAAACAACTCACCATAAAAAACATAAGAAAGACGCTGCAAAACCTGCCGCCGACCAGAAAGCCCAGGCCGCTAAAAAACACAAAAAAGCGGTAAAACAGGACGCGGCTAAACCTGCGGCTACCCAGAAAGCGCAGGCGGCGAAGAAACACAAAAAAGCCGTTAAGCACAGCGCAACGGCGACCAAACCGGCAGCTCAGCCTGCTGCATAAGTCCGGCAGCTGAACAGGCTTTTATGATAAACAGGCGCTGATGCAGCGCCTTTTTTATGGAGAGCAGAATGTTGCGTCGTTACCGATTTGAGGTCATTCTCATTACATTAATTTTTTGCGCGCTGATCGCCACGCATCTCTTTTTGAATTAATGTAGCACGCTGATTTTGCTCCCACTTTCTTCGCGTCCCGTCTATAGTTATCTCATTGGGTTCACTTTTAATAATCATAATTACCCCGTCTGAGAGTCATATGCTTAAAATTGTTGTGCCAGTGCTGGGATCGCTATTGTGCTCTTTTGGGGTTCATGCCGATGACAGCATGAGTGCGAAAGATATTAAGACCCTTTTTTTTAATCACGATGATCGAACGCGGGTGGAAACACCTGCCGAAGCGCCGTGGGATGCAATTGGTCAGCTTGAAACCGCCAGCGGCAATTTATGTACTGCCACGCTTATTTCCCCGCACCTGGCGCTGACCGCCGGGCATTGTTTGCTGACGCCTCCGCGCGGCAAAGCGGATAAAGCCATTGCCCTGCGTTTTATCTCGCAAAAAGGGCTGTGGCGCTACGAAATTCATGGCATTGAAGGCCGGGTCGATCCCTCGCTCGGTAAACGCCTCACCCCGGATGGCGATGGCTGGATTGTTCCCCCCGCCGCTGCCGCCTGGGATTTCGGCCTGATCGTGCTGCGTTATCCGCCGTCGGGCATTACGCCGATCCCGCTGTTTGCCGGAAGCAAAGCGGATTTATCCGCCGCGCTTAAGGCCGTTGACCGCAAAGTCACGCAGTCGGGCTATCCGGTGGATCACCTCGACGATCTGTACAGCCATCAGGACTGCCTCGTTACCGGCTGGGCGCAGAACGCCGTGCTTTCCCATCAGTGCGATACGTTGCCGGGAGACAGCGGTTCGCCGCTGATGATTAAAACCGATGACGGCTGGCGGCTGATTGCGGTGCAAAGCTCCGCCCCGGGGGCGAAAGATCGCTGGCGGGCCGATAACCGTGCCATTGCGGTTACCGGCTTTAGCGACAAACTCGACGCGCTGGCGAGTGAGTAGCCGTCAGGCGAATTTAATCAGCACCATGCCGACTAACAGTAACAGCAGCCCCGCCCAGCCCTTGCGATTCAGGCGTTGATTAAACAGGATCCAGCCTGCGGCGAGGGTGGCGACAATACCAAAACCGCCCCACAGCGCATAGGCGACGGACAGGTCGATGCCCTTCACCGCCTGGGAAAGTGCGCTAAATGCCGCCAGCACGGAGAGTAACGAGAATACTCCCCATAATTTACGCCGGAAGCCGTCGGAAAGTTTCAGAAAAATATTGGCGATGATTTCAAGCACAATGGCTCCGGCCAGCCAGAGACCGTGACTCCATTCAAACGGCTGCATGGACGCGCTCCTTCTTTCCGGTGCCGGATTTGATCAGCACAATCCCCGACACCAGCGTCGCCAGTCCGATTATTTTCATTACTGACAGGATTTCATCGAACAGCAGAACGCTGCATAAGGTGATGAGCAAAATACCGATACCTTCCCAGAGCGCATACGCCACGCCCAGCGCAATTTTTTTAACCGCAAACGACAGCAAAATATAAGAGATGGCGATCATCACCAGCATTAAAATAAAACCGCTATGGCCCCCGGTAACGCTCGACCATTTCATCGCCAGCGTGCCGGTTATTTCGGCGACGATCGCCAGCGCTAATAATAGCCAGTAAAACATTTTTCTTCTCCTGCATGAGAATACAGCCCGCCGCGACAGATAAAAATATCCGCCGACAGATAAAAATCATTCAACCGCGCCAGGCGCAGCGTTAAGCAGAAAGAAGAAGACTAAAGCGCCGAGCGCCAGTGCTGCTCGTCAGAGTAAAGACAGAGAGTAGAGGAAAGAAAAGTCAGACGTGATAATGGGATACTGAACTGATTGTCCATAATATTACAATTATCCGCCGGTTGCTTCTCTTCGTGGCGGCTATAAATTGTCCTCGGTAGTTTAACACGCGGATTTTATACCATGCCGCCGGGTCACAGAGGGTGTTATTTGCAGTTCTTTACCGATAAATACAGAAGAATGACCTGAACGAGGGCGTCGTTCAGGTCTGCATTCAGCGGCTGCGCTTGGCGTGCCGCTCCCAGTTTTCCAGCTTTGCCTCGCTGGATTTACGCAGCGCAACGTAGCAGGCACCGCTGCCGCCGTGATGCGGCGCGGCAACGCAAAACGCCTGTACGTCATTGAATTCAGTCAGCCAGCGGGCCAGATAGCTGCGGATAATATTCGCATGGGCATTATCGTCCCGCCCTTTGCCATGGACGATGAGTAAGTTACGCAGCCCCTGCCGGGACGCGCCGGTAATAAAGGCAAACAGCTTCTGCCGACATTGCTCGACCGGCTGGCGAAGTAGATTCAGGCTGGCCTGCTGCCCGTATTTTCCCAGACGCAGTTTTTCCAGCACGCCGTTTTGCAGCCCCTCCCGCTTAAATTCGAGAGGCGTTTCCAGCGGGACGATATCCAAAAAGCCGGTAGTGAGAAAATTATCCAGTTGCAGCATATCCGGGCGTTCCGGGCGCTTACGGGTATGGCGATCGGCAGACCATTTAGCGTCATGACATCGCTTTAACGGCTGGACATCCTTCACGGCGTCAAGAAACAGCGATTTGTCGTCAAGGTTCATTTTTTGTCCTCCGGCTAACTCTACGCCATGACTATAGCTTCGGGTCAGGACATCCTCAATGCAATTTACACTCTTCGTAACGAAACTATTACCGTGATAAACAATTTAATCAGACTTAATCGTAATTAACCACTGATAATATATTGATCAAACTTAACGATATGTGAAATATATCACTCGATAATGCTGGCAATTAAGCGGTGAATTGCTATACCTTTAACTACCCACAAAAGGAAAATCCGTGGGAAACATTAAGGATAGAAAACGTCAATTCTCTGGAGTCTGTTGGATGTCGGCAGACTCTGTTTTTTTAGACTAGCCATTGCGCACTATTTCTGCTGATAACAGCAAATTAATTTCCCTGCCATTTAATTCTCTTCAATATATAAATAATCTTAACGTATCAGGCGGCGCGTTTTTTAACCATCGGGCACCAAAAAATGAATAATTTCCCCGATGCCGGCACATAATGCAAAACGCTTGCTTCGCCGCGCAAAGATGCACATTATTTACCTTTTCGGATCTCAGGAGCAAATAATGCTGACGCTGTTACAGGACAAAATAGCTACCCCATTAGGCCCGCTATGGGTGATCAGCGATGAACAGTTTTGTCTGCGGGCCGTTGAGTGGGAGGAGCATAGCGCACGAATGGAATTACTTCTCGATCTCCACTACCGCCAGCAGGGATATTGCCGGGTCGATGCCGTCAATCCGGGCGGATTAAGCCAAAAACTGGCGGACTATTTTGCGGGGGATCTCAGCGTTATTGATTCGTTGCCTACCGAAACGGCAGGCACACCTTTTCAGCGCCAGGTGTGGAAAGCGTTGCGCGATATTCCCTGCGGTCAGGTCATGCATTACGGTCAGCTTGCC
The DNA here is from genome assembly GCA_002421005.1 of Enterobacteriaceae bacterium UBA5654. GTDB lineage: Bacteria > Pseudomonadota > Gammaproteobacteria > Enterobacterales > Enterobacteriaceae > Superficieibacter. The sequence continues at coordinate 205,227 of DIJC01000004.1, read as the reverse complement.
GAGCACCTGAGGCGCGCCGGGGCAGCCAGAGCCGTTGGCACCGCGAATGGCTCCAACCCAATCAGCATCGTCGTACCATGCCACCGGGTGATTGGCCGTAACGGCACTATGACCGGCTATGCGGGCGGCGTGGAGCGCAAAGAGTGGCTTTTACGTCATGAAGGCTACCTGCTGCTTTGATTAAACGTGCGCAGTTTCAGCGGGGAACTCGTCTTTACGATCAGCGTCATGCCGCTTAACCCTAGCGATATCAAGGACATGAAACTGGCGCTGGCGGGGTCATTTCATTATTAGGCTGATGGGGATGTCGCAGGGTTACTTGCATACAAAAAAGATGATAAAATTGACCAATATCAATAACGGCCTGAGCAGACCTATGATCCCGGAAAAGCGAATTATACGACGCATTCAGTCTGGCGGTTGTGCTATCCATTGTCAGGATTGCAGTATTAGCCAGCTTTGCATCCCTTTCACGCTGAATGAGCATGAGCTTGATCAGCTCGATAATATTATCGAGCGTAAAAAGCCCATCCAGAAAAGCCAGACGTTGTTTAAAGCGGGTGATGAACTGAAATCGCTGTATGCAATCCGTTCCGGCACCATCAAAAGCTACACCATCACCGAACAGGGTGATGAGCAGATCACCGGTTTTCATCTGGCGGGCGATCTGGTCGGCTTTGATGCTATCGGCACGGGGCATCATCCGAGCTTTGCCCAGGCGCTTGAAACCTCAATGGTATGTGAGATCCCGTTTGAGACGCTGGACGACCTGTCAGGCAAAATGCCTAACCTGCGTCAGCAAATGATGCGTCTGATGAGCGGTGAAATCAAAGGCGATCAGGACATGATCCTGCTGCTCTCCAAGAAAAACGCGGAAGAGCGCCTGGCAGCGTTTATCTACAATCTGTCACGTCGTTTTGCCCAGCGGGGCTTCTCGCCGCGCGAGTTTCGTCTGACCATGACCCGTGGCGATATCGGTAACTATCTCGGCCTGACGGTTGAGACCATCAGCCGTCTGCTGGGACGTTTCCAGAAAAACGGTATGCTGGCAGTAAAAGGCAAATACATCACCATCGAAAACAACGATATTCTGGCGCAGCTTGCCGGTCACAGCCGTAATATCGCCTGATCCCGCTTCTTTTCTCTCCTTCGCCAGAGGTTACATTTCTCTGATTTATTGATCTGGCGAAGGTTATCCCCCTGTTTCATTTTCATCAGATGGGTTATCTTGTAGTTACAGACTGTGGCGACAGTTGTAAGGAGACCCACTATGGCAAAATATCAAAATATGCTGGTCGCTATCGATCCTAACCAGGACGATCAACCTGCACTACGACGAGCTGTTTATTTGCATCAACGGATTGGTGGCCGCATCAAAGCTTTCCTGCCGATCTATGACTTTTCCTACGAGATGACCACCCTCTTGTCCCCTGATGAGCGTACCGCTATGCGCCAGGGCGTCATCAGCCAACGTAGCGCATGGATACGTGAGCAGGCGAAATTTTATCTGGATGCCGGTGTGCCTGTTGACATCAAAGTGGTCTGGCACAATCGTCCATTTGAAGCGATTATTCAGGAAGTGATTAGCGGCGGGCATGACCTGCTGCTGAAAATGACCCACCAGCACGACAAACTCGAATCCGTGATTTTTACCCCGACCGACTGGCATCTGCTGCGCAAATGCCCCTGCCCGGTATGGATGGTGAAAGATCAGCCGTGGCCGGAAGGCGGTAAAGCGCTGGTGGCGGTTAACCTCGCCAGCGAAGAGGAATATCATAATTCGCTGAATGAAAAACTGGTCAAAGAGACGCTAAGTCTTGCAGAGCATGTAAATCATACAGAAGTTCACCTCGGCGGAGCGTATCCGGTCACGCCAATCAACATTGCCATTGAACTGCCTGATTTTGATCCCAGCGTGTATAACGACGCCATTCGCGGTCAGCATTTGCTGGCGATGAAAGCGCTGCGGCAGAAATTCAGTATCAGCGAAAATATGACTCACGTGGAGAAAGGCTTACCTGAAGAGGTGATCCCCGATCTGGCGGAACATTTACAGGCCGGGATTGTGGTGCTGGGTACGGTCGGGCGCACCGGCCTTTCCGCCGCTTTCCTGGGGAACACGGCGGAACAGGTGATCGACCATCTGCGCTGCGACCTGTTAGTGATTAAGCCAGACCAGTTCCAGACGCCCGTTGAACTGGATGACGACGAAGACGATTAAGTGTAAGCCATAAAAAAAGCCGCTCCTTGAGAGCGGCTTTTTTGTATCACCGACGCGCGGTTATCAGAGCGCTTTCAGGATCGCATCCACGCTGGCTTTGGCATCGCCAAATAGCATTTGGGTATTATCCTTGAAGAACAGCGGGTTCTGTACCCCGGCGTAACCGGTGTTCATCGAACGTTTAAACACAATCACGTTCTGCGCTTTCCATACTTCCAGCACCGGCATTCCGGCGATGGGGCTACGCGGATCGTCCTGCGCCGCCGGGTTGACCGTATCATTCGCGCCGATGACCAGCACGGTGTCGGTATCGGTGAAATCATCGTTGATTTCATCCATTTCCAGCACGATGTCGTAAGGCACTTTCGCCTCCGCCAGCAGTACGTTCATATGGCCCGGCAAACGACCGGCAACCGGGTGAATACCAAAGCGAACTTTGATCCCCCGTGCACGCAGTTTTTCGGTAATTTCAGCGACCGGATACTGTGCCTGTGCCACCGCCATCCCGTAACCGGGAGTGATGATCACCGTCTGCGAGCCTTTCAGCATTTCAGCGGTTTCCTCAGCAGTGATTTCACGGTGCTCGCCCACTTCGGCATCGCTACCGTCGGACGTTCCATCAGTACCGAAGCCGCCCGCGATCACGCTGATAAACGAACGGTTCATCGCCTTACACATAATGTAAGACAGGATGGCCCCGGACGAACCGACCAGCGCACCGGTAACGATCAGCAGGTCGTTGCTGAGCATAAAGCCCGCCGCCGCCGCTGCCCAACCGGAGTAGGAGTTCAGCATTGAGACCACAACCGGCATATCGGCACCGCCGATGGAGGCGACCAGATGCCAGCCGAAGGCCAGCGCGATGAGGGTCATGACCAGCAGCGCCAGCGCCTGCAATACCGCGCTGTCAGTGCGGACGAATACCACCAGCAGTACAAAGGAAACAACCAGCGCCGCCAGATTCATCTTGTGGCGATTCGGCAGCATCAGCGGTTTTGAGGAGATCTTACCGCGCAGTTTGCCGAAGGCGACCAGAGAACCGGTAAAGGTCACCGCACCGATAAAGATGCCGAGGAACACTTCGGTCAAATGAATGCCAGCCAGAATCCCCTCTACGTCAGATCCGTGATCCAGATAGCTGTTAAAGCCTACCAGTACCGCTGCCAGACCAACGAAGCTGTGCAGAATAGCAACCAGTTCCGGCATTTCGGTCATTTCGACTTTCTTCGCCAGATGAATACCAATCGCGCCACCAATGACCATCGCGACGATGATCCACACTACGTTGCCGGTATCCGGGCCAAAAATGGTTGCAATCAGCGCGATCGCCATCCCGGCAATACCGAAGGTATTCCCCTGACGCGAGGTTTCATGCTTTGACAACCCGGCCAGACTGAAAATAAACAGGATCGCGGCAACAATGTATGCAGCTGTAACTAATCCTCCAGACATGTGTTACCCCTTAGTTCTTCCGGAACATTTTCAGCATACGCTGAGTCACGGTGAAACCACCGAAAATGTTAATGCTGGCAATTAACACGGCGATGAAGCTGAAAAAGCTGACCCAACCCCCGTGACCAATTTGTAATAGCGCACCCACGACGATAATCCCGGAGATGGCGTTCGTTACCGACATCAGCGGCGTATGCAGCGCGTGTGAAACGTTCCATACCACGTAGTAACCGACCACGCAGGCCAGAGCGAAGACGGTAAAGTGACCGAGGAACTCTTTCGGCGCGACGTCTGCCAGCCAGGCAAACAGGATAATCGCCAGCGCCATAATTGCGTATTTACGCATTGGCGAAGCGGGTTTTTCCGGCTCTTTCGGCGCTGGCGCGGCTTTCGGCGCAGCCTGCGGCTGTGCGGAAACCTGAATCGGCGGCGCGGGCCAGGTCACTTCGCCATCGCGGATCACGGTTACGCCGCGAACCACCACGTCGTCAAAATCCACGACCACGTTGCCGTCTTTTTCTTTGCACAACAGCTTCAGCAGGTTGACCAGGTTGGTCCCATAAAGCTGTGAGGATTGCGTAGGCAGACGTCCCGGAAGATCGGTGTAACCGATGATTTTCACGCCGCCCGGCGTCGTGACGATCTCGTTGGCTACCGTGTATTCACAGTTGCCGCCGTTCTGCGCCGCCAGATCCACCACCACGCTGCCGGACTTCATTGAGTCAACCATCTCGCGGGTGATGAGCTTAGGCGCGGGCTTGCCGGGAATTAACGCGGTAGTGACGATAATATCGACATCTTTAGCCTGCTGGGCGAACAGTTCCATTTCAGCCTTGATGAAGGCTTCAGACATCACTTTGGCGTAGCCGTCGCCGCTGCCGGCTTCCTCTTTAAAATCCAGTTCGAGGAATTCGGCACCCATACTCTGCACCTGCTCTTTCACTTCCGGGCGGGTGTCGAAGGCGCGCACAATAGCGCCAAGACTATTGGCCGCACCGATGGCTGCCAGACCCGCAACCCCGGCCCCGATCACCATCACTTTAGCCGGAGGCACTTTACCTGCAGCGGTGATTTGCCCGGTGAAGAAGCGACCAAACTGGTGAGCGGCTTCAACAATCGCGCGATAGCCCGCGATATTTGCCATTGAGCTGAGCGCATCCAGCGCCTGGGCACGCGAAATACGCGGCACGGCGTCCATTGACATCACGGTGACGTTACGCGCCGCCAGTTTTTCCATCAGTTCTGCATTCTGGGCAGGCCAGATAAAGCTAATCAGCATTGTGCCTGGATTGAGCAACGCTATTTCCGCATCCGTAGGCGCGTTCACTTTGAGAATGACATCCGATTGCCAGACGCTGCTGGAATCGGCGATTTCAGCACCGGCCAGGGTAAAAGACTCGTCATCAAAACTCGCCAGTTTACCTGCCCCGCTCTCAATAGCGACGGTGAAACCAAGTTTCAGCAATTGCTCAACCGTTTTCGGCGTTGCTGCAACTCGCGTTTCACCGGCCCACCGCTCTTTTGGTACACCAATACGCATAGTTTTCCCTTCCATCGATTTTTTGGAGATGGTTGTTGTATCGTCAGATGAAATCAGTGACGCGGTAAACCGCGCAAAATTGCATCTGCAAAATAAAACAGTAACAAACTTTCTATAACCTACTGAAAATAACGGCTGTGATCTACCGCAAGAAAAAACTATTTGCGTATTTATTGAGGAAACACCCTGTCATGCGCAGTCAGACAGTGATTTTCGCCGGAAAAGAAGAAGCATGACTGATAATTCGCTTGCTGAAGTGGCAAAAACGTCATGATATTTCTGCGCTAAAACTGCATTTAACATTATATTAACCTGACGAAGTGTTATGAATAATCGCTTTTGCTGGTCAAGCGTCTGTTTTTTCAACATATCACTTGTACTTATATCCTTCACCCCGGTCGGCAGAGCTAAGGTGAAAAATGACGCAGACAATTGCGCCGTTAAAATGCAATAATCAGCATAATTTTCGTCAACAACAATACCAGTCACTGGTTTGCGCAAGGCAAAGGACTCTTTTTTATGAAGCTTAAGAACACCCTCCTGGCATCCGCACTCCTGTCTGCAACTGCCTTGTCAGCACAGGCAGCAACGGAATTAACACCGGAGCAAGCAGCAGCGCTAAAGCCTTATGATCGCATCACGGTCACTGGCCGTTTTAATGCCATTGGCGATGCCGTCACTGCCGTTTCCCGCCGGGCAGATAAAATCGGGGCCGCCTCTTTCTATATTCAGGACACCTCCGACGCGAATAACAGCGGCAACTGGCGGGTAGTTGCGGACGTCTATAAAGAAAATGCGCCTGAAGCTGACCAGCCTAAAAATCGCGTGATTAACGGCGTGATGGAACTGCCGAAAGATCAGGCGGTGGCGCTGGAGCCTTTCGATACCGTGACTATTCAGGGTTTCTTCCGCACCCAGCCGGAAGTCAACGACGCCATCACGAAAGCGGCGAAACAAAAAGGTGCGGCGTCTTTCTACATCGTGCGTCAGGTTGATGCTAACCAGGGCGGCAACCAGCGTATTACGGCGTTTATTTATAAAGCGGATGCCAAAAAACGCGTGCTGCAAAGCCCGGATGCCATCCCGGCTGATTCAGAAGCCGGACGCGCAGCGCTGGCGAAGGGTGGCGAAGAAGCGAAGAAAGTGGAAATCCCTGGCGTTGCTACCAGTGCGGCCCCCAGCGCGGAAATCGGACGCTTCTTTGAAACCCAGTCATCAAAAGGTGGACGTTACACTGTCACCTTACCGGACGGCACGAAAGTTCAGGAAGTTAACAAAATCACCGCTGCCCAGATGGTGCCGTTCGATAGCGTCAAATTTACCGGCAACTATGGCAACATGACCGAAATATCCTATCAGGTCGCCAAACGTGCGGCGAAGAAAGGCGCGAAGTTCTATCACATCACGCGCCAGTGGCAGGAACGTGGCGGTAACATTACTATCAGCGCCGATCTGTACAAATAACCTTCATACCACAATTCGGGTCTGGCCCTCAGACCCGAATTTCTTTAATTATTGGTGACAAAGTCGCCTTTCATCCCATTCATGATTGCATCTGTCTAATACACTTCGTACAATCCCGCGCCTTAGAGCGATCCACCATCTTTATGCGCTTTTATAAGATAAATATTCGCGTCTTCCCATTTTTGCCACAGGTTGCCAATGGAAAAGAAACTCGGCCTTAGCGCCCTCACCGCGCTTGTTTTAAGCTCCATGCTGGGAGCGGGTGTATTCAGTTTGCCGCAGAATATGGCGAGCGTCGCCAGTCCGGCCGCGCTCATTATTGGCTGGGCCATCACCGGCGTCGGCATTTTGCTGCTGGCATTTGCAATGCTGATCCTCACGCGCCTGCGTCCCGAACTCGACGGCGGTATTTTTACCTACGCGCGGGAAGGCTTCGGGGAACTCATCGGATTCTGTTCGGCCTGGGGCTACTGGCTGTGTGCGGTGATCGCCAACGTTTCTTATCTGGTCATCGTGTTTTCCGCGCTGAGCTTTTTTACCGACACCCCGGAACTGCGCATTTTTGGCGATGGCAATACCTGGCAGGCAATGGTGGGTTCATCCGTGCTGCTGTGGATTGTTCATGCGCTGGTACTGCGCGGGGTGCAAACCGCGGCCGGGATCAATCTGGTCGCGACTCTCGCCAAGCTGCTGCCGCTGGGCTTATTCATTGTGCTGGCGGCAATCGCCTTTAATCTCGATACCTTCAGCCTGGATTTTAGCGGTGTAAAGTTAGCCGTTCCGGTCTGGGAGCAGGTGAAAAATACCATGCTGATCACCCTGTGGGTGTTTATCGGGGTAGAAGGCGCGGTGGTGGTTTCCTCACGCGCCAAGAACAAGCGTGATGTCGGACGTGCCACTTTGCTGGCGGTGCTGGCCGCGCTGTGCGTCTATTTACTGGTAACGATGCTCTCGCTTGGCGTGGTGCCGCGCCCGGAACTGGCAGAAATGCGCAATCCGTCTATGGCCGGGCTGATGGTCAGAATGATGGGGTCCTGGGGCGAGGTGATTATCGCGACCGGCCTGATTATCTCAGTCTGCGGCGCTTACCTGAGCTGGACAATTATGGCGGCAGAAGTGCCGCTGGTCGCAGCGACCTATAAAGCCTTCCCGCGCATATTCGCCCGGCAGAACAAAAATAACGCGCCTGCCGCTTCGCTGTGGCTGACCAACATCAGCGTGCAGGTTTGTTTGTTGCTGATCTGGCTGACCCATTCGGATTACAACACGCTGCTGAATATTGCCTCGGAAATGATCCTCGTGCCCTATTTTCTGGTCGGCGCGTTCCTGGTCAAAATCGCCCGCCGCCCACTTTACCGGACGGTGGGTATCGGAGCCTGTATTTATGGCTTATGGTTATTGTATGCCTCCGGCCCGATGCATTTATTGCTCTCAGTGATCCTGTACGCGCCCGGCCTGCTGGTGTTTATCTACGCCCGCCGCACGCATCAGCACGACAGCCGCTTACGCAAAGGGGAGCAGGCGCTGATCGTGTTTTTACTGGTTGCTGTCATTCCCGCAACCTGGTTCCTGATGGGGTAACGCTTTTGCCCCGTCGCTAATCGTAGCAAGGAGATAACGATGGGAAGTCAGCCGCGCCCGATTTTAATTACCGGTGGAGGTCGCCGTATCGGCCTCGCCCTTGCCCACCATTTTCTCAATCATCACCAGCCGGTGATTGTCAGCTACCGCACCCGTTATTCCGCTATCGACGGTCTGGAAAAAGCGGGCGCGACCTGTATCGAGGCCAATTTCTGCCACGATGAAGGAATTCTGGCTTTTGCTGAGGAAGTCAAAAAACGCACCGACACGCTGCGGGCGGTGATCCACAATGCCAGCACCTGGCTTGCGGAAAAACCGGATGTCCCGCTGACCGACGTTCTCTCTACCATGCTGCACGTCCATGTTCACGCGCCCTACCTGCTTAATCATGCGCTGGAAGGGCTTTTGCGCGGACGGGGCCATGCCGCCAGCGATATTATCCATTTTACCGATTATGTGGTGGAGCGCGGCAGCGATAAGCACATCGCCTACGCCGCCAGCAAAGCAGCGCTGGATAATTTGACCCGTTCGTTCGCCCGTAAGCTGGCCCCGGAAGTGAAAGTCAATGCTATCGCGCCGTCGCTGATCCTGTTCAGTGAAAATGACGATCCCGACTACCGTCAGCACGCGCTGAATAAATCGCTGATGAAGATCGCACCCGGCGAGAAAGAAATCATTGATTTAGTGAATTATTTGCTGACCAGTTGTTATGTCACCGGGCGCAGCTTTGGCGTCGATGGCGGACGTCCGCTGCGTTAGTGAAAGCGGCTCCAGACGAGGATCAGCAGCCAGGCGCTCAGGCTCCAGCAGACAACCGCACCTCCGAGCGCCAGCGGAAGGCGCAGAAAAGCGGTGAAATACCACAGCGAGAGCAAATAAAGGAAATACGGGATAATCGACCACATGCCGAACACAATCGTTGTGCGCAGTGCCTCCGTGCCGCGCTCGCTGGCGACAATATAATGAGCAATCAGCGCGAAGGTCGGAAATAACGGGATCAGTCCGGCGATATAATAGTTTTTGCTTTTTGATAATAGCCCGATCAGGAGCACCACCAGCGCGCCCAGCGTTGCTTTCAATACCAGCCCCATTCCTTTGCCTTTAACCGTTAAATAACCATTAACGCAGCATAGCGGAACTCATTCTGTTTATGAATGATTAATGGAAGCTTTTGCCCGGTCGGTGTATGTTGGCGTTTTCCCCCGGCATTCATGATATGAATAAGATTGTTTTTGTTGAAGACGACCCGGACGTTGGCGCACTGATCGCCGCTTATCTGGGCAAGCATGATATGGACGTGATTGTCGAAGCGCGCGGCGACCGCGCCGAAGAACGGGTACTTCAGGAAGCGCCGGATCTGGTGCTGCTGGATATTATGCTGCCGGGCAAGGATGGAATGACCATTTGCCGGGATTTACGCAGCCAGTGGCAGGGGCCGATCGTGCTGCTGACGTCTCTCGACAGCGACATGAATCATATTCTTTCCCTCGAAATGGGTGCCAGCGATTACATCCTCAAAACCACGCCGCCCGCCGTCCTGCTGGCGCGGCTGCGTTTACATCTTCGTCAGCATGTCAGCACATCCGCAGCCCCGGCAACCTCTGGCCTGACGCCGCATAAAGCGATTCGCTTTGGCACGTTATCCATAGACCCGGTAAATCGCCAGGTCTTATTGGGCCGCGAGGACATCGCCCTGTCCACCGCCGATTTTGATCTGCTGTGGGAGCTGGCAACCCACGCCGGGCAAATTATGGATCGCGATGCGCTGCTGAAAAATTTACGCGGTGTCAGCTACGACGGTATGGATCGCAGCGTTGACGTGGCCATTTCCCGCCTGCGCAAAAAGTTACAGGATAGCGCCACCGAGCCGTACCGTATTAAGACCGTGCGTAACAAAGGCTATTTATTCGCGCCGCACGCATGGGAAAACTGACCGTTCGGGTGAAGCGATGAAAAAGCTGTTTGTGCAGTTTTACCTGCTGCTGTTTGTCTGCTTTCTGGTGATGACCATGCTGGTCGGGCTGGTGTATAAATTTACCGCCGAGCGCGCCGGGCGTCAGTCGCTGGACGACCTGATGAAAAGCTCGCTCTATTTGATGCGCAGCGAACTGCGCGAAATCCCTCCGCATGAATGGGGTAAAACGCTCAAGCGGCTGGATCTTAATTTGTCCTTCGATTTGCGTATTGAGCCGCTGAATAAGTTCGCCCTTGCGCCCGGCGACATGCAGCATCTGCGAGCCGGAGATATTGTCGCGCTCGACGATCAGTACACCTTCGTCCAGCGTATCCCGCGCAGTCATTACGTTCTGGCAGTGGGGCCAATCCCCTATCTCTATTTTATGCATCAGATGCGGATGCTGGATATCGCGCTGATGGCGTTCATCGGTATCTCTCTCGCTTTTCCGGTCTTCATCTGGATGCGCCCACACTGGCAGGATATGCTGCGCCTGGAATCCGCCGCCCAGCGGTTCGGTGAAGGGCATCTTAATGAACGCATCCATTTTGATAGCATGTCGAGTTTTGAGCGCCTCGGCGTGGCCTTTAATCAGATGGCGGATAATATCAATGCGCTGATTGCCAGCAAAAAGCAGCTGATCGACGGTATCGCTCACGAGCTGCGCACGCCGCTGGTCCGCCTGCGCTACCGGCTGGAGATGAGCGAAGGTCTTACGGAGGCGGAATCTCTGGCGCTGAATCGCGATATTGAACAGCTCGAAGCGCTGATCGAAGAACTGCTGACCTATGCCCGCCTCGACCGCCCGCAAACGGCCCTGACTTTAACCACCCCCGACCTTCCGGCGTGGATTAGCGCGCATGTAGAGGACGTTCAGTCCGTCCATCCGCAACGGCACATCGTGGCGGGCACGATGACGCCCGGCGACTATGGCGCGGTGGATATCCGCCTGATGGAGCGGGTGGTGGATAATCTGATCAACAATGCGCTGCGCTACAGCCAGCGGCAGATTGTCGTTAGCCTGGCGTTAAACGGCAGTCGCGCCTGTCTGATCGTCGATGATGACGGCTGCGGCATTGCTGAACACGAGCGGCAGCGCATCTTCGAGCCGTTTGTACGCCTCGATCCCAGCCGCGACCGCGCCACCGGCGGCTGCGGTCTGGGTCTGGCGATCGTCTTTTCAGTAGCCCAGGCGATGGCCGGGGACGTGACCTGCGAAACCAGTCCCGCAGGCGGCGCGCGCTTTCGTTTTAGCTGGCCACTGTGGCATAACATCGCCCTTCCCGTTCCTGCCTGAAAAAGTTGCACTGCGGTTGAAGCTTGCGTAAAGTAAAAAACCTTCAAGTATGTTGTAACTAATGAGAGGCAGCCATGGCACGTTATGATTTGGTTGAACGGTTAACCGCCACTTTTCGCCAGCTGGAGCAGGAATTGCAATTGCTACGTGCCGATCTGCAAGACTGTCGGCTGCTGGCGGCCAGGGTTTTCTCCCTGCCGGAAGTGAAGAAAGAGGATGAGCATTCCCCGCTCAACCGTATTCATGTGGTGCAGCATCTCGGCAAAGCGGCGTTTGCCCAGGCGATGCAGCATTTCAGCCATCTGTTTATTCAGCAGCAGTCAGAAGCCCGCAGCAGTAAGGCGGCGGTGCGTCTGCCCGGCGTGATTTGTCTTCAGGTAACGGCGGCGCAGCAGGAAGCGTTACAGGCGCGAGTGACGCAGATTAATTCCCTGAAAGCCGCCTTTGAGCAAATGGTCACCGTGGAATCGGCACTGCCGGTGACAGCGCGCTTTGAATGGGTGCATCGTTACCTGCCGGGGCTGATTACGCTTAACGCCTATCGCACCCTCACCCTGCTGAACGATCCGAGTACCCTGCGCTTCGGCTGGGCCAATAAGCACATTATCAAAAACTTGACCCGCAATGAGGTGCTGGAACAGCTGGAAAAAAGCCTGAAGTCGCCGCGTGCCGTCGCCCCCTGGACGCGGGAGCAATGGCAGGCGCGGCTTGAGCAGGAACATCAGGATATCGCCGCGCTGCCGGAAAAGGCGCGGTTAAAAATCAAACGTCCGGTGAAAGTTCAGCCCATTGCCCGCGTCTGGTATGCCGGGCAGCAAAAGCAGGTACAGCACGCCTGCCCCAGCCCGATGATTGCGCTGATATCCGGCACCGGCGGCGTTAGCGTGCCGGATATTGGCGAGCTGTTAGATTATGATGCGGAAAACGTACAGCACCGCTATAAGCCGCAGGCGCAATCGCTGACGCTGATCATCCCGCGACTGCACCTGTACGTGGCTAACGACTAGCCTGCATACTGCCGACCATTTCTTCCGGGCGCACCCAGCGGTCAAACTCCTCTTCGCTCAGATAGCCGAGCTTCAGGGCAGACTCTTTCAGGGTCAGCCCTTCTTTATGCGCTTTTTTGGCAATTTCCGCTGCTTTATCGTAACCAATGTGCGTATTGAGCGCAGTCACCAGCATTAATGATTCGTTAAGCAATTTCGAAATACGCTCACGGTTTGGCTCGATCCCCACCGCGCAGTGAGCGTTAAAGCTGTCAATGCCGTCAGCCAGCAGGCGCACCGACTGGAGGAAATTGTGGATCACCATCGGGCGATAGACGTTCAGTTCAAAGTTGCCCGATGCGCCGCCAAGGTTAACCGCCACGTCATTGCCCAGCACCTGACAGCACAGCATCGTCATGGCTTCGCACTGGGTCGGGTTAACTTTACCGGGCATAATTGAGGAGCCGGGTTCGTTTTCCGGGATTGCCAGCTCGCCAATACCGCAGCGCGGACCGGAGGCCAGCCAGCGCACGTCATTGGCGATTTTCATCATTGAGGCCGCCAGCCCTTTCAGCGCGCCGTGGGCGTGAACCAGCGCATCGCAGGTTGCCAGCGCTTCAAATTTGTTCGGCGCGGTGATGAACGCCTGGCCGGTCAGGGTTGCCAGCTCCTGCGCTACCCGCTGCGCATATTCCGGGTGTGTATTCAGCCCGGTGCCTACCGCCGTGCCGCCCAGCGCCAGTTCGCTTAAGTGCGGCAGGCTTTGTTGGATATGGCGAAGATTATGCTCCAGCATCGCCACCCAGCCGGAGATTTCCTGGCCCAGCGTTAACGGCGTGGCGTCCTGAAGATGCGTGCGGCCAATTTTAACGATATCGCTAAAAGCGGCGGATTTTTCCGCCAGCGTGGTTTTGAGGACGTCGATTTGCGGCAGAAGATCTTCCTGTACCGCGATCACCGCCGCCACGTGCATGGCGGTAGGAAAGACATCGTTTGAGCTCTGGCTTTTGTTAACATCATCATTCGGGTGGATTTTACGCTCCATCCCGCGCACGCCGCCGAGAAGCTCACTGGCCCGGTTTGCCAGCACTTCATTCATGTTCATATTGCTCTGGGTGCCGGAGCCGGTCTGCCAGATAGCCAGCGGGAATTCCTGCGGATGCTTTCCGGCCAGCACTTCATCGGCGGCGGCAATAATGGCATCCGCTTTTTCGGCGGGCAGCAGCCCTAAGTCCTGATTGACTTTAGCGGCGGCGCGTTTGGTCAGCGCCAGCGCGCGGATCAGCGAGACCGGCATTTTCTCGGTTGAGATCCGAAAATGCTCCAGCGATCGTTGAGTCTGCGCTCCCCACAGCTTGTCTGCCGGGACCTCAATTGCCCCCATCGAATCTTTCTCACTGCGATGCGTTGTCATGACTGTCTCCTTTGAATACAAAATGATGGAAGTGTCGACATTGCTCAACGGCAATAAAGAAGAAGTATTAGCTATTTTCCGCGCTTCACGTAGTACATCGTGCGCTTAATCAGGCCGGGCAGCGTTACCGCCCGGCCAGCGCTTATTATTTTACGCAGCGCGCGCACTGCGCACTGTTAATCTGCTGAAAGAAGTCATTACCTTTGTCGTCCACCAGAATAAACGCCGGGAAGTTTTCGACCTCAATTTTCCAGATCGCTTCCATACCCAGTTCAGGGTATTCGACACATTCGAGACTTTTAATGCTGCTTTGTGCCAGCACCGCCGCCGGGCCGCCAATGCTACCGAGGTAGAATCCACCGTGCTTCGCGCAGGCATCCGTTACCTGCTGGCTGCGGTTGCCTTTCGCCAGCATGATCATGCTGCCGCCGTTGGCCTGCAACTGATCGACGTAAGAGTCCATCCGCCCGGCGGTGGTCGGGCCAAGAGAGCCGGAAGCATAGCCTTCAGGAGTTTTGGCCGGTCCCGCATAGTAAATCGGGTGATCTTTCACGTACTGCGGCAAATCCTCGCCGCGATCCAGCCGCTCTTTGAGCTTCGCGTGGGCGATGTCGCGGGCCACAATAATGGTTCCGCTCAGCGACAGTCGGGTGGATACCGGGTACTGTGAAAGCTGGGCCAAAATATCGTTCATTGGCTGGTTGAGGTTGACCTGAATGGCCTCGCCCTCGCCCGCCTGACGCAGCGCCTGTGGGATATATTTGCCGGGATTATTTTCCAGTCGCTCCAGCCAGATGCCGTGACGGTTGATTTTGCCTTTAATATTGCGATCCGCTGAACAGGAAACGCCCATCCCAACCGGGCAGGATGCGCCGTGGCGCGGCAGGCGCACCACGCGAATATCATGGGCAAAATATTTACCGCCAAACTGCGCACCGAGGCCCAGCTTCTGCGCTTCTTCCAGTAATTCGCGCTCAAGCTGCACGTCACGGAAGGCCTGACCGTATTCATTCCCCTCATGCGGCAGCCCGTCGTAATATTTGGTCGACGCCAGCTTGACGGTTTTCAGAGTTGCTTCAGCCGAGGTGCCGCCGATGACAAACGCAATATGGTACGGCGGGCAGGCTGCCGTTCCCAAAGTGCGCATTTTGTCCACCAGATAGCTTTTCAGCTTGGCCGGCGATAACAGCGCTTTGGTTTCCTGATAGAGATAGGTTTTGTTTGCCGAGCCGCCGCCTTTGGCGATGCACAGAAATTTGTATTCATCGCCGTCTACGCTGTAGAGATCGATTTGCGCCGGAAGGTTAGTCCCGGTATTAACCTCGGTATACATATCCAGCGCGGCGTTTTGCGAATAGCGCAGGTTATCTTCGATATACGTTTCATACACGCCACGCGCCAGCGCGGCTTCATCGCCGCCGCCGGTCCAGACGCGCTGGCCTTTTTTACCCATGATAATCGCGGTGCCGGTGTCCTGGCAGGTCGGCAGAATACCCTTCGCGGCGATTTCAGAGTTGCGCAGGAATTGCAGCGCGACGTATTTGTCGTTTTCGCTGGCGTCGGGATCGTTCAGGATGTCCGCCACCTGCTGCTGGTGCGCCGGACGCAGCATAAACGATGCATCATGGAAGGCGTGGCGGGCCAGCAACGTCAGCGCCTGCGGGTCCACTTTCAGCACATCCTGACCGGAAAATTGCTCAACGGAAACGTATTGGTTGCTCAGAAGGTAGTAGTCAGTGTCATCCTTTTGCAGAGGAAAAGGATCCTGATAAACGAAAGGTTTGTTCGACATTTTGCTCTCACTGATGACTCAATATGGTTATGTATAGAGGCAGAGTTTCCCTTTGCCCTGTTCAAAGCGAGTCCGCTCATCCTACACATTTTTTTAACAAAAACTGAGAGTAATACGACTTTTTAGGTGCGAGGGTTACTTCTGGTCAGATTATTGGTTTAATACCGCGATTAATTCCATTAAATACAGGGCTTGATAATGCAAAAACTCATCAACTCAGTGCAAAACTATGCCTGGGGTAGTCAATCTGCGTTAACGGATCTCTACGGTATCGCCAATCCCGATAACCTGCCGATGGCGGAGTTATGGATGGGCGCTCACCCGAAGAGCAGCTCAAAAGTGCAGGACGAATCAGGTAACGCGCGCGCGCTGCGCGAGGTTATTGACGCGGATAAAGCCACGCTTTTGGGAGAGAAAGTTGCCAGCCGGTTTGGCGAATTGCCTTTCCTGTTTAAAGTGCTGTGCGCGGCGCAGCCGCTCTCCGTTCAGGTTCACCCGAACAAAAAAGCGTCTGAAATCGGTTTTGCTAAAGAAAACGAAGCCGGGATCCCGCTGGATGCCGCCGAGCGTAATTACAAAGATCCTAACCATAAACCGGAACTGGTCTTTGCCCTGACGCCCTTCCTCGCCATGAACGCCTTCCGCGAATTTTCTGAAATCGTCTCTCTTCTGCAACCGGTCGCGGGCGCGCATACCGCCATCGCGCACTTTTTGCAGCAGCCAGATGCAGAACGGCTGAAAGATCTGTTTGCCAGCCTGCTGGCTTTAGAGGGCGAAGAGAAAAGCCGGGCGCTGGCGATCCTGAAGTCTGCGCTCGACGCTCAGCAAGGCGAACCGTGGCAGACCATTCGCCTGATCTCTGAATTCTACCCGGACGACAGCGGTCTGTTCTCGCCGCTGCTGCTGAACGTGGTCAAGCTGAATCCCGGCGAAGCGATGTTCCTGTTCGCCGAGACGCCGCACGCTTATTTACAGGGGGTTGCGCTGGAAGTGATGGCGAATTCCGATAACGTGCTGCGCGCGGGTCTGACGCCGAAATACATCGATATCCCGGAGCTGGTTGCTAACGTCAAATTCGAGGCAAAACCGGCGCGGGAACTGTTAACCCAGCCGATTCAGGACGGGCAGACGCTCGATTTCCCGATCCCGGTCGATGACTTTGCTTTCTCCCTGCACGATTTGTCGAATCAGGAGAACAGCATCGCGCAGCAGAGCGCAGCGATCCTGTTTTGCGTAGAAGGCGAAGCGGTACTGCGCAAAGATGAGCAGCAACTGGTACTGAAACCTGGCGAATCGGCTTTTATCAGTAATGCAGAATCCCCGGTTGCGGTGAGCGGAACGGGACGCCTGGCGCGGGTCTACAATAAACTGGGGTAAGTTACTGAACCCTTTTTGAAAAATCTTGCTAAGCTTAACGTACACTGGCGATCTTATCGGGCGGGTTGTTCCGCCCGTTTTCTTTTATGGATAAACATTATGAAAAAAACAGTGGTTGCAGCAGGAATTATCGTTGCTCTGGGCGTGGTCTGGACCGCAGGAGCCTGGTATACCGGCAAACAGTTCGAAAAGCACATTGCTACGGTTGTACAGCAGGCCAATGAACAGCTCAGGCTGACCGCCCCGGAAGCGGGCATTGAGGTTGCGTACCAGAACTACCAGCGTGGCCTGTTTACCAGCCATCTGGATCTGGTGGTGAAACCGGCGAACGGTGTCCCCAGCCCGTGGCTGAAACCGGGTCAAAGCCTGGTGTTCAATGAACGCGTCGATCATGGTCCTTTCCCACTGGCCCAGTTGAAAAAATTCAATCTGATCCCGTCGATGGCCTCGGTGAAAACCACGCTGGCCAATAACGAAGCCGCGAAGCCGGTTTTTGACATTGCCAAAGGGCAATCCCCTTTTGAAGCCAATACGCGCATCAGCTATTCCGGCGACAGCCATTCGGATATCGACCTGAAAGCGCTGAATTACGATAAAGAAGGCGAGAAAGTCGCCTTCAGCGGCGGCGATTTCCAGCTTAGTGCCGACAAAGAGGGCAAAGTCTTGTCGCTGACCGGCGATGCGGAAAGCGGTCTGATTGATTCGGTTAATGAATATAATCAGCGCGTGCGCCTGACCTTCAATAATCTGAAAGTGGAAGGCGACAGTAAGCTGACCTCGTTTGATGAGCGCATTGGCAATCAGAAAGTGAATCTGGATAAACTGGCGATTGCCGTAGAAGGCAAAGAGCTGGCGCTGCTGGAAGGGATGGAGCTTGATGCGAAATCCGATCTCAGCAAAGACGGTAAAAAGATCGATTCACAGCTCGACTACACCCTTAACAGCCTGAAACTGCAAAATCAGGATATGGGTAACGGCAAACTGACGCTGAAAATTGGTCAGATTGACGGTCAGTCCTGGCACCAGTTCAGCCAGCAGTATAAATCGCAAACCCGGGCGCTGATGTCCCAGCCAGAGGTTGTCCAGGATCCGGCGCTGTACCAGCAAAAAATGGCCGAGGCGTTTTTCGGCGCACTGCCTTTACTGCTTAAAGGCGAGCCGGTGATCACCGTTGCGCCGCTTAGCTGGAAGAACAGTAAAGGCGAATCAACCTTCAACCTTTCCCTGTTCCTGAAAGATTCTTCGCAGAATAAACAGCCTGCGCAGACGCTGGCTGAAGAAGTGGACCGCAGCGTGAAAACGCTGGACAGCAAACTGGTGATCCCAACGGATATGGCTACCGAGCTTATGACGCAGATTGCGCGTCTGGAAGGCTATCAGAATGATGAAGCATCGAAACTCGCCAGCCAGCAGGTGAAAGGCCTCGCGGCAATGGGCCAGATGTTCCGCATCACCACCATGGAAGACAATAATATTACTGCCAGCCTGCAATACGGCAACGGTCAGGTGACGCTTAACGGGCAGAAAATGCCGCTGGAAGATTTTGTCGGCATGTTTGGCGTACCGGATTTAGGCATTCCGGCTCCGCAGGGCAATCCGGCAGTCCCGGCGATCCCTGCTGACCCGGCAAATCCTGCCGCACCTGCAGTCCCGGTTACCCCGGCAGACCCGGCGGCACCGGTAACGCCAGTTAATCCGGCTGCTCCGGCTGCTCCGGCTGCTCCGCAACAGTAATCTCTTCAGCCCCTCGTCGAGGGGCTATTTTTGGATCACCAGTCGGGGCGGCATAATTTGATTGCGTAACGGCGTACTGCTGCTCTCAATCCGCTGTAAAATTCTTTCCGCCAGGCGACTACCCATTTCTCTGGCTGGAGCGATCACCCAGCTTATCGGGATATCATCAAGCACCTGTTCCGGCACCTCGGCAAATCCCGCCAGCGTCACCTGCTGTTCAAAATAGCGTTGCAGACCACCTTCATCACTCTGTTTACCGGCACGCAACAGGCCAAACCATGCGCCCATCGCAATCACGCTGTTATAGCAAAGGATCGCGCTGATGGTGGGATTCTGGCGTAGTAGTTCGCCTGTCGCTTCGGCGGCCTGCTTCTGGCTTGAGCCGCATTCCACGACCCATTCGCTGTGAAAAGGTAACCCGAATTTCAGCAAGGTGGCACAGTAGCCGCCAACCCGCTCGGCGCGCGTCAGGGAGGCGCTTTCGCCGCCCAGCCAGGCGATGCGCTGATGTCCCTGCCGGATAAGATGCTCGGTGATCATCTGCGCCGCCTGCATGTTGTCAGGGCGGATCAGATCGACATCATCGAGGTAGCTGGCGCGGGACGCAAATACCAGCGGCACGTTGGATTGCTCTGCCAGCGCGCGAAACTCCACACCGCGCTCAATAGCTCCGGCAATGATAACCCCGTCGACGCCCTGGGAAATAAGCATGTCGAGACGCCGCAGCATGAGATCGCCATCGCCGCCGCCCTGGGTCAGAAACACCATTTTACCCTGTGATTCCAGGGCACTGGTGATGCCGGTAGTCAGTTCAGCGTAGAACGATGAGGAGAGGTCGCTGACAATCAGGCCAATCACCCCGCTCTGCCCGCCGCGCAGCGAAGAGGCCTGCCGATTGCGCACAAAACCCAGTTGCTCAATCGCCTGATTGACCCGCTCCCCTGTGGCCGTCGAAATTCTCCCTTTACCGCTTAATACCAGCGAAACGGTACTGACCGATACGCCTGCGGCCTGAGCTACATCGCTGATTGTAATTTTTTTGGCGATTGTCATTGAGGTACGGTTTCCTTACACACTGAGATAAAACGTTTTATCACTATGGCGCATGAGCAACACTATCATAAGCTAAAAGTGTGATACTAGTCGCACTAAAATTTGGTAAAACGATTTATCTTTCCGCTCCGTTAATCTCTGAATCTACAATGACAAGGAACCATGTATGAGTGCGAAAGCAGCACCTAAGATCTCGTTATGGGAGTTCTTCCAGCAGTTGGGTAAAACGTTTATGTTACCCGTGGCGTTACTGTCCTTTTGCGGGATCATGATGGGCATTGGCAGTTCGCTGAGCAGTCATGATGTCACCACCCTGCTTCCCTGGCTGGATACGCCCATTTTGCAGGCCATTTTTGGCTGGATGAGCAAAGTCGGCTCATTCGCTTTCAGCTATTTACCGGTGATGTTTTGTGTTGCCATCCCGCTGGGGCTGGCGCGTGATAATAAAGGCGTGGCGGCGTTTGCCGGGTTTGTCGGTTATGCGGTGATGAATCTGGCCGTTAACTTCTGGCTGACCATGAAGGGCATTCTGCCGACCACTGATGCTGCGGTCCTCAAAGCGAACAATATCCAGAATATCCTCGGCATTCAGTCTATCGACACCGGTATTCTTGGCGCGGTGATCGCCGGTATTATCGTCTGGATGCTGCACGAGCGTTTTCATACCATTCGCCTGCCGGATGCCCTGGCTTTCTTTGGCGGCACCCGCTTTGTGCCGATTATTACCTCAGTGGTACTGGGCCTGGTCGGGCTGGTTATTCCGCTGATCTGGCCGGTATTTGCGATGGGCATCAACGCGCTGGGTTATGCCATCAATAGCGCGGGCGATTTTGGCCCGATGATTTTCGGCACCGGCGAACGTCTGCTGTTACCTTTTGGCCTGCATCATATTCTGGTGGCGCTGATCCGCTTTACCGAAGCGGGCGGGACGCTGGATGTTTGCGGTCACAGCGTCAGCGGCGCGCTGACCATCTTCCAGGCGCAGTTGAACTGTTCTGAAACCCACGGTTTTGCCGAAAGTGCGACCCGCTTCCTGTCCCAGGGCAAAATGCCTGCCTTCCTCGGCGGCCTGCCTGGTGCGGCGCTGGCGATGTATCACTGCGCACGCCCGGAAAACCGTCATAAAATTAAAGGCCTGCTGATTTCCGGCGTGGTGGCTTGTATTGTTGGCGGCACCACTGAACCGCTGGAATTCCTGTTCCTGTTTGTGGCACCGATCCTGTACGTTGTTCATGCTTTACTGACCGGACTTGGCTTTACCCTCATGGCGGTGCTGGGCGTCACCATCGGTAATACCGACGGCAATATTATTGATTTTGTGGTATTCGGTATGCTGCACGGTCTGGCAACGCGCTGGTATATGGTGCCGGTAGTGGCAGCAATTTGGTTTGTGGCTTACTACACTATTTTCCGTCTGGCTATCACCCGCTTTAATCTCAAAACGCCGGGTCGTGAAATTGATAACAGCCCGCTGGAAAAAGCGGTGGCTGGCGTGACCGGTAAATCCGGCTACAACGTGCCTGCGATTCTGGCGGCGCTCGGCGGCGCGGAGAATATCGTTTCGCTGGATAACTGCATTACCCGCCTGCGTCTGTCGGTAAACGATATGAGCAAGGTAGACAGCGCGGCATTAAAAGCCAACCGCGCTATCGGCGTGGTCCAGCTCAACCAACATAATTTGCAGGTAGTCATTGGCCCGCAGGTACAGTCGGTGAAAGATGAAATGGCAACGCTGATGCACAGCGTGCAGGCATAAACAAGGCTTTCCCCCTTCCCGCAGAAGGGGGAAAATGCGCTTCCGATAAAAAAGATAAGGATGCTGACATGTTTGATTTTTCAACACCCGTCGATCGTCACGGCACCTGGTGTACCCAGTGGGATTATGTTGCCGACCGTTTTGGTGCCGCCGACCTGCTGCCCTTCACCATCTCCGATATGGATTTTGCCACCGCACCCTGCATTCTGGATGCCCTGCGTCAGCGGCTCGATCACGGCGTACTCGGTTACAGCCGCTGGAAGAATGACGAATTCCTCGCGGCGGTGGCCCACTGGTTCTCTTCCCGTTTCAACAGTCGCCCCGATATCCAACAGCTGGTGTATGGCCCTTCAGTGATTTATATGGTGGCCGAAATGATCCGCCAGTGGTCAGCCCCCGGCGATGGTGTGGTGGTACACACGCCTGCCTATGATGCCTTCTACAAAACCATTGAAAGCAATCAGCGCAGCGTCGCCGCCGTGCCGCTGCAAAAACAGGGTAACGACTGGCAGTGCGATTTCGACCGGCTTGAGCAGGTTTTGGCCCAGCCGCAAAATAGCGTGATGCTGTTATGCAGCCCACACAACCCCAGCGGCAAAGTCTGGACTCGCGCAGAGCTGGAAACCATGGCGCAGCTGTGTGAAAAGCATCACGTCGCGGTGATCAGCGATGAAATTCATATGGATATGGTCTGGGGCGCGGCGCAGCATATTCCGTGGTGCGAGGTGGCGCGTAGCCGCTGGGCGCTGTTAACCTCCGGCTCGAAGAGCTTTAATATTCCGGCGCTGACCGGCGCATATGGCTTTATCGCGGATGACGCTTCGCGCGAGGCCTATCTTAATGCGCTGAAAAATCGCGATGCGCTGTCTTCGCCGTCAGTCCCGGCGCTGGTCGCCCACGTTGCGGCCTATCAACAGGGTGAGCCGTGGCTCGACGCGCTGCGCGAGTATCTTCAGGCAAATTTACGGTACGTTGCCGACGCGCTGAATAGCGCATTCCCGGCGCTGAACTGGCAGCCGCCGCAGTCAACCTATCTGGCGTGGATCGATCTTACTCCGCTGGGCATTGACGACCAGGCGCTGCAAAAAGTGCTGATCGAGCAGCAAAAAGTGGCGATTATGCCTGGCTATACTTACGGTGCGGAAGGCAACGGGTTTGTTCGCCTCAACGCGGGCTGCCCGCGCAGCAAGCTGGAACAGGGCGTTGAACGGCTAATTGCCGGAATACAATCCTTACGCTGATCTTTTGCGCAACGGAGAAATCTGTTGCGCAAAATAGCTTTTTCCCCGCATTTGTTTTTATAATGGATCGCACTTTAACTAAAAAATGAGTGCGATCATGATTGATACTACCCTCCCATTGACTGATATTCACCGCCACCTGGATGGCAACATTCGCGCCCAGACCATTCTCGATCTCGGACGCGAGTTCAATCTCGCCCTCCCCGCCAGTACGCTTGACGCCCTGCGTCCGCACGTTCAGGTCACCCACAACGAACCGGATCTGGTCAGCTTTTTGTCCAAACTCGACTGGGGCGTGAAGGTACTCGGATCGCTGGAAGCCTGCCGCCGCGTGGCGTATGAAAATATGGAAGATGCCGCCCGCAACGGCCTGCACTATGTGGAACTGCGCTTCTCCCCTGGCTATATGGCGATGAGCCATGATTTACCGGTGGCAGGCGTGGTGGAAGCAGTGATTGCAGGCGTTCGCGACGGCAGCCGCGATTTCGGCGTTGAGGCGCGGCTGATCGGCATTCTGAGCCGCACCTTTGGCGAGGCGGCCTGTTCACAGGAACTGGAAGCTCTGCTGGCCTCCCGCGAACACATCACCGCGCTGGATCTGGCGGGTGACGAACTCGGCTTCCCCGGTTCTCTGTTCCTGAGTCATTTCAACCGCGCGCGTGACGCGGGCTGGCACATTACGGTTCATGCCGGCGAAGCAGCGGGCGCGGAAAGTATCTGGCAGGCGATCCGCGAACTCGGCGCGGAACGTATCGGCCACGGCGTTAAAGCGGTGGAAGATCCGGCGCTGATGGCGTTTCTCAGAGAACAGAAGATCGGCATTGAGTCGTGCCTGACCTCGAATATTCAGACCAGCACCGTCGCCTCTCTGGCGCATCACCCCCTGAAAACGTTCCTCGATCAGGGCGTACTTGCCAGCCTGAATACCGACGATCCGGCGGTTCAGGGCGTGGATATTGTTCATGAATATACCGTCGCGGCACCGGCAGCGGGTTTAAGCCCGGCCCAAATTCGTCAGGCGCAGATTAACGGCCTCGAAATTGCGTTTTTAAGCCGCCAGGAAAAAGATGCGCTGATCCAGCGCGTGCGTAACGCCTGAAAAAGTGCCCGCTTGCCGTGCGGTAAGCGGGCGCGAATATCAGGTCAGGCTAAGCGAAGCGCCCTGTTTGGATGACTCAATCCCCAGCTCAATCAGTTCCATGATTTGAATCGCCTGGCTTGCCGGAACCGGGTTTTCACCGTGACCGTTCAGCGCATCGCGGATCGCCGCATAGTAGGCCGGATAGTTGCCGGGGCTGGTCAGCAGCGGCGCGGTTTCAAGCCGATCTTCACTCACCGCCTGCGTCAGAACGCCGTCACGCATATCATAGCCCCAGTCGGCCTGCGGTAAACGCTCGCCGTTTTTCAGGCGCTCTTCCTGCGGGTCCACCCCATATTTAATGTAGCTGCCGCGCGAACCGTGCACGATGTAACGTGCGGTTTCGGCAGCCGCCAGCAGCGTCCCATGCAAAACGACGCGGCGCTGCGGATAACGCAGAATGGCGTGGAAATAGTCAGTAGACTGCGCGCCCGGACGTAACTGCGCTAAATCAACGCTCAGACTCACCGGTAAACCAAACAAATTAACCGCCTGATCTAACAGATGCGGACCTAAATCGTACCAGATGCCGCTGCCCGGCCCGCCCTGTTCACGCCAGCGATTACGTACCTGCGGGCGATAACGGTCAAAGTGGGATTCAAACCACGCGACTTCCCCCAGCGTACCTTCTGCCAGCAGCGCTTTTACCGTCAGGAAATCGCTGTCCCAGCGGCGGTTGTGAAAGACGGAAAGCAGTCGGCCGAGGCTTTTTGCCAGCGCATCAAGCTCGCGTGCCTGTGACAACGTCACGGTGAACGGTTTATCCACCACCACATGCTTTCCGGCTTCCAGCGCCGCTTTCGCCAGCGGGAAATGGGTATCATTAGGCGTAGGAATGACAATCAGATCAATGGCAGGATCGTTAAACAAATGCTTCGGTTCGGAAACCACTTTAACGCCCGGCCAGTCAGCGTGGACTTTGTTTTCATCGCTGCTGGAGACGACGGCCAGTTCAAGCCCCGGCGTACCGTCTATGAGCGGCGCGTGAAATGTTTTACTGGCATAACCGTAACCGATTAATCCGACTCGAATATTGTCGCTCATCTTCAACCCCTTTTCGTTATCAGCCTCTATTTCACCTCATCTCAACTTTGGTCACAACATATTAATAACTTTCGCTAATGAAAAGTTTCATTACCGCTACTGTACGATAACCTGCTGATTCGACAGTTTTAATTTCATCCCTCTGTGAACTTGCCGAATTGCCGACGAGCGGCTAGGATTTATGAACGTTTTCAATAGCTTTAAGTTGCTTATGTTATCGCCATTCAGAAATATTCTTAAACTTGCCGGTTGGGTTGTCGTGGGCATTTCCGTTATTTTGCTGCTGGTCGCCAGTCATATCGATCAGTATCAGCCGCCGCAACCGCCTGATAGCCCCGCACAGCATAAATAACCGCCTGAGCGCGATCCTCCTCGCAATACTGCAACCGGTTTCTGAAACCGGTTGCAGTATTGCGTTATCTGTTCGTATTATCTTTTTGGATCAGGATATTCAGCTTAAGAGGTAACAGATGACGGCTTTTGCGAAGGATTTTCTTTGGGGCGCGGCAACCGCAGCGTATCAGGTTGAAGGCGCGTATAACGAGGACGGGAAAGGTCCGTCCATCTGGGATATTTTTTCCCACCAGCAAGGCACGACTTATCAGGATACCAATGGCGATGTTGCCGTTGATCATTATCACCGCTTCCGCGAAGACGTGGCGTTAATGGCGGAAATGGGTCTGCAGAGCTACCGTTTCTCAGTCTCATGGCCGCGCCTGCTGCCCGCCGGACGGGGTGAGGTTAACGAAGCCGGGATAAAATTCTACAGCGATCTGATCGATGAGCTGCTGGCGCATAACATTGAGCCGATGCTGACGCTGTACCACTGGGATCTCCCTCAGGCGCTCCAGGATGAAGGCGGATGGGAATCCCGGGCCGTCGCCGAGGCGTTCGTGGAATATGCCCGCCTGTGTTATGCACGCTTTGGCGATCGGGTGAAACTGTGGGCCACGTTTAACGAAACCATCGTATTTATTGGTCATGGTTATATTACCGGCAGCCATCCCCCGTCAGTAAAAGATCCGGCACGCGCGATTCAGGCCTGTCATCACGTATTCATCGCCCATGCGCTGGCGGTTCAGGCTTTTCGTGAAAGCGGCATTAAAGGTGAAATTGGCTTTGTGAATGTGCTTCAGCCGCATACTCCGCTGACCGATAGCCCGGAAGATGTTGCCGCGAGCGAACTTGCCGACGCCATTCACACCCACTGGCTGTACGATCCGGTCCTGAAAGGGAGCTACCCTGCCGGATTGCTCCAGCAAACTCAGGCACTGTGGGGCGTCCCGGTTTGTGCAGATGGCGATATGCAACTGTTGCGCGATAACCGCTGCGATTTTATCGGCCTTAACTATTATCGCCGGGAAACCGTCGCCGCTAACCCGGATGAAACCTGCACCCAGGCGAATAACAGCGGCGAGCGTCAAAGCGCCGGTGAGTTTGGCTTTAAGGGATTGTACAAGTTTGTGCGTAATCCTGACGGCGTGTATACCGACTGGGACTGGGAGATTTGGCCACAGGGATTAACTGACGGCATTATGATGATCAAAGCGCGCTACGATAATATTCCCATCTATATTACCGAGAATGGGCTGGGGGCGAAGGACTCTATCGTTGATGGCGAGATTGTTGACGATCCGCGCATTGACTATTTACGGATGCATATCGACGCGCTGGAAAAAGCCATTGCAGCCGGGGCCGACGTGCGGGGCTATTATCCGTGGTCATTTATCGATCTGCTAAGCTGGCTTAACGGCTATAAAAAGCAATATGGCTTTGTGTATGTTGATCATCAGCAGGATTTGGCACGAAAACGCAAAAAGAGCTACTTCTGGTATCAGAACGTTATTGCCAGCCAGGGCGAACAGCGTTAATCTTCTCTGCGCAGGTGCCGTCCGGCATCTGCGTTATCGGGTAGGCATCTTTACTCTCTTCTGTAAATCAGTAATTTTATTCTCCTGAATTTACGATTTATTACTTAACTATTTAGCGCCGCATTAAATGCCAAATTTCTGGGACGTTTAACAGCGAGTGCGCAGATACGGTAGAGAGTCATAAAGCATATCCATGCGATCAATATTTATTAACTTATTATTCTCATTATTAAATGGATCAACCTACAATGAGCGTACAGGATTATTTATTAAAATTCCGTAAAATCAATTCTCTCGAAACCCTGGAAAAACTGTTTGATCATCTTAACTACAGCCTGAGCGACGACGCCGAAATTATCAACATGTATCGCGCCGCCGACCACCGCCGCGCGGAGCTGGTTTCTGGCGGCAGATTGTATAACGTGGGTGAAGTCCCTAAGACGGTCTGGAAATACGTACAATAAAGTCTGTAAACATTAGCGCCAGATGTTTTATACTCCCTGCCCGGTCTTCTGACCTCTTTCTGGCGCTAATTTCTGGAGTTGGCATGTCTGTAAAACCTGGTGAACGCATCGGCGGCTGGCTACTGGCTCCCCTGGCCTGGCTGCTTCTGGCATTATTCAGCGCTTCGCTCTCACTGTTGATCTACGCAGGCGCACTTCTGACACCTCACATGCTGGACCAGTTGCAATCGCAAAGCATGAGCTATATCAGCCTGTGGGCGCTCTCCTGCCTGTTTGCGGTGGCGATGTGGTATTACACATTATGGCTGACCATCGCCTTTTTTAAACGCCGCGTCTTAGTACCGAAACATTATATTATCTGGCTGCTGATTTCCGTGCTGCTGGCGGTAAAAGCCTTTGCTTTTGCCCCTGTCGCTGACACGCTGGCACTGCGTCAGCTACTGTTCCCTCTTCTGGCGGCGGCGCTGCTGGCACCCTATTTCAGGCGTTCACAACGGGTCAAACACACGTTTGTGAACCCGTAATAACCCTACAGTTAACCTGTTGTCGCCTGGTGCAGTTTGACCGATAATAAGCGGCTTTTTTCATTCAGGTCGAGTAATGACTGACTATTTATTGCTATTTGTTGGAACAGTCCTGGTAAACAACTTCGTGCTGGTGAAGTTTCTGGGTCTGTGCCCCTTTATGGGGGTGTCGAAAAAGCTGGAAACAGCAATGGGTATGGGGCTGGCGACCACGTTTGTGATGACGCTCGCTTCCGTCTGCGCGTGGCTGATTGATAACTGGATCCTAATCCCGCTTGATTTAATCTACCTGCGCACTCTCGCCTTCATTCTGGTGATCGCCGTCGTGGTGCAGTTTACCGAGATGGTGGTACGCAAAACCAGCCCGGCGCTGTACCGGTTGCTGGGCATTTTTCTGCCGCTGATCACCACCAACTGCGCGGTGCTCGGCGTGGCGCTGCTGAATATTAATCTTGGTCACAACTTTTTGCAGTCGGCGCTGTACGGGTTTTCCGCTGCGGCGGGATTCTCGCTGGTGATGGTACTGTTTGCCGCTATCCGCGAACGGCTGGCGGTGGCAGACGTTCCCGCGCCATTTCGCGGTAACGCCATCGCTCTGATTACCGCAGGCTTGATGTCTCTGGCCTTTATGGGCTTTAGCGGGCTGGTGAAGCTGTGATGACTGCAATCTGGATCGCCATTGCCGCCATCAGCGTGCTGGGCCTGATTTTCGGCGTCATTCTGGGCTATGCCTCGCGGCGCTTTGCGGTGGAAGAAGATCCCATCGTCGATAAAATCGACGCCATCCTGCCGCAAAGCCAGTGCGCCCAGTGCGGATTCCCCGGCTGCCGCCCTTACGCGGAGGCCGTAGGCCGCAACGGCGAGAGTATCAATCGCTGCGCCCCCGGCGGTGAAGCGGTAATGCTCAAAATTGCCGCCCTGCTTAACGTTGATCCGCAACCGCTGGAAGGCGATGCGCTGGCGCAGGAGCCGCTGCGGATGCTGGCGGTGATCGATGAAAATAACTGTATCGGCTGTACCAAATGCATCCAGGCGTGCCCGGTCGATGCCATTATTGGTGCTACCCGCGCCATGCACACGGTGATTAACGACCTGTGTACCGGCTGTAATCTGTGCGTTGATCCCTGCCCGACGCGGTGTATTTCCCTGCAACCGGCAGCCGTCACCACTGAAAACTGGAAATGGGATCTACACACCATTCCGGTGCGTAATATTCCTGTGGAACAACATGTTTAAATTATTTTCCGCCTTCAGAAAAGACAAAATCTGGGATTTCAACGGAGGGATCCACCCGCCGGAAATGAAACTCCAGTCCAGCAGCACGCCGCTGCGGCAATTGCCGCTGGCGCAGCGCTTTGTCATGCCGCTGAAGCAGCATATCGGCGCGGAAGGCGAGCTGTGCGTTAAAGTCGGAGACACGGTTTTACGCGGTCAGCCGCTGACCCGTGGTTTCGGCCGGATGCTTCCGGTTCACGCCCCAACGTCCGGCGTGATTACCGCCATTGCGCCCCACTCCACCGCGCATCCTTCGGCGCTGGCGGAGATGAGCATTATTATTGACGCCGACGGTGAAGACCGCTGGATCGACCGTGATGGCTGGCATGATTATCACACCAAAAGTCGTAGCGAATTAATTGAGCGCATTCATCAATACGGCGTCGCCGGATTAGGCGGCGCAGGTTTTCCGACGGGTAATAAACTGCTCGGCGGTGGCAATAAAATAGAAACGCTGATTATTAATGCCGCAGAATGTGAGCCTTATATCACCGCCGACGATCGCCTGATGCAGGAGTGCGCGGCGCAGATTATCGAGGGCGTGCGCATCCTCGCGCATATTTTACAGCCCCGGCAAATCCTGATCGGCATTGAAGATAATAAACCGCAGGCAATTTCCATGCTGCGGGCGGTGCTGGCGGATGCCCACGACATCATTTTACGGGTGATCCCGACGAAATACCCGTCCGGCGGCGCAAAACAATTAACGCAAATCCTCACCGGCAAACAGGTCCCGCACGGCGGACGCTCGTCGGATATTGGCGTGCTGATGCAAAACGTCGGCACCGCTTATGCCGTTAAACGCGCGGTGATTGACGGCGAGCCGTTGACGGAGCGCGTGGTCACGCTGACCGGCGAGGCTATCGCCACGCCGGGCAACGTCTGGGCGCGTCTCGGTACGCCAGTCCGCCATCTGCTGGAGTCGGGCGGATTTTGTCCTTCAACCGGGCAGATGGTCATTATGGGCGGGCCGCTGATGGGCTTTACCCTGCCGTGGCTGGAGGTCCCGGTCGTTAAAATCACCAACTGCCTGCTGGCACCCTCGGCAAGTGAAATGGGCGAGCCGCAGGAAGAGAAAGGCTGCATTCGCTGTAGCGCCTGTGCCGATGCCTGCCCGGCCGATCTGCTCCCCCAGCAGCTGTACTGGTTCAGCAAAGGCCAGCAGCATGACAAAGCTACCGCGCATAATCTGCAAGACTGTATCGAGTGCGGAGCCTGCGCCTGGGTATGCCCAAGCAATATTCCGCTGGTGCAGTATTTCCGGCAGGAAAAAGCGGAGATCTACGCAATTAGCCTGGAAGACAAGCGCGCGGCAGAAGCTAAAGCGCGTTTTGAAGCCCGGCAGGCGCGTCTGGAGCGGGAGAAAATCGCCCGCCTGGAGCGGCATAAACGCTCAGCCGCCCAGCCTGCGGCGGATGACCGTGACGCCATTCAGGCGGCATTAGCCCGCGTGCGGGAAAAACAACAGGTTGCCGGTCAGCCAATTGTCGTTGAAACCGGCAAAGCGCCGGACAATAGCGAAGCCATCGCCGCGCGTGAGGCCCGCAAAGCCCAGGCACGCGAGCGGCAAAGTGAAAAAACAGCGGTGGACGCCAGCGGTGACCCGCGTAAAGCCGCCGTCGAAGCCGCCATCGCCCGAGCGAAAGCGCGTAAAGCGGAACAGACGGTTTCCAGCGAACCGACGCAGGCGACGGAAGATCCGCGCAAAGCTGCCGTCGAAGCCGCTATCGCCCGTGCGAAGGCGCGTAAAGCGGAACAGACGGTTTCCAGCGAACCGGCGCAGGCGACGGAAGATCCGCGTAAAGCCGCCGTCGAAGCGGCCATCGCCCGTGCGAAGGCGCGTAAAGCGGAACAGACGGTTTCCAGCGAACCGGCACAGGCGACGGAAGATCCGCGTAAAGCTGCCGTCGAAGCCGCCATCGCCCGTGCGAAGGCGCGTAAAGCGGAACAACAGGCGACCGCATCCGTCAGCGAAGACGACCCGCGCAAAGCCGCAGTTGCGGCGGCGATAGCCCGCGTTCAGGCAAGAAAATCCGCACAGCAGGTTGTTAACGAGGATTAAATGGTTTTCAGAATCGCAAGTTCCCCCTATACCCACAACCAGCGCCAGACGTCGCGTATTATGCTGCTGGTACTGCTGGCGACCCTGCCGGGCATCGCCGCACAGTTCTGGTTTTTTGGCTGGGGGACGCTAATACAACTGGTGATCGCCAGCCTGTCGGCGTGGATGGCGGAAGCGCTGGTCGTCACGTTGCGTAAACAAAGCGTTACCCGCATTTTATCCGATCACTCTGCATGGCTGACCGGCGTACTGCTGGCGATCAGTATTCCGCCACTTGCTCCCTGGTGGATGGTGGTGCTGGGAACGGTATTTGCGGTGATCATTGCCAAGCAACTGTATGGCGGACTGGGACACAATCCTTTCAATCCGGCGATGATTGGCTACGTGGTATTGCTGATCTCCTTCCCTGTCCAGATGACCTCCTGGCTGCCGCCGCAGAATATCGCCGCGACGGTGCCCGGTTTTCTGGACGCGTTGCAGATTATCGTCAGCGGGCACACTGCCGCCGGAGCGGATATGAATCTGCTGCGTCTCGGCATTGACGGCATCAGTCAGGCGACGCCGCTGGATACCTTCAAAACGTCGTTACGCGCCGGAAACCATGTCGATGGCATTATGCAACTGCCGATTTTTAACGGAGCGCTGGCGGGCGTGGGCTGGCAGTGGGTGAATCTCGCCTTCCTGGCGGGTGGGCTGTTTTTACTCTGGCAGAAAGCCATTCGCTGGCATATTCCGTTCAGCTTCCTGGCAAGCCTCGCCGTATGCTCAACGCTCGGCTGGCTGTTCTCCCCTGAAACGCTGGCGGCACCGTCAATTCATCTGCTTTCAGGGGCCACAATGCTGGGCGCGTTTTTTATTCTGACCGATCCGGTCACCGCCTCCACCACTAACCGTGGGCGACTGATTTTTGGCGCGCTGGCGGGCCTGCTGGTCTGGCTGATCCGCTGTTTTGGCGGCTATCCAGACGGCGTTGCTTTTGCGGTACTGCTGGCGAATATTACCGTACCGCTGATCGACTACTACACCCGTCCCCGTGTTTACGGTCATCGCTGAGGAGATAACATGCTGAAGACGATGCGCAAACATGGCGTCACGCTGGCGCTGTTCGCAGCGGGAACGACCGGCCTGACGGCAGCAATCGATCAGGTCACTAAAAATACCATTGCGGTGCAGGCGGCAGGCCAGCAAAAAGCGCTGTTCGATCAGGTAGTTCCTGCTGACCTCTACAATAATGATTTGCAGCAAAGCTGTTTTCTGGTGAGCGATCCGGCGCTGGGGAAAGGCGAACATCGGGTGTATATCGCGATGAACGACGCAAACCCGGTAGCTGCGGTGATTGAAGCCACTGCGCCGGACGGCTACTCGGGGGCCATTCAGCTACTGGTCGGGGCAGATTTCCAGGGTACGGTCTATGGCTCGCGGGTCACTGAACATCATGAAACGCCGGGGCTGGGCGATAAAATAGAACTGCGTCTGTCGGACTGGATCACCCATTTTTCCGGTAAAAAGATTGCAGATGAAAATGACAGCCGCTGGGCGGTGAAAAAAGACGGTGGCGATTTCGACCAGTTTACCGGTGCCACCATTACCCCGCGTGCGGTGGTTAACGCCGTCAAACGGGCCGGACTGTTCGCCAGAACGCTGCCGCCCCGTCTTTCCCAACTTCCGGCCTGCGGAGAATAACGCATGAGTGAAGTCAAAGAAGTCATCGTACAGGGATTGTGGAAAAACAACTCGGCGCTGGTGCAGCTTCTCGGCCTGTGCCCCCTGCTGGCGGTGACATCAACCGCGACCAACGCCCTCGGACTGGGTCTGGCGACCACCCTGGTACTGACCCTGACCAACACCGCGATTTCCGCCCTGCGCCGCTGGGTGCCCGCGGAGATCCGCATTCCGGTGTACGTGATGATCATCGCCTCGGTGGTCAGCGCCGTGCAGATGCTGATTAACGCCTACGCTTACGGGCTGTATCAATCGCTGGGAATTTTTATCCCGCTAATTGTGACCAACTGTATTGTTATCGGTCGTGCGGAAGCCTTTGCCGCTAAAAAGAGCGTTGCCCTCTCCGCGCTGGATGGCTTTTCCATCGGCATGGGGGCTACCAGCGCGATGTTTGTCCTCGGTTCGGTGCGTGAGATCCTTGGCAACGGCACGCTGTTTGATGGCGCAGATTCCCTGCTCGGCGGCTGGGCCAAAGCACTGCGCATTGAGATCTTCCACACCGATACGCCGTTCCTGCTGGCGATGCTGCCGCCCGGCGCATTTATTGGCCTCGGCATGATGCTGGCGATAAAATACCTGATTGATGAACGTTCCAAAAAACGCCGCGCGCAGGCCATTGTGACCTCCCCGACGGCGTCAGAGAAAGCCTGATGAACAATGCTAAACGCCTGACGATCCTGACCCGACTGCGTGAACACAACCCGCATCCGACCACCGAGCTTCATTTCTCATCGCCGTTTGAACTGCTGATTGCGGTGCTGCTTTCCGCCCAGGCGACGGATGTCAGCGTTAATAAAGCCACCGCGAAGCTGTATCCGGTCGCTAATACGCCGCAGGCAATGCTTGAGCTGGGCGTTGAGGGCGTGAAAAGCTATATCAGGACAATTGGCCTGTTTAACAGTAAAGCCGAAAACGTGATTAAAACCTGCCGTATGCTGATTGAAAAACATGCGGGCGAGGTCCCGGAAGATCGCGCGGCGCTGGAAGCCCTGCCCGGCGTAGGGCGCAAAACGGCTAACGTGGTGCTGAATACTGCTTTCGGTTGGCCGACGATTGCGGTTGATACCCATATTTTCCGCGTTTGCAACCGGACACAATTTGCGCCTGGCAAAAACGTCGAACAGGTAGAAGAAAAGCTGCTGAAGGTCGTCCCGGCAGAATTTAAGGTTGACTGCCATCACTGGCTCATTCTGCACGGTCGATATACCTGCATTGCCCGCAAACCGCGCTGCGGCTCATGCATTATCGAAGATCTGTGTGAGTACAAAGAGAAGGTTTACGCCTGAGAAGGCTGACGCAATGCGCTTCCTCCAGGAGGAAGCCGTTGCATGCACCGCCACCGACCTGCGTTTTATCCCGCGATAGATCGTGTTTGCAGTAAAAACATTTTTTTCGCTAAAAAAATTCTATAGCCTGTGGCCGCCTGGGCAATGTTAAAATTTTGTGCACTTTTTGCGTGGATACAAATCGTTCACCATTGAGAAACCATTATTAAACAACACAATAAACCAGAATATTTTGAGAATATGGCCTATATCACTACAATAAACGCAAAACAGCAGAACATATCGCCATTAGCCCCCTGAAAACGGGAGCAGCCAGTTAAAAAAACCACTAAAAAATAAAAGATGAAATTAAACGCTGGATAACATTTGAATGTCAGGTTGATTATACGGTAAAATTTATATGTAACAGGTTATTACAAAAGTATTGCCTGAACGAGCAGGATAGTGAACATTACTGCCGTTTCCCCTCCAAGAATAACTATAAAGCGGATGTTTATTTTGCATCCCGCTGTAAAACACCCCCGTTGATATGGGATGTAAAAAAAGAGGTATTTGTGTCAACTGCAAACAAAAAACCAGCTGAAAGCGTGAGCATGAACGCTTTCAAACAACCCAAAGCGTTTTATCTCATCTTTTCAATAGAATTATGGGAGCGTTTTGGCTTCTATGGCCTGCAAGGGATCATGGCCGTCTACCTGGTCAGACAACTGGGTATGACCG
The DNA here is from genome assembly GCA_002421005.1 of Enterobacteriaceae bacterium UBA5654. GTDB lineage: Bacteria > Pseudomonadota > Gammaproteobacteria > Enterobacterales > Enterobacteriaceae > Superficieibacter. The sequence goes on along the minus strand of DIJC01000004.1, from coordinate 170,259 downwards.
AAACGGATTCCATCACTCTGTTTTCATCTTTTAGTGCCCTGGTGTACGGTCTGGTCGCGATCGGCGGCTGGCTGGGCGATAAGGTCCTCGGAACTAAACGCGTTATTATGCTGGGCGCTATCGTGCTTGCCATTGGTTATGCGCTGGTTGCCTGGTCCGGTCACGACGTTGCCATCGTCTATATGGGTATGGCCACAATTGCGGTAGGTAACGGTCTGTTTAAAGCAAACCCGTCCTCCCTGCTTTCCACCTGCTATGCCAAAAATGACCCGCGTCTTGATGGCGCATTCACCATGTACTACATGGCGGTCAACATTGGTTCGTTCCTGTCCATGATCGCGACACCGTGGCTGGCCGACAAATACGGCTGGAGCACCGCCTTCGCCCTCAGCGTTGTGGGTATGCTGATCACCGTAGTGAACTTCGCATTCTGCCAGCGCTGGGTCAAACAGTACGGCTCCAAACCAGACTTCGAACCGCTGCAGTTCGGGAAGCTGCTGATGACCATCGTCGGCATCGTGGCGCTGATTGCGGTTGCAACCTGGCTGCTGCACAACCAGGGTGTTGCACGTATGACGCTGGGCGTCGTCGCTCTCGGTATCGTGTGCATCTTCGGTAAAGAAGCGCTGGCAATGAACGGCGCAGGCCGCCGTAAAATGATCGTGGCGTTCATTCTGATGCTACAGGCGATTATCTTCTTCGTGCTGTACAGCCAGATGCCGACCTCACTGAACTTCTTCGCCATCCACAACGTTGACCCGGCGATTTTGGGTATATCCGTTCAGCCAGAGCAGTTCCAGGCGCTTAACCCGTTCTGGATCATTATCGGTAGCCCGATTCTGGCAGCAACCTACAATAAGATGGGCGATACTCTGCCGATGCCGATGAAATTTGCGGTTGGCATGGTGCTGTGTTCAGCCGCATTCCTCGTGCTGCCGCTGGGTGCGAAATTCGCCAGCGATGCGGGCATTGTCTCCTCTGGTTGGCTGGTGTTCAGCTACGCGATGCAAAGTATTGGCGAACTGATGATCTCCGGTCTGGGTCTGGCAATGGTCGCGCAGCTGGTACCGCAGCGTCTGATGGGCTTCATCATGGGTAGCTGGTTCCTGACCACCGCAGGCGCAAACCTGATTGGCGGCTATGTGGCGAACCTGATGGCCGTCCCGTCTGACGTTAACGATCCGCTCCAGTCTCTGGTTGTTTATGGTGATGTCTTCCTGAAAATCGGTATCGCAACGGCCGTTATCGCCGTTCTGATGCTGCTGACCGCGCCGAAGCTTAACCGTATGACCTTAAACGATGAGAACGACGTTCGCGCAGAGCAAAAACCTGCCGTATAACGTTTGTCGGGAAACGCATAAAGAGAAGCCGCTAACCTGTTAGCGGCTTTTTTTTTATCCAAAGTCGCCCTACCATATAGCTACGCATCCCGTTGCCCTTAAGGAGTTTGACCGATGAAGCTATATTATAAACCCGGTGCCTGTTCCCTCGCGTCGCACATTATTTTGCGCGAAAGCGGTCTCGACTTTACGCTGGAGAAAGTCGATCTGGCGAACAAGCGGCTGGAAAATGGCGATGACTTTTTAAATATGAATCCGAAGGGCCAGGTACCAACGCTGCTGCTGGATGACAATGCCATCCTGACCGAAGGGGTGGCGATTATGCAGTTTATTGCCGATAGCGTCGCGGACCGACAGCTTCTCGCTTCGCCGGGCAGCATGGCGCGTTACCGGGCACTGGAGTGGCTCAATTATGTTGCTACCGAACTGCACAAAGGGTTTACCCCGCTGTTTCGCCCGGATACCCCGGAGGACTATAAACCGACGGTGCGCGCTCTGCTGGAGAAAAAGCTGCGCTTTGTGGACGAGGCATTGGGTGACAAGCCGTGGATCGGCGGAACGCGCTTTACGATCGCCGACGCGTATCTGTTTACCGTGCTGCGCTGGGCGCGGGCGGTAAAACTGGAGATGAGCGGCTTAAATCATATTCAGGCTTATATGGAGCGGGTCGCGGCCCGTCCTGCGGTAGCAGCGGCGCTGGCAGCGGAAGGTCTGTAAGACGATGCGTTTTTAGCAATAAAAAAAGCGCGGTTTCCCGCGCTTTTTTATGCCGTTTACGGCTTACTTCCAGCAAACGAGGCAGTAGTTTTTCTTACCGCGACGCAGCAGCGTATAACGCCCGAACAGGCGATCGCTGTCGGCAAAGGTGTATTCCGGGTCAGCCTGTTTTTCACCGTTGACCGTAACCGCATTAGACGCAATGGTCTTACGCGCCTGTCCACGTGAAGGCTGAAGTTCAGAGTCCACCAGCGCCTGCATCAGATCCGCGCCCTTCTCCATTTCAACCATCGGCACGCCATCCTGCGCCAGTTGCTCGAAGTCCGCTTCGCTCAGCGCGCTTAGCGTACCGTTGAACAGGCTTTCAGTAATGCGTTTTGCCGCCGTGAGACCTTCTTCACCGTGTACCAGACGTGTGACTAATTCAGCCAGCACGTACTGCGCGCGCGGTGCCTTACCGCTGTTTTTGTCTTCTTCTTCCAGGGCGTTGATCTCTTCAAGCTCCATAAAGGTGAAGAACTTCAGGAAGCGGTAAACGTCGGCGTCGGCGGTGTTGATCCAGAACTGGTAGAATTTGTACGGGCTGGTTTTCTTCGGATCGAGCCACACCGCGCCGCCTTCGGTTTTACCGAATTTAGTCCCGTCCGCTTTGGTGATCAGCGGCACGGTCAGGCCGAAGACCTGGTTTTGGTGCAGGCGACGGGTCAAATCGATACCCGAAGTGATGTTGCCCCACTGGTCGGAGCCGCCGATTTGCAACGTCACGCCGTGCAGTTTGTTCAGGCAGGCGAAGTCATAGCCCTGAAGTAAATTGTAGGAAAACTCGGTGAAAGAGATACCCACGTCATCACGATTCAGGCGCTGCTTAACCGCTTCTTTGTTGATCATCTGATTAACAGAGAAGTGCTTACCAATGTCGCGCAGGAACGTCAGCACGTTCATGCCGCTAAACCAGTCATAGTTGTTGGCGGCAATAGCGGCGTTTTCACCGCCGTCGAAATCAAGGAACGGCGCAACCTGGCGGCGGATTTTTTCTACCCACTCCTGCACCGTATCTTCGGTATTCAACTTACGCTCGGTCGCTTTGAAGCTGGGATCGCCAATCAGACCCGTTGCGCCACCGACCAGGGCGACCGGTTTATGCCCGGCTTGCTGGAAGCGTTTCAGGCATAACAAAGGAACAAGATGCCCCAAATGCAAGCTATCAGCGGTGGGATCGAAACCGCAATAGAGTGCAATTGGCCCTTGCGCCAGTCGCTCTGCTAACGCTTCTTCGTCCGTTACCTGGGCTACCAGCCCCCGCTCTTGCAATTGTTTAATCAAGTTACTGCTTGCCATCAAAATCTCCATGTATAAAACGACTGCACCTTTGCCGGTACACGACTCTTCGCCTGATGCGAAGGAAATATAGAATAAAGCGCCGCAATCAGTTGTACCAGAACATAAAACAACATTTTGCCATCATTACGGCGCGAGACGATCTATTTTCCACTCATTTCCATCACGCTGGTATAAAAAACGGTCATGCAGGCGATGTTCACCGCCCTGCCAGAATTCCATTTGATCAAAGCGCACGCGGAAACCGCCCCAGAAGCTCGGCAGAGGAACTTCGCCCTGCTGGAATTTCTGTTTCAGTTCGAGAAATTTGCTTTCCAGAATACCGCGCGCCGAGATACGGCTGGACTGTTTTGACACCCAGGCACCAATCTGGCTGTCACGCGGGCGGCTGTGGAAATATTTCACCACTTCCAGAGTAGAAAGACGCTCTGCCTGGCCGATGACCATTACCTGACGCTCAAGCATATGCCACGGAAAAAGCAGGCTGATACGCGGATTATTTTCTAACTGATGCGCCTTGCGGCTGCCAAGGTTGGTATAAAAGACCAGCCCTTTTTCATCGTAATGCTTAAGCAGGACGATACGCTGATAAGGCTGTCCCTGTTCATCAACGGTGGCAACCACCATGGCCGTAGGATCGGCAAGACGGGCTTCGCAGGCCTGGGCAAGCCAGCGCTCAAACAGGGCGAGCGGTTCGGCAGGAAGATCGTGGCGGCGCAGGCCGCCCCGGGTATATTCACGGCGCAAATGCGCGATGTGCTGTAAATCGTCGTTATCTGGCATAGCGTCAACCTGAACGAAAAAGTCATCATGTCAGGCTATTGTGCGCTGCGCCGGGTTAAATCTCAACGTTGGGCGGTGGCTAACTGACAGTTATTCAGTACGATACGATCCCGATTGTAGACCGTGGCACCGTCATCCTTCGACCAGAAAACCCAGATACCATCGGTATAACGCGTACCGGAAGCGGATAAGCCCTGTTTCAGCGTCAGCGGCTTATCATCATAGATAAAGTGAACTTCCTGGCGCGTATTATTAAGCTGAACGGTCAGCGGTTTTTCATCACACTGATATTCCAGCGTATCGGTGTGCATCCGCTCAACCATTTGTCCGTAATAACTGCACCCTGCCAGCATGAAAGGGAGGACGGCGAGAGCTATTTTTTTCATCAGACTTTTCCTTCAGACATTCAGGATGCGGGAGGATAAATGCATCCTCCCTGATGCGCACAGTCTAATGACAGAACGGGTGGCGGGAATTCGGTTAACTCCGATTTTGCCTCGGGTTTGCCGGAAAAATAGCGCCCAGAACGCTGGCCTCTGAAGCCCCGGTGACCGAGGGTAAATTTCCCGGCTGTCCGGCAATCGTGCGCCATGCCAGCCAGGCAAACGCCAGCGCTTCCATATCATCGCCGGAAATGCCGGCCTCGTCAGTGGTGGACACTTCGGTGCCGGGTAACAGCCCGGCAAGACGCGCCATTAGCAGCGGATTACGGCTACCGCCGCCGCAAACCAGCAGTCGATCGCAGCCACCGCTTAGCAAAACCTGCTCGCTAATAGTGACCGACGTGAGTTCCGCAAGCGTCGCCTGCACGTCGACCGCACTCAGCCCCGGATAGCGCGTCAGCAGCGACTGAAGCCAGCCAAAATTGAAATATTCTCTGCCGGTGCTTTTGGGCGCAGGCGCGGAGAAGTAAGGATCGCTGAGCATATCCTGCAACAGCGGAATGATGACTTTCCCTTCGCTGGCCCATTGCGCGTCCTGGTCGTAGGGTTTTTGCTGGTGACGCCAAATCCACGCGTCCATCAGCATATTTCCCGGCCCGGTATCGTACCCCCCCACCGCTCTGCCGGGGATTAACAGCGACAGATTGGCAATGCCGCCAATATTCAGCACCATCCGCCGCTCGGTGGGATGCGCCAGCAGCGCATGGTGAAACGCCGGAACCAGCGGCGCGCCCTGACCGCCGAGGGCGATATCGCGGCGGCGAAAATCACCGACCACGGTCACACCGGTGCGGGCGACGATGTGATTGTTATCCCCGATTTGTAGGGTATGCGGCGCATCACCCATCGGTTCATGCCAGACGGTTTGCCCATGGCAGCCAATGGCCACCACATCTTCCGGGCGTAGTCCTTCACGGGTCATCAGGGCCTGCACCGCGTCGGCAAACAGGATACCCAGACGGGTATCAAGCCGACCAAACTGTGAAAGCGTGAGCTGCTGCCCCTGGCAAACCGCCAGAATCGCCTCTTTCAGCGCTATGGGCATCGGCCAGGTCAGGCTCGCCTGCTGCGCCACCATATGCTCATCGATCGTGGCAAGCACCACATCCACACCATCAAGGCTGGTCCCTGACATAACGCCAATATAGCGACCCGATATCATACGTCTTCCTTAATTTGCCGGACTGAAGGACTTCACTCCATCATAAACTGAACGCTAATGCTATGATGCATTAATCATTTTTACCAATATTTGCAGGCTGTAAAGCGGCATATTCGCTTCGTTGAGGCAATGTTCATGAAAAGCAGATTATTATTTTTACTAAAGTTTTACCGCAGCAAATGATCTGTTGCGCTGAAACGCATATAATTGATCCCAGACGGATGCTCGCCTGAGCTTTCTTGGTGAACAGGAGATTCATAAATGATTTTACGTGTGTTAGCCGTATCGATGATCGGTTTTACTCTTGCGGGCTGTGTCAGTAATAGCGGCCTGTCGGGCGATGTTTACACAGCGTCGGAGGCCAAGCAGGTACAGAATGTATCCTACGGTACTATCGTTCATGTCCGTCCTGTGCAAATTCAGGGTGGTAACGAATCTAACGCGATCGGTGCTATCGGTGGCGCGGTACTGGGTGGATTCCTGGGTAATACCATCGGGGGTGGCGCAGGCCGTTCACTGGCTACCGCAGCCGGTGCCGTAGCTGGTGGCGTTGCAGGCCAGGGCGTCCAGGGTTCAATGAACAAAACCCAGGGCGTTGAGCTGGAAATCCGTAAGGATGACGGTAATACCATCATGGTGGTACAGAAACAGGGGGATTCCCGGTTCGCTGCGGGTCAGCGTGTGGCAATGGCCAGCAACGGCAGCCAGATCACCGTCTCCCCTCGCTAATCAACCTGCGTGCGTGATGAGACATCATCACGCACCTGTTTGACCTGAGTCCCCCTTCCCATATTCAGAAAACACATCAATTATTTTAATTATATTTATAATACGAATGTATTAATTTTCCGTTTCCCGGTATTTCTTTGCTTGCGCGCAATATTCCCGTTATTTATAAGTTATAGGATAGTTAATAAACAGGCCAGATGCCTGATTTATGGACAGAAACGCCGTCAGGTGCTTCATTGAGCAAAAGGAATCTCCTCTATGACTGACAAAAAATACGGCTTACAGCGCTATTTTCTTTTCTTTGCTATTTGTTTCATTGTGATTACCCTGCTGGAACTGGCCTTCAAATCGATGATCCATGCCGGACAAGATCTGCCGCCGCTGCTTTTTCCCGCAATGACCATTTTTCTGCTGATATTTCACATCATGGTTGCCGGGTTTATGGTGATGAAATATCTGTGCGATAAACAACATCTCTATTTAATGGCGATAGCCTGTGCCTTCACCGGTTCGGCGGTCATGATGCTTGGTACGCTCAGCAGTTTTCCCGACTGGTTTCTGTGCCACACGACCACCCTCGTTAATTATAATGACGCAATTATCTTTTTTACCTTTCGCAATATTATGATGGCGGTGTTATTCATCGTCTCCATCGTTCTTTTCCGGCAGCCCAAATGGGCCGCGCGCGGCGCGTTATTCCATACGTTTATTCTTAGCGGGATTATAACGTTTACATTACTGATGCTACTTCTGGCATATTTATATTCCAGCTATAACCCAATTTTAAGCGTATCGCTGGTAGATAATGAAACCCACACTTTCACCCCGCTCTGGAATGATTTTTTTAGCTGGGTATTAATCGCCACCTGGAGTCTGACGCTGGTGCTATTGCTGCGCGTCACCCGCTTATGCAGCACCTTCTGGTTCAGCGGTGCATTTTTTTGTACCTGTTATATCCTGACGATGATATTTCTTCTTTCGGATCATAATAGTGACGGCTTTGCCTGGTATCAGGCACGCTTTTTCGAAACCAGTTCTACGCTGTTTATTATTTTCACCCTGCTGTATGACATTTTTCATCTGTATCAGGATTCACAAAATAAGTATCTGGACTCTTATCAGAACGCCATCCGCGATCCGCTGACGCGCCTGCATAACCGCAGCTACTTTTACGACACGCTGGTGAAAAATCTTGCGGTGGCCTCGCCGATGCAGCCGGTTTCTGTCATCGTCAGCGATCTGGACCGCTTTAAGCGTATTAACGATACCTATGGCCATTTGCAGGGAGATAAGGTGATTCAGTTTGTGGCGACTGTCCTGCAGGATGCCGTGCGCATTGATGATATTGCGGCACGGATTGGGGGCGAAGAGTTCGCCCTGCTGCTGGTGAACACCCCGGCGCAGAATGCGTTAATTGTGGCTGAACGCATTCGTCAGACTATCGCCCAACACGATGCAGCATCCAGCCAGCAACAGTTGCCGGAAGCGATCACTATTTCAATGGGGGTGTATACCGCCACCAGCGACGCGCTGACGGCAGAAGCCTGCGTTGAACGGGCTGATAAAGCCATGTATCAGGCCAAACAGACCGGGCGCAATCGCGTGGTGGTATGGGAGGAGCCTCGCCCGTCGCAAGGCTCCGCCATTAACCTTTCGCCTGAAGCTCAATAATATTTTGCTCAAGTCGACGGATCATGTTGATCAGTGCGTCCATCTCCTCCGGGGAGAAGCCAGAAAGGATTTCTCCCCGCGTTTCACTGATGACATCTTCCATTTGCGCGATCAGCGGCTCGGCCTTTTCAGTGAGCTTGATACGCTTTGCCCGGCGGTCGTTGGCACAGGTCTGGCGAGAAATAAGCCCTTTCTCCTCCAGTTGGTCGAGTGTACGCACCAGGGAGGGTTGCTCAATGCCTATCACTTTTGCCAACTGAATCTGCGACTGTTCGGGAGGTAGCTGATGAATATTGTGCAGCGTTACCCAGTGTGTCTGCGTTAGCTCCAGAGGCTTCAGGCGATGGTCAATCAGAGCACGCCAGATTCGCACTAAACGTGCCAGGTCAGATCCTAATGGCGATTCCAATTTCCTCTCCTTATAATTAGCTTGCTAAGTTATTATACTGATTTTAGAATAGTGTGCAGCATTTGTATTCCCAAAACAAATGCATTGCCGCATTCGCTCAGGGAATTGCAATGATTTACACTCAGTATAATCGGCCTGCCGTTTGCAAGGTGCGTTGATGCTAACGAGTCAATGTTCATTTACCGCAAAGGATTTCTGCTCGTGGAGTTGATATTCAATGCTTCAGGACTACTCCTGGAGGATCTGGTGGCTGGTGCATCCATCTACTTTCCCCCGCTGTTTAAAGCCGTGGCGCTGGGTTTTTTAATCTGGCTGGTCGTCCATCGCCAGTTGCGTGACTGGATGTACGCAGGCGACATCTGGCATCCCATGCTGATGGATCTCTCCCTGTTTGCGCTTTCAGTCTGTCTGGCGCTGGCTATCCTCGTTTCATGGTAACGCTATGTCTTTAAAAAAATTAAAATATTTCTCCACCCTGCTGGTGGTCGCTGTGGCGGTGGTCGCAATTTGGGCGATGTGGAATTTTTACATGCAGTCGCCGTGGACTCGCGATGGCAAAATCCGCGCCGAACAGGTCAGCATTACGCCGCAGGTTTCCGGCACCGTTCAGACGCTTAACGTCGTGGATAACCAGTTTGTGAAAGCGGGCGACGTGCTATTGCGTCTGGATGAAACTCCGTGGCGCATTGCGGTGCTCAATGCCGAGGCGCAGTTGGCAAAAGCGCGGGCGGACGCAGCAAAAGCCAGCCACGAGGCGGGTCGCCGCCGTAATTTGCCGCAAAGTTATATTTCTGCCGAAGATCTCGACAGCGCCAATATGAATGTTGACGCCATGAAAGCCAGCGTCGCGGTGGCGCAGGCCACGTTGGATCACGCCCGGTGGCAGCTTGAGCAGACCACGGTAAAAGCGCCGGTTGACGGCTGGATCACCAATCTTTCCACCCGCATCGGCAATTATGCCACCGCCGGGCAGCCGCTTTTCGTGCTGGTGGACAGCCACTCTTTTTATGTCATCGGCTATTTCGAGGAAACCAAACTCCGTCACATTCAGCCAGGCCAGACGGCGAAAATCATTCTGTACAGCAGCGATCAAACGTTACAGGGTCACGTTTCCAGTATTGGTCGCGCTATCTATGACCAGAGCCTTGAAAGCGGCAGCGGTCTGGTTGCCGATATTAAGCCCAACATTCCCTGGGTCCGGCTGGCCCAGCGCGTGCCGGTACGCATTGAATTCGATCATCTCCCGGCGGGGTTAACGCTGGTGTCCGGCACCACCTGTAGCGTGGCGATTGGCGAACGCTAATGACCTTTCCTTCATTATCATGGCAGATGCTGCCCTGGTTTAAGGCGTCGCGCGCGCAGTGGCGCTATGCGTTACGCAATGGCATTGCCATGTGCCTGGCGCTGAGCATCGCCTATTATCTCAATCTCGATGAGCCTTACTGGGCGATGACCTCAGCCGCCGTGGTGAGCTTTCCAACGGTGGGCGGAGTGATCAGTAAAAGCTTCGGGCGTATCGCCGGAAGCCTGATGGGCGCGGCAGCGGCGTTGATTATCGCCGGGCATACGCTGGTCGATCCCTGGCTGTTCCTGTTCAGCATTTCAGCGTGGATCGCGTTCTGTACCTGGAGCTGTGCATTTTTTAACAATAACGTAGCCTATGCCTTTCAACTGGCGGGCTATACGGCGGCGATCATCGCTTTCCCGGTGATCAACCTCACGGACGCCACAGAATTATGGGTCATTGCCCAGGCGAGGGTTTGCGAAGTCATTCTGGGGATACTGTGCGGGGGCATGATGATGATGATCCTGCCCAGCACCTCTGACGGCAGCGCCCTGCTCAGCGCCCTGAAAAACATGCACGGGCGCTTACTGGAGCACGCTTCGCTGCTCTGGCAGGCGGAGACCACAGACGCCATGCGTACCGCGCACGAAGGCGTGATCCGCCAGATTCTGACCATGAATCTGCTGCGCATTCAGGCATTCTGGAGCCATTACCGTTTTCGACGGCAGAACACGCTGCTGAATTATCTTCTGCATCAGCAATTGCGGATGACCAGTATCATTTCCAGCCTGCGGCGGATGCTGCTTAACTGGCCGCAACCGCCGCAGAATATCGCCCAGGTATTAAAGGATCTCATTCAGGCGCTGGCTCGCCCTGACGCCGATTTTTACGCCGTGGCACGGGTAATTGCGCCACTGGCTCCTCACGATCCGCTGGATTATCGTCACCAGGCTTTCTGGCAGCGTCTGCGTTATTTTTGCCTGATCTATTTGCGCACCAGCCGCTGGCTAAAAAGAGTGGAAAATGCGTCGGCGGTGACGCAGTTTGCCGTTCCCGCCAGCCCGCCCCTGATGCGTCATACCGATCACGCCGAGGCGCTGTGGAACGGGCTGCGCACCTTTGGCGCGCTGCTGGCCGTCGGCGCGTGGAGTATTAGTACCCAGTGGGATTCCGGCTCGGCGGCGATCACTCTGACGGCAATCTGCTGCGTGCTGTATTCGATAGCGGCCTCACCGCACAATTCCCTCACGCTGCTGCTGCGTACGCTGATCCTGCTGTCGCTTTTCAGTTTTGTGGTGAAATTTGGTCTGATGGTGCAAATCACCGATTTGTGGCAATTTTTACTGTTTTTGTTCCCGCTGCTGACCACCATGCAACTGCTTAAACTGCTTCAGCCCAGGCAGGCGGGCCTGTGGGGGCAACTGATTGTTTTTATGGGTTCGTTCATCTCCGTGACCAATCCGCCAGCGTATGATTTTGCCGATTTCCTCAACGATAATATCGCCAAAATCCTCGGCGTTGCGGTCGCATGGCTGGCGTTTGCCGTTCTGCGCCCCGTCTCGGATGCACGCAAAGGACGGCGGCATATTCAGGCGTTACGGCGTCACTTTATCGACCAGTTAAGTTCCCATCCGCAAAACAGTGAAAACGAATTTGAATCGCTGGTTTACCACCGGATCAGCCAGCTTAGCAGTAGTCAGGACGAGCTGGCGCGGCGCTGGCTGCTGCGCTGGGGAGTGGTGCTTCTGAATTGTAGTCATGTGGTGTGGCAGCTTCGCGGCTGGGATACGCGTTCAGATCCGCTGTCCCGCGTGCGGGATGTGTGTATTGCGCATTTACGCAATGTGATGAGCGAACGCGGCGTTCAGCAACGACCGCTGGCGGCAACGTTAAAAGAGTTACAGCGAATTTGCGACAGTCTTTCCCGGCATCATCAACCTGCCGCCAGAGAGCTGGCGGCGATTGTCTGGCGGCTGCAATGCTCTCTGTCACAGCTTGAGCAGGCACCCGCCCCGGACATTACTTGATCACACCGCAGGCAAAGCGTGCCCCGCCACCGCCCAACGGCTCTGGTTTATCGGACATGTTGTCGCCACCGACATGGATCATCAGCGCTTTACCTTTTACTTCATCCAGCTTTTTCAGACGCGGCGCGACCACAGCTTTGTTGGCGTTGCCGTCTTTATCGACCACCAGCACCGGCAGATCGCCGGTATGGCCGTGACCTTCCGGCCCTTCATGCTTACCGGATTTATGCGGATCGAGGTGCCCGCCCGCCGCTTCCGCCGCGCTCGGTTTGCCCTCTTTCATGGCCGGTTCACAACTGCCCATCGCGTGGACGTGAAAACCGCGTTCGCCGGGCGGCAACGCTTTAAGATCGGGCGCAAACTCCAGCCCTTTATCCGTTTCGCTGATTTTGACGTGACCAATCGACTGGCCAATCCCCTGCGAGGTGACCAGATTCATTTCAACATCTTCACTTGCGGCCTGAGCCGCGCCGGTACACACCACCAGCGCTAAAAGTGCCAGATTAAAACGCTTCATATTGCCTCCGATAAATTCAGTGTCCGCGATAAGTGTAAACCACGGACACCACTTTCACCGGAAAGCGCTTAAAAGCGTGCGTCAGGGCACATCGTAACCCAGTGCCGCTTTGCGAATGCGGAACCACTGCTGTCGGGTGAGTTGCAGATGTTGTGCGGCGATAGCCGAACGCACGCGCTCGATCTTGCCTGAACCAATAATAGGTAAAGGCTGCGCGGGCAGACGCAGGATCCAGGCATATACCACCTGCTCAATACTTTCGGCGTTCAGTTCCTGCGCAACCTGAGCCAGCTCATCACGCAGCGGCTGGAAGGAAACATCGTTGAACAGACGCCCACCACCCAGGCACGACCAGGCCATCGGGCGAATGCGCAGTTGCTGAAGTTGATCGAGCGTACCGTCAAGCAGCAGCGGCTGATGGACCGGCGAGATCTCGACCTGATTGGTGGCAAGCGTAAACGGCAGGCGCGATTGCAGAAGCGAAAACTGACGGGGCGTAAAGTTGGACACCCCAAAATGACGCACTTTACCGCTGTGATGCAGCGCCAGAAAAGCTTCAGCCACTTCGTCAGCGTCCATCAGCGGATCGGGACGATGGATCAACAGCAGATCCAGACAATCGGTCGCCAGATGGGTCAGCGACTGTTCTGCGCTGCGAACAATATGGTCGCGATCGGTAATATAGTGTCCCAGCGCGTTTTCGGCGCGGGCGGTAGTGGCAATACCACATTTGGTGACAATTTCCATCCGCTGGCGCAGATGCGGGGCAAGTTTCAGAGCTTCACCGAATGCAGCTTCGCACTGGTAGCCACCTTAAATATCGGCATGATCGACGGTGGTAATGCCCAGATCGAGATGCTCTTCAATAAAGCTCACCAACTGGCGGGCGGACATATTCCAGTCCATCAACCGCCAGTAACCCATAACAAAACGCGAGAATTCCGGTCCCTGTGGAGCGAGGGTAATGCGCTGAACCATTGTGTTTTCCTCAACATAGATTTGCGTTGAGTATACGCACTTACGGCGCTAAAAAAGTGAGGGTTGTTGCGGTTCTTCGTCGGAGGGAGCTTTGTTTGCGCGGATTTTACGCAGCAGACGCTGATGGCACAGCCGCAACACCTCCTGTTTTTGCGCATCGCTAAAATTCTGCCAGTTAAAACGTTCTTCCCGGCTACGCATACAGCCACGGCAATACCCGCGCTCATCCGTCTGACAAATGCCACGGCAAGGGCTTTGCAGCGGAAAAAATTCCAGTTGTTCTGCCACTATCGCCTCCTGGTGAGCCATCGTTACTGTTATTGAAGACGCAGATAGCTGAACGCGCAACCTGAAATCGGCACTTGCATTAGACCGACTGGTCTATTACAGTGACGTCATGAACAAACATACTGAACACGGAACGCGCGAACATATTCTTGCCATTGGCGAGCAGCTTTGTATGCATCGCGGTTTTACCGGCATGGGATTAAGTGAGCTGCTGAAAACCGCAGAGGTGCCGAAAGGCTCGTTTTATCACTATTTTCGTTCCAAAGAAGCGTTTGGCGTGGCGATGCTTCACCGGCATTATGAGAACTATCAGCAGGCGCTGACTGTACATTTTTCGGCCGGGCAGCGTGATGCCCGCACGCGTCTGCTTGACTGGTATCAGCAAAATATCGATCAGTTTTGCCAGAACGGCACCATCAGCGGTTGTCTGACGGTAAAACTCTCTGCTGAGGTATGCGATCTTTCTGAAGATATGCGCGCCGAAATGAATCAGGGAGTCAGCATGATTATTTCCCGGCTGGCGCTGGCGCTGGAAAAAGGGCGTGAAGAAAAAAGCCTGGCCTTTAGCGGCGAAGCGTTAACCCATGCGCAGGTCCTGTATTCCCTGTGGCTGGGCGCTAATTTGCAGGCCAAAATGTCGCGCAGCGCACTGCCGCTGGAAAGCGCCTTTGCCCATCTCACAACGATTATTGCAGTGCCCGACTGATGCGGGCATTTTTATTTCATTTATTACCAGACGACCGGTCTACTCAGGAGTGAATATGACAACCGAAAAACTGTTTTCCCCGCTGAAGGTGGGTGCAATTACCGTCCCAAATCGTGTCTTTATGGCTCCCCTCACCCGTCTGCGCAGCATTGAACCGGGTGATATCCCGACGCCGCTGATGGCTGAATACTATCGTCAGCGCGCAAGTTCCGGGCTGATTATCTCTGAAGCCACCCAGATCTCCGCCCAGGCAAAAGGCTACGCGGGTGCGCCGGGTCTGCACAGCCCGGAGCAAATCGCCGCCTGGCAGAAAATTACCGCAGGCGTCCACGCGGAAGACGGCCGCATCGCCGTGCAACTGTGGCACACCGGGCGTATTTCTCACAGCAGCATTCAGCCTGGTGGTCAGGCACCGGTTGCACCGTCTGCGCTGAATGCCGGCACCCGTACCTCACTGCGTGACGAAAAAGGCAACGCCATTCGCGTCGATACCTCCACGCCTCGTGCGCTGGAAACCAGCGAAATTCCGGGTATTGTTGATGACTTCCGTCAGGCGGTCGCTAACGCGCGCGAAGCGGGTTTTGATTTAGTTGAGCTGCACTCCGCACACGGCTACCTGCTGCATCAGTTCCTGTCCCCGTCTTCTAACCAGCGTACTGACCAGTACGGCGGCAGCGTGGAAAATCGCGCCCGTCTGGTACTCGAAGTCATTGATGCAGTCAGTAAAGAGTGGAGCGCCGACCGTATTGGTATTCGCGTCTCCCCGGTCGGCACGTTCCAGAATACGGACAACGGCCCGAATGAAGAAGCCGATGCGCTGTATCTGATCGAAGAGCTGAATAAGCGCGGCATCGCGTATCTGCACATGTCCGAGCCGGACTGGGCAGGCGGCGAACCCTACAGCGACGCTTTCCGCCAGAAAGTGCGCGAGCGCTTCGACGGGGCGATTATTGGCGCGGGTGCCTACACGCCGGAAAAAGCGGAAACGCTGATCGAAAAAGGGCTGATTGACGCGGTAGCTTTTGGCCGTGATTACATTGCCAACCCGGATCTGGTTGAACGTCTGGCCCGCAAAGCAGAACTCAACCCGCAGCGCCCGGAAAGCTTCTATGGCGGTGGCGCTGAAGGCTATACCGATTATCCCACTTTGTAATCGTTCATTGATAGCGGCGGGGATCCGCCGCTATACTAAAACAACGTTTCTTTTTGAAATGTCAGGATAATCATTTAATTTGAGAGGATAAGATGCGCTTACTTCATACCATGCTGCGCGTTGGCGACCTGCAACGTTCCATCGATTTCTATACAAAAGTGCTGGGCATGTCGCTGCTGCGTACCAGTGAAAACCCGGAATACAAATACTCTCTCGCTTTTGTTGGCTACGGTCCTGAAAGTGAAGAAGCGGTCATCGAACTGACCTATAACTGGGGCACCGATCGTTACGATCTGGGAACCGCTTACGGTCATATCGCGCTCAGCGTTGATAATGCCGCTGAAGCCTGCGAAAAAATTCGCCAGAACGGGGGCAACGTGACGCGTGAAGCCGGTCCGGTTAAAGGCGGCACCACGGTGATTGCCTTCGTTGAAGATCCTGATGGCTACAAAATTGAGCTGATTGAAGCCAAAGATGCCGGTAAAGGTCTCGGCGCATAATCCCAGGTGGGCCTGTTCTGGCCCGCCCTTTTCTCCTTTCTGCTACTGCAACGCCAGGCAAAATTTGCCATAATGCGCGCTACTTTTTTCGCATAAGAGATACTGATGTCCGATAACGCTCACCTGACTGGTCTGTGCGACCGTTTTCGTGGTTTTTACCCTGTCGTCATTGATGTTGAGACCGCAGGTTTCAATGCCAGAACCGATGCGCTGCTTGAAGTCGCCGCCATTACCCTGAAAATGGACGAACACGGCTGGCTGATGCCGGACACTACCCTGCATTTCCACGTAGAGCCTTTCGAAGGGGCAAATTTGCAGCCGGAAGCGCTGGCGTTTAACGGTATCGACCCCAGTAATCCGCTACGTGGCGCGGTCAGCGAATATGACGCTCTGCACGCCATTTTCAAAGCGGTGCGCAAGGGAATTAAAGATCAGGGCTGTAACCGGGCGATTATGGTGGCGCACAATGCCACTTTCGATCACAGCTTTATGATGGCGGCAGCCGAACGCGCGTCGCTGAAGCGCAATCCCTTTCATCCGTTTGTGACCTTTGACACCGCGTCGCTAAGCGGACTGGCGTTGGGGCAAACCGTTTTGTCGAAAGCCTGTGCGGCGGCGGGACTGAATTTTGACAGTAGTCAGGCGCACTCCGCACTCTATGATACCGAGCAAACGGCGCTGTTGTTTTGCGAGATCGTCAACCGCTGGAAACGGCTGGGCGGCTGGCCGCTACCGACGGCCCCGGAACCGGTATGATCAAAAAAGCGACCCGGTTGGGTCGCTTTTTACCGTGGCGGCTTACTGCGCCTGAGAGCCTTCGGCCGGGTACTTCGCCGCAGTCTCTTTGATCAGCGACTGAAGTTCACCGCGCTGATACATTTCGATGATGATATCGCAGCCGCCAACCAGTTCGCCATCCACCCACAGCTGCGGGAAAGTCGGCCAGTTTGCATACTGCGGCAGCTCGGCGCGAATGTCCGGGTTTTGCAGAATGTCAACGTAGGCAAAACGCTCGCCGCAGGCAGAAAGTGCCTGAACAGCCTGCGCGGAAAAACCGCAGCTCGGTAATTTCGGGGAGCCTTTCATGTATAGCAGGATTGGATTTTCAGCGATTTGACGCTGAATTTTTTCGATTGTTGTACTCATTGTCATGCTTCCTCAAACTTCTTTTACGGCAGTAGTCTTCCATTGTAGCGTTTCATGCCCGCGACAGAAAATAACATTTTATTCACGCGCTATTATTTTATCGACTTAGCCACCAGGACACCCTGGCAATACGCTTTTCCTGTTCATAAAAGAAATTTATCGCGCACTCTGTGAGCGTTTAGCCGCCAAAATGACGATTTTTTTTGCGCCCGTTAACGAATCGCTATTTTAGATGCAAAAAGACTATTAACTTTCAGGCTTTTTATGCATTAGAATCGTCAGGATTTTTGTCATCACCCGCAGGCATCTTACTTTGCCTGCCCGAATCAGGGGAATGCTCAGTGGCGCGGATAAATAAAGTTTCGATCACGCTCTGTGCTTTACTGTTTACATCGCTCACTTTTTCGCCACTCGCCTTATCATCTGAACAGTCGAGAGCGTCTGCCGTGCAGAAAACGCATCTGGCAAAGACGTCCGGGGCAAAAAACACGAAAACGGCCTCCGCTAAAAAATCCAGCAAATCAACCAGTAAGCCAGCGACAAAAACCAGTAAAAGCAGCAGCAAAAGTAAAACTAAAAGTAAAACCACCCTCACCGCCAGTAAAACCAGCCGCTCTAAAACCCGATTAACCAAAACCGCCGCAGTCAACGTGACGGGAAAATGTACGGTGCGCAAAGGCTATAAAAAGAAATGCCTGAATGCGTCAGCCAAACCGCTGGCATTAAGCGAAGTTCACAAGGTCCGAATGCAAAAAGCGCAGAAAACGGCCATGTCGAAATTAATGAATCAGATTGGCAAACCTTATCACTGGGGCGGTTCTTCTCCACGCACCGGTTTTGATTGCAGCGGTCTGGTTTACTACGCCTATAAAGATTTGGTAAAGATTCCCATTCCGCGCACGGCCAATGAAATGTATCACCTGCGTGATGCGGCCCCGGTTGAGCGCACCAGCCTGGAAAGCGGCGATTTAGTTTTCTTCCGCACCCAGGGACGCGGCACCGCCGATCACGTCGGTGTGTACGTGGGTAACGGCAAATTTATTCAGTCACCGCGTAGCGGTCAGGATATTCAAATCTCCTCGCTGACCGAAGACTACTGGGTTCGTCATTACGTCGGCGCGCGCCGGGTGATGACAGCGAAAAATATCCGCTAATCAAAACCCTGCTGCCAACGCAGCAGGGTTTCCCTCTTCTGCCTCCTGCTTTATTTTGTTAATATACCCACACTTAATATGTGGATATTAAGTTAACAAAATAAAAAGGGAGTCATGCAATGTCGTTTGAATTACCTGCATTACCGTATGCAAAAGAGGCGCTGGAACCGCATATTTCTGCCGAGACGCTGGAATATCATTACGGCAAACATCATCAGGCCTATGTGACCAACCTCAATAACCTCATCAAAGGCACTGAGTGGGAAAACAAAACGCTGGAGCAGATTGTTTGCGGCGCGGAAGACGGCGTGTTCAATAACGCGGCCCAGGTGTGGAATCATACGTTCTACTGGCACTGCCTGGCTCCGAACGCGGGTGGCGAGCCTGGCGCAGAACTGGCAAGCGCGCTTAACGCAGCGTTTGGCAGCGTGAGCGAATTCAAAAAGCAGTTTACCGAGGCGGCAGTTAAAAACTTTGGCGCGGGCTGGACGTGGCTGGTGAAAAAAGCGGACGGCAGCCTGGCTATCGTTTCCACCTCCAATGCCGGTTCGCCGTTGACCAGCACAGACACGCCGTTACTGACCGTGGACGTCTGGGAACATGCCTACTACATTGATTACCGCAATGCCCGCCCGGTTTATCTGGAGCATTTCTGGGCGCTGGTGAACTGGGATTTCGTCGCGCAGAATCTGGCGGCGTAACCGGCAGGCGCAGAAGGTTGTCGCCTTCTGCGCCTGAGCGTAATCAGCGACTGACGCAGGCTTCACGCTCTGACTGACGCCCGGAGAAGAACACCACCAGCAGGGCCAGACCGGCAATAATCGCCCCCATCACCGGGACAAAGCCGTAGCCCAGCCCACCAGAAATGACCGCCCCACCGGCCACTGCACCCAGCGCATTACCGAGGTTGAACGCGCCAACATTAACCGATGACGACAGACCCGGCGCTTCGCTGGCAACCCGCATAACCCGCATCTGTAAGGGCGGAACCACGGCAAAGGTCGCCGCGCCCCATACCAGCATACTGACGGCCGCGCCGAATTCGTTACGCGCCAGCAACGGGATCGCCAGCATAATCGCGATTAGCAACAGCAAAAATCCTTTCAGCGTTGCGCTCACCGAGCGGTCGGCAAATTTGCCCCCCAGATAATTGCCGATGGAAAACCCCGTTCCCACCAGCACCAGCATGACGGTGATAAACGCGGGCGTGGCGTCGGCGATGCTGTGCAGTACCGGCGCAATGTAAGTGTAAAGCGTAAACATCGCGCCCGCGCCGAGCACCGTGGTCAACAGCGCGCTTAATACCTGCGGGCGCACCAGCACTGACAGTTCCTGACGCACATTTGGCCGCTCGCCTGCCCCACCTTTCGGCAGCGAGAACCACAGGCTGAGCATCGCGATCACCCCTAATCCGGCCGTCGCCAGAAATGACATCCGCCAGCCGATGGTTTCACCCAACCACGTCGCCGCCGGAACGCCACCAATATTGGCAATCGTTAGCCCCATAAACATGGTCGCTACCGCGCTGGCCTGTTTGTGCTTCGGCACCACGCTCGCCGCCACCACCGATCCAAGGCCAAAAAACGCCCCGTGGTTAAGGCTGGTGACTATACGCGACAGCATCAGGGTCGTGTAATCAGGCGCGATGGCAGAAAGCACGTTGCCGAGGGTAAAGATGGCCATCAGGAAGATCAGCGCATTACGCCGCGCTCGGTGTGACAATAATAACGTCATCACCGGCGCGCCCACCATCACGCCAACGGCATAGGCGCTGATCAACATTCCGGCGGTAGGTATAGAGACGCCCACGCCCTCGGCGATGGTCGGCAGCAATCCCATCGGAGAAAACTCGGTGGTGCCAATACCAAACGCCCCAATTGCGAGCGCCAGCAAGGGGTAATTCACTTTCATGCACAGACTCCGTTTCAGCCGTCGAAATAACGGCACGACGAAAAGATGTCAAAAGCATGACATTAATCACAAAAAAACAGAAGTTACATAAATGGCAAAAGAGTATTGCGGAAAAGAGAACAATCAGCGAGGGAGGTGGCCCTCCCCCGGAAAATCAATGCAGCGCAGCAACCAGACCGCTGGCAACAATCAGACCCAGAACAATAATCGTCGTTACCAGAGAAAACTTAAGATCGGTACTCATCAATTTTTACTCCTTGTTATTACCCTGTGAAAAGTGAGCTTGTTCATTTTTACACACCTGACGGTGAAAATCTTGCCTGATTTAGATTGATCGCCATTTTTTCGCTTTCCCTTTTGCTCAGAATCGGCCAAAATTCCACGCTTAATTATAAGCGTACCAGCCATTGACCCCCACCTGACGTTCTGTGTCGTTTTCCCGACCTGTTGCAATCATCACATTTTGCGCCAGGGGTGTGTGCAGGCAAACGTTTACCTTTATTTGCAGGCGTTCAGTAATCGGGTCTGGAGTAAGATTTTAATGGCAACAATTAAAGATGTCGCGAAGCGCGCAAACGTTTCCACTACAACCGTATCACATGTTATTAACAAAACGCGTTTTGTAGCGGAAGACACTCGTGAGGCGGTATGGGCGGCGATAAAAGAACTTCACTATTCCCCGAGTGCGGTTGCCCGCAGTCTGAAGGTCAACCACACCAAATCAATTGGCCTGCTGGCGACCAGCAGCGAAGCCGCCTATTTTGCGGAAATTATTGAGGCGGTCGAGAAAAGCTGTTTCCAGAAAGGCTATACCCTGATCCTCGGTAACGCCTGGAACGATATTGAAAAACAGCAGGCCTATTTGTCGATGATGGCGCAAAAGCGCGTCGATGGCCTGCTGGTCATGTGTTCTGAATATCCGGCTCCCCTGCTGACCATGCTCGAAGAGTACCGGCATATTCCAATGGTGGTAATGGACTGGGGCGAGGCGAAAGCTGACTTCACCGACTCGGTCATTGATAACGCCTTTGAAGGCGGCTACATGGCCGGGCGCTACCTGATCGAACGCGGGCACCGGGACATCGGTATTATCCCTGGCGCCCTGGAGCGCAATACCGGCGCAGGTCGCCTGAGCGGTTTCCTGAAGGCGATGGAAGAAGCGCAGATCACTATTCCGCAGCCGTGGATTGTGCAGGGTGATTTTGAACCGGAATCCGGCTACCACGCGATGCAGCAGATCCTTAATCAGGCCCATCGCCCGACGGCGGTCTTTTGCGGCGGTGATATTATGGCCATGGGCGCACTGTGCGCCGCTGATGAAATGGGTCTGCGGGTGCCGCAGGATATTTCAGTCATTGGCTATGATAATGTGCGCAACGCGGAGTTTTTTACTCCGGCGCTGACCACCATCCATCAGCCGAAGGATTCCCTCGGCGAAGCGGCGTTTAATATGCTGCTGGATCGTATCGTTAATAAACGCGTCGAGTCGAAGTCTATTGAAGTGCATCCGCGCCTGGTCGAACGTCGCTCGGTGGCCGACGGCCCGTTTGTGGACTATCGGCGTTAAGTTATTCATCGGGAGCCGCAGCGTCCGGCTCCCGCAGCCATTCCCGGTTCAGCGTTTCACTGTCCCCCAGATACTCCAGCAGCCACGCCAGCGCAGGTGAGATATCGCTTTGCTGCCAGGTCAGGCAGCAGGCGGCATCGGGAAAAGGATTCTCGAGTTCCAGCGCCCGCCACTTTCCGTTGTCAATCCACGGACGGGCAAAATGCGCGGGCACCATCGCCACGCACAGTCCGGCGGAAATACAGGTTGCCGACGATCCCCAGTCCGGCACCACGACCCGTTTCTGATTATCCAGTAGCCAGGTAATGCGCTTGGGCAGCGAACGCGAGGTGTCTTCACGTACCAGCGACGGCCAGTTGCGCAACTCATCATCGCTCAGCGGCCCCGGCAGACTCGCCAGCGGATGATCGTGGGCGACCACGCAGCGCCAGCTTAGCATTCCCATATCGCGAAACGCGTAGCGCCCGCCGACCGGGATCGCCTGGGTTGCGCCAATGGCCAGCTCCACCCGCCCGTCGGCGAGGGCATCCCAGACACCGTTAAACACTTCCTGGAAGACAATAAGCTCCACGTCGGGAAAGTGACGGTAAAAATCGACAATCATCTGCCGGGTTCGCTCCGGGCGGACAATATTATCCACCGCAATCGGCAACTGACTGCGCCAGCCGTGAGCGATTTGCTGGCACTGCTGACGGGTGATCTGCATTTTTTTGATAACAGTCCGCCCTTCTTTCAAAAACCAGCTCCCGGCAGGCGTTAATTCCACATCCCGGTGCCGCCGCTCAAAGAGACTAACGCCCAGCCATTCCTCAATTTGCCGCACGGTATAGCTGACCGCAGAAGGCACACGATGCAATTCCTGGGCAGCAGCGCTGAAACTGCCGTTGCGCGCGACCGCATCTATCACTTCGAGGGAATATTCCGACCACATTTTCTGCCTGCAAATTTTTTGATGTCACCGCGCAAATATTAGCGTTTCACAAGCCGGAATGCACTGCCTACACTCTGGCGCACTATCATCTGTCATCAATAAGAGAATAACGATGCAACCTGGAAAAGGTTTTCTGGTCTGGCTTGCCGGGCTGAGCGTGCTGGGTTTTCTGGCCACCGACATGTATTTACCGGCGTTTGCGGCGATCCAGCGCGACCTGAATACTCCAGCCGCTGCGGTCAGCGCCAGCTTAAGTCTGTTTCTGGCAGGCTTCGCACTGACCCAGTTAATTTGGGGGCCATTGTCGGATCGTTACGGCCGGCGTCCGGTTCTGCTAAGCGGGCTGGCTATTTTTGCGCTCGGTTGCCTGGGGATGCTCTGGGTTCAGGATGCCACCACCCTGCTGATCCTGCGGTTTGTCCAGGCGGCAGGTGTCTGCGCGGCGGCGGTCACCTGGCAGACGATGGTCACCGATTATTATCCGGCCCAACGAATTAATCGTATCTTCGCCACCATCATGCCGCTGGTCGGGCTTTCTCCGGCGCTGGCACCGCTGCTGGGAAGCTGGCTGCTGGTACATTTTGACTGGCGGGCGATTTTCGCCACTCTTTTCGTTATTACGATCCTGCTGATGCTGCCCGCCCTGCGTCTGAAACCCGCCCCGAAAAAAGCGCCTGAAGATCGCAGTCCCCTGACGTTTGCGACCCTGTTGCGTTCGCGCCCGTATTGCGGCAACGTGCTGATTTATGCCGCCTGCTCTGCCAGCTTCTTTGCCTGGCTCACGGGTTCACCGTTTATTCTCAGCGCGATGGGCTATGGGCCTGGCGTGATTGGCCTGAGCTATGTACCGCAAACTATCGCTTTTCTGGCCGGTGGTTACGGCTGTCGCGCTGCGCTGCAAAAATGGCAGGGTGCGCGTCTGCTGCCCTGGCTGCTGAGCGTTTATGCATTAAGCGTGGTGGCGACCTGGGGCATCGGCCTGACCGACGGAGCTTCTCTGACTGCATTGTTAATCCCGTTTTGCATCATGGCGCTGGTCAACGGGGCGATTTACCCGATTGTGGTCGCCCAGGCCTTACGCCCCTTCCCGCAGGCCACGGGACGCGCCGCCGCGCTTCAGAACACGTTACAGCTCGGGTTATGTTTCCTGGCAAGCCTGGCGGTTTCCTCGCTGATGGCGACGCCGCTGTTGACCACCACCAGCGTGATGCTGACGACCGTATTGCTGGCGGGGCTGGGCTATCGGATGCAGCGTAACGGCAACGTCACCGTCGCACACGATGAAGATAAAAAGTCCTGTCGCGCCTGATTATGTTGTATGCATGTAATTAGCTTGCTAAGACTTTTGTATTGAATCAGCGAGTTTAGCGTCCTATACTGGTTTTCGTTGTCTTATAATTACGATAAATCAGTGATACTTAGCGGGTGGAGGAACTCACCCGTTTTAACCACGGATGGCATTTCGGCAAGGGTACTCTCCCTTCCTCTGTTTCTACGTCGGATAGCAGGCTTACGGATTTTCCGTGAGATTTCTCACAACCCAAAAATAGCATCTACGCTGTTAAAAGGTTCTGATCACATACGCGTGATGGAGAAGCTATGAGTTCATCGTGTATAGAAGACGTTAACATCCCGGATGATGACTGGTATCGCATTACTAATGAGTTACTCAGTCGTGCCGGAATCGCCATTAACGGCACCGCCCCTTATGATGTGCGGATCAAAAACCCGCAGTTCTTCCGGCGCGTGTTGCAGGAGGGTTCACTCGGCCTTGGGGAAAGTTACATGGACGGCTGGTGGGAATGTGACCGGCTGGATATGTTTTTTACCAAAGTGCTGCGTGCCGGGCTGGAAAGCCAGCTCCCTCACCATCTGAAAGATACCCTGCGCGTTGCCGCCGGTCGCCTGTTCAATCTGCAAAGTAAAAAAAGAGCCTGGATTGTCGGCAAAGAACATTACGATCTTGGTAACGACCTGTTCAGCCGAATGCTTGACCCGTACATGCAGTATTCCTGCGCCTACTGGAAAGAAGCCGATAATCTGGTGGATGCGCAGCGTGCCAAACTGCAACTTATCTGCGAAAAATTGCAGCTTGAGCCGGGGATGCGGGTACTGGATATCGGCTGCGGCTGGGGCGGTCTGGCGTCGTGGATGGCGAAAAATTATGACGTAAGCGTCACCGGCGTCACCATTTCCGCCGAGCAGCAAAAGATGGCGCAGGCGCGCTGTGAAGGTCTGGACGTGACCATTCTGCTTGAAGATTATCGCGATTTGCAGGATCAGTTTGACCGCATTGTGTCGGTCGGAATGTTTGAGCACGTCGGCCCCAAAAACTATAAAACCTATTTTGAAATTGTTGACCGTAACCTGAAACCGGACGGTATTTTCCTGCTGCACACTATCGGTTCGAAAAAAACCGACAATAATGTCGATCCGTGGATTGATAAATACATCTTCCCGAACGGCTGCCTGCCCTCAGTGCGCCAGATGGCTGTCGCCAGCGAGCCGCATTTTGTGATGGAGGACTGGCATAATTTTGGTGCCGATTACGATAAAACGCTGATGGCCTGGCACGAGCGCTTTATCGAATCCTGGCCAGAAATTGCGGATAACTATTCGGAGCGTTTCCGGCGGATGTTCAGCTATTACCTGAATGCCTGTGCCGGCGCCTTTCGCGCGCGGGATATTCAGCTCTGGCAGGTGGTATTTTCGCGCGGCGTGGAAAACGGCCTGCGGGTCGCGCGTTAATCGATAAAAATAACCCCGGCTTGCCGGGGTTATTTTTTACTCTGCTGACTGCGCCTGAAGCAGCGCCGCTTCGCGTGAGGCCAGCACCCGCTCTACGGTATCAACGACCGCCTGCGTTTGCGGGTCAATTTCTATGTTAATGCGGTGCCCCAGTTTTTTCTTCCCAAGCGTGGTGCGCTGAAGCGTCTCTGGAATTAAATATACGCAAAAACGTGTTGCCGTCACCTCGCCCACCGTCAGGCTAATACCGTCCACGCCGATAAATCCTTTATACAGGATGTATTTCATCAGCGCCGGATCCTGGAGTTTAAACCAAATCTGGCGATTGTTTTCCGAGGTGAGTATTTTTGACACCTCTGCGGTGGTCATAATATGGCCGGACATCAAATGCCCGCCAATTTCATCGCTGAATTTTGCCGCCCGCTCGACGTTAACTTCATCACCGACTTTTAAGTCGCCCAGATTCGTGATGCGTAACGTTTCTTTCATTAAATCGAAGCTAATGTGGCTGCCGTTAATCTCGGTCACTGTCAGGCAGCAGCCATTGTGAGCCACCGATGCCCCCGTCTCCAGCCCATCCAGCATCTCCGGGGGGAGCGCGACGACGTGAGTGCGGAAATTAGGTTTCTCATCAATGGACACGATTTTTGCCGTGCCCTGTACAATACCAGTAAACATGCCTTGACTCCTGTATGCCATCATTACGTTTTAATCGCTGTATTTCTGCTACGCACAATAACAGGTGGAAAATAGCCTTGCCAGTCCGCTATGTGCGCTTATGACTTTTTCACTGGCTTAATCAATAATCCCCGTTACAATAGCCAGATAACCTCTTGAAAATTCTTTTTCGCTGCCCTTAATGGCGGCTTTTTTGTCTCTTAAATAACTACAATACTCAAGGTGTTCACGTGCAGAAGTATCTCAAAGAGGCGCGTCAGCTTCTGGCGCTGGCCATTCCAGTTATTATCGCTCAGGTTGCCCAGACGGCAATGGGCTTTGTCGATACGGTTATGGCAGGTGGATATAGCGCGACGGATATGGCCGCCGTCGCGATTGGCACTTCCATCTGGCTACCCGCTATCCTCTTTGGTCATGGCCTGCTGCTGGCACTGACGCCGGTCATTGCCCAGCTTAATGGTTCCGGGCGACGCGATCGCATCGCCCATCAGGTGCGTCAGGGTTTCTGGCTGGCAGGCTTTGTCTCGATTCTGGTGATGGTGGTGCTGTGGAACGCCGGGCATATCATTCATGCCATGCACAATATCGATCCAGAACTGGCTGACAAAGCCGTGCGTTATTTGCGTGCGCTGCTATTTGGTGCGCCGGGCTACCTGTGCTTTCAGGTGGCGCGTAATCAGTGCGATGGCCTGGCGAAAACCAAACCGGCGATGTTTATTGGCTTTTGCGGCCTGCTGGTCAATATTCCGGTCAACTATATATTCATTTATGGCCATTTCGGGATGCCCGAGCTGGGTGGCGTCGGCTGCGGCGTGGCGACCGCATCCGTTTACTGGGTGATGCTGTTCTGTATGCTTTCCTATGTCAAAAGCGCGCGCTCAATGCGGGATATCCGCAATGATATGCACTTTGGCAAACCGGACTTTGCGGTGATCCGGCGTTTAATTCAGCTTGGGCTACCCATCGCCCTCGCGCTCTTTTTCGAAGTGACGCTGTTTGCCGTCGTCGCCCTGCTGGTTTCACCGCTGGGCATTGTCGATGTGGCGGGCCACCAGATCGCGCTGAATTTCAGTTCGCTGATGTTTGTACTGCCGCTGTCGCTGGGTGCTGCGGTCACTATCCGCGTGGGCTACCGGCTGGGACAAGGCTCCACGCTGGATGCACAGACATCTGCCTGGACCGGGCTGGGCGTCGGGGTCTGCATGGCGATTATGACCGCTATCTTCACCGTTTCGCTGCGAGAGCCAATTGCGCTGCTGTATAACGATAACCCGGAAGTCGTGATCCTCGCCTCGCACCTGATGCTGCTGGCGGCTATCTATCAGATTTCGGATTCGATTCAGGTGATCGGCAGCGGGATACTGCGCGGCTATAAAGATACCAGTTCGATCTTCTTTATTACCCTGGTTGCCTACTGGTGCCTGGGATTGCCCAGCGGCTATGTGCTGGCGCTAACCGATTTAGTGGTGGATCGCATGGGTCCGGCGGGCTTCTGGCTGGGCTTTATTATCGGACTCACCTCAGCGGCGATCATGATGATGATCCGAATGCGCTTTCTGCAACGTCAGCCTTCGAGCGTCATTTTGCAACGCGCTTCGCGCTAATATCAGAGTAGCCGCCGCCCGGCGGCTACTTTCTCAACATTTTGCACAGTAGTTCCGCAATCGCGTGAATTACTGAAGAAAAATAGCATTTCCCTCTTGCCACTTCCCTGCTGTGCCGCTAATATTCGTCCCCGTTGTCAACCACAACAATGCGTTCATAGCTCAGTTGGTTAGAGCACCACCTTGACATGGTGGGGGTCGTTGGTTCGAGTCCAATTGAACGCACCATCTCTTTACAGTGCGTCCGTAGCTCAGTTGGTTAGAGCACCACCTTGACATGGTGGGGGTCGATGGTTCGAGTCCATTCGGACGCACCATTTCAGCAGTTTCCGGTTATTCCTTCAGCTGTTTTTCCAGCCACAATAAAGAATTGTTGCCTTCTCTGGCGATATCCGCCATCGGTGCTGCCTGATAGCTGTCATTAAAAATTTCCAGCGACCAGGGTCCGCGATAGCCACGCCGCTGAATGTCCTGCGCCAGCATGACGACGGGCAGTTGTCCTTTCCCGGGAAAACAGCGGAAATGACGGCTCCACTGCTGAACCTCCATTTCCATTTTCGGCGCGTCGGCCAGCTGGACGAAGGTGAGTTTCTCCAGCGGAACGTCCTCCAGTCCGTCAAGCGTGTCGCCCAACGACAGAATATGAAAGCTGTCCAGCACAATGCCCATTGCCGAACTGTCTACCTGCCGTACCCGCGCCCACGCCTGCCGCCAGCGCTGAACGTGATGGCCCCAGGCCAGCGCCTCGTAGCCGATGACAATCTGTTCCTGCTCGGCTAAGGTGGCGAGGATGCGCAAATCTTCGCACTGGCGATCGGGATTTGCGCAACTGTCCGCGCGGGTATTGCTGCACAGCAACAGACGATCGCAGCCCAGCTCGTGCATCAGGGCAATTTTGCGTTTCGCCCGCTCTATGCTCCCGGCAAAGTCCTTGCGGGGATTACCTTCCACATCACGCAACGGCTGGAACAGGGTAATTTGCAGCCCCAGATCGGCGGCCAGTTGGCGAAGGGTGGCAGGTGTACCGGAGAAATTCAGCAGATCCTGGTCAAAGATTTCGACCCCCTGAAAACCTGCCGCAGCGATGGCGCGGATTTTATCCGCCAGGCTTCCGCCAAGTGAGACGGTGGCGATTGAACGAAGCATGTTCCCCTCCTTAGGGTAAAGCGAAAGTTGCAGCAACGAGTGTAGACTATTGCCCCGCCAGCGCTTTCACCACCTGCTCCATTGCCTCACGGGTCAATTCCGGGCGAACGATATTCTTGTTTGCCAGCGCCGTTCTTACCACACCCGCAATGACGATGTGCTTAGGCTCCTGACCCAGATCGCGCATCTCAAGAACAACTTTGCCAACGACCCGACACATCTCCTGATACAGCGCTTCATCTTTCGCTCGTTGACTCATGCATCGCTCCACAATATTTAACAATATAATCACAGTATTACTAAAAAAGCCTGCTGAATCAAACAACAGCCCTGCATAACCCCTTTTAACGCGCGTCTTTTACCGATTATTTCAGATGCGCTTATTACGATGTTCTAACAATCCGCCAACAAGCTCTGGATTAATGCCCAAAGAGTTATTAAAACACTGTTTTTATTTTCCTTTTAACGCTTAACATCGTATAATGCGCACCGTTTCTTAATTGAATGGTTTCAGCGCCTTGAACTATCTACTCAAACGCGTATATCTTCATTTAACTTCCTGGGCTGAACCACCAGCGCACATTCCTCTGCACGCTTTTTTGATGTCACCTATCCTTATCGTGTGGCATCACAGTTTTCGCATCACTGGTTCGACTCCGTGGCACTACGTCCCCGGCACGTCACCTTCATATTCTTCTCAACTTAAAGACTAAGACTGTCATGAAAAAGACCAAAATTGTTTGCACCATCGGCCCAAAAACCGAATCCGAAGAGATGCTGACCAAAATGCTCGACGCGGGCATGAACGTAATGCGTCTTAACTTCTCCCACGGCGACTATGCAGAACATGGTCAGCGCATTCAGAACCTGCGCAACGTGATGAGCAAAACCGGTAAAAAAGCGGCGATCCTGCTGGACACTAAAGGTCCTGAAATCCGTACCATCAAACTTGAAGGTGGTAATGACGTTTCCCTGAAAGCCGGTCAGACCTTCACGTTCACTACCGATAAAACCGTTGTCGGCAATAGCGAAACCGTGGCCGTCACTTACGAAGGCTTCACCTCTGACCTGTCTGTTGGTAACACCGTGCTGGTGGACGATGGCCTGATCGGGATGGAAGTCACCGCTATCGAAGGCAATAAAGTTGTTTGTAAAGTGCTGAACAACGGCGACCTCGGCGAAAACAAAGGCGTTAACCTGCCGGGCGTTTCCATTGCCCTGCCCGCGCTGGCTGAGAAAGACAAACAGGATCTGATCTTCGGCTGCGAACAGGGCGTTGACTTTGTTGCTGCTTCCTTCATCCGTAAACGTTCTGACGTGGTTGAAATTCGCGAGCACCTGAAAGCGAACGGCGGCGAAAATATCCAGATCATCTCCAAAATCGAAAATCAGGAAGGCCTGAACAACTTCGACGAAATCCTTGAAGCTTCTGACGGCATCATGGTTGCGCGTGGCGACCTGGGCGTTGAAATTCCGGTTGAAGAAGTTATCTTCGCGCAGAAGATGATGATCGAAAAATGTATCCGCGCACGTAAAGTCGTTATCACCGCGACCCAAATGCTGGATTCCATGATCAAAAACCCGCGTCCGACTCGTGCAGAAGCCGGTGACGTGGCCAACGCCATCCTCGACGGTACTGATGCTGTGATGCTGTCCGGCGAATCCGCTAAAGGTAAATATCCGCTGGAAGCAGTGACCATTATGGCCACCATCTGCCAGCGTACTGACCGCGTGATGACCAGCCGTCTGGACGACAACCACGACAGCCGCAAGCTGCGTATTACCGAAGCCGTGTGCCGTGGCGCAGTTGAAACCGCTGAGAAACTGGAAGCCCCGCTGATCGTCGTGGCAACCAACGGCGGTAAATCTGCGCGTGCCGTGCGTAAATACTTCCCGGATGCCACCATCCTGGCGCTGACCACTAACGAAGTGACTGCCCGTCAGCTGGTGCTCAGCAAAGGCGTTGTCGCGCAGCTGGTGAAAGAAATCAACTCTACCGACGATTTCTACCGTCTGGGTAAAGAAGTCGCCGTAGAAAGCGGTCTGGCGCAGAAAGGTGACGTGGTAGTGATGGTTTCCGGCGCGCTGGTTCCAAGCGGCACTACCAATACGGCTTCTGTCCACGTACTGTAATAATTTCCAGATGTGTCAGTTTGTTTAAAAAGCGTCCTGCGGGACGCTTTTTTTATATCTGCAATCGCTCAATAATCTGGAAAAGCAAATCGTATTTTACTATTTAAATGTGATTTATCTAAGAAGAATCCGATGGAAGCTTCCTGTTTTCACACAGTTTTTTGTATGCTTCAGCACAAGTAGATGCTTCTTTGAGCGAACGATCAAAAATAAGCGCATTCCCATCAAAAAAATATTCTCAACATAAAAAACTTTGTGTAATACTTGTAACGCTACATGGAGATTAACTCAATCTAGAGGGTATTAATAATGAATCGTACTAAACTGGTACTGGGCGCGGTAATCCTGGGTTCTACTCTGCTGGCAGGTTGCTCCAGCAACGCTAAAATCGATCAGCTGTCTTCTGACGTTCAGACTCTGAACGCTAAAGTTGACCAGCTGAGCAACGACGTGAACGCAATCCGTTCCGACGTTCAGGCTGCTAAAGACGACGCAGCACGTGCTAACCAGCGTCTGGACAACCAGACTCGCACTTACAAGAAATAAGTGTTCGCTGGCTAATGAAAATGGCGCACATTGTGCGCCATTTTTTTTGCCCTGATTTTGTCCCTACTGTAATACCGGGCTGCTGGCTGATACCAGCGTACCTGACGCCTGGCTCACTGGTGCCACATTGCTTCTGACGCTCTGTACCGGCATCACCGGCGTTGAAGGACTGGCAGTCGCGTTGACCTGCACCGGATACCCTGCCCGCCGCACAATGGCGCTGTTAATGCCATTATAATCGCTCCCCGTTTCCTCACTGAACTGCACGAAGCGCGCCGTCACCGCAATCGGCACCGTCTGCGGATCTTCCCAGTCATTACGCGACAGCGGCTGATGCACTTCAACATAGCGCCTGCCATCCGGTTCGACGGAGAACTTTATCGGCTCATTGACGATTTGCACCCGCGTTCCCCACGCAGCCTGCGCGAAGAGCGTCTGGATATCCGCCGCCCTCATGCGCATACAGCCTGAACTGGCCCGTAAACCCACGCTGCTGCGCGCATTGGTGCCGTGAATGAGATATTCCCCACCTCCCTGCTCCAGGCGCAGGGCATAGCGTCCCAGTGGGTTATTTGGCCCGGCAGGGATCACCGCTGGCAGTTTTATTCCCTGAGCCAGCGAACGGGCGCGGATATTCGCCGTCGGCGTCCAGGTCGGATTAGGGATTTTTTGAATAATGCGGGTGGACATCACCGGCGTTTCCCGCCCCTGCTGCCCGATGCCAATAGGGAAAACCTGAACGATGTTTTTCCCCGGCGGATAGTAATACAGCCGCAGTTCCGCCAGATTGATGACAATGCCCTCGCGCGGCGTATCCGGTAACAGCATTTGCGACGGGATGGTTAATTCGCTGCCCGGCATCGGCAATAAGGGATCCACTGTATTATTCGCTTCCAGCAATAATAAAATGCCGGTATCAAAACGCTGGGCAATCGACTCCAGATTTTTACCATCAGCAGGCACGGTATAAATCTGGTTCTGTCCAATAAGCCGACTGCCGGGCGCAGGCAGAGTATAATCCACCGCCCAGACGCCGTGAGACGCGCTGAGCGAGCCGAGAAGACTTAGAGTAATGAGAGACGCGCGTTTCATACTGGAATTCCTTTATTCACTGGCAGACACCAGAAAGCTGAAAACCAGCGAGGCGGAAAACCGCCTCGCGTAACAGAATGAAAGCTGTTTTTTGAGTTTAGCCGAGATTAGCGGCTTTGGAGCGAATTGCGCGGATCATTGCTTCCAGCCCCTGAGAGCGGGAAGGTGTGAGGTGCTGGGTCAGAGCCATCTGTTGAAAAAAAGGACGCACATCGTAGGCCAGGATATCCTGTGCCGTCATCTGATGGTACAGCGCGAAAACAACGGCGATAAGACCTTTAACGATTGCCGCGTCACTGTCGCCCTGAAGTTCAATAATTCCCTCATGGTTGCGACGGATCACGATCCATACCTGGCTTTGACAGCCCTGAATGGTATTTTCCGCGCTGTGCGCTTCATCACTCAGCGGCGGCAGGCGCTGCCCTAGTTCGATGATATACAGATATTTCTCTTCCCAGTTGGCGCAGCGCTGAAAATTGCGCAGCAGCTTTTCTCTGTCCGGTAATGCAGCCATATAACCTCCCTGTTATCCCAGCAACTGATGAATGCGTTTCAACCCGGTAACCAGCCGATCCACCTCTTCATGCGTGTTGTACATGGCGAGGGAGGCGCGGCACATCGCGGGCACCTGATAATGCTGCATCAGCGGCATCGCGCAGTGATGGCCGGTGCGCACGGCAATCCCATAGTTATCAAGAAAGCTTCCCACGTCATAAGCGTGATGCTGCCCAAGATTAAAAGCAATCACGCCCAGTCGCTGCTGCGGGCCATAAATTAGCAGATCCGGTACGCTGGCAAGCTCTTTCAGGGCATAGGCCATCAGGGCGGTTTCATATTCATGAATATTGTCGAGTCCCAGGTGGCTGACGTAGTCCAGAGCGGCACCCAGCGCGATAATCCCGCCGGTGTTAGGCGTGCCCGCCTCGAACCGCCACGGCGCTTTGGCGAAGGTGGTGCCTTCGGACAGGCTGACGGTGGCAATCATCGAACCGCCCCCTTCCCACGGCGGCATATCCGCGAGAATGGCTTCTTTGGCGTACAGCACGCCGATCCCGGTTGGACCGTACAGTTTATGCGCCGAGAACAGATAAAAATCGCAGTCCAGCGCCTGCACGTCTACCGCATGGTGCATCACCGCCTGTGCGCCATCCACCAGCACTTTTGCGCCGTGCTGGTGAGCGAGTGCAACGATTTCTGCAACCGGGTTTTCGGTGCCCAGCACGTTTGAGACGTGGGTAATGGCCACCAACCGCGTTTTATCGTCAAACAGTCCAGGCAGCGCGCTGAACTCCAGCGTGCCCTCTGCGGTCAGTGGGATCACCCGCAGTTCCGCCCCTTTACGCGCGCACAGCATCTGCCACGGAACGATATTCGCGTGGTGCTCCATCGCGCTGATGATGATGTTATCACCGGGCTGGATCTGGCTTTCTCCCCAGCTATTAGCGACGAGGTTAATGCCTTCCGTGGTGCCGCGCACAAACACCAGTTCCTCTGGCGTCCGGGCGTTTAAAAACGCTGCCGCCTTGACCCGCACGTCTTCCATACGCTCCGTCGCTTCGGCGCTTAGCGTATGAATGCCACGGTGAACCGCCGCATAGCCGTGACGGTAAAATTCGCTTTCAGCGTCAATCACCTGATTCGGTTTTTGCGCGCTGGCGGCGCTGTCGAGATAAGCCAGCGGCAGGCCGTTGACTTCACGAGCCAGGACGGGAAAATCTTCCCGCACCCGCTGAACGGAAAATGTCATGCTTTTCCCCCTGCAAGACGCAGGCCGATACGGGCCAGCACCTGTTGTTTAAGCGCCCCGTCGCTGATGGCTTCGGTCAGTTCAGCGGCAAACGCATAGATGATCATCTGTTGCGCCGCCTGCTCACCAATCCCGCGCGAGCGCAGGTAAAAGAGCTGTTCGTCATCAATTCGCCCAATGGTCGCGCCGTGGCTGCACTTGACGTCATCGGCATAGATTTCCAGTTGCGGTTTGGTGTCCACTTCTGACAAACGGCCTAACAGCAGATTGTTATTGGTCATCTGTCCGTCGGTTTTAATCGCGTGCTGCGCGACGTTAATCAAACCATTAAAGACCGCGCGGCCTTTATCGTTGACGATGGTTTTGTGCAACTGGCGGCTGTTACAGTAGCCTTTGTTGTGCTCAAGCCAGGTGCGGCTGTCACAGACTTCTGATTTTACCGGCATCGCCAGGCTGTTCAGACGCAGGGTGGTATTTTCGCCGTTCAGCTGGCTGCTGGTATTATGGCGCAGCACGGCGCTGCCCAGTAAAAAACTGTGGCTGAATGCCGCTGCGTCCTGCCCCAGCACGATGTCATTGTGCGCAAAGTGATAGCTGGTGTCGGCCTCGAAAGCCAGCTTAAGATGATGCAGCTGCGCGTTTGCGGCGACGTTCATCGTTACCCGTGAACCGGTGAAATGGCGCGCGTTGTCCAGGCTGACATAATGCTCAAGCAGCGTGGCCTCAGCGCCTTCTGCCAGCTCGATATGATGGCGATAGTGCGCCGTGTTCATCTCTTCGCCCGCCGCACCCCGGGTGATGTGCATCAGCAGCAGCGGTTTCGCCGGGCGCTGATTGCGGGCAACGCGGATGGTCGTCACGCTGGTCGCCAGGCTTTCGGTCAAATGCAGAAAAACTTCCGGCTGGATGGCGGCGGGCAGATCCTGCGCCGCAGCGTCAGTGTGGATCTCATAACCGCTGTTTTCGGTGTTATCACTTAAGGCCGGGTCAAAGCGACCATCGACAAAAACCAGTCGCAGGGCATCCACTTCAAGCGCCAGCGCATCACGCTGGGCAGCGGTGATAGCGCCCGGCGCAACAGCCACAAAGGTGTTGCCAAGCAGTCCATCCAGCGGCGTATATTTCCAGTTTTCGTGCTTGCGGGTCGGCAGACCGAGCCGCAAAAGCTGTTGCAGATGCTGCTGCGCGCGCGGCGAACGCTGTGCGCTCTGCGCTTCAAAAAGGTGGTGCCACTGTTGCAGCGCGTTACTGCTGTTCGGTAAGCCAGCCATAGCCCTGCTCCTCCAGTTGTTTGACCAGAGTAAAATCGCCCGATTTCACAATCCGCCCCTGATAAAGAACGTGAACATAATCCGGCTTGATGTAGTCAAGAATACGCTGGTAGTGGGTGACGATGATAAAAGCGCGTTTGCCATCGCGCAGGGCATTGACCCCTTCGGAGACGATTTTCAGCGCGTCGATATCCAGCCCGGAATCCGACTCATCGAGAATGCACAGTTCCGGCTCCAGCACCGCCATCTGCAAAATGTCATTGCGCTTTTTCTCACCACCGGAAAAGCCAACGTTCACCGAACGGGTTAGCAGATCTTCTGGCATCTTCAGCAACTGGATTTTTTCTTCCATCAGATCCTGAAAATCAAAGCGGTCGAGCGCTTCCTGCCCCCGGTAAGTGCGCACCGCATTCAGCGCGGTTTGCAGGAAAAACTGGTTGCTGACGCCGGGAATTTCTACCGGGTACTGAAAGGCCATAAAGATGCCCTCACCAGCGCGATCTTCCGGTGACAGCTCAAGTAAATCCTTCCCGCGAAACGCTACGCTGCCGCCGGTGACTTCGTAATCTTCGCGCCCGGCAAGCGTGGCTGAAAGCGTGCTTTTGCCTGAGCCGTTCGGTCCCATGATCGCGTGAACTTCGCCCGGACGGACGTCAAGATCCAGCCCGCGCAGGATCTGTTTATCTTCTACTGAAACCTGTAAATCTTTAATGCTTAACATGATTGTTCCTTTAATCTTAACCGACGCTGTGTTCAAGGCTGATGGCCAGCAGTTTTTGGGCTTCAACCGCAAATTCCAGCGGCAGTTCTGAAAATACGTCCTTACAGAAGCCGTTGACGATCATCGAGATCGCATCATCTTCGCTAATCCCGCGTTGCAGACAGTAGAAAAGCTGATCTTCACCGATACGCGAGGTGGTGGCCTCATGCTCAAGCTGGGCGCTGTTATTACGGCATTCGACGTACGGGAAGGTGTGCGCCCCGCTGTCAGGCCCGATAAGCATAGAATCACACTGGGTAAAGTTACGCGCGTTGGTGGCCGTCGGCATAATTTTGACCAGACCGCGATAGCTATTCTGGCTGTGTCCGGCGGAGATCCCCTTCGAAATGATAGTCGATTTGGTGTTTTTGCCGATATGGATCATCTTGGTGCCCGTGTCGGCCTGCTGATGCCCGCTGGTCAGCGCCACGGAGAAAAACTCGCCGATGGAGTTATCGCCGCGCAAAATGCAGCTTGGATATTTCCAGGTGATAGCCGAACCGGTTTCCGACTGGGTCCAGGACATTTTGCTGTTTTCGCCTTCGCACAGCGCGCGCTTGGTCACGAAATTCAAAATGCCGCCGGTATTGTTATCGCCAGGGAACCAGTTCTGCACCGTGGAATATTTCACCTCAGCGTCTTTATGAATGATCACCTCCACGACCGCCGCATGAAGCTGGTAGCTGTCACGCACCGGGGCCGAGCACCCTTCGATGTAACTCACGTAGCTGCCTTCATCGGCCACCAGAATAGTGCGCTCAAACTGCCCCGTTTTTTCCGCGTTGATGCGGAAATAGGTCGACAGCTCCATCGGGCAGGTCACGCCTTTGGGTACGTAAATAAACGTGCCGTCAGAGGCCACCGCCGCATTAAGGGCGGCAAAGAAATTGTCGTTACCGGGCACAACGGTGCCGAGGTATTTTTTGATCAGTTCAGGGTGATCGTGAATGGCTTCGCCAAAGGAGCAAAAGATAATCCCCTGTTCCGCCAGCTTTTCACGGTAGGTAGTGGCGACAGACACCGAGTCGAAAATGGCATCCACGGCCACTTCACGCCCTTCGCGCACCGGTACGCCAAGCTGGTTAAACGCGGCTTCCACTTCATCGGTCAAAAAAGACGCCGGGCCGGTTTGCTGTACCGCGCCGGGCTGCGATGCGCAGGTGTCGTCGCAGTTACCGCAGGACGGCGCGGAATAGTAGCTGTAATCCTGATAGTTCAGCTTTTCGTAGTGCGCCTTCAGCCAGTGCGGCTCCTCCATCGTCAGCCAGGCTTTATACGCATTCAGACGGAATTCCAGCATCCACTCCGGCTCGTTACGTTTTGCGGAGATCGCGCGCACCACCTCTTCGCTGATCCCGTGCGCCAGTTCGTCGGTTTGTAAGTGGGTAAAAAAGCCTTCTTTATAATTCAACGGCCCGGACCACATTTTGACATCGTCAGTTGCTTCAGTATTACGTGACATAATTATTCCGCCTGCACCCCAAAACTTTCTCCGCAACCACATTCATGTTGCGCTTTCGGGTTATGAAATTTGAAGATCTGGTTTAAGCCTTCACGGACATAATCTATTTCGGTCCCGTCGATAAAGGGCATCGCTTGCAGGGGCACCCACAGGCGTGCACCCTCGGACTCAAAAAGAAGATCGTCTTTCTGCGGCTCAGTTACCGTATCCAGCACATAGCCAAAGCCTGCGCAGCCGGTTTGTTTAACACCCAGCCTCAGCCCCTGAATGCCAGGCTGCTTATTAACCAGCTGGCGAATATGTTCAGCGGCTGCCGGGGTCATTGTCAGACCATGCCAGGCAAACTCGGTGGGATCAAAGGTCCCGGAATGCAAATCCATAGGTCTACCTCACGTTAAATAGGCGGAAAAGTTAATACTATGTTAGTGATAATGATTATCACTTCAACCCACTCGCAGTGCGGGTATTCACCATAGTGACCATTCCATTGCGCATGTATTAAGCATAGACCCCCTGCATTAACTCGCTGCGGGGAATCTCAATTACTTAACCGATTGATAATAAATAATATTAATTAAAAAGACGGCGCTAAAAAGCGACAGATGAAAAGTTGTATAGGTAATGCCTATTTATGAAATCAAAAAAAGGCAAATATGCGACACAGATTAATAACTCTACTAAAAAAGCCGTGTTAGAGTGCAGCCAGGGTGTAATAATGACCTGCCGCTTCGCAATCCCGCAGTCACCGCATGTTGAGGTTAACCGTCATTGTCGGCGCATTATTCGTTGCCAGTCTGTGGCTAACAGAGGGGAAAATATGACAAACATTATTTTAGGCATGATTGCCAAGATTTCTAAAATGGATGCGGAGACGAAACAACTTACGGCCCGCGTTGAAGCGCAGACGCTGCTGCTGAGTGCTTTTTTACTCACCGTGAGCAAGGAAGGCGGCGTGGTGGAAATGATTGAGACGGTTAAAAAAGCTATCAACACTGCAATTGAACTCGCCGAAAGCCCGCTGAAATCAGATGCAGAAATTCTGCTTAATGAATTTAATGAAATTCTGTCGTTTGCCCAGCTAATCACCAACGCCAATGCCGAACTGGATGTGCAGGCGCTGAAAAGCCTCACGTCTGGCGATGACCACAAATAAAACGCGGGGCCATCGCCCCGCGTTTTACCTCAAAAATAGAGTGATGACTCTCCCGCCGGGCGCGTTTTAAAACGCCGGTGGATCCACAGATACTGCTCTGGCGCGCGCAAAATTTCATGCTCAATCATTTTATTGATATAGCTGGCCGCTTCAAATTCATTGCCGCGCGGAAAATCATCAATTTTCTGCCCGATATGCAATGAGTAGCCGCGCCCACTGTCTTTACGTACCATCGAAATCGTCAGAATTTCGGCACCGGAAAGGCGGGAAATGACATAGGTACCGTTGGTCGTCGCGGCATTCTGTACCGAGAAGAAAGGGGCAAACGTGCTGCCCTTCGGGCCGTAATCCTGATCCGGCGCAAACCATACCGCCTCACCGCCTTTCAGGGCATTGACCAGTCCTTTGAGGTTATGGCGGTCAATCATCGATTTATTCGAGCGCAAGCGACCACGGGTCTGAACCCATTCCATTACCTCGCTGTTATGCGGACGGTAGGTCGCCATCATCGGCTGGCACAGCCCCATCACGCGACCACCCAACTCCAGCGACATAAAATGGATGCCAACGACCATAACGCCTTTTTGCTTACGCTGGGCGTCGAGCAGGTACTGGTACCCTTCCACGTCAAACCATTTGCGTACCCGGCGATCGGACCAGAACCACGCCATGCCGGTTTCGATGAGCGCCATACCCAGCGAGGCAAAATTCTTCTCGATCATTGATTTACGCTGTGGTGCATCCATGCCGGGAAAACAGAGTTCAAGATTACGGTTAGCGATGGTAGCCCGGCGCTGAAGAAAGCGCTGCGAGGTGCGACCCAGCGCTGAACCAAACCAAAAAAGAAAGGGATAGGGTAACTGGACCAGTAACCACAGGACGCCCAGACCAAACCAGGTCAACCAGTGACGTGGGTGAAGAAACGATAACTTAAATTGTGGACAAGCCATATTTGTTCCTTAAGCGGAAGTCGTGTAGCGCTTAAAGGAGAAACGAATGAATTCATTAGTCGTTACGCGATACGGGTTTTAACTAGGACATCTGAAGGAGGGAATAAATCCGTGGGCGGAGAATATCATACGCTTTTAAAAGTAAAAGGATATTACGTGCGGGCACACTTCTTTTCAGAAGTGTGCCCGTGCCTTATACCACGGCGGTGGTCAGCCGGGAGGTGCAGCATAACCGGCCTTGTTCATCAACAATATTAATTTGCCAGACCTGATGACGCCCCCCGAGGTGCAGGGCCTGGCATTTCCCGCGCACCCGCCCGCTGCGTACCGACCGCAGGTGGTTGGCGTTGACTTCCACCCCCACCACTTTTTGCTCTCCCTGGGTACAGAGATAACCCGCTACCGAGCCGAGGGTCTCAGCCAGCACCACCGATGCGCCGCCGTGCAGTAAGCCAAACGGCTGATGGGTACGACTGTCAACCGGCATGGTCGCTTCCAGATAGTCGTCACCAAGCGCTTCGAAGCGAATATCCAGCAGCCCGACCATATTTTCCGCCCCCATCGCGTTGAGGGCGTCCAGGGTGGTTTCGCGTTTCCAGATCATCCGATAATCTCCAGCAGCGCCTGTAGGGGATGACGCACGCCGTTCCCTTCCACACGTTTAACCTGGCTGCGACAGGAATACCCGGTAGCCAGGCAGCGGTTGCGCGGCAGGCGCTGCATGGCCTGCTGCCAGGAGAGTGCGTAAATGCCCAGCGAATTAGCGTGATTTTTGACCTCATGACCGTAGGTGCCCGCCATTCCACAGCAGCCGACGCTGACGCTTTCCAGCTTCGCGCCGAAACGAGCAAAAATTGCGGCCCACTGACCCGGCGCGCCAGGCAGCGCGGTCACTTCAGTGCAGTGGCCGAACAAATACCAGGCTTCGCCGCTCACTTCACCGCGTGCTTCCTGTGTCAGCGCCTGCGCCAGCCATTCATGCACCAGCATAACGTGAAACTCACCGCGCTGATTACCCAGTACCTGCTTGTATTCATCGCGATAGCACAGCACCAGCGCAGGATCGACGCCAACCATGGGTATCGCCAGTCGCGCCACCCGGTTGAGGAAGTCCGATGTTTTTTGCGCCGTTTTCGCAAAGCGGGTCATAAATCCTTTAATATGCTGCGCTTTACCATTCGGTGAGAACGGCAGCAGCACCGGCTGATAGCCCACTTTTTCCACCAGCCGGACAAAATCCGCCACCACCTGCGCATCGTAATAGCTGGTGAACGGGTCCTGCACCACCAGCACCATCCGCGCTTTTTGCTCAGCTGTCAGCGCCTCCAGTTGCTCAAGCGTCATATTGGCTGAGCGATGAGCGACCAGTTGCTGTTGCAGCGACGGCGCGGAAAGCAGAGGCAGATCGACCATGCCGATATGTTTCTCTGACAGCCTGCGCATCCACGGCTGGCTCATAAAGAAGTTGAAGGTTTTCGGCGCGCGCGCCATCAGCGGCGCGTAGCTTTCTACCGACGCCACCAGGTGATCGCGCAGGGGTCGCAGGTAGCGTGTGTGATAAAGCTGCAAAAAGCGCGAGCGAAACTCCGGCACGTCAATTTTAATCGGACACTGGGTTGAGCAGGCTTTGCAGGCCAGACAGCCGGACATGGCCTCTTTCACCTCGTGCGAGAAATCATATTCGCCCTTACGCGCGTGCCAGCTATTACGGGTGCGCTCGATTAGCGTGCGCAAACTGGCGCGTCGCCCCGGCAGTTCTTTTTCCAGTTGATTCGGATCGATCCCCCGATCGGCCAGCAAACGCAGCCATTCGCGGACCAGCGTCGCACGGCCTTTCGGCGAGTGAATGCGATTGCTGGTGATTTTCATCGACGGGCACATCGGGCTTCTGGCATCAAAGTTAAAACACAGGCCGTTGCCGTTACACTCCATTGCGCCGCGCCAGGCGCTACGCACGGCGATTGGGATTTGCCGATCGTAAGTGCCGCGCTTGATGGCGTCCACTTTCATCATCGGTGCATCATGACCTTCCGGCGGACAGATTTTGCCGGGATTAAGACGGTTATCCGGGTCAAATGCGGCTTTTATTTTGCGCAACTCGCCATACAGCTGCTCGCCAAAAAACGCCGGACTGTATTCGGCCCGGAAGCCCTTCCCGTGCTCGCCCCACAGCAGGCCGCCGTATTTCGCCGTCAGCGCCACCACCTCATCAGAAATCTGCTTCATCAGCATCTCCTGCTGCGGATCGCACATATCCAGCGCCGGGCGCACATGCAGAACGCCCGCATCGACGTGACCAAACATCCCGTAACTCAGACCGTGGCTGTCGAGCAGCGCGCGAAACTCGGTGATATAGTCAGCCAGATGCTCCGGCGGCACGCAGGTATCTTCCGCAAAGGGAATCGGTTTGGCTGCGCCTTTGGCATTGCCCAGCAGACCCACCGCTTTTTTACGCATCGCATAGATACGCTCAATACCGGCAAGCTCGCTGCAAATCTGCCAGCCAATCACCCCGCCCGTGCCCTGCGCCATCATCCCGTCCAGACCGGCGCACAGGGCGCTCACCTGGCTGTCGATCAGCGCTTCGTCATCACCGGAAAATTCGACAATATTCAGCCCAAGCATGTCTTTATCCGGCACGCTGGCGATAAGCTCGCTCACCGAATGCCAGACAATATCTTCCCGCGCCAGATTAAGCACTTTGGAATCGACGGTTTCGACCGACAGCGCCTTCGCCTGCACCATAAACGGCGCGTTGCGCAGCGCGGAATCAAAGGAGTCATATTTAACGTTAACCAGACGGCGCACTTTCGGCAGACGGGTGATATCCAGCCGCGCTTCGGTAATGAAGGCGAGCGTGCCTTCAGAGCCGGTCAGCACGCGCGTTAAATCAAACTCGGTCATGTCATCATTAAAAACGTGCCGCAGGTCATAACCGGTAAGAAAACGGTTCAGTCCGGGAAACTTATCCAGAATGAGCTGACGGTTTTCGCGACAGCGCTGGTACACCG
Organism: Enterobacteriaceae bacterium UBA5654; assembly: GCA_002421005.1. Taxonomy (GTDB): domain Bacteria; phylum Pseudomonadota; class Gammaproteobacteria; order Enterobacterales; family Enterobacteriaceae; genus Superficieibacter. Next base: position 127,203 of record DIJC01000004.1, on the reverse strand, counting down.
TGCGGTAAATTCGCCCGGAGGCGGACTGTTCTTTGCCCAGCGTTTCCGCCAGCGCGACAGGCATCGGCTGGGTATCCAGAATATCGCCACCGGCTAAAATCGCCCGCACGCCGAGGACGTGATCGGAGGTTTTACCATACACCAGCGATCCCTGGCCGGAAGCGTCGGTATTGATCATGCCACCCAGCGTCGCGCGGTTACTGGTCGACAGTTCCGGCGCGAAGAAATAACCGTAAGGCTTCAGATACTGGTTTAACTGGTCTTTGATCACTCCCGCTTCGACCCGCACCCAGCCCTCTTCCGGGTTAATTTCAATGATGCGGTTCATATAGCGGGACATATCAACAATGATTCCCTGATTCAGCGCCTGCCCGTTAGTGCCGGTACCACCGCCGCGCGGTGTAAACACTAATGTTTTAAAGCGTTCTTCTGCGGCAACCCGCGCCAGCAGCGAAACATCCGCCGTCGAGCGCGGAAAAACAATGGCATCGGGAAGAAGCTGATAAATACTGTTATCCGTCGCCATCGTTAGCCGGTCGGCATAACTGGTGGCGGTATCACCTGTGAAACCCTGTTGCTCCAGCGACTGCAAAAAATTCAGCACCAGTTGTACTACGCCTGGCGCCTGAGAAATCTGTGGGATCATTAGCGTTGACCCTGCCTGACTGTTGTTATGTGAGGGAATTAATCGTTTGCGTTGTGCGTTCATCGTTTTATCACATTTTTTTCTTATCCGCCCGACAGAATTACGCGCTATAACGTCCGGCGAAATCGCTGGTATCATTAGCGGTCAAGCTTTATGCCGCGCCCGCATGGTGGCGTTTAAAAAAGGTAAATTTACGTTATGGTCAATTTGAACCAGCCCAGGGATGTGCCGCAAATTTTACTGTCGGTGCTGTTTTTAGCTCTTATGATCGTCGCCTGCCTGTGGATTGTGCAGCCTTTCATTCTCGGTTTCGCCTGGGCCGGCACGGTAGTTATCGCGACATGGCCGGTATTGATTCGTCTACAGCGCGTTCTGTTCGGACGACGCTCGCTGGCGGTGCTGGTCATGACGCTGCTGTTGTTCCTGCTGTTTATCATCCCGATTGCGCTGCTGGTGAATAGCGTGGTTGATAGCGGCGTACCGCTAATCCGTTCAATTTCTTCGGGTGAAATGACCCTGCCGGATCTCAACTGGCTTAACAGCATTCCGATGGTCGGCGAGCGGCTTTATACCGGCTGGCACAATCTGCTGGATATGGGCGGCACTGCGATTATGGCGAAAATCCGGCCATATATCGGCACCACCACCACCTGGTTTGTCGGGCAGGCAGCGCACATTGGCCGCTTTATGATGCACTGTATGCTGATGCTGCTGTTCAGCGCCCTGCTCTACTGGCAGGGAGAAAGAGTCGCGCGCGGTTTCCGTCATTTTGCCACCCGCCTGGCGTCCAGGCGTGGTGACGCTGCGGTGGTCCTGGCCGCGCAGGCCATCCGCGCCGTCGCGCTCGGCGTGGTCGTCACCGCCCTGGTGCAGGCCGTACTGGGCGGCATTGGGCTGGCCATTTCCGGCGTACCCTACGCCACTATTCTTACCGTGGTCATGCTTTTCTCCTGCCTGGTTCAGCTTGGGCCATTGCCGGTGCTGATACCGTCAATTATCTGGCTGTACTGGAGCGGCGACACCACCTGGGGCACGGTGCTGCTGGTGATAAGCTGCGTGGTCGGCACCATTGATAACGTCCTGCGACCGGTACTGATCCGCATGGGCGCAGACCTGCCGATGATCCTGATTCTGTCGGGAGTCATCGGCGGGCTGATCGCATTCGGGATGATTGGCCTGTTTATCGGGCCGGTACTGCTGGCCGTCTCCTGGCGTCTGTTTGATGCGTGGGTGAAAGAGGTCCCACCGCCGCAGGATAGCGTTGATACCGTGCTGGAGGATATCCCCGCGCCAGGCTCCGCTGACGAATAAGTTTTCCCCCTTCTTATAGCCTGCCCGTCGGCAGGCTTTTTTACATTGTTAAGTGCAGCTAATAAATTGTTTAGCCAGTCACGCGGTAAATTGCCCGTATTTGCCCCCGTCCCTGAATAGAGTTATCCAATCCATCACATTCATTAAACTAATGAGATGAATCTGATCGACGCTCCCGGAGCCGATGCTTATGATTAGATCACGATTATAAATCAACGCCTTGATTTATAAGCATGGAAATCCCCTGAGTGAAACATGAATTGCTGTGTGTAGTCTTTTGCCCATCTCCTATGATGGGCTTTTTTTTATGGTATTCATAAAAAAATCCCCGACATCACTGCCGGGGATTTTTGTTTCAAACTATACCTGTTTATTCAATTCTGCCAGGCTCAGCCAGGTTTGCACCACCGTGTCCGGGTTAAGCGACAGGCTGTCGATGCCCTCTTCCATTAACCAGGCGGCAAAGTCTTCATGATCCGAAGGACCCTGCCCACAAATACCGACGTATTTGCCCTGCTTTTTGGCCGCGCGGATTGCCATTGACAGCAGCGCTTTTACCGCCTCGTTGCGTTCGTCAAACAATTCAGAAACCACGCCGGAGTCACGATCAAGACCCAGCGCCAGCTGCGTCATATCGTTGGAACCGATGGAGAAGCCGTCGAAGTGTTCCAGGAACTGCTCTGCCAGCAGCGCATTCGACGGAATTTCACACATCATGATGATTTTCAGTCCCTGCTCGCCGCGTTTAAGCCCCTGACGCGCCAGTTCATCAATAACTGCTTTCGCCTGTTCCACGGTGCGCACGAACGGGATCATGATTTCAACGTTGGTCAGACCCATTTCATTACGCACCCGCTTCACCGCATCGCACTCCAGCGCGAAACAGTCGCGGAAACTATCGGAGACGTAACGACCCGCGCCACGGAAGCCGAGCATCGGGTTTTCCTCTTCCGGCTCGTAGCGTTCGCCGCCCACCAGGTTGGCATACTCATTGGATTTAAAATCGGAGAGACGGACGATCACCCGCTTCGGCCAGAATGCGGCACCGAGGGTAGCGATACCTTCCGCCAGCCGTCCGACGTAAAACTCTTTCGGCGAATCATAACCTTTAATGATGTCGCGAATTTCGTTTTGCAGTTTGACATCCTGATCGTCAAATTCCAGCAGCGCGCGCGGGTGGACACCGATCATGCGGTTAATGATGAATTCCAGACGCGCCAGGCCCACGCCTTCATTAGGCAGACAGGCGAAATCAAATGCGCGATCCGGGTTGCCGACGTTCATCATAATTTTCAGCGGCAGATCCGGCATTTTATCAACGCTGGAGCTTTTCACGCTGAAGTCGAGCATCTCGGCGTAAACATAGCCGGTATCGCCCTCGGCACAGGAAACCGTTACCTCTTCATCATCCTTGATCCGATCCGTCGCATCGCCGCAGCCAACGACCGCCGGAATACCCAGTTCACGGGCGATGATCGCCGCATGACAGGTACGCCCGCCACGGTTTGTCACGATAGCAGCGGCTTTTTTCATGATCGGCTCCCAGTCCGGGTCGGTCATGTCGGTCACCAGCACGTCGCCCGGCTGGATACGATTCATTTCACTGATATCGTGGATCACTTTGACCTTACCGGCACCAATGCGATGTCCGATGGCGCGGCCTTCAGCTTTAATTTTACCCTGCGCGTGCAGGGTATAACGCTCCATCACCTGCCCACGCGAGCGCACGGTTTCCGGTCGCGCCTGCACGATAAACAGTTTGCCAGTGTGTCCATCTTTCGCCCACTCGATGTCCATCGGACGACCATAATGTTTCTCGATCTGTACCGCCTGTAGCGCCAGCTCCTGCACTTCGTCGTTGGTCAGGGAGAAAACGTCGCGGTTTTCCTGCGGGACGTCCTCAATTTTAACCTGTTTCCCGTGCTCCTGGGTTGGGGCGTAGACCATACGGATTTTTTTCGAGCCCATCGTGCGGCGGACAATCGCCGGTCGGCCTGCGGCGAGGGTCGGCTTGTGGACATAAAATTCATCCGGGTTGACCGCACCCTGCACCACCATTTCACCCAGTCCCCAGGCGGAAGTGATAAAGACGACCTGATCAAAACCCGATTCCGTGTCGATGGAGAACATCACGCCAGACGACGCCAGGTCGGAGCGCACCATCCGCTGTACCCCCGCAGAAAGCGCGACGCCACGGTGATCGTAGCCCTGATGGACGCGATAAGAGATGGCGCGGTCATTAAACAGCGAGGCGAACACATGCTTCACCGCGACCAGCACCGCATCGAAACCCTGTACGTTGAGGAAGGTTTCCTGCTGACCGGCAAAAGAGGCATCCGGCATATCTTCCGCCGTCGCCGATGAGCGCACGGCAAAGGAGGCGTCGCTGTCGTCGGATGAAAGCTGGTCATAGGCTTCACGAATGGCATCTTCCAGTTCGCTCTGGAACGGGGTATCGATTATCCACTGGCGGATCTGCGCGCCGGCTTTCGCCAGTTCGGAGACGTCGTCAATGTCGGTTTCATCCAGCAGTTGATAAATGCGCTGGTTAACACCGCTTTGGTCAAGGAACTGATTAAATGCATCAGCGGTCGTGGCAAATCCGTTGGGCACGGCAACGCCCACCGACGCCAGATTAGTAATCATTTCTCCCAGGGAGGCGTTTTTACCTCCGACTCTGTCTACATCATTCATGCCGAGTTGGTTGTACCAAAGCACCAGCGGTGACGAGCCATTATTGGACATCGATCAATCCTTTTGTGATTTATGTGCGAGAGATAAGAATCTACTGATTCGTCATTTATCCTGACATATTTACCCCACTAAAAAAAACGGTGAATCGTTCAAGCAACCGGTTTTTTATTTTTTTAGGAGTGTTTAACGCTTCAGGCTAACCCGCTGATTACGATAGATTCCCTTGTGAACCACCGGTCTATTACCAGCAAAGAAAAATGAACCAGACATTTCATAAAAAATAAAAACATCATTTCATTTTTAAATGCAGGACAAAATCTGATGAGATGTGTTTAACTTAATTCAGGTCGGTAGTTGATTCGCCAAAATAATGGGATGGATATAATGGATAATACTGTAGATCGTCACGTTTTTTATATTTCTGATGGCACGGCAATCACCGCTGAAGTGCTGGGGCACGCAGTGATGTCGCAATTTCCGGTGGCGATCAACAGCATTACCCTGCCGTTCGTTGAGAGTGAAGGCCGCGCACGGGCGGTGAAAGATCAGATTGACGCTATTTACCAGCAAACCGGCGTGCGTCCGCTGGTATTCTACTCAATTGTGCTCCCGGAAATCCGCAGCATTATTTTGCAAAGCGAAGGGTTTTGTCAGGACATTGTGCAGGCGCTGGTTGCGCCCTTGCAGGAAGAACTTAAGCTGGACCCGACGCCCATTGCCCACCGCACGCACGGTCTGACACCCGGTAATCTGACGAAATACGATGCCCGTATTGCCGCCATTGACTACACGCTGGCGCATGATGATGGCATTTCGCTGCGTAATCTCGACCAGGCGCAGGTGATCCTGCTCGGCGTTTCCCGCTGTGGGAAAACCCCCACCAGCCTGTATCTGGCGATGCAGTTCGGCGTGCGGGCGGCAAACTATCCGTTTATTGCCGATGATATGGATAACCTCGTGCTTCCGGCCGCGCTTAAGCCGCTTCAGCACAAACTTTTTGGCTTAACGATCCATCCTGAACGACTGGCCGCCATTCGCGAAGAGCGGCGCGAAAACAGCCGCTACGCCTCAATGCGCCAGTGCCGAATGGAAGTTGCGGAAGTCGAAGCGCTGTACCGCAAACATCAAATCCCGTGCCTGAACAGTACCAACTATTCAGTAGAAGAAATGGCGACCAAAATCCTCGATATTATGGGATTAAGCCGCCGCATGTACTGATCCCCGGGTAAAATTAAACGTGGCTATCGGCAGTTTGCAGATGAATTTGCGCGCAGCCGTTGATCCCACCGGTAACGTTCAGATATCCCTTCTCGCCCTGGATTTGGGCGAAATTAAGGCTAAAACAATCTTTCGCTGCGCTGCATACCGCGACGAATCCGCTGAGCCGGATCATTGAAGCAGACTCGCTGAATTATCTTTTCAACGCTCTGTGGTACGGGCTGGTGCAGGTCAGATCCTGAATGTACTATCAAACTAGTTCACGGATTCGATAAATACTGTTACTATCCCTTCCATCAGACTTTTCTGCTGCACTTGAAATCGTCGGGGATTGGTTTATCGTGATGCGCATCACTTCCCGGTATGTTTGCCGCAGAAGCCCAATATTTTTGAGACAGATGATGAATAAAACCGATGAGCTGCGCACCACGCAGATCGACAGCCTTGTTACGCCCGCTGAACTGGCGCAGCGTTATCCGCTTACGCCGGAAGTTGCCAGCCACGTCACCACTTCGCGTCGCGGTATAGAGAAAATCCTTAGCGGAGAAGATCGCCGATTGCTGGTGGTCATTGGTCCATGCTCCATTCACGATCTGGATGCGGCCCTTGAATATGCCCGCCGTTTACAGCCGATGCGCGAGAAATACAGCTCGCGGCTGGAAATCGTGATGCGCACCTACTTTGAAAAGCCGCGTACCGTCGTGGGCTGGAAAGGACTGATTTCTGACCCGGATCTGAACGGCAGCTACCGCGTGAATCACGGTATCGAGCTGGCGCGCAAGCTGTTACTTCAGGTCAACGAGCTGGGCGTGCCAACAGCCACCGAATTTCTTGATATGGTGACCGGTCAGTTTATCGCCGATTTGATTAGCTGGGGCGCTATTGGTGCGCGTACTACCGAGAGCCAAATCCACCGTGAAATGGCCTCCGCGCTTTCCTGCCCGGTCGGATTTAAAAACGGCACCGATGGCAATACGCGAATTGCCGTAGATGCTATTCGCGCCGCGCGCGCCAGCCATATGTTCCTGTCGCCGGATAAAAACGGGCAGATGACGATTTATCAGACCAGTGGCAACCCGTATGGTCATATCATTATGCGCGGTGGTAAAAAGCCCAATTATGGCGCGACAGATATTGCCGCCGCCTGCGATACGCTACACGAGTTCGAGTTGCCGGAACAACTGGTGGTCGATTTCAGCCACGGCAACTGCCAGAAGCAGCATCGCCGCCAGCTTGAGGTGTGTGATGATATTTGCCAGCAAATTCGTAATGGTTCCACGGCCATCGCCGGGATCATGGCGGAAAGTTTCCTGCGTGAGGGAACGCAAAAAATCATCGCCAGCCAGCCGCTGATTTACGGCCAGTCCATCACCGATCCCTGCCTTAGCTGGGAAGACAGCGAACGCTTGTTAGAGAAACTCGCCAGCGCGGTCGATAGCCGCTTCTGATTCATACCACCGCTTCGGCGGTGGTTTTCTGGCTTATCCCTCCCCCCCCAACAATAGCACTTGCCGTTCCCGCCATCATTCATGATAATGATTATCACTTTAACATTGATAATTATTTTATATCTTTCGTATGCAACCGACAGAGACGTCATCCTCCGCCATAAACCACACGCCTCACCCTCTGCCCGACGACCGCCGGATAGAAAGTGACACCCTGCTGGGTGAAGAAGGACGTGTGGTTATCGAACATGAGGGTCAGCAATATTTACTGCGCCAGACGCAATCCGGCAAGCTTATCCTGACCAAGTAATACCGGGCTAACTGGAGCAGCTTACCTCAAGCCGCTTGCCCCAGTCGGGTGGACGGCGGCTATAATCATCGTCTCTGCTGCGATAAGGTTCACGCAGCACGGCATGCAGGCGTTCCAGTTCGCTCATCTCTCCCCGTTCCGCCTGTTCAATAGCACGTTGCGCCAGCCAGTTGCGTAACACCACCGCCGGATTGACCGCCTGCATTGCCTGCTGGCGCTGCGCGTCATCAATTTGTTCCTGCTGTAAACGCTCGCGATACCGGGTAAACCAGCTATCGAATGCGCCGCGATCGATAAACTCATCGCGTAACGGGGAAGCCGCGCTGCGCTGTTCCGTCAGGCTGAGCATCCGCAGGGTGCGGGTGTAATCGCTTCCCTCGCGCGCCATCAGCGCAAAAAGAGTATTCAACAGTTCGTTGTCCACTTTTTGCTCGGTAAAAAAGCCCAGCTTACGGCGCATTTTCTGGCCGTACTCGGTAAGCAGCGCCTGCTGATAGTGGTCGAGCGTGGCGTTTAGCGTATCCACATCGATGAAAACGGACAGCGTTTGCGCCAGTCGTTGCAGGTTCCACAGCCCCACCGCTGGCTGATTATCGAAGCTGTAGCGCCCCTGGTAATCGGAATGGTTACAAATAAAGCCAGGCTGGTAATCGTCCAGAAAACCATACGGGCCATAATCCATCGTTAGCCCCAGTATCGACATGTTATCGGTGTTCATCACGCCGTGCGCGAAGCCCACCGATTGCCAGCGGGAAATCATCACGGCGGTGCGCTCGACAACATCACGAAACCAGAGCGCGTATTTATCCGCTTCATTAGCCAGATGGGGCCAGTGATGGCGAATCACATAATCGGCCAAGAGGCGGACTTTTTCCGGTTCGCGGCGATAATAAAAATGCTCGAAGTGACCGAAGCGAACGTGGCTTTCTGCGATACGCATCAGCATCGCGCCCTGCTCGGTAGTTTCACGCTGCACCGGCGTATCGCTGGAAACAATAGCCAGCGCCCGGGTAGTGGGAATACCCAGCCAGTGCATTGCTTCTGAAGCCAGGCTTTCACGAATAGTGGATCGTAATACGGCGCGCCCGTCGCCCATACGTGAATATGGCGTTTTCCCGGCCCCCTTCAGGTGCCAGTCGACTTTAGTGCCGTCAGGTAACTGCTGCTCACCAAGCAGGATCCCCCGCCCGTCGCCAAGCTGTCCCGCCCAGACGCCGAACTGGTGCCCGCTATAGACCTGAGCCAGCGGTGACATGCCCGGTAACAACGCCTCACCGCCCCATACGCCAGCGCCCTGAGACGGATTAAAAAGCTCATCGCTCAAGCCAAGGGTGTGTGCCAGGGAGTCATTGCGCCAGATCACGCGGGCATGATGCAATGGCGTGGGTGCCAGTGCGGTGTAAAATTCTGGCAGTTCATCACGCCAGCTATTAATAAAAGACAGGGTCATAGATCCTCCTGTCTGTAAGTGTAGTGGCTTATGCGGGGAGTGAATACGCAGAGTTAGCAGGGTTATCGCTGAACCAGCGACGTGACGTCGGCAACTTTTACCGCAGGCCATAATGCGCCCTGCATGGCGCTAAAAGGAAAAGACGCCACCCGCTGCTTTGCCATTTCATTATCTATTCCGCTAATCATGACGCTGGTACAGAAAGAACTTATTTGCGAAAGTAGCGCGCGCATAAACGGTTCAAAGGCTATTCCTGATAATTGCTGCTGAACAAATGACTTATCCAGCATAACCCGTTTAAACAGCCCGGAAAATACGGCGCGGGTTGAAGCATCTCCGGCACCGAAATTGGCCAGCAACAGGGGAAAGCGTTGAGCTAATGGAACAAGAGGATGCGCTTCGGTAAATTGATTCAACCCTGGATAATTCTCATTTACGGTCAGTTCGAGGAAAGGAAAACGCTCTACGCTGGCAATAAGTTCGCTGTCAGTTAACAGCGCGCTGGCCACCGCCGGGGTTATACTTATCCAGGCTAAAAGCTGATGCTGAATAAAAAATATCTGACAGGTTTCCAGTAAATTGATTTTCTCGCGGAACAGACGAACTTCCTGTTCGGCACAGAGCAATGGGGTGATGAGTTCAAGCGGGATGCGAACATCGGCGCGTACAGCGCTGAAACTGGCGATAACCTCAAGACCGATCAACTGTTCCCCACCAGTTCTGGCAGGCAGGAATAGTAATTCCGAACGATAATCGTTATCCAGCGAAACTATCATTGCACCAACCCCTCATCAAGGACGAGAACAGGCTTTCTGAAATGGCAAGGCGGGAAATGTGGATGAATAACTTTTAATAACAACTGTCTCATAAGGTCCATTTTCATTGCGGATTTCCCTACCCATCGGCGTTCAGTGTAATCCAGATCGGATAAATAATACAATTACCGGTTTTGCCAGAACTCTCTGATTTAATGCAATCACAACAGATCCCGACCGGGCGTTTACTTAGCAGGCTTTCTTTTTGCCACACCCGGCTTATACAGGCCATTGCGCAGTATATTAATTTACAGTCAGAAGCATCAAATAGATGGTGAGGTAAGGTTATAACGCTTCAGAAGCGTTCAGGGAAGGATAATACTCCGAATAAAAATCAGGTAAATTGCGTTATATCATCTTTTAATGTTTTGAATGAAAACCGCGCACCCCGGAAAAACACGGTTTTCGAATTAAAACGTTAAATACGACGCGCCTGCCAGAAGTTTTTGCTCCAGTAGACGTTATCCAGCGAGGAGCGCATCACCCCGCGGCTGGTGGAGGCATGAATAAAATTGTTGTCGGTATCGTAAATACCGACATGTAGCCCGCTTTCCCCGGACCCGGTTTTAAAGAACACCAGATCGCCCGGCAGCAGTTCGTCTTTGTCGATTTCCGTACCGACTTTTGCCTGCTGGCGCGTTTCTCTGGGCAGTTTTAGCGCAAATTTATCACGGAAGGTCATCAGCACAAAGCCGGAACAATCTACGCCACGGTGACTCATCCCGCCATAGCGATAAGGCGTTCCGCGCCAGGCGTGAAGCTGTTCATTGAGATTAGCAATGACCGTGATGGAATCGGCAAGCTTCGGATTCGGCGGAGGTGCCCGGTGAATGCTACAGCCTGCTAATAAAAGTGCCACTATAAAAATAAACCCGCAGCGCATGTCCGTGCGATCCTTCTGGTCTTTAACTTGCACAATAATTTACCCTGCCAACTATCAGCCTGACAAGAGACCAATCGTGCTACGCGCCCGCCAGCAGGATCCGCTCCCCGGCGACATCAAGCCGACGAAACGGCATCCCGTAAGCGCGGGTCAGTAATGACGGAGTCAGCGTTTCTGCCGTGGCTCCGCAGGCGAGCATTTGACCATCCCGCATCAGCCAGACCCGGTGCGCATGGCGCAGCGTATGGTTGAGATCGTGCCCGCTCATGATGATCGTCACCCCTGCCTGACATAGCTCGTCCAGCAGATAATCTAACGCCGCCTGTTGCGCCACGTCGAGACTGTTCATCGGTTCGTCGAGCAATAATAGCTGCCCTTGCGGATTGCCGTGGGGATGGATTTGCACAATCACCGCAGCCAGCCTGACCCGCTGCCACTCGCCGCCGGAGAGCTGATTCACCTGCCGGTTGAGCTTATCGGTGAGATGCAGCTTATCGGCCACGCGTTGCAGAAGCTGACCCTGGGCGTTTTCTGCCTGATGTAACCGAAGATAATGCCAGACCGGCATGGCAAACGGCGGCGTTTGTTGCTGCGCGAGGAAAGCGCGCTGGCGTGCCAGCACCGACGCCGGATATTCCTCCAGCGACTGGTCGTTAAAAATTACCTCGCCCAGCCCGCCGGAAAGCCCGGCGATCCGCGTTAATAGCGTGCTTTTCCCCGCCCCGTTTGGCCCTGTCAGATGAATAATTTCCCCTGACCTGACCGCCACGGAAACCGGGCCGAGCCGCCCGGCTTCCGCTACTTCATGCAGTTGCATCAGTACCGGCATTATTTTGCCAACGCCAGCTTAATCGCTTCCATCACGATAGGATCTTCCGGCAGCATATCCGGCGAAAAGCGCTGGACGACCTGTCCGTCACGTCCAATCAGGAACTTTTCAAAGTTCCACAAAATATCGTCAGGATAAAGCGGCGCGCGCCCTTTGCTGGCCATGCGCTCGTAGAATCCGCTACTTTCTGGCGCAACGGCCGTCGGCGCGGCATTGATGAGTTTCTGATACAGCGGGTGACGGTTTTCACCGTTCACATCGATTTTACTGAACAGGGGGAAAGTCACACCGTAAGTGGTGCTGCAAAAGGTTTTAATTTCCTCTTCGCTGCCCGGCTCCTGGCCCAGAAACTGGTTGCACGGGAATCCGAGAACCTTAAAGCCGTCTTTTTCCCACGCTTTATGGATATTTTCCAGGCTCTCATACTGCGGTGTCAGACCACATTTCGACGCCACGTTAACCACCAGCAGGACATCACCCTGGTAACGAGCAAGCGTAGTTTTTTCCCCATCAATGGTTATCACTTCTGTATCAAGAATGTTGTCAGGCATAGCGTCCCCTTAGTGAAGTAATCCGGGTCTCATCGCCCGGCCTTTAATAATAGCCAGATAAAAACAGGTGCGCCCAGTGTGGCCGTCACAACGCCAATGGGTAACTCCGCAGACGACAGCGCCAGGCGGGCCATGATATCCGCCTGCAGCAGCGCCGTTGCGCCCGCCAGCGCGCAGGCTGGCAGCAGAACACGATGGTCGCTTAAGCCACACAGACGCAGCATATGTGGAATAACAAGACCGATAAAACCGATGGCTCCGGCCAGCGCCACGCTGACGCCGACCATCCAGCCAGTGGCGATCACCAGCAGATTACGCCACAGGGCGAGCGGAAGCCCCAACTGACGCGCAGACACCTCGCCCAGCGCCAGCAGATTCAGCACCGCCGACTGGCAGCAAGTCCAGCCCATCACCGGCAGCAGCGCCAGCATTAGCCAGCTTTGCTGCCAGTCCACGCCGCCAAAGCCACCCATCATCCAGTACATTAATTGCCGCAGATCGAAAGAGGTAGAAAAGTAGATGGCCCAGGTCATCAGGGCGCTACAGATAATCCCCAGCGCCACGCCTGCCAGCAATAAACGGCTGGTCGAAAGATGACGTCGGGCAAAGCGCAGCAGAATAAGCGTGATGACTAATGCGCCTGCAATAGCGCACAGACCCAGCGCCCAGGCCGGCATTTCTTTACCGAGCAATACGGCGGCAATCAGCCCAACGCCTGCGCCGTTAGAGACGCCCAGCAGTCCCGGCTCGGCGAGCGGGTTATCGAAAAGCGCCTGCATCACCGCCCCGGAAACCGCCAGCGCCGCCCCCACCAGCAGCACCGCCAGGGTTCGCGGCAATCTTATTTGCCAGATGAATAATTGCCCCTGCGGCGTGGTCCACGAGGCGGGACCGATCCACTGCTCTCCGGTCGAAATACTGATAAACACACTCAGCAGCAGTACGGCGGCGAGGCCGAGTAACCAAACCCGATGATAGCGTTGTTGTCGTTGTTCCCAGACCAGCATCTGTTATCCCTGAAAGTCTGTGCCAAAGAAAAAAGGCCGCAAGAGCGGCCTTTTTAGTTAGTTCAGATTACTCTGCTTTGGGCGAAGCGTTTTCGACACGGCTTTTCAACTTCTGTCCGGGTCTGAACGTCACTACGCGCCGGGCTGTAATGGGAATATCTTCGCCCGTTTTCGGGTTACGACCCGGGCGTTGATTTTTATCACGCAAATCAAAGTTACCAAAACCGGACAGTTTCACCTGTTCACCGTTTTCCAGAGCGCGACGGATCTCTTCGAAAAACAGCTCAACCAGTTCTTTGGCATCCCGCTTGCTAAGCCCAAGCTTATCAAACAGATATTCTGACATTTCAGCTTTTGTAAGCGCCATAGGTTCAATCCCTCAATGATGCCTGGAATCGCTCTTTTAGTGCCTCTACGCATCTGGCAACGGTAGCGGCAATCTCCTCTTCTTCGAGTGTACGGCTGGTATCCTGAAGGATGAGGCTAATAGCGAGGCTCTTAGAACCCTCTGCTACGCCCTTGCCGCGGTACACGTCAAACAAGTTTACGCCAACTACCTGATTTACGCCAACTTTCTTACATTCTGCCAAAACATCCGCCGCAGGGACATTTTCAGCCACGACAACAGCGATATCGCGACGGTTTGCCGGGAAGCGGGAAATCTCCTGCGCCTGAGGCACGGCGCGGTCTGCGAGCTTGTTCCACTCCAGTTCAAACACCAGCGTGCGACCGTTAAGATCCAGTTTACGTTCCAGCTCAGGATGAACAACGCCAATAAAACCAATACGTTCATCTTTCAGATAAATCGCGGCGGACTGTCCCGGATGCAGTGCAGGATTGGCTTCTGCTTTGAACTGAATATCCGCAAGTTTGCCGGTCAAATCGAGAACAGATTCCAGATCGCCTTTCAGATCATAGAAATCAACGCTTTCTTTCGCCAGGTCCCAGTGCTCATCAACGCGATTACCGCAGATGACGCCTGCCAGCATCACATCCTGACGAATGCCTAAATCGGCCTGGGTATCAGGCACAAAACGCAGGCCCGTTTCGAAAATGCGCACCCGGTTTTGCTGACGATTCTGGTTATACACTACCGTGCCCAGCAGCCCCGTCCACAGCGACAGGCGCATCGCCGACATTTCGCTGGAAATCGGGCTTGGCAGGATCAGTGCGTCCTGTGACGGGTGAATCAGCTGCTGTAGTTTAGGATCGACAAAGCTGTAGGTAATGACTTCCTGATAGCCTTTATCCACCAGCAGCGTTTTCACGCGTTTCATTGGCAGGCTGGCTTCGCGGTGGCTCCCCATAATCAGCCCCGCCTGAACTGGCGCGTCCGGGATATTGTTGTAGCCATAAACGCGCGCGACTTCTTCGACCAAATCTTCTTCAATTTCCATGTCGAAACGCCAGCCTGGCGCAACGGCCTGCCACTGATCCTGACCTTCAGTCACGTCGCAGCCCAGACGACGCAGAATGTCGCTCACCTGCTCATCGGCAATGTGATGACCGATCAGGCGATCCAACTTGCTGCGGCGAAGAGTCATCGTCGCGCGTTTTGGCAGCGTGGATTCATTAGTTACGTCAATAATTGGACCGGCTTCACCGCCGCAGATATCCATCAGCAGACGCGTGGCCCGCTCCATGGCTTTAAACTGGAGTTGCGGGTCTACACCGCGCTCGTAGCGGTGGGACGCATCGGTATGCAGGCCATGACGACGCGCGCGGCCAGTAATGGACAGCGGGTTGAAGAATGCGCATTCCAGCAGGACGTTCTGCGTTTCATCATTAACGCCGGAGTGTTCGCCGCCGAAAATGCCGCCCATCGCCAGCGCCTTGTGATGATCCGCAATAACCAGCGTGTCGGTGCTCAGCTTCGCTTCGCTACCGTCCAGCAGCACCAGCGTTTCGTTTTCTTTTGCCATCCGCACGACGATGCCGCCATCAATACGGTCACGGTCAAAAGCGTGCATCGGCTGCCCCAGCTCAAGCAGCACGTAGTTGGTCACGTCAACAACTGCGTCAATAGAGCGAATACCACAGCGGCGTAGTTTTTCACGCATCCACAGCGGAGTCGGCGCTTTGACGTTGATACCTTTCACCACGCGACCCAGATAACGCGGGCAGGCTTCGGCGGCTTCAACGGTAATTGGCAGCGTGTCGTTGATTGTGGCGGCAACCGGCGCAATTTCAGGCTCGATCAGCGGCGCTTTGTTCAGTACCGCGACATCGCGAGCGATGCCGATAATGCCCAGGCAGTCGGCGCGGTTTGGCGTGACGCTGATTTCAATGGTGTTATCGTCGAGTTTCAGATACTCACGGATATCGGTGCCAACGGGTGCATCCGCAGGCAGTTCGATAATCCCGCTGTGATCGTCAGAAATTCCCAGTTCCGAGAAAGAGCACAGCATACCTTCAGACGGCTCACCGCGCAGTTTAGCCGCTTTAATTTTAAAATCACCCGGCAGCACCGCGCCGATGGTGGCGACGGCAACGCGCAGCCCCTGACGGCAGTTAGGCGCACCGCAAACGATATCCAGCAGGCGCTCGCCGCCCACATTGATTTTGGTAACGCGCAGTTTATCGGCGTTAGGATGCTGGCCGCATTCAACGACTTCACCGACCACCACACCATGAAACGCGCCAGCAACCGGCTCCACGCCGTCAACTTCCAGACCCGCCATAGTGATTTGATCGGACAGCGCTTCGCTATCAATTGCCGGGTTAACCCATTCGCGTAACCACAGTTCACTGAATTTCATTATTTTGTCCTGCCCTTATTTAAACTGTTTGAGGAAACGCAGATCGTTTTCGAAGAAGGCGCGCAAATCGGTGACACCGTAACGCAGCATGGTCAGACGCTCCATACCCATGCCGAACGCAAAGCCGGAATAGACTTCCGGGTCTATGCCTACATTACGCAATACGTTTGGGTGCACCATTCCGCAGCCCAGCACTTCCAGCCATTTGCCATTTTTGCCCATTACGTCCACTTCTGCGGACGGTTCAGTAAACGGGAAATAGGACGGGCGGAAGCGGATCTGCAAATCTTCTTCAAAGAAGTTACGCAGGAAGTCGTGCAGCGTGCCTTTCAGGTTGGTGAAGCTGATGTTGGTGTCAACAATCAGCCCTTCCATCTGGTGGAACATCGGGGTGTGAGTCTGGTCGTAGTCGTTACGATACACGCGGCCAGGCGCAATAATGCGGATTGGCGGCTGCTGGTTTTTCATGGTGCGGATCTGCACGCCAGAGGTTTGGGTGCGCAGCAGGCGCGTGGCATCAAACCAGAAGGTATCGTGGTCCGCGCGCGCCGGATGATGACCCGGAATGTTCAGGGCATCAAAGTTATGGTAATCGTCTTCAATTTCCGGGCCGGTGGCAACGGTAAAGCCCAGTTCACCGAAAAAGCTTTCGATACGGTCGATGGTGCGTGTCACCGGGTGCAGGCCGCCGTTTTCGATACGACGTCCAGGCAGGGAAACGTCGATAGTTTCCTGTGCCAGACGCGCGTTCATGGCTGCGCTTTCTAAATCAGCTTTGCGCGCGTTAAGCGCCTGCTGAACCTGCTCTTTAGCTTCGTTAATAACCGCGCCTGCCGCCGGACGCTCTTCTGCCGGTAATTCACGCAGGGTGGTCATTTGCAGGGTCAAATGCCCTTTTTTGCCCAAATATTCAACGCGTACATTATCTAACGCGGCAACATCTGACGCCTGGTTAATGGCTGCCGTCGCACTGGCAACCAGCTCTGCGAGATGTGACATGATTTTCCTCATTATGTGACGATATTTCTAAACCCCAGATACAAAAAAAGCCTCCGCTGGGAGGCTTTCTGGCGCTGTTTTCCGTTTCTTTTCTCACGCGCAAGCCTCCTGGTTTCAGGTGCTAAAGTAAAAAAAGAAGCGGAAAATAGCAGCATTCATGCTTGCAGTTACCTTGTTGAGTGAGATCCGTAAGGCTTTATTGAAAAGGCTTAGCGGAAAAAAGTCAATCAAAACAAAAAAGAGGGAGCCAGGCTCCCTCTCTTAACTGGCTTACGCCAGAGCTGATTTCGCTTTTTCGACCAGAGCGGTGAACGCTACTTTGTCGAATACGGCGATGTCAGCCAGGATCTTACGGTCGATTTCAACAGAGGCTTTTTTCAGGCCGTTGATGAATTTGCTGTAAGAAATACCGTTCTGACGTGCTGCTGCGTTAATACGTGCAATCCACAGTTGACGGAACTGACGCTTACGCTGACGACGGTCACGATAAGCATACTGACCAGCTTTGATAACAGCCTGGAAGGCAACGCGGTATACGCGTGAACGCGCACCGTAGTAGCCTTTAGCTTGTTTCAAAATTTTCTTATGACGTGCACGTGCAATCACACCACGTTTTACGCGAGCCATGGCTCTCTCCTGTATCTATATTCTGAGTTAGCCCTCAGCCTGAAGCTGACGGGCGGAAAAAAAGTTAACTTATGCGTACGGCAGGCAAGCAATTACCAGACCCAGATCGCCTTTAGAAACCATGGCTTTCGGGCGCAGATGACGTTTACGCTTGGTCGCTTTTTTAGTCAGAATATGACGCAGGTTAGCGTGCTTGTGCTTAAAACCACCTTTACCGGTTTTTTTAAAGCGCTTAGCAGCACCGCGTACGGTCTTAATTTTTGGCATTTTATTAACTTCCACTTCGCATTGTTGATAAACGAAACAAAGGCGAACCCACCTGTGAGCCTAAGCCCACAGGTAAGATTACTTGATGGCCTTACTGTTTCTTCTTAGGAGCGAGCACCATAATCATCTGGCGGCCTTCGATCTTCGTTGGGAAGGATTCGACTACTGCCAGTTCATTCAGATCTTCTTTCACGCGGTTAAGCACTTCCATACCGATCTGCTGGTGGGCCATTTCACGACCGCGAAAACGCAGCGTGATCTTGGCCTTATCGCCCTCTTCGAGAAAGCGAATCAGGCTGCGGAGTTTTACCTGATAGTCACCTTCATCTGTACCAGGACGGAATTTAATTTCCTTCACCTGGATAACTTTTTGCTTTTTCTTCTGTTCCTTAGAAGATTTACTCTTTTCATAGAGGAATTTGCCGTAGTCCATTATACGACAAACCGGCGGCTCGGCGTTAGGGCTGATTTCGACTAAGTCTACTCCGGCTTCTTCAGCTTTTTCCAGAGCTTCTCTCAGACTCACAATACCAAGCTGCTCGCCTTCCAGACCTGTTAAGCGAACTTCCTGGGCGCGAATTTCGCCGTTGATACGATTAGGACGCGCCGTTTGAACTCGTTTTCCGCCTTTAATACCTTATTCCTCCAGTTGTTGAAGACTGCGGCTGCGTATCTCTTGTTGCAGCTTCTCGATAACTTCATTTACGTCCAGGCTACCCAGGTCTTTGCCACGACGGGTACGCACGGCAACCTTGCCGGCTTCAACCTCTTTGTCACCACAGACCAACATGTAAGGGACACGACGTAAAGTGTGCTCGCGGATTTTAAAGCCAATCTTCTCATTTCTCAAGTCTGCTTTTACCCGAATGCCCGCATTTTGCAGTTTGCGCGTCAATTCGTTAACGTAATCAGCCTGAGAATCAGTAATATTCATGACCACTACCTGCACTGGCGCAAGCCAGGTTGGGAAGAAGCCAGCAAATTCTTCAGTCAGGATGCCAATAAAGCGCTCCAGGGACCCAAGAATAGCACGGTGAATCATTACCGGCACCTGACGCTCGTTATTTTCGCCAACATAAGAGGCGCTTAAGCGCGCAGGTAACGAGAAGTCCAACTGGACTGTACCGCACTGCCATGCACGATCGAGGCAGTCGTATAAAGTAAATTCAATTTTCGGACCGTAGAATGCGCCTTCACCCAACTGATACTCAAATGGGATTTGATTTTCTTCCAGCGCAACTGCCAGGTCCGCCTCTGCACGATCCCACATCTCGTCGCTGCCAATACGTTTTTCAGGACGAGTGGAGAGTTTGACAACGATCTTCTCGAAGCCAAAGGTACTATACATATCATAGACTAAACGAATGCAGGCGTTGACTTCATCGCGTACCTGCTCTTCCGTACAGAAGATATGGGCGTCATCCTGGGTAAAACCACGAACGCGCATCAGGCCGTGCAGCGCGCCTGACGGTTCATTACGATGACAGCTACCGAACTCCGCCATACGCAGCGGCAGATCGCGGTAAGACTTCAGACCCTGGTTGAAAATTTGCACGTGACCAGGGCAGTTCATTGGCTTGATGCAGTATTCGCGGTTCTCTGAAGACGTCGTGAACATGGCATCTTTGTAGTTGTCCCAGTGGCCGGTTTTTTCCCACAGCACACGGTCCATCATGAACGGGCCTTTCACTTCCTGATACTGGTACTCTTTCAGCTTGGAACGCACGAAGGTTTCCAGCTCGCGGAAAATAGTCCAGCCATCATTATGCCAGAAAACCATGCCCGGCGCTTCTTCCTGCATATGGTACAGATCAAGCTGCTTACCGATTTTACGGTGGTCGCGTTTTGCCGCTTCTTCCAGACGTTGCAGATAGGCATTCAGCGCCTTTTTGTCTGCCCACGCCGTACCATAAATACGCTGCAACATTTTGTTGTTGCTGTCGCCACGCCAGTACGCGCCCGCCGTTTTCATCAGTTTGAAATGGTGGCAGAAACGCATATTTGGCACGTGCGGTCCACGGCACATGTCGATATATTCTTCATGATGATACAGGCCAGGCTTGTCATCATGGGAAATATTTTCATCAAGGATAGAAACCTTATAGGTTTCGCCACGCTGCACAAACGCTTCGCGCGCTTCGTGCCAGCTCACTTTTTTCTTGATGACGTCATAGTTCTTCTCGGCGAGCTCGTGCATACGTTTTTCGAGCGCGTCGATGTCTTCCTGAGTCAGCGTGTGATCGAGGTCAACGTCGTAGTAAAAGCCGTTGTCGATAACCGGGCCAATCGCCATTTTAGTGTGGGGCCACAGTTGCTTAATTGCGTGACCTAACAAATGCGCGCAGGAGTGACGAATGATCTCAATACCGTCGTCATCTTTCGCGGTGATAATGGCTAATTGTGCATCGTTTTCAATCACGTCGGAGGCATCAACCAATTCGCCATTAACGCGACCTGCGATGCAGGCTTTTGCAAGGCCAGGGCCGATATCAAGGGCAACATCCAGCGGGCTAACGGGGCGATCGAATTGGCGTTGGCTGCCATCAGGAAGAGTAATTACAGGCATTTTATGTCCTTATTTGCAGTGGTGACCCACACGAAAGATCACATACAAAGAGAATAATCGTTTATGAACAGTAAATTGCGAAACCATCTAACCAACAATTGCTAAATTGGCTCACAATTTGAAATCAGGCGTGATATTTCATGCCATCCGGGAATAGTAACATTAAAAAAAGCGAGTGTGCAGCACTCTCTTTCATATTGGTTCAATTGACTTTTTTGCCGGGGGAAGGCTATCAATTTGTTACAGACGATAGAGATAAAATAACATGCCGGGAAGCACATTTATAGCGGGCCGATAATAACCGGCCCGCTATATTTACATCTTGTAGCCCAGTGAGAGCGTGGTGCGGCGATCGGTATGCTCTGGCGCGGAATCCGGCGGATTGGAGTTCCAGGTCACGTTGTAAGCCACCTTCAAACCGAAATGCTCGTTAATGGCGACGTTGAGCGCGCTTTCAGAGTTTAACGTAGTGTCTTCAGCACCGAAAACAGAAACGCCCTGGGTAAATTTGGCGTTGTCGGTCATCTGCCAGGCATAGGTGCCGGAAGCATAACCTAACGGCTGGGTTTCATTACCGCCGTCAGTGTATTCGTCATAGCGCACGCCCGGACCAAATTCAAAACGCAAACTGTGTACCGGCCCGTTCAGAAACTGGCGACCATAACCGGCGGTTGCGATATCGCGTGCCTGATAGCCGTTGTAACGGTCAGTCAACCAGCTACCCTGCCCAAAGAGATAGTTTTCATCGGACAGGTTATAGCGCGAACGTCCACCGATGGCATATTTCTCAGAAGAACGCTCGTTGTTGGAAGAAGTATTGCTGGCGTTACCCCACAGAGACCAGGCAGTCACGTTGCCGTACCAGGTCAGGGTGGAATCCGCCGTCAGGGAGGAGCTATCGGTGTTTCCCGACTGCGCCAGATAACCTGCGTTAACAGTGCCTTCAAACGGTTTTTTTGCAGTAGAGGGATCGTCCATGACAGTAAAAACGGAGTCGTCAGCGGCTGCATACATTGACGCAAACACGCCTCCCGCCAGCACAACCGCAGCGGGAACTGTCTTCAAAAGCTTCATTTATAATTAAGTCCGTACAACAAAAAAAGAGACCATCACGGTCCCGGAAACTTTCGTGGGGATCAACGTTGACGATCCAGAGAAAGGTAACAAATTATAAAAAGGCTCATTTAACATAGCAATGAAATATTGCAGGATTTTTTGAATAAGAACGATCTCAAAACCTTACTGTTTTTTTAGTCGGCAGAGGAAAAGACACAGCGTATTTATTTGTAAAATCATGCTCTTGCCCTACCCTTCCTGACGGTTAAGTGCCAGGATTAATTCAATCCATATTTGGGCCGCACCTTTAATCGCTTACAGGAGGTACCACATGGCTAAGATCTATACCCTCACTTTTGCCCCTTCGCTCGATAGCGCCACCCTGACGCCGCAAATCTACCCTGAAGGAAAATTACGCTGTAGCGCCCCGGTCTTTGAACCCGGCGGCGGCGGGATTAACGTCGCCCGTGCTATCACCTTTCTCGGCGGAAAAGCCACTGCCCTGTTTCCGGCAGGCGGCGCGACCGGCGAGCATCTGGTAAGTTTGCTGGCGGATGAGCAGGTGCCGGTGAAGACCATAGAAGCACAGGACTGGACCCGGCAAAACCTGCATGTTCACGTCGAATCGAGCGGCGAGCAATATCGCTTCGTGATGCCCGGTGCCGCGCTGACCGACGATGAATTTCGCCTGCTGGAAGAGCAGGTGCTGGCAATAGAAGCGGATTCTTTACTGGTGATCAGCGGTAGCCTGCCGCCGGGCGTTAATGTTTCGCGGCTGGTACAGCTTATCAAATCAGCGCAGCAACACGGTATTCGCTGCGTGGTCGACAGTTCTGGCGAGGCACTGGCCGCCGCGCTGGAGGTCGGGAATATCGAACTGGTCAAACCCAATCTCAAAGAATTAAGCGCGCTGGTGCAGCGGGACTTAACCCAGCCTGACGATGTCCGCGAAGCCGCGCAGGAAATTGTCCGCAGCGGAAAAGCCTTGCGCGTGGTGGTTTCTCTGGGACCGCAGGGCGCGCTGGCGGTAGACAGCGAAAATTGCGTTCAGGTCGTACCGCCTCCGGTTAAAAGCCAGAGTACCGTCGGTGCCGGTGACAGCATGGTGGGCGCGATCACCCTGAAACTCGCAGAAAACGCCTCCCTGGAAGAGATGGTGCGCTATGGCGTCGCCGCCGGGAGCGCTGCGACAATCAATCAGGGAACCCGGCTCTGCTCTCGCGAGAATACGCATAAAATCTATGATTATCTGTGCCGCAGCTAATCACGTAACGCATTGCCAAACGGTCACGATCGGCTATGCTAAAAAAATTTGGGAATAACCAGGAGAGTCATTATGAGCGAAGGTGGTATTACGCGTTACGTTGTCACGGTGAAGTTCCATGAAGAAACGCTGACGCAAATTAACGAATTAAATAATCAGTTTTCGCGCGCAGGCTTTACCCTTACGCTGACCGATGACGAGGGAAAAGTGCATGAACTTGGCACCAATACCTTCGGTTTAGTCAGCCCACAAAACGAGCAGCAGGTTAATGAACTGGCGACCGGGCTTGCTGAGGGCGCGCTGGGCGTGCAGCCAGAAATTGAGGTCACGGTTTTCGATCGCTGGCTGAGTAATAATCCATAAGCAATATGTGCCATTGCGGCAGACAGTTTTTTCAGTTGTGCGTTGGTTCGGGTTTTTTCACTGCATTTGTGCGCTAACGTTATGATATGGCAACAAAGATGGGGGAGAGAACATGTGGCAGGCTATCAGTCGACTGTTAAGTGAGCAACTTGGCGAAGGCGAGATCGAACAACGCCAGGAGCTACCGGGCGGAGAAATCCATGCTGCATGGCGCATTCGTTTCGCCGGGCGCGATTTTTTTGTCAAGTGTGATGAACGCGAACTACTGCCGATCTTTACCGCCGAGGCAGACCAACTGGAATTACTGTCGCGCAGTAAAACCGTCACTGTTCCTGATGTCCATGCTGTGGGAAGCGAGCGCGACTACGCTTTTTTAATTATGGATTATCTTCCGGTCCGTCCGCTGGATGCGCATAGCGCTTTTCAGCTTGGGCAACAGCTGGCACATCTGCACCAGTGGAGCGACCAGCCACAGTTTGGCCTTGATTTCGACAATGACCTTTCCACCACCCCGCAGCCCAATGCCTGGCAACGCCGCTGGTCAACTTTTTTTGCCGAGCAGCGCATTGGCTGGCAGCTCGAACTGGCTGCGGAGAAGGGTCTGGAGTTTGGCGACATTGACGCCATCGTCGCCCATGTTCAGCAGCGCCTGAGCTCGCATCAGCCGCAGGCTTCTTTATTACACGGTGATTTATGGTCAGCCAACTGCGCGCTGGGGCCGGACGGACCTTTTATTTACGATCCTGCCTGCTATTGGGGCGACCGGGAATGCGATCTGGCGATGCTACCGCTGCATCCCGATCAGCCGCCGCAAATCTATGATGGCTATCAGTCTGTTTCGCCACTGCCCTCTGGTTTTCTCGACAGGCAGCCGATCTATCAGCTTTATACATTGCTGAATCGGGCGATTTTATTTGGCGGGCAACATCTGGTGACGGCGCAGAAAGCGCTGGAGAAAGTGCTGGGATCGTAGACCTCCCGGCATCCGGGAGGTCTGGCGGGTTTATTAGTTCAGCTTGACGCCGCCATTGATGCGGAACTCGATGTTCATAACAAGCCCGCTGCCCGGTTTACCGGATTCGTAACGCCATTTGCGCATTGCCGCTTTCACCTCGCGCTCAAACATATTCGCAGGTTGGGCAGAGAGAATTTGCACATTATCGACCCGACCATCCGCCGTCACGTCAAATTTCACCCGCACTTTACCTTCCATGCGTAACGCCAGCGCGCGCGCCGGATAAGACGGTTGATTACGCGTCAGGGCACGTGGACCGGCAGGGGTGGTCACCGCCGGTTTAGCGGTGGGCGGCGTATTGTTATTGACCGGACGCGCAGGTGCATTGTTTTCAAATGGCGATGCCGCGCGCGGCTCAACCGGCTTAACGTCGCGTTTTGGCTGCTCAACCTTTTTCACCGGCTTGGGTTTCGGCTTAGGTTTAGGCCTGGGTTTTTCAATCACCACCGGCGCTTCTTTAGGTGGCTCGGGAACGGGTTCCGGCTCCGGCTCTGGTTCAACGACAGGCTCCGGCGCAGGAGGCTGAACAACAGGCTCTGGCTCAGGCGGCGCGACCAGCGTGACGGAGATAGGCTGCGCAGGCGCAGGCATTTCAATAACCTGATTAACCGAGGTATAAAGCAGACCAGCTACTACTGCTCCGTGGATGCAGAAAGAAAGCAACGTTGGCCACGGGAAGCGGCGTGGTAAATCAAGGGCCATTGAAGTCATAGTCGTTTCAGTTTAAAAATGATGCGCTAATTTTAAATGCAAATAGCAATCATATTCAATAAGGTATTCTCTCTTCCGCCATTTTTTGCCCAATTTGCTGTTATTCAGCCACATTTTTGCTCGGGATTATGCCTGCTGACGCGGTTGATGATTGCAGTGAACGCGACTTTCACTTACCGTGCTGAATGAGATAACAGAAAAGGAGCTCACACCGTGCTGTATGTTATTTATGCTGAAGATAGTGAAGATTCTCTGGAAAAACGCCTCTCGGTGCGCCCTGCTCACCTGGCACGTTTACAGTTGTTGCACGATGAGGGGCGTCTTCTGACCGCCGGTCCGCTGCCTGCCGTAGACAGCAACGATCCTGGTGCAGCCGGTTTTACCGGTTCAACGGTGATTGCAGAGTTTGAGTCCAGCGAAGCGGCGAAAGAATGGGCGGATGCCGATCCGTATGTGGCGGCGGGTGTTTATCAGAAAGTTACGATTAAGCCCTATAAAAAAGTCTTCTGATATATGGGGGCACCGTATCCGGTGCCCTTTTTTAAACTCAAAGATCGTAAATCGCAAACAGCAGCACATTACGATGCTGGTTAAGTAAACACTTTCTGATCGAGTGAATACGAATATTGCGACGGGACTGACCTTCAAGCCAGCGGGATTTACGCCGACTCGCCTGCCTGAGCATGCGCCAGCGCCCCACTTCCGTTCTACTACGCTTCATTTTTACAGCTCTTACAAAGGAAGAACGTGCATTATAGACCCTTGCTGCCGCCAGACCAGCGCTTTTCATCGCCGCTTTTTATTTGCCAGAAAGTGTTGTCCGCGTACACTCTTAACTATCGGCTCAAAAAAGGATTTCTTTATTTATGACAACCTTCTACACGGTGGTGAGTTGGCTGCTCATTCTTGGATACTGGTTACTCATCGCGAGTATTACCTTACGCATACTGATGAAGCGCCGCGCTGTTCCTTCCGCGATGGCATGGCTGTTGATTATCTATATTCTTCCTCTGGTCGGTATTATCGCTTATTTGTCGGTCGGGGAACTGCATCTGGGCAAACGACGGGCGGAACGCGCGAAGGCCATGTGGCCCTCGACGGCAAAATGGCTGCACGATCTCAAAGCCTGCAAACATATTTTTGCTGAAGAAAACAGCGCCGTCGCCTCATCGCTGTTTAAACTGTGTGAACGTCGTCAGGGTATTGCCGGGGTAAAGGGGAATCAGCTCCAGTTATTGACCACCTCCGATGACGTCATGCAGGCGCTAATCCGCGATATTCAGCTCGCCCGCCATAACATTGAGATGGTTTTTTATATCTGGCAGCCGGGCGGGGTCGCCGATCAGGTTGCTGAATCCTTAATGGCCGCCGCTCGTCGCGGCGTTCATTGTCGGCTGATGCTGGATTCCGCCGGTAGCGTGACGTTCTTTCGCGGTCCCTGGGCCAATATGATGCGTAACGCGGGCATTGAGGTGGTTGAAGCGCTGAAAGTTAACCTGATGCGCGTATTCCTGCGCCGCATGGATCTGCGCCAGCACCGTAAAATGGTGATGATCGATAACTATATAGCCTATACCGGCAGTATGAATATGGTCGATCCCCGCTTCTTCAAACAGAGCGCAGGTGTGGGGCAATGGGTCGATCTAATGGCGCGGATGGAAGGCCCTGTGGCGACGGCAATGGGCATTGTCTATTCCTGCGACTGGGAAATTGAAACCGGCAAGCGCATCCTGCCCCCGCCTCCCGACAGCAATATTATGCCGTTTGAGGAAGCCAGCGGGCATACTATTCACACCATCGCCTCCGGTCCGGGCTTCCCGGAAGATCTTATTCACCAGGCGCTGCTGACCGCAACCTATGCCGCCCGTGAATATTTGATTATGAGCACGCCCTATTTCGTGCCGAGCGACGATTTACTGCACGCTATCTGCACTGCCGCCCAGCGCGGGGTGGACGTCAGTATTATCCTGCCGCGCAAAAATGATTCCGTGCTGGTCGGTTGGGCCAGTCGCGCCTTTTTCACCGAACTGCTGGCGGCAGGCGTTAAGATTTACCAGTTTGAGGGTGGACTGCTGCATACCAAAAGCGTGCTGGTCGATGGCGAATTAAGCCTGGTCGGTACAGTCAATCTGGATATGCGAAGCCTGTGGCTTAATTTTGAGATCACGCTGGTGATTGATGACGCCGGTTTCGGCGGCGATTTAGCCGCCGTGCAGGACGACTATATTTCCCGCTCGCGCCTGCTTGACGCGCGGTTGTGGGTAAAACGTCCTTTCTGGCACCGGATTGCCGAGCGACTGTTTTACTTCTTCAGCCCGTTGCTGTAAAACGTGCCCATTAGCTATTTAACAGGTAATCATCATGGATATGGATCTCAATAACCGCCTGACTGAAGACGAGACGCTTGAGCAGGCCTACGATATTTTTCTTGAGCTGGCGGCGGATAATCTCGATCCGGCAGATATCATTCTGTTTAACCTGCAATTTGAAGAACGCGGCGGCGCGGAGCTTTTCGATCCGTCAGAGGACTGGCAGGAACACGTTGATTTCGATCTGAACCCGGATTTCTTTGCTGAAGTAGTTATTGGTCTGGCGGAAACGGACGGTGACGAGCTAAACGACGTCTTTGCCCGCGTGCTGCTGTGCCGCGAGAAAGATCACAAGCTGTGCCATATTCTGTGGCGTGAATAATGCTAAAAAGGGCTGACGATTGTCAGCCCTTTTGTTTTATAGCGGATCCACCTTCAGGCAGGAAACCGCATGGCGGAAACTGCCCTCCAGTACCGGGCGGGTTTTGGCGCATTCCGGTCCGGCAATCGGACAGCGGGTACGGAAAACACAGCCTGACGGCGGATTGATCGGCGAGGGTAATTCGCCTTCCAGCAACTGGATCTTTTTATTCTTTTCTTTATCGGGGTCGGGCACCGGCACCGCCGACATCAGCGCTTTGGTATAAGGATGCAGCGGATTATGGTACACCTCATCGTAGGTGCCCAGCTCCACGGCATGACCGAGATACATCACCAGCACGCGATCGGAGATATGTTTCACCACCGCCAGGTCGTGGGCGATAAAAATCAGCGACAGCCCCATTTCACGCTGCAACTGCTGAAGAAGGTTAACCACCTGCGCCTGAATCGACACGTCCAGCGCCGATACCGGCTCATCGCATATAATCAGCTTTGGTTCCAGAATTAACGCGCGGGCGATACCGATACGCTGGCACTGACCGCCGGAAAACTCATGTGGATAGCGGTTGATCAGGTTAGGTAACAGCCCGACCTTCATCATCATGGTTTTCACCCGATCGCGCACTTCCTGACGTGGCATTTTCGGATGATAAGTGCGCAGCGGCTCAGCGATAATTTCCCCGATGGTCATACGCGGATTCAGCGACGCCAGCGGGTCCTGGAAAATCATCTGGATGTCGCTGCGCACGTCGCGCCACTCATCCGGTTTCATCCCCAGCAGATCTTTACCCAGCCAGGCCACTTTGCCATCGGTGGCTTTTACCAGCCCGATAATCGCGCGGGCGAAGGTCGATTTGCCACAGCCGGATTCACCGACCACTCCCAGCGTTTCACCTTCATACAAGCGCAGCGTAACGCCGTCTACCGCCTTGAGGGTTTTTGCCGGTTGCCAGAACCACTGCTTGCCATCTTTAATATCAAAATGGACTTTCAGGTCAGCGATTTCGAGCAATACGTTTCTGTTTTCAGTGATGGCATTCATACCAGTTCCTCCACCGGCTTAAAGCAGGCGCGCAGGCGTCCCGGTGCGAATTCCACCAGCGGCGGTGCGCTGTTGCAGATTTCCATGGCATGCGGACAGCGCGGCTGAAACGGGCAGCCTTTTGGCAGGCGCAGCAGATTGGGGGGATTACCCGGGATCGTCAGCAGCGATCCGCCTTCAGCATCCAGACGCGGAACGGCATTCAGCAGGCCGATAGAATACGGATGCGCCGGACCGTAAAATACGTCGCGGGCGTTGCCATATTCCATCGTGCGCCCGGCATACATCACCAGCACTTTGTCACAGATCCCGGCCACCACGCCCAGATCGTGGGTGATCATGATGATGGCGGTATTGAACTCACGCTTCAGCTCGTTCAGTAAGGTCATGATTTGCGCCTGTACCGTCACGTCCAGCGCGGTAGTCGGTTCATCGGCGATCAGTAATTTGGGCCTGCACAGCAGCGCCATTGCAATCATGACGCGCTGACGCATCCCGCCGGAAAACTCATGCGGATACATGCGCATACGCTTGCGCGCTTCCGGCATCTTGACTGCGTCCAGCATCTTCACGGATTCTTCAAACGCTTCCGCTTTCCCGAGTCCTTTATGCAGCATCAGCACTTCCATCAGTTGCTCATCAACCCGCATATAAGGGTTGAGCGAGGTCATCGGGTCCTGAAAAATCATGGAGATTTGCTTTGCGCGCAGCTTATTCAGCTCATTTTCGGGCAAATTAAGGATCTGCCGACCGTTAAAGGTCGCCGAACCGCCAATGCGCCCGTTAGACGCCAGCAGCCCCATCAGCGCGAAAGCGGTTTGCGATTTACCGGAGCCGGATTCACCCACGATCCCCAGCGTCTCGCCTGCCCGCAGGCTAAAGTTAAGATCGTTCACAGCGGTCACGTCGCCATCGGGCGTGCTAAACGTGACGCGCAGATCTTTGACGTCCAGCAACAGGCCGGATTTCTGTTCCACCGGTACAGTTTCAATAATGCTCATGGTGGCGCTCCTTAACGATCTTTCGGGTCGAGGGCATCACGCAGGCCATCGCCGATAAAGTTAAAACAAAACAGGGTCACAACCAGGAAACCTGCCGGAAAGAGCAACAGCCACGGAGACACTTCCATTGAGTTCGCACCGTCACTCAACAATGCGCCCCAACTGCTCAGCGGCTCCTGAGTCCCCAGACCCAGAAAGCTCAGGAAGGATTCGAACAGGATCATGCTCGGCACCAGTAATGAAGCGTAAACCACAACCACACCCAGCACGTTGGGCACGATATGACGCACGACAATATTCGCCGTTGACACACCGCCAACCTGTGCCGCTTCGATGAACTCTTTACGCTTCAGGCTGAGCGTTTGACCGCGCACGATACGCGCCATGTCCAGCCAGGAAACCATGCCGATGGCAACAAAAATCAGCAGGATGTTTTGTCCAAAAAACGTCACCAGCAGAATGACGAAGAACATAAACGGAAAGGAGTTAAGGATTTCCAGCAGGCGCATCATGACCGAGTCCGTCTTGCCACCCAGATAGCCAGAAAGCGATCCGTAAAGCGTGCCGACAATCACCGCGACCAGCGCAGCGGCGATGCCCACCATCAGCGAAATACGTCCGCCGATTGCCACGCGCACCAGTAAATCTCGACCCGATGAGTCGGTGCCGAAATAGTGCCCGGACTCGGTATCCGGTGCGGCGGACATCATGCCCCAGTCGGTATCGAAATAGGTAAACTGGGACAGAATGGGAGCGAAAATCACGAACAGGGCAATCAGTCCCAGTAAAATCAGGCTGGCTACCGCCGCACGGTTATGGACGAAACGACGGCGGGCGTCCTGCCACAGGCTGCGTCCTTCAATTTCCAGTTTCTCACTGAAGTTTTCCAGCGCCTCGCTGTTTTTCTTACTCAACATCATGGCGAACTCCAGTGTCAGTAACGGATTTTCGGGTCAATAACGGCATACAGCACGTCAACAACCGCGTTGAAAAGAATGGTTAGCGCGCCAACCAGAATGGTCAGGCTCAGCACCAGCGAATAGTCACGGTTAAGCGCACCGTTAACAAACAGCTGACCGATGCCTGGCAAACCGTAGATCGTCTCAATGACCATAGAGCCGGTAATGATGCCGACAAAGGCCGGACCCATATACGACAGTACGGGCAACAACGCTGGTTTCAGCGCATGGCGCAGAATAATGCGGCGCATCGGCAACCCTTTCGCTTTCGCGGTGCGGATGAAGTTTGAGTGTAAAACTTCAATCATTGAACCACGGGTAATACGCGCGATACTGGCGATATAAGCCAGGGACAACGCCACCATCGGCAGGATCATGTATATCAGCGCCCCTCCGTTCCAGCCGCCTGCGGGCAACCATTTGAGGGTGATAGCAAATATCAGTACCAGCAACGGCGCGACGACAAAACTGGGGATCACGACGCCGGTCATCGCCACTCCCATCACGGAATAATCCCAGCGGGTATTCTGTTTCAGGGCCGCGATAACTCCTGCCGTAACGCCCAGCACCACCGCCAGCAAAAAGGCAGCCGCGCCAAGTTTGGCGGAGACAGGGAAACTGGCCGCGACCAGATCGTTTACTGAATAATCTTTATACTTAAACGACGGACCGAAATCGCCGTGCGCCAGTTGCTTCAGATAATTGAAGTATTGGGTAGAGATAGGATCGTTCAGGTGATATTTCGCTTCGATATTCGCCATCACTTCTGGCGGCAGAGTACGTTCACCGGTAAAAGGACTTCCCGGAGCCAGACGCATCATAAAAAACGAAATGGTAATAAGAATAAAAAGCGTCGGAATCGCTTCCAGACAACGACGTAGAATAAATTTCAACATTGCCCATACCTTCTGGCGTGTGCCTTTACAGTGCGATGAAATAAGACACTGTGGGGCAGCCTCACGCTGCCCCACCTATTGCCATTAATGCTTAATAATGTACATATCTTTGGTGTAGAGATCGTCCATCGGATCTTTGCCGGAATAGCCACCCACCCAGGGTTTCACGAGGCGAGCATTCACGTAGTAATAGACCGGAACAATGGCGCTGTCTTTACCCAGCTGCTGTTCAGCTTTATCGTACAGGGCGGTACGCTGCGCTTCATCGGTCGCTTTGACCGCGTCTGCGAGAATGCTGTCGAATGCCGGGCTCTTATAATGCGCGGTATTCATTGAGCTACCAGAAAGCATGGTATTAAGGAAGGAAGTCGGCTCGTTATAGTCCGCACACCAGCCCGCACGCGCTACGTCATAGGTCCCCTGATGACGGGTATCGAGGAAGGTTTTCCATTCCTGATTCACCAGCTTAACGTTAACACCCAGATTTTTCTTCCAGATGGATGCGGCAGCGATAGCCAGTTTTTTGTGCAGATCGGACGTGTTATAAAGCAGGTTAAAGGTCAGCGGTTTATCGGCGGTATAACCCGCTTCAGCCAGCAGTTTTTTCGCTTCTTCGTTACGTTTTTCTTGCGTCCAGGTAAACCATTCCGGCGTGGTCAGTTTAGCGCCGTCGGTATATGGCGGGGTGTAACCATAGGCTGGCAGGTCGCCCTGCGCTTTAACTTTGCTGGTGATAATATCGCGATCCAGACCCAGTTTCAGTGCGGTACGCACGCGCGCATCGGTGAACGGGGCTTTCTGGTTATTAATTTCATAGTAATAAGTACACAGGTACGGATCGACGTGGACTTCGCTCGGGATCTCTTTCTTCAGCTTCTGGAACAGCTCGATGGGCAGATTGTTATAGGTCATATCGATTTCACCGCTGCGGTAGCGGTTAACATCGGTGACTTCAGAAGAGATCGGCAGGAAGGTGACCTGATCGATGACCGTTTTAGCGTTATTCCAGTAATTAGTATTACGCTCCATCACGATACGTTCGTTAACAACCCAGTCTTTTAGCTTGTAAGCACCGTTAGAAACAATGTTCGCAGGCTGGGTCCATTTCTCGCCGAATTTATCAATGGCGGCTTTATTGACCGGTGACATCGCCGGGTTAACCAGCAGCTTATAAAAATAGGGTACAGGCTCGCTTAAGGTGACTTCGAGGGTATTGGCGTCGATAGCTTTAACACCGAGTTCAGTCGGCGCTTTTTTTCCTTCAACAATTTCATCAACGTTGAGGATATGACCATACTGCGGATAGCTGGCATAAGGAGAGGCGGTATTCGGATCGACCAGGCGCTGCCAGCTATAAACAAAATCTTGTGCGGTCACGGGCTCGCCGTTAGACCATTTGGCGTCTTTACGTAAATGGAATGTCCAGACTTTAAAATCTTTATTATCCCAGCTCTCTGCTACGCCCGGAACCGGGTGACCATCAACCGGTGAAGTGACCAGCAGGCCTTCAAACAGGTCGCGGCTGACGTTTGCTTCCGGCACCCCTTCAATTTTATTCGGATCAAGCGATTGGGGTTCTGCCCCGTTATTACGGATCATGGTTTGCTTATCCGCCAGTTGCACACCGGCGGGAACATCGGCAGCCATGGCAACATTTCCTGCGATCAGCGCAGCGAGAATGCCTGCTGCAACCAGACTTTTTTTCGTGATGATGGACATTGTGTTAAGACTCCAATAATTATAATTACTGACTCTGGGCCAGCCTGTTCAGTACCCTTTGGGTTCCCGGTCAACACAGGAGCTATAGTTGCCGCCGGGGTTTTCCTGCTACTATCACCGACTTATCTATTACGGCTGGCTCTGATGGCCACCTTTCGTCGATTCTTTAATATGCCTCCCCTGTCGGGGCATATTGTGTTTCTGCGCACAAAGCGCTATTTGAAAATAATTCTCATCTACATCAATACTGCTGTTTATTGCCTGGCCGGAAAGTATCAAATGCAATCATTTGCTGCCAATATAATTTGCAAATTTGTTAACTAATTCTCTTTTGCATAATTGCCAGGCCCGGCACCAGCGCGCAAAAAACGCACTATTTATTCAAAAAACACTTTCTTTACAACGTTGTAAGAGCTGTAACACCCTCTGCAACTCTCACCGTCCTCTCCGACAGGTGGATTTTGCAAAAAATTAACATTTGCTTACTATTTAGCACATTAATCTGTCAGGAAGCTGAAATTACTAATAACATTTCAATTATGCGGGAGCAAGCCCCAGAGTATCATGTGATAAAAATAACACGGCGCTTGATGGTTAACTGTACAGAAGATGAAGGTAATGGTTTTTATGTCGTTGATATTGAAGTGATTTAACAATTATTGAATTTTATTATGTATTAGCGCTATTTCAACTTTATTTATATATTTTGCTAATAATAGTGCAAACGAAGCCAGGGCTTCGTTTGCAGATTTTGCGAGTGCAGAGAAAAGGATTCAATGAATGAGGCCGGGAAAGATACTCTTTATACCGGTCACGATAAATTCAATGCCCAGCGCCATCAGCAGCAGACCCATAATACGGGTAATGACGTTAATGCCTGTCTGACCCAGCATACGAACCAGCCAGGGGGCCATACGAAAAACACCCCAGCAGCAAAGGGCAAACAGGGCAATGGCGATTGAAAAACCCAACAGATGCATCAGATTATGGTAACGCGCGCCCCAGACAATCGTTGAACTGATTGCCCCTGGCCCTGCCATTAAAGGCAGCGCCAGCGGTACGACCCCAACGCTTTCACGAATCGCAGTTTCTGACTTCTCCTGCTTGTTTTGCTTATCTTCACCAAGCTTGCCGCTGATCATCGACATCGCAATGGTCACGACCAGAATACCGCCAGCAATGCGGAACGAATCAATAGAGATGCCAAAAAGCTGCAGAATGGTGTCACCCAGAAAGAGCGACGTCCAGAGGATAATCGCCACGGAAAGATTCGCCGTGAGATTAGTTTTGTTGCGAGCCACTGCCGTCTGGTAACTGGTCATGCTAATAAAGACGGGCATGATACCGATAGGGTTAACTAAAGCAAAAAGGCCAATAAAAAATTTAAAGCACGTAGGAAAATCGAACAGCAAATAGCTCACGGTTGGCTCCGCACCTTCTCAAAAGTGGTAGTTGACTTCATGTCATTATAAACCCGCGCTGAAGATACGCTTTTTGACAGAACACTTCACCAGATATCTGCCAAAAAACCTTTTCATTATGCGGTGTTATGTATTTGTATAAATTATGCTACTGTGAATTTTGTGCATTCATCCAAACATTTAACATTTGATACAAGTCACCTAAAACAGCCTGCTGAAAGGAGTCAGCTTTGCTTAAATTTGACCTGGATCACGTATTTCCTACTCAGAAGTGAGTAACCTTAGCGACATCGCAGAGATGAACATGTTTGCGAAGGTAGCGTGAAGTAAGGCAGAGCTGTTTTAGTAAATCAGTGGATCAATTTGTAAGTAAGTTTATGTTTTGTAAGCTCTTACGCATGCCATGTCCGGTCTGACTATACTGACCATTCGGGCAGTTGATTTACTAAAAAAGTTTAACATTATCAGGAGAGCATTATGGCTGTTACTAATGTCGCTGAACTTAACGCACTCGTAGAGCGTGTCAAGAAAGCCCAGCGTGAATATGCCAGTTTCACTCAAGAGCAAGTTGATAAGATCTTCCGCGCTGCCGCTCTGGCCGCTGCTGATGCTCGTATCCCCCTTGCTAAAATGGCCGTTGCCGAATCCGGCATGGGTATTATCGAAGATAAAGTGATTAAAAACCACTTCGCTTCTGAATATATCTACAACGCTTATAAAGATGAAAAAACCTGTGGTGTGCTGTCTGAAGATGACACTTTCGGCACTATCACTATCGCAGAACCTATCGGTATCATCTGCGGTATCGTTCCGACGACTAACCCAACGTCTACTGCTATCTTCAAATCGCTGATCAGCCTGAAGACGCGTAACGCCATCATCTTCTCTCCACACCCGCGTGCTAAAGACGCAACAAACAAAGCTGCTGACATCGTTCTGCAGGCTGCGATTGCTGCTGGTGCACCGAAAGATCTGATCGGCTGGATTGACCAACCGTCTGTTGAGCTGTCTAACGCGCTGATGCATCACCCTGACATTAACCTGATCCTTGCGACCGGTGGTCCGGGCATGGTTAAAGCGGCGTATAGCTCCGGTAAACCGGCTATCGGCGTAGGTGCAGGTAACACCCCTGTTGTTATCGACGAAACCGCTGATATCAAACGTGCTGTGGCGTCTATCCTGATGTCCAAAACGTTCGATAATGGCGTAATTTGTGCATCTGAACAGTCTGTTATCGTTGTTGATTCCGTTTACGACGCCGTTCGCGAACGTTTCGCCAGCCACGGTGCTTACATGCTCCAGGGCAGCGAACTGAAAGCCGTTCAGAACATCATTCTGAAAAATGGCGCACTTAACGCAGGCATCGTAGGTCAGCCAGCATACAAAATTGCTGAACTGGCAGGCTTTAGCGTTCCGGCCAGCACCAAAATTCTGGTAGGTGAAGTGACTCTGGTTGACGAAAGCGAACCTTTCGCCCACGAAAAACTGTCTCCGACGCTGGCAATGTATCGTGCGAAAGATTTCAACGATGCTGTTGTGAAAGCAGAAAAACTGGTTGCCATGGGCGGTATCGGTCATACCTCCTGTCTGTATACCGATCAGGACAACCAGCCGGAACGCGTCCAGAAGTTTGGCGCAGAAATGAAAACCGCGCGTATCCTGATCAACACCCCGGCTTCTCAGGGTGGTATCGGTGACCTGTACAACTTCAAACTCGCGCCTTCCCTGACTCTGGGTTGTGGTTCATGGGGTGGTAACTCCATCTCTGAAAACGTTGGTCCGAAACACCTGATCAACAAGAAAACCGTTGCTAAGCGAGCTGAAAACATGTTGTGGCACAAACTTCCGAAATCTGTCTACTTCCGCCGTGGCTCTCTGCCAATCGCGCTGGATGAAGTGATTACTGATGGTCACAAACGTGCAATGATCGTGACTGACCGCTTCCTGTTCAATAACGGTTATGCCGATCAGATCACCTCCGTACTGAAAGCTGCGGGCGTTGAAACTGAAGTCTTCTTCGAAGTCGAAGCGGATCCGACTCTGACCGTGGTACGTAAAGGCGCTGAACTGGCGAACTCCTTCAAACCAGACGTGATTATCGCGCTGGGCGGTGGTTCCCCGATGGATGCCGCGAAAATCATGTGGGTAATGTACGAGCACCCGGAAACCCACTTCGAAGAACTGGCGCTGCGCTTTATGGATATCCGTAAACGTATCTACAAGTTCCCGAAAATGGGCGTGAAAGCGAAAATGATCGCGGTCACCACCACTTCCGGTACCGGTTCAGAAGTGACGCCGTTTGCGGTTGTTACCGACGACGCTACCGGTCAGAAATATCCGCTGGCAGACTATGCGCTGACCCCGGATATGGCGGTTGTCGATGCTAACCTGGTTATGGATATGCCGAAGTCACTGTGTGCTTTCGGTGGTCTGGATGCCGTCACTCACGCCCTGGAAGCTTACGTTTCCGTACTGGCTTCTGAGTTCTCTGACGGTCAGGCTCTGCAGGCTCTGAAACTGCTGAAAGAAAACCTGCCAGCGTCTTACCACGAAGGTTCTAAAAACCCGGTTGCCCGTGAACGCGTTCACAGTGCAGCGACCATCGCCGGTATCGCGTTTGCGAACGCCTTCCTCGGTGTATGTCACTCAATGGCACACAAACTGGGTTCACAGTTCCACATTCCGCACGGTCTGGCGAACGCCCTGCTGATCTCCAACGTTATTCGTTATAACGCGAATGACAACCCGACTAAGCAGACTGCATTCAGCCAGTATGACCGTCCGCAGGCACGTCGTCGTTACGCTGAAATCGCTGACCATCTGGGTCTCACCGCGCCGGGCGACCGTACTGCGGCTAAGATCGAGAAGCTGCTGGCATGGCTGGAAAGCATCAAAGCTGAACTGGGTATTCCTAAGTCTATCCGCGAAGCTGGCGTGCAGGAAGCTGACTTCCTGGCTCACGTTGACAAACTGTCTGAAGATGCGTTCGATGACCAGTGTACCGGTGCTAACCCGCGCTACCCGCTGATCTCCGAGCTGAAACAGATCCTGATGGACACCTTCTACGGTCGTGAATACACCGAAGGCGCTCCGGCAGAGCAAGCTGTTGCTCCGGCAGTAAAAGCGGACAAAAAAGCGAAAAAAATGGCTTAAGTAGTTAGCCACGACGCTTAATAAAAAGCCTCATCACATGATGAGGCTTTTTTTTGTCTTATGCATGTCGTACAGAGCCTGAAAGCCTCTGTAAAGCGATGAAATACTCAGCAGGATGAATGGCGGTGCTGGTCCTGAATAGCCGTCAGAGAGCCTACAGCCAGCGCCTCTTTATAATGCTTACGACAGACCGAGATATACCTTTCATTACCCCCAATCACCACCTGTTCCCCCTCATTATACGGACGCCCGCTCTGATCGAGTCGCAGCACCATACTCGCTTTACGCCCGCAGAAGCAGATGGTTTTAAGTTCGACCAGTTTATCTGCCCAGGCCAGCAGATATTGACTCCCGGTAAATAACTCACCCCGGAAATCCGTTCTTAAGCCATAACACAGGACCGGGATATCAAGTCGATCTACCACCTCTGAGAGCGCATGAACCTGCTGACGTGTAAGGAACTGGCTTTCGTCCACTAAAACACAGTGTACGCGCGCAGACGCGTTTTCTGCGTCAATCTCTGCCAGCAGGGAGGTATTCTGGTTAAAGAGCTTTGCGGGCGAGGAAAGACCAATTCGCGAACTCACCTTCCCCGAACCAAAGCGGTTATCAATTTCTGCGGTATATACAAGCGCCCGCATACCCCTTTCCTGGTAATTGTATGAAGACTGTAACAATGCAGTTGATTTGCCTGCGTTCATTGCAGAATAGTAGAAATAAAGTTGTGCCATCGGCCGCATAACCTCAGTCAAAGTGTATTAATTGCTGCGCGGCAGTGTACCATATTTTACGTCTGGCCCATCCGTGCCGCGTAAAGAGAAACGGTAATCGCCCTCCCCTCTGGCTGTAGGGATATACCCACTATTAAAGACTTCAACGCACTATTTTGCAGCAATGGAGCATTAATGTGGGACTTAATGCTTTGTCATTACATTCTCCTAACAAGCGACTTATCTGCGAAAACGACCTCTGGCAGGCGATTTACTATTAGGATGGCTTGATTTTGGATAACGCAATCTGCTAATACGCGAGGTCGATATTTATCCGCCCTTACTATATTTTCGCCCTGCGCATTTTCAAAAAAAATCATATGTCGTCGGGGGTTAACCTCTGGTCTGACCGGCCAGATTATGTATAGGAAAAGCGTGATAGCAGGCAAAATTTAAGTTAACAGGAATTACAAACGCAAAAAATAACAACTAATTTTGTCTTCCTTACATTTCTCCCTATTGCACAACTCAAATTAACGCTCTATTATTAGTTTAACAAACCACCCCACAATATAAGTTTGAGATTACTACAATGAGCGAAGCACTTAAAATTCTGAACAACATCCGTACTCTTCGTGCTCAGGCCAGAGAATGCACCCTTGAGACACTGGAAGAGATGCTGGAAAAATTAGAAGTTGTTGTCAACGAGCGTCGTGAAGAAGATACTGCTGCTGCGGCAGAAGTTGAAGAACGCACTCGCAAACTGCAACAATATCGTGAAATGCTGATTGCTGATGGTATCGATCCGAATGAATTGCTGAACAGCATTGCTGCAGCAAAAACCGGTACTAAAGCAAAACGCGCTGCACGTCCGGCTAAATATAGCTACACCGACGAAAACGGTGAAACTAAAACCTGGACCGGCCAGGGCCGTACTCCTGCTGTTATCAAAAAAGCAATGGACGAGCAAGGCAAACAGCTGGACGATTTCCTGATTAAGAATTAATCTTCCTGCTTCAGAAAATCCCGCTTCGGCGGGATTTTTTTTGCCTGAATGTTGGGCTTGATAACCCACCCATCTTTCAGGCAAAAAAAACCGGGAATATCGCATCCCGGTTTGATAATGATTATAACTCTACTTTGTCACGCCAACTGTCTCTTCCAGCCAGGCTTTAAATTCTTCGCCCAGAGAGTTATGGCGAATACCATACTCAACGAATGCCTGCATATATCCGAGCTTATTACCGCAGTCGTGGCTTTTGCCTTTCATATGATAGGCTTCAACAGTCTCTTTTTCGATTAGCATATCGATAGCATCGGTAAGCTGAATTTCATCGCCTGCGCCCGGAGGGGTCTTCGCCAGCAGCGCCCAGATTTCCGCGCTCAGCACGTAGCGGCCAACAACAGCGAGATTTGAAGGGGCGACGTTCGCTTTTGGCTTCTCGACCACGCCTACCATCGGCACGCTTTCGCCCGGCTGCAAAGGCACGCCCTTACAGTCAACAACACCGTATGCGGTCACGTCTGCCACTGGCTCTACCATGATCTGGCTACAGCCCGTTTCATCAAAACGTTTAATCATTTCTGCCAGGTTATCCTGAGACAGATCGGATTCAAATTCATCAAGAATAACGTCCGGCAGGATCACCGCAACCGGCTCATCGCCGACCACAGGCTGTGAGCAAAGCACCGCATGGCCCAGCCCTTTTGCCAGCCCCTGACGCACCTGCATAATAGTGACGTGCGGCGGACAAATAGACTGCACTTCTTCCAGCAGCTGGCGTTTTACGCGCTTTTCCAGCATCGCTTCAAGTTCAAAGCTGGTATCGAAGTGGTTTTCAATTGAATTTTTGGAGGAGTGCGTTACCAGCACAATTTCAGTGATACCCGCAGCAATACATTCATTAACGACATATTGGATGAGTGGTTTATCGACCAGCGGTAACATCTCTTTTGGGATCGCCTTGGTTGCTGGCAACATCCTCGTCCCCAATCCCGCAACCGGGATAACGGCCTTTTTGACTTTTGAATTTAAAGCAGCCATTGAACTCTCCTGAAGTGTTCGAAATCTGAACTTCTCATTAATGAATTAGCGCGTTTGAGTATATCAGGACGGGAAGACAATCCTGGTCTGAATCAGCCGCGATAACCTGGAATTAGGATTTATACGCATAAACGTAAGCATAGTATCACTGCGGCAGATTGGCAGGTAAACCTATTCTCAGAAGGGAATTCATTTGCTCATTCCGCAGACAACATTAAACGCAGACGGCCACCGGCTCCCCAAATCTGGCACTGCCAGGCTTCGCTACGCTGGCTAATTTGATTGAAATAAGTATCACCGAGCGTACCGAGCGGAAGACCGGTACTGATTTGAATCTGATGTTCGCCCGTATTCAACGTCGCGTTAAGCCCGGCGGAAACCAGAATTAAATTTTTAATTCCACTGTGGTAATAACCGACCAGCAGAGGAAATTGGCCGGGCAAATTGGCCTGGCGCAGTAAATTGTTGACCTGTTTTAGTAAGCTGCCCATTTCAGGCAAGCGTTGCCTTTGCTGCGAAAGCTGTTCCTGAAGCAGACCATTAAATAAAGCACGCAGTAACAGTGCAGCCAGAACGCCGTTGTCTCCGGCGCGGGTCACGTCGAGGCAATAAAAAGCAAGGTCGTCATCGGAAAGCGGCGCAATATCCAGTACCAGACCGGGCTGATCCGCAGACATTAACTGACGGTAGTTAATCCGGGAATGAGATATCACCTGCTGAACGGGTGGCTGTAGCTCCTGAAGCAACTTTGCCGCTGCGGCCGGATTGCTGACCAGCGCATCCCAGTCTTCAAAAAGGCGTTCCTCTTCCTCCACCCGCGAATTAAACATATTCGGATAGAGGCAGGCGAAGACCGTTTCGCGCAGGCGCTGAAAATCTTTAACCGGTTTCAGCAAGACATCCTGCACCCCAAGACGCAGCGCGCGGGCGATATCTGACATATTTTCGGTGGCGGAAATCACCAGTATTGGCAAAGTATCACCGGCATTGCGCACGTGCTCCACCAGCTTAAGGCCATTCATTCGTGGCATTGCGATATCACAAATCATCAGATCGATTTGCAGGTTTGCCATTTTTTCGATTGCGTCGATGCCATCCTCGGCCAGGGTCGTACTCGCCCCCAGCGACAGAAGCCAGTTATCCAGCAGAGAGCGGAAAACGGGTTCGTCTTCAACAATCAGAATGTGTTTCCCCGCCAATGGCTGCGTCATGTTATCTCCTCTGACCCACGATACTTAATATTGGCATGCAATCCGCGCTATCGCTTGTCAGATTCTGCTGAACTAATCTTAAAAATAAAGCACGCTTTAACATCTCTAAAAACCACAAATTTTTTGTTTGATATGCGTTTCTTCAATGGACAACGTCATGGCAGCGAGGTTCAGCGCAACACCGGGGGATCCACAGAGAGAAGTATTATAATGGGAAAGATGTAACAAAATTTCAACCTTAGGTTCACTTTTCTGTTGCCGGGCCAGCCTGCAAGCGCCATACGCCGCCAGCGTTCTCGATCCGCACAGGGATAATGTCAGGCTTGGGCATGGTAAATGCGGCGAGGAAAATTGATAAAACGACACGAGGAGTTTGCGCTGAAAATAAATCCGCGCCGTCAATGTGGAAATAATATTAGCGGAAATAAAAGCGACTCTTCGCCAATAAACAGGAACGTTATTCCCTGCGGTTGGCAGAATGTGATTTACCCCTGAAGGTTTTCGCTCCCGAATGACGCTGGTTTTACGCGCCACCTCTGGTGTTATCATTATCATTATGAACGGCAGACTTCTCCCCGGCTTCCAGCGTGCAACAATGGCACTGCTCAGTTAACATAACGCTACCTGGCGCATTGACGCCGTTATCATTTATTCCGTGGAGATCACTCTCGTGAACCTTTGTCCTTGTGGCAGCGCTCTGGAGTATAGCCTATGTTGCCAACAATATCTGTCTGGTGCGCGGGTTGCGCCAGATCCATCACACCTTATGCGCTCCCGTTACAGCGCATTTGTGATGAAAGATGCAGATTACCTGATCGCCACATGGCATCCCTCGTGTCAGCCAGCGGCATTTCGTCAGGATATTGAACGTGGATTCGCCAACACCCACTGGCATGGACTGACCGTTTTCTTAGCCGAGAAGGGTGCCTCGCCGGAAGAAGGCTTTGTCAGTTTTGTGGCGAAATTCAGTGAGAATGACCAGCCAGGCGCGATCATTGAACGTTCGAGGTTCTTAAAGGAAGCGGGAAGATGGTACTATATCGACGGTACTCGCCCGCAGTTCGGTCGAAACGATCCCTGCCCCTGTGGGTCAGGTAAAAAATTTAAAAAGTGCTGTGGCCAGTAGCTGGACCCGGTACAAAAAATGCAAACACCTTCAACAGGATTTCCCCGTTAATGCACTCACTACAACGTAAAGTTCTGCGCACGATTTGCCCCGACCAGAAAGGACTGATCGCGCGCATCACCAATATTTGCTACAAGCACGAACTCAACATCGTTCAGAATA
Source organism: Enterobacteriaceae bacterium UBA5654 (assembly GCA_002421005.1). GTDB lineage: Bacteria > Pseudomonadota > Gammaproteobacteria > Enterobacterales > Enterobacteriaceae > Superficieibacter. The sequence continues at coordinate 84,280 of DIJC01000004.1, read as the reverse complement.
ATGAATTCGTCGATCACCGCACCGGACGCTTTTTTATGCGGACTGAGCTCGAAGGGATTTTCAACGACACCACGCTGCTGGCCGATCTCGACAGCGCCCTGCCGGAAGGCTCGGTGCGCGAGCTAAACCCGGCGGGCCGTCGCCGCATCGTTATTCTGGTCACTAAAGAAGCGCATTGCCTGGGCGATCTGCTAATGAAAGCCAACTACGGCGGTCTGGATGTGGAAATTGCCGCCGTTATTGGTAATCACGAAACCCTGCGTCCGCTGGTGGAGCGTTTTGACATTCCTTTTGAACTGGTGAGCCATGAAGGTCACACCCGCGAAGCTCACGACAAATTAATGGCCGACGCCATTGATGCCCATCAGCCGGACTACGTGGTGCTGGCGAAATATATGCGCGTGCTGACGCCGGAATTCGTTTCTCGTTTCCCGAACAAGATCATTAATATTCACCATTCATTCCTTCCGGCCTTTATTGGTGCGCGCCCTTACCACCAGGCTTACGAGCGCGGAGTGAAGATCATCGGTGCCACCGCGCACTATGTAAACGATAATCTTGATGAAGGCCCGATTATCATGCAGGACGTGATCCACGTCGATCACACCTACACGGCAGAAGATATGATGCGTGCCGGACGCGACGTCGAGAAAAATGTATTAAGCCGCGCGTTGTACCAGGTGCTGGCGCAGCGGGTATTTGTTTACGGCAACCGGACGATTATTCTTTAATCGCCAATGAAATGAATTGATTAGCTTTGCCGCGTTGCGTGCAAAAAGCAGGCAAACGATTCATCTGAGGCAAAGGAATGCTTTACAGCGGCGCGTCATTTGATATGATGCGCCCCGCTTCCCGCAACGGAAGCAGGCCAGTACTAACGCAAGCATTACCCCGTGGTGGGGTTCCCGAGCGGCCAAAGGGAGCAGACTGTAAATCTGCCGTCATCGACTTCGAAGGTTCGAATCCTTCCCCCACCACCATTTCAAAGCCATAAACATACCCCTGGTGGGGTTCCCGAGCGGCCAAAGGGAGCAGACTGTAAATCTGCCGTCACAGACTTCGAAGGTTCGAATCCTTCCCCCACCACCAAATTCCATGTTTCCACCCGATTACAAAATCTTCTGTCTCATGTCGATCCCCGAAGGGGAAGGATGAGAAGCTTCGACTAAGGTTCGATTCGAGCGAAGCGAGAAAGCGTTGCCGCAGGCAACGACCCGAAGGGTGAGGAGCGAAGCGACGAGTCATCCTTCCCCCACCACCAATTTTAAAGATTTCCTCAGAAATTCCCAAAACGCACAATGTTACGTCGATCTCCGTAAGGGGAAGGATGAGAACCTTCGACTAAGGTTCGATTCGAGCGAAGCGAGAAAGCGTTGCCGCAGGCAACGACCCGGAGGGCGAGGAGCGAAGCGACGAGTCATCCTTCCCCCACCACCAAATTCCATGTTTCCGCCCGATTACAAAATCTTCTGCCTCATGTCGATCCCCGAAGGGGAAGGATGAGAAGCTTCGACTAAGGTTCGATTCGAGCGAAGCGAGAAAGCGTTGCCGCAGGCAACGACCCGGAGGGCGAGGAGCGAAGCGACGAGTCATTCTTCCCCCACCACCAATTTTGAAGATTTCCTCAGAAATTCCTAAAACGCACAATGTTACGTCGTTCCCCGAAGGGAAATCACAAAAACCTTCGCCCGGCGCTTTCCCCTATCTCTCCACCGTCTGACGCAGCTTCTCCCCTGCCCGCTCCAGCGCAGCGATCCCGCCGCGTAACCAGCCCCCTTTTCCGCTATATTCGAGCCTGGCCGCATGGTCAAATTGATCGTAATCAACCGGATAAACCAGAGCAGGAATATGACGCGTCAGGCAGTGCCAGAGGATCCCCGCGCCGCCATGGTGGATCACCGCGTCATAATGTCCCAGCCAGCGGTCGTAATCGACCCATGCAATACGGCTAAAATTTCCGTTTTGCTGAACGCTCTGGCCCGTGAGATTGCCATCGGTAAAATGAAACTCCCACTCCGGCATCGTGGCGGCAAGCGTTGAGACCGCCTGCGCGACCCGGTCCTTATGCCAGTCAAGATGCGTCCCCAGCGTGACCAGTACATGCCGTTTCCCCACCTTAAAAGGCGGAGCCGGAGCGTCGAGCGGCGGGGTGTACAGAGCGGGACCGATAAACCTCACCGCAGCAGGCCAGCGCCGGGGGAATTCAAAATCCGCTTCGCCGAGCGCCAGGATCCGCGTCGGCGAATAGACGCTCTCGCTCCCGTCAGCCCGGTAAAGATGATCAATCCCCGCCTGGCGGATCGCGTCACGAAAAAGCCAGAATACCGCCTGCTTAAAAAACCTCACCTTTTTGCGCTGGATGAAATGCCCCACCCGCTGCCAGCGGTTTTGCGCAGGCATCAGCCCGCCACAATAAGCGGGTGCGCCATCCGGCGTTTCCAGCACGCAGGGCGATGGCAGGCTGGTCCACCACGGGACCGCCAGCCTGCGGCAGACCTCACCGACCACAGGCAGCGTAAAGTCAGCAATCGCCAGATCCGGCTTGCCCTCATGTCGCCAGAGCACTTCCAGTTCGTCGGCGAACTGTTTCAGCAACCCCACCACGCCGCGAAACTGTCGCCAGAGGCGAACCGGGTGAGATTTCACTGCATACTGCGGATTCGCCACCGCCTCCAGCGGCCCGTCATAGTCGCCGGGCAATGCCAGCGCCGTAAACCCGGCGGCATGAATACGCGTCACCGCGCCACGGGTACTGACGATCCGTACCTGATAACGCGAGGATAACGCCCTGCCCAGTGCCAGCACCGGATGCAAATGCCCTGAAAACGGCGGAGCCAGCAGATCGATGCGGGATACGCCCGGCGGGATAAGATCAAGTAAACGCTGCATTAAGACGTCCTGATAAAACGGCGACACAGCGCTGCCAGCTCTGGCTGCGCGAGATAATTCATATGTCCGCAGCGGATGCGCTCGTCGGCCTCGGGAAACCACAGGCGGGAAATCCAGTCCTGCTGCCCCTGCACCAGCAGATGACGGCAGTCCGGGCGGCGGCGGGCCACCGGACCATAGGCAAAAACGTTGACGCGCGACAGCTGCATAGCCGGAAGCTGCAAATTATTAAACAGCTCCAGCCCGCAGCTCCCGGCCAGCAGCAGCGTCCGATCCGCCGACGCCAGCAACGCCAGCGCCGCATCCTGATAAGACCGGGCAAACGCGGGCCTGCGCGAGTATAAATAGTCGCGCGCATTATTCAGGCTCGCCCGTATCAGCGGCGTCTGCGTCCAGCACTGAGTCTGCGCAGGCCATGGAAAATTGACCGCCACCCCGGGCAGATCCAGCGCTTCAATAAATGCCCGCTGCGCCGGGCTTAATGCCGAGTTATCCGGCTGGCTGCGGCCGGTAATAAAAGCCACCTGTAGCGTCATAGTGAAGTAAAACGATCGTTGCTGAAAATGCGATAGCGTCGTGAACGCCAGTAAATAGTGCGGTTAACCATTGCGTGCAGCAAATGCAGTGGCTGAAGCAGTTCTGACAGCACGGAAAGCAACGGATGCGCCGGGATCTCATCAGAAACCCGAGCCTGCACCCGCCGCAGTGCGGCATAGCGAACGATCAGCACGGCAACCAGGATAACCGCCTCCGCCACGCCCCCGCGCAGGGTCAACACCAGCATTGCCCACAGCAACAGCGGATGCAGTCCCTGAAGCATAAAAATCGCCGCGTTAACCGCCGCCGTTTTTTCCCGCATCAGCAGGGTGGCAAACAAAAACCAGCGGTGCATCTGACGGCAGTAGCGCCTGAAGTCCGGCACGCTGGTCTGCACCCTGACCGTGGCGGTTGACTGAACAATCTCCACCCGTGCCCGCGCCAGCAGGGTCGCCAGCGCCAGATCGTCTGTCAGATGCCGCATAATGGGCGCAAATCCCCCCACCCGCGCCAGCACCTGTGTCTTCAGCGCATAGCACATCCCGTTGAGCGTCAGCGGGCGAGTAAATGGCAGCAGCGGCAGGTAGGTCATCGCCGAATTATCATTCACAAACTGCGCCAGCAGGCGCGATGCCGTATTGCCCGCCGCCCGATACCACGGCAGCGCCGTCACCAGCGCATTATCATTCAGCCCGCTTAACATCCTGCAAAGTGAGCTGGCGCTCAGGGTGGCATCGTCGTCCAGCACCAGCAGCACGGGCGTTGTGACCTGCGCCCTCGCCTGCTCCAGCTTGAACAGTTTCGGATTCACCCCTTCCGGCGCGGCGCTATAACGCTGAATGGCGATTGCGCACTGCGGATAGCGCAGCATCAGTTGCCGGGTAATGCGCGCAGCTTCGTCGTCGTCATCATCGATCAGCCACAAAAAACACACGCCGGGCAAATGGTGCAGGTTAGATCCCAGCACTGATTCCAGCGCCGGATCGCCGCTCAGTATCGGCTGCATAATGGTGACGTCGGCGGGTTTAATCGCGGACGCGCACGGAGAAACCCCCAGCCTCTTCAGCGTATAAAACAGCTTAAACAGCAGGATCGCCAGCCAGATCAGGGCCATCGTTATCATGGTTGTTGCACCTTATGGCGTTGCAGGAAATGGCTCAGGCTCGCGGAAAACGGCACCGTGGGCGGGCCAAAATCGGCCAGCATGAGGCTGACATCAAGTGTGGCGCTATAGCCGAAAACGCCGACGCCAAAGCGGGTGATCGGCGGCTCGCCGGGTAGCGGCAGGATGCGCCACAGCCACTCCAGCGCCCCGGCTATGCGCAGCGCGGTAGTCAGCGACATAGTGCGCTGTGGCCGCGGCAGATCCAGCTCGCGTAATACCTCGCCCAGCAGACGCTGCGTATCCAGCGGATGCGCGGCCGAAATGTTATAGCACGGCCTCAGCCGGGGATGGACCGCCGCCTGCATCAGGTAGTCACACAGCATGTCGATGTGGATCATCTCAGACTGCGCGCGGCCCGGCCTTTGCAGATTGACCAGTTGATTTTTACGGGCCGCCGCCAGCAGCGGTGGCAACAGCAACTGGTCGCCATCGCCAAACACCGCGCAGGGGCGCAAAATCGTTTTCTCACCGGCATACTGCGCCACGTATTGTTCCGCCAGATATTTGCTGCGCCCGTACTCACTGGTAAACGCCGGTCCGATAACCTCACTCTCGCGCAGGGCAAAACGATCGGCAAAGCGGTAATACACCGCCGCGCTGGAAAGGAAAATCAGCCGCGGAAACGAATTCCGGCTACAAAATTCAAGTACCTGGACGGTAGTTTCCACGTTATCGCGATAATACTCCCGCGCGGTGCCCCACGGCGATGCGCGTCCCGCCGCGTGGATCACCACGTCCGGGCGAAAATCCAGCGCATCCAGACAGTCAAGCGCCAGCGCGCGGTAGCGGACCGACGGCGGAAAATCACACCGCGCTCGTCGCCCCACGCCGTACAGCGTCACGCCCTCGCGTAAGGCGAAGCGACGTAAAAAAGCCCCGCCGATAAAACCGGATGCGCCGGTCACCAGCACCTTCACTGCGGGTTTCCCCTACGCTGAAAAACACGCGGCTGAAGAGACAGCAAATCGTTCAGCGCCGCCAGCTGCATCGTCCGCGCTTTCATTCGCGTCCCCACTGGCGAATAATGCGCCGCCGCTTATTGCCGAACGAGGTCAGTACCGTCCGGGCTTGCAGCGTCCAGCGCAGCCGCGCGGTATCGATGCCCTGGCGGGCGAATAACCCATTCAGCGCCTCGCGGCAGGCGTCCAGCGCCGCCTGCTCGCAGTCTGCGGTGAGGCAAAGCGTTTCTGCCCCGGTCTGTACCAGCCGGTAATCGGCGGTAAGCGGCAGCGTCATTGCCAGCACGCGGCTACAGGCGTCGGCAAACACCGTCTGCGCCTGTGCAGCCACGCCGGGTAACAGCAGTTGATCGTCCTGCCGCCCCTCAATACGGGCAATGGCGCGCGTGGCGCTACCGCAGGGGCACGGGATGTCGCTCGCCACCAGCACGTCGTCAAGCCGGTAGCGGACAATCGGCTGCGTGCGGCGGGTAAAGTCGGTGATCAGCGGGATAAAGCGTTTTTCATCCAGCCATTGCGGCTCGACGTAAATAAATTCTTCATTGAGATGCAGGGTGCCGCAGGCGCAGGTCGCCGCCAGAAATCCTTCGGTAGCCTGATAAATTTCCCCCACTTCGCCAAATGCCTGGCGCAGCAGTTGGCGGTCCTGCTCTTCCAGCACTTCCGCCACCGAAATCACCTTTTTAACCCTGAGCCGTAACGTGCCGGAAAGCACCGCCAGCGCCAGCGCGCGCAGGACCTGGGCGGGCGCGACGATAAGCGTCGGCGACTGTGCCTGAATCTGCGCCAGTTGCGGCTGAAAAGGAGCCAGCAGATCGTAAAACGTGAGGCTCAGCCAGCGGTTATTAACGCTGTGGTAGAGGTTATTATCCGCCCGCAGAAAAAGCGCCACCCGCTCTCCCGCCAGCAGGCCGTCGGGCAATGCCTTTGCCAGCACTGCCGCCGCCCAGATTTGCTGCTCCTGCGGGCTGACCACAAACAGTCCGCGCCGCCCGGAGGTGCCGGAAGAAAGCCCGACGCTGAATCGCCCGACGTTGGGAGTGAAGTCCCGGCTCTGCTCGCTTTGTAACGCGCAGGCCAGCAGTGCCTCGCGTTTTAGCCCGGCGGTGTTCATCTCATCGAAATGCGCCATCATCAGCGCCTTGTCCATCGTCGGCCACTGGTCAACGTCCAGCGCCTGAAAGCGGCGGAACCACGGGCTTTTCGCCAGCACATTGCGCTGAAAACGTCTCAGCCGCCGGGCCTGCCAGACCTCCAGATCCTCGCGCCGGGTAAAGCGCAGTTTGCGGATGCGAAAATAGCGCCACAACAGAGTAAATGGGATCATAAATCGCCCTCGTGGCACAGCCGGATATCCACCACGCCGTTTTGCCACAGCCGGTTGAGTTGTTCGAGGGTCCGATACCAGGCCGGGGGATCGGACATCACCAGATGCGCCAGTCGCGACGGCCCGCGCAGCTCGCGGTAGCTGGTCGGCGACCACGCGGCGTCCGCCGCCAGCAGCGTCCAGCCATCGTCGGTCAGCACAAATGCGCCGATATGCCCGGCGGCATGGCCCGGCAGCGGGACCAGGATCACCTGCCCGTTGCTGTCGGGCAGCACATAGCCGTGGGTAAACGGCGCCAGCGCGGCGGGCAACGTCAGCGCATCAAAACTTTCGATAAAACGCAAAGAGGATTCGAAATCCTCCGGGAACAACCCCGGCACGAACGCGTGGCGCAAGGCGGCAAACCCGCGCAGTGAGCGCACCTGCGCCCAGCCTTCGCCGGAGCAAATGCAGGCCACCTGAGGAAAATCGCGCAGCCCGGCTACGTGATCGGCATGAAAATGCGAGAGGATAATTGCGTCGATATCGCCGCCGACCATTCCACGTGCGTAGAGTTGCCGGGCCAGCGATTCGTTCGGATCAAAGCAGACCGGCGTCACCTGGCGGTAAATCTGAAACACGCCACGGCGGGTGTAGTGCTCAAACCACGAGGCGTAGCCGGTATCCCACAGCCAGCGGCGGTCGCCCACTTCCAGCAGCCAGGCCCGCGAGGGAAATTTACACACCCGCAGCCCCGCCCCCTTCAGCGCCATACAGCCAATATGAGTGCAGTAACCCACCTCAAAAGCGGTGATTTTTGCCATGTTCCCTCATCCATTTTCCGGTCAGTTCAATGCCTTCACCCATTGAGAAGCGCGGTCGATAGCCCAGTTCGTCAATGGCTTTTTGCGCGCTGAGCGTCATGTCAAAGCAGACCGTGCCCGCACTATAGCGCGTCACCGGCGGCTCCCGCTGAAGGCAATGGCCGACAAGTTCCATCCCGCGCGCCGCCAACGACAGCACCGGCCACGGCACCGCGCGCAGGGTATAGCGCAACCCCAGTTGCTGGCGCAGCAGCGCGTCCAGCATCTCTTTCAGCCGCTGCGGCTGGTGGTTGGTGATGTTATAGAGACTGCCGGAGCGCAGCGCCGCCTCCGTCGCCAGCATCATGGCATCAACCACATTCTGCACGAAGGTTAAATCCAGCAGCGCCTCGCCGCCGCGCGGCAAACGCAGCACGCCGCCGTCACGCTGAAGCTGGCGCAGCAGGCGCGGGACAATCACGTTATCATGCGGACCAAACAGCCCGCGCGGACGTAAAATCACAAACGTCGTCGCGCTGAACTGCGCCACCGCCCCGGCAATCACCTGCTCTGCCACGTATTTACTGCGAGCATAGTGGCTGCTGAAACGGCGGGCCAGATAGCTTTCGGGCAGATCGTAATGGTGTTGAAAATCAAAATAGACGGCGGGAGTAGAAATATGCACAAAGCGCGGAATGTCCGCCCTGCCCGCCGCCTGCGCCAGCGCCCGGGTGACGGCGACGTTCGCCGCGTCAAACGCCGTCGGGCTTCCCCACGGCGAAGATTTTGCCGCACAGTGCCAGACCGCCGCGCAGCCCGTCATCAGCCGTTGACACTCATCGACCGTGGCAAGGGTGAGATCGCGGGCGACAAACATCGCGCCCATCCGTTTCAGGCATTCGCCTTCCGTCAGGTTACGCCCGAGCGCGATGACCTCATGCCCGCTTTCCAGAAGAAATTGCGCAGCATTGCGCCCCAGTCCGCTGGTCGCGCCGGTAAGCAAAATTTTCATGGCAGGAAGACCAGCCCCGCCAGGGTCACCCCCGCCGCGGTGCCAATCAGCATCGCGGGCTGACCGGGTATCAGCCGTCCGCCGATGATCGCCTCATGCAGCGCGGTCGGGATCGACGCCGCCACCTGATTGCCGTAATGCCGGTACACGTCTATCAGCACCGACTCCGGCACGTTCAGCCGCCTGCGCATATGCTCCAGCGACAGATGGCTGGCCTGATGCGGCACCACCGTCGCAATCTCGTTCAGCCGCAGTCCGCTTTTTGCCAGCAGACGGGCAAAGTAATCATCAATCAACGACGAGGCATAACGAAACAGCGGCTTGCCCTGCATATGGAACAAAAAATCGGCATCGCTGATGCCCGCTCTGGGGTTACGCCGGGTGCCGCCCGCGCGGATTTCACACAGGTCACTGCCGTCGGGATACATCTCAATCAGGCTCGCCAGAATGCCGCAGGTGCCGTCGCCGCGCTCAACAATCGCACAGGCCGCGCCGTCGCCAAAAATCAGCGAGGACTCCTCATGCGCCCAGTCAATACCGCGCGAGGCGAGATCCGCTGAGACAATCGCGATGCGCCGGTACGCCCCGCTGTTCAGCAGACCGGCGGCAACCTCCAGCGCGGAGATAAAACTTACGCAGCTACTGTTGATATCAAAACCTGCCACCCCCGCAGGCATGGCGGCGGCTTTCAGTATATGAATGGCGCTGCACGGGAGCGCCTGAACCGCAATCGCTGAGGCGCAGATCAGCAGATCGACCGACGACGGCGCCAGCGAGCCTGCGCGCAGCGCGTTGTGCAGCGCCTGCGCCGCCAGTTCCGCCTGGCTGGCGTCATCCGACGCATGATAACGCCAGGCGATGCCCGAGCGTTTTTCCACATAGCCGGGCGGCTTGCCGAGTTTGATATCCAGAGACGAGGAGCTGATGCGATCCGGCGGCAGCGCAATGCCGGTAGCGATGATTTTTACTGCGCTGGTCACACCGGGACGTGCGGGAGCATCCATTCAGAGTTCGCTTATTTAGCCAGGAAATTTACTCATGATATAGAATTAAAAGGCAAAAAAAACCCAGGAATTTTAGCCCCTGGGTTTTGTACCGGTTTGCTATTTTAATTAGCGACGGGCGCGGACAATCTGGTATTTACGCGTCAGATATTCCACCGGCGCGCTCCAGACATGCACCAGTCGAGAAAACGGGAACAGCACGAACAGGGTCATGCCGAGCACCAGATGGACGCGGAAAATAAACGCCACCCCGTCGAGGTGCGCCGACGCGCCGCCGTGGAAAGTGACCACCGACTGCGCCCAGCCAACCAGTTTCATCATCTCGCTACCATCCATATGCTGTGCGGAGAAGGGAATGGTCAGCAGCCCCAGCGCGCACTGCACCATCAGCAGAGAGAGGATCAGAATATCCGCCCCGGTGGTGGTAGCGCGAATGCGCGGGCTGAACAGGCGGCGTTTTAGCAGCAGCAGACCGCCGACCAGCGTCATCAGCCCGCACGCGCCACCGGCAATCATCGCCATCTTCTGTTTCACGTCAATCGGCAAGAAGCCCTCGTACATCCAGTGCGGGGTCAGCATACCGAGCAGATGCCCGGCGAAAATGCCGAGAATGCCAAAGTGGAACAGGTTAGAAGCCATATTCATCCCTTTGCGATCCAGCATCTGGCTGGATCCTGCGCGCCAGCTATATTGCCCGTAGTCGTAACGCAGCCAGCTCCCGACGAGGAATACCGTGCCCGCAATATAGGGATAGATATCGAAGAAGAACATATTCAGAAATGGCATTATTGCTGTCCTCCGGTGGGGGAGATATTCAGATATTGCGGGGCCACGGCTCCGGCAAAACGACGCTGATGACTGGAGATTTCCGACTCACCGCAGCCCTGTTCAGCAAAGAATTTAATTTGCTCTTCCTCCCAGACCGCATCCAGCGCCTGTGGGGTATCGTCGCGGGCTTCATCGGCGATTTTCTCCGCCACTTTGGCGTTATCAATCGCGGTGTTCGCCAGCGAAAGCAGCAGATCAAACAGCACCGCGTAGCGGCTTTCACGCTGTTGCAGACGAGCGCTCAGCAGCGCCAGAATCGGCGCGATATCCTGCAATCCGCCCAGCGCTTCCGCCACCGGCAACTGCGCCAGATACTCCAGGTACAGCGGCAAATGGTCCGGTAGCTCGCGGCTGTCAAGGTGCAGCCCCTGCCGCTGGTATTGCGCCAGCAAATCGACCATCGCCTGACCGCGATCGCGGGATTCGCCGTGAACGTGTTCAAACAGCAGCAGCGAAGTGGCGCGTCCGCGATCGAACAGTTCGCTGTATGCCGACTGCATATCAAGCAGATCCTGCGCGGTTAAATCGCGCAGGAAAATGCTCAGCGTGTGGGCCTGTTCTTTGCTGATGTTTTCAGCGCAGGCCAGGGCATCAAACAGTTCCTGCTGGTGCTGCCAGAGGGCAGCATCCGGGTATTCGAGCAGGCGCGAAATAATGACGAGTTCAATCACGGGTGCGGCTCCGTTCTGGTGGTCACATCAATCGCATCGATGCGGCGGCTGTTAAACAGATTGAATTTGCTGTCTGAACCGTGGCAACCGTCGCCGAAAGTAAAGCCGCAGCCGCTTTTCTCCGGGAAGGCGTCGCGGGCCAGCTCGCGGTGGCTGCTGGGGATCACAAAGCGATCTTCATAGTTGGCGATGGCAAGATAGCGGTACATCTCCTGCGCCTGCGCTTCGCTCAGCCCCACGTCTTCCAGCGCGCGGGTATCCACTTCGCCATCGACGGTTTCCGCGCGTTTGTAGTGACGCATTGCCAGCATCCGCTTCAGCGCCAGCAGTACCGGCTGGGTGTCGCCTGCGGTCAGCATATTCGCCAGATATTCCACCGGAATGCGCAGGCTGTCCACGTCCGGCAGAATGCCGTTGCTGCCGAGCTCCCCTGCATCGGCGGCGGACTGAATCGGTGACAACGGCGGCACGTACCACACCATCGGCAGAGTGCGGTATTCCGGGTGCAGCGGCAGCGCCAGCTTCCAGTCCATGGCCATTTTGTAGACCGGCGATTGCTGTGCAGCGTCAATCACGCTCTGCGGAACGCCGTCTTTCAGCGCCTGTTCAATCACTGCCGGATCGTTCGGATTGAGGAAAATACTCAGCTGACGCTGGTAGAGATCTTTCTCGTTTTCCGTGCTCGCCGCCTGCTCAATGGCATCCGCGTCATATAACAGCACGCCGAGGTAGCGAATACGGCCCACGCAGGTTTCGGAGCAGACGGTCGGCTGACCGGCTTCAATACGCGGGTAGCAGAAAATGCACTTCTCAGACTTGCCGCTCTTCCAGTTGAAGTAGATTTTCTTGTACGGGCAGCCGGTGATGCACATCCGCCAGCCACGGCATTTGTCCTGGTCGATCAGCACGATGCCGTCTTCTTCACGCTTGTAGATGGCTCCGCTTGGGCAGGTCGCCACGCACGCCGGGTTCAGGCAGTGCTCGCACAGACGCGGCAGATACATCATGAAGGTGTTTTCAAACTGGCCGTACATCGCCTTCTGCATATTCTGGAAATTCTGATCTTTGGCGCGTTTTTCAAATTCGCCGCCGAGGATCTCTTCCCAGTTTGGCCCACCGGTAATTTTATCCATCCGCTGACCGGTGATCAGCGAGCGCGGACGGGCAATCGGCTGATGCTTGCCTTCCGGGGCGTTGTGCAGATGCTGATAGTCATAGTCAAACGGCTCATAGTAATCGTCGATGCCCGGCAGATGCGGGTTGGCGAAGATTTTCCCCAGCAGCAGCGCGCGGTTGCCCATGCGCGGTTGCAGTTTGCCGTTGATTTTGCGGATCCAGCCGCCCTTCCACTTATCCTGATTTTCCCACTGGTTCGGGTAGCCGGTGCCGGGTTTACTTTCGACGTTGTTAAACCACGCGTACTCCATCCCTTCACGGCTGGTCCAGACGTTTTTACAGGTGACGGAACAGGTGTGGCAGCCGATGCATTTATCAAGATTCAGCACCATGCCGACTTGTGAACGAATTTTCATTTTACGCTCTCCTGTACCTGGTCATTGCCTTCGCCATCCAGCCAGTTAATGTTTTTCATTTTGCGGACCACCACGAACTCATCGCGGTTAGAGCCAACGGTGCCGTAGTAGTTAAAGCCCCAGGACAGTTGCGCATAGCCGCCGATCATATGGGTCGGTTTCGGGCTGATGCGGGTCACGGAGTTATGGATACCGCCGCGCTGTCCGGTGATTTCCGATCCCGGCAGGTTCACGATGCGTTCCTGCGCGTGATACATCATGGTCATCCCGGACGGCACACGCTGGCTGACCACCGCACGGGCGGTCAGCGCACCGTTGCTGTTGAAGACTTCAATCCAGTCGTTATCTTCAATGCCCAGCTCTTTGGCGTCGGTTTCACTCATCCAGACAATCGGACCGCCGCGCGACAGGGTCAGCATCAGCAGGTTGTCGCTGTAGGTGGAATGAATGCCCCACTTCTGGTGCGGTGTCAGGAAGTTAAGCGCTTTTTCCGGGTTGCCGTTGGACTTCTCGCCCATCACCGCTTTCACTGAACGGGTGTCGATGGGTGGACGGTAAACCAGCAGGCTTTCACCAAAATCACGCATCCACTGGTGATCCTGATACAGCTGCTGGCGACCCGACAGGGTGCGCCACGGGATCAGCTCGTGAACGTTGGTGTAACCGGCGTTATAAGAGACATGCTCATCTTCCAGACCTGACCAGGTCGGACTGGAGATAATTTTGCGCGGCTGGGCCTGAATATCGCGGAAGCGGATTTTCTCTTCCTCTTTATTGGTCGCCAGATGCGTATGGTCGCGCCCGGTAAATTCGCTCAGCGCGGCCCAGGCTTTCACCGCCACGTGGCCGTTGGTTTCCGGGGCCAGCGTGAGGATCATTTCCGCCGCGTCAATCGCCGTGTTGAGCATCGGCTGGCCTTTCGCCGGGCCTTCCGCTTTGGTGTAGTTGAGCTTGCGCAGCAGATCCATTTCGCTCTGGGTATTCCAGGCGATGCCCTTGCCACCGTTGCCGATTTTTTCCATCAGCGGGCCGATAGAGGTAAAGCGCTCCCAGGTCGCCGGGTAATCACGCTCCACCGGAATAATATGCGGTGCGGTTTTACCGGGGATGAGATCGCATTCGCCTTTCTTCCAGTCTTTCACGTCCAGCGGCTGCGCCAGTTCAGCGGCGGAGTCGTGCAGGATCGGCAGCGTCACCACGTCGATTTCTTTACCCAGATGCCCGACGCACACTTCAGAGAATTTCTTCGCGATGCCTTTATAAATGTCCCAGTCGCTTTTTGACTCCCACGCCGGATCGACCGCCGCAGACAGCGGATGAATAAACGGATGCATATCCGAGGTATTCATATCGTCTTTTTCATACCAGGTGGCGGTCGGCAGCACAATGTCGGAATAGAGGCAGGTACTCGACAGACGGAAGTCCAGCGTTACCACCAGATCCAGTTTGCCGTCCAGACCGTTATCGTGCCATTCCACTTCTTCCGGCTTGACGCCGCCCTGCTTGCCGAGATCTTTACCCTGAATGCCGTTTTCGGTGCCGAGCAGATACTTCAGCATGTACTCATGACCTTTACCGGACGAGCCAAGCAGGTTGGAGCGCCAGATAAACAGGTTACGTGGGTGGTTCTTGCCGTTTTCCGGCTGTTCGGCGGCGAAACGGATCGTGCCCTCTTTCAGCGCCTTAACGGTGTAATCCACCGCGCTCATGCCTGCTTTTTCCGCTTCAGCGGCAATGCGCAGCGGGTTGGTGCCAAGTTGCGGTGCCGACGGTAGCCAGCCCATCCGCTCGGCGCGGACGTTAAAGTCGATCAGATGCCCGGTATAGCGCGATGCATCCGCCAGCGGCGACAGCAGATCTTTTGCCGTCAGTGATTCATAGCGCCACTGGCTGGAGTGGTTATAGAAGTACGAAGTGCTGTTCATATGCCGCGGCGGACGCTGCCAGTCGAGGGCAAACGCCAGCGGCTGCCAGCCGGTCTGCGGACGCAGTTTTTCCTGGCCGACGTAGTGCGCCCAGCCGCCGCCGCTCTGACCGATACAGCCACAAAAAATCAGCATATTGATCAGGCCACGGTAGTTCATATCCATGTGATACCAGTGGTTCATCCCGGCACCGACGATGATCATCGAGCGACCGTGCGTTTTATCGGCGTTATCAGCGAATTCGCGGGCGGTGCGGATAATATGCGCGCGCGGCACGCCGGTAATTTTCTCGGCCCACGCCGGGGTATACGCCTTCACCTCTTCATAGCTGCTGGCGCAGTTTTCATCATTCAGACCACGATCCAGGCCGTAGTTGGCGAGGGTCAAATCGTAAACGGTAGTCACCAGCGCGGAAGTGCCGTCAGCCAGTTGCAGACGTTTTACCGGCAGTTTATGCAGGAGAATATTTTGCAGTTCGACTTTGTTGACGTGCTCGGTGCCGTCGCCGCCAAAGTACGGGAAACCAACTTCGGCAATATCATCATGACCGCCCAGCAGGCTCAGGTTCAGTTCGACATCACTGCCGGAGGTGCCGTCACGCTGTTCGAGATTCCACTTGCCCTTCTCGCCCCAGCGGAAACCGATCGAGCCGTTCGGCGCAATCAGATCACCGTTGGCGTTAACGGCGACGGTTTTCCACTGCGGATTATTTTCCTGGCCCAGCGCATCCACCAGATCGGCGGCGCGCAGCATCCGGCCTGCGGCGTAGTAGCCGTCGCGCGCGTCGAGCATCACCAGCATCGGCATGTCGGTATAACGACGCACGTAATCAGTGAAATACTGGCTGGGATTATCAAGGTGGAATTCGCGCAGCATTACGTGGCCCATCGCCATCGCCATTGCCGCGTCGGTGCCCTGTTTCGGTGCCAGCCATAAATCACACAGCTTGGCGATTTCGGCGTAGTCCGGGGTGACGGCCACGGTTTTGGTCCCTTTGTAACGCACCTCGGTAAAGAAGTGGGCGTCCGGGGTACGGGTCTGCGGGACGTTAGATCCCCAGGCGATGATATAACTGGAGTTATACCAGTCGGCGGATTCCGGCACGTCAGTCTGCTCGCCCCAGGTCATCGGCGAGGCGGGCGGCAGGTCACAATACCAGTCATAGAAGCTCAGACAGGTGCCGCCAATCAGCGACAGATAACGCGCGCCGGAGGCATACGAAACCATCGACATCGCCGGGATCGGTGAGAAGCCCGCCACGCGATCCGGGCCGTAGGTTTTAACGGTGTAAACGTTGGATGCGGCGATCAGCTCGTTCACTTCCTGCCAGGAGGAACGCACGAAGCCGCCGCGCCCGCGCGCCTGCTTAAAGCTTTTCGCTTTATCGGCGTCTTCAATAATGGACGCCCAGGCCTCGACCGGATCGGTATGGCGTTGTTTCGCTTCGCGCCACATTTTCATCAGCCGTTTACGCATCAGCGGATATTTCAGGCGGTTAGCGCTGTAGAGATACCAGGAGTAGCTGGCTCCGCGCGGGCAGCCACGCGGTTCGTGGTTCGGCATATCAGGACGGGTACGCGGATAGTCGGTCTGCTGGGTTTCCCAGGTGACCAGCCCATTCTTAACGTAGATTTTCCAGCTACAGGAGCCGGTGCAGTTCACGCCGTGGGTAGAACGCACCACTTTGTCGTGCTGCCAGCGGCTTCTGTAGCCATCTTCCCAGTCCCGATTCGTTTCGAGAAGCTGGCCGTGCCCATCGGCAAAGGTTTCGCCCTTCTGTTTGAAGTAGCGGAACCGATCCAGGAATTTACTCATCTGGTGTCTCCTGTATGGAGCCTGACGGCTCTCTGATAAATCGACATTGCTGCATATGGCGTGAAATTAATGCCCTGAAACATCAGGGGAATTGATAACGATCAAGATGCGCAGGGTTAACCTCGGCGTAAAAACAGGCAGATACCTCTAAAGTGGCATAAAAAATTATTTTTTAACGCCATGTTTTTAAATATGTTTTTCCACAAACAACGCAATACCGGCAAAGCTATTTTGCCCGCGAGGTATTAGGGGGTAGCTCCTCCTGCCAGGCCGTTAATTAGCGGGCCAGGGTCAGGAAAAATAAAGCCCGTAAAAAGTATGTTGTAACTAACCAGGTATTAAAAAAAAGGCGCGGGACACCGCGCCAGGATAATCAAACGTTACTTGTTATTATATTTTTTACGTCCGTATACCACCCACGTGATCGCCACGCAGGCAATATAGAACACCAGAAAGACTTTCATTGCATCGGCGGGCGAGCCGGTCAGCGCCAGCGAGGTGCCGAACGCTTTCGGAATGAAGAAACCGCCAATCGCGCCAATCGCTGAGATAAAGCCCAGCGCCGCCGCAGTGTCGGTGGCCGCTTCGCGCATCGCCTGCGCTTCTGTACCGCCCGCCGCTTTCACCCGCTCCATTGTCATCTTGCGGAAAAGAAAGGCGATCATCTGGAAGCTGGAGCCGCTGCCCAGCCCGGCGGTGAGAAACAGCAGCAGGAACACGCCGAAGAAGGCAATAAAGTTACCGTCGCTGCCCGCCGAAGGCAGCGTCAGGAACAGCAGCCCGCTGAAAATCGCCATGAAGACAAAGTTAATCAGGGTGACGCGAATGCCGCCCAGACGGTCAGACATCGCCCCGCCCACGGAGCGGGCCAGCGCGCCCATCAGCGGACCGAAGAAAGCAAAGTGCAGAATGTTCACGTCCGGGAACTGGGTTTTCGACAGCATCGCAAACCCGGCTGAAAAGCCGATAAACGAGCCAAAAGTCGCGAGGTACAGGAAACCCAAAATCCACAAATGCGCGCGCTTCAGCACCGGAAGCTGCGCCTTCAGCGAGGCTTTTGAGGTCGCCAGTTCGTTCATGCCAAACCAGGCCGCAACGGTAAACACCGCCAGGAACGGCACCCAAATCCACGCCGCGTTTTCCAGGTAAATTCGCGTGCCGTCCGCCTGTTCAACGCCGGTGCCGCCAAAAACCGCAAACATCGACAGCGAAATCGCCAGCGGCGCAATCAGTTGCATCACGCTAACACCGAGGTTGCCAAAGCCGCCGTTGATGCCGAGCGCCCCACCCTGTTTTTGTTTAGGGAAGAAGAAGCTGATATTGGCCATGCTGGAGGCGAAATTCGCCCCGGCAAAACCGCACAGCAGCGCAATGATAATAAAGGTACTGAATGGCGTCGTCGTATCCTGCACCGCAAAGCCCAGCCAGACACAGGGAACGATCAGAATGCCGGTGCTGAAGGCCGTCCAGCGGCGTCCGCCAAAGACAGGCACCATAAAGGAGTACGGAACGCGCAGCAGCGCACCGGACACCGAAGGTAACGCGGTGAGCATAAACAGCTGTTCGGTTTCAAAATGAAAACCGACTTTATTGAGATTGACGGCAACTGCGCTAAATAACATCCATACACAAAATGCCAGCAGCAGACAGGGAACCGAAATCCACAGGTTACGGCTTGCCACACGATGACCGTGCTGCTGCCAGAACTGCGGATCTTCAGGACGCCAGTCGGTGATGACAGAGCCGGTTGCCCTGGACGGGACAGTGGAGTGACTCATAGACACCTCTGATTATCAATATTAACGCCACTCACCATAGGGTTTATCCCCGGCGGTAAGTTGATATAAATCAAAGGAAAAGTCAGCGTTATAATTACGAGAAATTCATCATCCTTCTTTATAGGTAGTGGAAAACAGCAAAAAAGATGTGGTTTTTCACGGTACTGTTCGCTTTTATACCTCCCCTTCTCCAGACTGCGTCACCGCTGGCAATAAAGAGGTAATCCTTTAGGGGTATGGGTATACTCCAGGCGATGTCCCAGAATAGCCGCATTCCGGGAATAAAACCGGTCAGGAGCCTTAGCCGAATGTTTAAACGCCTGTTCACGCCGCTGACGTTGGTCAACCAGCTGGCGTTGATTGTCCTGCTCTCCACCGCCATTGGTATTACCAGCATGGCGATTTCCGGCTGGCTGATCCAGGGCGTTCAGGGGAGCGCGCACGCGATTAATAAAGCAGGCTCGCTGCGAATGCAAAGCTATCGCCTGCTGTCGGCGATCCCCCTGCGGCCTTCTGATCGCCCTTTGCTGACTGAAATGGAGCAGACCGCCTTCAGCACTGAGTTAAACGCGGCCGCGCAGCGTGACGGTCAGGTCGAACAGCTTAGCGCCCTGCAACGTTACTGGCAGAGCGAGCTGGCTCCGGCGATTCAGCGCGCGCAAAATCCGGCAACGGTGAAAGGCGATATTGTGGATTTCGTCGCCCGCATTGATGATTTAGTCACGTCGTTCGACCACACCACCGAAATGCGCATCCAGCGCGTGGTCTGGCTTCAGCGGGCGATGGCGGTGTTTATGGCGCTGCTGCTGGTATTTACCATCGTCTGGCTGCGCGCCCGCCTGCTGCGCCCGTGGCGGCAGCTACTGCACATGGCGCGCGCCATCAGCCAGCGAGATTTTACCCAGCGGGTGGCGATCAGCGGACGCGATGAAATGGCGACCCTCGGCAACTCGCTGAATAATATGTCAGCGGAGCTGGCCGAAAGCTACGCCGTGCTGGAACAGCGGGTGCGGGAGAAAACCGCCGGGCTGGAGCAAAAAAATCAAATTCTCTCCTTTTTATGGCAGGCCAACCGCCGCCTGCACTCGCAGGCTTCGCTGTGCGAACGTCTCTCCCCGGTACTCAATGGCCTCCAGGGGCTGACGCTGCTGCGCGATATTGAAGTGCGGGTCTATGATATGGAAGACGAAGAGAATCATCAGGAATTTACCTGCCATGCCGGGATCACGTGTGATGACATCGGTTGCCGCCTTTGCCCGCGCGATCTTGCCATCACGCCCGGCAGCGGCACCACGCTTAAGTGGCGTCTGACGGATGCACACACCCAGTACGGTATTTTGCTGGCCACGCTGCCGTCGGGCTGCCACCTGAGCCACGACCAGCAGCAGCTGGTGGATACGCTGGTCGAACAAATTACCGCGACGCTGGCGCTGGACCGCCATCAGGAGCGCCAGCAGCAGCTTATCGTGATGGAAGAACGCGCGACCATCGCCCGTGAACTGCACGACTCGATTGCCCAGTCGCTTTCCTGTATGAAAATGCAGGTCAGCTGCCTGCAAATGCAGGGCGAGAGCCTGCCGGAAAACAGCCGCGATTTGCTGGGGCAGATCCGCCATGAACTGAATACCTCGTGGGCGCAACTGCGCGAGTTGCTGACCACCTTCCGGCTTCAGCTTGCCGAGCCGGGTTTGCGCCCGGCGCTGGAAGCCAGCTGCCAGGAATACAGCGCCCGATTCGGTTTTACCGTTCAGCTGGATTATCAGCTCCCGCCGCGCTTCGTGCCGTCGCATCAGGCCATTCACCTGCTGCAAATCGCCCGTGAAGCGCTCAGCAACTGCCTGAAACATGCCGGGGCCAGCGCGATCCAGGTGTCCGTCACGCAGAAAGACAGTCAGGTCAGACTGGTCGTTACCGATAACGGCTGCGGCGTGCCGGATAGCGCCGAACGGATCAATCATTATGGCCTGATTATCATGCGCGACCGGGCGCAAAGCCTGCGCGGAGACTGTCAGGTTCGCCGCCGCGAGGCGGGCGGTACTGAAGTGATTGTCACTTTTATCCCCGAAAAATCCTTTTCATTACAACAAGGAGATACCGATGAGTCATCAGGAACGGGCCACAATCCTGCTCATTGACGATCATCCGATGCTACGCACCGGCGTGAAACAATTGATTAGCATGGCGCAGGATATTCAGGTCGTTGGCGAAGCCAGCAACGGCGCGCAGGGCATTGAAATGGCGGAGTCGCTGGACCCGGATCTCATCCTGCTCGACCTTAATATGCCCGGCATGAACGGTCTTGAAACGCTGGACAAACTGCGCGAGAAAACGCTGTCCGGGCGCATCGTGGTGTTCAGCGTGTCGAATCATGAAGAAGATGTGGTCACGGCGCTGAAGCGCGGCGCGGACGGCTATCTGCTGAAGGATATGGAGCCGGAAGATTTGCTGAAAGCGCTCCAGCAGGCGGCGGCAGGCGAAATGGTGTTAAGCGAAGCGTTAACCCCGGTGCTGGCGGCCAGCCTGCGCGCTAACCGGGCCACCTCCGACCGCGATGTCAGCCAGCTTACCCCGCGTGAGCGCGACATCCTGAAGCTGATCGCCCAGGGGCTACCGAACAAAATGATCGCCCGCCGTCTGGATATCACCGAAAGCACGGTGAAGGTTCACGTGAAGCACATGCTGAAGAAAATGAAGCTCAAATCCCGGGTGGAAGCGGCGGTGTGGGTGCATCAGGAACGTATTTTTTAAAATAGCCTGATGGGACAGACGCTTAGCGCATACCTTCACTTTTGAAGGCCACCAGCGGCTCGGTCAACACCAGCGCGATTTCATTGGATGAGACGCGCTGCCCCCGGTTATCCTCGACCGTCACCACCAGATGCCAGCGGTTCTCCGCCCCCGGCGTCGCGTCCCAGGCGGGCATAATGATCGTCCAGCCGTCGGCGGAATTCTGCGAAGCGGGCGGCGTCAGGCTCAGCGCCTGAGTGTCTCCCTGCCAGTCGAGGATTTTGATCCCATAACGGCTGCGGATCTGAATTTTCAGCGCCACCGTCTCGCCAGCCTTAAGATCCCAGGGCGGCGTGGCGAGGAATACCGCCAGCGTTTTACGCTGACGCGACTGGAGCACCGGCAGGTTGGTGCGCTGGACTTCATCATAGCGACTGCCGCGCAGCGAACGGCTGGTCGCCACTTCACTGGCCGCCAGCTGTTTTTTTAGCGGCACGCCAAACTGATAGTTGAGCTTCAGTCCGATATCATTCTGGCTGGTACCGCTCTCGCCCTGCTTGTGCTGCGCGCTCACCGTCACCAGCGGAACCGGGGTGTAGTCCAGCCCCAGGTTGACCGCCAGCGGGTTATGCTCCCCGGTGCCGTTGCTGAACAGATCGACGCTTTCACCAAAATACTGCTCCAGGCTGACGCTGGTATTCAGATGCTGATAAAAAGGCAGCCGCGCCTGGGCGGTGAGATCATACCCGCGCGCCATCCGCTGCTGGAGAGTTTCAGCGCTGTCGTGCCAGCTTTGCAGCGGCTCATAATAGTTCGCCGATAAACGGAGGTTTTCGCCCCACGCTTCGGCACCCAGTCCGGCGCGGGAAAGGTGTTCATCCAGCAGATTATCGTAGAAGGTGTTGTAGCCCAGAAGCCACGTTCCGGCCGTCCAGCGCTGCCCGACGCCCGCATTGCTGACCAGCCCCTCCTGCTGGCGGGTCACGCCCACCTGACTCCAGCTAAGACGGTGTTCCCGGTCCTGAATCGGGAAAAACCAACTGCCGTGGCTGCCGGTAAAATTACCGTCATCATCGACTTTCAACTCCACGCTGGCATTGGTGCCGGGAGCCAGCCAGTTTTGCAACTGGTCATTGACCTGGGAACTGATGGCGTCGCGGGCCTGTCCCAGCGCAAAGGATCGCGCCTGCTCCCCGGTATCCAGCCCATTATCGGTCATGCTGGCCTCGCCGAAGGCTTTCGCCATTTCAGCAAGGCTTTTTTCCCCTTCGCGGGTTTCGGCAGCCATACCCAAATCTGGCAGTCCGTCCTGATTATTATCAAAGGGATTAGCCGCCTGCTGGACAAAATTGCCCTGCGCAAGGGCAGCACCTCCGGTAAACAACCAGAGTAACATCGCGGGAAATGGGGAGCGGGAATAATTGAACATTAACCTCGCAGGTGTAAAAAGGGACGATGGCACAGGTTTACCTTAGCGTTTTTCACTCTCTGTTTCATCTCCTGACGCATTTTCAGGAAAATCCCTAACCGCGCCGCTGCGGTTTAACTACAGTTAATGCGTCATCCTCTGGAGAACATCACCATGTCCGCTTTCATTAAACGTGCCCTGTGCGCGACGCTGCTGATTTATGGCGGTCAGGTCGCGGCGAACGATCTTTTTATCCTGCAATCGCCCGCTTTTGCCGACAACGGCATGATGGACAAAAAATTTGCCGGTAATGCCAGCGGCAACCCGAACTGTACCGGGGAGAATCATTCTCCGCCGCTGGTCTGGAGCAATCAGCCGCAGGAGACGCAAAGCCTGGCGCTGGTGGTCCACGATCCCGAAGGCGCGAAAGGGCTGGGCGTGACCCATCTGGTGGCCTATAACATCCCCGCCTCGGCAACGGGCTTTTCACCGAACGCACTGCGCGATGGCAAAGGCTTCACCGGGGGTAAAAATACCCCCGGTAACGACCGCTGGCACGGACCCTGCCCGCCGCCGGGCAGCGGTGCGCATCATTATACCTTTACCCTGATTGCCACCTCTCAGCCTCCTGACCTCCCCGCCGGGCTGACGCGTGAACAGCTGTTTGAAAAGCTGAAGGGCAAAACGCTGGCCGCCGCCGGACTGGTAGGCCGGTTTGGTCAATAGTTTGAGTTTCCGGCAGACCGCTCGCGCGGTAGCATAGTGCTTTCCCGTATCCTTATTGAGGAGTAACGATGCAACGTATTGTGATTATCGCCAACGGTGCTGCCTACGGCAGCGAATCGCTTTTTAACAGCCTGCGCCTGGCGATTGCCCTGCGCGAGCAGCCAGCAGATTTGGATCTCCGCCTGTTTTTGATGTCCGATGCAGTGACGGCGGGCCTGCGCGGGCAAAAACCCGCGGAAGGCTATAACATCCAGCAAATGCTGGAAATCCTCACCGCACAGAACGTGCCGGTGAAGCTGTGCAAAACCTGTACTGACGGGCGCGGCATTTCCGCCCTGCCGCTGATTGACGGCGTGGAGATTGGCACCCTGGTGGAGCTGGCACAGTGGACGCTGGCGGCCGACAAAGTATTAACCTTTTGAGTTTTTAGCCGCGCTACATATTTTTTTCTTATGGCTTAACCTGCCACATCAAGTTTACCTGCCGTGTTGCCGATATATTCTCAAACAACACAGCAGGTACACTCATTATGTTCAGGTCAGTACGCACTCGTATCATTGCAGCAACGGCCGCCTGTTTAGCGCTGGCGCTGCTTCTTAACACCGTGATTAACTACCAGGTCACCCGCCACGATAATCAGCGGGCGCAGCAGGAAATGCTGACCAGCGCGAAAGCCAGCCACGGCATGGCTATCGCCGACTGGGCCAGCAGCAAACTGGCGATGATCGCTTCCCTGCAACCGGTGGCGCTGAATGACGATCCGCTTCCGGCGCTGGGACAAATCGCCCGCGCGGGCGGTTTTATCAACGTTTACGTCGGCTACGCCAGCCATACGGCGAAATTCTCCGATGCCAACGGCATTCCTGCGGATTACGATCCGACCATTCGCCCGTGGTATCAGCAGGCAGCGAAAGAAAATACGCCGATCGTCACCGCGCCCTACGTTGATGCCGGTACCGGGAAACTGGTGGTGACTTTTGCGGTGCCGGTCAGCGAGAACGGCGAGCTGAAAGCGGTGGTCGCCGGAGACGTTTCGATGGATAACGTCGTCGCCAACGTCCGGGAGATCAGGCCGACGCCTGCCAGCAGCGGTCTGCTTCTTGACAGCGACGGCAGCATTATTGCCGCCAGCAATCCGGCGCTGACCCTGAAACCTTTCGCCGATGCGATAAGCGGCGCGGATTTCTCCGCGCTGGCGGCGGGCGATACGGTTGACGGCACCCTCAACGGCGAGAGCAAAACGCTGTCGGCAACGCCGATCAAAGGCACTCACTGGCTGCTGGTGGTGGCGCTGGATCGCAATGAAGCCACCAGCGGGATGTCGGCGTTGCTGAAAGCCTCTGCCCTGTCGCTGGTTATTCTGGTGCTTCTCGGCGGCGCGGTGGTGCATTTTGTGGTAGCCACGCTGCTGAAGCGGCTGATCACCATCCGCGATGCAATGCTGGCGATCGGCAACGGGACTAACGATCTCTCCCAACGCCTGCCGGAAAGCGGCAATGATGAAATTGCGCAAATCGCCCACGCCTTTAATGCCTTCAGCGACAAGCTGGCGCTGGTGATGGTGCAACTGCGCGATGCCAGCGCCTCGGTGCAGACGGCGGCGCGGGAAATTGCCGCAGGTAATCAGGATCTCTCATCGCGCACCGAGCAGGCTTCTTCCAGCCTGCGGGAAACCGCCAGCGCCGTGGAGCAGATCACCGCGTCGGTCGCCCAGTCCACCGAATCAGCGGTGGATGCCAACGAGCAGGCGCAAAAAGCCAGCCAGGCCGCATCGCGCGGCGGTGAGGTGGTGTCACACGCGATTAGCTCGATGCAGACCATCGAATCCGCGTCGACCAAAATCGCCGACATCACCAGCGTCATAGACGGCATCGCGTTCCAGACGAATATCCTCGCCCTTAACGCCTCGGTGGAAGCGGCGCGCGCCGGGGAACAGGGTCGCGGCTTTGCGGTTGTGGCAGGCGAAGTACGCAATCTTGCCAGCCGCAGCGCCCAGGCGGCGAAGGAGATTAAATCGCTGATCGACTCCACCACTGACAGCGTGGCAACCGGCTCGCGCTACGTGCGGCTGGCAGGCGAAAGTATGCAGGAGATCCTCACCAGCATCGGCAGCGTCTCCGGCATCATGCAGGAAATCAGCACCGCCAGCGGCGAGCAGATGCGTGGCATTCGCGAGATTAATCACGCAGTGAATGATTTGGATCGGATGGTGCAGCAGAATGCGGAACTGGTGGTGGAATCCGCCGCTGCCGCAGGCGCGCTTCAGGGTCAGGCGGGCGACCTTGCTGAAACTGCCGGACATTTCCGCATATAATTTTCTGCCGACGCGCTTTTGCCCTTAATTTGCGCGTCGGCTGAATGCTTTCAGGAATAATGTCATTTTTGTTTAACCTTTATACAATTTTTTGATCAAAATCAGCATTCAGCGTCTCCCCATTTGGTGTTATGCAATAAGTATTTGTGAACAACATCACAGACAGGATTTTCCGGCAGGGAAGTGTTGAAACTTAAGACGGGGTAGAAAAATGGCGCTGGTAAAAGCAAGCCTGAAGTTATTTGGTGGTGATACGGTCGTCGTTCGCTGTTCTGAACGCTGCCATATTCATTTAATGAGTGCAAAAGAACGTACCCAGGATCCGCAGTCAGATATTCTTAGCGTGCAAAACCGCGAAAATGCGTATCTGACCGTGCCCTACAGCGGGACATGGAACGTGCTGATCGACAGCCACAGCCAGTCGCTGGAACACTCTATCAGCTACGTTGCAGCATAACGTTCGGCCCGGTGATCTTCACCGGGCTTTCTTTTACGCCAGCCCGGACAGCCGGGTGCCGGTGCCGCCCAGCAGCGTGCGCACCTTACCCACCAGCTCGTTCAGACAGTCATCGTGCATCCCCAGCTTTACCAGTTCCTCTTCCAGCGAAAAAAGATACTGCGCGTTGGTGCCGAGCGGACCGCTGGCAGCGGCAATCAATGGGGCGATGGTCTGGGTGCGGGTATCCGCTTCATACAGTGGATGGCGCGGGTCCATGATAAACACCAGCGCGTTGACCGTGCGGCCATCGTCGAGATCGAGACGGCACCAGGTGGGCAGATAGCAGCCGGTGATCATTTCGCGCTTCCACAGCAGGGTTAACTCGTCTTCCAGCAGCGCATCCGGCAACCGGTAGGCCACGCCGGTGGTGCGCCCGCCCTCTTTCAGGGCAAGCATTCGCCCCGGCTGGCAGGAGGTTCCGCGCCCGGCAGTCAGGCGTAAACAAAACGCGCGATGCCAGCCGGGGAGCGTTGCGGTGCAGGACTCGGTAAATTCCAGCGCCGGGTTCCACATCAGCGAGCCGTAGCCGAAAATCCACACCGGTCCGTCATCGGGTCGGCAGGCCAGCGTTGCGGCCAGCGATCTCGCCCGCTGTTCGGCACTCCACAACAGCGATTCCTCAATCGTACCAAATGCTGTTTTGCAGTCCGCATTCAGCAAGAAATCACGGGTTAACACGTTACTCTACCTCCACCACTCCGGCCTCCCGCCACGTTTACCGATTCCCTGCTGGTGCTTTATTACCCAGCCTGCGTTCAACGATATGCAAAACGCAGGCCGGATGCAACCGGGCAACGGTAAACAGCGGCGGAATAGCACGCAGCGGGGTTATTTCTTTTTATGCCACTTATCGTCGTCGCCTTTTTCATAATCATTTTTCACCGCCGCCCAGGCTACGCGGTGCGCGGTTTCTTCCCGGCTGGCATCGCCACGCCGATCTTCTTTATCTTTATACTGATCCCAGGCGCTGTTGAACGCTTCTTTGTAGATATCCTGCGCGTGAGCGGGCAGCACGTTGGTGACGTTGTCCGGCAGATCGCTTTTGTTCTTGTACGGCATAATATCCTCCTCATGATGGGTAAAGAGTAAGTGTGGAACAAGAACAGCCCCCGTGCCAGCCAGCGGGTAAAGTGCAAAATCAGCAGACGTAATTGACTGTAATAATTAATAAATTAACCATAAATAGCAAAATAAACCCCTTCAAACGCTTTTTCACGCCAGCAGTAAATAAAAGTAAAAATTCAATCAAAAAAGCCGGTTTTCTGCTACTTTATGGACTTTGGTTATCTATAATTACAATACCTGCAAATACGGAGATGGTTTATGCCTCACAATCAAGAGGCGGTGAAAACCCGCCACAAGGAGACGACCCTTATTTTCCCGGTGCTGGCGCTGGCGGTGCTGCTGTTTTGGGGAAACAGCCAGTCGCTGCCAGTGGTTATCGGTATTAATGCCCTGGCATTAGTCGGTATCCTCGCCAGTGCATTTAGCGTCGTCAGACATGCAGATGTTCTTGCTCACCGCCTCGGCGAACCCTTCGGCTCTCTGATTTTAAGCCTTTCGGTGGTTATTCTTGAAGTCAGCCTTATTTCTGCATTAATGGCGACCGGAGACGCCGCGCCGACGTTAATGCGCGACACCTTATATTCCATCATTATGATCGTCACTGGCGGGCTGGTCGGTTTTGCCCTGCTGCTCGGCGGACGTAAATTTGCCACCCAGTACGTAAATCTGTTCGGCATCAAACAGTATTTAATCGCCCTGTTTCCGCTGGCGATTATCGTCCTCGTCTTCCCGATGGCGCTGCCGGGCGCGAATTTCAGCACCGGTCAGGCCCTGCTGGTAGCGCTGCTTTCAGCGGCGATGTACGGCGTGTTTCTGCTGATCCAGACCAAAACGCACCAGAGCCTGTTTGTTTATGAGCACGAAGATGAAGGCGACGATCCGCACCACGGCAAGCCCTCCGCGCACAGCAATATCTGGCATACGGTTTGGCTGATCGTGCATCTGATTGCGGTGATTGCGGTTACCAAAATGAATGCCGTGCCGCTGGAAGCGCTGCTCACCGAACTGAACGCGCCGGTGGCCTTTACCGGTTTCCTCGTCGCATTGCTGATCCTCTCCCCGGAAGGCCTGGGGGCGATGCAGGCGGTACTCAATAACCAGGTTCAGCGGGCGATGAACTTGTTCTTCGGCTCGGTGCTGGCGACCATCTCCCTCACCGTGCCGGTGGTGACGCTCATCGCTTTCGCCACGGGTAATGACCTGATGTTTGCGCTGGGCGCGCCGGAAATGGTGGTGATGGTGTCATCACTGGTGCTATGCCAGATTTCGTTCTCGACCGGGCGTACCAATGTGCTGAACGGCGCGGCGCATCTGGCGTTATTTATTGCTTATTTGATGACGATATTTGCCTGATACCCTTTCCCCGGCGCTGCCGGGGAAAGGCGTTAAAAACGCTCTGGCAAATGATCGAGAAAAGCACGGACCGCCGGACTGGACCGGCGGCTTTCATGCCAGACGGCCGAAATGTTCCGTCGCTCTACCGCAAAATCGGCCAGCACAGGGATTAATTTTTTCTCCCGCACCAGGCGATCCGCCATAAAAGTCGGCGCCATGCCAATTCCGGCTCCGGCAACCACTGCCGCGATAACCGCTTCGCTTGTATCGACGATCACCGTTGATGAAGGCACCATTTCAATTTCCCGCTCCCCAATGCGAAACGGCCAGCGAAAAAGCTGCCCTGTATTTTGATAACGCAGATTAATCGTTTGATGCTGCATTACCGCACTGGGATGTTCCGGGGCGGGGTTTTTCGCTAAATAGTCCGGCGAGGCATAACAACTTATCTGATACGCCGGAAGGCGACGCGCCAGAAGATTTGAGTCCGCAAGATCACCGATGCGAATGGCAATATCAATGCTTTCATCGACGATATTGATCACGCGATCGCTCAGGCGCAGGTCAATCGTGATTTTCGGATAACGTGCGCAGAAGGTTGCCAGTACAGGCGCAATGATATGGATGCCTGTCGGTAACGATGCCGCAATGCGTAACGTCCCGGCGGGCTCCGCACGCGAGCGTTTGGCTATCTGCTCAATCTCCTCCGCATCACGTAACAGACGTAAAGCGCGTTCATGTAGCTCATGGCCTTCAGCGGTCAGCACCAGCGAACGTGTGGTTCGGGTGAATAACACTATGCCAAGCTGTTTCTCCAGCCGCTGAATACTTTTGCTGATCGCAGAAGGTGAAACGGCAAGCGAGCGGGCAGCGGCAGTATAACTGCCAAGTGCGCCCGCACGGGCAAAGGCAATAAGACCGGTCAGTCTTTCAAAAGCGGGTTGTTCCTTCATGGCATAATTAAAGCGACATTCAGCCACATTATCAATGCCGGATAACAGATCTATTATTTCTCTCCGGTGTTTTTTTAAAGTGAGAGAGTGATGACTGAAATAATGAAAGCCGTACGGCTCCATGCGTTTGGTGGGCCAGAGAATCTGCTGTATGAAGACGCGCCCCGGCCTTTTGTCGGCAGCGATGACGTGCTTGTTAAGGTTTATGCCGCCAGCCTTAATCCGCCTGACTGGTATCTGCGTGACGGTTATCGGACCCTTCCGCCAGAATGGTGGCCGGACCCCGTTTTTCCGCTCATTCCGGGTACAGATGTCTCAGGCGTGGTGGCTGCGGTCGGCCAGAATGTTGCGGGATTCAGCGTGGGAGATGCAGTCTATTCAATGGTGCGATTTCCTGAAAGGGTTATGCAGGGCAGCGGTGCCTGTGCCGACTACGTCAGCGTGCCTTCCTGCGAACTGGCGCTGAAACCGCAGGGAATTGACCATGTTCAGGCTGCGGGTGCGCCGATGTCGCTGCTCACGGCCTGGCAGTTTTTGATCGGACCGGGCCATAACGCCGCCAATCCTTTCCAGTCATTCCCCCATACCGCCGTGCCATTAAAAGGCCGGACCGTATTGATTAACGGTGCCGGTGGCGGCGTTGGACACCTGGCGGTACAGATTGCCCGATGGCAAGGGGCGCGAGTCATTGCGGTGGCCTCTTCCCGCAATGAGGCGCTGTTATACGAGCTGGGTGCCGATGAGTTTATTGACTACACCAAAACGGCTGCCGAGCAGGTGGTGAACAAGGTTGATCTTGTTCTTGATGCGGTGGGCGGCGCGCATATGGCGCGCTTTCTGAGCTGTATCAGGCAAGGCGGCGCGCTGTTTCTGGTGAATCCTTTAGGGTTTAGCGGATGGGATGAGGCTGCCAGAAAAGGCATCACGGTGTCATCCACCCAGGTGCGATCCAGCGGGGCGCAGCTCGCTGAAGCGGGTCGCCTTCTGGATACAGGCACTGTCCGGGTCGTTATCGACAGCACCTGGCCGTTAGCCATGGCTTCCGCGGCCCATCAGCGCGCGGCAATGGGCAGTATTCAGGGCAAAATCGTGCTGACGAATAACTGATGCCCTCCCCGGCAAGCGCGCTCTACATT
Source organism: Enterobacteriaceae bacterium UBA5654 (assembly GCA_002421005.1). GTDB lineage: Bacteria > Pseudomonadota > Gammaproteobacteria > Enterobacterales > Enterobacteriaceae > Superficieibacter. Next base: position 53,893 of record DIJC01000004.1, on the reverse strand, counting down.
CATACGAACTATGCTGACAGCGACCCCCGCCTGGTCGCCGGAAGCCCCCGGCGGTCCTGAGATGCTGGCATGTGTGGTCAGCCGCTGGAGTAAAGCGCGCGAGTCTCTGCGCACCTCCAGACCGGCGTTTTATACCTCGCTATCCGGTGGTCAATCAGGTGACAGGCCGACACTGGCCGACCGGCGGGTGAAAAGGCGCATGAGGGAATCACTTCAGTCCGTTTTTCGCCTGAAACTGCCATAGCCCATCTCACCCTCTGAGCCCTCCCGTATTTTTCAGGCTACGTCACTTCCTTGCCCCTTCTTCCGCGCTCGTCGTCGGCTGGCTTTTTTTCTTTACGGAATGTGTTATGTTATAACATTCTAATAATAATTGAATGTTGATGTATGAAACTCAAGCCTTCTTTAATCGCACTTGCCGTAGCCGCAGCACTTCCTTCCCCGGTTAACGCAGCAGACGAAACCATCGTTATCACCCACAGTGACGCATCCGCCTCTTCCGGCGGATCGGACGCGGCACTGCTGTCATCCGGTTCAGCCTCTCGACTCGGCCTGACCGACAAACAGACGCCGCGCCATACTGAAACCCTCAGCGCCGCAACGATTGCCGCCAAGGGCAAACGCACCCTGACCGACGTCGTTGAGACTGCGCCGGGCTTGTCCGGCACCAGTTCCCCCACGCTCTCCAACAGCGTTTCATTGCGCGGCTTTTCGGGCGTGTCCTGGCTGCTGAATGGGGTGGCCGTACCCGGTAGCACCATTCAGATTGCCGATCCGATTCATTATGAAAACGTGGATATTCTGTATGGCACCGGCTCGGTGCTGAATGGCCTGAGTTCTGCGGGTGGCAGCGTTAACCTGACGTCCCGTAAAGCGACTTTTGGCCGCCAGCCTGTGGAAGCAGACTATAGCTGGTCAAGCTATAACAGCCATCGCGCTCATCTTGGCACGGGAGGGACGCTGGTTGAGGGCGTGGCTGCTGGCCGCGTGGACGTCAGCGCGTCAAATACCGGCACTCAGGTTGAGAAAGAGCGCAATCGACCGGAGAGGGTCAGCGCGCAGCTTTTGTTGACGCCGACCGATAACACCCAGGTAACCGTTGATATCGACCGTAGCTTAACGGATATGCGCAATCCCTATTTCGGGACGCCGACGCTCAACGGCGGCGTCGATCGTGACTTGCGCCATGTGAACTACAACAACCTTCAGGATGCGCATATTCGCAGTCAGGCGACCTCCTTCCAGTCAACCCAGTCCTGGTATGCCACGCCAGAAATCACCGTTGATAACCAGTTCTACTATTACAAAGGGTTCCGCGAATGGCGGAACGTTGAACGTTATTACCAGGCAGAGAAAGCCGGCTATGCTACCCGCGATTCTTACGGCGATCTTGCGCATGACGACACGCTGACCGGCAACCGCACGATGGTCACCTGGGATCGCCCGATTGCTTCCCTGGCTAACCGCGTGACCGCAGGCGTCGATTTTTCTGAACGTAAATTTCAGTATTATTCCAACGGCTTCCCGGGCGGTGAAGATGTTCTGCTGACCCACCCCGCGTCGAATGACTTCCGCACAGGTGCGGGTGGCAGGATGCGCGCCCCGGTGCGTCACGTCTCCCAGGATCAGTATGCACTGCTGCTGGAAGACAATCTGAATATCACAGACTCAGTCGCCCTGTTAAGCCAGCTGCGCTACACCCGTCTGGATATGCACTGGAATTACCAGCAGGACAATCAAATTGTCGATAAAAGCTATGGCTTTACCAGCGTGGGCGTCGGACCGAGCTGGGCGATTACCGATAACTGGACGCTGTATGCCAACTACTCTACGGGGAAAGAACCCGGCGGCGATATTTTCTTTATCAGCCCCGAACAAACGTCGCTGCCGCTGACCGACGTTCAGCAATATGAAGCCGGTGTCAAAGGGACGTTCGGGCACAGTGAAATGAAGCTGGCCGTTTACGATCTGCAGAAAAAAAATCTTTATCAGCAGTCTGCTACCCAGGCGGATGTCTGGAACGCGGTGGGCAAGCAGACCTCCAGAGGTATCGAGTTCAGCGGGGCGGTTACCCCACTCGATAGCGTCACGCTGGCGGGTAATGTGGCTTATACCCATGCACGCTTTGACGATTATAAGCAGGGTACGCAGGATCTTTCGGGCAAGCAGCCGCGCTATGTCCCGGCGTGGACCGCGAATCTTTCTGGCCGCTATATGCCAGTCGACAAGCTGGGTCTGGGCGCGCAGCTTCACTATGTGGGCAGCAGCTATAACGATGATGCCAACACCCAAAAAATGCGTGATTACACCACCGTTGACCTGAGCGCCGATTATGAAGTGATTAAGGACGTGACCCTCGGCGCGCGCGTGCGCAACCTCACGGATCGTTTCTATACCTGGCAGCGTACCTATGTCGGGCAGGAAATGATCGCCCCGGGGCGCACTTATGAAGCCTCGGTAAACATTCGCTTCTGATGAGACAACTCGCCTTTTTCATGTTGCTGGCGGCCTCTGCCAGCAACGCGCATCCCGTTACTCTACAGAATTGCGGGAAGTCCTGGACGTTTGCGCAGGTTCCGCAGCGGGCAGTGGTCTACATGCCAACCGCCGTGGAAAACATGCTCGCATTGGGGCTGGGAGATTCCATTATCAGCGCGGTCGGTTATCGCCCGGATGAAGATACGGCCCCCTCCCCCTGGTACAAACCCCTGAAGGCCCGTTTTGATCATTCCCCGTGGTCGGGAGAAGCCCTGCTGGGTGCCCGACCGGATTTTATCTATTCAGGCAGCTACTACTGGTTTAACAGCCCGGAGACCGCCGATCGTGAAAGGATGGCGGCATGGGGGATCGGTAGCTGGCTTATCGACGGGATGTGCAATGGCCTGCAAAGCGGGCCGCCCGCGCCCGTGACTTTCGACAGTATCTATGAGGAACTGCGCAATATTGCGCGGATCTATGACGTAGCGCCGCGTGCGGAGGCGCTTATCAGTGCGCTGAAGCAGCAGGTCGCCGCTGACAAACGCATAAAACTGCCACCGGTAACGGTCATGTGGTGGTATTCCGGTACGGCAACACCCTATGTGGCAGGGGGGCGTGGCGCGGCTGAACTATTAACCCGCACCCTCGGCAGCAAAAACATCTTTGCCAGCAGCGCTGAACTGTGGCCCGCCATGAGCTGGGAAGTGGTGGCCGAACGGGACCCTGATTACCTGATCCTCGGCGACCTGCGAAGAGGCGCGGCTGGCGACAGCGCCCGCAGCAAGATCGATTTTCTTGAACATAACCCGCTCACCGCTGACATGAAGGCGGTTAAAGCACAGCATTACATCATTTTACCTGGCTACGACATGGACGCTTCCGCGCGTTCTGTTCTGGCCCTTCACCGACTCGTCACACAACTACACGCTAAGGAACAACAATGACCTTTCCCGCCCGCGAATTACTGAAAAACTGGGATGAACAACAAAGCGCCTATATCGCTTACCGTGAAGAACGCTATAACGCCGCGCTGGATGTTCTGGCAATGAGCTGGGGTAAAGAATTCCATGTGGTGGATCTGGCCTGCGGTCCTGGCTCATTCAGTAAGCGTCTTCTGGAGCGCTTTCCGGCAGTCAATGTGACCGCAATTGACCTTGACCCGCTGCTGCTTGCGCTGGCAAAAGAAGCCCTGTCTGAATATCAGGATCGCATTCAGTTCTTCAGCGGCGATATCGCCGCGGCGGAATGCTTCTCCGTCATTACGGGCAAACCCCAGGCGGTGGTTTCCAGTACCGCCATTCACTGGCTGCTACCCGAACAGCAGGTCGCGCTTTATCGCAACATTTCTAATCTGCTGGATGAGGGCGGCCTGTTCATGAACGCCGACCACCAGCGCTTTGACAATCGTCACCCGCGTCAGAAACAGATCGCTCAACGTCATGACGAGGATACCCAGCGCAACGCCTGGACCGCCGGAGTGCAGGACTGGGATCGCTGGTTTGATACCGCCACCCGCTACCCTGAACTGGCTGAATTGCTGGATGCGCGCGCCGCTATTTTCGCAGACCGCCCGACCCCCCTGCCCACCACGGTCGAATTCCAGCTCGCGGCTCTGCGCCAGGCCGGTTTTGCGGAAACCGGCACAGTCTGGCAATTCCTCGATGATTATGTTGTCGCTGGCTGGAAATAATCATGCTGCGCTCCGCCGTTTTCCGCCTTTCTATGCTGCTTCCGATTCTGCTGCTGGCGCTCTGCATCGCCATCATGTATGGCCCGGTGACCTTTTCCATGCAGGAAGTCGTGAATGCCCTTCTGGCAGGCTACTGGCATAGCGACACGGCGGGCACGCTTCATCAACGGATCGTCTGGTCCCTGCGTATGCCGCGCAGCCTGCTGGCGGCGCTGGCAGGTGCCGCGCTGGCGCTGGCCGGAACGGTGCTTCAGTCCCTGACCCGTAACCCTCTAGCCGATCCGTGGGTGCTGGGTATTTCATCCGGCGCAGGGCTGGGCGCGGTGCTGGTGATTGCGCTGGGTCTTAGTGCGGGCTGGACCGCGGTTCCTGCCGGGGCTTTCTGCGGGGCGATGCTGGCTTTTGCGCTGGTGCTGGTCATGGCGCGTAAATCGCTCTCCGGTCAGTCCAGCCGGTTTGTGCTGACCGGCGTCGCCGTGACCCAGTTTCTCTCTGCGGCCACATCCTTAATTACGCTCTGGAAAACCGACGCCGATACCACGCGAGGGATTATGTTCTGGCTGCTGGGAAGTTTCGCGCAGGCTTCCTGGCTTCAGGTACTGCTTTGCGCGCTGGTGCAGCTGCCAATATTTTTAATCTGCTGGTGGCGAGCAATAGAGCTGGATGTCCTGACGTTCGGCAGTGTAACGGCGGTGTCGCTCGGCGTGGAGGTGAGCACTCTCAGGGCGATGATGTATTGCCTGCTGACCTTATTAACCGCCGTGGTGGTGTCATGCTGCGGTGCGATTGGTTTTATTGGGCTGACGGTGCCTCACATAGCCCGCATGTTCATTGGTCATCGCCATCGCGCGCTGCTGCCTGCCTCAATGCTTTGTGGCGCTATCTTTACCGTGCTGGCCGATACGCTTGCCCGTACTCTGTTTGCCCCGCGTGAATTACCGGTCGGGATTCTGACAGCGATGCTCGGCGTTCCGGTCTTTTTGTTGCTGATCTCCCGCAGTTCCCGCTAAAAATCCCCGGCAACGCCGACCTGTGACAAAAATGACGCGAAAATCATGCTGATGACCTGACGCTTAACTCTTTTGGCTGCGCTAAATTGAACAGAAGGGGCAACCGCATCCGGCTACCGGGACGGCGGCACAGGTGCCCAGGCTAATGGTCTGGGTTTGCGCACCATAATGATGGTGAAAATTGCCGATGATGTTTTCTTTAGTGGCGCGTAATGGTTGCGTTGCACGATCTGCGTGTTGCATTAAAAAGGAGGCTGCTGTTATCGCGCTCCGCCAGGCAGGTTTGCGCCGGGGATGACTATTAAGTGATAAAGATAATTATTTTCATTAAAACATAGCCTGTGCTATAAAAAATAGCACAGGCTAATTTTGCTCTTAATTTAATCACCTCAGGAGATCTCGCTATGCAGGCAATAAAAAAGATGACGCTCGCATTGTTCAGCGTTCTGCTCGCCGCCGCGACCACCAGCGCTGGCGCGGCGGAGAAATTTAAAGTCGTGACCACTTTTACGGTTATCGCCGATATGACTAAGAACGTGGCGGGAGACGCGGCAGACGTCATCTCCATCACCAGGCCTGGTGCCGAGATCCATGAGTATCAGCCGACGCCCGGCGATATCAAACGCGCCCAGAGCGCGCAGCTCATTCTGGCTAACGGCATGAATCTTGAGCTATGGTTTCAGCGCTTTTACCAACGCCTTAACCACGTGCCGGAAGTCATTGTCACCACCGGTATCCAACCGATGGGCATCAGTGAAGGGCCTTATAACGGTAAACCGAATCCCCATGCCTGGATGTCACCGGATAACGCACTGATTTACGTGGATAATATCCGCGACGCGCTGGTGAAATACGACCCGGCCAACGCCGAAATTTATCAACGCAATGCCGCCGCCTATAAGAAAAAAATCACAGAAACGCTTGAGCCGCTGCGTCAGCAGGTGGCTGAAATTCCTGAAAGCCAGCGCTGGATCGTCACCAGCGAAGGCGCGTTTTCCTACCTGGCGCGCGATTTAGGGCTGAAAGAACTTTATCTGTGGCCGATCAATGCCGATCAGCAGGGAACGCCGCAGCAAATCCGCAAGGTCATCGACCTGGTGAAAAAAAACCATATTCCGGCCATCTTTAGCGAAAGCACAGTATCCGATAAACCTGCCCGGCAGGTGGCGCGTGAAACCGGTTCCCACTACGGCGGCGTACTGTATGTCGATTCGCTGAGTGCGGAAAACGGCCCGGTGCCGACCTACCTTGACCTGCTTAACGTCACCACCCGCACGCTGGTTCAGGGTATTAAAGATGGTCAGAAGGAGTAACTGATGAGCAAGGGTCCAGGTATTGTGGTTTCAGCGGTGACGGTCACCTGGCGCAACGGCCATACGGCACTGCGAGACGCCACTTTCAGCGTTCCGGGAGGCTCCATCGCCGCGCTGGTCGGGGTGAACGGTTCCGGCAAATCCACCCTCTTCAAAGCGATTATGGGCTTCGTGCGCCTGGCCGCCGGGACAATTTCAGTCGCCGGAATGCCCACGCGCCAGGCCCTGAAACGCAATCTTGTCGCTTACGTACCCCAGGCGGAAGAGGTGGACTGGTCTTTCCCGGTACTGGTGGAAGACGTGGTGATGATGGGACGCTACGGTCATATGGGGATGCTGCGTATTCCCAAAGAGCGCGATCGCCGCATCGTCACCGACGCGCTGGAACGGGTAGATATGCAGGACTTCCGCCATCGCCAGATCGGTGAGCTTTCCGGCGGGCAGAAGAAGCGCGTCTTCCTGGCGCGGGCGATTGCCCAGCAAGGGGAAGTGATCCTGCTGGATGAGCCTTTTACCGGCGTGGATATGAAAACCGAAGCCAGGATCATCAGCCTGCTTGCCGAGCTGCGCAATGAAGGAAAAACCATGCTGGTCTCCACGCACAATCTGGCCTCCGTCACCGATTTTTGTGATTACACCGTCATGGTTAAAGGCACCGTCCTCGCGAGCGGTCCTACGGAAACCACCTTTACGGCAGAAAATCTGGAGCGGGCCTTTAGCGGTATGCTGCACCCTGTTGCCCTGACCGGGTCACCCGCGCGAGCGAGCAATGACCGCGCGCAAGCACTGGTCACGCCCGGTCTGCCCGTTAGCCAGCGGAGGCTTTGATGAACGCGATTCTGGAACCGTTCGGATACGAGTATATGCTCAATGCCATGTGGGTTTCGGCGATGGTCGGCGGGCTGTGCGCCTTTTTGTCGTGCTATTTGATGCTTAAGGGCTGGTCGCTGATAGGTGATGCCCTGTCGCACTCTATCGTACCCGGCGTTGCGGGAGCGTATATGCTCGGCCTGCCCTTTTCACTGGGCGCGTTTTTGTCGGGCGGTCTGGCGGCGGGCAGCATGTTTTTTCTCAATCAGCGCACCCGCCTGAAAGAGGATGCCATCATTGGGCTGATATTCTCTTCATTTTTTGGCCTGGGCCTGTTTATGGTCTCGCTCAATCCCACGTCCGTGAATATTCAAACCATCGTGCTGGGTAATATTCTGGCTATCGCCCCTGCGGATATTATTCAACTGGCGATCATCGGCGTGACCTCCATGCTCATTCTGCTTTTTAAGTGGAAAGATCTGATGGTGACTTTTTTTGATGAGAACCACGCCCGCGCGATTGGCCTGCGCCCGGAACGGCTCAAATTCCTCTTTTTTACCCTGCTGGCCGTCTCTACCGTTGCCGCGCTACAAACCGTCGGCGCATTTCTGGTGATCTGCCTGGTGGTCACGCCTGGTGCGACGGCATGGCTGTTGACGGACCGCTTTTCGCGCCTGCTCATTATTGCCGTCGCCCTTGGCAGCGTGACCAGCTTTCTTGGTGCCTGGGCGAGTTATTACCTGGACGGCGCAACCGGCGGCATTATTGTGGTCGCGCAGACCCTGCTGTTTCTGCTGGCGTTTTTCTTTGCGCCCACCCACGGGCTGCTGGCAAATCGTCGTCGCGCGCGGCTGGCCCTGGAGGATGATCGATGATCGCGTTGCTGCTCGAACCGTTCCAGTTCGCTTTTATGAATAACGCGCTATTGATTTCGCTGATGGTGGCTATCCCCTGCGCGCTGTTATCCGTCTTTCTGGTGTTAAAAGGATGGGCGCTGATGGGCGATGCCATGAGCCACGCGGTTTTTCCCGGCGTGGTGCTGGCCTGGATGCTGGGCCTGCCGCTGGCGGTGGGCGCGTTTAGCGCCGGGCTGTTTTGCGCGGTGGTGACCGGTTATCTGAAAGATAACAGCCGGATCAAACAGGACACCGTCATGGGGATCGTTTTTTCCGGCATGTTTGCTGCTGGTCTTATTTTATATATTGCCGTGCAGCCGGAAGTGCATCTCGACCATATTTTGTTTGGCGACATGCTCGGCATTAATACCGACGATCTTATGCAAACCGGGGCGATCGCGGGGCTGATTGTGATCGCGATCGCGGTGAAGTGGCGCGATCTGTTACTTTTCTGCTTCGATTACCAACAGGCACAGGCCTGCGGCTTACGCACCCGATGGCTGCATTATGGGCTTCTCTGTATGGTTTCGCTGACCATTGTGGCGACGCTGAAAGCCGTGGGTATCATCCTCTCCATTTCGCTGCTGATCGCGCCGGGCGCCATTGCCGTGCTGCTGACAAAACGTTTTTACGTCGCACTATGGATTGCGATGGCCGTCTCGGCACTTGTCTCACTAAGCGGCGTCTGTCTGTCGTTTTATCTTGATAGCGCGCCAGCGCCCACCATCGTCGTGCTGTTTGCGGTGGTCTTTGTCGTGGCGTTTGTGTTTTCCAGCCGCCAGGCGCGGCGGCTTGAGCGCCTGCGAGTCATACAGGAATAAAAGCAGACACCGCAATATCGGGTCTGAATGATCGACACGTTGCTGCCTTTCATCACGGATAAGCCACCGGAAGAAGTCCTGCTGATAGCGTCAGGCACCCGATAAATTCGGGTGCCTGGGTTTTATTCCTCGAACCATGGCTCAACAGGATCGGGGTAATTACGCCATTGCTGCGGTCCCTCAGCCATTTCAGCATCCGTTAACAGGGCTGCGTCCAGCCTGGCGCGCAGGTCTGATTCGTTCATTTCCATACCGATAAAAACCAGCTCCTGACGCGCATCACCAATGCCATCGATCCAGTGAGACATGATGAAATTGATGGATTCGGCATCCTCCGGCCAGCGTTCTTTTGGTACGCTGGCCCACCACATTCCGCCCAGTCCCTCCCGCGCCACCCCGCCCGCCTGTGACCAGGAACCGGCAAATTCCGGGCGGCTGGCCAGCCAGAAGTAACCTTTTGATCTGACCACGCCAGTGAGTTCATGCGCCATCACCTGCCAGAAACGCGCCGGATGAAAAGGCCGACGGGCGCGGAAAACAAAACTGGTGATCCCATATTCTTCAGTCTCCGGCGTATGCTCACCGCGCAGCTCTTTAAGCCAGCCGGGGGCCTGAGCAGCCTGATCGAAATCAAACAGTCCGGTACTGAGGACATTATCCAGCGGGACCTGGCCGAACTGTGAAACGACGATTCTGGCGCGTGAATTGAGCGAGCGTAATACCGCCATCAGCTTTTCTTTTTGCGCTTCACTGATGAGATCAACTTTATTCAGGATCAGCACATCGCAGAATTCAATCTGGTCGATCAGCAGGTCAACAACGCTCCTTTCATCACCTTCACCCAGCGATTCTCCGCGTGACCGGATACTGTCTTCGGAAGCGTAATCTTTCAGAAAATTGTAGGCATCGACCACCGTGACCATGGTATCAAGGCGCGCCACCGTGGACAGACTTTCACCGTCATCACCGGCAAAGGTAAAGGTCTCTGCAACCGGGAGCGGTTCCGAGATCCCTGTAGATTCAATTACCAGCTGATCAAAACGCCCTTCTTTCGCCAGACGATTGACCTCAAGCAAAAGATCTTCCCGCAATGTGCAACAGATGCACCCGTTGCTCATTTCAACCAGTTTTTCATCCGTGCGGGAAAGTTCTGCGCCCCCTTCCCTGACCAGCGCAGCATCAATATTCACCTCTGACATATCATTGACGATGACGGCCACCCGACGTCCTTCCCGGTTGTTCAGGATATGGTTAAGCAGGGTCGTTTTTCCTGCTCCCAGAAACCCGGACAGAACGGTAACCGGCAGACGTTTATCGCCATGAAAATTTGCACTGACTTCTGACATTGCTTTACATCTCCTCAGGTATCCAGGTGCGGCTGATCCGGGTAGCGTCAAGTTTAAAAACCGCGCCCGCATGGGCTTCTTCCAGTAACAGAAACATTGGCACCCCTCCAGTTATTGTTATGTTATAACGTAACAATAACCTTTTCCAGTTCTTCTTTTTATGCCGCGCAATCGCCGCCAGGTTTCCTCGCGCCGGGATAAGAAAAGAAGATGTCGCGTTGATAACGTCAGGAGGGCAGGCTCGGTGAATAATAAACAGTGCTCTCTGGATTATTTGCGGCAAATTCATAAAAAAGACCCAGGGTGATTTGCCCTGATTACCTGGAAAAGCCGTGATCCGGAATGATGATGTGCATCATGCTCAGTCATCAATACAAACCGATTTTATAAAAACAGCCATTCATGTTTTTTTGGTCGCGATAAAAAACCACTAACATCTTTTACTTCAGGATCAGCAGGGTCGGAAATTGTTTGCGATCGACCGAATTACGGGGCCGCGCAGGCCGTCCGCCCCCCCGGAATATTATTCTCGGGCAGGGTCATCGGGTCAACGCGGTATTCAACAATCATTGACTGGAAGAATAGATATCCCAAAATCGCCCCGCTAAAATTGCGAACGGGGCTCAGGCGGGCGGTTACGCAGGATCCCGGCGTCAATCGCTGCCACATCGGTTTTGCCGCAAAAAGCCATCGACAAATCAAATTCGTTGCGAATGATATTCAGCGCCATCGTGACCCCCTCTTCCCCCAGCGCGCCTAAGCCATACAGCATACTGCGCCCAATCCAGGTTCCCTTCGCCCCCAGCGCAATGGCCTTCAGCACATCCTGCCCGGAGCGGATACCGCCATCGAAATGGACTTCGATATTCTCGCCCACTGCCGCGACAATTTCCGGCAGCACGCTAATGGACGACGACACCCCATCCAGTTGACGCCCGCCGTGATTGGAGACGATCAGCGCATCCGCCCCCGCCGCGACCGCCAGTCGCGCATCCTCAACATCCATAATGCCCTTGACGATTAGCTTGCCGCCCCAGCGCCGTTTGATCCACTCGATATCCTGCCAGGAAAGACAGGGATCAAACTGCTGCGCGGTCCACTCGACCATCGCATCAATGTTATTCACACCGCTGGCGTGACCAATGATATTGCCAAAATTACGATGACGGGTGGCGAGCATCGCGCGGCACCAGCGCGGTTTGCTGGCAATATTCAGCAGGTTGCGCAGGGTCATTTTTGGCGGCGTCGACAGGCCATTTTTAATGTCTTTATGGCGCTGACCAAAGACCTGGAGATCCAGAGTGACGACCAGCGCGCCGCAGTTGGCGGCTTTTGCGCGATCGATCAGACTCGCGACAAACCGCCGATCGCGCATCACGTAAAGCTGAAACCAGAATGGATGGTATTCCGTCGCCTGCGCCACCGCCTCAATCGAACAAATGCTCATGGTGGAGAGCGTGAACGGAATACCGAAATTTTTTGCCGCCCGCGCCGCAAGGATTTCGCCGTCGGGATGGATCATGCCGGTTAAGCCGGTGGGCGCAATGGCGACCGGCATCGTAACGGCCTGTCCGACCATCACGCTGGCCGTGCTACGCCCGCTAATATCGACCGCCACGCGCTGGCGAAACTCGAGGCGACGTAAATCAGCTTCATTGGCACGATAGCTATATTCGGTCCAGGAGCCAGCATCCACATAATCATAAAACATTTTTGGCACCCGTTTGCGCGCCAGTTGCCGTAGCTCTTCAATACAGGTGATAGTCACATCAGTTATCCAATAAAAGGTGGCTAAATAACGCGTATTTAGCCACGGACGATGGGGAGAAAACAGACAGTAAAAATTATGACTTCACGTAGTCGCTATAAGCATTCTGCAAAACAATATGGTCGGCAATATATTTAGCGTCATGCCAGACGCCGTAAATAAATGACGAGGCGCGATTAACCAGATTCGGCAGGCCGAGAAAATAAATGCCGCGTTCTGCGGAAATACCGCGTTTATGGTACGGCAATCCTTTTTCGTCAAAAGCATCAACCTGTAGCCAGCTAAAATCAAATTTAAACCCGGTCGCCCAGATAATAGTGGTAATACCCGCTGCGGCAATATCCACTTCGGTCAGCGGATTAAGCAGGCATTCCGGGTCCGGCAGCAGTTCCCATGCCTGCGGCTCCGGCGGCAAATCCAGACCGTTGCGTTCGATATACGCATCCGCATCGCGCAGCACGTCAAAATAGGCTTTATCACCAGCCGCGATATTCTCCGCCAGCCCGTCAGCAAAGCGTATCACGCCGTTATCCCAGCGCTGGGTGATGCCGACCAGCGTAATCCCCATATGGGCGAGGCGGCGGAAATCCACGGTTTTGCCGCCTTCATAACCGCTCACCGCAAACGCGACGTGCTCTTTCTTCGGCTTGATTTTCACCTCATCCCACAGGCCGAGCGCCCCGAGCCACCAGCAATAATCACGGTCGCGATAAGCGCGCGGCGGGCGATAGTGTTCGCCAACCGAGAGATAAACGTCGCGGCCCGATTTTCGCAGTTCTTCAGCAATTTGCGTACCGGACGCGCCCGCGCCCACCACCAGTACGCCGCCTGCGGGCAACTGCTGCGGATTTTTATAGGCGGAAGAATGCATCTGCTGCACCCCGGCGGTGTCCGGCACAATCTGCGGGAATGCCGGTTTCTGGAATGGGCCGGTGGCGGCAACCACGTTGTCGGCCTCAAATTCACCGGCGGAGGTCAGCACGCTGAACCCGCTGCGTCCCGCCAGCCGCTCAACCCGATGCACGTCAACGCCGGTACGCACTGGCGCATTGAGCATCTGCGCATAGTCTTCGAAATACTGGGCCATCCGCTCTTTCGGCGGGAAAGCTTCCTGGGAAATATTGTCGAATTTCAGCGACGGAAAGCGGTCATGCCAGGCAGGACCATTCGCTACCAGCGAATCCCAGCGTTCAGAGCGCCAGCGCTCCGCGATGCGGCTACGTTCCAGTACCACATGGGGGACGCCCATCAGCGCCAGATGTTCACTCATGGCGATACCGGCCTGACCAGCCCCAACAATTACGGTATTAATTTTTTCTACTGACATGTTGAATCCCTAAATATAAGCGGCCTCGATATTCTTATCGCTAAGCGTAATCGGGTGGCACATGAATGATAATCAGGCTTTTTAAATGCAGCGCTTCGGAAAATCCAAAGCGCATGACTTCATTTGCTATTAATGCCGGGTTTCGACATTTAATATTTTCCCCAGCCCCAGAAACTTATTGGCAATAATTAACAGGGTGGCGGTGACGGCAATATAAATTACTGACAGGGCGGCCAGCGTCGGGTCAGCAAATTCACGGACGTAGTTGTACATCGCCACCGGCAACGTCTGAGTCGCCTGGGTGGTAATAAACAACGAGGCGGTAAATTCATTAAAGGACAGGATCGCCGCAAAAAGCCAGCCGCCAAACAGACCCGGAATAATCAGCGGCACGGTGATGGTCCACACGACGCGCAGTGGTGACGCGCCGAGACTCGCCGCCGCCAGCTCAATGCGCTGTTCCAGATTTTTTAGCGACACATATACGCTGCGCAACACGAATGGCAGTACCAGTACGATGTGGCAGAAAATCACCAGCGGATAGCCCCGCCCCAGGCTGAGTTGCGACACCAGCATCAGCAGGCCCAGCCCGATGGTGAAATGCGGGATAAACAGCGGCGACAGCAGGATCCCTTCCAGGATTTGCTTGCACGGAAACGAATAGCGTTCAATGGCAATCGCCAGCGTCGCACCGATGATCACTGCCAGCGACGAGGCCCACGCGGTGACAATCAGCCCGGAATAAAAGCCGTGTCGAAAATCATCGTAATTCACCGCCCGTTCAAACCAGCGTAGCGACCAGCCCCTGGGCGGGAAGAACAGTACCGAGGTGCTGCTGAACGAGGAGATAAACACCACGATGGTCGGCAGCATTACAAAGATCAGGATCGCGGCGACCAGCAGGCGGCCCGCCAGCGTCGTCAGTTTATCGTTCATGGAACGGGTCATATCAGTGCTCTCCCATCGCGTGCAGGAATCGGGTCATACGTTTCAGCGCGATTAACAACAGAATGGTGAGGATCAACCCGGCAATGCTGAGTGCGGCGGCAAACGGGAAGTTCATCGACGAGAAACCCAGCTGATAGACCATGGTTGCCACGGTACTGACCCGTCCGCCCCCGATGAGCTGCGGTGTGGCAAAGGCGCTAAAAGTCCAGGCAAAGGCGGTTGTCAGGCTGGAGACAATCCCAGGAATAGACAGCGGGATCGTCACCGTCAGTAAGGTGCGGATCGGGCCTGCGCCAAGGCTGGTGGCGGCTTTCTCGTAATCAGGGTTGATATGCGATAACGCGGTCGCCAGCATCAGCACCATAATCGGCATCGTGACGTGTACCAGCGCCAGCACCACCCCTGTTTGCGTAAACATAAACTGAATAGGAGTTGAGATGATGCCCAACGCCAGCAGCAGACTATTCAGAAAACCGCTATTTCCCAGCACGATAATCCATGAATAAGTGCGCACCACTTCACCGAGAAACAGCGGCGTGATGGCGATGATCAAAATCGTGGATTTGACCCACGCCGTGCGGGCGCGCACCAGGGCATACGCCAGCGGATAACTCATCAGCAGGCCAAAGATCGCGGTTTTGGCGCTCAGCATGACGGTGTTTATAAAGGCATCGGCATAGATGCTTTTAAACAGGCCGTTGAAGTTCGCCAGCGTCAGTCCGCCCACATCGAGCGAACCGGGGATATAGGCCCGCACGCTGAACTGCATCACGGCGAACATGGCGACCACCAGCCCGGTGGCGGTCAGCATGGCGGGAATAATGAACCAGGGTAAAAATGTCGGTTTTCTCGTCATAGACGTTGGCCTGAGTAAAGTATTGCCGGTGGAAATACGGCGACCCGCAGGCCGCCCGGTAAATCAGTGAGACATGATGTTTTCAGAGAACCACTGACGCCACTCTGCGGTTTTTTCAGCGCGCAGTTGCGGATCGGTGTTGATCGTGGCGTTCCACTGCTCAGGGGTCGTCAGCATACCCGGCAGTTTCGCCAGTTCTGGATCGATATGGGCGTTGGTCACGGTCGGACTGCCGTGATAAATCTTCGCCACCTGCTCCTGAATTTCAGGCTTCAGGGCGATGTTCAGGAACTTATAGGCGAGATCGGCGTGTCGGGTACCTTTATTGATCCCCAGCGTATCGACGCCCAGAATCGCCCCCTCTTTGGGTATTGCCAGCTTGATGTCTACCCCTTCGGCCATCATGTTGTAGGCGTTCATCGACAGCATCACCTGCACCGGCGTTTCGCCCGTGGACATCAGTTGCTGACTGTTGGCATCATCGGTATAGAAAGATTTGATATTCGGGATCAGCGCTTTCAGCTTCGCCTGACCCTGCTGCCAGTGTGCCGCATCGCTGCCGGAGAGTTTGGCGGACACCGCAATAATATGGCTCGGGTCCCAGTCCGGCAGCGCCAGCGAGCCTTTCAGCTCTGGCTTCCACAGATCGTTCCAGCTCGCAAAGGTTTCGCCCTTCGCTACCAGATCCGGGCGATAACCGATGGTGTAAACATAGCCCCATACGCCAAGGTGATAAGGGCTGACTTTCGCCTGCTGCACCAGATTCGCCGCGTTCGGGACTTTACTCATATCCAGTTTTTCAAACAGGCCGCTGTTGGCATACAGATAACCGACATGCGCCGTGGTAAACGTCACGTCCGTTTCAGGCGAGCCGCCTGCCAGCTTCGCTTTATTCAGACGATCGATGGTCCCGCCGGTAACAAACTGCACTTCCACGCCGGTCTCTTTGGTGAACTCTTTGGCAATCGTTTGATCGATCAGATCCTTAAAGCCGCCGCCCCAAGTGCTGACAATCAGCTTGTCTGCGGCCATCACATTTCCTGCGCTTAATACCGTGGTGGTCAACAACGTCAAGGCACACATTTTTGGCAACATATTCTTATCCCCATGGATGAAATGGCTGTTGTAGCAATCTGAAACCCGGCGCGCCAATGCGGAGCAAACGGTGTTCCCTGGTGTGAAATCGATAATGCCGTGCCGTGCGGATGGCGTAAAACAGCCTTTTCCTCGTCGTTGCATCAGAATTTCTGACGCTAAAAAAGGCGCGCGTTTGCAACAGATTTTCTTAACCAGAGATGAGGCTGAAGCGAAGGAGCACGCTCACGCGCTCAGAGGATTATGCTGTTATTTGGCTTCTGGCATGATAAATGCAAGATAAAAAGCACTATTAGAATGACTGACGCGACATGATTGCGTCAGCGATCTCAGGAGAACCTGCATGCTCAGTCGCATCACCCAGCGTCAGCTGGAATATTTTGTCGCCTCCGGAGAGGCTGGCAGCATTATTGGCGCATCGGAACGTATCCACGTTTCCTCGCCGTCGATTTCTGCGGCCATCACTCATATTGAATCTGAACTGGGCGTACAGCTCTTTGTGCGTCATCACGCGCAGGGCGTGTCGCTGACCGCCATCGGCCATCAGGTTCTGAAAGAGGCAAAGCTCATTCTGGAACAAATGATGAATCTTTATACAATTGCCTCAGAGTCAATGAACCATGTGCGCGGCCCGCTGCGCGTGGGCTGTCTGGATACGCTGGCACCGATGCTGACCCCGGAACTGGTGTTTGGTTTTGGTCGGGCGTTTCCCGGCGTGCGCATCACGATGGTGGAAGGGAATCACGAACAGTTACTGAAACAGTTGCGCGCCGCCGATATCGATATTGCCCTGACCTACGATTTAGTGCCCGCTAACGACATCGCGTTTACCTCACTGGCGCAGTTGCCGCCCTATGTGATGGTCGGCGAGCATCATCCGCTGGCGGCGCAGTCGGCGGTGACTATTCAGGATCTGGCGACAATGCCGATGGTATTGCTGGATATGCCATGGAGCCGTGAATATTTCCTCGGCCTGTTTAGCGAAGCGGGCGTCAGCCCGAATGTGGTGATGCGCTCCGCCAATATGGAAGTGGTTCGCGCGATGGTGGCAAACGGCGTGGGATTTGGTATCGCCAACGTGCGTCCGAAATCGCATCTGTCTCAGGATGGCAAACGGCTGATCCGCGTGCGGCTGGCGGGGGTGAACAGGCCAATGAAACTCGGTTACGCCACCGTGGCCCACACCCAGTATTCGATGGTGGTGAATGCCTTCGCCGAGCGGTGCCGGATGTTTATCTCCGACCAGTATATTCCCGGCATGGCCGCGCCAAGCTATTTCGATCCGCAGGTGGTTCGGGTGGCCTGACGTTAGCGCGGGGCTAATTCAATACCCGCGCTCCGGGAACACCTGATTCGTTACCGGCTCGCCGCGTGCGGCGCGCCGGATGTTTTCTGCCACCTGTGCGGCGGCGCTGGCAGGAAGCGCAACGGAGGCCAGGTGCGGCGTGATCAGCACGTTTTCCATACCCCACAACGGATCGTCCGGCGGCAACGGTTCGCGATCAAATACATCCAGCGTGGCTTGCGCAATCTGCCCCGCACGCAGCGCCTGCGTCAGCGCGGCCTGATCGACGATGGCCCCGCGCGAGACGTTAATAAACGCCGCGCCCGGCGGGAGATACGCCAGCCGTTCGGCGCTCAGCAGGCCGGTGGTCTGCGGTGTGAGAGGCAGCATGGTGACCAGAATATCGCTCTGGCTGAGAAAATCATTCAACGATCCCAGTCCGCTATGACAGCGGATACCCGCCAGCGCCTTTTGCGAACGCGACCAGCCGCGCACGTCGAAGCCCTGCCGCGCCAGCTCCTGCGCCGCATACGCGCCCAGTTCCCCCAGACCGAGGACGCCTACCCGGATAGCGGAAGGCGGACGAGGATGCAGATAATGCCAGCGCTGTTCACGCTGGGCGCGCTCAAAGGCCGGGATATCGCGCGCGTAGCGCAGCACGGCAAACAGGACATAACCGGCCATCATCCGCGCCATATCGGGATCGGACAGACGAACAATCGGGATATCCGGCAGATCGTCGCGCCCCACCAGCGAATCGACGCCCGCGCCAAGATTCACCAGTAATCGGAGATTGCGCCAGGGCGCAAAGAAACCGCGTGGCGGTTTCCATGCCAGCGCATAGTGCACCTCATCAGGATGTTGCACCGTTTCGGCGCGGCAAATCGTCACGCCGGGCAAATGCGGTGCAAGCAACGCTGACCATTCTTCAAAGCTGTCAAATTCACTGTAAAACACTAAGGTACTCATCCGGCGCGCGCTCCCAGTAAGCTGACCACCGCATCAATCGCCAGCTCGTAGCCTGTCGCCCCCAGTCCGGCAATCACCCCGGTCGCGGCTTTCGACACCATGGAGTGATGACGAAACGGCTCCCGTTTCCAGATGTTGCTCATGTGCGTTTCAATGACTGGCCCTTCAAACATCAGCAGTGCGTCAAGGATCGGCACCGAACTGTAGGTCAGGCCCGCCGCGTTGATAATTAATCCCTCGGCGTACTGGCGCGCTTCCTGGATCCAGTCAACCAAAACCCCTTCGTGATTGCTCTGACGGAAATGCAAAATCACGCCGTGCGATTCGGCACGCTGCTGGCAGCGTTCGCTCAGGCTGGCAAAACTGTCGCTGCCGTAAGTGCCGTGTTTATCCAGCCCGTATAAATTGGCATTCGGCCCGTTGAGAAAATAGATCTGCTGTGACATGCATACTCCTGATTAAAGGTGCGGGCGGGTCGCCACCATCGCCGGATGCGCAGCGAAGACGGCAAACCAGGCGGCGGTAAGCGGATGGCTGGCACGCCAGTTGAGCTCGGCAAAACGGAAGTCGAGATAGCCCAGCGCGCAGCCGATGGCAATCAGGCCGATATCGTCAGGAAATTCGCTGAAACCGCCGACCTGCCCCTCAATCTCCGTCAGTCCGGCAGCGACTTTTTTCAACTGCGCGTCGGCCCAGTCCTGCCATTGCTTCTCTGGCGGACGGGCGCTGAATTCGTAACGCGCCAGCAAAGCGGCATCGATGATCCCATCGCCCAGCGCCTGACGCGCCAGGCTTCTCCAGCGAGCATCCCCGTTTTGCGGGAATAAATTGCCCTGCCCGCGCGCGTTGAGGTATTCACAAATGACCCGGCTGTCATAGAGACAGAGGCCATTTTCGCTGCGCAGCGCCGGGACTTTTGCCAGCGGATTAAACGCGGCAATGCGTTCATCACGCGCGATTGGATGCGCGGCAGACTCCAGCCGTTCCAGTTCATCCGCAAGCCCGAGGACGGTTGCGCAGACCATTACTTTGCGCACGTAAGCGGAGGTGGAGGCATAAAAAAGCGACATCATGACGCCACCTCCAGCAGCACTTTGCCAATGTTGGCGTTAGCTTCAAGGAGCCGATGCGCGTCTGCGGCCTGCGCTAACGGCAGGGTTTGATAAAGGACGGGGGCGATGTTGCCTGCGGCGATCAGCGGCAGCAGATGCTTACTGATGCACTGCGCCAGCCGCATTTTCTCGGCGGCGCTTTTCGGGCGCAGCGTTGACGAGGTCAGGCTCAGCCCTTTACGCATTAACAGTTGCAGATCGAGTTCAATCTTTGCGCCCTGCATAAAAGAAAGACTGACGTGACGTCCGCCCGGCGCTAACACGCTCAGGTTGCGCGCGACGTAATCGCCGCCGACGTTATCGAGCACCACATCCACCCCGCGTCCCTGGGTGGCATCAAGAATGACCGGGACAAAATCCTCACTGCGGCGGTCGATGGCGCGCCATACCCCAAGCTGTCGCAGCGCCGCGATTTTCTCTGAACCGCCTGCCGTTGCTATTACCCGCGCGCCGCATGCCTGAGCGCACTGAATGGCAAACGTCCCTACGCCACTGGCCGCGCCGTGGATCAACACGGTCTCGCCCGGCTGCAAACGCCCCAGCTCAAACAGGTTATGCCATACGGTAAATGCCGCTTCCGGCACCCCCGCCGCCTGCGCAAGGGGCAGATTTTCCGGCACGGTCAGGCACAGTTCAGCCCGCGCCACACAGTAGTCTGCATATCCCCCGCCGTTGAGCAGCGCCATAACCGGCGTCCCTGGGGCGGGAGATTCAACCCCCGCGCCCAGCGCCACCACGGTGCCGGAGACTTCCACCCCCAGCACGTCAGTGACGCCCGGCGGCAACGGCATACCGTTACGTTGCAGGATATCGGGACGATTGACGCCCGCGCTGACCACGCGGATCAGCACTTCACCGCTTTGGGGCTGCGGGACGCTGCGCTGAACCAGGTCTAAAACGTCAGGGCCGCCCGGCTGGCGCGCAATGACGGCATTCATGATTTCAGGGATCATCAGCGCTTATTCCTTTTCTGCGGCGCTAAACGCGCACACGCCTTCGTCATCAACATTCACCCCGACCAGACTGCCCACCGGCCAGTGGGTCAGCGAATGCAGTCCTGACTGGCGGGCAAAGAGCGACGCGCTGCCCAGGGCGGGCACATCAAGATGTACATCGACGTGATCGCCCTGAAAGACGTGGGCGATCACCGTGGCGCTGAACAGCGAATGCGGGCCAAGCGGCGCCAGTTGAAGGTTTTCCGGGCGGACGTAGACATTCAGACGCTCGCCAATGACAGCGTGGACGCGCTCCGCTGGGAGGCGCAGCTTGTTGCCTCCCAAATCCAGTACCGCCAGGCCGTCCCGACCCGCGTAGCGTCCCGGCAGAATGTTGACATCACCGACAAAGCTCGCGACAAACGGGTCCTGGGGGCGACGATAAATCTCGTCCGGGGTGCCGATCTGGCGGACATACCCCGCCGACATCACCACCACGCGATCGCTCATGCTCAGCGCTTCGCCCTGATCGTGAGTCACGAATACGGTCGTCACGCCAAGTTTGCGCTGGATCGCTTTCAGCTCCACCTGCATCGACAGGCGCAGATTTTTATCCAGCGCGGAGAAGGGTTCGTCCAGCAGCAGCACTTTGGGGCGGATCACCAGCGCCCGCGCCAGCGCCACACGCTGCTGCTGACCGCCTGAAAGCTCACGCGGTTTGCGATGGCCGTAACCGGACAATTTCACCAGCGCAAGCGCCTGCTCAACGCGCTCAGCGATCTCCGCTTTTGGCACGCCGCGCATTCGCAGGCCGTAGCCGACATTTTTTTCGACCGTCATATGCGGAAACAGCGCGTAGTTCTGAAACACAATGCCGATTTCACGCTGGTAAGGCGGGATATCCGTTACCAGCTCGCCATCAATAAATATTTCGCCGCCATCGGCTTCAGCGAATCCCGCCATCAGATTCAGCAGCGTGGTTTTGCCGCAGCCGGACGGGCCGAGCAGGGTAATAAATTCCCCTTCCGCAATCGTCAGGGAAATTTTGTGTAAGGCGATGGCATCGCCGAAGCGCTTCAGTACGCCATCAAGGCGAACAGCAACGTTAGCGTGATTTACGACCGGATGCAGCGTTTCAGGCTGCGGGAAGGTGGTGATTTCTGCACTTACCATGGAATCTCCAGAAACGGGCTATCAAAGGCTTACCACCAGCATACGGCTTAAGCGCTCATCGCGCGGTTAGTGCTTCCTGAAGCTGGCGTTTGGAAAAGTTAAAGCAGAGTGTGACGGGAACGGAGGGGGGCCGGGGCGCGCCCTCCGGGGACAGTTACGGTCAGGCTTCCCGGCACATCCACGCGGCAAGACGGCGCAGCATGGCATCGCAGGCGTCCAGTTGGTCAACAGTAATGAACTCATCGGGTTTATGGCCCTGCGCCATACTGCCCGGCCCGCAGATCACGCTCGCTATCCCGGCCTGGTGAAACAATCCGCCTTCCGTACCAAAGGCAACGGTGCTGAACGCTTCCGACCCGGTGAGATGAGCCAGCAGCCGCGCAGCTGCGCTTTGCGCAGCGGTATATAAACCGGGATAACCGCTGAGGGGATGAAAACGGATCGCGGCGTTGCGATCCACAGCCTGCATCTGCGGCAGCAGTTGGTGCCGGGCGTAATCTTCCAGCTCCCGCGTCACCTCCTGCGCGTCGTCCTGAGGCAGCGTGCGCACCTCGAAGTCAAACAGACATTCCGCAGGAACAATGTTCAGCGCCCGACCGCCCTGAATCACGCCGGTTTGCACGGTGGTAAAGGGCGGATCAAAACGCGCATCCTGACGTTCCGGCGCGGCCAGCCGCTGACCTGTTTTCGTCAGATGATGGATAAGCTTCGCGGCATATTCGATGGCATTGACCCCCTGCGGCGCATAGGCCGAATGGCAGGCGGCTCCCTGCACTTCACAGCGCACGCTGAGTTTGCCCTTGTGACCGATAACAGGTTGCAATTCAGTGGGTTCGCCGATAAGGCAGATATCGGGCTTCTCCGGGCAACGGGATAAGACGTCCAGCAAAGAACGCACGCCCAGGCACCCGACTTCCTCATCATAAGAAATCGCCAGATGCAGCGGTTGCGCGAGTGGCCGGGCAAGGAAATGCGGCACCGCCGCCAGCATACAGGCGATAAAGCCTTTCATATCTGCCGTGCCGCGACCATACAGTTTGCCGTCCCGTTCCGTCAGCGCAAAGGGCGGGACGCTCCAGTTCTGTCCGTCAACCGGCACCACATCGCTGTGACCAGAAAGCATCACCCCACCGCCTCCCGCCGGGCCAAGCCGCGCATAAAGATTGGCTTTGCTGCGCGTGTCATTGTGGATCAGCTCGCAGTGGACGCCCAGCTCGCTTAAGTAGCGCCGGACAAACTCAATCAGCGCGAGGTTAGATTCGCGGCTGGTGGTGTTGAATGCCACCAGCTGTTCCAGCAGTTTACGACTGGTTTTCATCAGTTCTCCTCGCACCTACTCATCACCCGGTACGCCGTATCCCGGCGCGCTGCGAGGGTCCAGCGCCCTGGTGATATAGTCCTGCATCTGCGGTTTATACGCCTGCCAGAGCGCGTTAAGCTCATCGATGGGACTGGCGTCGGTCCAGTCAACGCGGAGATCAACAATCGGCCAGACGGGGGAATCGACAATCGACAGCGCCGCCGAATGCACCGGCCCCGCTTCGCCGCCTGCCCCTAAACCCGCCTGCATCGCGGCGATGAGCCGATCAGCCAGATGTCCTGAATGATGTTCAAAGGCGTTCACCATCGCGGCAATGACATCCGGGCTTGCCAGCATATTCCCCGCCGCCACGCAGTTTTCGCCTGACAGGGCATTGTTGATGCCGAGCGTCTTTTCTCCGCTGTAGAACGCGCTATTGCCATCGGGCGTCAGGACGGTAACTTGTCGGTACAGGGCATAGTCATCCGTGTCCAGCCCGCGTTTCAGGGCGATGTCGACGGCGTCGCCCTGCGCCAGACGATCCAGAATGCACGGCCCCAGCGCCGGTAACGTGATGTTTTGCGTGGATACCGCCCCGACCTTGCTGCGCAGCCACGGACAGCGTGCGCCTACCGCAATGCTCGATGAACTGATAGCGATCCCCATCTGACCGGTTTGCGCGCAGCGTCCGATAATCGATAACGTCATAATTTATTCTCCCGCCTGCGACGGCCATTCGTCCGGGATCACGGCGATCACATCAATTTCCATCAACCACTGCGGCTGCCCCAGCCCGGAAATAACCAGACCGGTTGAGATGGGAAAAACGCCCTTCAGCCATTTGCCAACGACGTGGTAAACCGGCTCGCGATAGCGCGGGTCGATAATATAGGTGGTTGTTTTTACGATGTGGGATAAATCGCTGCCCGCTTCTTCCAGCAGTTGCTTGACGTTTTTCATTGCCTGCTCGGCCTGGGCGGCGGGATCGCCAAGCCCGACCAGATTGCCCTCAAAATCAGTCCCAATCTGACCACGGACGTAGACGGTATTTCCGGCACGAACGGCCTGGCAAAGATCGTTATCCAGCGCCTGGTTCGGGTAGGTATTTTTGGTATTGAATTTACGGATGCGTGTATGTGTGCTCATGTCTGCCTGCCTG
This sequence comes from Enterobacteriaceae bacterium UBA5654, assembly GCA_002421005.1. Classification (GTDB taxonomy): domain Bacteria; phylum Pseudomonadota; class Gammaproteobacteria; order Enterobacterales; family Enterobacteriaceae; genus Superficieibacter. Next base: position 29,602 of record DIJC01000004.1, on the reverse strand, counting down.
GAGAGTGGGTTTCCCGCAAGGTATACCTCGCCGGGCGCAGGACATAAAACAGCATAATCCGAGGCTTTAGTTTAGAAAAAGCGAACGGGCGATCGGTCGGATCGCCCGTTTTTTACGATCGGCTGCGGGCAGCGTTACTTCGCCAGCAGTTCCCGGCGGACGATCTCTGCCCCTGCGCTTAAGGCGTTGAGTTTGCCTCTGGCGACCTGGCGGGATAACGGAGCCATGCCACAGTTGGTGGCAGGCATGAGTTTGTCAGCATCGACAAACTGAAGCGCTTTACGTAAGGTTTCCGCGACTTCCTCCGGGGTTTCTATGGTATTGGTCGCCACGTCAATGGCCCCGACCATCACTTTTTTACCGCGAATAAGCTCAAGCAAATCCATCGGAACATGCGAGTTATGACATTCCAGCGAGATAATATCGATACCGGAGGTTTGCAGTTTAGGAAACGCTTCTTCGTATTGTCGCCACTCGCTGCCCAACGTTTTTTTCCAGTCGGTATTGGCTTTGATGCCATAGCCGTAACAGATATGTACCGCAGTTTCACATTTAAGCCCTTCAATGGCTCTTTCTAATGCGGCAATCCCCCAGTCATTGACTTCATCAAAAAAGACATTAAAAGCAGGCTCATCAAACTGGATAATATCCACGCCCGCCGCCTCTAATTCTTTGGCTTCCTGATTTAATATTTTGGCAAATTCCCAGGCCAGTTTTTCGCGGCTTTTATAATGATTATCATACAGCGTGTCGATCATCGTCATCGGCCCCGGCAGCGCCCATTTAATGGGCTGCGTGGTCAACTGGCGTAAAAATCGGGCATCCTCAACAAAAACGGGCTTTTGACGCGCCACCGCCCCCACCACGGTCGGTACGCTCGCATCATAGCGATTACGAATTTTCACTACCTCGCGTTTCTCAAAATCTACGCCGCTGAGGTGTTCAATAAAGGTGGTAACGAAGTGCTGTCGCGTTTGCTCACCGTCGCTGACAATATCGATACCGGCCCGCAGCTGTTCATCCAGCGCCAGACGCAGCGCGTCCTGTTTCCCCTCAATAAGTTCTTCATTTTGCAGTTTCCACGGGGACCAGAGCGTTTCCGGTTGTGCAAGCCAGGACGGTTTGGGTAGGCTGCCAGCCGTCGAGGTAGGGAGCAATTTTTTCATATCACAAAACCTTTTATTTTCTATAAATCAAAGAGGGTAATTGGCAGACCACTGCTCAAGACGATCCCTGTAACGTTTGATGAAGTGCTGCTCAGTAAATTTTCCCTGCTCAATCGCTAACTGACTGCGTTCTTCCCGGTCATAAACAATTTTTGTTAATGAATGGTCCTGGTTATCCAGATTCGGTTGAAAGAATTGCGCTGCCGCAGCATTGGCATTGTAAATTTCCGGGCGATAAATCTTCTGAAAAGTCTCCATCGTGCTGATGGTACTGATAAGTTCAAGATCACTGTAATCCCGGAGCAAATCACCAGTAAAATAAAATGCCAGCGGCGCAACGCTGTTCTTCGGCATGAAATAGCGCACTTGCAGGCCCATTTTATTGAAATAGCTTTCGGTCAATGAAGAACCGTGTTGCTGATATTCAATGCCTAATACCGGATGCTCATTCCCGGTGCGATGATAGGTATCTTTACTGGACACACTTAAACAGATGACCGGTGATTTCTTAAAGTGGCTTTGGTACTCGCCGGAGTTAACGAAATGCTTAAAGATTTTTCCATGCAGGTCGCCAAAGCTGTCCGGCACGCTAAATTGGGTCTGGTTTTTATTATGCTCTGGTAATAATACGCTAAAGTCATAATCCCGAACGTAGGAAGAAAAGTTATTGCCGACAATGCCTTCAATACGCTGCTGCGTTTTTTTATCAATGATATGGGTTTTTAATATTTCAATCACCGGAAAGCTATCGCTGTCAACGTCAACAGTCATCTCAACAGAAATAATGTCAAGTTCAACGGAATAACGATCACCCTCAGGATTGTCCCAGTAGGCTAAACTGTTGAAACGATTGTCGATCATCACCAGCGTGTTACGTAAATTCTGCTGGCGGTCTTTGCCTCTGGCCAGATTCGCAAAGTTAGTGGTAATACGCGTACTTTCCGAGGGGTTATAGTTCTCGTCAAAAAGACTGCTGGTAATAGTAAATGTAAATTCTTTCTTCATTATGATCATTTGCCCTGGATGCGGAGATAAAAACTGAATTCACACGTTGATTTTCAGAAGATGACTGCTTTTTCAGCCTTTATGTTGCCAATAAGTTAATAAGCTTCTTTTATGCCAGAGCAGTCAAAGGAGTGAAAGCGACTTAATTTCATTACAACATGAGTCATATTCATGATCGGATCGTGAAGGGTAATGAAATGGGTTTCATGGCTGGCCGGGCGGGGATGCAGGAAGGGCAATAATCTATTATCCCTTCCTGCAATGTGGAATTAAAAATTATCTTTTACTGCCAAAATCGCGATCGTTAATTCCCCCAGTAATCATCCGGGTTAATTCTTCGCAGCGGATAATTTTGCCTGATAATACGGTGAAACGGGCTAATACCTCAAATTCGCTCTTTTCGCCTTCCAGTTTTTCCACCTCGACAAAATGATGGGTAAACACCGTATCACCTTCTGAAACCACTGACCTGACGCTGAGGTTTATCCGCGCGGCGAGTGATTTGAGCGTTTATTACGGTAAAGCGGCCAGATTGATGGAAAGGCCGGGGTGCGCCTTATCAACGCGTCCAGCCCGGGCAACCCCCGGCATATGGCGCCCGGTAAGGAAAACCCGAACGGCGTGACCAGCAGGTTGCTGGTTTTTATCGTCAATCAGCAGGCCGGGCTTACCGGCGCTGCCACCCTATTGCCGGACCAGGCATTACTGGACGCTTACAGCAAAATTATTCAGCAGGATCGCGCCTTTCCCCACAATTTTAAAGACGAGAGGTGCCGGTAAGTTCTCAGTAAGACTCCCGTCAGGATAATCGCATTTTCTTTGCTGACTGGGAGACTTATCATGCATCATCGTTTGCTGACCGGACGAGCCGCCATTGCGGCCATGGTCTGCACTTTTGCGCTGGGTTCCACCTCCGCTTTTTCCGCTGAATGGGGCGCAGGCGCTGGCGTAGCCAGCGCGCAAAAGCCTTACAAAGATTTTTCACGCGATACCACGCCGCTACCGCTGCTCTATTTTGATAATCAGTACCTGCATTTTTTCGCCACCGGAGCCGAAATTAAACTGCCTGGCGTGACGTTCAGTGAAACTCAGCACCTCGATTTTGGTCTTATCGGCAGGTATGACGGTTCGGGCTACGAGGCCGATGACGCCGATATTCTTGACGGGATGGCGAAGCGTAAAAGCGGTTTCTGGGGCGGCGCGAAAGCGCAGTGGCAAAATCCCTGGCTGACGGTAAGCCTCGACTGGACGCACGATCTTTCCGGCAACAGTAAGGGGCAGCGCGTGAATCTGGGCGCGGAGCGGCGCTGGCAGTGGGGCAACTTTTCCCTTACCCCACGCGTCGTCACCACGTGGCATGATAAAAAATATGTCGATTATTACTATGGCGTGCGCGAAGAGGAGGCCCGCGACGGGCGGCCCGCCTACCGGGGAGAATCCGCGTTCAGCGCAGAGTTCGGCCTGCTGAGCGTCTATCGCTTCAACGCGCACCATTCCGTCATGCTCGATCTGCAAGCCACGCGGCTCTCTTCCGAAGTGAAGGACAGCCCGCTGGTTGACCGTTCACGCGAAGATCGCATTTTCATGGGGTATATGTACCACTTCTGATGGGAAGAATTTTGTTAATTGAAGACCACGCGCAGCTGGCCGGGCTGATTGCCAGGGGACTTGCCAGCGCCGGGATCCCCACCGATATCGTCGGCAGCCGGGAGGCCGCGCTGAGCGCGTTAAAACTGGTCGCGTATCAGGCGCTGGTGCTCGATCGCGGCCTGCCGGATGGCGATGGCCTGCTTCTGCTCCAGCAGTTGCGTCAGCGCAACCTGATGTTGCCGTGCCTGATCCTCACCGCGCGCGATGCCCTGCACGATCGGGTTGAAGGTCTGGAGGCGGGAGCGGATGACTATCTGCCCAAACCGTTTGCGATGGCGGAACTGGTCGCCCGCGTGCGGGCGCTGTTGCGTCGTCCCGCTGTGAGCCAGCCGCTTGAACCGGCATTCGGTGACGTGACGCTGCTGTCGGATGTGGGTGTGATGCGCTGCGGCGAGGAGAGCATTACCCTCGCCCCGGCTGAAATGCAGATTATGCTGACGCTCTTCCAGAAGCAGGGCGGCGTGGTGCGCCGCAGCGCGATGGAGGCGGCCGGTTGGGGGCTTAGCGACACGGTTACGCCAAACGCGCTGGATGTGGCATTGCACCGGATGCGCCGCAAACTGGCGGCTATCGGCTCTGATCTGCATATCGTTAACCTCAGGGGACAGGGCTATGCGCTGCAAAAAACCGACGCGGATGAATAGCCTGTCGATAAGGATCCTGCTGGCCTACGTGGCGGGTGCGTTGCTGAGTATCGGCCTGCTGGTGACGTTGGGCGCGTTGGTGAAAGAACGCCTGCCGGGAATGGATCTGGCCGAACGCACGCTGGCGCTGGCGGAGCGGCTGGAGTTCGACGCGCGGGGCAATCCAACGGGATTTACCGACAGCGATGCGCACCCGCTGTGGATCTACGATAGCCTGCGTCAGGAAACCGCGTGGCGGGTACTGGACGACAGCGGTCGCGTGGTGCTCCGCTCGTCGGGCGCGGCAGACTGGCCGGAGGGCGGTGCGCGGCACGCGCTGCCGGAACGGCGTTTTGCCTTTACCCGCGAAGGCGTGCTGTACGATGGGGCGCGGGAGGATCAGAGGCATAACGGGCGAACGTGGACCGTCGAGCTGGCGGTCAGCTCGCGGGTGATCGACTTTCTGCATCAGGGGTTTGCCCTGCCCTTTATCCGCCTTGGGGTCATTATCTTTAGCCTGGTGCTGCTGGTTATTTTTACCGTTTGCGCCTGCGTCAGCCTGAAATACGCACTACGACCGCTGCGCAACGTGTCGCAGGCCGCCACGCAAATCTCACCCCGCTCGCTGGGCGATCGGCTGCAAACCGGGCACGTCCCGACGGAACTGGTTCCGCTGATCGCCAGTTTTAATCAGGTGCTCGACAGGCTGGAGAAAGGATTTCGCAGCCAGCAGGAATTTCTCGCTACCGCCGCCCACGAGCTAAAAACGCCGCTGACATTACTGCGCGCTGAGGTCGAGTTGATGAGCGAGCATTCAGAAGTTCGTGAATCGCTTCTGTTGCAGATATCTCACCTGTCCCGCCAGGTGCAGCAGCTATTGCTACTGGCCGAGGCGAGTGAACCGCTGAGCTATCAGTTCCGCGACGTGGAGGTCTGCGACGTTGCGCGCGACGTGACCACCTATCTTCGAAAAATCGCCGATGATGCCGGGGTCAGACTTCATCTCACCTGCGATGACGGGGTAAGTAAATGGCGTGCCGATCATGGGGCATTCTTTACCCTGTTGAAAAATCTGATCGAGAATGCCGTTCAACATGCACCGTTGGGGACGGTGGTTAACATACAGATGCAGGCAGAAAGCGTGAGCGTATCCGATCAGGGAACGGGCGTGCCGCCGGAACAGATGCCACACATCTTCGAGCGCTTCTGGCGAGGCAAGCTACGTCAGGATTCCGGCGCAGGTCTGGGGCTGGCAATTTGTCAGGAAATTTGTACCGCCCACGGTTGGTCACTGACCGCCCATAACGGGCTGACGGGACTGACAATGAGGATATGTCGGGCTGGGAACGCAGAGGTGCATTAACCGTAATGGGTTTGCGCCAGGTTTAGTTTGCCGGGGAGTGGGAGCAGACCAGACCGCGCCTGTTGATATGCAGACACATTGCCACAGAAACAACAAAAGCGCCTTCGGCGCTTTTGTTGTCTGGACAAACACACTACTAAATTCATGTATCTGACCGCATTCTGCATATGTATTATGTACAAACAGGGAATAACATACGCGTTCATTGCGTAAAACTTTATCAGTAGAGAGGGAACTTTGCAACGACATAACAATCTTGCGGTTGAGGCTTACATCTCTCCGGCCCGCCTGAAGACATACATTGCTCTGACAAACAATGCCACCCTGGGAGAATGCATTGGAGCCTATGTTTGGAACAAACGCGTAGGCGCAGCTCTTTTTCCTCTTTTGCAATGTCTTGAGGTGACGCTAAGAAACGGCGTTCATAACGCAGCTTCTGTCCACTTTAACAACCCAGCCTGGTTTGATCCTTTAACGAAGCTGGCTGGACATGATTATTTCAATTCGTTCATGATTCAATATCCTAATTTATTAAACAATTTCTATCGGAAAGGCATAAGTAGTGGAAGCCGCAAGAATAAAAAGGTGTGGACATCACGCCACGAAAGCATGCTGTTTCAGGCAAAAGAAAAGTTGAGTAAAGCGGGTAAGCCCCATCATGCAGATGCAATTGTGGCCGAGCTGATGTTGGGTTTCTGGGTTGGCATGTTTGAGAAAAACTATCGCAATCTCACAGTATCTGACCGATTATGGCCGCATCTGGAACCGGTGGTATTCCCCAATCTGTTGCCTTCAGAACGGCGACACGGTGATGTGCATAATAGATTACTGCCTGTTAAGGCGTTGCGTAACAGAGTTGCACACCATGAACCTGTCTGGAAGCATGCTACAGTACGAAATAGTGCCGCCGCCATCAAAATGCTTACAGCAATAATTGATGATGTAGTCTTCCTCGTGAATGGAATTAGCCGCGAGCGGGGAGAAATGTTGCATGAATCTGGCATTGAAGGTATGGCTCGAGCAATTTGTCGTAAAGAATCGCTTGATTTCTACCTGACCGGGCGAATTTCTAAGGATATATCACCAAGACGGTTGAAACGTGATTTGCTCCGTCATATAGATGGAAAAAGTTTGTTTCCCCTGTCTTATAACAACGCAGGTAAAGAAACGGTCATCCTCAATTTCAGTATTTAGGTATGTGTTGACGACAGAGGTGTATTCAATCGATAACCCTGCGCCATAGAGGGAATATAATACGAACCTCTGCTCCCCCAAGCCCGCCTCTGGCAACATTACACCAGAAGCGGGCATCGCCATTAATCCACCAGCGCATCGGATGATACCGGCGATAAAGCCCTCTGCGCCCTGTTACCGGGTTACTTCTTTTGCTCAGGGATTCGGGCAATCACTTTAATTTCAAAATCAAATCCTGCAAGCCAGGTTACCCCTACGGCGGTCCAGTTCGGATAAGGCGGCTGCGGGAAGACAGACTGTTTCACCTGCATAATCGTCGGGAACTGATTTTCCGGGTCGGTGTGAAAGGTGGTGACATCCACCAGATCGTCAAAGGTACAGCCTGCGGCGGCAAGCGTGGCTCGCAGGTTATCAAACGCGAGCTGCACCTGCGCGGCAAAATCAGGCTCCGGCGTGCCATCGGCGCGGCTGCCCACCTGACCGGAAACAAAAAGCAAATCGCCAGAACGGATCGCGGCAGAATAGCCGTGCTCCTCGTAAAGAGCATGGCGGTTAGCGGGGAAAACGGGTTCATGCTGGCTCATAGGGTTTCCTGTTGTTCATACAGTGTCGGATATGGGATGCACGGCATGAACAAATGATCTAACATACGCCGTGTATGTTAAATTAATCATACATACGCGGCGTATGTCAAATAATATACGCCGCGTATATGAAAAAGGAAACCCGATGACCGCCAGACGCCGTGTTGAAAAGATGGAAGAAAACCGCGCCAAACTGATTACGGCCGCACGAAAAGCCTTTGCCGAAAAAGGCTTTGCCGCCGCCTCAATGGATGAATTAACGGCCAGCGTGGGTCTGACTCGCGGCGCGCTGTATCACAATTTTGGCGATAAAAAAGGGCTTCTCGCCGCAGTTGTCGAGCAGGTGGATGGTGAAATGGCGCAACGCGCTAAGGCCGAGGCCGCGGCTGTGGGCGAAGACTGGGAAAAGCTGCTCGCTGAAGGGATCGCCTACATCAAGATGGCTCTGGACCCGGAAGTGCGGCGTATCGTCCTGCTTGATGGCCCTGCTTTCCTTGGCGATCCCTCACAGTGGCCGAGTCAGAATAGCTGCCTTGACGCCACCCGCCAGAATATTACAACGTTGATTGAACGCGGCGTGCTCCAGTCGGTGGATGCTGACGCCGCCGCACATCTGCTCAACGGCGCGGCATTGAATGCCGCACTGTGGATCGCGGCGAGCGACGATCCCGAAAAGACTCTGCCGAAAATGATTAACGCGTTTACCCTGCTGGCAAGCGGCTTACGTAATAGCTAATGCCCCCTCCTGGCAGGCGGGGCTTTTAAAGCCCCAGCGCGCTAAGCGAGGGATGTTCATCAGGGCGTCTTCCCAGCGGCCAGTGAAACAGTCGTTCAGATTCATCGATTGGCATATCATTCACACAGGCAAAACGACGCTTCATTAGCCCGTCCTCCCCGAACTCCCAGTTTTCATTACCGTAAGAACGGAACCAGTTTCCCGAATCATCATGCCATTCGTAGGCATACCTTACGGCGATACGGTTTTCAGTAAATGCCCAAAGCTCTTTAATCAGGCGGTAATCAAGTTCTTTCTTCCATTTCCGCTCCAGGAAGGCCTGCGCTTCCTCACGATTATTGGCGAATTCCGCGCGGTTTCGCCATTGGGTATCCAGGGAATAAGCGAGAGCGACTTTTGCCGGGTCGCGGCTATTCCAGCCATCCTCTGCCAGTCTGATTTTTTCAATCGCACTTTCCCGGGTGAATGGCGGTAAAGGGGGACGTGTATTCATATGGAAGACCTCTGATGAATGTCATGTAGACAGGTCTGTCTACTCGTGTTAATTTAGTGGCGAAAAATGACACTGTCAATAAATCTGTCAGGGGTTTTGCTAAAAATGATTACCGATAAAAAAGGCAGCGTAAAAGAAAAAATACTGTTAACCGCACACGATTTATTTTACGCCAAAGGGTTCAGGGCTACCGGAATTGATAAAATCATCAGGGAGGCCCAGGTAACAAAAGTGAGTTTTTATCGCCATTTCCCCGCGAAAAACACGCTCATTTTGGCCTATTTACACTATCGGCACGATCTGTGGATCACCTGGTTTCACGATACGTTAGCCCGCAAGATCGGCGAAGAGAACATATTACCGACTGCGTTATCCGGCACGCTTAATGAATGGTTGAGATGCCCTTCTTTCCGTGGCTGCGCCTTTATTAACGCAACCGCAGAAGCGGACTCGGAAGATATCGCAGAGGAGATCAAAGAATTATGCCGTAACCATAAACTTGACGCGCAGAAAACAATAACGTTGCTGACCGGTATTACGGATAAAACGGTAATGTCTCAATTAATGATGCTTATCGATGGCGCGATTATTCATGCGCAAATGGGAATGGACGTCACTGAGGTTATCGAACAGTTAAACGTTGGATTAGAGAAACTGCTGGCAGACTGAAAAATGATTGTGCTCATAAAGTTTGCTTTTTTGCTGTCAGGTAAAATCACGCGCCAGAGATAACCACAATTAAATCGATTAAATTTTAACCATTCGTGTTAGAGTGAAGCACACTCCCCGAAAGGTTAATGATCATGTTTGTTATCGATTACGCCAGGAAGCTAATCAGCGGCAAGTCTACTTCCACCGTGACCTGTCCCCATTGCAGCTTACGATCATCGCAGCCTTTATCAAAAGTTCGCCTGAAGCAGGCCATGCTTTGCCCTGGATGCAAAGCGCTTTTTATTCCAACACGCTAGATTCTGACATCCGATCGTACATAACGCACGACCGCCTGACGGCACGGGCTAAAAACGCGCATTAACGTTTGCCGTTAACGCGCTGATTGTCGCGCAGAACATCAATCGCGGTTTGCATCGCCACTTTATCATCTCTTTTTTTTTGCTTGTCCTGCATGACCTGCAGGTAATCAAGCAATGTGCGGGTATTAATCGGTCTGCCCTGTTTGCCGACGGCCAGCAGGGCTTCACCAAGAATGATTTTTACTGGCGGTAACTGGGCCGGATACCAGTCGAGGGTGTCTTCAGATTTCATCTTAAATTTCTCACGGAAGGGTAGTATATCACAGATCGGCCCCCCACTCCGCGCCTGCGGAAGATAAGACCGTTAGCATTCAGGTGGGATTATCCGCCAGCGTATCTGTCACGTCCTGGCAGTGGTTGTAGGCGGGGGCGAGCCTTTTCGTGAAGGTTGGGGGATAACAGTCCAGACAGCGGCGCGTGTGTGGGTTAAGCCCGACACCCCGCTTTTCAATTTTCAACAGTAACAAAAAAGCCCCTGCACGTATGCAGGGGAAAACCCATGTCAGAGCTTATTATTATCTAGTTGAATACCATCCCACCATCAATCAGCAGGGACTGGCCGGTCATGTAGTCGGAATCTGGCCCTGCGAGATAAGATACGCAAGCAGCCACATCTTCCGGTTCGGACAATTTGCCAAGAGTGATCCGTTTGGCATAGGTTTCAGTACCGTAGCCGAGCGGTTTACCCGCCGCCTCGGAAATCTGACGGTCGATTTCCGCCCACATCGGCGTTTTGACGATGCCAGGGCAGTAGGCGTTAACGGTGATCCCCAGCGGCGCGAGGTCACGTGCTGCCGTCTGGGTTAACCCACGAACCGCGAACTTGCTGGAACTGTACACCGCCAGTTCCGGGTTGCCGGTATGGCCCGCCTGAGAACAGGCATTGATGATCTTACCGCCATGTCCCTCTTTGCGGAACGCGTCAATCGCGGCCTGAATACCCCAGATCACCCCTTTCACATTGATGTTATAAACCTTGTCGACAATGTCTGAGGTGATCGACTCTATGGGGGTAGAGGGTGCAATCCCGGCGTTATTGACGATGACGTTGAAACCGCCCAATGCGGTACGGGCTTTCTCCACTGCCGCAAACACCTGTTCGCGTTTCGACACGTCGACCTTCACGGCAACGGCATTGCCACCGTTGCGGGTGATTTCATCGGCCACGGCTTTCGCCGTTTCCTCGTCATAATCGGCGATGGCGACGGCAAAACCATCTTTCACCAGGCGAAGCGCGATTGCTTTACCAATCCCCTGGCCGGAGCCGGTTACAAGAGCCACTTTTTGCATTTCTCTGTCCTTATATTGTTTTACAAAATCTGGCTGAGATGGAGCTGGCCCATCAGCAGCGGGTTATCGCTGTAGTCAACGGGAATAGCGACAACGGAAGGACCGTCAATATCCATTGCCGCACGCAGCGTCGGCTCAAGCGCATCGGCGCTCTCCACGGCAAAGCCTTTCGCGCCGAACGCGTCGGCATAGACTTTGAAATCGACCGGGCCGAACTCCACACCAGAAAGACGCTGGTATTTTTTCTCTTCCTGAATCGCCACCATGTTGTAGGCGTTATCCACCCAGATAATGTGCAGAACATTGGCATTGAGACGCACGGCGGTTTCCAGTTCCATGCTGGACTGCAGGAAGCCGCCGTCACCGGACACCGAGACCACCTTGCGGCCCGGGTTGACCAGCCAGGCGCCAATCGCCCACGGAAGCGCGACACCCATGGTCTGCTGGCCGTTGGAAATCATTACCTGACGCGCGCGGAAGCTGTAAAGATAGCGGGCAATCCAGATGTGGAAGCTGCCCATGTCGACGGTGAGCGTCACGTCGTTGTTCACGATATCCTGTATCGCGCGCACAATGCGCAGCGGATGCAGGGCAAACTGGTTGAGGGATGCACCGCGGCGGTTGAGGAGATCCCGCTGATGCTGGCGATCGACCAGAATTTCAGAGGCACGCGGGCTGAGTTCCAGTTTGTGCTCTATACGGTTGGCAAGCAGATCCAACGTTCCGGCAATGTCCCCCACCAGCTCCAGATCGGGAACATACTTGCGCTCTTCATAGGCAGGCAGCACGTCAATATGCACCAGGGTAGCGTCACCGCTGTTCCACATGGACGGCTCATATTCCACCGGGCTGTAGCCGATGCAAATAATCAGATCCGCCAGATGCAGCAACCGGTCCCCCGCCTGATTACTGAAGAGCCCGACGCGTCCGGCAAAGCGAGTAAAGTGTTCCTGGTTGACTGCCCCGGCGGCCTGATAGGTGCTGGTGACAGGGATACGGCTTTTCTCCAGCAGCTTATGCAGCGCGGCGCTGTTGACGGGCTGGCTGGCCATCAGGCCCAGTAAAATAACCGGATTTTTGGCGTTTTCGATAAGCGTTGCCAGATAGTTGATGGCTGACTCTGGTGCCGGCCCCATCAATGCTGCGGTGCTGGCGGGCAAAATCGCCCCGGTGACCGGCTGGTCGACAATATCCTGCGGCAGGCTGACAAACGCCCCGCCCGGCCTGCCCTGCTCAGCGGCGCGAAACGCGTTCGACACTGCCTCGGCAATCGCCTCCGGTGAGTTGACCTCCACGGCATACTTCGTCACCGGGGTGAACATAGCCACCGTGTCCATGCTCTGGTGCACCAGCTTCGCTTTGTCTGCGCGCTTCACCGCCCCGCCCAGCGCCACCACCGGGTCGCCCTCGCTGTTGGCGGTGGCAATACCGGTGATCAGGTTCGAACAGCCCGGCCCGGAAGTGACCAGCGCCACCCCGGCTCTACCGGTCAACCGCCCCACCGCTGCCGCCATAAACGCCGCGTTTGCCTCATGGCGCACGGGGATAATTTCGATGGTGGAGTCCAGCAGGGAATCAAACACCTTGTCGATTTTCGCACCCGGGATCCCGAAAACCTGCTTCACGCCCTGTGCTTCCAGTTGACCAACAACCATATCGGCGCCGTGCGCCCACTGACGTGCCTGTGTATCACTGTTCACGGTGTACTCCTGTTAGTTTTCAACGGAACGGATTGCCGCATCAAGGTTGCTGGGGTGAAGGTCGGCCTGTAAAAACGCGCTGTCGGCAGGCAGGTCAATCATCAGCTTGTGGATTTCACCGAAGGTGAGCACGCCGCTTTCAAGCTGGTAGTCAAGCAGATGGCCGCCGCCCTGACGGTCGTCGGTGATGAAATGTTCGTGATAGCCCGCCACGTTAATGCCCTGCATATGCTGTGGGGTGCGAAACCCGACCAGCACGCCCTCGCGTTGGTTAAAGCGGAATACCGGCTGGTCGTCCAGCACGTCGGTCATCGCCCGGTACGGCGGCGTCTGGCGCGGCACGGTCCGGGTGTGGGCGTGGCGGAAATGCCCGTCGATACGCAACGCACAGAACAGGTTATCGGAGGGGATCTGTTGGTCGATGACGTCATGGATCTGCTGACGACTGACCGGCCCGTCGAAGGTTTTGCGGTACTGCGGCTGGAACCAGGTCATCACCGCAAACGGCGTTTTTTGATCTGGCTTCGCGGCCCGTGCGCTGCCGTCGGCGCGCAGCTGATAGACCTGGCTGCTGAAGGCAATCATTTCGCCGTCCAGCTCGTTAAAGGTCCCAAGACCAAAATCACCGTGCGCCAGCAGATCGGCAATCGTAGTCTCTCCTTCGTACACACCGCTGAGCAGGGCGCTCATTAGCGATGTCTGATAGATCACTCTGTCAGGATGCTCGGCGGAAAACCCGCGCAGGGTTTCGCACAGACTTGCCTCACAGTCGCATGCAGATGAATGCACCATCATGCTCGTCCTCTTCAACTTTATTTAGAAAGGTTAAATAAATGTTGACTCGATTCAGCGGAAAGTTCCAATATAAAACGCATGCTGGTTTGAGACGTTTTTGATATGGAATTTCGTTATCTGCGCTATTTTGTCGCGGTTGCACGCAAGCGACACTTCACTAAGGCGGCCAAAGTACTGGGTATTTCACAGCCTCCCCTGAGTCAGCAGATTAAACGGCTTGAGGAAGAGGTTGGCACGCCGCTGTTCAGACGCCTGACCCGGGGCGTTGAATTAACTGAAGCCGGAGAAGCCTTCTATGAAGATGCCTGTAAAATTCTGAAGATGAGCGACGCCGCGCTAGAAAAAGCCCGTGGCATTGCGCGTGGCTTGAACGGAACCCTGTCGATAGGGATCACCAGTTCAGACGCTTTTCATCCTAAAATCTTCGCGCTGATCCGCCAGTATCAGGTGCATAACAGGGCGGTGACGGTACATCAGGTGGAAGCCAATATGTCGTGTCTGATGACGATGCTGGCTGAGGGTGAACTGGATATCGCCTTCGTGCGCCTCCCCTGCGAGAGCAGTAAGGCTTTTAACCAGAAAATCCTGGGTCGGGAGCCGATGGTGGTGGCGCTGCATCGCGACCATCCTGAGGCGAAAAGTGGTGCTCTCAGGTTAGAGCAGCTTCGGGATACGCCGATGATTCTGTTCCCACAAGAGGTCGCGCCGGGGCTGTACGATCGCGTTTACGGCTGCTGCGAGAGGGCCGGAATTGATATGCAGCACACGCTGCAGTCGTCGCAGCTTTCCTCATCCCTGAGTATGGTATCCGCAGGCGGCGGTTTCGCCCTGGTGCCGGAGTCGATGGCGGCCATTTCACCGCCAAATGTCACCTATCATTTGTTGACCTCGCCGGAGCTTTATACTGAGATCGCGCTCTGTTGGCGGCGTTTTGAACGTTCGAAGACGGTGAAACTGTTTTTGGCTATGTTGAATGGGGATTGATATCAGAGCGGTTAAGTCCTGCCGCGCCGCAGGCTCTGTCGATCTCCAGGTTAATTGGCTCTGTAATGTTAGCGTTTATGCCCTGCCATTATTATTGATTTCGATTACCAACTTACCGAAAGGCCCTCTTTCCAAATGATCTAAAGCGTTTTCCAGGTCGGAGAAAGCGTAAACAGAATCGATCACGGGTTTTATTCCGGTTTGTTCAACAGCGCGAACCAGATTTAACAGCGCCTGACGACTGCCGGTACCGATGCCATGAATCGTTACGTCTTTCAACATAAGGGGCATTGCCGGTGCGGTGATATCAAAGCCATCGAGCGCACCTATCTGGCAAATATGCCCTCCGACCGCCGCGAGCTGGACTGATTTAGCGAGATGTTCGCCACCGATCACCTCGAGAATATGATCGGCACCACGGTTACCTGTGATCTGATAAATCACGTCCATCCAGTCTTCGCGGTTCCGATCCACGTAATAGTCGGCTCCCAGTGCTTTCGCCCGCGTGGCATTACTGGCTCTTCCTGATACGATCACCCGGGCACCATGCGCTTTTGCGATCTGCAGGCCAAACAGCGCCACTCCTCCGGTACTGGGAATAAGTACGGTATCGCCAGCTTTAACACCGGCGCGCTCGACCAGTGCGAACCATGCAGTTAAACCAGCGCAGGATAAGGTTGCAGCCTGCGTGGGTTCCAGCGTGGTTGGCGCTTTTACAAGCCAGTCTTCAGGCATAACGACATATTCTGCAAGGACGCCAGGATAATAGCCACCCAGGGTCCTGTAGGCTGGAGTTCGCGCATCACCGGGACGCAGTCCGTCTTTCCAGTCAGGCGTAAAGGTTGAAATAACCCGGTCACCGTTGCTGAATAGTGTCACAGCATCGCCATGACCGACGACTTTACCGGCCAGGTCGGAACCGGGCGTAAAGGGGAACTTTAGTGGCAGGCCTCGTCCACTCTCAATGACCATCTTGTCCCGATAATTCAGGGCGACAGCTTCCACCTGCACCAGTACCTGCCGTGGATCGGGAACCGGAATATCAACGTATTTCAGTTCGAGATTTTCTCGTCCAATGGCATTTAATTCCCAGCGACGCATTTGTTTTCTCATAATAAAGCCCTTCCGGTAGTTATGATTTTACCGTGAAAGTCTCCGGCTTCTGATTGTGATTAACAATACGCTATAATCAGCACAGGTTGTTGTGTCCGGGAGCAATAATGAAAGGCAGTGAGTTCAGCGAACTAAAAGCGTTTATGTGTGTTGCGCAGGAACACAGCTTCAGGCGTGCAGCGGAGCTTCTCGGAATGTCACCTTCTGCTCTGAGCCATACGATTCGCGCTCTGGAAGAACGCTTGGGTGTCAGGCTGCTTAACAGGACAACCCGAAGTGTGGCAACGACAGAAGCGGGACAAACTCTGCTGGAACGCCTCATGCCTGCGGTCGCAGAGATTTATTCGGCCGTCAGGGACGCTGGCGCTTCCCAGGCAGAGCCGCAGGGGCGGATTCGGATCAATCTTCCCCGTATTGCCGCCCGTCTCCTGATTACACCCATGCTTCCTGTATTAAGGGAGAAATATCCCCGGTTGTCGCTTGATGTGGTCATTGATGACACCATCACCGACATCGTTGGAAAGGGATTCGACGTCGGGATCAGATCGGGAGAGCTCGTTCAGCAGGATATGATCGCCGTGCGACTGACTTCAGACCTGCGGATGGCTGTTGTGGGTTCGCCAGACTATTTTTCGCGCTTTCCTGAGCCTCAGCACCCGCAGGATTTACGGCTGCATCAATGCCTGACATATCGCTGGGACCCTACAGGAGTGCTGCAACGATGGGAATTCCGGGGGCCGGAAGGAGCAATCTTCGTCAACGTCGAAAGCGTTATTACCGCGAATGAAACTGATTTTGTGCTTGATGCAGCGCTAAAGGGCACAGGACTGGCTTATATCAGTGAGCAGCTTGCCAAACACTATATTGAAAAGGGCGAACTCATTCAGGTGCTAAGTGAATGGTCTGCGGTTTTTTCAGGATTTCATCTGTACTATGTCAATAACCCTCATATGTCTGCTTCGCTAAGAGCATTTATTGACTTGATCAAATCGTTTGTAGCCACCACCGATCCTGGCTTGTAGTAATGTTGAAGTTTACTGCCGGGTCTGCCGTTACCGGATATTCGCAACGTCCGCTCTGCGAGAAGAGTAGACAATGCTACATCAAATTTGTAATTAATAGCATGATTAAAGAGCACATCATGTCAAATTGATTTCTGTGATAATCAATTAATCTGAAGATCCTTAAATGCCACTACTGGGATGAGTAAATTATGACGACTCCAACTCCGCAGGCAGTAACAGAAGCCTTCTTTCATCGTATCGCCACAGCAGAAGATGTTCATGAAATCGCTGAACTGGTTAGTGAAAACATAGACTGGCTGGTAGCGGGAAATACTAAGGTTGTTCCCTGGATTGGTCGTAAATATGGGAAGAAAGGTGTAGCAGAGTTCTATGCGCAGATCCGATCACAGATATCATCCGAGCATTTCGAAATCAAAGACTTACTAATCAAAGATAAGCGTGTGGTTGCTATCGGTGAACTTGCATCACGAGTAAAAAAAACAGGCAAGTTGATTGAAACCGAATTCGTGCTGGATATGTGCATTGAAGAGGGATTGATTACCCGTTTTCGTATGTTTGAAGACAGCTACGCCGTTTCCAAAGCATGCGAGTGATTTACTTGTTATCTTAAGATATCTAAAAGATCGTGAAGCAAAATACGTAGTTATTAGAAGTTAGCTGATTTATTTTTTCATCGCAATAACCAGCTTCCTGATAGTCATTGTAGGTCACTAGTTAATCGCTATATTTTGCATGAAACGGTGAGAGCGGCAGGTCCGCTCTGAATGTGGAGCGGACAGCCGCTTTTGATTTTCTACCGTAAAATTTATCTATTTTTTTATAATCAATTTATCTGGCCAGACGTGCTTTTTTTATCACAGCTTTATAAATTAAAAATCTGCCATAATGGCAGATTTCTTTAATTTATAATTAGAGATTTGCAACGTTATGATATACTTTTTGCACATCATCGTCATCTTCAAGGGCATCCACGAGTCCTTCAAAGATTTCTAAATCTTCTGGTGAAAGCTCAATTTCTGCCTGAGCAATCATTTCTAATTCTGTTGTTGAGAACTCAGTAATTCCAGCCGCTTTTAGCGCTGCAATTCCTTTGTGAAGGTCTGTAGATTCCGTATAAACAACGATGTTCCCTTCTTCTTCTGATACATCACGAACATCGACTTCAGCATCGAGCAAAATTTCAAAAATATGGTCAGGGTCTGATCCCTTAAATACAATCACTCCGGTATTGTCAAACATATAGCTGACAGCCCCTGCCGCTCCGATATTCCCGCCTTTTTTATTGAAAATTGTGCGGACATTCGCAATCGTGCGGTTAACATTTGAAGTCAATGTTTCAGCGATAACCATTGAACCATTAGGTCCGAAGCCTTCATAACGCCCTTGCACGAACGTTTCATCTCCGCCACCCTTGGCTTTATCAATTGCTTTATCAATAACGTGTTTTGGAACTTGTGCTTGTTTCGCACGTTCGATAACGAATTTTAAAGCTGAGTTTGATTCTGGATCTGGTTCACCTTGTTTAGCCGCTGCGTAGATTTCTACACCGAATTTTGCATATACGTTAGACGTTGCACCGTCTTTAGCCGTTTTTTTAGCAACGATATTGGCCCATTTACGTCCCACTGGAATAGTCTCCTCAAAAAAATTTATTTACATTACCGGCAGGTTAATAACCTGTATTTATCTCCGCCGAATTATATCACAATATGTAAATATTCGTCTATGAGAAATAAAAATATCTCAATTTCACAGGATGTTATTTTAATTCTATCAAGCGTTAATATTATGGATGATCTATTTTAAATACTTCGATCCAGTATTAACTCAATAGTTATCGACAATGTTGGATTTGACATTATGCAGGCCACAGGCGAGATCGGATTCTGGACAAGAGAGACATTAAGATAGAATGGATAACCCCGCCATTGCACTCTCTTTTACCGCGCGACTATGCGACGACTTGCAGGCGACAGATATAAAAAATCCACGCCAGGCGTGGATTTTAGAAGCAGTGTCAGAATAGAAGATTAGCGTTCATGCCTTGCCATTAACAGCGCGAGATCAACGAGGCGATTTGAGAATCCCCATTCGTTGTCGTACCACGCCAGGATTTTGACCATATTACCGCCAATCACCAGCGTTGACAGACCATCTATAATGGAAGAACGCGGGTCACCCTGATAGTCGCTTGAAACCAGCGGTTCATCGCTATAGCCGAGGATGCCTTTCAGCGGCCCCGTCGCGGCGGCTTCACGAAACGCGTTATTAACCTCTTCTGCCGTCACATCCCGCTCAAGCGTCACGGTCAGGTCGACAATGGACACCACAGGAACCGGCACGCGCAGCGAGTAACCGGTTAAGCGGCCATCCAGCTCAGGGATGACTTTGCCAAGCGCCTTCGCAGCACCGCTGGAGTAAGGCACAATCGACAGTGCGGCGGCGCGGGCACCGCGCAGGTCTTTTTCCGGCTGGTCGTGCAGCGCCTGACTGTTGGTGTAGGCATGGGTGGTGTTCATCAGGCCATGCTTAATACCGAAATGCTGGTGCAAAACCTGCGCGGCAGGTGCCAGACCGTTGGTGGTGCAGCTACCATTGCTGACCACGTAGTGTTTATCCGGCGAGTAGAGGCCATCGTTAACGCCCATCACGATGGTTAAATCATCGTTTTTACCGGGTGCGGAGATAATCACCCGCTTTGCGCCACCGCTGTGGATATGCACCGCCGCCTTCTCACGGTCAGTGAAGAAGCCGGTTGCTTCGATGACGATATCGACTTCAGCCTGACGCCACGGGATATTGGCCGGGTCGCGTTCGCTAAAGACGGTAACGGGTTTACCGTCAACCACAAGCTGCCCCTCACTGGCGATGACATCAGCGTCGAGCTTGCCGAGCAGCGAGTCGTATTTCAGCAGATGCGCCAGCGTTTTGCTGTCCGTCAGATCGTTGATTGCCACAATCTGAATATCCGGGTTACCCAGTGCTGCACGCAGTACGTTGCGTCCGATACGGCCAAAACCGTTAATACCGACCCTTACCATGATCAACTCCTTATCTGTTGTCTCTGAAGCTACTGTAGGCCGGTCACGGATTGGCGTAAATGACAAAAAAGGATCACTTTACGCCATTTTACGACAGTGAAAGCGCTGGCGATATTCACCAGGCGTGAGGTGGAGCTGTTTTTCAAACAGCCGTCGCAGGTTAATGCTGCTGCCAAATCCCGTCTGTTCGGCGATGCGATCCAGCGTCTCGCTGGTCTGCTCCAGGCGCTGTCGGGCAGCGGCCAGACGAGCTTCGGCGACGTAGCGCGCCGGTGAAGCGCCGGTTTCCCGGGTAAACACGCGGGTGAAATTACGCGGACTCATGGCGACTTTTTCCGCCAGTTTCTCCACACAGAGGTCGGCGGTGAGATTACTGAGCAGCCAGGCCAACAGATCGTTAATCGGGCCCAGGGTGCTGGTCTGCTGAAGGTTGTAGCGGCTAAACTGCAACTGGCCTCCGGGGCGGTGCAGGTACATGACGAGGTCCTGGGCGATGTCGCGCGCCAGACTGAAGCCGTAGTCCTCTTCAACCAGCGCCAGCGTCAGGTCAAAACCGGAGCTGACCCCACCTGAAGTCCAGACATGTTCGTCCTGAATGTAGAGCGGTCCGCCTTCGACACGCACCTGCGGAAATTCTGCCTGCATGGTCTCCAGCAGTTTCCAGTGGGTAGTGGCTCTTCTCCCGTCCAGCAGTCCGGTTTGCGCCAGCAGCATTGCGCCGCCGCAAATGGATGCAATACGGCGGGCGTGGGGAGCCGCAAGGCGCAGCCAGTCTACCACCGCAATTCCTTCCTGCGGATTCTGGCCTCTGCCGGTAATAATAATGGTATCGAGAGGCTCGCGAGGATCTATCTCATGCAAACGATAATCTGCCAGCAGATTTAAACCGGACTGGCCGTGGATCACCTGATGCGGCTGGGTTGTCGCTAAATGTACCTGGTAACAGAGGGTTGTAGCACTTTCCGGGTGCAGGCGGTTGGCCTGCATCAGAATGTCGGCAATACCGGCGGATTCAAACAGCATTCCACCATCGGGGACAATAATCAGTATCTTCTTCATGTCCTGAAAAGTAGTCTTTTTACAGAATAAGTCAACGGGGTCTACGCAGAAATCATCCTCCCGTTACAACAAAATCTCCATGACATCCACCCGCAAAAAATATACGATGCATATATGAAACGTTACGGAGTATATATTTATGGGTATCGTCAAAATTTCGGATTTGCTGCATGAAGACATCCGCAACGCCAGCAAAGCCATGTCGCGCTCGGTGAACGCGCAGGCTGAATACTGGATCCGCCTCGGTATGATGAGCGAGCTTTACCCCGAACTAAACTATCAGCAGATCAAGATGATGATGCTGAAGTCAGGTTCCGACCGTTTAATGGAGGTGATCGATGCCATCAATTCCCATTAAAACCGCCGATGAACTCGCTCGCCAGCGTCATGCAGGCGCGCTGCTCGCGTCGGTATTTGAGATGCTGGACACCTTTATTGTTCCCGGCGTGACCACTCTGGAAATAAACGATCGGGCAGAAGCCTTTATTGTTGAGCAGTTGCAGTCCCGCCCCGCCAGCAAAGGCCAATATGATTACCCTTACGTGCTGAATACCTCGGTGAATGAGGTGGTTTGTCACGGGATCCCAAAAGCTAATGAACACCTGAAATCCGGCGCTATCGTTAACGTCGACATCACCCTGGAAAAAGACGGCCTGATTGCTGACTCCAGCAAAATGTATCTGATTGGTGACGTCTCTCCGCTGGCTCGTCGGCTGGTGAAAAAAACCTGGGAAGCCATGTGGCTGGGTATTAAAAGGGTAAAACCGGGCGCAAGGCTGGGGGATATCGGCCATGCCATCCAGAGCCATGTTGAAAACAGCGGCTACAGCGTGGTGAGGGAATATTGCGGGCACGGTATCGGCACGGAGATGCACGAAGAACCGCAGGTGTTGCACTATGGCAAGCCCGGCACGGGCGAGGTATTGCAGGAGGGGATGGTTTTTACTATCGAACCGATGGTTAATCAGGGCGACAGCAAGATAAAAACCAAAAAAGACGGCTGGACCGTGGTGACGCGAGATAAAAAACTCTCGGCCCAGTGGGAACATACCATTGCGGTGACCGCTGACGGTTTTGAGGTCTTAACGCTGCGTAAAGACGAAATTATCCCGGATCACATTGCTTAAGACTCATTAGGGGCCAGCAAAAAGTGCGCCCGGTTCCCCTGCACTTCCCATCGTACAAATGCGCCTCTGTTTCCCTGAATGCTCGTTGAATGCTCCACGCCTGTTTTCTCAGGATGCGTTGCAAACGCCTTCTGCATGTTTTAGCGGAACGCAGCTATGCCATGTTCTGACAATCATTTTTTTCTCCTTTCATGGTTATGGGAAAGTCACCATAACACCTGAGAAGACCGAATGGGTGCGGCTAAGTAAATGAATTCCCTCGATCGCCAGCCTCCACCCATAAAAAAAGCCTTACCGCATCACGGTAAGGCTTCAGCGATCCAGCCGCTAAAGGGCTGATTACTTGCTGGTATCCAGCTCGTCAAATCCCTTCACCAGATCGTCAATCGCTTTCATCTGTTTCAGGAACGGCTCCAGTTTATCCAGCGGCAGCGCGGACGGGCCGTCGCATTTCGCGTTTTCCGGGTCCGGGTGGGCTTCGATAAACAGACCGGCAATGCCGACGGCCATACCTGCGCGAGCCAGTTCTGCAACCTGGGCACGACGACCGCCGGACGCTGCGCCAAACGGGTCGCGGCACTGGAGGGCGTGGGTCACGTCGAAGATCACCGGCGAGTTGTTGGACGCTTTTTTCATCACGCCAAAGCCCAGCATATCAACAACCAGATTGTCATAGCCGAAGTTTGCGCCACGGTCGCAGAGGATCACCTGGTCGTTGCCGCCCTCAATAAACTTATCGACGATATTGCCCATCTGGCCCGGGCTGACGAACTGCGGTTTTTTAACGTTAATGACCGCGCCAGTTTTAGCCATCGCTTCAACCAGATCGGTCTGGCGGGCCAGAAACGCCGGAAGCTGGATCACGTCGACCACGTCGGCCACCGGCTGCGCCTGGCTGGCTTCGTGAACGTCGGTGATAATTTTCACGCCGAAGGTTTGCTTCAGTTCCTGGAAGATTTTCATCCCTTCTTCGAGGCCCGGCCCACGGTAAGAATTGATGGAGGAACGGTTGGCTTTATCAAAAGAGGCTTTGAACACGTACGGAATGCCCAGCTTCTGGGTCACGGTAACGTAATGTTCACAGATGCGCATCGCCAGATCGCGCGACTCAAGCACGTTCATCCCGCCAAACAGCACGAACGGCAGGTCGTTTGCGACGTTGATGTCGCCAATGCTAACCACTTTTTGTTTCATAGGATCGCCTTATCAGAGTAAATCGGATTCATTCCAGATTAATGCAACGTAATTTGTTTGTGCGCGATGGCATTAATTTGTGCGCGGATCATCTCGCTGATCGGATCTTCCGGGCACTGTTCAACGAAATAATTTAAATCGGACAGCGCAATGTGATCGCACTCAAGCTGGGCGTAAATCAGCCCGCGATCGCGGATTTCATACGGATCTTCCGGGTTAAACGCCAGCAGCGCTTCGCTGGCCCGCAGCGCGGCTTCCATCTGCCCTTCTTCCATCAGCGCGGCTTTTAACGTGTCCAGCAGCTTGTGCACCACTTCGGCGTTGTCCGCTTCGTCGAGATCTTCATTGAACAGCTCTGCCACCGGGCTGATATTGCCTTTCAGCCACACTTCCAGCGTGTGCTCGTCCAGCGTCTCGCCGTCGAACGGATTAATCAGCCACATTTCTTCAGGCGTGTCGGCACGCAACAATAGCTGGGTCGGAAAAATGACCGGCACCAGCGGCAGCGACAGGCGCTGGGCAATCCATAGCAGGATCGCCCCCAGCGACACCGCGCTGCCCTGACGCTTCGCCAGCACCTGATCCAGCCACAGCGCATCGGAGAGACGATAAACGCCCTGGCAGGCACCGAATCCCCATTCGTTAAAAAACAGATCCAGCAGTTTTTCAAGCTGACGCTCGTCGGCCCACGCAGCGCTGATCTCTTCCTGCGCGAGGCTCACCAGCCGGTTAAGCTCGTGGTATACCGTCTGCGCCGGAAAATCGTCACGCACGATCTCAGAAATAAGGATCACGCCTTCGCACAGCGGTGCTTTGTTAAATTCGAAATCGGCCAACGACCTCATAACTTACCCCAGAAACGGAATTTTTGTGGTGGCGAGTTTAATGATGATGTAAAGCACCACCAGCCCCAGCATAAAAGCGATAAAGCCCGTCTGCTGGCTGCGTCGGCAGCGATGGCCGAGCGCAATAAAACCCAAAACGATGTAGATAATAACGCCAAATAGCTTTTCAGTCAGCCATGCACCCTGCGCGGTAAAGGGCAGATAGTGCGTTATTGCGATAAGCCCCGCGCCGCTGAGCAGCAGGACGGTATCAACACTATGCGGCACGACCCGCGCCCAGCGCTGGCTGGCACGCGGATCGCCCGCGTAGCGCCACCAGTAGCGCAGCACAAACAGGCTGACCGACAGCGCCGCCGCCGTCAGGTGCAGGCCGATCGCCAGGTTGAAAAGCGTCACGCCCACTGCCCCAGCGTCAGGCGATCGTTACCGCCATAATCGCGGCAGGTTGCAACCTGCTGATAGCCCGCCGCCGTGAAGCGCTCGCGTACCGCATCGCCCTGCTGCCAGCCGTGTTCAACCAGCAGCCAGCCTCCCGGCGTCAGAAAATCGCGGGACGCGGTGATAATATGCGCCAGATCGGCCAGGCCGTTATCCGCCGCCACCAGCGCGCTTTTTGGTTCAAAGCGCACGTCGCCCTGCGCCAGATGGGGATCGCCCTCATCAATATACGGCGGATTGCTGACGATGGTGCCGAAACGCTCACCCGCCAGCGCGCTGAACCAGTCGCTTTGCAGGATAGTGACGTTGTGAAGGTGTAAATGCCGGGCGTTGCGCGTCGCGAGATCCACAGCGTCGGCGCGGAAATCCACCGCCGTCACCTGGCAATCGGGACGCTCGCTGGCGAGCGCCAGCGCAATCGCCCCGGTGCCGGTGCCTAAATCAAGGATCCGGCTCGGCGCGACGGGCAACCGGGCCAGCGCCTGCTCAACCAGGCATTCGGTATCCGGGCGCGGAATGAGCGTGGCGGGCGAAACAAACAACGGCAGCGACCAGAACTCGCGCATTCCGGTCAGATGCGCAATCGGCTCGCCGCGCTCGCGCCGCGCCAGCAACGTCTCAAGCTGCAGCGCCTGCGCATCCGTCAACGTCGTCTCGGCAAAGGCGAGAATAAACGTCCGCGTCTTGCCAGTCACCAACTCCAGCAAAATCTCCGCGTCGCGACGCGGACTTTCGCTGGCATTCAGGCGGGTAATGGCGCTCCCCAGCCACTGCTGAAAATACATCATTCCTGATCGGCCAGCGCCGCCAGTTGATCGGCCTGGAATTCCTGCACGACAGGCTCAATAAGCATATCCAGCTTTCCTTCCATCGCTTCATCCAGACGGTACAGCGTCAGGTTAATGCGGTGATCGGTCACGCGGCCCTGCGGGAAGTTATAGGTGCGGTTACGGTCGCTGCGATCGCCGCTGCCGAGCAGGTTACGACGAGTTGAAGCCTCTGCCTGCTGACGTTTTGCCAGTTCCGCCGCGCGAATACGCGCGCCGAGGACCGACATCGCTTTGGCTTTGTTTTTATGCTGCGAACGTTCATCCTGGCACTCCACCACAATCCCGGTGGGCAGGTGGGTAATACGAATTGCCGAGTCGGTGGTGTTTACGTGCTGACCGCCCGCGCCCGATGAGCGGAAGGTGTCGATGCGCAAATCGCCGGGGTTAATGTCCGGCATTTCGGCTTCCGGCAGTTCCGGCATCACCGCCACGGTACAGGCGGACGTGTGGATACGGCCCTGGGATTCGGTCGCCGGGACGCGCTGCACGCGATGACCGCCGGACTCAAATTTCAGGCGACCGTACACCCCGTCGCCGCTGACTTTAGCGATCACTTCTTTGTAGCCGCCGTGCTCGCCTTCGCTGGCGCTCATAATTTCTACCCGCCAGCGGCGGGATTCTGCGTAGCGGCTGTACATACGGAACAGATCGCCCGCGAACAGCGCCGCTTCGTCACCGCCGGTGCCAGCACGGACTTCCACAAACGCATTGCGCTCGTCGTCGGGATCTTTTGGCAGCAACAGGAGCTGTAAATGCTGTTCAAGCTGCTCGCTTTTATCTTTCGCGTCGCGCAGTTCTTCCTGCGCCATTTCGCGCATTTCGGGATCGTCGAGCATCATCTGCGCAGTTTCAATATCTTCCTGGACCTGTCGCCAGTCAGTAAAACAGCGCGAAACATCGCTAAGCTGCGCGTACTCCCGCGACAGCGCCCGGAATCGCTCCTGATCGGCGATGGTTCCCGCATCGCCCAGCAGCGCCTGAACTTCTTCATGACGCTCGTGCAGAGCTTCCAGTTTAGCAACAATAGAAGACTTCATAGGCGTTAATGCACCCTGTTATAAGAATGGTTGTGCTACTCCAGCCCGAGGCTGTTGCGCAAAAGATGCAGGCGTTCGTCATCCCCGTCACGGGCGGCCTGCTGGAGAGATTTGGTTGGTGCGTGGATCAGGCGATTGGTCAGTTTGCGCGCCAGATCCTGCATAATGGCCTGCGCGTCGCCACCCTGTTCGAGCGACGCCAGCGCTTTGGCAGTCAGTTCGTCACGAATATCTTCGGCCTGACTGCGGTATTCCCGGATGGTCAGGCTCGCGCCCTGGGCGCGCAGCCAGGCCATAAATTCGCTGGCTTCCTGTTCCACAATGGTTTCAGCCTGCACCGCCGCCGCTTTACGCTGCGCCAGATTGTGCTGAATAATATTTTGCAGATCGTCAACGCTATAAAGGTAAGCGTTCGACAGCTTGCCGACTTCCGGCTCGACGTCGCGCGGTACGGCGATATCCACCAGCAGCATAGGCTGATTGCGGCGGGCTTTTAACGCCCGCTCCACCATCCCTTTACCGATAATCGGCAGCGGGCTGGCGGTTGAACTGATAATAATGTCGGCATCCTGCAAACGCTCATCAACGTCGCTTAGGGCGATCACTTCCGCGCCGACCTCCGCTGCCAGCGCCTGTGCGCGCTCGCGGGTCCGGTTAGCGATGATCATTTTTTTGACGCGGTGTTCGCGCAGATGGCGGGCAACCAGTTCGATGGTCTCACCGGCACCGACCAGCATCACCGTGACCGTGGCGAGCGATTCAAAGATTTGCCGCGCCAGCGTACAGGCTGCGAAAGCGACCGACACCGCGCTGGCCCCAATATCCGTTTCGGTACGCACCCGTTTGGCGACCGAGAAGGATTTCTGGAACATGCGCTCCAGCTCGCTGACGTTAAGGTGTCCGCGCTCTGAATCGGCAAATGCTTTTTTCACCTGGCCGAGAATTTGCGGCTCACCCAGCACCAGCGAATCCAGCCCGCTGGCGACGCGCATCAGATGACTCACCGCGTCGTTATCCTGGTGCCAGTAAAGGCTGTTGCGCAAATCGTCTTCATCAAGATTGTGATAATCGCACAGCCAGCGGATCAGCGCCTCGCGCAGATCGCTCTGTTCCTCAACGCTCAGATAAAGCTCAGTACGGTTACACGTTGACAGGACCACGCCACCCTGCACCATCGGCTGCGCCAGCAGACTTTCCAGCGCCTGGTCGAGCGTATCCGGCGAAAACGTCACGCGTTCTCGCAGCGCTACAGGAGCCGTTTTGTGATTGATGCCAAGCGCTAAAAGGGTCATGGATGCGGGAGTAGTACCAGCGTTGATAAGGTTAGTCTGTGCGCATCATACAGGATGCGCCGGATCAATAAAAGAGACGCACTCCTTTCGGAGTAACAGGTAAAAAATGATTTAAGACAACGTGAACGTAGACGCTCCCGCAGCGTAACGCTAGCATTAACAGTTAATACCGCAACGTACATCAAGGATTTACGATGATCAAACGCCGTTTACTTCGCCTGCTGCCGCTGACCGCGCTGGTTCTGAGCGCCTGTATGACTCACCCGCCAAAAGGTCCGGCAACCAGCCCGGACGCGCCGCAGTGGCGTCAGCATCAGCAGGAAATCCGCCAGCTTAGCCAGTATCAGACGCGCGGTGCTTTTGCTTATCTCTCCGATCAGCAAAAGGTCTATGCCCGTTACTTCTGGCAGCAGACCGGTCAGGATCGCTATCGCCTGCTGTTAACCAATCCGCTGGGCAGTACTGAACTGGAGCTGAAAGCACAGCCGGGCACCGTCGAACTGATGGACAATAAAGGCCAGCATTATACCGATACCGATGCTGAAGAGATGATTGGCAAACTGACCGGAATGCCGATCCCGCTTAACAGCCTGCGTCAGTGGATCCTCGGCCTGCCGGGTGATGCCACCGATTATAAACTCGACAGCCAGTACCGCTTAAGCGAGCTGAACTACACCCAGAACGGTAAAACCTGGAAAGTGGTGTACGGCGGCTATGACAGCAAAACCCAGCCCGCGCTGCCATCAAATATGGAACTGACCCAGGGTTCCCAGCGTATCAAGCTGAAAATGGATAACTGGATCGTCAAATGACCGAGCGCTGGCCTTCCCCTGCGAAACTGAATCTGTTTTTGTACATAACCGGACAGCGTGCGGATGGCTACCACACGCTGCAAACGCTGTTTCAGTTTCTCGATTATGGCGACACGCTGACCATTCACCCGCGTGACGACGGTCAGCTACGGCTGCTGACGCCGATTGCAGGCGTTGCGGATGAAGACAACCTGATCGTGCGCGCCGCGCGGCTGTTAATGCGGGAAGCAGGCCAAAGCCAGCGACTGCCTGCGGGCAGCGGCGCGGACATCTCGATTGAAAAACGGCTGCCGATGGGCGGCGGGCTGGGCGGCGGTTCCTCCAATGCGGCGACGGTGCTGGTAGCGTTAAACGCGCTCTGGGGCTGCGGTCTGTCGGTCGATGAACTGGCGGCGCTGGGGCTGACGCTCGGTGCCGACGTGCCGGTGTTTGTGCGTGGTCATGCCGCCTTTGCCGAAGGCGTGGGAGAAAAACTGACGCCCGTCACCGTGGCGGAAAAATGGTATCTCGTCGCCCACCCCGGCGTCAGCATACCGACACCGATCATTTTTCGCGATCCTGACCTGCCACGTAAAACGCCGGAAAGGTCAATTGAAACGTTATTAAAATGTGAATTCAGCAATGATTGCGAGGTTATCGCAAGAAAACGTTTTCGCGAGGTTGATGCGGCGCTTTCCTGGCTGTTAGAATACGCGCCGTCGCGCCTGACTGGCACAGGAGCCTGTGTCTTTGCTGAATTCGAGACGGAATCCGCTGCTCGTCAGGTGCTAGAGCAAGCCCCGGAATGGCTGCAAGGCTTTGTAGCGCGTGGTGTGAATCACTCGCCGCTGCAGCAAGCCCTTTCGGAGCTCACTGAGTTTCGGTGACAACGTCACCCTTGTTCCAGACGTTGCATCGCGCTCTTTAATACACCGACTGGATGAAATCGTGCCTGGCCCGCACAGTTTTTGGTACATTTCATCCACCACTGGACGCATGCCTGAGGTTCTTCTCGTGCCTGATATGAAGCTTTTTGCTGGTAACGCTACCCCGGAACTAGCACAACGTATTGCCAACCGCCTGTACACTTCTCTCGGCGACGCCGCCGTAGGTCGCTTTAGCGACGGCGAAGTCAGCGTACAAATTAACGAAAATGTACGCGGTGGTGATATTTTCATCATCCAGTCCACTTGTGC